>NZ_JAPKNE010000001.1:0-1417583 GCF_026344075.1 Enterobacter nematophilus | reverse complement strand
CTCAGCTTTCCGCTGACATCCACTTTCCTGACCTTCACCCCTTCATCATATTCCGGCGGCGTTACGCTCCCGCTGTACTGCCGGGCAGACGGCTGATACCGCGAGGCCGGTACCGCCATATCCAGCGCCTCGTGCGGGCGTTCAAGGTTGTAGACCGTCCGCCAGTGGTCGAAGGCGCGCTGCAGCTCTCCGCTGTCCGCGAACCATTTTCCCTGCAGCACTTCCGACTTCAGGCTGCGGTGAAAACGCTCCAGCTTGCCCTGCGTCTGCGGATGATAAGGCCGGGAATGGCCCACCCGGATACCGTGACGCATCAGCCACAGCTCCAGCGCCGTCCAGGTGCCGGTGGTGTCGCCCCACGGTGAGCCGTTGTCCATCGTCATCCGGTCCGGCAGGCCGTAGCGCTCAAACACGCTGACCAGCTGCTGCTGCACGGTCTCACGCCGTTCATCGGTACAGGGCGCCAGGCACAGGGAAAAACGGGAGTGGTCGTCCAGCAGGGTGAGCGGATGGCAGCGGCCACCGCCAAAGGGAAAGTGGCCCTTAAAATCCATCTGCCAGAGGCGGTTCGGCGCGTCGTGTTCGAAGCGTCCCGTGGCCGGAATGCCCGGTGAAGCGCCCGGCAGCAGGCCATGACGGGCCATCAGGTGATGGACGGTGCTGAAGGCGGGCATGGTGTGCCCCTGGTCTTCAAGCCAGCGCTTAATCTTGCGGGCTCCCCAGCGTTCATGGCGGTCATGGGCCATGCGCAGCAGGGCCGTGATGTCGTCTGACGAGCGGTTCGGGGAGTGATGAGGTGCGCGGGAGCGGTCCTGAAGGCCGGATACGCCTTCCTGAGCCCAGCGCTGAAGCCACTTGTAGCCGGTGGCAGGAGAAATGCCGTACTGACGGCAGAGGAAACGGATGTTCGCCCCGTCCTGCGAGGCGAGCAGCACAAACTCGGTACGTAATGACATGGTATCTCTCGCATCCCAGGGCATAAGCGACTCCATAAACGGATTCTTATGCCTCAGTTGTAAGTGTCTACCATGTCCCCGAACAAGTGTTCACTATGTCCCCGGACCGTACACCCACAGGGAGAGGGTGCAACTTGAGTTGCCGTTTTGCTTTTACCTCCGTTTCCACCACAGCAACCCCATCAGCACCACCCCCGGCAGCCACACCCACAGCAGTTCCGAGATAATGACCTGATGCCCGTACGGCGTGGCGTAGCGCGACAGCGCAAACGGCGCGACCTTGATCACCTGCCACGGCGCGAAGAAGCGTTCATCCGACCACGGCCACAGCCAGCCGACGCCTTTCCCGCCCGTTGTAATCGAGTCCAGCAGGCTGTGCGACAGCAGTGACACTGTTAAGAACAGCCAGCAGCGCGTCAGGCTGGCCCGGAACCATCGTCGTCCAGTCAGCACGCACAGTATCGGCACAACAAAGGCAAACAGCAGCGAATGGGTAAAGCCGCGGTGGCCGAAAATATTCCCGTAGGCGACGCCGAATTTGAACGCCAGCACGTCGGCGTCCGGCAGCATGGCGAGCACGATACCGGCAAACAGCAGGCGAGGAGGGATGACTTTCGTTCCCAGACCTAAGCCCAGGCAAAGAGGGACAGCAGCGTGAGTGATAACGGTAGGCATTGCAATTATCCATGGCAAATCATGGCAATATAGCAGCGAATCCGCTGCAGCAGACCTGTGTCAAATTCTGATTTTACGCCGACTCGCGCGCGATAAGCTGCCCGGACAGCGTAATGCGCTGGGTTTGCAGATCCGGCTCCTTCAGCTTGCGGATAATCAGCCCCGCCGCCTGTCGCCCGGTTTCATCGCTGGCCGAGGAGACGTAGGTGAAGGAAGGGGAGGTGAGGTTGACGTGCAGCATATCTTCAAAACCGATCAGCGCCACCTGCTGGGTTAAGAAGACGTCTTTCCCCACGGTGCGGCCCACCTGATGAATGCCTGAAATGGAGCCAATCATCGCATCCGGCGAATGGCAGAGCAGGGCGGTGATAGAGCTGTTTTTCTCCAGCAGCTGGCGCGTTGCCATCGCGGCGGCCTGGGTGTCGTCGCGGCAGGCCGGTGAATAATCATCGCGCCAGACCAGCCCGTTTTGCGTCATCGCGCTGCGAAAGCCGAGCAGGCGCTGCTCGCGGATAAGACAGCCCTCGCGTCCGCCAATGTAGGCGATCGTGCGGTGTCCGCGCTCGATAAGATAGCGTGCGGCAAGGTTCGCCGCCTGACGGTTATCGCGCATTACCAGATTGCATTTTTCATCCAGCAGAGACTGCGAGACCGCTACCAGCGGCAGCGGGCACTGGCGGATCTGCTCCGGTAAAGCGGCGTTACGGGTGTCAGATGCGAGATAAATAACGCCCGCGACGCCCTGCTGCTTAAACGACAGCAGGGTGCGTTCCAGATGTTCCCGGTCGTTCAGCGGCTGGCCGAGAAAAACCATATAACCCTGCTTCTCCAGCTCCTGAACGATGCTCGCCATCACCTTGATGGAAAAGCTGTCGCTGAAGTCGCGCAGGATCAGGCCGATAAGATTGGAGGTGTTGGCGCGGAGGTTGGCAGCGGCAACGTTATGAACATAGCCCAGCGTCGTGATGGCGGCATTGACCTTCTCGATCGTCGCCTCTGAGATTTTCCCTTTCTGACGTAGCACCAGCGAGACGGTAGAGACCGAGACGCCCGCGTGCTTTGCGACATCAATGATGCTGACTTTCTTCAAAACCGCTCCCTGAAATGTACCGATTATCAGCCGGATAAGACACGGCTCCCAGCGTACAGGAGACGTGTCGCTCAGGCATCTTATTATTTGCCGATCATGGTGGACATGGTCTGGGCGATAAACTGTGCTCTGGCACCGAAAATCACCTGGATCCCGTTGTCGCCGACGAAGACCACGCCGCGGGCGCCGAGCCCGTTCAGTCCGTCCCTGTCCACCGCATCGCTCTTCGCCACTTCCAGACGCAGGCGGGTGATGCAGGAGCCGACGGAGTCAATGTTCTGCGCGCCGCCCAGCAGGCCGATGATTTCGGTAGCAAGTTCGGAATCGGACTTGTCATTCGCGCTGGCGGTCACTTCCGTACGGCCCGGCGTTTTCACGTCGAAGCGACGGATCACGAAGCGGAACGTGAAGTAGTAAATCAGCGCCATCGGAATGCCGATGATAATGGCGCTCAGGAAGTTGGTCTGATAGCCGTTAAACGACGGCAGGATCCCGAACGACAGGTAGTCGATAAAGCCCGCCGAGAACGATTTGGCGATATGCGCGTGCAGCAGGTACATGGTCATGTACGCCAGGCCGGCCATGATGGCGTTGAAGACGTACAGAATTGGCGCCACGAAGATAAAGGTGAACTCTACCGGCTCGGTGATCCCCGTCAGGAAGCAGGTGAGGGCAGCGGAGAAGAGAATACCGGCCGCGATTTTCTTATTCTTCGTGTGCGCTTCGTGGTACATCGCAAGGCACGCCGCGGGCAGCGCGAACAGCATCAGCGGGAACTCGCCCTGCATGAACTTACCGGCATTCTGGTAGGTGTCGCTGCTGAAGGATTTCACGCCCTCTTCCAGCATCTTGAACCAGATGGTCTGGTCGCCGTGGATCACCTGGCCCGCCTGGGTGGTGTAATCCCCGAACGAATACCAGAAGGACGGATACCAGATATGGTGCAGGCCGAGCGGGATCAGCGCGCGCTCCACCAGCCCGAAGATAAAGGTCGATGCCGCCTGGTTATCACCGTTTACGATCACGGAGAGCGCGTCGATACCGGCCTGAATATGCTGCCAGACGTACGGCAGCAGCAGCCCCATCAGGAATGAGAGGAACGCCGTGGCGATTGCCACAAAGCGCTTCCCTGAGAAGAAGCCGAGGAATTCCGGCAGCTGCATGGTGTGGAAGCGGTTATAGCACCAGGCCGCGAGGATCCCGCAGATAAGCCCGCCAAAGACACCCATCTGCAGCGTCGGGATGCCGACCACCATGGCGTATTTTCCGCCCTGCGAAGCCATTTCCGGCGTAATGCTTAACACGGTGCTGATGGTGATGTTAGTGACAAACACCGAGACTGCCGCCGAGAGCGCCGCGATGCCGGACTCGGACGCCAGACCCACGGCGGAGCCGATGGCAAACAGCATCGGCAGGTTATCAAAGATAACCCCGCCGGCGTTCATCATCAGCGGCAGGTGGAACTTATCGCCGAAGGCCAGCAGCAGGCCCGCAGCGGGAAGCAGTGAAATTGGCAGCATTAAGGCGCGACCAATCATCGATAACTTAGACAGCGATTTAACAAACCCTGATATCAGACTCATGCTGATTTCCCCCGAGTAGCGCTTTTTTTGGCGCTGTTATTGTAAGTAGAACGTTTTAGTAGAACGTTCTACTTATCGTGGGGAAAGTCTGAAAAACGTGCAACATAATTTTCACGTTTCACCCAGAGGGGATCGTGATTATTTGAAGTTGATCGATAATTAACCGTGATGGATATGAGGGGATTTTTGATCCCCTCTCCCCGTTGGGGAGAGGGTTAGGGTGAGGGGAAACTCAGGCCGTCACGGTCACGCTCTGCCCTTCAAAGCTCACGGTCTGGCCGGCGACAATCTTGCAGCGCTTGCGGGTTTCCACTACGCCATCTACTTTCACCTGCCCGTCGGCGATAACGATTTTCGCCTGCGCGCCGCTTTCGCTCCAGCCTTCCAGCTTGAGCAGATCGCACAGCTCAACGTGCGGGTGTTTGCCTAATGAAAATGTGGCCATCTTATGCTTCCTCTACATCGTGGTACTCTTCGCATGCCTGCAAAGTATTCTGAATCAGGGTTGCGACGGTCATCGGGCCAACGCCGCCCGGTACTGGCGTGATGTAAGAGGCGCGAGCCGCCGCATCTTCGTACACCACGTCGCCGACCACTTTGCCGTTTTCCAGACGGTTAATCCCGACGTCCACGACAATCGCGCCCTCTTTAATCCACTCGCCCGGAATAAAGCCCGGCTTGCCGACCGCGACGATCAGCAGATCGGCGTTTTCAACGTGGTGACGCAGGTTTTTGGTGAAGCGGTGGGTCACGGTGGTGGTGCAGCCTGCCAGCAGCAGCTCCATGCTCATCGGACGGCCCACGATGTTGGACGCACCGATGACCACGGCGTTCAGGCCGTAGGTGTCGATGTTATAACGCTCCAGCAGCGTCACGATGCCGCGCGGGGTGCACGGGCGCAGACGCGGCGCGCGCTGGCACAGGCGGCCCACGTTGTACGGATGGAAACCGTCGACGTCTTTATCCGGCGCGATGCGCTCCAGCACCTTCACGTTGTCGATGCCCGCAGGCAGCGGCAGCTGAACCAGAATGCCGTCGATCTCTTTATCGGCATTCAGGGTGTCAATAAGTTCCAGCAGTTCCGCTTCGCTGGTGGTTTCCGGCAAATCGTAAGAGCGGGAGACGAACCCCACCTCTTCACACGCTTTGCGTTTGCTGCCGACATAAATCTGCGATGCCGGGTTGCTGCCAACCAGCACAACGGCCAGCCCTGGAGCGCGCTTTCCGGCCGCTTTACGCGCCTTCACTTTTTCCGCGACCTCAGAGCGCACCTGCTGCGCAATCGTTTTACCGTCAATAATCTTTGCTGCCATCAGAGAGAAGATTCCGTCTGTAACGTTTGAAAGGGGGGATGGCCTGTATTTTGTCAGAAGCGAGCCCCGCTGTCAGTCACCCTTTACGAGTTTTCATCCGTGAGGGGCAAAAACCCTTCTTAAGTGATGGTCAATTTCTTAGGCGGTATTAGGATGTGACCTGGCGAAATGGCAGTGTTTTGACATATTTAAAAATTGCTTCCTGAGCTACTTTGTCTCCTCCGAAATAAGTTTTCAATTACGCAATTGAACGTATTTCTTATTCCCGATTTTTCGCGGGAAGGGTTATTTACATTTTAAAGGAATAGACATGAAACTCAGCAACATTGCTTCTTCTGTTATTGCAACACTGGCCCTGGTCGCGGGTGCCGCTAATGCAGCCGACCCAGTTACGCCGGTTACCGTAAATGGCGGTACCGTGCATTTTAAAGGTGAACTGGTTAATGCTGCTTGTTCAGTAAATACCGATTCTTCCGAGCAGACGGTTAATCTCGGTCAGTATCGTACCGCGAAATTCACCAAAGTGGGCGACACCACCTCTAATATTCCGTTCAACATTGAACTGAATGACTGCGATCCGCTGGTTGCTAAAACCGCTGCCGTTGCTTTCACCGGCCAGATCGACGCGACCGACAAAACCCTGCTGGCCGTGACGTCCGGTAACAACGACAACACCGCGAAAGGCGTGGGTATCGAGATCCTCGACAGCAAATCCAGCGTGCTGACCCCGGACGGTGCCACCTTCTCTGCCGCGAAAGACCTGATTAAAGGGACTAACACCCTGCAATTCACCGCGCGTTACAAATCAACGGCTGCGACCACCGAGCCAGGCCAGGCGAACGCTGACGCCACCTTCGTAATGAAATACGAATAATACCCTCGCACAGGGATGTTCAGGCCTCAGGGACGAGGCCCGTCATACGCTACTGCCAGGAACGAAGGATGACAAGGACTGGAACACTACTGCTGTTAACCCTTGCGATGGCCTGCCCGGCATCGGCGCATACCGTGGTGATCGAAGGCGGCAAGGTGCATCTTCGGGGGGAGCTGGTAAATGGCGGCTGCGCCGTGGCGCCCGACAGCCAGAATATGCGCATCGACATGGGGCAGTACCGAACCAATTCATTTTCCGGTGTGGGCAGCTTTTCAACGGTTAATGTGCCGTTCACCGTGCGGCTGCTGGACTGCAGCGTGGATGTCTCGCGCATCGTGGGGATCCAGTTTCAGGGCGTGACGCCCGCGGAAGATCCGCAGGTTTTTCTGGCGACATCGCGGCCAGGTGAAACGCCTGTCAGCAGCGGCGTAGGGCTGGCGCTTTTTGATGAGCAGCAGCGTCAGATTATCCCGAATGCGACGGCCGTAAGCTGGTTGCCCGTGAATACCAGCGAGCTCGCATTTCATTTTAGCGCCCGCTATCGCGCTATTTCCGAACACCTCGTGCCAGGCAATATTCAGTCGGATGTCTGGTTTACGTTGATTTATCCATAACACCTGCGAACACATTATTAAAGGTACGGTTTTGATGAATATGCTAATTAAACCAGGACTGCTTTTATCGTTTATTTTAATGATGGTTTCCGCATGCGCGAATGCTTCCGGCGGTATTGCGCTGGGGGCCACGCGCGTTATTTACCCGGCGGATGCGAAGCAAACGTCGCTGGCGATCACCAACAGCAATAAACAAGAACGCTATTTAATTAACGCGTGGATCGAAAATGCCAGCGGGCAAAAGGAAAAAACCTTTGCCGTCACGCCACCGCTGTTTGTTAGCGAGCCGGACAGCGAAAACACGCTGCGTATTATTTACGCCGGTCCGGCGCTGCCCGCCGATCGCGAATCGCTCTTTTACATGAACGTGAAGGCGATCCCGTCAGTGAACAAAGCGAAAACAGAAAACAATAACGTGCTGCAGCTGGCGATCCTTTCGCGCATCAAGCTCTTTGTGCGCCCGAATAACCTGGCGATGCAGCCGGATGAGGCGCTTTCCCAGCTGCGTTTTGAGCGCGTGGGGAACCATCTCAAAGTCAGCAACGCCTCGCCGTATTACATCACTCTGGTCAACCTGAAGCTGGGCGGTCAGACGCTGGAAAACCTGATGGTGGCGCCGAAAAACTCGGCTCAGCAGGTGCTGCCCGCCGGGGCCAGCGGTACGCTCTCCTGGCAGAGCGTGAATGACTACGGCGCCATTACACCGGCGCGCAGCGTCAACCTGTGAGCAGAGTCAGGGCGATGAAAAACCACCAGGGACGTTACTGCCCGGTTGCGCTGGCGCTGATGGCCGCGCTCTGGCCGCAGGCCGGCTGGAGCGAAAGCTACTTCAACCCGGCCTTCTTGTCCGACGACACCGCCAGCGTGGCGGATTTGTCGCGTTTTGAACAGGGGCACCAGCAGGCACCCGGCATCTATCGCGTGGATATCTGGCGTAACGATGAGTTTATCGGCACCCAGGACGTGCGTTTTGAACAGGCCGAGAACACGCCGCCGGTGGCGGGCGGCCTGTCGCCGTGCATTACGCGCGCGATGCTCGATCGCTTTGGCGTCAACGTTGCCGCATTTCCCGAGCTGGCGAAGGTGCAGGGTGAAACTTGCGTTCCGTTGACCACGGCCATTCCCGGCAGCGAAACGGTATTTAACTTTGCCTCACAGCGCCTGAACGTCAGCCTGCCGCAGGTGGCGATGCAGAACAGCGCGCGCGGCTATATTCCGCCTGAACAGTGGGATGAAGGCATTCCCGCCGCGCTGGTGAACTACAGCTTCACGGGCAACCGAGGAAGCGAAGACGACAGCTATTACCTGAACCTGCAGAGCGGGCTGAACTATGGTGCCTGGCGTTTACGCAACAACGGCGCATGGCGCTACACGCAAAATAACGGCAAGCGGCGCAGCGAGTGGCAGAATATTGGCACCTGGGCGCAGCGCACCGTTATCCCGCTGAAAAGTGAGCTGGTGCTCGGCGACAGCAACACAGGAAATGACGTTTTCGACAGCGTCGGTTTTCGCGGCGGGCGGCTCTATTCGTCTGACAGCATGTACCCCGACAGCCTGCAGGGCTACGCGCCGACCGTGCGCGGTATTGCCCGTACGCCTGCCAAAGTGGTGGTTCGCCAGAACGGCTACGTTATCTATCAAAGCTACGTCCAGCCCGGCGCGTTCGCCATCACCGATCTTAACCCGACCTCCTCCAGCGGTGACCTGGACGTCACGGTGGAAGAGAAAGACGGCAGCCAGCAGCGTTACACCGTGCCGTACTCCACCGTGCCGCTCCTGCAGCGTGAAGGGCGCTGGAAATATGACCTCGTGGCGGGGGACTACCGCAGCGGTAACAGCGACCAGGATACACCGTTCTTCGCTCAGGGCACCCTGATTACCGGGCTTGCCAACGGCTTTACGCTTTATGGCGGCACCCAGCTGGCGTCACGCTATACCGCAGTGGCCGTCGGTGCCGGGAAAAACCTCGGTGACTGGGGCGCAGTCTCCGTCGATATCACCCACGCCCGCAGCCAGCTCGCGGACGACAGCAAGCATGAAGGTCAGTCCCTGCGTTTTCTCTATGCAAAATCGCTGAACGGATTTGGCACCAACTTCCAGCTGCTGGGCTACCGCTACTCAACGAAGGGGTTTTACACCCTGGACGACGTGGCCTGGCGCTCAATGGAGGGCTACCAGTATGCCGATAGCCAGGACGATAACGATGTGCCGGACGTGCAGAGCTATCACAACCTGACGTGGAATAAAAAAGGCCGCTTCCAGCTCAACATTTCCCAGTCGCTGGGGGATTACGGCTCGGTCTATATCTCCGGGAGCGAGCAAACCTACTGGGGGACGGACGAAACGAACCTCTGGTATCAGCTGGGCTACGCGGGGGGCGTGAAGGGGGTCAACTACTCCCTGTCATGGTCGTGGAACAAATCCGTCGGGATCGACGGTACCGACCGGATCGCGTCGTTTAACGTCTCCGTGCCGTTTAGCCTCTTTACCCGCCAGGGCTATCGCCGGGACAGCGCGATCGATCGCGCCTATGCCACCGCTTCCGCCAGCCGAAACAGCGATGGCGACACCAGTTGGCAAACCGGCGTCAGCGGCACGCTGCTTGAGGACCGCAACCTGAACTACAGCGTGACCCAGGGACACGCCAGCACCAACGGCTCAAGCGGAAGCGCCAGCGCCAACTGGCAGGCGACCTACGGCACGCTGGGCGTGGGCTACAACTATTCCCGCGATCAGCACGATCTCAACTGGCAGCTCTCCGGCGGGGTGGTTGGCCATGCCGACGGCGTGACCTTCAGCCAGCCGCTGGGCGATACCAACGTGCTGATTAAGGCGCCGGGGGCATCAGGCGTCAGCGTGGAAAACCAGACCGGCGTGAAGACCGACTGGCGAGGCTACGCGGTCATGCCGTATGCCACCGTCTACCGCTACAACCGCGTGGCGCTGGATACCAATACCATGAGCAACAACACCGATATCGAAAACAACGTGAGCAGCGTGGTGCCGACCAAAGGCGCGCTGGTCCGCGCCAGCTTTGATACCCGCATTGGCGTGCGCGCCCTGCTGACGGTAACGCGCGGCAACCAGCCGGTGCCGTTCGGCGCCGTGGTGCGCGAAACCCAGAGCGGGGTGACCAGCATGGTGGGGGATGACGGGCAAATTTACCTGAGTGGGCTGCCGCTGGAGGGCGAACTGCTGGTCCAGTGGGGTAACGGGGCGCAGTCCCAGTGCCGTGCGCCTTACAGCTTGCCTGAAAAGAGCCTGCAACAGGCGATCACACTTAAGGGGATCCGCTGTGATTAAAATCCATATCTTTGCCCTGTCGCTTCTGGCACTCCTGCCCGCGACAAACGCGTTAGCCACCGTGTGCGTCAATGAAAAGGGCGTGCCGACGGAGGTGCATTACGACCTGACGGATAAATTCAACAGCTCGAATAACCAGGTCGGGCAGGTTGTCACCCTCAGCGAGAAATCGCAGTGGGTGGGGGTAAACGCCGTCTGCCCGAAGGGCACCGTCGGGAATACCACCAAGCGCAGCTACGTGACGGATTACCCGATCACCGGGACCAGCGATGGCTATCAGTATCTGAAGCTTAACGACTATCTGGACGGGGCGATGAAGATCACGGACAGCTATGCCGGCGCGTTTTATCCACCCAAAAACTATATCCAGATGGGGAGCCATCCTAACGTTTCAAAAAACCAACCGTTTGGCGTGCAGGATTCCAGCCTTGTTTTCCGTCTTAAGGTGACCCGACGCTTTATCAATATGGTGGTGATCCCGCGTGCCACTATGTTCCGGGTTTACGTCACCACCACCTCCTCCGATCCGTTGACCACGCCGGTCTACACCATCAGCTATAGCGGAACCATTCAGGTGCCGCAGAGCTGCGCCATCAACGCCGGCAATGTGGTTGAATTTGATTTCGGCGACATTGGCGCCTCCCTGTTCAGCAAGGCGGGCGTGGGTAACAAGCCGGAGGGGGTCTCATCGCAGAGTAAAACCATCGCGATTAAATGCACCAACGTGGAGGCAAACGCCATGCTGACAATGCGCGTCGAGGCTGAAAAGGTCTCCGATAATGCGCTGGTGTCGGATAACCCGGATGTGGGGTTCATCATTGCCAACGAGAGCGGTGCGCCGCTCACGCCTAACAACCTGACGAGCAAAATTCCGTTCCGCCTGGACGACAGCGCGCAGGCGCAGGTGGGGATCCGGGTCTGGCCGGTGAGCGTGACGGGCAACAAGCCAGCGGAAGGGCGCTTTACCTCGCGCGGATATTTGCGCGTGGATTACGACTAAGGAGCAGACATGCGAAACGGGATCCGTTTTATCACCGTGGCGCTCTTTGCGCTTTGCACCCAGGCTCAGGCGGAAACCGCATTGGGCGAAATTAATATTCGGCTCTACGGCAATATTGTCGATTTCACCTGCGTGGCAGAGGGTAACGATAGCGACAAAACGGTCACGCTGGGCACCTGGCCCACGAAGCAGCTCAACACCACGGGGAGCCGCACACAGCCTATGCCCTTCACGCTGAAGCTGACCGGCTGTCCGCCCGGGGCGGCGTCCATTACGTTCTCGGGTAAGGCCGACGGGAGCAATAGCGGGCTGCTGGCGCTGAATGACGCCAGTACAGCGAGCCACGTCGCCGTCGAGATCAGGGATGCGGATAAAACGCGTCTGGCGCTTCAGCAGGCCAGCCAGCCGGTCACGGTTGATGCACAGGGGAATGCGACTCTGTCATTTTATGCCAATTATATTGCCACGGCCGATAACCCTCAGCCCGGACGGGCTGATGCGGATGCCACCTTCATGATTAATTATAATTAGCACTGACCGCACTCCCTGCAGCTCGGATAAACTGCAGGGAGTGAATTCAGGTTATAGCAGCTCGTGCGCTTTGGCGTAATCTATTAATTCCACGATGCTTTGTACGCCAAGCTTGGAATAAATATTGGATTTATGCGCACTAATGGTCTTATTGCTTAACAGTAACTGCTCAGCAATCTCCTTATTGGATAATCCATTCGCCAGATAACGTAATACCGTGACCTCGCGATTCGATAATGGCATATCCACTGCCATCCCTTTTCCCGAACCCATATGGTTAATAAAATTCAGCGTTTCAGACGGGAAAAAAGAATAGCCCATCAAAATCATCTCTACGGCGTTGTAGATCTCACCCAAATCTTTTCGTTTACTGACGAAGCCGTTGGCCCCGGCGCGAATAGCACGACCCGCGTAAAATAACTCTGATTTAGAGGAGAGGAACAGAACCTTGATGTCTTTGTTTAAGTTTCTGATTCTCTTCAGTAAAGCGAAGGCGTCTGTGCCCGTGAGTTCGATGTCAAGGATCACCAAATCGATAGGATGATTGCGAATGCAGTCAAGAACTTCATGGCTATCGCCAGACTTAAGCTTGACTGTGATATTTTTATTTTTCTGTAGCAGGACCTCTATCGACATTCTGACGATAGGATGTTCGTCCATAATGATAACGGATGCCGGTTTCATTTTTAATGCCTCAGATTGTTAAAAGCGTTATGCAGAGTTTTGTAAAACTCTCGAAATGCCGGAAGGATATAAAGTGCAGTCCCTATACCGTAGTATTTCCCTGGAAAGAGCGAAAGCATCCTTGTTTACGTAATGAAAAGAACAGTGCCTCAGCGCGGTCATCTCATTTGGCTGGTGTTGGCAAATAGATTTTTCTTATTCAGATTTGGTACGCATCTTATTATACAGAGTAAGTTTTTTCCGAAAACCCTGTAAATTAATCTCCGCTTATTGGTTTGTATTATCTTCTGGATCTGAATGGCTATGTTTTTAAATTTAGCGGAAATATCCTGTTATCCCATTTACCGCATCTTTTCATCTTTATGTAATAACAAAAAATAACAGATGTCTCTTTATGTTGCGTGTTTGTTAACGAAAGAGGGCGTCAGTTCGTAGGGCGAGCCAGGGTAAAAGAGGCGAAAAAGTGCCCTCGCAAGGTGTCAAACCTTCATCTGAAAGTGCTTAAGGCGCATCAACGTCACGCCATCATCGCGCAGGAGAACATGCTACCCACTTTGCTTTCCGCTCCTGGAGCGTGAAGCGAAGCTGCTTGTTTTTACATCATTATCATCTTATTAACGCCTTCTGCATTCACTTAACGGATGGAGGAAAGTGCTGCCTTTGATTCATTCTGTGACATTTCACATGGTTCCGAGCCAGAAATTAGGAATAGTTATAAAATCGAATACATTGTTAAAATTTAACCATTCAATAACATGAGTGGTAAGTAAATTCCTAAACCGCTTTAGGAAATAAGAGGTTAGTGAGTAAGTTAGAACGTGCAGTCTGAAAGGTTATTAAGAAGGTGTAACAATTCCTGGCGATGGCTCAGCCCCAGCTTAAGCAGGATGCAGCTCAGACGGTAGATAATGCGGCTATAGGGGCGATTCTGCAGAAGGGCGATCTGACGTAGCGTCTTACCGCGGGCAAGCTCCTGCAAAATGGGCCATTCGTTGCGGGAAAACCAGTCTTTGTCGGACCCCTGCGGGGGGCGGGTATCCATCAGGCTGTGCTGAAGCCCTGCCGCGTTCATCTGACGTTCCAGCACGTGAAAAGGCCCCGCCGCTTTGCAGAAGAGGCGGGTATCATAATTATCAGCCCGGACCAGTAGCCACGGCGTGAGGAAGGGGGGATACAGGCTATGCCTTCTTAACTGATCCAACTGATCGATCAGCCCGGTGGAACGGCTTTCAACATCCACCACCAGACGCGCTGAAGGCCATTGGGCCTGAGCGCCGAGGGCATCATCCAGCGAGGTATAGTCGCAACAGCTGCTCAGGGGAAACTGCCCGTTAAGAAAGCCGGTGCGCAGAAAATGATCCTCCGTGACCAGAATGATAAACGGAGCGTCGGTTTTTCGGGGCTGGCTGATGGACTGGCTCAAAAACTCGAGCCGGTCGAAAAAGGGGGGAGCAAAAGGTGAGCGCGTAAATCCCAGTGCATCACTTCCTGTACGCCGCCGCCGGTAACGGCGCACTGTCATTCGCATGGTCTCCCTCCTGGAAATGGCTCTTTAATCCTCCGGCCATGTCCAGGACGGCCAGTAATATCCCTGGCCGAGATCTGCGCCTGCCTGCAGTGCCCAGGTGCGATCGCGTTCAGTCTCAATACCTTCGATGAGTACGCTCCCGGCCAGCTGAAAGCAACGTGAAACCAGCTGCCTCAGCGCGGGCGTGGCGCGTAAACGCCAGAATGCGCCCTTATCAATTTTGATGCCGTTCAACGGTAATCGACAAAATAAAAACGGCTGAATGACAGATTCGTCGATGTCATCCAGCCATATACTGTGCCCCTGTTCCCGGAGTTTCGACAGGTTTTGAATGACGCGCTGCTTCTGTGCGGCAGAGAACGCCAGAAAGGCAGAGAGCTCAACAATCTCGATATTCAGCGGCGTGTTTTTCAGATTGATGAGCCGCTGAAAAGACGCTGGCTCTGTCAGAACGGTTATCGGCAGATTAATAAAAAGGTTATTACCGTGCGGCGTCTTTTTTAGTGCGGCAAGCTGCGCTTCGAGCAGCGTCATTGACCAGCCTGCCGATTGATGGCGGAAAAAATCCTCGCTGTGCTGCGGTTCGGACAGAATGCTAAGCACCTCCACGCCAACCTGACGCTGAGAGGTGAGGGCGACGACAGGCTCCAGTTTGATGCCGACGATGTCCTGAGAAATAAACTGTAACCGGGGGGGCGTATCGAACGGGTTTTGCGCTGTCACTCCATTGTCCTGTTGTCTGTCAGCCTCCAGGCGGCCGGGAAACCTCGCTCTAGTGTGACGAGCCGACGAACAGGAAAACAGCAGGCGTTACTTAAATGCAACTAAGCCTTTTCGCAGCGCTAAATTTTACGGTGAAACAGCGAGAAATGTTGAGAAAATAGCCGTATTTACAATCGGCTAGCGGTTATTGCCCCCGAAAACGGAAAAGGCATTGACTCACCTGCCATTGACCGTATAATTCTTCGCGTTTCACCACCGCGAAGTTCACTCTTCTCAGTGCGCCCTTAGCTCAGTTGGATAGAGCAACGGCCTTCTAAGCCGTAGGTCGTAGGTTCGAATCCTACAGGGCGTGCCATTTAAAAACAGGCACTTACGCCAGTTTCAACCCAGCCTGATTTCTCCTTGTGTCGTATTTGTGTCATGGTTGCCAAAAATGGCATCAATTTTCCGTGCGTGTTTGCTTAAATGGTTCGGTGCCAGGTGAGCATAGCGACGGACCATTTCTATCGACTCACAGCCGCCCATTTCTTGAAGAACGGACAGCGGCACACTGGAATGTATAGACAGACCGTTTATGGCCTGATAAGCGGGAAAGGCATGATTGTCATCTTTCCCGTGTGGTTATGGTGAATTAGCTCTACTGCAATCATTCTGGCGGGATGTAATCCGTTACTTGCTCAGGTAAAAGATCTGGCATCGCAATAGTTCGCCCTTCATCATCTACAAATTCAACCATGTAGGCCAGATATGGTTTTTCATGTATGAATACTATGGCACCGACCATGCCTTTAGTTAACCCTTCATCCGGCAAATCTTCCGCTAATACAACGACTTCAAACTCTTCTCTTCTCATGTCCTGCATCTCACTTAACAAAAATCGTCGTCATGCGTGGAACGACGGCATCAGGTTCATATATCCAACCGCTACGTACTATCACTGTCTCACCGTTGGCGCCTAATATTGGCATATCTACGGCCATTCGCTGCCCGTGCTGGTTTGCCTCCAAAACTTTAGCGGGGGCGGTTAATATACCCTCCTGGACTCGACTCCCTAGCACGTCTGAATTTGTCGGGTTATAACCCAGCGCAGACTCGAATACTCTGGCCTTATGCCCTCCGACTGGGTGGTTAACATCTAAAGAGTAAGTCGCTAGTTTTCTGTAATCCACAACGGCATGTTCGGCATTTAGCAATGCTCCTGACTCCGAGGTAAACCCCTTTAGAACAGGAGATTCAAACGTTGGAATTTTGCTTAACGACGATAATTCTTCTGGCTCGCCAGCAACGTTAATTTTTCCCATCGTTAGCCCAGCGGCTACTGATGCAGCGGTAATCAGTAATCCTTTGTTATCCATCACTTGATCGTAGCCCGCTGGGGCATCGCCTCCCAACTGTTCGGCTGTCTGCCTGAATCCCTCAATGTTGCCGTTGTAAATACCGCCAGCCGCAAGCAGTCGCCCTGCAGCTTTGGTGTTGATGGTTTTCGCCACCTGTGCGTACTGCACGGGTTCTCCGGAAGATTGAAACTTTTCAGTTGCAGCAGGTTTCCTGCCGTTCTGGTTGCTGATGGCGAGCCGGAATGCACGCTGAAAATCACTGACAACCCAGCAGAACGGATCTGCGTTATCAAAAATCAGTTCACCATCAGCGCTGATGTGGAAAGGGTTTACTGTTTCGTCCCAAGGTTCATCGGTATCAAGGCCGATAATCCAACCCTCCATCAGGTTTATTTCCAGATCATCATAAATCGGATCGTAGCCCGTTCGCTGATAGGGTTTGTTGTTAAGTCCATCTAGCGGTCTGGGAGCCTCGTTTATTGGTGGTGACGTGTAGTTCCTGTAGTCAAGGTCATAGCAGTATGCTGACTTTTTAAGTGCAGCTTCCGGGGTCAGAATATGTTGGAACTCATCGGGCGACACTTCCCGTTCAAGTTCCCACAGTGTGTAGAGTCTGAGCATCAAACGTCCTGTTAATCCATGTTATTTATATGGATTTTCCGGGCGGCATGTCTATAAATCAATCATTTTGTTATCCGTCAGTCAAACAGGGCGCTGATGTCCTGATGCTGACCTGAGTAATACCAACAACAAAATTCACGGCACGGCTGACAGTTACAAGAAAAAATAATGTCATGACGACCACCCCCACGCGAGGGGGTCGTTCTTCATCACCTCACGCGACGCCACCCTTCCGACTTTCTTCGCTCAACCGCTTTCCTCAACCAGAAATGCGCGGTTACACTTGCTAACGCATAGATAATGCGTATAGTTCTCATTTGCATTGCAACCAATACATTCTAAGGCCCGTCAACGGGTCATTTTTGCGCGCACTTTCAAACGAGTTAACGATGAACAACACCAAAATGCACAAAACGCTGCTGGCGCTCGCCATTGGCGCGGTTACACATTCCGCCTGGGCGGCGGAGGATAAAAAAGAAGACACCATCGTTGTGCAGTCTGCACCTGCCGGCGACTTCAAACCCGGCGGCGACCAGCTGGTGCCGGCCTTCCTTGACGGGCAGGTGGCGAACGGCGGACGCATGGGGATGCTCGGCCAGCAGAACGCCATGGACGTGCCGTTCAACATCATCAGCTACACCTCAAAGCTGGTGGAAGATCAGCAGGCGAAAACCATTGCTGACGTGGTCGCCAACGACGCGGGCGTGCAGTTCGTTCAGGGGTACGGCAACAGCGCGGAAACCTTCCGCATTCGCGGCCTGAAGTTTGACGGCGACGACATGACCTTTGGCGGCCTGTCCGGCGTGCTGCCGCGTCAGGTAGTGGATGCCCAGATGGTCGACCGCATTGAGATCTTCAAAGGGGCTAACTCGCTGATGAACGGCGCGGCAAGCTCCGGCGTGGGCGGGATGATCAACCTTGAGCCAAAACACGCGGGCGACACCCCGCAGGCGAAAGTGGGCGTCGACTACACCTCGGATTCGCAGATTGGCACCACGCTGGATGCGGGCCGTCGCTTTGGCGATAGCGACCAGTTCGGCGCGCGCGTGAACCTCGTACATCGTGAAGGGGAAACCGGCGTACCGAACGATCGCCGCCGCACCACGCTGCTCTCCACCGGCCTGGACTACAAAGGCGACCGCTTCCGCACCTCGCTGGACCTGGGCTACCAGAAAAAAACCTTCCACGGCAGCCCGACCAGCGTCAACATCTCGGCGGTGGATTTTGTGCCTGAACCGCCGAAAAACGATCGTAACTTCTCGCAGAAGTGGGCCTACAGCGATATCGAAAACGAGTTCGGGATGTGGCGCAGCGAGTACGACATCACCGATAGCTGGACGGCCTATACCGGCCTGGGGGCGCAGCACGCGCATGAAGAAGGGATCTACAGCGCGCCGAAGCTGGTGGACAAGAGCGGCAAGGCGACGGTCAGCCGTCTGGATACCAACCGCATCAGCGATTCCGTCAGCGGCATGGCGGGCATTCGCGGCAACTTCAACACCGGCTTCGTTTCGCACAAGGTGAACGTCGGGTACTCCGCGATGACCAAAAACGAAAAAATCGCGTGGAAAATGTCGGCGACGAAGGATAACCCGACCACCAACATCTACCACAACACCGGCGTTGATATGCCGGACAGCACCAACTTCAACGGCTCCGGCGGTAAATACAGCGATCCGCTGACCAGCGGGCGCACCCGCACCCAGGGCTGGCTGCTGAGCGACACGCTGGGCGTGCTTGACGACAAGCTGCTGTTCACCGCAGGCGCGCGCCATCAGAAAGTGGTCGTTCGCGGGTATAACAAAATTACCGGCGCGGAGAACGACGCGGACGGTTTCGACGGCAGCCGCTGGATGCCAACCTACGGCGTGGTCTACAAACCGTGGGAGGAAATTTCCCTCTACGCCAACCACACCGAAGCGCTGCAGCCGGGCAAAACCGCACCTAACACCGCCACCAACTACGGCCAGAGCACCGGCATCGTTCACTCTAAGCAGAACGAAGTGGGCGTGAAGGCGGACTTCGGGCGCGTGGGCGGCTCGCTGGCGCTGTTTGAGATCAAAATGCCCTCGGCGATCCTCGATGCTAACAATCACTACGGCCTGGATGCAGAGCAGCGTAACCGTGGCGTGGAGCTGAACGTCTTCGGCGAGCCGATGCTCGGGATGCGCCTGAACGCCAGCGCCACCTGGCTGCAGGCGGAGCTGACCAAAACCAAAAACGGCGTGAACCAGGGCAACGATGCGATCGGCATTCCGAACTTCTACGCCGTGCTGGGCGCGGAGTACGACATCAAGCCGGTTGAAGGCCTGACGGCGACCGCGCGCGTAAACCATTCCGGCACGCAGTATGCCGATCTGGCGAACACCAAAAAGCTCGACAGCTACACCACGCTGGATCTGGGCATGCGCTATCGCTTCGCGGTGAACCACAACGCAAACCAGATGACCGTGCGCGCGGGTATCGACAACGTGACCAACGAAAACTACTGGGCCAGCGTGGACGATTCCGGTACCTACATCACTCAGGGCGAGCCGCGTACCTTTAAGGTCTCGGTTGGCTACGAGTTCTAAGCGTTCCACCTCGTTATCCGGGGCACGGATGCCCCCATCCTTCCGTCACTGTGTTATAAAATTGTAATAAAAGCTTCTTACACTGGTCGCCAACTCCTTACCTCTTGGCCAATGACAGGAAGCCGCTATGGGCAGACCCCTCAAATCCGTATTTAAAAAAGAACATCGCGACGACATCGCTAACCGCAGCGCCAACCCGGTATTCTCCGAGGTAGCAGAGGTGTTCCTCTCCCGCCGCCGTTTTCTCCAGATGGGCGCCGTGGCGGGCGCTGCCGTTTCATTCCCCTTTTTGATCAAACCCGAAAATGCCGTTGCCGCGGTATCGAAGCCTTCCGCGCTGGCAAAGGCGGTTTCCCTGGGCTTTACCAGCATCGACGTCTCTACGGAAGATACGGTCAGGGTGCCGGAAGGCTATATTGCCCGCCCGTTCTATCGCTGGGGTGACCCGACGGGGATCAAGGGCAACATGCCGGCCTTTAAGCCGGACGCCAGCAACACCACGGACGAACAGGCCGTGCAGGCGGGCATGCACCACGACGGCATGGCGTGGTTTAGCCTGCCGCAGGGGGAGCAAAACCCGGAGCATGGCCTGCTGGCGATGAACCATGAATACATCGACAACGGGATGCTGTTTACCGACGGTACGGCGAACTGGAGCCTCGACAAGGCCCGCAAGGGGCAGAACGCGATGGGCGTCTCGGTAGTGGAAGTGAAAAAAGCGGGTAGCGACTGGCAGGTGGTACGCCCGTCCTCCTATGCCCGCCGCATCACCGTCAATACGCCGATGCAGCTTACCGGCCCGGCGCGGCATCAGGACTTAATGAAAACCGCCGCCGACCCGCAGGGGGAACGCGTGCTGGGCACCATGCAAAACTGCGCTAACGGCCATACGCCGTGGGGCACCTATCTCACCTGCGAGGAAAACTGGTCGGATATTTTTGTCAAAAAAGCCGATCGCAACCCGCTGGAAAAACGCTACGGCATCAGCGACAGCGATGAATCCTACCGCTGGAACGAGGTGGATGAGCGGTTCAGCGTCGATAAAACCCCTAATGAACCCAACCGTTTCGGCTGGGTCGTGGAGATCGATCCCTACAACCCGACCTCCACCCCGCGCAAGCACACCGCCCTGGGCCGCTTCAAGCATGAGGGGGCAGCCGTCACGCTCGCCGCCGATAACCGCGTGGTGGTCTACATGGGTGACGATCAGAAGTTTGAATACATCTATAAGTTTGTCTCGGACAAAAAATACGATCCCGCGAACCGTGAAGCCAATATGCAGCTGCTGACCTCCGGTACGCTGTACGTCGCCAGGTTCAACGAGGACGGTAGCGGCGACTGGCTGCCGCTGGTCTTCGGGCAAAATGGCCTGGATAAGAGCAAAGGGTTTGAAAGCCAGGGCGATCTGCTTATTAAAACCCGTCTGGCGGCCGACGCGGTGGGGGCAACTAAAATGGATCGTCCCGAGTGGATAGCCGTCGATCCGCACGCCAGCGGCAGCGTCTACTGTACGCTCACCAACAACAGCGATCGCGGAAAAGAGGGGAAGGCGCCGGTGGATGCCGCCAACCCGCGCGCCAACAACGTGTTTGGTCATATTATGCACTGGCATGAAGACGGCGCGGACCCTGCCGCCGCACGCTTTAAGTGGGATATTCTGGTCATGGCCGGACGCACCGACGGCGACGATCCGAAGGCCAAAGGCTCCATGCAGGGCGCGGCATTCGGCAGCCCGGACGGACTGTCGTTCGATCATCAGGGCGTCCTGTGGATCCAGACCGACGTCTCCTCCAGCACCATCAATAAGAAAGCGTACGAGGGGATGGGCAATAACCAGATGGTGGCCACCATTCCGGGCACCAACGAGTATCGCCGTTTCCTGACCGGGCCGCGCGGGTGTGAGATCACCGGCATTGCGTTTACGCCGGACAACCGCACGCTGTTTATCAACATTCAGCACCCAGGGGAGGGCGGGGATGATATTACCGATCCGTCCAATCCGCGCGCCGTCTCCAACTGGCCGGACGCCAGCCCGAACGGACGCCCGCGTTCGTCAACGGTAGTGATCGTCAAAGCGGACGGCGGAATTATCGGGTCGTGAAGTTTATCCGCCGGGCGCACGCGCTGGCCCGGCGTTAAGCTTGCTACCACCAGCATGAAGTGTTAAAACGTGCCCCTTCTAAAAAAGAGACAGGGGTAGGGCGTGAAAGACGCGTCATCCGCTTCAGGCCATGGTAGCGCTGAAGCCTCGTCGGATCAGAATCCGACGCTGCAACGTGGTTTGCAAAATCGACATATTCAGTTAATTGCCCTCGGCGGCGCAATCGGTACCGGGCTGTTTCTCGGTATCGGCCCCGCCATTCAGATGGCCGGCCCGGCGGTTCTGCTGGGTTACGCTATCGCCGGGATTATCGCCTTCCTGATCATGCGCCAGCTCGGCGAGATGGTCGTTGAAGAGCCGGTGTCAGGCTCCTTCGCACACTTTGCCTATAAATACTGGGGCCCGTTCGCAGGCTTCCTTTCCGGCTGGAACTACTGGGTGATGTTCGTGCTGGTGGGGATGGCAGAGCTGACCGCCGCAGGCATCTACATGCAGTACTGGCTCCCGGACGTGCCAACGTGGATCTGGGCGGCGGCCTTCTTCATCATCATTAACGCCGTTAACCTCGTCAACGTGCGCCTGTATGGCGAAACCGAGTTCTGGTTTGCGCTGATCAAGGTGCTGGCGATTATCGGCATGATCGGCTTTGGCCTGTGGCTGCTGTTCTCCGGCCACGGCGGCGAGCGGGCCACTATCGACAACCTGTGGCAGCACGGCGGTTTTCTGGCAACCGGCTGGAAAGGGCTGATCCTCTCCCTGGCGGTGATCATGTTCTCCTTCGGCGGGCTGGAGCTGATCGGCATCACCGCTGCCGAAGCGCGCGACCCGCACAAAAGCATTCCGAAAGCGGTCAACCAGGTGGTGTACCGTATTCTGCTGTTCTATATCGGCTCGCTGGTGGTGCTGCTGGCGCTCTACCCGTGGGTGGAGGTGAAGTCCGACAGCAGCCCGTTCGTGATGATTTTCCACGATCTCAACAGCAACGTGGTGGCTTCGGCGCTGAACTTTGTCATCCTCGTGGCCTCGCTGTCGGTCTATAACAGCGGCGTTTACTCTAATAGCCGTATGCTGTTTGGCCTCTCCGTACAGGGCAACGCGCCGAAGTTCCTCACCCGCGTCAGCCGTCGCGGCGTGCCGGTTAACTCGCTGTTCCTTTCCGGCGCGATTACCTCTCTGGTGGTGCTTATCAACTACCTGCTGCCGAAACAGGCCTTCGGGCTGCTGATGGCGCTGGTTGTCGCCACACTGCTGCTGAACTGGATCATGATCTGCCTGGCGCACCTGCGTTTTCGCGCGGCGATGCGCCGCAAGGGGCGCGAGACGCAGTTTAAGGCGCTACTCTACCCGGCGGGGAACTATATCTGTATTGCGTTCCTGGGGCTGATTCTGGTGCTGATGTGCACCATGGAGGAGATGCGACTCTCGGCAATGCTGCTGCCGGTGTGGGTGGTGTTTCTGTTTATTGCCTTTAAGCTCTCTCGAAGGTAAAAGCAAAACGGCAACCTGGTTGCCGTTTTTAGTGTTTGCACCCTCTCCCTGTGGGAGAGGGCCGGGGTGAGGGCACCAGGCCGCACCATCACCTCGCCTTCACCCCCGGTGGAGGGCCTACAAAAGACTGCTCCATCTTTATCGTGACCCCTCTCCCAAATCTTCTACGATCCACAGGATCTTTATTTTGTAATCGATTACTTTTTATCCGAACTGTTTTGTAATCGATTACTTTTTCCGGGTGAGGCTTATCATGGTGTCAACTGAAAGTAGTGAAAAGGCCATAGCGCAGCACCGGCTGCTGGTGCCGCGTCTGTCGCTGATGATGTTTCTGCAGTTTTTTATCTGGGGTAGCTGGTCGGTTACGCTCGGCCTGGTGATGACCCAGCACAACATGTCTCTGCTGATTGGCGATGCGTTCTCCGCCGGGCCAATCGCCTCCATTCTTTCGCCGTTCGTGCTCGGGATGCTGGTGGACCGCTTCTTCGCCTCGCAGAAGGTGATGGCGGTGATGCACCTGGCGGGGGCTGCAATCCTCTGGTTCGTGCCGGGCGCGCTGATTGCTGAAAACGGCGCGCTGCTGATTGGCCTGCTGTTTGGCTACACGCTCTGCTACATGCCGACGCTGGCGCTGACCAACAATATCGCGTTTCACAGCCTGGCGAACGTGGATAAAACCTTCCCGGTGGTGCGCGTGTTCGGCACCATCGGCTGGATCGTGGCGGGCATTTTCATCGGCGTCACCGGCGTGGCGTCCAGCGTCACCATCTTCCAGGTGGCGGCGGCCAGCTCCGTGCTGCTGGCTCTCTACAGCCTGACGCTGCCGCACACGCCAGCCCCGGCGAAAGGTCTGCCGGTGAAGGTGCGCGATCTCTTCTGCGCGGATGCCTTTGCGCTGCTCAAAACCCGCCACTTCTTCGTTTTCTCCGTCTGCGCGATGCTGATTTCCGTCCCGCTCGGCACCTACTACGCCTACACCGCCTCGTACCTCGCGGATGCCGGGATTGCGGACGTCAGTACCGCCATGTCGTTCGGGCAGATGTCGGAGATCTTCTTCATGCTGGTCATTCCGCTGCTGTTCCGCCGCCTGGGCGTGAAGGTCATGCTGCTGATCGGCATGCTGGCGTGGTTTGTGCGTTACGCCATGTTCGCGCTGGGCGTCAGCGAGGAGGGGCGCATCCTGCTGTATCTCGGCATTCTGCTCCACGGCGTCTGCTACGATTTCTTCTTTGTCGTCGGCTTTATCTACACCGACCGCGTGGCGGGAGAAAAGGTGAAAGGCCAGGCGCAGAGCATGATCGTGATGTTCACCTACGGCATCGGCATGCTCCTCGGCTCGCAGATTTCTGGCGCACTCTATAACCGCCTGGTGGCCGGGCAGTCCGTGCCGCAGGCGTGGGTGACATTCTGGTGGATCCCGGCGGTGGCTGCCGCGGCGATCGCGCTGATTTTCCTTCTCACGTTTAAGTATGACGATGACAAGGCGTAACGTTCAGGAGGTGGTATGAGGACGATAAAAGGGCCCGGCATTTTTCTCTCGCAGTTTATTGGCGCAGAAGCGCCGTTTAACTCGCTCGACGGGCTGGCTGGATGGGCGGCAGATAAAGGTTATAAGGCGGTGCAGATCCCCTGCAACCATCCGCACATTTTTGACGTGGAGAAAGCCGCAGAGAGCCAGACCTACTGCGATGACATCAGCGGTAAGCTGGCCGCGAACGGGCTGGTCATCAGCGAGCTTTCGACCCATCTGGAAGGGCAGCTTGTGGCGGTAAACCCCGCCTACAGCGAGGCATTTGACCACTTCGCGCCCGCGTCCGTGCGCGGTAACGATGCGGCGCGTCGGGCGTGGGCCACGGAGAAGCTGAAGCAGGCGGCGGTCGCCTCGGCAAGATTAGGCCTGAAAGCACACGCCACCTTCTCCGGCTCGCTGGCCTGGCCGTTTTTCTACCCTTGGCCGCCCCATAACGAACAGCGTTTTCAGGAAGCGTTCGAAGAGCTGGCAAACCGCTGGCGGCCGATTCTGGATACCTTCGACGAGCAGGGCGTGGACGTCTGCTTTGAGCTGCACCCGGCGGAAGATCTGCACGACGGCGTGACCTTCGAGCGTTTTCTGGCGCTGGTGGATAACCATCCGCGCTGCAATATTCTCTTTGACCCGAGCCATATGCTGCTGCAGCAGATGGACTACCTGACCTTTATCGACATCTACCACGCGCGCATCAAGGCGTTCCACGTGAAGGATGCGGAGTTCCGCCCGAACGGGCGCAGCGGCGTGTACGGCGGCTACCAGCCGTGGATCAACCGCGCCGGTCGCTTCCGTTCGCTCGGCGACGGGCAGATCGACTTTAAGGGCATTTTCAGCAAGCTGACCCAGTACGACTATGACGGCTGGGCGGTGCTGGAGTGGGAGTGCTGCCTGAAGGACGGCGATACCGGCGCGCGCGAAGGCAGCGAATTTATTCGCCGCCACATCATTCCGGTCTCCGGGCGCGCGTTTGATGATTTCGCCGCTGGAGGCAAGCATGATTAACGTCGGGATTATCGGCAGCGGGTTTATCGGCCCGGCGCATATCGAGGCGCTGCGGCGTCTCGGGTTTGTCCAGGTGGTCGCGCTGTGCGACGGCTCGCTCGTTAAGGCGCAGGAAAAGGCGCGCCAGCTTAACGTGCCGCACGTCTACGCCAGCGTGGAGGATCTGCTGGCGCACCCCGATCTGCACGTGGTGCACAACTGCACGCCGAACCACCTTCACGCCGAGATTAACCGCCGGATCCTGCGCGCGGGCAAGCACGTGTTTTCCGAAAAACCGCTGTGCATGACCCCGGACGAGGCGCGCGAGTTGGTGGCGCTGGCGGAGCAGGCAGGCGCGGTGCACGGCGTGAGCTTCGTCTATCGGCAGTTTGCGATGGTGCGCCAGGCGGCGAGCATGCTGCGTGCGGGCAGCGTCGGGCGGCTTTTTGCCTCGCACGGCAGCTACCTGCAGGACTGGATGCTACTGGAAACCGACTACAACTGGCGGGTGGATGCCGCGCTCGGCGGCGCATCGCGCGCGGTGGCGGACATCGGCTCCCACTGGTGCGACACGGTGCAGTTCGTCACCGGGCGGCGCATTACCGAGGTGATGGCGGATCTCGCCATCGTCTGGCCGACGCGCAGGGCCAGCAGGGGCGGGAATCAAACCTTCTCCCACGACGAGCGGGCGGAGTATGAAGACAAACCGGTCACCACTGAAGACTTCGGCTCGGTGCTGTTCCGCTTTGACGACGGCAGCAAGGGCTGCTTTAGCGTCTCGCAGGTGAGCGCCGGGCGTAAAAACCGCTTGACGTTTGAGATCAACGGCAGCGAGCGCTCGCTGGCGTGGGATCAGGAGGTGCCGCAGCAGCTGTGGATCGGCCATCGCGCGCGGGCCAACCAGACGCTCACCGACGATCCGGGGCTGATGAACCCAGACGTTGCCGACAGCGCCCACTTCCCCGGCGGGCATATTGAAGGCTGGCCGGACGCCTTCAAAAATATGATGGCGCAGTTCTACCGCGCCGTGCAGGCGGGCGCGATGCCGGAGGCGCCGCAGTTTGCAACGTTTCACGATGGCGCAAACGTGATGTATATCATTGATGCTATTGTGAAAAGCCATCAGCAGCAGCGCTGGGTGCGCGTGGAACAATAACGCGTTGCCCGGTTCGCCGGGCAATAAATTTATGGTAGCCTGCACAAAACGCTAACCGCAGGATGTGTCGTCGCTATGTCAATTCAGAAAATCGCTCAGCTGGCCGGGGTCTCCGTGGCGACGGTCTCCCGCGTGCTGAATAACAGCGACACCGTGAAGGCGAAAAACCGCGAGCGCGTTCTGCGGGCGATTCAGGAGAGCAACTACCAGCCAAACCTGCTCGCCCGTCAGCTGCGCACCGCCCGCAGCTATATGATCCTGGTAATGGTGTCCAACATTGCCAACCCGTTCTGCGCCGAGGTGGTGAAGGGCATCGAAGCCGAGGCCGAGAAAAACGGCTACCGCATTCTGCTGTGCAACTCCGGCTCGGATATTGAGCGCTCCCGCTCGGGCTTAAGCCTGCTTTCCGGCAAAATCGTCGACGGCATTATCACCATGGACGCCTTCTCGAAGCTGCCGGAACTTGCCGCGCTGATTGGTTCTGCCCCGTGGGTGCAGTGCGCCGAATACGCCGATGCGGGCGCGGTCTCCTGCGTCGGCATCAATGATGTGGACGCTTCACAACATGCCGTCAGCCGGCTGGCCGACGGCGGCCGCAAGCGCATCGCGATGATCAACCACGATCTCAGCTACAAATATGCCCGCCTGCGCGAGCGCGGCTACAAGAGCGTGATCCACCTGCGGGATCTGGACTATCAGGCGGTGGAGTATGCCAGCGATCTCAGCTCCGGCGCGGGCATGGCCGCGATGCAAAATCTGCTGAAAGAGAATCCGCCGGACGCGGTATTTGCCGTTTCCGATACGCTGGCGGCGGGCGCGCTGCGCGCCATTCAGCAGGCCGGGCTGCGGGTGCCGGAGGATATTGCGGTCGTGGGCTTTGACGGCACCGAGCTGGCGGAGATGATTTCGCTCACCACCATCGAACAGCCGTCGCGGGATATCGGGCGCAAGGCGGTCGATCTGCTCTTAAACAAGATCGACAACCCGGATGCGCCCACGGAAAGGGTGATGATGGACTGGCGCTTTATTTCCCGCGCCAGCACCTGATTATTTTGCGATAACGCCCGCCAGGGAGCGAATATCGTTCCCGGTTGGCGACTGGTGAATACGCAGACCAAATTCATCCACCACCGCGAAAATATGGTCGAAGATGTCGGCCTGAATCTCCTCATATTCCGCCCAGACTACCGTGTTGGTGAAGGCGTATATTTCAATCGGCAGACCGTTGGCGTCCGGCGCCAGCTGGCGCACCATTAACGTCATATCTTTGCGAATGCGCGGATGGTTGCGCAGATATTCATTCAGGTAGGCGCGGAAGGTGCCAATATTGGTCATCTTGCGCAGGTTTAATACCGACTCCCCTTCACCGTTCTGCTGATTCCACAGGCTAATTTCCTCATGGCGCGCGGCCAGATAGGGCTTCAGCAGCTTCGCCTGAATCAGCTTCTGCTGCTCTTGCTCGTCGAGAAAATGAATGCTGGTGGTATCGATATTCAGGCTGCGCTTGATGCGTCGCCCGCCGGAGGCGGACATGCCGCTCCAGTTGATAAAGGCGTCGGAGACCAGCGCCCACGTCGGGATGGTGGTGATGGTGTTGTCGAAGTTGCGCACCTTCACGGTGGTCAGGCCGATGTCCGTCACCGTGCCGTTGGCGCCGTACTTCGGCATCTCCAGCCAGTCGCCGAGCTTGAGCATATCGTTAGCGGAGAGCTGAATACCCGCCACCAGTCCGAGTATCGGGTCTTTAAACACCAGCATCAGAACGGCGGCCATGGCGCCCAGACCGCTGATCAGAATCGCCGGGGACTGGCCGATCAGCAAGGAAATAATCAAAATCCCCACCAGAATGGCGCTCACCAGCTTGATGCCCTGGAAGATCCCCTTCAGCGGCAGCTGCGACGCGGTCGCCATCTTTTGCGACAAATTAAATATCACGTCCAGCAGCGAGAAGAAGGAGAGCAGGGCATACACCATCACCCACAGCTTCGCGCAGGTGGTGAGCATTTCCGCCGCTTCGCTGCCTTTTTGCAGCCACAGTACCGCCTGAACGTTGACGATTATCCCCTGCAGGGTAAAGGCCAGACGATGAAATAATTTATTCTGGGTAATGATCTGCAGCCACAAATGGCTGCTGGCCTGCGCGCGCTTCTCGAATGCGCGCAGCACCAGCTTGTGCAGAATAAAATGAACGATGATGGCGGTGAGAAAAATAATACCAAAGATAATCACTAAAGAGGTGGTGTGATTAATTTCAATGCCTAACTCTTCAACCTGAGCAATTAATTCCTGCATAACATCTCCTGTATTGTTGCAGCCCCATAATGGCGGCTGCGGATCTATTATGCAAATTCGCGGGCTTATTTGGCGGCCTGGCAGACCTTCGCCACCGGCAGGCACAGCCTGCGACGCATACGCAGCGTCGCCAGCGCCAGGATAACCATCAGGCCGGTTTCCACCGCCAGGAAGAGGTTAATCGCCTGCGGGTAATCCCCGTGATGATTCTGCAGCCCGTGCAGCAAAATCGCCCCGAAAATGGCCGGGCCAAGCCCCAGCGCGGCCTGCTGCAGCGTGCTTAAAATGGCGCTCGCGGCGCCCGCGTCGTCAGGCTGAATATCGCGCATCCCGATGCGATAGAAGCTGTTTACAATCAGCGCCTGGCCGTAGCCCACCAGCCCGGTGGCAGGCGCCAGCGTCAGCGCAGTATTTTGTAATCCCCAGTAGCGGAACGTGACGATCAGCGCCAGCAGGCCGATTATCTGGATCGCCAGACCCGTCAGCAGAATCGTGCTGGTACTGTAGCGGGCAATCAACCTTGGCGCGAACCAGGCCGAAATAAAGTAGGTCACGCCGAGGGCGATAAAGCTGTTCCCGGACTGCCAAGGCGCCATCCCCAGGCCGGTCTGCATGGTCAGCGCCATGCAGAACATAAACCCGGACCAGACGCTGAAAAAGAGCAGCGCAATCACGATGCCAAAGCGAATGCTGCGAAGCTGAAGCAGACGCGGCGGGATCAGCGGGTGGGCATTCTCACGCTCCTTTTTGCGCGCGTTCTGCGCCATCAGCCAGGCCAGCGGAATAATGGCAAGAAGCATAACCTTCAGCGACCACGGCCAGTGCCACTGAGGGCCGAGCGCCATCGGGAACAGCAGGCAGCAAAGAACGATCGCCAGCAGCACGGTGCCTGTCCAGTCGATGCGCGACGGGGTATCGCGGCGGGTTTCCGGCACGTAGCGGCGGCTTAACGCCAGCACCACCAGACAAATCGGCACGTTGATAAAGAAGGCGTTTCGCCAGCCCAGCCCGGCGATATCCGCCGACACCAGCCAGCCGCCTCCCATCTGCCCGACGATAAACGCAATCCCGCCAATGCCGCCAAACAGGCTAATGGCTTTCGCGTGGGCGCTACCTTTTAGCGTGACGTGCAGCGTGGCGAGGATCTGCGGCATGATGAGCGCTGCCCCCGCGCCCTGAACGATGCGTGCGGCCAGCAGATGTTCAATGTTTCCCGCCATCCCGCACAGCAGCGAGGCCAGGCCAAAAACTGCCACGCCCCACATAAACAGGCGACGGCGGCCAAGGTTATCCCCCAGCTTGCTGCCGAGCGCGAGGCAGACGGCAAAGGCCACGCCGTAGAGCGCGACGATCAGCTCCAGCTCGGTAGCGGTGGCGTGCAGCGAGTGGGTGATGGCGTCCAGCGCCACGTTGGTGATTGAGGTATCAATCATCGGCAGCATCTGGCCGGTTAACAGCAATATCAGGCCTGCGCGACCCGGTGAAGCAACTGACGTATTCATGGTAACTCCATTGCGTCATTCATCAGATGGTCGTAGCATCAACCATCTGATAAACGGGTACCAGTTCTTGCTTATACTGGTACTGGCACTACCATGCAGGGGGATTTATGGCCTTGATGTCTGAACCCGTCACCACACTTCAGGATGACACCCGAAAACAGCTGGGGGCATTTTTACGCGCCCGGCGGGAAAGCCTCGATCCCCAGCGTCTCGGCCTGCCGCGCAGCGGTCGCCGCCGCACGCCGGGCCTGCGCCGGGAAGAGGTGGCGATGCTCGCTGACGTGGGCGTGACCTGGTACACCTGGCTTGAGCAGGGCAGGGACGTCAACCCGTCCAGCGCGGTGATGGCCGCCATCGCAAAAGCGCTACAGTGCACCCCAACCGAGGCCCGGCATCTTTTCGTGCTCGCCGGGTTGCCGCCGGGGGAAGCCCCGCAGGCGGTCTGCTGCGAGGGCATCAGCGAAGGCACCCGCCGCCTGCTTGATACCCTGATGCCTAAACCCGCCAGCATTCAGAAGCCCAACTTCGACATCGTGGCGTGGAACGACAGCTTCGGACACCTGATGGGCGTCGATTTCAATGACATCCCGCCGGAAGACCGCAACTGTATTTACCTGTTCCTTACCCATCCGGCGTGGCGCGCGCGTCTCGGCAGACGCGACGACGTGCTGCCGATTTTCGTTTCCTATTTCCGCGCGGCGATGGCCGAACACCGGGGCGACCCGCTGTGGGAAGCCAAACTGGCGCGCTTCTTCGCGGTATCGGAGGAGTTCAAAACCCTGTGGCATCAGCGCAACGACGTGCGCGGCGTGGAAAACCAGCTCAAGCTGTTTACCCATCCCGAGCTGGGAGATTTTACGTTGCAGCAGATGTACTGGTACTCCGCACCGCGAAACGGCTCGCGGCTGCTGGTGTATCTCCCGGTGGATGAGGCGGGGGAGAGGGCAATGGAATGGCTGGCGGAGCAGGGGAAGTAAGTTTTTTGCGAGGCGCTTTCAGGGAATCAACGCGGATCCGGTTCTCTCTGATAAAAGCAGGTAAGGTAAGTCACGAAAGGCAATATTAGCCTTTAATGCAAATTGCCTTATATGCTAATATTATCAGGGATGAAAAACCGTGTTCAGACTTATTGTCCATGAGGCGGTCAGGGAAGAGATTCTCTTACTGCCTGCTGGGGTGCAGGCGAAGCTGATTCGCCAGCTTGATAAATTGCGCTTAAACCCGACGGCTCTTCGGGAACCTGACAGCAAACCATTGCCGCATGGCCTGTTTGAAATAAGGACCGTTGGGCTGATCCATACTCGCGGTATCTATGTTTACCAGCGAGAAAAGACGATTTTTCTTTTGCGCGTGTTTGTTAAGAAGACGCAAAAAACGCCCTCAGCTGAACTCCGTCTGGCATTAAAACGACAACAGGAGATGTTGGATGAGCAAGAAGATTATTGACTGGGACGCACTTAGAGCTGAACTGTTAAGCGATCCGGAGGTGCAGGCCGCCTTCGATGCAGAAGAGCGTAAGGAGCGCCTGCGTGAGATGCTGGCGCAGTGGCGTAATCAGGCTGGCCTGACGCGCGCCCAGGTGGCGGAGCGGATGGGCGTCAGCGCACCGACGGTCTCCCGAATGGAAGCCAATATCACCCGGGCGAGTCTGGACACATTAACGCGTTATGCGATGGTGTGTGGGGTAAAGCATCCGCAGATTACGCTTTATTGAAAACGGGCATGCCCCAAGCGGGCGTGCCCGTGGCGATCAGCACTCGGTCACAATCGTGCTCAGCGGCAGACGAGACTTCGGCAGCGTGGCGTTGAAATCTTCCACGCTGTGATGCCCAACCGGCACCACCACCAGGCTGGTGAAGCCTTTCTCTTTCAGGCCGAACTCTTCGTCGAGGATAGCGGCGTCGAAGCCTTCGATTGGCACGGCGTCCAGACCCATCGCGGCCACGCCCAGCAGGAAGTTGCCGACGTTCAGATAAACCTGCTTCGCCATCCACTGGTCGTCATCTTTCAGATCCACGCGGTGCATATCGGCAAAATAGTGGCGTCCTTTGTTATTGGCCGCTTTCGCTTCCGGCGTGTTGAAACGACCGTCCGCCTCTTCCTGGTCGACAACGCGCTCAAGCCAGGCGTCGTCCATCGCGGTTTTCGCGCAGAACACCACCACGTGAGAGGCATCCAGCATTTTGCGTTCGTTGAACACGTAGGTGCCCGCGGCGGATTTCGCCACGCGCGCTTTACCTTCCTCGGTGCTGGCGATAATAAAGTGCCACGGCTGGGAGTTGGTGCTGGACGGGCTGTACTGCAGCAGGGTTTTGATTTTCTCCGCTTCTTCAGCGGTCAGTTTTTTGGTTGGGTCGAACGCCTTGGTAGAGTGGCGTTTCAGGGCGACAGAAATGATATCCATAACTACTCCTGGTAATGAAATTCGCCCTTGCGCGGGCGCGAAAGGAGAGCAGATTACCGCGCGAAGCGGCAAAAGATAAGTGCGATTCGAGCGGTTATACTGTTCGGCACAGACGAACAATCAGACAGGGCGTATCCACTTCTGGTCTTTTTTCGGCAGCTTATCGACGACCAGATTCCACGAATCCGCGATCAGGTCGGCGACCAGTTCAGGCGTGATGTCCTCGGTGCCGTAGAGCGAAATCCAGTGTTTTTTATTGAGGTGGTAGCCCGGCTCAACGCCACGGTAAATCTGCTGATTTAACAGGGATTTTTCCGGGTCGGACTTCAGGCTAACGTGGGGGCGTCCGTGCGCGGTGGCCATCAGCATAAAAATTTTCCCGCCCACCTTAAACACGTCGTACTCGGGGCCAAACGGCCAGCAGTGTTCGGTGAAAGGCATCTCCAGCGCGACGCGTTTTGCGTGCGCCTGCAGGGATTTACTGTCCATCGTTATCCTCCTGAGCCAGCCCGCGCCACATGGCTTCGAAACCCAGCGCTTTAAAATCGGTGGCGCGGGACGGATCGCGGGTGGCAAACTCCATGGTGGTTTCCGCCAGCGATAAGAAAAGCGCATCGCCAAACGTTTTGAATTCATCGGACATAAACACAGGGCGCACCGAACGGCGACACAGCTCGTGAAGTTCCGGGAACATCTCTTTCACCGCCTGTTCCGTTTCGGCGCTCAGCTTTTCACTGACGCCAATCTGGCGGATCGCCGCATGCGCAACGGGGTTACGAATCCCCCAGTCGACGTAGCTGTTCCAGATATTGCGGGTATGCTCTTTAGGAAGCGTGAGGGTGCGATCGAGGTTCGCCAGCATGGTCTGGCAAAGATCCTGCTTGAGGTGCAGGTAAAGGGCATTCAGCAGATCGTCTTTTGTAGCAAAGTAGCGAAACAGCGTGCCTTCAGCAACGCCCGCGTTACGGGCAATTAACGCCGTTGAGGCGGCAATACCTGACTGTGCAAATGCCACCGTTGCGGCTTCCAGTAAGGCCTGTTTTTTATCTTCACTCTTCGGACGTGCCACTAAATTCTCCCCCTTTCAATTATAAAAACCCTGATTGAAACACGTGCTTTGACGGCCTGCAACGCGGAATGTCAAAGATCGAAAACGTCTTGACGACTTTATCATCATATCTATAATGAGTGCTTACTCACTCATAATCAAGTTTCCCCCGCGTAAACCATCGGATGGCGCGCGTTTTCGGGTCAGGATATGAAAAAGCCTCTCTTCATCTGCGTGGTGTTCGTCATGATTATTGCTTCAGCTGCGAGTTTACCGTTTGTTCTGAATGCCGGATTTGGCCAGCCGCCGCAGGGTGCGCAGCTCACGGAAGTGGAGGCTTCTCCGCACTATCGCGACGGGAAGTTCCACAACACGCTCCCGACGCCCGGCTTTACCGGGCAGCAAAACATGCTGGTGGCGTGGTGGCAGTTCCTGACCCGTAAAACCGAAAACGCCCGCCCGGCGCAGCCGCTGCCGCTGGTAAAAACCGATCTGGCGAGCCTGCCTCTGGAGCAGGATACGCTGGTGTGGCTCGGCCACTCCTCGTGGTATATGCAACTGGCGGGAAAACGCATCCTGATCGACCCGGTCCTCGGCAACTACGCCGCGCCGTTCTCGTTCCTCAATAAAGCGTTTGCGGGAGAGTACCCGTGGCGCGCGGAGAGCATGCCCGAAATCGACCTGCTGATTATCTCGCACGATCACTACGACCATCTGGACTACGCCACCATCCGGGCGCTGCTGCCGAAGGTGAAGCACGTCGTCACGCCGCTCGGCGTCGGCTCACACCTGCGCTATTGGGGGATGAGCCCGGACATTATCGACGAACGGGACTGGAACCAGTCGGTGCACATCAGCGATGCGCTGACGGTTCACGTCCTGCCCGCGCGCCACTTCTCCGGGCGCGGCATTAAGCGTGACCAGACCCTGTGGGGCAGCTTCATGTTCGTCACGCCAGAGCAGAAGGTCTACTACAGCGGAGACTCCGGCTACGGCCCGCATTTTAAGGCCATCGGCGAGCAGTTTGGTGAGGTGGATTTAGCCATCATGGAAAACGGCCAGTACGACCAGGACTGGAAGTACATCCACATGCTGCCGGATGAAACGGCGCAGGCCTCGGCGGACCTCAACGCGAAAGCGGTGGTGCCGGGGCATAACGGACGCTTCGTGCTGGCGAAGCATACCTGGAACGATCCGCTGATCCAGCTGGCGCGGGCCAGCAAGGATAAAAATTATCGGCTGCTGACGCCGGAGCTGGGCGAGCCGGTTCGGGTGAGCGATAGCACGCAACAATTTCGTGAGTGGTGGGAATAATGTTGAACCAAGAAACAGAGGGGGAGAGCAGCATGACGATTTCCGCTCAGGTCATTGATACGATTGTCGAATGGATCGATGACAACCTACACCAGCCGCTACGCATCGAAGAGATCGCCCGCCACGCGGGTTACTCCAAGTGGCATTTACAGCGGCTGTTTATGCAGTACAAAGGCGAAAGCCTTGGGCGCTACATCCGCGAACGCAAGCTGCTGCTGGCGGCGCGGGATCTGCGTGAATCTGACGAGCGCGTGTACGAAATCTGCCTGCGCTACGGCTTTGAATCGCAGCAGACGTTTACGCGCATCTTTACCCGCACCTTCCATCAGCCGCCCGGGGCTTACCGCAAAGAGAACCATAGTCGGGCGCATTAAAGTTAACGAAACAAAGGCCGGGTAAGTCATCGCTACCACCCGGCTTTTTTATTGGCTTACGACGCCAGTGAAAACCAGCGGCGCCAGACGAAACGCAGGATGAAGAATTCGATGGCGCCGAGCAGTAAAAACCACACGCAGAACAAAATTGTGTAGAGCTGGTTCAGGTCGACCATATGAAAGGTCTGAACCAGCTTCTGCGCCAGCACCAGACCCAGCGACGGCGCGGGCAGCAGTAAGCAAGAGATAAGGGCCATCAATAAAATGCCCCCCGCAGTCAGCAGCGATTCCAACGGGTGTTTCATCGTAATGTTAATCGTCAGTTAAAAATGTCATTGTCCGGCATCCTTTAACGTAAAGCAATATCAACCCGTCGGCCCTTTTTTAATTAAATAATTCCATATCCCGACGAATAATGCGCGGAAAGAGAATAATTTAATCCTGATGATTAAATTAATATCGCACTATGTAAATAAATGTCTGCATCACGAAAATAATTTTACAAACATATAGGTGCTATATCCAATTAACGTCGCAATAACAATGGCTGCGACAATGTATAACGCCAGGCGCCGTCCGCGATAAATACCAAACATGGTTCCCCCTCGTTTAGGATCGGTTTAGAAATATTTTGTAAAAATCATCTCGTCGAAATAATTTCAATCAATTTTGAATAACCCAGTGGTAAATATATTGCGGTAGATCAATTTTACCCGCAAGACTTTAAAATCAATTTATTTAAGCCAGAAAGGAATTCAGGCTTCTGTTCACCGGATATTGAAGGAAAAATACGATGACTGAAAAAAAATACTCCCCAAACATGCCGCCTTCCGGCGGGCTGGCATACCAGCAGACCGCAGAGCAGGTGCTTACGCACGTGCAGAGCCAGGCCAGCGGTCTGGATTGCGCAGAGGCGCAGGCGCGTTTGCAAAAACATGGCCCGAATGCGCTGCCGGAGAAAAAAGGTAAACCCGCCTGGCTGCGTTTTTTAGCCCATTTTAACGATGTGCTGATTTACGTTCTGCTGGCCGCCGCGGTATTAACGGCGGTAATGGGCCACTGGGTGGATACGCTGGTTATTTTGGGCGTGGCGGTTATCAACGCCTTAATTGGCCATATTCAGGAAAGCAACGCGGAAAAATCCCTGAAGAGCATTCGTAATATGCTCTCCAGCGAGGCGCGCGTTATTCGCAACGGCAACCACGAAACTATACCCACAACTGAAATAGTCCCGGGCGATATTATTGTATTACGCGCGGGGGATCGTATTCCGGCAGATATGCGTTTAATCGAGGCGCATAATTTACGCGTGGAAGAGGCGATTCTGACCGGTGAATCCACCGTAGTGGATAAACACACGAATCCGCTGAGCGGTGAGTTACCGCTGGGCGACCGCACCAATATGGTCTTCTCCGGAACGACCGTGAGCGCGGGCGGCGGCGTCGGCGTTGTCACCGCGACCGGTAAAGAGACGGAACTCGGCCACATCAACCAGATGATGGCGGGCATTGAAAAGCACCGCACGCCGCTGCTGGTGCAGATGGACAAGCTGGGCAAGGCGATCTTCGCCATTATTCTGGCGATGATGGCGGCGCTGTTCGTCTTCAGCCTGGTGTTCCGCGAGATCCCGATGGGCGAGCTGCTGCTCTCTCTGATCAGCCTGGCGGTCGCCTCCGTACCGGAAGGTCTGCCGGCCATTATCTCCATCATCCTCTCGCTGGGCGTGCAGGCGATGGCGCGCAAGCGGGCGATTATCCGCAAACTGCCGACGGTTGAAACGCTGGGCGCGATGACCGTGGTCTGCTCGGATAAAACCGGCACCCTGACCATGAACGAGATGACGGTGAAAGCCATCATCACCGCCGACGTCTGCTACCGCGTGGACGGCAACAGCTACGAGCCGGTGGGCAATATCTACCTGGAAGGCAGCGACGAGCCGGTGCAGATCCAGCCGGGCACCGTGCTGGAGCAGTACCTGCGCACCATCGACCTGTGCAACGACAGCCAGCTGATTCAGGACGAGCGCGGCCTGTGGGGCATTACCGGCGGGCCGACCGAGGGCGCGCTGAAGGTGCTGGCGGCGAAGGCCAGCCTTGAGCCGGTGGCGACCGCGCTGGTTAACAAAATTCCGTTCGACTCGCAGTACAAGTACATGAGCACCCACTACCAGATTGGCGGCGAGGAGCAGATCCTGATCACCGGCGCGCCGGACGTCATTTTCGCCCTGTGCGCCCAGCAGCAGACCCGCAGCGGTGCGGAAGCATTCAACCGCACGTACTGGGAAAGCGAGATGGAGCGCTATGCGCGTCAGGGGCTGCGCATGGTCGCCGCGGCGTTCAAGCCGGCGAACGGCGAGCAGGCGCTTACGCACGATGACCTGAGCCACGGCCTGATCTTCCTCGGCATCGCCGGGATGATGGATCCGCCGCGTCCGGAAGCGATTGATGCGATTAACGCCTGCCAGCAGGCGGGGATCCGCGTGAAGATGATCACCGGGGATCACCCGCAGACAGCGATGAGCATCGGCCAGATGCTGGGGATCACCAACAGCGAGCAGGCGGTCACCGGCTACGAGCTGGAGAAGATGGACGACGCCGCGCTGGCGGAAGCAGCGGTGAAATATGACATCTTCGCCCGTACCAGCCCGGAGCATAAGCTGCGCCTGGTGAAAGCGCTGCAGGACAAAGGCGAAATCGTCGGTATGACCGGCGACGGCGTGAACGACGCCCCGGCGCTGCGTCAGGCGGACGTGGGCATCGCGATGGGCATCAAGGGCACGGAAGTGACCAAAGAGGCGGCGGACATGGTCCTGACGGACGATAACTTCGCCACCATTGCCAGCGCGGTGAAAGAGGGGCGTCGCGTTTACGACAACCTGAAGAAGACCATTCTGTTCATCATGCCGACCAACCTGGCGCAGGGTCTGCTGATTGTGATTGCGCTGCTGGCGGGGAACATCATTCCGCTGACGCCGGTGCTGATTCTGTGGATGAACATGGCGACCTCCGCCACGCTCTCCTTCGGCCTGGCCTTTGAGGCCGCCGAGCGCAGCATCATGCGCCGTCCGCCGCGTCAGACCGGGCAGCACGTGATGGACGCCTACGCCGTGTGGCGCGTGGCCTTCGTCGGCACCATGATTGCCATCGCCGCTTTTGCGCTGGAAGCCTGGCTGGCCCCGCGCGGCCACAGCGCGGAGTTCATCCGCACCGTGCTGCTGCAGATGCTGGTCTGCGCCCAGTGGGTGTACATGATTAACTGCCGTAACACCGAAGGGTTCTCCCTGAACCGCGGCCTGCTGGCGAACAAAGGGATCTGGCTGGTGACGGGCGTGCTGTTCCTGCTCCAGGCGGCGATTATCTACCTGCCGTTTATGCAGATGCTGTTTGGTACCGAAGCGCTGCCGCTGCGCTACTGGTTTGTGACTCTGGCGGTGGCGGGCGTGATGTTCTTCGTCGTCGAAATCGAGAAGCGACTGACCCGCAGGTTCCGTAAGGCTGCATAACAAAGACCCCACACCCCTCACCCTAACCCTCTCCCCACAGGGGAGAGGGAACTTGAACACCCTCGCCCCTTTGGGGAGAGGGCCGGGGTGAGGGGAGACAACGCTGAGGTACTCCCATGAAATTCCCGGTCCTGTTAGCACTTCTTGTCAGTACCCTGCAACCCGCATTCGCCGCCATTCCGGTGCGCGTCGCCGCCGTGGAGCAGACCGCCCACGCCGCCGAGCGCCAGATCCCGGGCCGCGTCGAAGCTATCCACACCGTTGAGCTGCGCGCGCGTACGGAAGGCGTGATCACCAAAATCCACTTCCGCGACGGGCAGTACGTGAAAAAAGGCGACGTGCTGTTCGAGCTGGACGACGCCGAGCCGCGCGCCGCCCTGCGCCTGGCGCAGGCCGAGGTGAGAAGCGCCGAAGCCACGCTGCGTCAGGCGCAGCAGCAGCTTTCCCGCTTCGAAAGCCTGGGCAGCAGCAACGCCATCAGCCGTCACGACGTGGACAACGCCCGCATGCAGCGGGACGTGGCGAGCGCCGCGCTGGAGCAGGCCAAAGCCCGGCTCGATACCCGCAGCGTCACGCTGAACTACACCCGCATCACCTCGCCGATTGACGGCCGCGTGGGGCACAGCCAGTTCCACATCGGCAGCCTGGTGAATCCTGCCAGCGGCGTGCTGGTGGAGGTGGTGCAGCTTGACCCGATCCGCATCGCCTTTGCGCTGGAGGAGGGGGCGTTTGCCACCAAAGTCGGACAGCATGCGGATATCATCGCCATGAAGCAGGCCTGGCAGGCGTTTATTGACAGCAACGGCCAGCGCGTCAGCGGCGAGCTGACGTCCGTAGACAACCGCATCGATCCGCGTACCGCCAGCGTGATGCTGCGCGCGGAGTTCGCCAACCCGCGCCATCAGCTCCTGCCCGGCGGCAACGTGAACGTAACCCTGCGTCCGGCCAGCGAGCAGCCGGTGCTGACCCTGCCCGCCGCGGCGGTCCAGCAGAACGGCGACGGGTTCTTTGCCTGGATAGTTAACGCCGACGGCAAAGCCGAAATGCGCCCGCTGAAGGTCGCCGGGCAGCCTGGGCAGCAGTTTCACATTGCCTCCGGCGTAAAGGCAGGTGAGCGAGCGATTACTGACGGCGCACAGCGCGTGCAGCCCGGCGCTGCCGTCCAGATACTCAATTAAGGAGCCATCATGCTGACGTTTTTCATCAAACGCCCGCGCTTTGCGATGGTGATTGCGCTGGTTATCACCCTGCTGGGGGCCATCGCGCTGAGGATTATCCCGGTGGAGCAGTACCCGCAGATCACGCCGCCGGTGGTGAATGTGTCTGCCAGCTGGCCGGGCGCCAGCTCGGCTGACGTGGCGGAGGCCATCGCCACGCCGCTGGAAACCCAGCTGAACGGCGTGGATCACATGCTCTATATGGAGTCCACCAGTTCGGACGAAGGCAGCTATAGCCTGAACCTTACCTTTGCGGCGGGCACCGATCCTGACCTCGCCGCCATCGACGTGCAAAACCGCGTGGCGCAGGCCCTGGCGCAGCTGCCGACCGAGGCGCAGCAAAACGGCGTGCAGGTGCGCAAGCGCGCCACCAACCTGATGATGGGGGTAAGCCTTTACTCACCGAATAACACCCACACGCCGCTGTTCGTCAGCAACTACGCCAGCACCCAGGTGCGCGAGGCGCTGTCACGCCTGCCGGGCGTCGGGCAGGTGCAGATGTTCGGCGCGCGCGACTACAGCATGCGCATCTGGCTGCGTCCGGACCGCATGAACGCCCTGAACGTCACCACCGACGACGTGGCCCAGGCGCTGCGCGAGCAGAACGTGCAGGGGGCGGCAGGCCAGGTCGGCACGCCGCCGGTGTTTAACGGCCAGCAGCAGACCCTGACCATCAACGGGCTGGGGCGCTTAAATCAGGCCGAAGACTTTGCCGACATCATCATCCGCGCGGGCGAGATGGGCCAGCTGGTGCGCCTGAAGGACGTCGCCACCATCGAGCTTGGCTCGCGCAGCTACAGCTCCGGCGCGCAGCTGAACGGGCACGACTCCGCCTACCTCGGCATCTACCCGACGCCGTCCGCCAACGCCCTGCGCGTGGCCGCCGCGGTGCGCGCGGAGCTGGAGCGTCTCTCGACGCGCTTCCCGGACGACCTGGTCTACGAGGTGAAATTCGACACCACCGCCTTTGTTGCCGCCACCATTCAGGAGATTGGCGTCTCGCTGGCGCTGACGATGCTGGCCGTTGTGGTCGTGGTGTCCCTGTTCCTGCAAAGCTGGCGCGCGACGCTGATTGTCGCCCTCGCCATTCCGGTATCGCTGGTGGGCACCTTTGCGGTGCTCTACGCGCTCGGCTACTCCGCCAACACGCTGAGCCTGTTCGCCATTATTCTGGCGCTGACCATGGTGGTGGATGACGCCATCGTGGTGGTGGAGAGCGTCGAAACGCTGATGGCGGAAGGGCAGAGCCGCACGGCGGCGACCGCGCTGGCGCTGCGCCAGATCGCCGGGCCGGTGATTGCCACGACGCTGGTGCTGCTGGCGGTGTTTGTGCCGGTGGCGCTCCTGCCGGGGATTGTCGGCGAGCTGTACCGCCAGTTCGCGGTGACGCTTTCCACCGCCGTGACGCTTTCAAGCCTGGTGGCGCTGACCCTGACGCCCGCCCTGTGCGCGCTGCTGCTGCGTCCGCGCCCGGAGAAACCTGCGGCAGTTTATCGCGCCTTTAACCGCGGGCTGGATGCCGCGCGCGGTTTCTACACCCGCATTGTGAACGTCTTAAACCTGCGCCCGTGGCTGGCGCTGCTGGCCACCGCGGGCGCGGCGGCCGTGGTGGCGTTCAGCTTTACGTCGATGCCAAAAGGCTTCCTGCCGCAGGAGGATCAGGGCTACTTCTTCGCCAGCGTCCAGCTGCCGGAGGCGGCCTCGCTGGAGCGCACCGAAGCGGTGATGGCTACCGCGCGCGAACTCATCGCTAAACATCCGGCGGTGGAGGACGTGATTCAGGTCTCGGGGTTTAACATCCTCAACGGCACCAGCGCCTCCAACGGCGGGTTTATCTCCATCATGCTGAAGGACTGGAGCGAACGACCGCCGCTGGACGAGGTGATGGGCACCCTGCAGCGTCAGCTGCTGGCCCTGCCGGAGGCGACCATCATGACCTTCGCGCCGCCGACGCTGCCGGGGCTGGGCAACGCCTCCGGCTTCGACCTGCGCATCCAGGCGCAGGCGGGGCAGAGTCCGGCGGAGCTGGAGCGCGTGACGCGTGAGGTGCTGGCGAAAGCCAACCAGCATCCGCAGCTGAGCCGCGTGTTCACCACCTGGAGCAGCAACGTGCCGCAGCTGACGCTGACCGTTGACCGCGAGCGCGCGGCCCGCCTCGACGTGCCGGTGTCGCGCATCTTCAGCAGCCTGCAAACCGCCTTCGGCGGCGCGCGCGCCGGGGATTTCAGCGTCAACAACCGCGTCTACCACGTGGTGATGCAGAACGAGATGCAGTGGCGCGAGCGCGCGGAGCAAATCAGCGAGCTGTTCGTGCGCAGCAACGGCGGCGAGCGGGTGCGACTGAGCAACCTCGTCACCATCACGCCGACCGTCGGCGCGCCATTTATTCAGCAGTACAACCAGTTCCCGTCGGTATCGGTAAGCGGTTCGGCAGCGGAAGGGGTAAGCAGCAGCACCGCGATGGCGGCGATGGGCGAGATCCTGGCGCAGAGCCTGCCCGCCGGGTACGACTACGCCTGGAGCGGCATGTCGTATCAGGAGCAGCAGACCGGCAATCAGGCGATATGGATTGTGCTGGCGGCGGTAGTGATGGCGTGGCTGTTCCTCGTCGCCCAGTACGAGAGCTGGACGCTTCCGGCGAGCGTGATGCTCTCGGTGCTGTTCGCCATCGGCGGGGCGCTGGTCTGGCTGTGGATGGCGGGCTACGCCAACGACGTGTACGTGCAGATTGGCCTGGTCCTGCTGATCGCGCTAGCGGCTAAAAACGCCATTCTTATCGTGGAGTTTGCCCGCGCGCGGCGCATGGACGGCATGGAGATTGTCGATGCCGCAAGAGAAGGGGCATCGCGCCGCTTCCGCGCGGTGATGATGACCGCCGTGTCGTTCATTATAGGCGTTCTTCCAATGATGCTGGCGACCGGGGCGGGAGCCCAGAGCCGCCGCATCATCGGCACCACGGTGTTCAGCGGCATGCTGGTGGCGACCGTGGTGGGGATCGTGTTTATCCCCGCACTGTTCGTGCTGTTCCAGCGCCTGCGCGAGTGGGGCCACGGCCTTACGGACTCGTCGCCCACAGCTCGCAGTGCTTCTGAACCAGAGAAATAAGCGAGCCGCCGTCGGCGATAAAGTCCCGCATGCGCTGCGCCTCGCTCTTGCCCTGCTTTAACAGCAGGGCAATTTCATTGACTGCGCTCGTCGCGCCGAGCTTCTCGGCCGACGGCGCAACCTGCTCCAGCAGCCAGGCAATGTCTTCCGCCACGGTTTTATGCTCGCCGGTGTGCACGTCCGTCAGGATCCCCTCCAGCCCGTAGCGACAGGCCTGAAAGCGGTTAAAGCGGTACAGCAGAAAATCCCGTTCCTGATGCTTATACGGCCGCGCGGTCAGCAGCCAGTGGGACGTCGCCTGAATCAGCCCGGCGATGTTAATCGCGTGGCCGAGCGTCAGCGGCGTATCCATCACCCGCACCTCCACGGTGCCGAAGTGCGGGCTGGGGCGGATGTCCCAGTGCAGATCCTTAATGCTGTCGATCATGCTGGTAGAGCTCAGGCGGCGGAACAGCCCCTCGAACTCCTGCCAGCTGTTGACCCACGGCATCTGGCCGTTATCCGGGAACCCGGAGAAGATGTTGAGCCGCGACGAGGAGAACTTTGTGTCGGTGCCCTGCATGTACGGCGAGGCGGCCGCCAGGGCGATAAAGTGCGGTACGAAGCGCGACAGGCCGTGCAGCAGGTAAATCGCGTCGTCCCCGGTCCGGCAGCCGACGTGCACGTGCTGGCCGAACACCGTTGCCTGCAAAATCAGGTAGCCAAAGCGCTCCAGCGTGACGTTATAGCGCTCGTCGTCGCACACCTCCTGACGCTGCCACTTCTGGAACGGGTGCGTCCCGCCGCCGCAGATCTGAATATGCTGCTCCGCCGCCGCGCGCAGGATGCTCTGCTGCATCACCGAGAACTGCGCCGCCGCCTGGTCGATGGTCTGGCACACGCCGGTGGCGATTTCGAGCATGCTTTCGGTGATGTCGTGCTTCACCTCGCCGCCTTTGATCTCGTCTTTGACGGCGGCGATGAGGGCGGAGGAGTCCTGGCTCAGATCGTAGCCCGGCGGGTTCACCACCTGCAGTTCGAGCTCAATGCCGAGGGTGAAAGGTTCAGAGGACTTAAAATCGGGTAAAGGCATGGCGCACTCCGTTGTCTGTTGTGTGTTGAGTATAGACAACGACGTGGCGCTCACTTTTCAGGGTGGTATAACTGTTAGCAGGCTTAGCGAAAAGGGGAGTGAATGATGTCTGACAATCCAACCATTGCGCTGATAGGTCCCGGTGCGATTGGGACCACCATTGCCGCGGTATTGCATGACGCGGGCCGCACGCCGCTGCTGTGCGGACGTACCGCGCATCCTGAGCTGCGTTTGCGCTACGACGAGGGGGAAACGGTGGTGCCCGGTCCGGTATTAACCGATCCGTCCATCATCACGCGCCCTGCCGATCTCGTTTTTGTGGCGGTAAAAACGACGCAAAATGCCGACAGCGCCGGGTGGCTGCGCGCCCTGTGCGATGAAAACACCGTGGTCTGCGCGCTGCAAAACGGCGTGGAGCAAAAAGCCCAGCTTGATCCGTGGGTTAACGGCGCTACGGTGCTGCCGTCGGTAGTCTGGTTCCCGGCCCAGCGCGAGCCGGACGCGTCCGTGTGGCTGCGGGCGAAGCCGCGCCTGACCCTGCCGGAGGTGCCGCAGGCGCAGCGGGTGGTTGAGGCGCTTCACGGAACGCGCTGCGCGGTTGAGCTCTCGGCAGACTTCGCCACCGTCGCCTGGCGCAAGCTGCTGCAAAACGCGGTCGCCGGGCTGATGGTGCTGGCCAACCGCCGCGCAGGGATGTTCAGGCGCGAGGATATCACCGAGCTTGCGCTGGCCTACCTGCGCGAGGGGCTTACCGTCGCCCGCGCCGAGGAGGCGAAGCTGGATGATGGCGTGGCCCAGGAGATTCTTGCGAACTTCCAGCGCGCGCCTGAGGACCTTGGCACGTCGATACTCGCCGACCGCCAGGCGGATCGCCCGATGGAGTGGGATATCCGCAACGGCGTGATCCAGCGCTACGGCCGCAAGCACGGCATTGCGGTGCCCATCAGCGAGGTAGTGGTGCCGCTGCTGGCGGCGGGGAGCGAGGGGCCTGGCTAACGGCCGCTGTTTTTCCGTTCGGCAAAGTAATGGGCGGGCGTGCTGCCCATCGCTTTTCGGAACATGGTGATGAACGCATTCACGGATTCGTACCCGAGCGTTGCCGCCACGTTCTGGACGGGCACGCCGCTGGCCAGTTCCCGCAGGGCAATAATCAAATGCAGCTGCTGGCGCCAGCGCCCGAAGCTCAGCCCAGTTTCGCGCTGCATCAGGCGGGCAAACGAGCGCTCGCTGAGGGCAAGACGTTTCGCCCACTCCTTCAGGGTGCTTCTGTCCTCAGGGCGGCTGACCAGCGCGTCGGCCATCGCGCGAATTTTCGGGTCTGCCGAGACCGGCAGGCTGAGCTTCTGCTGCGGCATGCTGGCGAGCTCGTCCAGCGTCACTCGGGTCAGCCTGGCGACGTGGCTGTCTGGGGGATAATCCACGCCTTCGCGCGTCAGACGATCGACCAGCTCCTTAATCAGCGGCGAGATCGCCAGCGTGCAGCATCTCTCCGGCAGCGCCGCCGCGCCGGGCTCAATAAACAGATAGTTCAGATGCGCGTTCCAGGTCGCCCTGGCGCTGTGCGGGATCCCGCCGGGGATCCAGACGGCGCAGTCCGGCGGCACGATCCAGATATCATTTTCCGCGTAACAGCTGACCGCGCCGTATCGGGCAATAATCAGCTGCCCCTTGCGGTGGGTATGCACCGGCACTTCCGCGGCGTAATCCACAAAGTCCAGACGACGCGCCACCGCCGGGCTGGCGGTGGCGTCAGGGTCGTACAGCGTATGAGCGAGTTGAGGCTTCACGATTCTGGCAACATTTAGGTATTTTTTGACAGAATAGAGTATTTAAGGGCGTCTGTAAGCCGGTAATAATCCCGGCATGAAAAACTTCTTCTCTCATCCCGCGCGCATGCCCGCCGCATTGCGAAACGATGCGGGCGCGCTGATCTACGCCGCCAAGAGTTTTGCCGCGGCGATGCTGGCTTATTACATTGCGCTGTCGATAGGCCTCGAACGTCCCTCATGGGCCATTATTACCGTTTACATCGTGTCCCAGACGTCGGTCGGGGCATCGCTGAGCAGAAGCCTCTACCGGCTGGCCGGTACCGTGGCGGGTGCCAGCGCGACCGTGCTGATCGTGCCTACCTTCGCGAATACGCCGATTTTGTGCAGCGCGGTGCTGACGGGCTGGATCGCGTTCTGCCTGTGGCTCTCCCTGCTGGAGCGCACGCCCCGGGCCTACGCCTTCGTGCTGGCCGGCTACACCGCGAGCCTGATCGGCTTTCCCGCGGTATCCGATCCCGGCGGCATCTTTAACGTTGCTATCGTCCGCGTGCAGGAGATCGCGATTGGGATTTTTTGCGCGGCGCTGATCCACCGCTACGTGCTGCCCGCGCGCGCATCAGGGCTGTTCAACGCTAAATTATCCCAGACGCTACAGGCCGCGCGCGGGCGGGTGGCCGACACCTTAGCGGGTAAACCCGACGCGGCTTCCGGCCCGCTGCATCTGGCGCTGGCGCTGCAGTTTCTGCAGGGCATAAGCCACCATATTCCGTATGATTTTGCGCTTTCCGCCCCGGCGCGGCAGGCCAGAAAAGCGATCCACGACCGGCTGGCGCGGCTGGTTATCGTCAACTGCGAACTGCACGATCGCCTGCCAGCGTTCGGAACCCCGCCCGCCGACGTGCAGACGTTGCTGGGCGACGTTCAGGCCTGGCTTGCCGGTGAGGGTGCCAGCAGCACGGCAGAGGCGCTGCGGCTCCGCTGTGCGCTTCTCGTCGATCGGTATGCCGCGCAGGCGCAGACGTTTGACGACGCGCTGCGGGTCAGCTTTATTCGCTACCTCTCGGAGGCCATCGCTCTCCTGCAGCAGTGCGAGCGTCTTTCCGGGGCCATCCACCACGCCAAACCCGTTTCTGGAGAGAGGCAAACCCGCGCGGCGAAAGGCTACGTTTTCCACCGCGATCCGCTTACCGCCGCCCGCACGGCGCTGGCGGCTTCCGCCATCATTCTGAGCGGCTGTCTGGTCTGGATCTTCTCGGCGTGGCCGGATGGCGGTACGGCGGTCTCTATCCTTGGCGTCTGCTGCACGCTGTTTGGCAGCTTCGATATCCCGGCGCCGCACATTGTGAAGTACATCATTGGCTCGTTCTGGGGCGTGGTCATAAGCCTGTTCTACAGCTTTGCGCTGCTGCCGCAGGTGAGCGATTTCCCGGTGCTGGTGGCGGTGCTTGCCCCGGCGTATCTGCTGGCCGGGTCGCTTCAGGCGCGCCCGCCCACTACGTTTATGGCGATGGGCATCACCCTGACGCTGCCCATTCTGTGCGAGCTGGGGGCGCGCTACAGCGGAGACTTTGCCGTTGCGGCCAACACCGCCATCGCGCTATTTGCCGCGACCGGCTTTGCCGTCATCAGCATGAGCCTGCTGCAAACCGTGCAGGCGGATGGTGCCATCACGCGACTGCTGAAACTGTGCCAGCGCGACATTCGCCGCAGCGTGAAGGGCACGCTGCGGGTCGACGAAACGCACTGGATCAACCTGATGATGGACCGAACCGCCCTGTTGCTGCCGCGTTTACAGCGCAGCGAGCGCGCGCCAGAGCAGGCGCTCGATCGGCTGCTGCACGCGCTGCGCCTGGGGCTTTCGGTTATGCATTTACGCCGCAGCGACACACCGCCCGGCAGGGAGGTTGACGCGCTTTTTCATCGGATAAACGCCGCGGACAGTAGCGCCGTACGTGAACGCATTGCCGCCCTTATCGAGCGCCATCTGCCTGCGGCAGATGAACATACGCGCCAGTTTGTCTTCAGGCTGGTGGATCTGCACTGTGCATTACGGAGGCCAGAGCATGGTTAACGATCTCAATATCGGCGGGGTTTTTATTCCGGGGCTGCTGATGGTCGCCCTCGCGGCGCTGGTCTGCACGCTGGGCCTCGTCGCGCTTTTCTCTCTCAGCAGGATCTACCGGCGCTTGCCGTTCCGCCCGCTGATGGATGTTTCCACCTGGATTGTCACCTTTTTCCTGCTGATGCAGGGCCTGACCGCGTTGGGGTTATTGTCATGAAATCACTGCTCTCTTTACTGGCTCGCTATGCGCTGACGTTAAGCGCCGTCGCGGCGGCCACGCTTCTGGCCTTTATGATGTGGAAACACTACGCACAAACGCCGTGGACCCGCGATGGCCGCGTGCGGGCGGACGTGGTTCAGATTGCGCCGGACGTCTCCGGGCCCGTCATCAGCGTGGCCGTGCGGGACAACCAGTGGGTGAACCGGGGCGATGTGCTCTACGCCATCGATCCGCGCTGGCTGAAGCTGGCGGTGGTCAGCGCGCAGGCTGACGTGGAATCGAAACGCCATGAGATGCTGATGCGCCAGGACGCGGCCCATCGCCGCACGCTGATTAAAAACGCGATCTCGAGCGAGGATTTGCAGCAAACCGGCAGCGCGGCGAACGTCGCGACGGCCAATTATCACGGCGCGCTGGCCGCGCTGGAGCTGGCCGAGCTGAATCTGGCCCACGCCACCGTCCGTGCGCCGGTCTCGGGGTACGTTACGCACCTGCGGCTTCGCCCCGGAGACTATGCGACGGCGGGGGAGACGAAGGTCGCCATCGTCGATGCCCACAGCTTCTGGGTGGTGGGGTACTTTGAAGAGACCAAGCTGCGCCATATTCGCGTCGGGGATGCCGCGCAGGTGGTGCTGATGGGCTACGAGCCGGTCATCTCGGGTCACGTGGAGAGCATCGGACGTGGGATTGGGGACAGCAACGACGAGACGGGCGGGCTGGGTCTGCCCGACGTCGAGCCCACCTTTAGCTGGGTGCGGCTGGCACAGCGCGTGCCGGTGCGCATTCATATCGACAGGCTGCCGGAGGGAGTTGAGCTGGTGGCGGGGCTCTCGGCGAGCGTGGCGGTGGGGCGATAGATAAGGATTGAAGGGACTATTCCTTGTCTACGAACTTATCAGCTTCTGGAGAATAATGCTGACAAACGCATGCCAGCTTATGCCCGTCAGGATCGCGCAGATAGGCAACATAAAAGTCGGGGCCGTACGCGCTTCGCGTGCCCGGCTCGCCTTCATTCGTTCCTCCCGCGAGGAGGCCCACGGCATGGAACCGTCTGACAAGGTCCGCGTTATCTGCACTGAATGCGAACATAGTCCCGTTTCCCGCCGTTGCGCGATGCCCGTCAAAAGGAGGACAAATACAGAAGCTGAACCCCTCACCTGGATTATTTTCATCCCCCCACATTGCCCAGCTTTCTGTCCAGGCAGGCAGACGCGAGTAGCCCAGAACGTTAAAAACAGCGTCATAAAAGTTCACGGAGCGCTGAAAATCATTTGTACCTATAGTGATATAAGCCAGCATCTTAAGACCCCCGTTCTTCAATAGTCGATTTAACAGCCTTCAGCGTCCTTTTACGGATCCAGCCGTGTACAAAGCCTTTTTTTAATCACTTCCCTACAAATGCACTCACTGGTAAATCAAAACGCTTCGCCAGTCTACGCATATGATCCAGCGTTAACGTACGCTGTCCGTTGAGGATCCGACTCACCAGAGATTTCTTACCAATTTCGTTCTCCAAGTCGCTCTGAGTGAGTTGATACTGATCCATCAGCGTTCGCAGTAATGCAACGCCTGACGGAATGCTGGCAACACGCGCGTTAAATTCCGCAAACTCCGGAGATTCGTTTTCGTACTTATCGATCCTGGCGGTGAGCATCTCTACCAGCGGGCTATCGGGTTCGTGTTCGATCAGATACTCCACCAGCGCTAACGCATCCTCGTAATCCTGGCGCGACGGGCTTGAGCCCAGGAAAGGGAGCGCGTTTGTCAGATCCTTTGCCGCTTTGATGGCTGCTGCAAAATTCATTCTTTCGTTCTCCGGTAGAGGTCAGTGAGCTTGTCATACTCTGCGTGTGTGCTGATGTGTTTGATGAAAATCTTTCCTCGCTCAAAATCAGCAAAAAACATCACTCTTAAATGTCCGCCACCCACATCAATGACCCACCATTTTTCCCGGTATTTCATCCGATCCAGGCTGGGAAAGCGCTTTCGCATGTCGTCTGGTGAAGGGTAGTGTTCCTTCTTTAGTACCCGGTAAAGATCGTCCAGGGCGAGTGATTGGTTAGGAAATTGTCTGGCCGCTGTGTCGAAAGGCACTCTTGAAACTATGTGCATTCTTGCACCTTGTTTCCACGAAGGAAACAGTATAGGTGGTGGTGAGAGATAAAAGTGGATGGTTTGGTTTTGGGTATTTGTTTGATTTGCGGAGCGTATTCAGGCATTGTTTGGTGAGAAGGATTTTTGTGGGTGATTGTTTTGCTTACAGCAGTATATGGATGTGTGTAAAAGCTGCGTCCGCTTTGTGCCAAGAGTAGATATTAAACGTCATTAATTTTATTGCTTTGCAGTCACAACAATTACCAATTTTCTCTAAAATGTTATGGTCATCGTTCCGTTAAAAGTTTAACTTGAAAAAAGCCGCTGCGATAATTTCTAAAGCAGCGGTTTTATTAATTCGACATCATCAGTTATTAGTCAAAGAATGAAAAATCATTGTTTATTTTTCTATTTAAAAGAGTATTGCTGAATCCTGATAGTGATGGGTATATCTTGGATTCTACAATGCCTAAATTCATTAGCTCTTTTTTTATTCTATATGGATTGTTAATTATTATTTTGCTTAGATTATTTTCATTTTTAGCTTGAAAAGGTTTCTCAAAATTATTATGAAACAAAAAAAGACACTCTTGAGACTGCATTCTTTTATCAAATGAATAATGTTCAATGCTCAAGGTGTCCGTTAGCGTAGGTATTGGAGTCACAGACATAAAACGATAACCAAAACTACTTAATTTAGCTATCTCTCTAAATGAGCTTTGTTCAGAACGTGTCTTTACATGCGAGGATTTAATTGATTCAACAAGATTTTTTGTGGCATAATCAAATTCATCCCCTGTAAGATATGCTTCACTATCATAGATAAATACTGCCGCAGGGTCTTGTGTTTTGATTGTAGATTTTGACACCGCAAAGTACAATGCAATCAGCGGATTAATGGATACGTCAATAAATCGAGTAGGTAAACCATAATGTTGAGCTAATAGCAGTATAGATAAATTTGAGTTTATAAGGAACTCTTTGGATTCAATCTCTGATATATATGTTGGTAAGTTGTTTTTAAATATTACATATGCATTGAATATATCGTTAATACGAGAGTCTATGCATATCCTTAATTTTCTATAGTCAATTTCATTCTTCTCTTTTTTATTAAGAAAGTCCTTCTTCCTTGGGAAGATAGCCCTTGTGAGAGATGACACTATTCTCCATCTTGCGTCTCCTTGTCCGCGATAAAATTTACCATGATCTATATTGCTTATAATGCCAATATAATCAGAAACAGTGTTTATTTCACCCATTATATTCGTTTCATCGTCAGAATAAATTGAGTTAAGATCAACTTCAAGAGATTCGTAGGAACTGTCTACCATTATTTCTATCCATAATTTTTAATTGGAATTGGCTCTAGGAGAATGCACCATGCCGCAGGGTACGTGTGCGAATGAATTATACAACAATTTTACTGAATTTCCATTGTTCATTAATAATATTAAATAAAATGTTTTTATGTTGGCGGTGCCTCATCCAGCGTATGGTCTCGTATTTAAGGATTTAATAATCGGTCTGGAACCACCAATCTTTAATATATTCAGTGTTGCGTCTTATCTTCACTCTTAACAGACATTCAACAAACAATGTTGTTGTTTGCATAAGGCCGAGAATCCGCTTTTTACCCAGCAGAACCCCGGCCCCCCATCACCCGCCTCATCACGCCGTGATATACGGCTCCTTCACAAACTCCGCCAGCAGCCAGACCATATCATGCAGCAGCCCGGTGAGTTCTTTCGCCACGCTCGAAGGCAACGTCCCGCCCATTACTGCCAGTGTTAACGCTACGGCATAGTCCACCTGTAGCGTCGTCTCTTGCCAGCAATCCGGCACACAGGAAGCGATCTTTTCCCCCGCAATCAGCTGTTCAACCAGATACGCCGGGAGTTCAGCATCGCAGCATTCCCGCAGCCGCTTCAGCGCAGCCAGCAATCGCTTACAGAGGGTGGCAAACGTCACCGCGTCGTCAGTTTCTAGTAGTACACTCACATAGGCGGTGCAGGCGTCGGCCAGTTCAAAAAGATCCGCAGAATCGGGAATTGAAGTGTTAACAAGATGATGAATAGCACTTTCCTCAGAAAGCGCGTATGTAAATCCAGGGGTAGTTGCCATTTAGCATCCTCTTTGTTCAAAAAATGTCATGTTATGCTAACGGGTTCCTACGCCCGGTTACGGATGTGCCGCAACGCAGGTACTTTACGACTGCGAAGAAGGGATGAAAAGGGATGCCCCTGAATTACATAAGGTTACTTGCAGGTTTGCGAGGAGTCTTCCAGAAAGCCCTGACATCAATATCTTTCCAAATGCCACTCCATGCGTTTATGGTGTTACTTCCCCCCTCTACCGTTATCAGGTTGCACATATGCCGAGCGCCAGCGAGAGCAAAGACTGGGTCAAATTTGCGCAAACGCCAGGAAAAATAGAGCGCATTGAGGCGTACTTTAGCGGACATGGCTATGAGCCACATCGGCATGACACCTACGCGATAGGCAGAACCTTGTCCGGGGTGCAGAGCTTTCACTATCGGGGCAGTCAACAACACAGCCTTCCTGGTGGGACGATGGTTCTGCACCCCGATGAACTGCATGACGGAGAAGCGGGGACGATTGAAGGTTTTCAGTATCGGATGCTGTATATCGATCCCGCGTTAATTCAGAAAATCCTGGGCGGAAAGCCGCTGCCGTTTATTCCCGGCGGGATCTCATCCGATCCCCGGCTTTTTGCGGCGACCGAATCCCTGCTGAAAGGGCTAGAAGAATCTGTTGATACGCTGGAAGAAGAGGACGCGCTTTACGATCTGGCCAACACGCTGGCCATGGTGGGAGGGCAGCGCTTTCGTCGATGCGCATTCGATTATCGTCGCGCAGAGCGTGCACGCGAGTATATACAAACTGAATTCAGCCAAAACATTACGCTGGAGACGCTGTCTGCGGTCAGCGGCAGGGATCGCTGGAGCCTGAGTCGGGATTTTCGTGCACTTTACGGAACAAGCCCGTATCGCTATGTGACGATGCGGCGACTTGAATATTGCCGACGTTTGATAGAGAAGGGCCTGTCTCTTGCTGAAGCGGCCGTTGAGGCCGGGTTTTCCGACCAAAGCCATATGACTCGCCAGTTTATCAAAACGCTGGGGATCTCGCCGGGACGCTGGCAGAAAATCATCCAAAACAGCCGCGCCTGAGCTGCACGATCGTTCAAGACTGGCGCAATGGCTTAACTCTATTCTGGACACTTCTCAACCATAGGGAGTGTCACCATGTATCAACCCGTTAATCTGAAAAATAAATTTTCCCTCTTCGACGCGCGCTGGCAGCCGAAGGTCATCGCTCAGATGAATGACTACCAGTTTAAGATTGTGAAAATAGAGGGAGATTTTATATGGCACGCGCATCCTGAAACCGATGAAGCATTTATCGTGGTCGAGGGCGTGTTACGTATTGATTTTCGTGACGGACACGTGCTCGTTAATCCGGGAGAACTTTACGTTGTGCCAAAAGGCGTTGAGCACAAAACCTCTGCTGAGGGTGTTGTGAAAATGATGATGATAGAACCTTGCGGGGTCCTGAACACCGGACACGAAGGCGGGGAGCGCACCGCAGAGAACGATGTCTGGATTTGACGCCGGAGGCTGGCTTGCCGGGTGGCGGCTACGCCTTACCCGGCCTACAAAAACCACCAACCAAACCGGCCGTCACCCCTCGCTCATCATCCCCAAAAACCGCTTCACCGTCCGCGAGCGTTCAAACCGCCGCCAGCAGAGCGCGATATCGGTGTAGAGCTCCGGCGAGCTCAGCGCGTGATAGGTCACATTCGGCGGTGAAATGGCCGCCATGGATTTCGGCACCAGGGCAAACCCGCCGCCCGCGGAGACCATGCTCAGGGAGGAGGAGAGCTGCGACGACTGCAGCGCGTGCTGCACGTCAATCCCGGCCCGTTCGCAGCAGCCGTGCACCCGGTCGTACAGGCCCGGCGCGACCTCCTGCGGGAACAACACCACCGGCGTATCCCGAAGCTGATCTAACGCCAGCGAACCGCACGCCGCCAGCGGATGATCGCGATGCAGCGCCACCACCATCGGCTCCCGGTCGAGGATTTTTATTTCGAACATCTTGCTGCTCTCGCAGGGCAGGCGCACGAAGGCGATATCCAGCTCACCCTCCGCCAGCATCGTCGTCAGCGACGACATATTGGCTTCCACCTGGTGAACCTGCACCGCCATGTTCTGCACCTGAAACTGGCGAATCAGCGCGAAAATTTTGGGGTGGAAAGCGTCGGAGCTGGTGATGCCAATCGACAGGTTGCCGTTCAGCCCGCGCGCGATGCCGCGGGCTTTCTCCAGCGCGGCATCGCTCAGCGCCAGAATTTTACAGGCGTCCTCGTAGAAGGCTTCTCCCGCCTCGGTCAGCTCCACGCCACGCGTCAGGCGCCTGAACAGCGGCGTGCCCACTTCCTCTTCGAGCCGTTTGATCTGCTGACTCAGAGGAGGCTGTGAAATACCCAGCGCTTCGGCCGCCCGGGTGAAGTGTCGCTCGCGTGCAACCGCGACAAAATACCGCAGATAACGAAGTTCCATATCTAAAACGTCTCAAACCAGCATGGTTTCTATATTGGAACTCTCTGCTGAATCGGGTCAACATTTATTTAACCTTTCTAAATAAAGTTGAAGAGGACGAGCACGATGATGCATTCATCTGCCTGCGACTGTGAGGCGAGTTTGTGCGAGACCCTGCGCGGGTTCTCCGCCCAGCATCCTGACAGCGTGATCTACCAGACATCGCTAATGAGCGCCCTGCTAAGCGGCGTGTACGAAGGGGAGACGACGATCGCCGACCTGCTGGCACACGGTGATTTTGGTCTCGGCACCTTTAACGAGCTGGACGGTGAAATGATTGCCTTCAGCAGCCAGGTGTACCAGCTGCGCGCCGACGGCAGCGCCCGGGCCGCGAAGCCGGAGCAGAAAACGCCGTTCGCGGTGATGACCTGGTTCCAGCCGCAGTACCGCAAAACCTTCGATGCGCCGGTCAGCCGCCAGCAGATCCACGACGTCATCGACCAGCAGATCCCCTCCGACAACCTGTTCTGCGCGCTGCGCATTGACGGCAATTTCCGCCACGCCCACACCCGCACGGTGCCGCGACAGAAGCCGCCGTACCGGGCGATGACCGACGTGCTGGACGACCAGCCGGTGTTCCGCTTTAACCAGCGCGAAGGGGTGCTGGTCGGGTTCCGCACGCCGCAGCATATGCAGGGCATTAACGTGGCCGGGTATCACGAGCATTTCATCACCGACGACCGCCAGGGCGGGGGACATCTGCTCGACTACCAGCTGGAGAGCGGCGTGCTCACCTTCGGTGAAATTCACAAGCTGATGATTGACCTGCCCGCCGACAGCGCGTTTTTACAGGCCAACCTGCACCCCAGCAACCTTGATGCGGCTATCCGCGCCGTCGAAAACTAACAGGAGTACTACCGTGAACAGTGAGAAACAGTCACGTCAGTGGGCGCACGGCGCCGATATGGTTGTCGGCCAGCTGGAAGCGCAGGGCGTGAAGCAGGTGTTCGGCATACCGGGGGCGAAAATCGACAAGGTGTTTGATTCCCTGCTGGACTCCTCCATCGAGATTATTCCGGTGCGCCACGAGGCCAACGCGGCGTTTATGGCGGCGGCGGTGGGGCGGCTGACCGGCAAGGCCGGGGTGGCGCTGGTCACCTCCGGGCCGGGCTGTTCGAACCTGATCACCGGCATCGCCACCGCCAACAGCGAGGGTGACCCGGTGGTGGCGCTGGGCGGGGCGGTGAAGCGGGCGGATAAAGCCAAGCTGGTGCACCAGAGCATGGACACCGTCGCCATGTTCAGCCCGGTCACTAAATATGCCGTCGAGGTCAGTTCGCCGGACGCGATTGCCGAGGTGGTATCGAACGCGTTTCGCGCCGCCGAGCACGGCAGGCCGGGAGGCGCGTTCGTCAGCCTGCCGCAGGATATTGTCGACCAGCCCGCGACGGGCGCGATTTTGCCCGCCAGCGGTCCGGCGCTGATGGGCCCGGCACCGGAGTCAGCGATTAACGACGTGGCGAAGCTTATCGAAAACGCCAAAAACCCGGTCATCTTGCTCGGCCTGATGGCCAGCCAGCCAGCGAACAGCGCCGCGCTGCGCAAGCTGCTGGAGAAAAGCCGCATTCCGGTCACCAGCACCTATCAGGCCGCCGGGGCGGTGAACCAGGAGCACTTTACCCGCTTTGCCGGACGCGTCGGCCTGTTCAACAACCAGGCGGGCGACCGGCTGCTGCATCTGGCTGACCTGATTATCTGCATCGGCTACAGCCCGGTGGAGTACGAGCCTTCTATGTGGAACAGCGGCGACGCGACGCTGGTGCACATCGATGTGCTGCCCGCCTACGAGGAGCGTAACTACGTCCCGGATCTGGAGCTGGTGGGGGACATCGCCGAAACGCTGAACCTGCTTGCTAACCGGATCGATCGCAAGCTTGAGCTGAGCCAGCGTGCGTCAGAAATTCTGGTCGATCGCCAGCATCAGCGGGACCTGCTCGACCGCCGCGGCGCCTCGCTCAACCAGTTTGCCCTGCACCCGCTGCGCATCGTGCGCGCCATGCAGGACATCGTGAACAGCGACGTGACGCTCACCGTCGACATGGGCAGCTTCCATATCTGGATCGCCCGCTACCTCTACAGCTTCCGCGCGCGTCAGGTGATGATCTCCAACGGTCAGCAGACCATGGGCGTCGCGCTGCCGTGGGCGATTGGCGCGTGGCTGGTCAACCCGGGCCGCAAGGTGGTGTCGGTCTCCGGCGACGGCGGTTTTTTACAGTCCAGCATGGAGCTGGAAACCGCGGTGCGCCTCAACGCCAACGTGCTGCACATCATCTGGGTGGATAACGCCTACAACATGGTGGCCATTCAGGAAGAGAAAAAATACCAGCGTCTTTCCGGCGTGGAGTTCGGCCCGGTCGACTTCAAAGCCTATGCCGACGCGTTCGGCGCGAAGGGCTTCGCCGTGGAGAGCGCCGAGGCGCTGGAGCCGACGCTTCGCGCGGCAATGGATGTCGACGGCCCGGCCGTGGTGGCTATTCCCGTCGACTACAGCGATAACCCGCTGCTGATGGGCCAGCTCCATCTCAGCCAGATTTTGTGAATCAATATAAGGACAGAGAAATGCAAAAAGTGGCTCTCGTAACAGGCTCAGGCCAGGGGATTGGTAAAGCGATTGCGCTTCGCCTGGTGAAAGACGGCTTTGCCGTCGCCATCGCCGACTATAACGTTGAGACGGCAAGAGCCGTCGCAGATGAAATTATCCGCAACGGCGGTAACGCCGTCGCCGTGAAGGTCGACGTCTCTGACCGCGAACAGGTGTTTGCCGCGGTGGAGAAAGCCCGCACCGCGCTGGGTGGCTTCAACGTCATCGTTAACAACGCCGGGGTAGCGCCGTCTACGCCCATCGAATCCATCACGCCGGAGATTGTCGACAAGGTCTACAACATCAACGTGAAAGGGGTGATATGGGGCATTCAGGCTGCCATCGACGCGTTTCGTAAAGAGGGGCACGGCGGGAAAATCATCAACGCCTGCTCCCAGGCGGGCCACACCGGCAACCCGGAGCTGGCGGTATACAGCTCCAGCAAGTTTGCGGTTCGCGGCCTGACCCAGACCGCCGCGCGAGACCTCGCGCCGCTGGGGATCACCGTTAACGCCTACTGCCCGGGCATCGTCAAAACGCCGATGTGGGCGGAAATTGACCGTCAGGTGTCTGAGGCGGCAGGCAAACCGCTCGGCTACGGGACCGAAACTTTTGCCAAACGCATTACGCTTGGCCGTCTGTCCGAGCCGGAAGATGTGGCCGCCTGCGTCTCTTACCTGGCTGGCCCGGATTCCGACTACATGACCGGTCAGTCGCTCTTAATTGATGGTGGAATGGTGTTTAATTAAATTCTAATAAGCTCTGACATGAGTTTTCCCCTGCCTCCGTGCAGGGGCTTTTTTTTGTCTCCTCCGCCATTGTGCATTACACTGCGCGCTGCAAAACTTTAGTCATTACGATCTGACAGGCGGTAACAGCGATGAACGGTACAATCACAACGTGGTTTAAAGATAAAGGCTTCGGATTTATCAAAGATGAAAACGGCGACAACCGCTATTTTCATGTGATTAAGGTCGCGAACCCCGATCTGATTAAAAAAGACGCTGCGGTGACCTTCGAGCCAACCACCAACAACAAAGGCCTCTCCGCCTACGCGGTGAAGGTGATCCCCGAAAGTAAGCACCTCTATATTGCGGGCGAGCGCGTGAAGCTCACCTCGATCAAATCCTTCGTGGTGTTCAGCGAAGAAGAGCCCGTTGATACCAAAATCGACAAAGAGAACGCGGTGCTGTCGGTGGGGCTGCTGATGAACAGCATCAAACCAAAATCCGACAAAAAGCCGGGCGAAATGCGTACGGTGAAGAAGCTGGCGATCACCACCTTCCAGAACACGACGATGATCTTTACCGAAGATGAAATCGATATCGACGCTACGGTTAAGCTGCTGAAGTAATCTTATGCCGGGCGGCGGTTCCGCCTGACCCGGCCTGCAAATCCTCCCTTTTCGCCCGCTTTTTAACCTGCTATAACAAACTCCTTACCTTTCAGGGAGTCATCGCCGTGCCCGAAATCAATCAACATGGTCAAACCGTTAACGATATCGTCCCGGACTGGAAATGCGCCCGGGTCTTAACCCGCACCCCGCTCACCGGTCAGTATTGCCGTCTGGAGCCGCTGGACGCCGATCGTCACTCGGCTGATTTATACGAGGCCTACGCGCTGGGTGATGACAGCGACTGGACGTGGCTTGCCAGCACCCAGCCTGAAAGCGTGGAAGCCACCGCGCACTGGGTGCTCGGCAAGGTGATGGATGACGATCTGGTCCCGTTTGCGGTAATCGATTTACGCACTGAAAAAGCGGTAGGGCTGGTGAGCTACATGGCGATTGAGCGGTTTCAGGGATCGGTGGAAATCGGCCACGTTACCTGGTCGCGCAGGATGAAAGGCACCCGCATCGGCACCGAAGCGGTGTGGCTGCTGTTGAAAAATGCCTTTGAGCACAAGTATCGTCGGCTGGAGTGGAAGTGCGATTCGATGAACACCGCCTCACGCAGCGCGGCGGAGCGGCTGGGGTTTGTCTGGGAAGGACGCCTGCGCCAGAAGCTGGTGCGTAAAGGGCGCAACCGCGACAGCGATATGCTTTCGATTATTGACGGCGAATGGCCGCAAAGGGATGCGGAGCTGCGCGCCTGGCTGGCGGCGGAGAATTTTGACGCCCAGGGGCAGCAGATTACGCGGCTGGAGGCGTTTCGTTTATAAGCTTTATATGTAGGGTACAGCGTAAACGCGCGGTTAATCCGCGGAAATTACGATTTCAATCAGATTGGTTTTTCCTGACAGCAGCCCGCGGGCTACCGCTTCGGCGATGTCTGCGGCATCGGTTATCCGACAGCAGCGAATTCCCATGGCGGTGCCCAGGGATTGGAAGTCAATGTGCGGATTAATCAGATCCATTCCGATAAAGCGCCCCAGCTGCGTCGAGCTGTAGCCCGGCTGGCCCTTCATAAAGTTTTTAAGAACGTTGTACTCCAGGTTATTCATCACAATGAAGGTAACCGGCAGATTTTCGTGTGCCGCCGTCCAGAGCGCCTGCGGTGAATACAGTGAGGCGCCGTCGCCCATCAGGCAGACTACCGGCTCGCGGCCCAGCCCCAGCGAGTGACCCACCGCCGCAGGCATACCCCAGCCCAGACCGCCGCCGCGCATGAAATAGTAGCGCTGGTGCTGCTGGTCGGAAATAAAACGCCGGACATGTCTCGCGGTGGCAATTGCTTCATCAACAATGGTGGTGCCCGGCGGAACGGCTTTGATGACTTCATAGGCCGCCACCATCGGTGAAATGGCCGGGCGCAGCCGCTCTGCCGAGAGGCGTTCTTCCTGCTGCTGCCACTCTTTTTCTCGTTCGCTGAGCGCTGTTTTAAGCAGCTGCTGATGAACCAGTTTACCTGCCACCCGGCGTTGCTCAAGCTTCGGTAACAGTGCCTCCAGGGAGAGTTTGATATCCCCCATCACCGAGAGGCGGGTGGCGTAGGTGCGGCCCAGCTCGTTCATGTCGGCCGAAAGCTGGTAAACCGCGCACGTTCCCGGAATCGCGTCCCCTTCGCTGTATAAGATGGTGATCAGGCTTCTGCCGCCGATGATAAAGACGGCGTCGTAGGCGTTGACGATGCTGGCGATTTCGCAGGCGGTGGTGGGCATGTTGCCGCGCCAGAGCGCGTGTTGGGTGGGAAAGGGAAGGTTCAACGGCCAGGAGGAGCCGTAGACGTGAGCGCCCAGGTTTTCCGCCAGCTCGACAATCTCCTGCGTCGAGCCGCTGGAGTGAACCTCATCCCCCGCCACAATCATGATCCTGCCGGGCGTAACCTGGCTCAGCTCCTCCGCCAGCTCGTCCAGCGAGCCCGCGACGGTGTGATAGTTCACTTTGGATGCCGTTTGTATCCCGGCATCGCTGAGCTCTTCCATCACGTTCATCGGCAGTGAGAGCAATACGGGACCGGCGGGAGGATAGCTGGCAGCGTGGAATGCACGACGCACCAGCACCGGAAGCTGGTCGGCGCTGGTGACCTCCTGCGCCCATTTCATGACCGGGGAACCGATGGAAACAATGTCATCATACAGGAGCGGGTCACGCACGTAGTGGCGCGTATCCTGTTGCCCGACGGTGACCACCAGCGGGGTTTTCATGATCCGCGAGTTAATGAGATTCCCCATGCCGTGCCCGAGACCGCTGGCGGTATGCAAATTGATAAAGCCCGTTTTGCCAGAGGCTTTTGCGTAGCCGTCGGCTATGGCGACCACGCTGCTCTCCTGGAGCGCCAGAATATAGTGAATGTTTTCATGCCGGAGCAGGGCATCAATCAGCGGAAGTTCGGTGGTGCCGGGATTGCCAAAAATATATTCCACGCCTTCACTCTCCAGCACTTCAAGGAGAATGTCGGCACCTGTTCGCATATTTAAATCTGATAAGGACGTTAATGACTTAATCATAATGACACCTCATTCAGCGTTATTTAAGGCATGCTAAAATTCTTCCTGCGTGGGTCGGACGATAATTTCATTTACATCAACATCATCAGGCTGTTCAATAGCAAATAATACGGCCCGCGCAATGGCGTCTGCCGGAATGGCCTGCTTATAAAATTCATGGAGGAATTTTTTACTCTCTTCGTCAGAACTGCCGAATTGCAGTTCGCTTTCGACCGCACCGGGGGAAATAAGCGTTGTGCGGACCGTTTTACCAACCTCCTGGCGTAAGCCTTCGCTCAGCGCGCGGACGGCGAATTTCGTGGCGCTGTAGACCACGCCGCCGGGGGCAAGCACCTTAATTCCGGCCACCGAGGCAACGTTAATGAAATGTCCGCCGCCCTGACGCTGGAACACCGGCAACGCCGCCGCTATGCCATATAAAACGCCTTTGAGATTGGTATCGATCATCTGGTCCCACTCGTCGGTCTTGCGCTCGCTGATGGGGGCGATAGCCATAAAGCCTGCGTTGTTGATCAGCACGTCGACGCGTTGGTATGCGGCAACCGCAGCGTCAATCGCGTGCTGGACCTCCTCCTGACGGGTCACGTCCGCCTTAACGGCGATCGCTTGGCCGCCCTGCTGGACGATGCGATCCACCAGGGCGTTAACTCTGTCCAGGCGACGCGCCACCAGCACCAGCGAAAAGGGCTTATTCGCTAAATACAGGGCAATAGCCTGACCTATACCGCTGCTGGCGCCGGTGATAACAACAACTTTGTTTGCACTATTATTCATGATCTTATCTCGCCGTTGAGTGATGCAAAAATAAAGGCAGGGGGGAATTAAAGAATAATGACGTTTTCTTTAATTTCAGGTTTAAATATATTGTATATTTCGAATGGAAAGACATTCGATTAAACATAGTTGAATTGCGGGAACAGTGTCAACAGACTTTTAAATGAACAAAATAATTGCCGGGTAATATTTATTTCTTATAGGTATCGAAAAAATATTATCGTAATGAAGGGATATATTGAAAACCCTCTCCTTTTACGGAGAGGGCTGAATATTAAACGTTCTGTAATGCCTGACGTACCGGCGCACCGTTCGCCACATAATACGCCGCCGTGCTCTTCGCCAGCGGCTCGCGCCCGCGAATGGCGTCAGCAATTTTTTCACCGATCATAATCGTGGTGGCGTTCAGGTTGCCGGTAATAATCTGCGGCATGATCGACGCATCCACCACGCGCAGCCCTTCCAGCCCGTGAACGCGGCCTTCACCGTCAACCACCGCCATCTCGTCGTAGCCCATCTTGCAGGTGCCGCACGGGTGGAACGCGGTTTCCGCGTGGTTACGCACGAACTTGTCCAGCTGTTCGTCCGTCTGGCACTCAATCCCAGGGCTGATTTCCCGGCCGCGATATTTGTCCAGCGCGGGCTGGTGCATGATTTCGCGGGTGATGCGGATCGCGTCGCGGAACTCCTGCCAGTCCTGCTCGTGGGACATATAGTTAAACAGGATCGCCGGATGCTGGTGCGGATCGCGAGATTTTATGCGCACGTGCCCGCGGCTCGGGGAGCGCATGGAGCCAACGTGGCACTGGAAGCCGTGCTCTTTTACCGCGTTCGAGCCGTTGTAGTTAATCGCCACCGGCAGGAAGTGGTACTGAATGTTCGGCCACTCGAACTCCTCGCGGCTGCGGATAAATCCGCCTGCTTCGAAGTGGTTGCTCGCGCCCACGCCGGTGCCGCCAAACAGCCACTCGGCGCCGATCTTCGGCTGGTTCCACCACTGCAGGGCAGGGTAGAGGGAGACCGGCTCTTTACACGCGTACTGGAGGTACATCTCCAGGTGATCCTGCAGGTTTTCCCCCACGCCGGGCAGGTCGTGCACCAGCGGGATATCGAACTTCTTCAGCAGTTCCGCGCTGCCCACGCCGGAGCGCTGGAGGATCTGCGGAGAGGCAATGGCCCCCGCGCACAGCAGCACCTCTTTGTTCGCCGTCGCGTTGGACGGAATGGTGCTTTCGCCCTCCAGCCACTCGACGCCCACGGCGCGCTTGCCGTCAAAAATAATGCGATCGGTCGTGGCGTGGGTGCGGATGGTCAGGTTCGGGCGCGGTTTCGCCTGGTCCAGATAGCCGCGCGCGGTGCTGGCGCGTCGGCCCTGCGGCGTGACCGTGCGGTCCATCGGGCCGAAACCTTCCTGCTGGTAGCCGTTGAGATCCTCGGTGCGCGGATAGCCCGCCTGCACGCCCGCTTCCACCATCGCCTCAAACAGCGGGTTCACGCCCGGCTTCGAGGTGGTAACGCTCACCGGACCGTCGCCGCCGTGGTAGTCGTTCGGCCCCACGTCGCGCGTCTCCGCCTTGCGGTAGTAGGGCAGGCAGTTGAGGTAGCTCCAGTGCTCCAGACCCGGCTCTTTGGCCCAGTTATCCAGATCCATCGCGTTACCGCGCACGTAGCACATGCCGTTGATGAGCGACGAACCGCCCAGCCCTTTGCCGCGCCCGCACTCCATGCGGCGGTTGTTCATGAATGGTTCAGGCTCTGTTTCGTACGCCCAGTTGTAGCGCTTGCCCTGCAGCGGGAACGCCAGCGCGGCGGGCATCTGGGTGCGGAAATCAAAGCGGTAGTCCGGCCCGCCCGCCTCAAGCAGCAGGACGGTGGTGTTCGGATCTTCAGTCAGTCGTGTAGCCAGGACGTTGCCGGCAGAGCCGGCCCCGATAATGATGTAGTCAAATTGCAAATAAACCTCCCGGTTAAAATATGGACTGGAATTTACCCATCTCAACCTGGATGGACTTCACCTGGGTATAGCTCTGCAGCGTCATCACGCCGTTTTCGCGGCCAATGCCGGAGTGCTTGTAGCCCCCGACCGGCATCTCCGCGGCGGATTCACCCCAGGTGTTGATCCAGCAGATGCCCGCTTCGAGCTGATGAATCGCGCCGTGCGCGCGGTTCAGGTCGGCGGTGACGATGCCCGCCGCCAGACCGTAGTCGGTGTCGTTGGCGCGGCGAATGGCTTCTTCATCGCTTTCATAGGTGAGGATGGACATCACCGGGCCGAAGATCTCTTCGCGCACGATGGTCATCTCGTCGGTGCAGTCGGTAAACACGGTCGGGGCAACCCACGCGCCGTTGTCAAAGCCTTCGCCCTTCAGCACGTCGCCGCCGCACAGCACGCGCGCGCCTTCCTCTTTGCCTTTGGCGATGTAGCGCAGCACGCTGTCGCGGTGCGGGAAGCTGACCATCGGGCCGAAGTTGGTCTTTTCATCGAACAGATCGCCCGCGCGGATGCGGCCCACGCGCTCAGCGATTTTCTGCTCAAACGAGGCCTTGAACTTCGCGGGCACGAACACGCGGGTGCCGTTGGTGCATACCTGGCCGGAGCTGAAGAAGTTCGCCATCATGGCGATGTCTGCCGCGAGATCGAGATCCGCATCGTCAAAAATAATCAGCGGAGATTTGCCGCCCAGCTCCATCGTCACCTCCTTCAGGGACGAGGCCGCCGAGTTGGCCATTACCTTTTTGCCGCTGGCGACGCCGCCGGTGAAGGAGACTTTCGCGATGCCCGGATGCTCGGTCAGGTACTGGCCGGTCTCCGCGCCCACGCCCGGCAGGACGTTAAACACGCCGTCCGGCAGGCCCGCTTCGGTGTAGATCTCGGCAAGCTTGAGGGCGGTGAGCGGAGTGACCTCGCTCGGCTTGAAGATCATCGCGTTGCCCGCCGCCAGCGCCGGGGCGGATTTCCACAGGGCGATCTGGATCGGGTAGTTCCACGCGCCGATGCCCGCCACCACGCCCAGCGGCTCGCGACGGGTGTAGACGAACGAGGTCTCACGCAGCGGGATCTGGCTGCCTTCCAGCGCCGGGATCAGCCCCGCGTAGTACTCCAGCACGTCCGCGCCGGTGACGATATCCACGGTTGAGGTTTCGGAATACGCTTTACCGGTGTCGAGGGTCTCAAGCGTTGCCAGCTCGTCGTTGCGCTCGCGCAGGATATCGACGGCGCGACGCAGGATGCGCGAGCGCTCCATGGCGGTCATCGCTGCCCAGATTTTTTGCCCGCGCTGTGCGCTTTCCACGGCGCGGTCGACGTCTTCGCGCCCGGCGGCCTGTACGCTCGCCAGAACTTCACCGTTGGCCGGGTTGATGGTCTCGAAGGTGCGACCGCTGGTGGCGGATGTATAACCACCATTGATATAAAGCTGCTGTTCTGCCATTCGGGACATAAATTCTCCTCGGTTATTCGGTCGGTAAATGCTGGCTGATAAAGTGGCTGGTGAGCGACTGCGCCAGGGTCTTATCCAGCGGCTTGCCGCTCAGCGCGGCGCGCAGCCACAGCCCGTCGATCAGCGCCGCCAGCCCGTAGCCCGCCTCTTCAGCCTGTTCACGCGGCAGCTCGCGGCGGAACTCGTACACCAGGTTTGAGAGCAGGCGTCGGCTGCTCACCTGCTGCAGGCGGTAGAGCATCGGCTGGTGCATGCTGCTTGCCCAGAAGGCCAGCCAGGCCTTCATAGCCGCGCCGCTTACCTGGGTTTCATCGAAGTTGCCGGCGACAATCGCCTGCAATCGCTGCTCTGCGCTGCCGCCCGGCAGGGCGCGTAGGCGGCTTAATACCGCGTCGCGCAGCTGGCCGGTGATGTCGCGCATGGTCGCTTCCAGCAGGCCGTTTTTATCTTTGAAGTAGTGACTGATGATCCCCGTGGACACGCCCGCCCGACGGGCGATTTGCGCGATGGTCGCGTCATGCATGCCCACTTCATTTATTGCTTCCAGCGTGGCGTCGATAAGCTGCCTGCGCCGAATCGGCTGCATCCCCACTTTGGGCATTTTTGCCACTCCATTCATCAGCGTTGGTTATATATTAAAGCGTTTTTTGATTGGACGTTCAATATAAAATGTGTCTTAATTGTTGCGGATTTGGATTTTAATAGTTACAAAAACAGTGAGGATACTGGATGACAGACCTTTCACAGGACAGAGAAAAAGACAAAATCAACCCGGTCGTTTTTTATACTTCCGCCGGGCTGATTTTGTTGTTTTCCCTGACGACGATCTTCTTTCGTGATTTTTCTGCCGAGTGGATTGGGCGCACTCTGAACTGGGTGTCGAAGACCTTCGGCTGGTACTACCTGCTGGCGGCGACGCTCTATATTGTCTTCGTGGTGTGCATTGCCTGCTCGCGCTTCGGTTCGGTAAAGCTCGGACCAGAGCAGTCCAAGCCCGAGTTCAGCCTGCTGAGCTGGGCCGCGATGCTGTTTGCCGCGGGCATCGGCATCGACCTGATGTTCTTCTCCGTAGCCGAACCGGTCACGCAGTATATGCAGCCGCCGGAAGGGGCAGGGCAGACGATGGAGGCCGCGCGCCAGGCGATGGTCTGGACGCTGTTCCACTACGGCCTGACGGGCTGGTCGATGTACGCCCTGATGGGCATGGCGCTCGGATACTTTAGCTATCGTTATAATTTGCCCCTCACCATCCGCTCCGCGCTTTATCCGATTTTCGGTAAAAAAATTAACGGCCCGATTGGCCACAGCGTCGACATTGCGGCGGTCATCGGCACCATCTTCGGTATCGCGACAACGCTCGGGATTGGCGTGGTGCAGCTCAACTACGGGCTGAGCGTGCTGTTTGACATCCCGGATTCGATGGCGGCCAAAGCGGCGCTGATTGCGCTGTCGGTGATTATCGCCACCATTTCGGTGACGTCGGGCGTGGATAAGGGCATCCGCGTGCTCTCCGAGCTGAACGTGGCGCTGGCGCTGGGCCTGATCCTGTTCGTGCTGTTTATGGGCGACACGTCGTTCCTGCTCAATGCCTTAGTGCTCAACGTGGGCGACTACGTGAACCGCTTTATGGGCATGACGCTGAACAGCTTCGCCTTCGACCGTCCGGTGGAGTGGATGAACAACTGGACGCTGTTCTTCTGGGCGTGGTGGGTGGCGTGGTCCCCGTTTGTCGGCCTGTTCCTGGCGCGTATTTCGCGCGGGCGCACCATCCGTCAGTTCGTGATGGGCACGCTGATTATCCCGTTCACCTTTACCCTGCTGTGGCTGTCGATTTTCGGCAACAGCGCGCTGTACGAGATCATTCACGGCGACGCGGCGTTCGCGCAGGAGGCGATGGCGCACCCGGAGCGCGGCTTCTACAGCCTGCTGGCGCAGTATCCGGCGTTCACCTTTAGCGCCTCCGTGGCGACCATCACCGGCCTGCTGTTCTACGTCACCTCGGCGGACTCCGGCGCGCTGGTGCTGGGGAACTTCACCTCGAAGCTCAAGGACATCAACAGCGACGCGCCGAACTGGCTGCGCATCTTCTGGTCCGTCGCCATCGGCCTGCTGACGCTCGGCATGCTGATGACCAACGGTATCTCGGCGCTGCAGAACACCACGGTGATCATGGGCCTGCCGTTCAGCTTCGTCATCTTCTTCGTAATGGCCGGGCTGTATAAATCGCTCAAGGTGGAAGACTACCGCCGCGTCAGCGCCAGCCGCGACACCGCCCCGCGTCCGATGGGCGCGCAGGACAGGCTGAGCTGGAAGAAACGCCTGTCTCGCCTGATGAACTACCCGGGCACGCGCTACACCAGCCAGATGATGGAGACGGTCTGCTTCCCGGCGATGGAAGAGGTGGCGCAGGAGCTGAAGCTGCGCGGTGCGTACGTAGAGCTGAAAAACCTGCCGCCGGAAGAGGGCGAGACCCTGGGGCACCTGGATCTGCTGGTGCATATGGGCGACGAGCAGAACTTTGTCTATCAGATCTGGCCGCAGCAGTATTCGGTTCCTGGGTTTACCTACCGGGCGCGCAGCGGGAAATCAACCTACTACCGGCTGGAGACGTTCCTGCTGGAAGGCAGCCAGGGGAATGACCTAATGGATTACAGCAAGGAGCAGGTGATTACGGATATTCTGGACCAGTATGAACGGCACCTGAACTTTATCCATCTGCACAGGGAAGCACCGGGGAATAGCGTGATGTTCCCGGATGTCTAAAGTTTGATCTGAATAAAGCGCATGAAAGTTGAGGGGCCAGATTGTTATGAATCTGGCCCTGTACTTTTCGAATAGAGCTTATTATATCTTTAACTATTGGTGTACTATGTACACCTTTATGTTGTTCAGAGGTATAAAATGAGCATCTATGATGAACTCAAAACTTCGCTTGAAGAGGCGGTTGAGATCCATAGCGGAAGAAAAGCCGCTTCCCGAGTCACCCGCTATGAAGTTGCAGATGTGCGCGCCATCAGAGAGCAGCTCAATATCACGCAAAGCGAAATGGCGAAGGCGCTTGGCACGAGCGTCGATACGATAAAAAGCTGGGAGTCCAAACGCCGCAATCCAACCGGGCTGGCGGCAAAGGTACTTAATGTGATTCGGGAGAATCCTGCATTTTATAAGGCACTTGCCGGACAGTGAGTAGCCCTTATGCCGGGTGGCGCTGCGCTTACCCGGCCTTCAAAACTGCTTTTCCGTAGGCCTGATAAGCGAAGCGCCATCAGGCACGCCCTTCATTGACACAACTTTAATGATAACCATTTTCATTTAAATATAGCCTGTGCTATACCTTATAGCACGGGCTAATTTTGCTTTGAATTTAATCACCTCTGGAGACTTCCGCGATGCACCCACTGCAAGGATTGAAGCGTCTGTTGCTCGGCGCGCTGCTTATAACTGCGACCACTACCGGCACGCAGGCGGCTGAAAAGTTTCAGGTCATCACCACCTTTACCGTTATCGCCGATATGGCGAAAAACGTGGCGGGTGACGCCGCAGACGTGACCTCCATTACTAAGCCGGGTGCGGAAATCCACGAATACCAGCCCACGCCGGGGGATATCAAACGCGCGCAGAAGGCGCAGCTTATCCTGGCGAACGGCATGAATCTGGAACTGTGGTTCCAGCGTTTTTATCAGCATCTGAACGGCGTACCGGAGGTGATTGTCACCAAAGGCATTACGCCGATGGGCATCAGCGAGGGGCCGTACGACGGCAAGCCCAACCCGCACGCGTGGATGTCGCCGGACAACGCCCTGATCTACGTCGACAACATTCGCGACGCGCTGGTGAAGTACGATCCGGCCAACGCGCAGACGTATCAGCGCAACGCGGAAGCCTACAAGCAGAAGATCGTCGCCACCCTCGAACCGCTGCGTAAGCAGGTCGCGGAGATCCCGGAAGACAAACGCTGGATGGTGACCAGCGAAGGGGCGTTCTCCTATCTGGCGCGGGATCTGGGCCTGAAAGAGCTTTACCTGTGGCCGATTAACGCCGATCGACAGGGCACGCCGCAGCAGGTGCGCAAGGTTATCGATCTGGTGAAAAAACATCGCATCCCGGCGGTGTTCAGCGAAAGCACGGTCTCGGATAAGCCCGCCCGTCAGGTGGCGCGGGAAACCGGCGCCCATTACGGCGGCGTGCTGTACGTTGACTCTCTGAGCGCGGAAAACGGCGCGGTGCCAACCTATATCGATCTGCTGAACGTCACGACCCGCACGCTGGTGCAGGGCATCCACGACGGGATGAAGGAGTAGCCATGCAGAAGGGGATTGTCGTCACGGACGTAACCGTGACCTACCGCAACGGCCACACGGCGCTGCGTGACGCGTCGTTCAGCGTGCCGGGCGGATCGATTGCCGCGCTGGTGGGGGTGAACGGCTCCGGCAAGTCCACGCTGTTTAAGGCGATAATGGGCTTCGTGCGGGCGGCGAGCGGCACCATCACCATTCAGGGGCTGCCGCCTCACCGGGCGCTGCGTCAGAACCTGGTCGCCTACGTGCCGCAGTCGGAAGAGGTTGACTGGTCGTTTCCGGTGCTGGTGGAAGACGTGGTGATGATGGGGCGCTACGGGCATATGGGTTTCCTGCGTCGGCCAAAAGCGTGCGACAGGCAGATCGTGACCGACGCCCTGAAGCGCGTGGACATGCTCGAGCTACGCCACCGGCAGATCGGTGAGCTCTCCGGCGGGCAGAAGAAACGCGTGTTCCTGGCGCGGGCGATTGCCCAGCAGGGCGAGGCGATCCTGCTCGACGAGCCGTTTACCGGCGTGGACGTCAAAACCGAGGCCAGGATCATCAGCCTGCTGCGGGAGCTGCGCGACGAGGGCAAAACCATGCTGGTCTCGACCCACAATTTAGGCTCGGTCACGGAGTTTTGCGATTACACGGTGATGGTCAAAGGTACCGTGCTGGCGAGCGGCCCGACGGAAACCACCTTTACCGCCGAGAACCTTGAGCGCGCCTTCAGCGGCGTGCTGCGCCACGTGGTGCTCAGCGGCTCGGAAGACCGCATTATTACCGACGATGAACGCCCGTTCGTGACGCACCGTCAGGAGGCCAAATGAACGCGCTTCTGGAACCGTTTGGCTACGAGTACATGCTCAACGCGATGTGGGTTTCGGCGATGGTGGGCGGGCTGTGCGCGTTTCTTTCGTGCTATCTGATGCTCAAAGGCTGGTCGCTGATCGGCGATGCGCTGTCGCACTCCATCGTGCCCGGCGTGGCGGGGGCCTACATGCTCGGGCTGCCGTTCTCGCTGGGGGCGTTCCTCTCGGGCGGGCTGGCGGCGGGCAGCATGCTGTTTCTCAACCAGCGCAGCCGCCTGAAGGAGGACGCCATCATCGGGCTGATCTTCTCCTCCTTTTTCGGGCTAGGGCTGTTTATGGTCTCGCTTAACCCGACCTCGGTGAACATTCAGACCATCGTGCTCGGCAATATTCTCGCCATTGCCCCGGAAGATATCGTCCAGCTGGCGATTATCGGCGTAGTGTCGATGGTTATCCTGCTGTTCAAGTGGAAAGATCTGATGGTGACCTTTTTTGATGAGAACCACGCCCGCGCCATCGGCCTGCGTCCGGAACGCCTGAAAATTCTATTCTTCACGCTGCTGGCGGTCTCCACCGTGGCGGCGCTGCAAACCGTCGGCGCGTTTCTGGTGATCTGCCTGGTGGTCACGCCCGGCGCAACCGCGTGGCTGCTGACCGACCGCTTCCCTCGCCTGCTGATGATTGCCGTCGCCATTGGCAGCATCACCAGCTTCCTCGGCGCGTGGGCCAGCTATTATCTGGACGGCGCCACCGGCGGCATTATCGTGGTTGCCCAGACGCTGCTGTTCCTGCTGGCGTTCGTCTTTGCGCCGAAGCACGGTCTGCTCGCCAGCCGCCGTCGCGCGCGGGAGGCCCACCCATGATGGCGCTGCTCCTTGAACCCTTCCAGTTTGCGTTTATGAACAACGCGCTGCTGATTTCACTCCTGGTGGCGGTACCCTGCGCGCTGCTGTCGGTTTTTCTGGTGCTGAAAGGCTGGGCGCTGATGGGCGACGCCATGAGCCATGCGGTGTTTCCCGGCGTCGTGCTGGCGTGGATGATGGGCCTGCCGCTGGCGTTGGGCGCGTTCGTGGCCGGTCTGTTCTGCGCGGTCGCCACCGGATACCTGAAGGATAACAGCCGCATCAAGCAGGATACGGTCATGGGGATCGTCTTTTCCGGCATGTTCGGCGCGGGCCTGATTCTTTACATCGCCGTTAAGCCCGAGGTGCATCTCGACCACATCCTGTTCGGCGATATGCTGGGCATTAACGGGATGGACATTCTGCAAAGCGGCATCGTGGCGGGGCTGATCGCGCTGGTGATTGGCCTGAAGTGGCGCGATTTCCTGCTGTTCTGCTTTGACTATCAGCAGGCGCAGGCGAGCGGCCTGCGCACCCGCTGGCTGCACTACGGCTTACTGTGCATGGTCTCGCTGACCATCGTGGCGACGCTGAAGGCGGTGGGGATTATTCTGTCGATTTCGCTGCTCATTGCCCCCGGCGCGGTGGCGGTGCTCATCACCCGGCGCTTCCACATGGCGCTGCTGGTGGCGGTCGCCGTTTCAGCACTCGTGTCGGTTAGCGGCGTCTATGCCTCGTTTTATCTCGACAGCGCGCCAGCGCCGACCATCGTGGTGCTGTTCGCGATGGTGTTTATCGTGACGTTTGCGGTCACCAGCGTGAAGGCCCGTCGGCAGGAGCGTGTGACAGCAGGGTGATTGCCTGCTCGCCGCGCTGCTGCCAGTGCAGGGTGAAGGTGGCGCCTTCGTTAAAGCCTGCCAGCTGGCGGGTCAACGCCAGCGTAAGCGTCTTATCGTCGAGCAGGGTGACGCGGGCGCTGTCAAAACCCATATATGCCTGCACCAGGGGAAAGAGGGCCTTGAACAGGCTCTCTTTGGCGCTGAACGCCAGCGTCAGGGCGAGGGCAAACGGGTATCCCGCGTGGGACAGCACGCGCTCTTCCTGGGCATCAATAATGCCGCCCTTAATTTCTCTGGCTTCATTTTCGGGCAAGATGCTTTCGCAGTCGATGCCGATAAGCGCGTGTCTGTCGCGAACCACCACCGCCATGGCCTGCGTGCCGCTGTGGGTGATGCTGCCGGAAACGCCCTCCGGCCAGAGCGGTTCCCCGCTGGGGCCGATGGCGGGAATGGTGCGCTCGTTTAGCGCATGCATGGCGGCGATGCGGCCTGCCAGGTGGTCGGCCTTGCGTTTGCGTCCGGCGTCAGCGAGCTGCGCGTGATGCGGGAGCCAGAGAAGATCGGCGTCGGTGAAGGTGGTGGGGTCGAAAGTGACGCGGTGGAGGGTGAGGCCGGCGAGAGAAAATGTGCTGTGGGTTGTGTGCATGGTTTCCCCTCACCCTGACCCTCTCCCCGGAGGGGAGAGGGAAGGATTGACTTCAGTGCCTTAAAAACGCGTATTCACGCTCATGTACCAGGTGCGACCCGGTTCATTATACGTGTAGGCACCCGCACCGTACATATACGCACCGGTGGTGGCATTTCCGGTCGTCTGGGCATTACCCGCGCGCCACTGGCGCTTGTCGAAGACGTTGTCCACGCCGCCGGTCAGGCTGACGTTTTTGGTCATGTCCCAGGTCGCGCTCAGGCCAACAATGCTGTACGGGCTGACTTCGTCTTTCTCAGACCCGGTCACCGGCTGGCCTTTGTAGTTGTACTTCTTCGGCTGCTGCTTGCCGTACCAGGTGAAGGTGGACTGCAATGACACATCCTGGTGCACCTGCCAGCTCAGGGTTGAGTTCAGCGTGTATTCCGGGATGATCGACAGACGGTCGCCGGTCTCCTTGTTCTTGCTCTGCAGCATGTAGGTGATGTTGTTGGTCCAGTTGATCGTGTCGCTGACCGGCACGTTCAGGGAGCCTTCCAGCCCTTCCACCACCGCCTTCGGCACGTTTTCCCACTGGTAGATGTCCGTCTGCACTTTACCGGACGAGGTGTGGCCGACAGGCGCGTAGCCCGCTTCAATCTTGTCGCGGTAGTCGTTGCGGAACCAGGTCACGCCCGCCAGCCAGCCGTCGCGTTTCCACTCCAGGCCAATCTCTTTGTTGATGCTGGTTTCGGCTTTCAGGTCGTCGTTGCCCATCATGTAGCAGCCCACGCCGTCGGAGCTTGCGTAACAGCCCTGGCCTTTGCTGTAGAGCAGGTAGTTCGGGTTGGTCTGGTACAGGCTCGGCGCTTTGTAGGCGCGCGCAATCCCCATCTTCAGCGTGAAGTCATCCCCCAGACCCTGCGACAGGTTAAGCGACGGGCTCCAGTTGTTGCCGACGATAGTGTGGTGATCGAAGCGCAGGGCAGGGGTCAGCATGGTGCTGTCGGTCAGCTCCATGTTGTTTTCGGCGAACAGGGAGAAGATCTCCGCCGAGGTGTACGGACTGCGGTCGTCGCTCATGCCCGGAATGGTGCCGCCCTGCAGGGTTTGCGAGAAGGAGGTGGAGTCCTTCATGCGCTGCTGGTTCCACTCGGTGCCCAGGGTCAGGTTCTGGTTGACGAGGAAATCAATCGGCAGGTTGATTTCGCTGTGCAGCATCACGTCGGCCAGGTCGGTGTCGGTGAATTTATCGCTGTTGAACAGGCCTTCCGTACCGCCCGCCAGCCCTTCGCCCAGGCGGGAGTTGCGGGTGTGTTCGTACTGCGCCCAGCTGCTGGTGGTAATGCCGTTGTCCCAGCCGCCGTTCCAGGTCACCGCGAAGTTCTGGCGATAAATACGGTTAGTCTCTTTGCCGTAGTTCTTCTTCACCAGCGCGTTGTCGTTGTTGGTGTTCTGCGTGTCGCCCGCGTAGAGGTTGTTCTGGCGGCTGTAGCCCGCCTCAAACTCCAGGGACTGCATTGGCGCGAAGTCCCAGCGCACCACGCCGTTGATGTCTTTGTTCTCAACGCCCTCACGGCCCGCGGGCAGGGTGTTGGCGTAGGCCCCGGTACGCTCGGACTGGTGGCCCTGGTTGATGTCCCACGCGTCGGCCTGGGTCTTATCCAGGTTACCGAACATGCGGAAGCTGAAGTCGCCGCCCAGCGGGCCGCTCAGGCTGAAGTTGGTGCGCTTGGTAGAGCCTTCATCCTTGTGTTCAGGCGCGTTCAGGTAGGTGTTCCAGGAGCCGTGCCACTGGTCGTCGAACTTTTTGGTGATGATGTTCACCACGCCGCCCGCCGCGCCGTTACCGTAGCGTGCGGCGGCCGGGCCGCGAATGACCTCGATGCGCTCGATCATCTCCGGCGGCACCCAGCCGGTATCGCCGCGGGTGTCGCGCTCGCCGCGCCAGCCCAGTCGGATGGAGTTGCGGCTGGTCACCGGCTTGCCGTCGATCAGGATCAGCGTGTTTTCCGGGCCCATGCCGCGAATGTCAATCTGGCGGTTGTTCCCGCGCTGGCCGCTGGTGGAGTTCCCGGTCAGGTTAACGCCCGGCATGGTGCGGATGATTTCCGCCACGTCGCGCGCGGGCGGGTTTTTGCGGATCTCGTCGGCGGTGATGGTCGACACGCCCGGCGCCTGCAAATTCTGCTCGGCGGCGGTGATCACCATGGTGTCTTCGTGCTGCGCAGAGGCGGTGTTGTCGTCTGCCATGGCGGGCAGCGCGGCGCCATAAATCCCTAAATTGACCAGCAAGGCCAGAGAGTGAATCTTCTTATTCATTGTACGTCCCGCTTTTATGGTTATTTAATGAGCGCGCTTCCCACAGCGCGGGCATTACGCTATTGCAAATGCAAATAGTTATCAATAATATTATCAATAAAATTTGCTCTGAAACAAAAAAGTCTGTTAAACATGGGGTTATAAGGGTGACGGCGTTAGCAACCGGAAGTGAAGCGTGGTGGCGGTCGAAAAACGGGCCGGAATGGGAACGTCAGAAGGAGAGCTATCGCGTCACCTTCTGGTGGCGGGACCCGGCAGGCACGCAGAAAACGTCAACGGTTAAACGCGTCTGGCTCTACGTTACCGGCGTGACCGACCACCATCAGAATGCCCGTCCGCAGTCCCTGGAACGCATCCCGGATACCGACGTCTGGCAGTGGCAGGGCGAGTTCAGCCCCGAATGGCGCGGCAGCTACTGTTTTATCCCCTCCGTAAATGAAAACGATTTTGCCGATACCGTATTTGATGGCCAACTGCCGGACCGCATGGCGCTGCGCGAAGGCTGGGGCAGGCTGCTGCCGCACGCGGTGTCCGACCCGCTGAATCCGCAGAGCTGGCGCGGCGGGCGCGGGCATGCCGTCTCGGCGCTGGAGATGCCTGAAGCCCCCGTTCAGCCGGGCTGGGATCGTCCCGATACGCCCTTTCAACCGCCCGTCTGCATTGAGTGGAACAGCGCGCGCCTGAAAAACTCCCGCCGCGTGTGGATTTTTACCACCGGCGATGAAGGCTCCGATCGCCCGCTGGCGGTGCTGCTCGACGGTCAGTTCTGGGCCGAAAGCATGCCGGTCTGGCCTGCGCTGGCGTCGCTCACCGAAGCGCGCAAACTGCCGCCTGCCGTCTATGTGTTAATCGATGTAATAGACATGGAACATCGCAGCCGCGAATTGCCCTGCAACCCCGATTTCTGGCTGGCGGTGCAGGAAGAACTTCTCCCTCACATAAACACTCTCGTACCCTTCAGCGACCGCGCCGACCGTACCGTGGTCGCGGGCCAGAGCTTTGGCGGGCTTTCCTCACTCTATGCGGGCCTCAACTGGCCGCAGCGCTTTGGCTGCATCCTCAGCCAGTCCGGATCCTACTGGTGGCCGCACCGCGGCGGGCAGCAGGACGGGCTGCTTATCGGGCAGCTTAGAGCGGGTGAAAAAAACGCACGCGGGCTGCGCATCGTCCTTGAGGCCGGGCGCAACGAGCCGCTTATCTTCCGCGCGAACCAGGCGATTTACGCCGAACTGCGCGCGCAGCAGGTTTACTGGCGTCAGGTTGACGGCGGACACGACGCGCTTTGCTGGCGCGGTGGGCTGACGCAGGGGCTGATGACCCTCTGGCAGCCGCTAATTCAATAACGGAGTCTGTATGGAATTCAGCAATCCTTTCGATAATCCGCAGGGACAGTTCGCCATTTTGCAAAACGACCGGGGGCAGTACAGCCTGTGGCCGCAGCAGTGCGAACTGCCCGCAGGCTGGCGCGTGGTGCGTGAAGCGCAGTCTCAGGAGGTGTGCCAGCAGTGGCTGGCCGGGCACTGGCAAACGCTTGAGCCGTCTTATTTTGCGGGAGAGAACGCATGAACCGTCTTCCTCTCGTCGCCGCCCAGCCGGGCATCTGGATGGCGGAGCAGCTGTCCGCATTGCCCAACGCCTGGAGCGTAGCGCACTACACCGAGCTTAAGGGCGATATCGACGCGCCGCTGCTGGCTAAAGCCATCGCCGAGGGCATGATGCAGGCCGATACCCTGCGCATGCGCTTTGCCGAAGAGAACGGCGAGGTATGGCAGTGGGTGGATGACACCGTCATTCTGCCGGAGCCGTCCATCGTTCGCGTTGATTCACACGACGCCGCCGTAGCGCTGATGGAGGCCGATCTCAACCTGAACCTGCGCGTCGACAGCGGCCAGCCGCTGGCGTTTCACCAGCTCATTCATGTAGGCGAAGGCCACTGGTACTGGTATCAGCGATATCATCATCTGGTGGTGGATGGCTTCAGCTTCCCGGCCATTACCCGCCAGATCGCCGCGATTTATGCCGCCTGGAAAAAAGGTGAACCCACGCCTGCCTCACCGTTTACGCCGTTCGCTGAGGTCGTTGACGAGTATCAGCGCTATCGCGGCAGCGAGGCGTATCAGCGCGACGGCGCCTTCTGGGCAGAGCAGCGCAAGCGGCTTCCTTCTCCGGTCTCGCTCTCTTCCGCGCCGCTGCCGGGACGCGCTGCCACTACCGATATCCTGCGCCTGAAAATTGCAATGGACGCTCGCGCCTTTAGCCAGCTTGCGCAGGCGGCAGGGCAGGCGCAGCGCACCGATCTGGCGCTTGCGCTGGTGGCGCTGTGGCTGGGCCGCCTCACCGGACGGCTGGACTACGCTGCCGGGTTTATCTTTATGCGCCGCATGGGGTCAGCGGCGCTGACCGCGACGGGCCCTGTGCTCAACGTCCTGCCGCTGGCGGTGAATATCAACCCGCAGGAGAGCCTGCCGGAACTGGCGCTGCGCCTGGCTAACCAGCTGAAAAAAATGCGCCGCCATCAGCGCTACGACGCCGAGCAGATCGTGCGCGACAGCGGGCGTACCGCGGGCGACGAAGCCCTGTTTGGCCCGGTGCTTAACGTTAAGGTGTTTGATTATCAGCTTGATATCGACGGCGTGGAGGCCATCACCCACACGCTGGCGACCGGCCCGGTGAATGACCTTGAGCTGGCGCTGTTCCCGGACGAGCAGGGCGGACTGAGCATTGAGATCCTCGCCAACAAGCAGCGTTACGATGAAACAGCGCTGAAGCGCCACGCGGCGCGCCTGAACGCGATGCTGACGCAGTTTGCCGCCAGGCCGGACCTGCGCTGCGGTGACGTGGAAACCGTTTCAGCGCAGGAATACCAGAGGCTTGCCCGCATCAACGATACCGGGCTGGCCCTGCCGTCAACCACGCTGGCGGATCTGGTGGCGGAACAGGCGAGCAAAACGCCGGACGCCCCCGCGCTGGCGGATGCAAACGTCGAGCTGAACTATCGCCAGATGCGCAAGCAGGTGGTCGCGCTGGCAAACCTGCTGCGCGAGCGCGGCGTGAAGCCGGGCGACAGCGTGGCGGTGGCGCTCCCGCGCTCGGTGTTCCTGACCCTGGCGCTGCACGGGATTGTTGAAGCAGGCGCCGCGTGGCTGCCGCTTGATACCGGCTACCCGGACGATCGCCTGCGGATGATGCTGGAGGACGCGAAGCCGTCCCTGCTCATTACCACCGACGAGCAGCTCCCTCGCTTTAGCGATCTGCCCATTTCTGCTTTTAGTTACAACATGCTTTTACCCGCTGCCGATGCTGACCCCCTGCGGCTGGCGAAGCCGGAGCAGACCGCGTACATCATCTTCACCTCCGGTTCGACGGGGCGTCCGAAAGGGGTCATGGTCGGGCATACCGCCATCGTTAACCGCCTGAAGTGGATGCAGGATCATTATCCACTGGCGGCGAATGACGTGGTGGCGCAGAAAACGCCGTGCAGCTTTGACGTGTCGGTGTGGGAGTTCTGGTGGCCGTTTATCGCCGGGGCGAAGCTGGTGATGGCCGAGCCGGACGCGCACCGCGATCCGCAGGCGATGCAGAGCTTTTTCGCACGCTACGGCGTGACGACGACCCACTTCGTGCCGTCGATGCTGGCGGCCTTTGTCGCCTCGCTAACGCCGGAAAACGTGGCGTGCTGCAAAACCCTTAAGCAGGTGTTCTGCAGCGGCGAAGCGCTGCCGGCCGACTTGTGCCGCGAGTGGGAGCAGCTCACCCGTGCGCCGCTGCACAACCTGTATGGCCCAACCGAAGCGGCGGTGGACGTCAGCTGGTATCCGGCATTTGGCCCGGAGCTGGCGGCGGTGGAGGGCAACAGCGTGCCGATCGGTTTCCCGGTGTGGAACACGGGGCTGCGCATTCTGGACGCGATGATGCGCCCGGTGCCGTTCGGCGTGGCGGGGGATCTTTACCTCACCGGCATCCAGCTGGCGCAGGGGTATCTGGGCCGTCCGGATCTCACCGCCAGCCGCTTTATTGCCGATCCGTTCGCCCCCGGCGAGCGGATGTACCGCACGGGTGACGTCGCCCGCTGGCTGGACAACGGCGCGGTGGAATATCTCGGCCGCAGCGACGATCAGCTCAAAATTCGCGGCCAGCGCATCGAGCTGGGCGAGATTGACCGGGCGATGCTCGCGCTGCCGGACGTGGCCCAGGCCGTGGCGCACGCCTGCGTGTTCAACCAGGCGGCGGCAACGGGCGGGGATGCCCGCCAGCTGGTGGGGTACGTCGTCTCCGAGTCCGGCTTACCGCTGGACCGCGACGTGCTGCTGGAATCGCTAAAAGCCCAGCTGCCGCCGCACATGGTGCCGGTGGTGCTGTTGCAAATCAGCGCGCTGCCGCTCAGCGCCAACGGCAAGCTCGACCGCAAGGCGCTGCCGCTGCCGGAGCTGACCAGCAAAACATCCGGCCGCGCGCCGGAGACGGAAACCGAAGCCGCCGTCGCGCAGGCGTTTTCCGCGCTGCTGGGCTGCGAGGTGAACGATATCGAAGCCGACTTCTTTGCCCTCGGCGGACACTCGCTGCTGGCGATGCGCCTGGCGGCACAGCTCAGCCGCACATTTTCGCGTAAGGTCACGCCGGGGCAGGTTATGGTTGCCTCGACGGTGAGCAAGCTCAGCGCGCTGCTGGACTCGCGGATGAGCGACGAGCAGGCGCAGCGTCTGGGGTATGAAACCCTCCTGCCGCTGCGCGAAAGCAGCGGGCCGACGCTGTTCTGCTTCCATCCGGCGTCCGGCTTTGCCTGGCAGTTCAGCGTGCTGGCGCGCTACCTCAGCCTGCGCTGGTCAATTACCGGCATTCAGTCGCCGCGCCCGGACGGCCCGATGCAGCAGTGCGCGGATCTGGATGGAGTGATCGAGCATCATCTTGCAACGCTGCGCGCGCAGCAGCCGCAGGGGCCGTATTACCTGTTCGGTTATTCCCTCGGCGGCACGCTGGCGGAGGGCATTGCGGCGCGTCTGCGCGAGCAGGGTGAAGCGGTGGCGTTCCTCGGCCTGCTGGATACCTGGCCGCCGGAAACCCAGAACTGGTCGGAGAAAGAGGCCAACGGCCTTGACCCGGAGGTGCTGGCGGAGATCGAGCGCGAGCGTCAGGCGTTTATTGCCGCGCAGCAGGGGCAGGGCTCCAGCGAGCTGTTTAACGCCATTGAAGGCAACTACGCCGACGCGGTGCGGCTGCTCACTACCGCGCACAGCGCGCGGTTCGACGGTAAAGCGGCGCTGTTTGTCGCCGAGCGCACCCGAACGATGGATCCGCATGTTGCGTGGTCGCCGTGGGTGGGTGAGCTTGAGGTCTACAGCCAGGACTGCGCCCACGTGGATATCATTTCACCGCAGGCGTTTGAGAAGATAGGGCCGGTGTTGAGGGAGATATTGGGATAACGTCAACAGCCCCTCACCCCAGCCCTCTCCCCATAGGGGAGAGGGTGTAATCGTCCCCTCTCCCCTATGGGGAGAGGGTCAGGGTGAGGGGTCATCAAACCGCACGTTTTCCAAGCGGCACCACCAGCGGCGTGCCCGCCACCGGATCGTCAATAATCATGCAGCGCATGCCGTAGATCCGCGCGATCAGATCCGGCGTGACAATCTCCTTCGGCGCGCCCTGCGCCACAATCTCGCCGTCGCGCAAGGCAATCAGATGCGTAGCGTATCGGCACGCCTGGTTTAAGTCGTGCAGCACCGCCGCCAGGGTATATCCCTGCGTGCGGTTTAGCTCACTCAGCAGCTCCAGCAGGTCAATCTGATGGCTGATATCGAGCCAGGTCGTCGGCTCGTCCAGCAGCATGATCGACGTTTCCTGCGCCAGCACCATGGAGATCCACGCCCGCTGGCGCTGGCCGCCGGAGAGGGTGTCCACGCTTTGCTGCGCGAGATCGGTAATCCCCGTCGCCTGCATCGCACGCTTCACCGCTTCGTCGTCCTCTTTGCGCCAGCGGGTAAACAGCGGCTGGTGCGGGTAGCGTCCGCGTGAGACCAGCTCCTGCACCGTAATGTCTCCCGGCGTGGTGGCGTTTTGCGCCAGCAGCCCGATGCGCCTGGCCACTTCTTTACTGGCGAAGCGCTGGATCTGCTCCCCGTCGAGGAACACGCTGCCCTCAGCCGGCGTCATCAGGCGGCTCAGCGTGCGCAGCAGTGTCGATTTGCCGCAGCCGTTTGGCCCAATAATGGCGGTGAAGTGGCCGTCCGGAATGGCAACGGATAGGTCACGGGCAATGATTTTTTTGCCGTAGCCGAGAGTGAGGTTTTCGCCGCGCAAGCGGGTGGTTGAGTCTGTCATTTCTTGCGTGACTCCTGAACGAGCAAGACGATGAGGTAAATCCCGCCGAGGCTGACGGTCACCACGCCCACCGGCAGTTGATAAGGCATAAACAGCCGCTGGGCGCAGAGATCGGCGGCCAGCAGCAGCAGCGCGCCGCACAGCGCTGCCTGGGTTAATCCCCACTTCGCGGTGCCGCTAAGACGCCGCGCGATGTGCGGGGCCACGAGGGCGATAAACGAGATCGGCCCGGCGATGGCGGTGGAGGCGGCGGTCAGCAGTACCGCGACCAGCATCAGCATCAGGCGCGAGCGCTCGACGCTTACGCCCAGCGCGCAGGCGCTGTCGTCGCCCATCTCCAGCAGGCGCATGCGCCGCACCAGCAGCAGCGCGCCGATAAACATCAGCAAAATCAGCGGCGCGGCGGGCCAGGTTTTGCCCCACGTCAGGCCGTTGAGGGAGCCTGCGTACCACAGCCCGGCGGAGAGCGCGGTTTCCAGCGAGGCCTGTAGCAAAAGCCAGGTGTTAAAGGCCATCAGCATGGCGCGGATGCCAATCCCGATAATGATCAGGCGGAAGGTGTCGATGCCGTTGCGCCAGGCTAGCGCCCAGATCAGTAAGGACGTCAGAATGCCGCCCGCCATCGCCGTGAAGGTAATCGCCGTCAGGTGCTGGCCGAACAGCACCATCGCCACCAGCACGCCGCTCCAGGCCCCGGTGTTGAGGCCCATCACGTCCGGGCTGCCGAGCGGGTTGCGCATCAGCGACTGAAAAATCGCGCCGCTCACGCCGAGCGCCGCGCCGACCAGAATCGCCATCGCCACGCGCGGCAGTCGCCACTCCGTCACCACCATGGTGATGTTGCGCGGCGCGCTGCCGGTGAGGGCGTGAAAGACCTGCGTAAAATCGAGCGTCACCGCGCCGCTGCGCAGGCTCCAGACCGCCAGCAGCAGAATGGCGATCGTCAGCAGGGAGACGCCGATAACTAAACGACGGGACGGAGCCATCATGCGCCACCTCCGCGCCTGCGGCGCACCAGGAAGATCAGCACCGGCGCGCCGATAAAGGCGCTCACCACCGACACGCGCAGCTCGCCGGGGACCAGGAGGCGGCCCAGCACGTCGGCAAACAGCAGCAGGGCAGGAGTGGCCAGCAGCGTTACCGGCAGCGACCAGCGGTGATCCGCCCCCACCAGCCAGCGCGCCATGTGCGGCATCATCAGGCCGATAAAGGCTATCGGGCCGACCACGGCGGTCGCGCTGCCGCACAGTACCGTGATGGCTAAAAGACCAATCAGCTGCGTGCGCGCCACCCGGTTGCCGAGGGCGGTGGCGGTGTCGCTGCCGAGGCTCAGGCTGTTCAGCGCCCGGCTTAAAAACAGCGCCACGGCGGCGGCGATAATGACCGGGATCGCCACCACGTTTAATGTTTCAAGGGTGCGGATATCCAGCGAGCCGGCCTGCCAGAAGCGCAGCTGGTCGTAGACGTCCGGGTTGAGCAGGGCGATGCCGCTGGACAAGCCTTCCAGCACCGCCGCGAGCGCGACGCCCGCAAGCGTCAGGCGAACCGGACTCAGCTGCCCGCCGCCCTGGCTGCCGGTAAACGCGACCACCAGCGAGGCGGCCAGCGCCCCGCAGAAGGCCATCGCCAGCTGTTCAGAGGGCGACGTCAACCCGAAGAGCGCCGCGCCGAGCACGATAGCAAAGCTGGCGCCGGAGTTGACGCCGAGAATGCCGGGGTCCGCCAGCGGATTGCGGGTGAGGGTTTGCATCAGGGCTCCGGCAAGGCCAAGCGCGCCACCGGCCAGCAGTCCGGCAAGGGTACGGGGCAGGCGGGCGTCGAGCACGATGACGCAGTCCGCGCTCTGACAGGTGCCGGAGAGCGCATCAACAATAACGGACGCGGGCAGCGGCTTTGCGCCGACCAGCAGGCTGAGTGCAATCGCAAGGCTCAAAAGCAGCAATAAAGCGGGCACGGCAACGGCGCGCACCGCAGAAGAGGAAAACGACATAGCAACATCCATGATTTGATAATGATAGTGATTATCGTTATCTATCTTATTTGGCTATGTTAGCATGTGCGCCCATGGAATGGGTAGAAATAGACTCAAGGCTTTGTCATGAATCAAAAATCCTGGCTGCTCAACCTCAGCCTGTTGAAAACGCACCCGGCGTATCGCGCCGTTTTTATCGCTCGCTTTATCTCCATTTTGTCCCTCGGGCTGCTCGGCGTGGCCGTTCCGGTCCAGATCCAGACTATGACGCACTCCAGCTGGCTGGTGGGGCTATCCGTCACCTTAACCGGCGGGGCGATGTTTATCGGCCTGATGGTCGGCGGCGTGCTGGCGGACCGCTACGAACGTAAGAAGCTGATCCTGCTGGCGCGCGGCACCTGCGGCGTGGGCTTTATCGGGCTGTGCCTGAACGCCATGCTGCCGGAGCCGTCGCTGATTGCCATTTACGCGCTTGGCCTGTGGGACGGTTTCTTCGCCTCGCTGGGCGTGACGGCGCTGCTGGCTGCGACGCCCGCGCTGGTCGGGCGCGAGAACCTGATGCAGGCGGGGGCGATCACCATGCTCACCGTGCGCCTCGGGTCGGTGATTTCGCCGATGGTGGGCGGGCTGCTGCTGGCGACCGGCAACGTGGCGTGGAACTACGGGCTGGCGGCGGCGGGGACGTTTATCACCACCCTGACGCTGCTGCGCCTGCCGCTCCTGCCTCCTCCGCCGCAGCCGCGCGAGCATCCGCTGAAATCGCTGATGGCTGCAATTCGTTTCCTGTTCAGTAACCCGCTGATTGGCGGCATTGCGCTGCTCGGCGGCCTGCTGACCATGGCGAGCGCCGTGCGCGTGCTCTACCCGGCATTAGCGGGAGAGTGGCAGATGAGCGCCTCGGAGATTGGCGTGCTGTACGCGGCCATTCCGCTCGGCGCGGCGCTGGGGGCACTGACCAGCGGCAACCTGGCGCAGAGCGCGCGTCCGGGGTTGATTATGCTGCTAGCCACGCTGGCCTCGTTTATCGCCATTGGCTTCTTTAGTCTGATGCCGGTGTGGGCGCTGGGCGTGTTGTGCCTGGTGATTTTCGGCTGGCTGAGCGCCATCAGCTCGCTTTTGCAGTACACGCTGATCCAGACCCAGACGCCGGAAGGGATGCTTGGGCGCATTAACGGCCTGTGGACCGCGCAGAACGTGACGGGCGATGCGATCGGTGCGGCGATCCTCGGCGGGCTGGGAGCGATAATGACCCCGGTGGCGTCGGCGAGCAGCAGCGGGTTTGCGTTAGCCGTTGTTGGCGTAATTTTATTGGCGGTTTTGGTGGAGTTGCGGCGGTTCAGGCAGGAGGTTGTGTTAAACGACGGTGCGGCCTGATGCCCTTACCCCGGCCCTCTCCCACGGGGCTGAGGAATCCTAATTTTTAAACAGAAGCAATAACGTTGTTTCAGAACGATTTAAGTCTTTCAGCGACGCCCTGGTCCGGCTGTAAATCGCCGAAGCGTTTCCGTAAGGCCGGGGCGAGGCGCAGGGATGCGCCGAGAGGGCGTGGCCTGCAGGGATGCAGGCTCATGCCCGACCCGATAGCCTGAAGGAATAAGCTGAGGGTACCGCGAAGCGGCGATTTACCGCCGGGAGCCCGGGTCGCCAGGGCGGCGGCGATTGAGCCGCCCAGGCACGTTCACCGAAACAGGATTTACAGAGTAGCAAGGAACATAAAGTGAACGGAATGACCACCACTGCCGTATGTTTCCCTCACCCTAACCCTCTCCCCAAAGGGGCGAGGGGATTGTTCAGTGCTCGCATTATTTTGTGGGGATTCCTCAGCCCACGGGGAGAGGGAGGGAAAATGCCTACTTAAACAACGCATTCAATCTGTCTAACACCAACATCGCGCTGTAATAATCCAGGCGGAACGTCTCCGTTCCCAGCGCCCAGACGCGTTTGTTCTTCACCGACGGCAGATGCGCCAGCAGCGGGTTGGCATAAATCGCCTCCACGTCTTTCTGGTCGCCGGCAAAGACAAACAACCCTTCGCCGTTCAGCCCCGTCGCCAGGTTTTCCCCGCCCAACTGAATAATGTCGTGGCGTTTGCCCTGGCTTTGGGAGGTGTGCAGCCCGGCGGGCAGGTCCGCCAGCGTAAAGCCCAGCTGGTGCAGCAGCTTGCCCTGCGCGGATTCCGCGGTCCACAGGTTGGCCGAGTGCGCGGCGGCGGTGTAGACGATGGCGTTGACCGGCTGCGGCGGCAGCTTCATCTGCTGTTTCACCTGCGCGAGCTGTTTATCAAACGCGGCAATACGATCCGCGGCCTGTTTTTCCTGTCCGGTGAGGGTGCCCAGCTGCGTCAGCAGCGCCTGCCAGCTTTTGTCGTCGTAGTTAATGATCAGCGTCGGGGCGATGGCGGAGAGCTGATCGTACAGCGCCAGCGCGGAATCCCCGCCGGTGGCGCCGATCAAAATCAGGTCCGGCATTTGTGCGGCGACCGCTTCGGCGCTCGGCTCACCGATGTACAGCCGCGCCACCTTACGCTGTTTTGCAATATCCCCCCACTGGCGCAGGAAACCCTGCGCGTCCGCCACGCGGTTGTTCGGCGTGGTTGCGCCGCTGGCAATGACCGGCGCGTCAATCGCCAGCAGGGAGCCGGTTAAGGTCACGCTGGTGGAGACAATGCGCGTCGGTTTGCGCTCAAGCGTATGCACGCCGCGGCTGTCGGTGACCTGGCGCGGCCAGTCTGCGGCGGTGGCTGAGGTTAGTCCTAAAACAAAAAGTCCTGTCAAAAAAAGGGCATTGCGGCAAACGGCAGGGAATTTCACTGAGCGGCATCCTGTTTTTGTTGAAGATAATGCTTCTCATTTTCATGGTTGTGGAGAACGGATGCAAGGGTTTGTCGCACAAGTCTTTACCCGACGGTTGACAGCGGGGCGCTGTGGGATTAGGTTAGCCGACGAAAATATAAATGATAATCATTATTGCTTCTTTTATCATTTTGAGGAGGATGATATGGACACGTCCCTGGCTGAGGAAGTTCAGTACACCGCGACCGCGCTGCAATCAGACAGCTTTTTCTTTATGTCGCCTTACCGCAGTTTTACCACCTCAGGCTGTTTTGCCCGCTTCTCTGAACCTGCCGTCGGCGGCGACGATCCGGCGGGGCAGTTCCAGCAGAAATTAGCCCGTGCTTTTCGGGATGCGAAAGCCAGCGGCATCGCCCATCCGGTCATGGTAGGGGCCATCCCGTTCGATACCCGCAAGCCGTCTTCGCTGTTTATTCCGCAACGCTGGGAGACGTTTTCCCGTCCCGCGCGTCAGCAGTCCGCGCGCTATTTCTCCGGCGCGCAGGCGCTGAAGGTGGAACAGCGCATCGAGATCCCCGCTCAGCCCGTTTTTGAAGAGATGGTCGCTCGCGCCGCGTCGCTGACCGCCACGCCGCAGGTGAACAAGGTGGTGCTGTCGCGCCTGATTGATATCGCCACCGACAAAAAAATGGACAGCGGCGCGCTGATGGAGCGCCTGATCGCCCAGAACCCGGCGAGCTTTAACTTCCACGTGCCGCTGGAGGACGGCGGCGTGCTGCTCGGCGCCAGCCCGGAACTGCTGCTGCGCAAAGAGGGCAGGCACTTTAGCTCGCTGCCGCTGGCAGGCTCCGCGCGCCGTCAGCCGGACGACGTGCTGGATCGCGAAGCGGGCAATAAGCTGCTGGCCTCCGAAAAGGACCGCCACGAACACGACCTGGTGACCCAGGCGATGAAGGCCGTTCTGGCGCCGCGCAGCCATCACCTGAGCATGCCGTCTTCCCCGCAGCTCATCACCACGCCGACGCTGTGGCATCTGGCGACGCCGGTAGAAGGTGACGCGCGCGAGAACGAAAACGCCCTGACGCTGGCCTGCCTGCTGCACCCGACCCCGGCCCTGAGCGGCTTCCCGCATCAGGCGGCAAAAGAACTGATTGCCGAGCTGGAGCCGTTCGACCGCGAGCTGTTCGGCGGCATCGTCGGCTGGTGCGACAGCGAAGGCAACGGCGAGTGGGTGGTGACCATCCGCTGCGCGCGTCTTCGCGAAAATACCGTTCGCCTGTTTGCCGGCGCGGGCATTGTGCCGGCCTCCTCGCCGGTGGGCGAGTGGCGCGAGACGGGCGTGAAGCTCTCCACCATGCTCAACGTGTTTGGCCTGCACTAAGGAACGCTCATGACTATTCCCTTTACCCGCTGGCCCGAGGAATTTGCCCGCCGCTACCGTGAGAAAGGCTACTGGCAGGATCGGCCCCTGACCCACATCCTGACGGATCGTGCGGACAGCGATACGGTGGCGATTATCGACGGCGAGCGGAACATCACCTACCGCGCTTTTCATCAGGCGGTGAATAACCTCGCGTCCGCCCTTCAGGCGCAGGGACTGCACCGCGGCGAGACCGCGCTGGTGCAGCTCGGCAACGTGGCCGAGTTCTACATCACCTTTTTCGCGCTGCTGCAGATCGGCGTCGCGCCGGTTAACGCGCTTTTTAGCCATCAGCGCAGCGAGCTAAATGCCTACGCCGCCCAGATCAAACCCGCCGTGCTGATCGCCGAGCGCGACCATGCCCTGTTCGCGGGCGATGATTTTCTTAACACCTTCGTGGATGAACATCGCTCGGTTCGCGCCGTGCTGCTGCGCGGCGATAAGGGCGAACATGCGCTGGAAGCGGCGATTGCCCGCCCGGCGGACAACTTTATCCCGAACCCGACGCCCGCCGACGAGGTGGCCTTCTTCCAGCTCTCCGGCGGCAGCACCGGCACGCCGAAGCTGATCCCGCGTACGCACAACGACTACGACTACAGCATCCGCCGCAGCAACGAGATTTGCGGCATTACCGCCGAAACGCGTTATCTGAACGCGCTCCCCGCGGCGCATAACTACGCCATGAGCTCGCCGGGGTCGTTAGGCGTTTTCACGGCGGGCGGCTGCGTGGTGCTGGCGAACGATCCGAGCGCCACGCTCTGCTTCCCGCTGATTGAGCAGCATCAGATCAACGTGACGTCGCTGGTCCCTCCGGCGGTGAGCCTTTGGCTGCAGGCGATTGCCGACGGCGCGGGCAACGCGCAGCTTAAATCCCTCAGGCTGCTCCAGGTGGGCGGAGCGCGCCTCTCCGCCACGCTCGCGGCGCGCATTCCGGCGGAAATCGGCTGCCAGCTTCAGCAGGTGTTCGGCATGGCGGAAGGGCTGGTGAACTACACCGCGCTCGACGACGCGCCGGAGCGCATCATCAACACTCAGGGCCGTCCGATGTGCCCTGATGACGAGGTGTGGGTCGCGGACGAGCACGGCAACCCGCTGCCGCGCGGGGAGGTTGGGCGTCTGATGACGCGCGGTCCGTATACCTTCCGCGGCTATTTCAACAGCCCGGAACACAACGCCAGCGCCTTTGACGCCGACGGCTTCTACTGCTCCGGCGATCTGATCGCCATCGACGAGCAGGGCTACATCACCGTGCAGGGGCGCGAGAAGGATCAGATCAACCGCGGCGGGGAGAAAATCGCCGCCGAAGAGATCGAAAACCTGCTGCTGCGCCACGAGGCGGTAATCCACGCCGCGCTGGTAAGCATGGAGGACAGCCTGCTGGGCGAGAAAAGCTGCGCGTATCTGGTGGTGAAACAGCCCCTGCGCGCGGTCGAGGTGCGCCGCTTCCTGCGCGAGCAGGGCGTTGCCGAATTCAAGCTGCCGGACCGCGTGGAGAGCGTTGACGCGCTCCCGCTAACGCCGGTCGGCAAAGTCGATAAGAAACAGCTGCGCCTGTGGCTTGCTGAACGCGCCCGGGGCTGAGGAACAGAATATGGCCATTCCAAAATTAACCGCTTACGCGCTGCCAACCGCCGCAGAGCTGCCGACCAACAAGGTGAACTGGGCCTTTGAGCCGGAGCGCGCCGCGCTGTTGATCCACGATATGCAGGAGTATTTCCTGAACTTCTGGGGCGAAAACAGCGCGATGATGCAGCAGGTGGTGGCGAACATCGCCAGACTGCGTGATTACTGCAAAGCGCACAATATCCCCGTGTACTACACCGCCCAGCCGAAAGAGCAGAGCGACGAAGACCGCGCCCTGCTGAACGACATGTGGGGACCGGGGCTGACCCGCTCGCCGGAGCAGCAGCGCATCGTTGCTGAGCTGACCCCGGACGAAGCGGACACGGTGCTGGTGAAGTGGCGCTACAGCGCGTTCCACCGCTCGCCGCTGGAGCAGATGCTGAAAGAGACCGGCCGCAACCAGCTGCTGATTACCGGCGTTTATGCGCACATCGGCTGCATGACCACCGCCACCGATGCCTTTATGCGCGACATCAAGCCGTTCTTTATTGCCGACGCGCTGGCGGATTTTACCCGCGACGAACACCTGATGTCGCTCAACTACGTGGCCGGACGCTCGGGCCGCGTGGTGATGACCGACGAACTGCTTCCGTCCGTTCCGGCTTCAAAAGACGCGCTGCGCGAGCTGATCCTGCCTTTGCTGGACGAATCCGACGAGCCGATGGATGACGAAAACCTGATCGACTACGGTCTGGACTCGGTGCGCATGATGGCGCTGGCCGCCCGCTGGCGCAAAGTGCACGGCGACATTGATTTCGTGATGCTGGCAAAAAATCCTACCCTCGACGCCTGGTGGGCGCTGCTCTCCCGCGAGGTGAAGTGATGGGTTTTGATTTCACAGGTAAAACCGTCTGGGTAACGGGCGCGGGGAAGGGGATTGGCTATGCGACGGCGCTGGCGTTTGTGGACGCGGGCGCGCGGGTGACCGGGTTCGATCTGGCCTTTCCGCAGGACGATTATCCTTTTACCACCGAGACGCTGGACGTGGCGAACGCCGCGCAGGTGGGCGAGATCTGCGGTCGCGCGCTGGCGTCGCTTGAACGCCTTGACGTGCTGGTTAACGCGGCGGGCATTCTGCGCATGGGGGCGACGGACGAGCTCTCGCTGGAGGACTGGCAGCAGACCTTCGCGGTCAACGTCGGCGGCGCGTTTAACCTGTTCCAGCAGACGATGGGCCAGTTCCGCCGTCAGCAGGGCGGGGCGATTGTCACCGTGGCCTCCGACGCGGCACATACCCCGCGCATCGGCATGAGCGCCTACGGCGCGTCGAAGGCGGCGCTGAAAAGCCTGGCTCTGACCGTCGGGCTGGAGCTGGCGGGCAGCGGCGTGCGCTGTAACCTGGTGTCGCCCGGCTCAACGGACACCGACATGCAGCGCACCCTGTGGACCAGCGACGACGCAGAACAGCAGCGCATTCGCGGCTTTGGCGAGCAGTTTAAGCTCGGCATTCCGCTCGGCAAAATCGCCCGTCCGCGGGAGATTGCCGACACGGTGCTGTTCCTTGCATCCGATGCCGCCAGCCATATCACCCTGCAGGATATCGTGGTGGACGGCGGCTCCACGCTGGGGGCGTGATGATCTGGAAACGTCATTTATCGCCTGAAGAACTGAACGCCACCAGCGTGAACACCCTGGTAGCGCACCTGGGCATTGTCTATACCCGCCTTGGGGACGACACGCTGGAAGCGGAGATGCCGGTGGATGCGCGCACCCATCAGCCGTTTGGCCTGCTGCACGGCGGGGCGTCGGCGGCGCTGGCGGAAACGCTGGGCTCAATGGCCGGTTTTCTGATGACCCGCGACGGGCAGAGCGTGGTGGGCACGGAGCTGAACGCCACGCACCATCGCGCGGTCTCTCACGGTAAGGTGCGCGGCGTATGTCAGCCGCTGCATCTGGGGCGTTCGAGCCAGAGCTGGGAGATCGTGGTATTCGACGAGCAGGGGCGGCGATGCTGCACCTGTCGGTTGAGTACGATGGTGCTGGGGTAGGTCATTCAGCTGAAAGTGATCGGCTTAACACTGTGGTGTAAATCTCTGGTTTGACCACGCATTATTGCGTTTCAAAGTTGTTAAATTTTATCCGTTGTTCTAGAAACAAAATGTAACATCTCACTGTTTCACAACAACGGAAAACAACTATGAACAACTCAGGGAAATACCTTACGTGGGCGGTGCTCTCCGTTGTGGGAGCCTTTGCCCTGGGCTATATCGCCCTCAACCGGGGGGAACAGATCAATGCGCTCTGGATCGTCGTCGCCTCCGTCTGCATTTATCTGATCGCGTACCGTTTTTATGGCCGCTATATCGCGAATACCGTGCTGGCGGTTGACGGCACGCGCATGACGCCTGCCGTGCGTCACAATGACGGACTGGACTACGTGCCGACCGACAAAAAAGTGCTGTTCGGTCACCATTTTGCGGCGATTGCCGGAGCGGGCCCGCTGGTGGGGCCGGTGCTGGCGGCGCAGATGGGCTACCTGCCGGGGATGATTTGGATCCTCGCGGGCGTGGTGCTGGCGGGCGCGGTGCAGGACTTTATGGTGCTGTTCGTCTCCACCCGCCGCGACGGCCGTTCTCTGGGCGAGCTGGTGAAGGAGGAGATGGGGGCAACCGCCGGGGTGATCGCTCTGGTGGCGACCTTTATGATCATGGTGATCATCCTCGCGGTGCTGGCGATGATCGTGGTGAAAGCGCTGACCCACAGCCCGTGGGGAACGTATACCGTTGCCTTTACCATTCCGCTGGCGCTGTTTATGGGGATTTACATTCGCTACCTGCGCCCGGGCCGCATTGGTGAAGTATCGGTGATTGGCCTGGTATTCCTGGTGTTCGCGATTATCTCCGGCGGCTGGGTGGCGGAAAGCCCGACCTGGGCACCGTTCTTCGACTTTACCGGCGTACAGCTGACCTGGATGCTGGTGGGCTACGGCTTCGTGGCGGCGGTGCTGCCGGTGTGGCTGCTGCTGGCCCCGCGCGACTACCTCTCTACCTTCCTGAAAATCGGCACCATCGTCGGGCTGGCGATCGGCATTCTGATTATGCGTCCGACCCTGACCATGCCTGCGCTGACCAAGTTCATCGACGGTACCGGCCCGGTCTGGACCGGCAACCTGTTCCCGTTCCTGTTTATCACCATCGCCTGCGGCGCGGTGTCCGGCTTCCACGCGCTGATTGCCTCCGGCACCACGCCGAAGATGCTGGCGAATGAAAATCAGGCCTGCCTGATCGGCTACGGCGGCATGCTGATGGAGTCCTTCGTCGCGATTATGGCGCTGGTCTCGGCCTGCATTATCGACCCGGGCGTTTACTTCGCGATGAACAGCCCGATGGCGGTACTGGCCCCGGCGGGCACCGCTGACGTGGTGGCATCCGCCGCGCAGGTGGTGAGCGGCTGGGGCTTTTCCATTACCCCGGAAACGCTGACGCATATCGCTAATGAGGTGGGCGAGCAGTCGATCATCTCCCGCGCGGGTGGGGCGCCTACGCTTGCGGTGGGCATGGCCTACATCCTTCACGGCGCGCTGGGCGGGCTGATGGACGTGTCGTTCTGGTATCACTTCGCCATCCTGTTCGAAGCGCTGTTTATCCTGACGGCGGTGGATGCGGGAACCCGTGCGGCGCGCTTTATGCTGCAGGATCTGCTGGGGGTAATCTCCCCGAACCTGAAGCGTACCGACTCGCTCCCGGCTAACCTGCTGGCGACGGCGCTGTGCGTGCTGGCGTGGGGCTACTTCCTGCACCAGGGCGTGGTGGATCCGCTGGGCGGGATTAACACCCTGTGGCCGCTGTTCGGTATCGCCAACCAGATGCTGGCGGGCATGGCGCTGATGCTCTGCGCGGTGGTGCTGTTCAAGATGAAGCGCCAGCGTTACGCGTGGGTGGCGCTGGTGCCAACCGCCTGGCTGCTGATCTGTACCCTGACGGCGGGCTGGCAGAAAGCCTTCAGCCCGGACAACAAAGTGGGCTTCCTGGCGATCGCCAACAAGTTCCAGTCGATGATCGACAGCGGCAAGATCCCGGCCCAGTACACCGAGTCGCAGCTGTCGCAGCTGGTGTTTAACAACCGTCTGGATGCCGGGCTGACCATCTTCTTTATGGTGGTGGTTGTAGTGCTGGCGTTGTATTCTCTCAAAACCGCGCTGGCTGCGCTGAAGGTCGACAAGCCAACGGCGAAAGAGACACCGTATGAGCCGATGCCTGAAAACCTGGAAGAGATTGTGACCCAGGCGAAAGGGGCGCATTAATTTAAACAATCGCCCCTCACCCTAACCCTCTCCCCAAAGGGGAGAGGGGACTTTTAACACCCTCTCCCCTTTGGGGAGAGGGTCGGGGTGAGGGGAAATAGCGAGAAACCACCTATGTTCGACACCCTATCCAAAGCAGGTAAGTACCTGGGCCAGGCCGCCAAAATGATGATTGGCGTGCCGGATTACGACAACTACGTCGAGCATATGCGCGTCAACCATCCGGACCAGACGCCCATGACCTACGAAGAATTTTTCCGCGACCGCCAGGACGCCCGCTACGGCGGCAAGGGCGGGGCAAAGTGCTGTTAACCCTCTTTTGGTAAATAGAGGCTGATTTGCTCCTGTTTACAGCCGTAAATGGCCGCCAGCTTTTCGCGGGTGCGCTTTTGCGGACGGGAGTCCAGCGCTTCCAGCTGTGACACGGCGGACTGGCTGATGCCGAGTTTCTCCGCCACCTCCTGCTGCGACATGCCGCGCAGGATACGCCACGCGGCCTGCAGGCTGACGTTCTGCCAGGTCATGATGCTGCACACTTCTCCGGGCAATTCCACGTCATCCAGGCTATCGTGTTCGACTTCAATATCCTCCAGGTCGTCATCGGTTTCGTCGTCGATTTCCGACATCTGTAAGAGCATACGAAAATATTCGTGATAGGGAATAACGGCGTACTGCGTTTTCCCGTTATCGTCCTTGATTAGCTGTACAGCCATAGGTGGCACTCTCCTCATGCAGGTAAGTCGTTGAAGTTCTGCGCTTGACGGCCAAAACATAACAATGGTTATCGGGATCGTCCCGAAGCGTATAGATGATGCGGTAATCGCCTACGCGTAACCGGTAACGATCTTCGGTCGCCGATATTTTTTTGATATCGGGCCGGGGAGCCGAGCGGTCATCCAGCTCAGTAAGCTTTACCTCAATGCGTCGCTGATACCGCTCGTCAATCTTTGAAAACGCCTTTTTTGCACCATTGGACCAGACAATCTTCATCCGTACCTCCACTGTACGCCCACACAAAATATAAGGAAATAATAAGACTATTAGATAAATTCCGAATTTCTTATGGGGTACTGTAGAGCAGAGAAAAAACGCAGGTAAGAAGCAAAACGCAAACCGTCGAGGCGGCTCGAAAAGGCCTCTGCCGGGCGACAGAGGCTTGCAGAAAATTTGCGATCAGGCGTTCAAACCGCCGTCCACGTCCAGACCGGTACCGGAGATCTGACCGGCAGCCGGGCTGGCGAGGAAGGTGACCGCCGCCGCGATGTCTTCCGGCTGACCGTAATGACCCAACGCAATAAGCTGACGCTGAGCGTCAGCCTGTTCCCCGTCTTCCGGGTTCATATCGCTGTTGGTGGGGCCGGGGTGAACCAGGTTAACGGTAATGCCGCGCGGCCCTAAATCACGGGCGAGTCCGCGGGTAAGGGAGTTCAGTGCAGATTTGGTCATCGAGTAAACGGCAATGCCCGGCTGCGCCACGCGGTTCGCCAGACAGCTGCCGATGTTGATGATGCGCCCGCCGTCAGACATGTGCACCAGCGCTTCCTGAATGGCGATGACCACGCCTCGGATGTTGACGTTGATAAGGGCGTCGATGTCCGCCAGGGTCATGGACTCCAGCGGGCCGCCGCGCGCGATCCCGGCGTTGTTGACCAGAATGTCCAGCCCGCCGAGGGATCGCGCCGCATGGGTGACGGCATCCTGAATCGCCTGCGCGCTGGCGCTGTCCGCCTGGATGGCCTCGCCGTGCCGCCCCAGCGCCTTAATCTCATCGGCGACCGCCTGGGCTTTATCGGCGGATTTTTCATAGGTGATGACCACATCGGCACCGGCGCGCGCCAGCGACAGGGCAATCGCACGACCCAGCCCGCGGCTGGCGCCGGTAACCAGCGCCTTTTTACCTGTTAAATCGATCTGCATGATGACCTCGTTACGAGAGTGGTGAGAACCATCATTAGGTATAGCCCGTCGGCGCGATTAACGGCGGAAGGATTCCACTTTCTCAAACGCGGCGCGCAGAACCTCAGGCGTTAGCGTAACGGGTAAATAGTGAATCGACTCCACCGGGCGCAGGGTGTGGGCAATGACCCTGTCCAGCTCGTCGCGGTTATTGATGTCGACGTCCAGCTCGCGAAGCGTGGTCGGCAGGTTAAAGCGCCGGTATGCCGCCACCAGCTGTGCCAGCACGTCGTCCTGGCCGAGCAGGGCGCTCTGCACCAGAATGCCGTAGGCCACCTTGGTGCCGTGGAGGAATTTTTCCGTCTGCGGCAGCACGGTTAAGCCGTTGTGCACCGCATGCGCCGCCGCCACGCGGGTGTAGCGTTCGCCCAGGCCGCCGACCATCCCGCCGCCGGCGATAATCGCGTCCACCACGTCCCGGAACGCCTGCGTTTGCTCGCCGCGCTGCTGGTCGGCCAGCGCTTGCTCGCTGTGTTCCAGCAGCACGTCGCGGATCGCCAGCGCGCCGTTAAGGCCAAGACGCACGGTCAGCGGCAGGTTTTCCGGCTGCGGGGCAAGCACCACCGCCTCGTACCACTTCGCCAGCGTATCGCCGATCCCCGCCAGCAGGTATTCCGCCGGGGCGTTGAGGACGATCTGCGGCTCCACCAGCACCAGGAAGTTGGCGTCGTCGAAGATCTCAAACTGCAGCGCCTGCCCGGCATCGTTGTACCAGACGGAGAGCGGGGTCCACGCGGCGCAGGTGGCGGCAATGGTGGGGATGCCCACGAACGGCACCCCTAAGCGGCGCGCCACGGCCTTGACGGTGTCCATCACCGCGCCGCCGCCCACGCCAATCACCACGCTGGCATCGCTGCCGGACTCGTTCACCAGATGGGTGACGTCGCGCTCGCTGCAGTGGCCTTTAAACAGCAGGTGCTTCGCCCCCGGCGCGTTAAAGCTCTCCGGCAGGAACGGGCGCGCGCCCTCTATTGCGCGCTCGCCGTAAATCCATACCGCACGGGAAAGCTGTTCCGGGGTAAAGAAGTCATTCAGATGCGCAAGGCTTCCGGAATGAGAGAAGTAGTTCGCCGGGCCGGGCACGACGCGGATGTCGGTGTTGCTCATGGTGTTGTCCTTTTTTCGCAAGCGCTAACCCGATGTTATGTCTGGACATCCGGATGGCTAATAATATTTCGCTTTATCTTATGCCTTTTCCGTCGTTGTCAGTCAACCGGAGCTGTGAAAAATTCGATAAATCAGAAGAGTTATGAAGGATTTACGCGGATGGTTTCCAGTCGCCTTGAAATGCGCGGTATCAGCCTGGCCTTTTCCGGCTTTCAGGCGCTGTCGCGCGTGGACTTCACGCTGAACGGCGGGTCGGTGCACGCGCTGACCGGCGCCAACGGCGCGGGGAAATCAACGCTGATGGCGGTGCTGTGCGGGACGCACGACCACTATGAAGGCGAAATCTGCATCAACAACCAGCCGGTAAGCATTCGCGAGCCGCTGGACGCCAAACGGCTGGGCATCCACCTCGTGCAGCAGGAGGTGGACGTGGCGCTGATCCCGGGGTTGAGCATTGCCGAAAACATCATGCTCGACCAGCTGGCGCAGCCGGGGCACCGCTACCGCTGGCGCGACATCCGCCAGCAGGCGGGGCAGGCGCTGGCGCAGCTCGACGTTACGCTGGACGTTCGCCGCTCCATCGACGGCTGTTCGCTGGCCGAAAAGCAGCAGATTTTGCTGGCACGCGCCTTGTCCCAACACTGCCGTTTTTTGATTCTTGATGAGCCCACCGCGCCGCTGGACGCGCACGAGAGCGAGCGCCTGTTTACGGTGGTAAGGCGTTTAAAAGAGCAGGGAATCGGCGTGGTGTTTATCTCCCACCGCATTCACGAGCTGAAGGCCATCTGCGACACCTTAACGGTGCTGCGCGACGGCAGGCTGGTCGAGTCCGGCCCGATGGCGGATCTGAGCGGAGAGGAGATCGTCGAAAAGATGCTCGGCCACGTGCTGAGCGATATCTACCCGCCCGCGCGGCCGCCGCACGGCGACGAAACGCTGCTGCGGGTGGAAGGGCTGCACGACGACGCGCTGCTGAAGGATATCTCCCTGCACCTGCGCAAAGGCGAAATTCTCGGGATTGCCGGGCTGGCGGGGGCGGGGAAAACCGAACTCTGCAAGGCGCTGTTTGGCGCCACCAAAAGCCGCGCGGCGCGCGGTGAGCTGAATCATCAGGCCTGGACCCCGCGTGACCCGGCAGACTCCGTGCAGCGCGGGCTGGCGCTGGTGCCGGAGGAGCGGCGCAAGGAGGGGATTTTTATCGACGAGCCGGTGAGCATGAACCTTGCCGTGAGCGCCGATAACAGCTTTTCGCGCTGGAGCCTGTTCGGCCATCGTCAGGCGTGGCGCTGGGCGGAAGAGGTGATTGCCCGGGTCGGCGTGCGAACGCGCGGGCCGGGGCAGGTGCTGCGCCGCTTATCCGGCGGCAACCAGCAGAAGGTCGCCATCGGCAAATGGCTGCGCAACGACGCCAGCGTGCTGATATTTGACGAGCCGACCAAAGGCGTGGACGTAAAGGCCAAAACCGACCTGTTCCAGCTGATTGACGGCCTGGCGCGCGAGGGCAAAGGGGTGATTTACGCCTCCGGCGAGTTCGCCGAGCTGGTGGGACTGTGCGACCGCATCTGCGTCCTGTGGGACGGGCGCATCGTGGCGGAAATCGCCGGGGCCGAGGCCCGCGAAGAGACACTACTTTATTATTCAACCGGAGGAACGGCGTCGTGAGCAAGGCCCTTTCAGTAACGGCGGCGGCGTCTGGCCGTCAGCAACTTTTTGATTTTCTCTATAAATGGGGCATGCTGCTGACCGTCGTCGCGCTGGTGGCTATCTTTGGCCTGGCGTCGGACAGCTTCCTCGACCCGAACAACATCATCAACATTCTGCGCGCGATCGCCATCGTGACGGTGATTGCCGTCGGCGTGTCGATTTCGCTGACCGTTGGCGGGTTCGATCTCTCCGTGGGATCGACCGCCTCGCTGGCGAACGCTCTGGTGATTTCGCTTTTCGTCTGGCACGGCTTCGGTACCACCGAGTCGATTCTGATCACCCTCGCGCTCTGCACGCTGGTTGGCCTGTTTAACGCCATTCTGATCGTCATCCTGCGCATCCCGGACATGCTCGCGACGCTCGCCAGCCTGTTTGTGATCCAGGGCGTGGCGATGACCTACAGCTACGGCGGGTCGATTACCGAGAACATGGTGCTGCCGAGCGGCGACATGGCGGAAGGCACCATTCCGGCGGCGTTCAGCCTGCTGGGGCAGGTGCCGACCATCGTCATCATCATGCTGACAGTGACCCTTCTGGCGCAGCTTGGGCTGTCGCTGACCACTCATGGACGCCGGATGTACGCCATTGGCGGCAACCCGGAAGCGGCGCGCCTCTCGGGCATTCGCACCACGCGCTACAAGGTGGCGGCCTACGTCATCGCCTCGCTGCTGGCGGGGCTGGGCGGGATTTTGCTGGCCTCGCGCATCGGGTCGTCGCAGGTGAACGCGGGCGGCGGGTATCTGATGGACGCGGTGGCGGCGGCGTGGATTGGCTTCTCGCTGGCCGGGTCCGGCAAGCCGAACGCGCTGGGGACCCTGGTGGGAGCGGTCATTCTCGGCGTGCTGTCGAACGGGCTGGTGATGCTCTCCGTGCCGTATTACGCCATGGACATTATAAAAGGGCTGGTGCTCGCGGTGGCACTGGCGATCACCTACATACAAAAACGCTGACAACACAACGGGATAAAAAAATGAAAAAGATTGCGCTCTCTTTGGTGGCACTGGGGTTACTCACGGCACTGCCGGGCTTCGCGGCCACGCCCGCGCCGGTTCCGGCTGCCATTGCGAACCACGACGGCCCGATCCGCATTGCGGTGATCCGTAACCTCGGCTCGGACGACAACACCACGCAGTTTGTTGCCGGGGCGATTCAGGAAGGGAAAAAGCTTGGCTTTAAGGTCAGCACCTTTTTGAGCAACGGGGACGACGCTAAATTCCAGGACTTCGTTAACCAGGCCATCAGCCAGAAGTATGACGGGATCATTCTCTCTCAGGGCCGCGATCCGTACTCCACCGCGCTGGTGAAGAAGGCGGTGGATGCCGGGATTAAAGTCGCCGTGTTTGATACCGCCGTTAATGGGGATATCCCGGGCGTGACCGTGACGCAGCAGGACGATGCCTCCCTGACGAACCTCTCCTTCGGCCAGCTGGCAAAAGATTTCAACGGCAAGGCGAATATCGTCAAGCTGTGGGTGGCGGGCTTCCCGCCGATGGAGCGCCGTCAGGCTGCCTATAAAGAATTGCAAAAGCAGTACCCGGAGATTAAAGAGCTGGAGTCCATCGGCGCGGTCTCCTCTGACGTGCAGGGCGACACCGCCAACAAGGTGGGCGCGATCCTGGCGAAATACCCGAAAGGCAAAATCGACGCCATCTGGGGCACCTGGGACGCCTTCAGCCAGGGCGCGTATAAGGCGCTGAAAGAGAACGGACGCACCGAGATCAAGCTCTACAGCATCGACATCTCCAACCAGGACTTACAGCTGATGCGCGAGCCGGGTAGCCCGTGGGCAGTGAGCGTGGCGGTGGATCCGAAGCTGATTGGCGCGACCAACGTGCGCCTGGTAGCCAACAAGATTGCCGGGGAAGCGACGCCTGCGACCTACGATTTCAAAGCGGCAGCCATTCCGCAGGCGCTGCTGACCGCCCAGCCGGGCGCGGTGAACGTGGCGTCTCTGGGGAAAATCATTCCTGGCTGGGGCCAGACGGAAGATTTTATCGCGCCGTGGTTTGCGACGCTGGAAGCAAAAAATAAATGAGCCTCCTTCCCACGCCAGAATACAGCCGCAATATGCGGCTGATTGGCTATAGCGACCAGGGCGGCCGCCCGGACGGCGTGCAGCTGATGGTGCATCGCGGCTTCGCCTATATCGGCCATATGGTGTCGCAGGGCTTTTCGATTGTTGACGTGCGCGACCCGAAAAACCCGAAAGCCGCGGGCTACGTGCCCGCGCCGCCGGGCACCTGGAACGTCCATTTACAGGCGCATGACGATCTGCTGCTGGTGATTAACGCCCGGGATCTGTTTGCCGATGCGCGCTTTGCCGACGAGAAGGTCTATTACACCCGCCAGGTGGGGGAGACCGTCAGCGACGTGCAGGACAGGGGCTGGAGCGCCGGGCTGCGCGTCTTTGATATCTCCACGCCGGACGCGCCGCGCGAAATCGGCTTTCTGTCGCTGAGCGGCATCGGCATTCACCGCATCTGGTACGTTGGCGGGCGCTGGGCGTACGTGTCGGCGCTGATCGACGGCTTTACCGACTACATTTTCCTGACCATCGACCTGGCGGACCCGCGTAAGCCCGAGGTGGCGGGGCGCTGGTGGCTGCCGGGGATGAACCAGGCCGCAGGCGAACAGCCCAACTGGCCGGAAGGCAAACGCTATGCGCTGCACCACGCGATTATCGCGGGCGATACCGCCTACGGCAGCTGGCGCGACGGCGGCCTGACGCTGCTGGACGTGAAGGACCGCAGTCAGCCGAAGCTGATTAGCCACCGCAACTGGAGCCCGCCGTTTGGCGGCGGGACGCACACCGCGCTGCCCTTACCGGACCGCGATTTGCTGGTGGTGCTGGACGAAGCGGTGCTGGATAACCAGCAGGACGGCGAGAAGCTGATCTGGCTGTTTGACATCCGCGAGCCGTCGAACCCGGTGAGCATTTCGACCTTCCCGCAGCCGAATGAAACCGACTACGTGGCAAAAGGGGCGCACTTTGGCCCGCACAACCTGCACGAGAATCGGCCGGGGAGCTTCGTCAGCTCGACGCTGATTTTTGCGACGTATCAGAACGCGGGCGTGCGCGCGTATGACATTTCTAATCCGTATCGCCCGGTGGAAACGGGGGCGCTGGTGCCCGCGGCACCGGAGAGGATGATGGACACGAGGCCGAATCGCCCGCAGGTGATCCAGTCGTGCGACGTGTTTGTGGATGCGCAGGGGATTATTTACAGCACGGACTATAACGGCGGGCTGTCGGTGATTGAGTATTTGGGGTGAGTGCGGTTTGATGCCCCTCACCCTAACCCTCTCCCCAAAGGGGAGAGGGGAAAAATCAGCTGTACTGCCGCACCCTGGCCACCAGCTCTTCCGCGCTGTCGATGCGGTCAGCAATCACAATCAGCGCTTTCCCGAGCGTTATCGCGTGGCGCAGGCATTCGTGGCGCATGGCCTCGTCCTGGATGCTGTCGATATCCGCGACGTGGGAAAGCCCGACGCTGCGGCGAATGAGCTCGGTGCCGCAGAACCCAATGGCGTCGTGCCAGACCTTTTTCAGGAATGCGGAGGCATAGCCCGGTGCGCTGAGCGCGGCGTCGCGGGCTTTCTCGTTTGCCAGCGCCTGGAAACGTTCCGCGAAGGTGTTCCACAGCTCCTGAATATCGGTCAGGCGCTGCTCGCGCGCGGCGGCGGCATCGCGAATGCCAAGATGCCCCGGCAGGCCGCAGAAGTTCAGCAGCAGGTTGCCGATGGCGGTGCCGACGTCAAAGCCAATCGGCCCAAAGTAGCCGAACTCTGCGTCGATGGCCTTCAGGCTGCCGTCGGCCACAAAAATCGACCCGCTGTGGATGTCCCCGTGCAGCAGGGCTTCGGCGTGCGAGAAGAAGCGGTGCTTCAGGGAGGCCACGGCAATTTTTAGCTGGGCGTCGTCGCGCAGGGCCGCTACGTCATTTTCCAGCTCGGCCGGATAGCTGTTGCGCTCGTGGACCTGGTACGGATCGTTGAAGAACAGATCTTCGGTGATCTCGCACATCTCCGGGTTGATGAACTTCGCCACCTGCGCTTTTTTCTCGTGCGGATGCAGGTAGAAGTCGCTGGTGTGGAACAGCGCATGCGCGAGGTATTCCCCCAGCTGGCGCGCCGCCTGCGGGTAGTAGATGTTGTTGATTAACTCGCCGCGCCAGATGCGATGGCTGGAGAGATCTTCCATTACCATCACCGCCAGTTCCGGGTCAAAGTGGTGGATTTTCACGGTGTGCTGCGGGCTGTGCTGGTAGTGCTCAACCAGGGTTTGCGCTTCAAGGCGAGCGCGATCCAGCGTCAGCGGCCAGGACTCGCCGACGCAGCGCACGTAGGGCAGCGCCTGCTTAACGATGATGCGGCTCACGCCCGCGCCGTCAAAAATTTTAAAGACCAGATTGAGGTTGCCGTCGCCTACCTCCTGCGCCTCTACCAGCGATGAAGGATCGTCAAGTCCGCCAAACTGCCTGGCATACTCCACGGCGTCCTGAGCGGTAAAGGTACGGTATTGCGACATGGCCTGCTCCTCACAAGTTTTACTTATTAAGACATGTAGACGTCTATACATCTGGATTTCATCCTGACACAATGTGCTACAACAACGCAACAGGGAATTAACGACATGCAGACATTACAGACGACCAGCCTGCGGGTGGCGGATAATCAGCTCTTTATTCTCGACCAGCAGGCGCTTCCGCAGGAGAAACGCTGGCTGGATGCCTCGACGGTTGAGGCGCTGGTTGGGCATATTCACGCTCTGCGCGTGCGCGGCGCGCCGCTGATTGGTCTCTCTGCAAGCCTGCTGCTGGCGCTGCTGGCGGAAAACGGCAAAAGCCGCGACGAGCTTGCGGCGGCGCTGGACACGCTTCGCGCATCCCGCCCGACGGCGGTGAACCTGATGAACAACCTCGACCGCATGAAGCGGGCGCTGTGGCAGGAAGAGTTTGTTCCGGCGCTGGTCGCGGAAGCGCTGCGCCTGATTGACGAAGACAAACGGCTTTGCGAGGCGATTGCAAAAGCGGGCAGCGCGCTGGTGAAGCCCGGCAGCTGTCTGCTGACCCACTGCAACACCGGCGGGCTGGCAACGGCGGGCGTCGGTACGGCGCTGGGCGTAATTGCCCGCGCGCATCAGGAGGGTAACGTCAGCAGCGTCTGGGTGGATGAAACCCGTCCGCTCTTACAGGGCGGCAGGCTGACCGCGTGGGAACTCGGCGAGCTGGGCGTGCCGTATCAGCTGATTACCGACTCCATGGCCGCCAGCCTGATGGCGAAAGGGCAGGTGGACGCCGTGTGGGTGGGGGCAGACCGTATCGCCGCCAACGGCGACGTGGCGAACAAGATTGGCACCTATTCTCTGGCGGTGCTGGCGAAGTTCCACGGCATTCCGTTCTACGTGGCAGCTCCGCAAACGACACTCGATCCGGACTGCCCGAACGGAGACGCGATCCCCATTGAGCAGCGCGCCGCCAGCGAGGTGACGGGCGTTGCCGGAAGCTTTGGCGCGGTGCAGTGGGCGCCGGAAGATGCGCAGGTCTATAACCCGGCGTTTGACGTCACGCCTGCCTCGCTGATTAGCGGCTGGGTGCTGGATACGGGCGTGGTCACGCCCCAGGAGGTTGCAGAAGGGAAATTTGCCTGAGTCCGGCTATCCTTTAAGGGGTTCCCTTAAGAGGACAACATCGTGACGCTCGATCCTGAAACAGACTTAAAACTGGAGCGCGTGGTGGATGCACCGCGCGACCTGCTGTGGCTCTGCTGGACCACGCCCGAGCACATCAAAAACTTCTTCATTCCTGCTCCCCATAAGGTGACCGAATGCGACCTTGACCTGCGCGTGGGCGGGCGGTTCAACACCGTGTTTGAGGTGGACGGGCAGCGAATGGATAACCGCGGCGTGTTTCTTGAAATCGATCCCGGTAAAAAGCTGGTCTTTACCGACGGTTATACCGAGGGCTGGAAGCCGGCTGAAAAGCCGTTTATGACGGCGATCCTGCTGCTGGAGGATGTGGGCGAGGGCAAAACCCGCTACACGGCGATTGCGCGCCACCCGACGAAGGAAATTCGCGAGCAGCACGAGCAGATGGGCTTCCACGAAGGGTGGGGGATTGTGCTGGATCAGCTGGTGGGGTATGTGAAGGGGCTTAACGCGTAGCGCGCGCTGGTGCCCTCACCCCAGCCCTCTCCCACAGGGAGAGGGAGAAAAGATTATGCGAGGCGCGGATAGGCATCCGCGATCGCATCGCCCGTAAACTGAGCAACCCAGCCTTCCGGATTGTCGAAAATACGAATCGCCGTAAAGTTAGGCTCTGAGCCCATATCAAACCAGTGCGGCGTGCCTGCGGGCACGGAGATCAGGTCGTTTTTCTCGCACAGCACCTGATAGACTTCATTGCCAATGTGAAGGCAGAAAAGCCCCGCGCCCTCCACGAAGAAGCGCACTTCGTCTTCGCCATGGGTGTGTTCGTTCAGGAACTTCGCGCGCAGCGCTTCTTTTTGCGGGTTGTCGGCGCGCAGGCTGATGACGTCCCAGCTCTGGTAACCCTTCTCTGCGACCAGCTTGTCGATCGCATGCTGATACGCTTCGATCACGGCTTCGGGCGCGGGATCCTGCCCCAAATCTCGGTCCGCGTCCCAGCGTTCAAAACGTACCCCTTTAGCGTTCAGCTGTTGGGCAATCTCGGCGGCGTCGGTGCTGTGCCACCGGTGCTGGCTGGCGTCTTTATCGGAATAAATGGTTAATGCGCTCATGAAGGGATCTGCTCCGGATTAATCTCGTCAAACTGGTGGACCTGATGGTGATGGCTTGCGCCGTCATCATCACCGCGAATCAGCTGCAGGGTGCGAAAGCCTGCCCGTTCAGCCGCGTCCAGCTCCTGATGAATATCGGACAGGAACAGGATCTGCGACGGGGCGATGCCCGTTTGCGCCGCAATGTTCTGATAAGACTGCACCTCGCGCTTGGCGCCGATGCGGGTATCAAAATAGCCGCTGAACAGATGAGTAATATCACCTTCGTCGCTGTAGCCAAATAACAGTTTCTGCGCGGCGACGGAGCCAGAGGAATATACATAGAGATCAATCCCCTGCGCTTTCCACTTTTCCAGCGCAGGCAGCACGTCCGGGTAGAGGTGGCCGGTAAAGTCGCCGTTCACGTAGCCGTCTTGCCAGACGATCCCCTGCAGTGCTTTCAGCGCGGTGGATTTGCGGTCTTCATCCATAAAGGCAAACAGGGTGTCGATAAGCTCGCTGACGCTGGCCTGCGGGCTACCGATTTCCTCGCGCAGATTGTCCAGAATGGATTTCACCGGCTCGGCGTACTGCTGGGCGCTCACGAAGGCCGCCAGCCGCTCACGCGCGTAGGGGAACAAAACATCATGGACAAAACGAATATCGCTGGTGGTCCCTTCAATATCCGTCACAATCGCGCGAATCATACTCTCTCCAGTTGTCGTAAACGCATTTCGCATTCAAATAAGAACTCTAATCCTTCCAGATGACGGCGGGCTTCGGCCACGTCGCGTCCCCAGCAGGTTAAGCCATGGCCGCGCAGAAGAAAACCATAATTAAGCGGGCGTTCCCGGGCGTAATGGGCGATTCGTGAGGCGAGGGCGTCGATGTCCTGGTCGTTATCAAAGACCGGGATGGCGACCGTATCCAGATGAGTAGTCTGCCCGGCAAGCGATTTTTGCATCTCGAAACCGCTGATATTCAGCTCGGCTTCTTTGACCAGACGCGACAGCACCGTGGCGTTAACGGTATGAACGTGCAGGACGGCGTTGGCTTCCGGGAACAGGCGATAGATAAGGGTGTGCAGCCCGGTCTCCGCCGACGGTTTACGACCGGACGGCGCGCGGCTGGTGGTAATCTCAACCTGCAGAAAATCTTCCGTCGTCAGGCTGCCTTTGTCTTTGCCGGATTCGCTAAGCCAGCACAGATGTTCGTCCTGACGCACCGACATGTTGCCGCCGGTGGCGGGTGCCCAGCCTTTGGCGCCGATCCAGCGGCAGGCGTCGACCAGTTGCGTGAGTTGCAGGTTGTCTGTCATTTCCTTTTACCCTCTCGGCCAGGAATATTTATAGCATATAGACGTCTAAGCGTCTTGATTGCCAAAGACTAACATCGTGTTATAGTGGCAGCAACATAAGTATTACAAGCAGGCACAACAAAATGAGCAATAACGCATTGATCCCGCAGAGTAAACTTCCCGGTCTCGGTACCACCATCTTTACGCAGATGAGCGCCCTGGCGCAGCAGCACAACGCCATTAACCTCTCGCAAGGGTTCCCGGATTTTGACGGGCCTGGCTATTTGCAGGAGCGCCTGGCGTACCACGTTGCGCAGGGGGCGAACCAGTATGCGCCGATGACCGGCGTGCAGGCGCTGCGGGAGGCCATTGCGGATAAAACGGCGGAGCTGTACGGCTATAGGCCCGATGCGAACAGCGACATTACGGTGACGGCAGGGGCGACCGAAGCGCTGTATGCGGCCATTACCGCGCTGGTGCGTGCGGGCGATGAGGTGATCTGCTTTGAACCGAGCTACGACAGCTACGCGCCAGCGGTTGAGCTCTCCGGCGGCGTGGTGAAACGCGTGGCGCTTCAGCCGCCGCATTTCCGCCCTGACTGGCAGGCGTTCGCGGCGCTGCTGAGTGACAAAACCCGTCTGGTTATTCTCAATACGCCGCACAACCCGTCGGCGACGGTCTGGCAAAAGGCCGATTTTGCCGCGCTGTGGCAGGCGATTGCGGAGCGTGAAATTTATGTCCTGAGCGACGAGGTGTATGAGCACATCTGCTTCGCGAAAGAAGGACACGCCAGCGTGCTGGCCCATCCGCAGCTGCGCGAGCGGGCTATTGCCGTGTCGTCATTCGGTAAAACCTACCATATGACCGGCTGGAAGGTGGGGTACTGCGTGGCCCCCGCCGCCATCAGCGCCGAGCTGCGTAAGGTGCACCAGTACCTGACGTTTGCCGTGAATACCCCTGCTCAGCTGGCGCTGGCGGATATGCTGCGCGCTGAACCCGAGCACTATCGCGACCTGCCGGATTTTTACCGTGCTCGACGGGATCTGTTCGTGACGGCGCTGGGCCAAAGTCGCCTGGAAATTTTGCCGTCTGAAGGAACCTACTTCCTGCTGGCGGATTACAGCGCCATTTCCGATCTGGATGATGTCAGTTTCTGCCAGTGGCTGACGAAAGAGGTCGGCGTGGCCGCCATTCCGCTGTCGGTATTCTGCGCCGATCCCTTCCCGCATAAGCTGATCCGCCTCTGCTTTGCGAAGCAGGAATCGACGCTGCTGGCCGCGGCGGAGCGTCTGAACACGCTCTGATTATTTTACCGTCCAGGCTTCAGAGTAACGGCGGTCTGCAAACAGCTCCAGCAGGCCGTTGATTTGTTTGAGACGCAACACCTCATCGCTGTCCATCCCGAGCTCTTCGCCAATTCTCTCATTGCTCCAGCCAAGCTGTGCAAGTTCCCGAACGATTTCGGACATGGCGTTGATTTGGTGTCGCCCGCGCGCCCGGTTGTGCCGAATGGTGGCGGCCATGCGGTCATGTTTATTCTGCCGGTCCTGGCGCAGGCAGGTGACGGGCAGGTAACCTCTGAGCTTACGCTTCAACGCAGCCCGACTTGTGCCAATTTCATGACGATGAAATCCATCCACAATTTCGTAATGTTGCGGTTCGCTTTCGGTCACAACAATAGGCTGGGTGAATCCATCAAGCTCCAGCGACTTGCTGAGCAGCCGTTTTTCCGGTGGGGCTACATTATTGGGATTGTAATCGTTGGCGGTAATGGCGTCCTGTTTGATCCACAGTACGCAGTCGATGGGCTGATCGTAAAACGGGCTATTTTTGTGCAGCGCCAGGCGAAAGGCATTAATGGCGTTAATTCTGTCCTCTTCGGGGAGAGACTGAAGATATGTTTCGATGTTGTTGATTATTCTTTGTCGCATAAAATGCCCCACTCCTTGCGTTTAGCCTTCACTCTGTCGCTGTAGCGTTGATAATGTTTGGGTTTGTTTGGGCTGAATGACAGTGCTCTGCACCAGTAGTCGTTATTCAGTAAAACCTTACAAATACGGCGCCATGAGGGAATGTCTTTGGCACCGATATCGCCTTCCTGGGTATCGGGAATATCCTCCATGCCTCTCTTTTGATACCAGTGCAGATAAACGGCGATTTTATTGCGGTAATGTTCGGCCGTATTTTGCGGCATGCTGTCGAGCAGCAGCATGGCGTATTCACGCCAGCAAAGGTGTTCGGGCTTCAGGATTTTCCTGTGACCATAGAAATGATTATCGTGACCAGCATAAATTCCCCCGCTGCGCACGCCGCTTACGCGTTCACACATATTCGCCCAGCGTTCAGGCTCCACAACGTGGTAAAGCCACAACCCCTGACGCTGCTCCGGGCCAAAGGGCTCGCAGATGCGCATGTAGCGGGGCGGCACGCCTGCCTGAAACATCAGGTCATACAGGGCGTTATAGCAACCCCCCGATTTGGCGAACCAGGTCCAGATATCGGCGGTTTTCCAGTCGTAGAGAGGATAGATATACCAGGCATGTCCCCCCGGCGCGACGGTTGTCCAGGGCTTGTCGTCGGCAAAACGCTGCTTCCGCGCTGAAGCGATAGCCAGAAAGCGGTTGTAAGATTCATCGGCACGAATACCAATCAGCACGGCCGCCGGGCGATTGCGTGAATACCAGTCGGAGAAACTGCGAACGAAGACTTCAAACGTCATGCCTGGCTGGTAAAAAGGAAAAAAGGCGGGATCGGTAACTGCATCATCTGGAGGTTGGCGAACCCACCGGGCGCCCGGTTCCCAGCATTGCCATTCCGGCTGAAATTGCGAAAGAGAATTTTGTGTCGTCAGGGGGAGGGCCACCCACCAGAAATGGTCAATGACGTCGCTGTATAATTCGCGCATATGTTCAACGTGGGCGATGGTATAAGAAAATTGCGCTTCCCAGTCGATAAACAGCACATCTATTTTTGTTTTCATCTGTCTCGCCCGAAGGGCAACCAGATGCAGCATGACGGTGGAGTCTTTACCCCCTGAAAAAGAGACACACACTCTGGATAGGTTTTCGAGCGTCCATGCGATGCGTTCCTGGGCTGCACAGAGGACATTTTTATCCAGCGGAAGCTTATAAATAGACATGGTTATCCTCTTCCTGAGTACTCAAATTGGGTCGTTAAGTAAATATGTAAGAAGAGAATACTATTAGCTGATAATTACATCAGGAAATAAATTGTATAAAATCATTAAAATATAATTATTATGAATGCGTTAGAATGTGTTGGCTGAATGTGAATTCAGCCAGTCACCATTATCGATGCAAAGATAGCTCTTCAATAAAGCTTGAAAACGCCGAGCTATTCAATGCCGAGCGGTTGTACATCATAAATATTTGGATGGAAGGGAGGACTAATGTTGTTTCAATCTTCCGTAAATTTAACGACGCGCCATACTGATCGAATGCTGGTGTAGGAGCAAGACCAATTATATCGGTACAGCTGATCATTGACAGCAGAGAAATAAATGAATCACTACGAAATACAATGTTACGTTCTGGAAGGACTTTCTCTGCGCTCTCCTGATAGTTTTTAACGCTTAGTTCATCACTTAAAAATGCCGTAAAGTCTTCTTTAAGGAGTTCCTCAAGTGTTGCGCTCTGACCAATACGGGGATGATCCGCACGGCAAACAAGCGTAAAAGACATTTCATAGAACAGACTGCAGGCGATAGAACGACTGTTGAGAGATGAGAAGGAGAAAACCAGGTCTGCTTTACGGTAGGCTAACAGATCTTCTGCTGAATCTGGGGCGAGAAAAACATCATGAAGCTCAATTTGGTAGTTATGCTTTTCCATCAAAATTTGCATTGGCCCCAGCATAATTTTGGGCGTCATAAACTGCGGGCAGTAAATGACAAAGTTCTTCTTTAACCCGCTGCTGTGCATGATGTTGATGGTCTGCTCAAGCTGATTCAGGTTTTGTTCAAGATGATGGTGAAGATTGACGCCAACCGTAGTCGGCGTAATCCCCTTACCTGAACGAATAAACAACGGGTCGTTGAGCTGCCCGCGCAAACGCTGCAGTGACTGGCTTACCGCGGAAGGTGTAATATAGAGCGTCTCAGCCGCTTTACTGATACTCAGATGTTGATAAATGCACTCAAAAATGACGAGCAGGTTGAGGTCGAATTTCTTGAGGTCGTAGAGATTTGCCATGTTTCGTCCTGATGATGTCGTGTTTGCTGTGGTTATCACATCACTGATAACTATAGTTTGAAGCTAACCATTTACAATCCTTTCGGTTAACTCTCTTAATTTTAAATTAAACTCACCTTAATATATCACGACGTCAGATTATTAAAATAGCGCTTCAAAGATGATTAAGATAATTTTATCTTAAAGAAGGGATAAACCGCTTAAATGACAATTGTCATTTATATATTGAGGTATTTTTATCATAAAAATAAATTTATAACGCCTCGAAATGATGTTCGATACTGCCTATCACAGCCATAGGCAGAAATGCCTCAGTTATGGATTGCTCAATCTCTGCACGGGTGGTGTAATCAAACCGCTGTTACCGCCTTGATATTAAGGGTTGTAGAGCGCAACGCAACGCCAGCTTCGGCTGGCACTGAATGTACCTGCGGGGAATTCAGGTATCAGGGCCGCCCGTTGAGGCGGCCTTTTTACTTTTGGCGTTTCCTTTAAAAGGTTCACCTTACTGTCTTGTTGAAGTTGTTAGGTTTGGCTGATTGATTTGATAAAGCATACGCATTAGCCCCGATGAAGAAAGTTGGTTACCTTACATCTCAACGAAAACACGGAGGAAGTACAGATGTCTTTGATTAATACCAAAATTAAACCTTTCAAAAACCAGGCGTTCAAAAACGGTGAATTCATTGAAGTCACTGAGAAAGATACCGAAGGCCGCTGGAGCGTGTTCTTCTTCTATCCTGCTGACTTCACCTTTGTTTGCCCGACCGAACTGGGTGACGTGGCAGACCACTACGAAGAACTGCAGAAGCTGGGCGTAGACGTTTACTCTGTCTCTACCGATACCCACTTCACCCACAAAGCGTGGCACAGCAGCTCTGAAACCATCGCGAAAATTAAATACGCGATGATCGGCGACCCGACTGGCGCCCTGACCCGTAACTTCGACAACATGCGTGAAGATGAAGGCCTGGCCGACCGTGCAACCTTCGTGGTTGACCCGCAGGGCATTATCCAGGCTATCGAAGTTACCGCTGAAGGTATCGGCCGTGATGCTTCCGACCTGCTGCGTAAAGTGAAAGCGGCTCAGTACGTGGCTTCTCACCCAGGCGAAGTGTGCCCGGCGAAATGGAAAGAAGGCGAAGCGACCCTGGCTCCATCTTTAGACCTGGTCGGCAAGATCTAAGTCTGTAAAGCCTGGCGGCGCTGCGCTTGCACAGGCCTACAGTATCGTAGGCCGGGTAAACGAAGTGCCACCCGGCAATCAATGGGCGCCCCCCGCGCCCATTTCATTCCAGCACCATGATGCAAGTTGCATTCAGGCCGCCCTTATAAGGCAGCTTGCATGATGACGTCTTAAGAGAGGGAAGAACCATGCTCGACACTACGATGAAAACCCAGCTCAAGGCCTACCTTGAGAAACTGACCAAACCCGTTGAGCTGATTGCCACGCTGGACGACAGCGCAAAATCGGCAGAGATCAAGGAACTGCTGGCAGAGATTGCTGAACTGTCACCGAAGGTGACTTTCAAAGAAGACAATACGCTTGCCGTCCGTAAGCCTTCTTTCCTGATCGCCAACCCAGGCTCTGACCAGGGGCCGCGCTTTGCCGGCTCTCCGCTGGGTCATGAATTTACCTCACTGGTGCTGGCGCTGCTGTGGACCGGCGGTCATCCGTCTAAAGAAGCGCAGGCGCTGCTGGAGCAGATCCGCGATATCGACGGTGATTTTGAGTTTGAAACCTATTACTCGCTCTCCTGCCACAACTGCCCGGACGTGGTGCAGGCGCTGAACCTGATGTCGGTTCTGAACCCGCGCATTAAGCACACGGCGATTGACGGCGGTACGTTCCAGAACGAAATTACCGAGCGCAACGTGATGGGCGTTCCGGCGGTGTATCTGAATGGTCAGGAATTCGGCCAGGGCCGCATGACGCTGACCGAAATCGTTGCCAAAGTAGATACCGGCGCAGAAAAACGCGCGGCGGAAGAGCTGAACCAGCGCGATGCATACGACGTGCTGATAGTTGGCTCCGGCCCGGCGGGTGCGGCAGCAGCGGTTTACTCCGCACGTAAAGGGATCCGTACCGGCCTGATGGGCGAACGCTTCGGCGGCCAGGTGCTGGATACCGTGGACATCGAAAACTATATTTCCGTGCCGAAAACCGAAGGCCAGAAGCTGGCGGGCGCGCTGAAGGCGCACGTTAGCGATTACGAAGTGGACGTGATCGACAGCCAGAGCGCCAGCAAGCTGGTTCCGGCGGCGGTGGAAGGGGGGTTACACCAGATTGAAACCGCTTCTGGCGCGGTGCTGAAAGCGCGCAGCGTGATCGTTGCCACCGGTGCGAAATGGCGCAACATGAACGTGCCGGGCGAAGATCAGTACCGCACCAAAGGTGTGACCTACTGCCCGCACTGCGACGGCCCGCTGTTTAAAGGCAAACGCGTGGCGGTGATCGGTGGCGGTAACTCCGGCGTGGAAGCGGCTATCGATCTGGCAGGAATTGTTGAGCACGTGACGCTGCTGGAGTTCGCGCCAGAGATGAAGGCTGACCAGGTTCTGCAGGATAAAGTTCGCAGCCTGAAAAACGTCGATATCGTGCTGAACGCGCAGACCACGGAAGTGAAGGGCGACGGCAGCAAAGTGACCGGCCTGGAGTACCGTGACCGCGTAAGCGGCGACGTTCATAGCGTTCAGCTTTCGGGGATCTTCGTACAAATTGGCCTGCTGCCGAACACCACCTGGCTGGAAGGCGCGATTGAGCGCAACCGCATGGGCGAGATCATTATTGATGCTAAATGCGAAACCAGCGTGAAGGGCGTGTTTGCCGCGGGCGACTGCACCACCGTGCCGTACAAGCAGATCATCATCGCCACTGGGGAAGGTGCAAAAGCGTCCCTGAGCGCGTTTGATTATTTGATCCGCACCAAAACCGCATAATAAAAGAAAGTAAGACGATACCTGCACTAGCCACCTCTTTATGAGGTGGCTTTTTTTTTAGATTTTTTTACCCTCAATTATCCTCGTTATTGACCACTTCATGCGTTAATTACCTGCTTCGATCAAAGAAATTAATGAGCCTGCTGATAATATCTCGTCGTTTTTTGTGTCGATAAATATTTATATTTAACATGAATGATAAAGATATATTCACCTCTTCAATATATGAGGCGTTAACCCCCTTTGAAATAAAGGGATTGACGTTTCGTGATTTCTTTAACGCGGCAGACATGACATCGCGATGCGCCTCGTTACACCTTTTATTCCCGGAAAGTGAAGCCTGGCAGCAGGATGAGGCGTTAGAGGTTGAGTATGACTTCAACGCCCTGTTTGTCGGCCCTGCGACGCTGCTGGCGCCGCCTTATGCCTCGGTTTACCTTGACGAGGAGCCGCTGCTGATGGGGGCCACAACGCTGAGCGTGCGCGAATTCCTGCAAAGCATTGGGCTGTTCGTGACGGAGGAGAATAGCGTTCCCGACGATCACATTAGCTATGAAATAGAGCTGGCGGTGATGCTCTCCGTGCATGCCAGACATTCGCCGCAATATCATGATGCACTCACCCGCTTTGTGCGCGGCCATCTCGAATTATGGCTCCCTGCGTTTATCGCAAAAATAAATGATTGTGCAAAAACATCCGCAATGAAATGTCTCGCGTCGCAGCTGACTAATTGGTTTGATGAATTAAAAACGAGAGTAATATTATGAGTATTGATAAAGGGCAGCTAAACCGGCGCTCCTTTTTAAAAGGACTGATTGCGCTGGGTACCGTCGCCGCATTACCTGGCGGACTATTATCCTCCCGATGTGCCCTGGCACAGCCCCCCATTCCGTTTAACCCGAAAACCTACAAAATTTTCCGTAACGCTTGCCCGCGTAACTGCTACGACACCTGCAGCTTAAAAACCTGGGTCAAAGATGACGTAATCACTTTCGTCGACGGGGCAAGCGAGTCCACGTTCACGCACGGCGCGCCGTGTGTGAAGGGGCTGACCTACCCGCGCCGGGTTTACTCCCCGGACCGCATTAAATACCCGATGATTCAGGACGGTCGCGGCAGCGGTAAATGGCGTCGCATCTCCTGGGATGAGGCCATGCAGCGCATTGCCAGCAAGATGCTGGAGATTAAAAAGAAAGACGGATCTATGCTCGGCCTGGCGCTGTCGAAATACTCCGGCAACCTCGGCGTGATGAGCTATGCCGTGGAGGGGATGATGTCTTCTCTCGGTTACACCACGCGCTTTGCCGGTACGCCATGCTGGCCGGCAGGGATCGATGCCCAGCACTATGACATGGGCGACATGTGGTGTAACGACCCGGAAGATCTGGTGAAAGCCAAATACATCATTATCTGGGGCGCAAACCCGGCGTGGTGCTCCATGCACACCATGAAGTACATCTATCAGGCGCGTGAGAGAGGGGCGAAAGTCGTGGTCATCGATCCGCTGTTCTCGCAAACCGCCGCCAAAGCCGATCTGTACCTGCGCGTGCGCCCCGGCTCAGACGGCGCATTGGCGCTGGGAATGGCGCGCCACCTGCTGGATATCGGCCGCGTCGACCAGGAGTTTGTGAACAACTTTGCGCACGGCTTCCCGGAATTCGAGCAGTATCTGCGCAGCAACATCACCGTTGAGTGGGCGTCTGAAATCTGTGGCCTGTCGGTAGACGTAATTCGCCAGCTGGCGGAAGAGTTTACCGCGGTAAAACCTGCCACCGTCTGGATCGGCTACGGGATGCAGCGCCACGTCAACGGCGGGGCGAACGTGCGCGCCATTGACGCTTTTGTTGCCATGACCGGCAACATCGGTGTGGAAGGCGGCGGTGCCCGCTACGGCCATCTGCAGACCTGGGGCTATAACTATCATGCGATGACGCAGAAGCCACCGGCCGGATCTGTTGGCATGGTGGGCGAAAGCGGCCCGGTAGGGGAGTTCGTCAGCGACAGCGGCGAAAAGAGCCACTATTCCGACCGCGCGCTGAACCTGAACCAGACCGCGCAGAGCATTCTTGATGCCAACGATCCGCCCATTCGCATGCTGTGGGTGGCATGCAAGAACCCGTTTGCCCAGGACTTTGACCGCAACAAAATGGAAAAAGCCTTCAGCAAGCTGGAGATGGTGGTCTGCGTCGATCAGTTCTTCAACGAGACGGTGCAGCATGCCGATATCGTGCTGCCGGTGACCACCACCTTTGAGCACTGGAACCTGTCGTCGTCTTACTGGCATTACTGGCTTTCGGTGAATGAACCGGCCATTAAACCGATGTACGAATGCAAGAGCGATCTGGATATTGCCGTGCTGCTCTCGCGCACCATCAACAAAATGGAGCCGGGCTCCTGTACCTTCCCGCAGGACATTGACCAGAAAAAATGGCTCGACCTGGAGTTCAATGAGGGCATGGCGAAGCAGTTTGGCATCCGCTCATGGGACGATCTGCTGGACGGGCCGGTGAAAGCCAAAATGGTCAGCTCTGCCGCCTGGCACGACCGCAAGTTTAAAACGCCATCGGGCAAGTATGAGTTCCTCTCCGAGCTGTGTGAAAAGAACGGCCATAAAGCGCTGCCGGAGTATATGCCGGCCGCGGAGGGCAAGCTGCCGTTCCATCTCTTCACCCCGCATTTGCAGTACGGCCTTCACTCGCAGTTCGTCAACCTCGACTGGATGCAGGTCTTCTGGCCGGAGCCGTTTGTCTATATCCACCCAGCCGCCGCGCAGAAGAAGGGCATCCGCGAGCTGGCGAAAGTCCGCGTGTTTAACGAGGTGGGCGAAGTGGAGCTGCGGGCGAAGATCACCACCAACGTGCCGGAAGATTTCCTGGTGATGTATGAGTCCTGGTTTAACAAGCTTAAGTACAACGTGCAGAACGTAGTGAAAGATACGCCAGCCGATATGGGCAAGATGGCAACCGGCGCGCCTGGCGCGGCGATCCACAGCCAGTTTGTCGACATTGCCCTTATCGCGAATGAAGGAGCAGACGCATGAGACGCGCATTTTTAGTGAACAGTGATAAATGTATTGGCTGCCGTGGATGCGCCATGGCCTGCAAGAGCTTTAACCAGCTTGAGCCGGATCGCTTCTGGCGCTATGTCTATCCGCTGGATAAAGAAATTTATCCGCATGAGGAGCGCGCGTTTTTCTCGCTGGCCTGTAACCACTGTGAAAACCCGGCCTGTCTGGCGGCGTGCCCGGTGGAAGCCTACACCAAACGCGATGACGGCGTGGTGGTGCATAACCCTGAGCGCTGCATCGGCTGTAAAAACTGCATCCGCAACTGCCCGTACGGCGCGCCGCGCTTCAACGAAGAGACGCAAAAGGCTGAGAAGTGCAGCATGTGCTATGAACGTCTGGATATCGGTATGGCCCCGGCCTGCGTTAACGCCTGTCCGGTCGGCGCGCTGACGATTATCGATCTGGATGCCGACCCGCTGCCGAACAATGCCGTGCAGTATCCGCCGGGCTTCCCGAAGATGCCTCAGCTTAATCCGGGTACGCGCTTCATTCTGGCCCGTCAGCCAAAACAGCCGGGGGATAAATAATGGAAAAGTATGAAATACCGCTCGTTATCTTTACCGTGCTGAGCCAGATGTCCGTTGGGATGACGCTGCTCCTGACCTGGCGCACGCTGCGTGGTGAAGTGCATGGCACCCGCCTTCACTGGCTGATTACCGGGCTGATTCTGGGCGTGGCCTCCGTCGCCGCGGTGCTGCATCTGGCGCACCCGGAACATGCTTACAACGCGTTGATTAACCTGAAACATGCCTGGCTGAGCCGCGAAATTCTGGGCGCGACCCTCTACGGCGCCATGATTGGGCTGGCCTTCCTGAGTAAGGGAAACAAAGGCGCGGCGCTGCTGGCGTCCCTGTTCGGGATCCTGCTGGTGGTGGTGCAGGGGATGACCTACGCGGCACCGGCGATGCAGGCTATTGCCAACGGCATCACCATGATGCTGTTCTTTGCGACGGTCTGGGTGATGGGCTGTGCCGCCACGCCGCTGCTCGGGCTGAAAGCATCTAACGCCGCGCTGCGCCAGGGAATTATTGCCCTGATGGCGCTGCTGATTGCCGCGCCGGTGATGTGGCTCAGCGGCGGCACCATCATGAAAATGACCGCTCACGCCTGGTTAAGCTCGCCGCTCTATCTGGGCAGCCTGCTGTGCTGCATTGTGGGTGGCGCGTTGTCGCTGAAGCGCCAGCCGATGCAGAAAGCGGTGTTTGCGCTCCTGCTGATGGGCGTGGTGCTCAGCCGCCTGACCTTCTTCGGCGATACCGTCAGCACCATCGTCAATATTGGTCACCTGTACTGATAAACAAAACCCCGCGAAAGCGGGGTTTTTTGTGGGTATTTACCGGACTACCATCACCGGAATATGGGTGTGGCGGATCACGCTGGAGGCGTTCGACCCCAGCAGGTGAGTGGTAATGGAAGGATTACGTGAACCGATCACCACCACGTCTGCATTCAGCTCTGCGGCCAGTTCATTGACGGCGTCGCGCACGCTGCCGAACCGGACGTGGGTTTTGATGCGGGAAGGGTCGATGCTGAAATGCCCGACCATGGTCTGCAGCCGCGTTTCGGCTTCGTGCTGTAAATGCTCCTCAAAGCGACGCACGTCGGCGGCAAAGCGGTGCAGGCTCAGGCTGGCAGAGCCCGGTAAGACGTGTAAAAGATGAATAATTCCATCCTGCTGCGCGAGGAATTCCGCGTGGCGCACAGCTTTGTCGCTCAGTTCCATTTCGAAAACATCAACCGGCATAATGATTGTCTTATACATAACCGTTTCTCCTTGTTTATAAACGCTGGATACATTCAACCACAAAATATGAATGGTTTCTGTAAGCGCTTCGGCACTTTTCCTCTCTTGCCAGGATAAATCTCAAAAGGCGCGTATTTCCCGGCAGACTTTCAGGGGTAGCTACCCTTTATAAACTTACCTGAAACCTTTCGGAGGTTGCATGAAAGCGCTCACGTACCACGGTCCGCACCATGTTCGCGTTGAGAATGTCCCCGATCCCATCATTGAACAGCCCGACGATATCATCCTGCGCGTCACGGCCACGGCGATTTGCGGCTCCGACCTGCATCTCTATCGTGGGAAGATCCCAAAGGTGCAGCACGGCGACATTTTTGGACATGAATTTATGGGCGAGATCGTCGAGTGCGGTCGGGAGGTGAAGGATCTGCAAAAAGGCGATCGCGTGGTGATCCCCTTTGTCATCGCCTGCGGTGACTGCTTCTTTTGCCGTCTGCAGCAGTACGCGGCCTGTGAGAATACCAATGCCGGGCAGGGCGCTGCGCTGAACAAAAAGCAAATTCCCGCGCCGGCAGCCCTGTTTGGCTATAGCCATCTCTACGGCGGCGTGCCGGGAGGGCAGGCGGAATACGTGCGCGTGCCGAAAGGCAACGTCGGGCCGTTTAAGGTGCCGCAGCTGCTATCCGACGATAAGGCCCTGTTCCTGTCTGATATTTTGCCCACCGCCTGGCAGGCGGCAAAAAATGCGCAGATTGAAAAAGGCTCCAGCGTCGCCGTTTTCGGTGCCGGTCCGGTGGGGCTATTGACCATAGCCTGCGCGCGGCTGTTAGGGGCTGAGCAGATCTTTGTTATCGACCATCACCCCTACCGGCTGCGGTTTGCCGAGGCGCGCTACGGTGCTATCCCCATCAATTTTGATGATGATAACGACGCGGCGGAAAAGATAATCCAGCAAACCGCAGGGCAGCGGGGTGTCGATGCCGTCATTGATGCCGTCGGGTTCGAGGCCAAAGGCAGCACCACGGAGACGATCCTCAGCAACCTTAAAATCGAGGGTAGCAGCGGCAAAGCATTGCGTCAGTGCATTGCTGCCGTCCGGCGCGGCGGGGTGGTCAGCGTACCCGGCGTGTATGCCGGGTTTATTCACGGCTTCCTGTTTGGGGATGCCTTCGATAAGGGGCTGACGTTTAAGATGGGCCAGACGCACGTCCACGCCTGGCTGGGCGAACTGTTACCGCTGATCGAAAAAGGGCTGCTGACGCCGGAAGAGATTGTTACGCATTATCTCCCCCTGGCGGATGCGGAACGTGCCTATAAGATTTTCGAAAAACGGGAAGAGGAGTGCCGGAAGGTGATCCTGGTGCCCGGCGCGGAAACGCCTGAGGCCGCTGAGCAAAAAGTGAAGGGCCTGGTGAATGCATTCCCGGGCGGCGTGGTGTGAGGTCACTCGCCGGTGGCGGTCAAGATACAGGACCGCGGTGAAGCACAATCGGGTGAAGATGTTCGGAAAGAGGATGCAGACGCATCCTCTGTGCAACGCGGGTCGCGTTTGTTCAGAATGACATTAACGCAGGTAATCGCCCGCAGCTTCTGGCTGGTAGAGCAGCTCCAGCACTTCCAGATGGGTGGAGGCACCGCCCGGCAACTCCCAGTGGATGGTATCGCCCGTGCGCAGCCCCAGCAGCGCGGCACCCACAGGAGCAAGAACCGAAAGCTGCGCGCTGCTGTCGGTCATCTGAGCCGGATAAACCAGCGTGCGGGTCAGCTCTTCACCGGTGGTCAGGTTGCGGAATTTCACCTGGCTGTTCATGGTGACCACGTCATGCGGCATGGACTCTGGCGTGCACATCTGCGCGCGGTCGAGCTCCTCATTCAGGGCGTCGGCCACCGGAAGTGAGGCGAATTCTGCTTTTTCCAGCAGCCTGTCGATACGTTCTGCGTCGAGCTCGTTGATGATGATTGTAGGTCTGGACATTTTTTACTCCATGTCGTTAATGCTGCGTCTAACGCAGAAACCAATCCAAAAGAAAACCCTCGCCGTCTGGCAGCGAGGGTTTAACTCTCCCGATGATACTGGCTGAACGCGCAAGTTTGAAGTGATGAAGGTCACATTCATGTGCCATATGAATTTTCACTGAAATTTATTCAGTCTTTATTCCTGGCGGATTGCGTTACGCTGTGTGTTCTGAACCCGGGCGCTGCGCGAAGCATCATTCGCCTCAGCCCTAACCAACGAGAGAGCGCTATGTACTTTTACCAACCGTCTCAGGGGCATGGCCTGCCGCATGACCCGCTGAACGCCATTGTCGGCCCCCGTCCGATTGGCTGGATCTCCTCTTGCGACCAGGCCGGTCATCTGAACCTTGCGCCGTATAGCTTCTTCAACTGCTTCAACTATCGCCCGCCGATCGTTGGCTTTTCCAGCAACGGCTGGAAGGACAGCGTGCGTAATATTGTTGAAACAAAGGAGTTTGTCTGGAACCTGGCGACGCGCGATCTCGCGGAAGCGATGAATCTAACCTCTGCCACGCTTCCTCACGATCGCGATGAATTCACCTTTTCAGGGTTAACGCCTGCTGCCAGCAAGCTGGTGAGCGCCCCCCGCGTGGCGGAAAGCCCGGTCAATTTTGAGTGCCGTCTTTCGCAGTGCATTCAGCTTACCGGAGCCGACGGTACACCGATTGACACCTGGCTGGTGCTGGGGGAAGTGGTGGGTATCCATATTGCCGAAACGCTGCTGGAAGAGGGGATATACCAGACGGCGAAAGCGCAGCCCATCCTGCGAGCGGGTGGGCCGACGGCTTACTATGGTATCAGTGACGAACACCGGTTTGACATGGTGCGACCGGTGGTGGGCGATCAGTAACCGGCTTTATCAATGACAAATTGTTTTCCGCAGTTGCCTGGATGCGGCTGCGGAGCAAAGGATGCCGCAGAAAGCGGGGCGTTAATGGTGTCTGCTTTCAGTGAAATCTGCATCTCGGTCAGATACGCCGGATTACCGTTGCAGGTCAGCTTGAAGGCTTTGATATTTTCCTTGCCCCAGGTTTTGGCAACGGCGTTGTCAAAGTCGGTACGGCTGACGGTTTTACCGTAATTTTCCGCAAGGAAATGACCGACGGCGCTGGTTTTCATTTCCTGATTCATTCTCACCATGGTGCCGAAATAGGCATCGGGATCAAAACCAAAGCAGACGCCATGTTTGGCATATTCATAACGTTCCAGACAGGAGTTTCCGCCCGCGCCCGGCATGACCTCGTTCAGCTTCGCCGCGCCGGAAAGCGACAGCCCGGTTTCGGCTGCTGCGCATTTGCGGCTGGCCTTCACTTCCGGCATGTTCGGGATAGGGCGCGTGGCACAGCCAAATCGCATCCATCGACGTTCATCCACGCCGCGTGCGGCAATGGATTTCGGCAGGCCGGGCCATAGCCCGTGAACGGTCAGAAAATCGGTTTTATTGTCGCGCTCTTTTTGCAGACGACATTCATCCGGTTCATTGCGGTTACGCTCGACCATGCTTTGACAAAAACCCGTTTGCCAGGACAAAGCCAGCACATAGCGATCGAAATCACCGTACTGCGTGGCCTTGAGAGGTTCGGCCTGTGCTGAGAAGAGACTGAGTGCAAGCGCTACTGCGCCAGACGGGATAACAATATCCTTCCTGAACATGTGATTTCCTGATTGGTTGTGCGCAATTCATTTTTGTGGGTTATTAAAGCACAAAAAGCGCCCGCAGGCGCTTTTTGGCAATCAGGAATTTCACTTAGGCGGCGCCGGGCACCAGCACTTCGGTAGCAATAATGACGATGATCAGCCCAACCAGCACCGGCACTGACGTGCGTTTCACTACTTCAAACGGCGAGATTTTTGCCATCCCGGCAACCGCCACCACCACGCCTGAAACAGGCGAGATGGTACGACCCAGGTTTGAAGCCTGGAGCATGGGAATGGAAAGGTAAGCCGGGTTGATACCGGACGAGTGAGCCAGCTTAGGGATCATCTCAACGAAGGCGTAGAAAGGGGCGTTACCGGAGCCGGTGGTCATCGCCGCCAGCATGGTCAGTACCACCAGGACAAGCATCAGGATAATACTGGCCGAGCCAAACGAGGTGGCGATGGAGATCAGGCTCTGGATAAAGCCGATCGTGCTCAGACCCTGGGCAAAGACACCCGCCGCAACCAACAGCATCACCACGCCAGCAAACGCATCTGCCATACCGCGATACGCGACCTCAAGGCCGGAGAAGACTTTTTGGGTGTTGAAACCGCGCACGAACTCCAGCACAGCGGCTAGCAGCATACAGATAACCAGGATAGTAATAATGTGCAGCTGCGGGCCCCATTTTCCGTCAAAAATCAGCACGCCGATAATCGGCGTGAACGGCAGAATGGCGTAGAACGCCGGCGCGGTGGTGGTGATTTCGCTGACATCCATCATTTCATGGCTGATGTTCTCTTTCTTATCAAGATAGCGCTGCCAGAAGAAATGCGCGATACCCATTCCCACAATGGCAACGATCGAAATCGGCAGCGTGGTTTTAAAGGCGAAGTCGATAAGCGACATTTCGGCTGCTTTCGCCGCCAGCACAACGTCACCTGACGTTGGGGAGAGAATAATGGCCGCCGGGGAGGCGCAAATTGCCGCCGCCGCCCCGCGGCTGATGCCCACGTTTACCATCACCGGGAACAGCGTGGCCATTAGCAGTACGCCAAGCCCGGTTGCCGATGAAACGGCCAGCGACATCAGGCAGGCGAGGAAATAGGCGGCAACCATCAACAGATACGGCGAGTTAATGTACTGCAGGGGCTTCGAGGCAAGCTTCACAACCATGTCGTTCGCGCCGATATGGGTCATATAGGCTGCAAAACCGCACAGCATCATGATCATCATGCCCAGATCGCCACCGCGGCTCATGAGCAGGATTTTAATATATTCAACAATATCCGTGGCGGTGTAGCCCGTACTGGCTGCGCTGGCAGGTAAAACCTGATGACCCATTAATGCGCTGATTATCAGCAGCGTTAAACCACCAACAAATAAAACGCCTGTGGCTGAGTAGCCTTTAATGATGTAGCGAGCTACACCCACAATGACGACGACCCCAATTAGGAGTTCGAAAAACGTAAGCATGATTTCCCCTGTGTCTTTCAGCCCTGAGATATAAAAAATTAATATAAAAAAGAAGGATGAAAATGTGCCGAATTAATGGCCCGCCCTTGCTGATTAAAATCAATAAACAGACGACTAACGAACAGCATAACAGCGTTTTTGCCATGGCTAAGGCATTTATGTCATAAGGATCTTGACCGGCAAAGACAGCGTAACATGTCTACCTAATGATAACAAAATGTTAAACTTTTGTGTGGTCTGGCCTGTTAATCCTGGAGACGGTTAACAGGCAGTAGGCGTACAAGATGTGGGATTATTCGGGATAAGCAGAACGCCGCTTTAAGAATATTCCCGAAAAACGGCCTGATATTTAAGAGTAGCGGTGATGCCGTTAAGGCTTGGTTCAATTACTTTATGGTAAACTTTGCCTCGAATATCAAGAATGGTAATTGCATTGTGATTGTACGTAATACTTTTTTCTCTATTTTATTGTTTATTATTGGTCAGTTAACGTTTTCTACTGTTGCACAGGCAGAGGACAACGCGACGGATAAAGGCTGGTTCTCTACTTTTACGGATAATGTTTCGCAGACCTGGTCAGCGCCTGAACATTACGATCTCTATGTCCCGGCAATAACGTGGCACGCGCGCTTTGCTTACGACAAAGAGAAGACGGATAAATATAACGAGCGTCCCTGGGGGGCGGGTTTTGGTCAGTCGCGCTGGGATGATAAAGGAAACTGGCATGGCATCTATCTGATGGCCTTCAAAGATTCCTTTAACAAATGGGAACCGATTGGCGGCTACGGCTGGGAAAAAACCTGGCGCCCGCTGGCGGATGAGAACTTCCACGTGGGTCTGGGCTATACCGCCGGGGTGACCGCGCGCGACAACTGGAAGTACATTCCGATCCCTGTATTGCTGCCTCTGGCCTCTGTTGGCTATGGCCCTGCAACGTTCCAGATGACCTACATCCCGGGGACGTATAACAACGGTAACGTTTACTTCGCCTGGATGCGTTTTCAGTTTTAACTGACAAAACGTTACATGTTGGTGAAAAAACGCGCAGCCGTTGATTCATAAGCGATAAAAATCTGTCAGTGAAAATTAACGCGACTTTAGTCACTTTTTGTCAAAGATCCGCTGGACAAAAGGTCCCACAATTGATGTACTGGTAACCGACACAGCATTTGTGTCGTTTTTTAATGTAAAGGTAATTTTGATGTCTAAGATTAAAGGTAACGTTAAGTGGTTTAATGAGTCCAAAGGATTCGGTTTCATTACTCCTGAAGATGGCAGCAAAGACGTGTTCGTACACTTCTCTGCAATCCAGTCTAATGGTTTCAAAACTCTGGCTGAAGGTCAGCGTGTAGAGTTCGAAATCACTAACGGTGCCAAAGGCCCTTCTGCTGCTAACGTAATCGCTCTGTAATTCAGACGCGTCAGCAAGAATTTCAAAACCCGCTCATTGAGCGGGTTTTTTTCGTTATGAATCAGCCAAGCAGGTAAATTTTCAGGAAGCTGGCCACGATCAGTACGCTCAACAACACCATGCCTGCGCTCATCAGACTCTGTTTCATTTGTCACCCTCGTTCAGTATTGCCTTCAGAGTGACAGAGAAAAATTAAGCCAACATTAACGCTTCGGCAGTTAATGCGTGCTTACAGAGGAAAAGAGCCAAAATGCGATCCCCGTCATCGCGAAAGATCCGATCATGTTGATCGCGATATTCACCAGCGCCCAGCCGATACGACCTTCCTGAAAGAGAAAAACCGTTTCCGCGGAAAAGGTTGAAAAGGTGGTCAAACCGCCGCAGAAGCCGGTGGTGATCAAGACTTTCCACATGGGATCGATGTGGGTCATCCGGTTAAACCAGGCCAGCCCCATTCCAATAATAAAAGCACCAATCAGGTTGGCGGCCAGCGTCCCTAATGGAATTGCCTGATGCAGGGGGTTAAACCGCATACTCAGTAACCACCTCGCAACGCTCCCCGTGCCTCCACCAATAAAAACAGCTAAAAGGAGTTGTAACACGCTAAATACCTGCTATTTGATGTGTAAGAGTAGCGAGTTTAACGCTGTTTATAATGAGGGGACAAATATGTATGTTGCGGTAGGGCAGTTTGCGGTCACGCCTGACTGGCGGGTTAACGCTGTTCAGTGCGTTAACCTGATGATACAGGCCCGACAGAAAGGCGCGTCGCTGCTGGTGCTTCCTGAGGCGTTACTGGCAAGGGATGATAACGACCCGGATTTGTCCGTGAAGTCCGCGCAGGCCCTTGACGGCGAATTTTTACAGCAGCTGCTTGCCCAGAGCGTGGGCAGTACGATGACCACCGTCTTAACCGTGCATGTTCCCTCTACCCCGGGTCGCGCAGTGAATACGCTCGTGGCGATCCGTGACGGTGCCATTGTTGCGCGCTATGCCAAGCTTCATCTCTATGATGCGTTCAGCATCCAGGAGTCGCGACGCGTTGATCCGGGAGATGTCGTCCCGCCGCTCATTGATATCGACGGGTTTAAGGTGGGGTTGATGACCTGCTATGACCTTCGTTTCCCGGAGCTGGCGGTGCATCTGGCGCTGCAGGGAGCGGACGTGCTGGTATTGCCTGCTGCATGGGTTAAGGGGCCGCTAAAAGAGCAGCACTGGGCAACGCTGCTTGCGGCACGCGCGCTGGACACGACCTGCTACGTTGTTGCCGCCGGGGAGTGCGGCAATAAAAACATCGGGCAGAGCAGGGTGGTTGATCCGCTGGGAGTGACGATTGCCGCCGCAGCGGAAGCGCCGGTTCTGCTGATGGCGGAGATAATTTTAGAAAGAGTTGCGCTTGCGCGTCAGCAATTACCTGTTCTTCGCAACCGTCGCTTTGCGCCACCGCAATTATTGTGATGTTTTTTTCAACAATGCTTGATTCACCTTGTTACAGATTGCTATTGTGTGCACGCGCCAAATGACCGTTAATACGATCGGGTTTTTGGCGCTGAATGCAGCCTGTTTTAAGTAAAGAAGGTATCTATGGGTGAGATTAGTATTACCAAACTGCTGGTGGTTGCCGCACTGGTCGTCCTGCTGTTTGGTACCAAGAAGTTACGCACGCTGGGTGGTGACCTGGGGGCTGCCATCAAAGGCTTCAAGAAAGCGATGAACGACGATGACGCAGCCGCGAAGAAAAGCGCTGACGACATCCCGGCAGAAAAGCTTTCCCACAAAGAGTAACGGCAATGCCTGAGGGCTTGCGAAAAAAACCGGCTCATGAGGCCGGTTTTTTTGCATTACTGTAAATGAATATTACGGCGTTATTTGACTTCTTCGCCCTTCGCCTGCATGTCCGCATGGTAAGAAGAACGAACAAACGGACCGCAAGCCGCATGGGTAAAGCCCATCGCCAGCGCTTCGGCTTTCATCTCGTCAAACTCATCCGGGCTCACGTAGCGCTGTACCGGCAGGTGGTGACGGCTTGGCTGCAGATACTGGCCGAGCGTCAACATGGTCACACCGTGGCGGCGCAGATCGCGCATCACTTCGATGATTTCGTCATTGGTTTCACCCAGACCGACCATCAGACCTGACTTGGTTGGAATATGCGGATGTGCTTCTTTAAAACGCTCCAGCAGCTTCAGAGACCAGTTATAGTCGGCTCCCGGACGCACCTGACGATAAAGACGCGGAACGTTCTCCAGGTTGTGGTTAAACACATCTGGCGGCGTCGCGGTCAGGATATCCAGCGCGCGGTCCATACGGCCGCGGAAGTCGGGAACCAGCGTCTCGATTTTGATGTTCGGGCTTTTTTCGCGGATAGCAGTAATGCAGTCAGCGAAGTGCTGAGCACCGCCATCACGCAGATCGTCACGGTCAACGGAGGTGATAACCACATAACGCAGCGCCATGTCGGCGATGGTTTGCGCCAGTTTTTGCGGCTCGTTGGCATCGGGGGCCACCGGGCGGCCATGCGCCACGTCGCAGAATGGGCAGCGGCGGGTACAGATAGCACCCAGAATCATAAACGTCGCGGTGCCGTGATTGAAACATTCAGCAAGGTTCGGGCAAGAGGCTTCTTCACAAACAGAGTGAAGGCCATTCTTACGCATCGCCGCTTTGATCCCCTGGATACGCGAAGAGTCTGCCGGAAGTTTGATTTTCATCCATTCCGGTTTTCTTAACAGCGCCTCGCGCTCTGTAGCCACGTTTTTAACCGGGATAAGGGCCATTTTATCGGCATCGCGGTATTTAACACCGCGTTCCATCACAATGGGTTTACTCATAGCGTGCGTGTTCCAGTTGCGAATATCGAAGGAAAGCGTTTCAATTCAAGGGAATGTTGTATTTATCAACTATTTTTGAACGAACGACAGGCAGTATATCATTGAAACGGTCGTTAAAGCAGCCTGCCAGGTCGCCAATTTGTAAAATAGTTGTTGTTTTGTGCGTTTTGCCCTGCAAGCGGCAGGGACGTGTACGGGTACGCTCTGTCAGAAGGCCTGACGGATAATGCGGATGACGTTTTCCAGTACCGGATCGCGCAGGCTGAGCTTGTTGTAATGCAGTGAAATCTCGATAGATTCTGCATTGAGCTGGCTAAGCGGAATATTCTCCAGCGGCCAGCATTTCCGCAGCAGGTTATACAGGCGTGAAGGCATGATGCACAGCATATCGCTGCTGCCAATCAGGGATGCGGTGGTGAACATATTGTAACTGCTGAAACTGATCTGACGTTCCGGAAAAATTTCATCAATACGCTGACGCAGAGCGTGGTTAGACTGTCCTTCGGTCATGAAAGACGAGTGGTCGTAGTTGCGCAGGTTCTCAATGGATAACGGCTCGCTGAGGGCGGGGTGCTGCCTGCGGCAAACCAGCACCAGGTTATCCGCATAAAGCACATTTTGCCCCAGCGCTCGGGCGCTAAAGCTACCGCTTTCAATGACCAGGTCCGTCTGGAACTGAGCAAGCTGAACGTCAGGTTCGTTAAGAGGCACATTGCGAAGCAGAAGCTGAGGCGCATGCTCTTTCACGGCCTGGAAGATCGCGGGCATCACCAGCACGCCGACAGAAGGGGAGCAGCCGATGGTGATGGTTCTCTGTTTGTCATAGCTTCCGGTTAAATCCAGCGCACCCAGAATCGACTCCAGCCCCTGGCTGATGTATTCGTGGAGGTGTGTCGCATAGGCCGTTGGCGTGACGCCCTGGCCCTTACGGATAAATAAGGGATCGGGAAATATAGCCCGCAGCTTTTGAATTGACTGACTTATTGCCGATGGCGTGAGATTAAGAATTTTCGCAGCGTTAACGATACCCTTATGGACATATACTGCCTCAAAAATAGTCAGTAAATTGAGATCAATATTACGTAAAGTCCGAAAAATTTGCGGCTTATCTTCGCCACCAGGGTCATTCAGGCGTTTGGCTGGTAAATTATTATACTCCACGCTTTCACTCCGTATACATTCACAACATGAATGATAGTTCAATTTATTTATTATGCTTGTAGAGATTCGTAAAGTGTTGGTTTTGTTCCACTTGTTTATCAAAAACAAACAGTTGTGTGATTATCACTCAAGTTACTTAGCCTGAGTATGCCGTGCTGTCCGGAGGCTAAATAATATGTAAGGGCAATATTCGGGCGCTTCGAAAATATAGAATCTGCGGATTATTGTAAAGCGTAAAAGCGGTAAATAAACAGCGGCCCGTCAAATTATCGGGCCGTCTGAATGATATATTAAGCAGGGATATATTCGTGCGGGGGATTGTTAAGCAGTGCTAACACGTTCTTCAGAAGCACGGGGCGTATATTTTCTGGCGTAGCGGTGTCGACCCACTGGCGCATTTGCGTCATTTCCATGCCGGCGTAGCCGCAGGGATTTATGCGCTGAAAGGGCGTAAGATCCATATTAATATTCAATGCCAGGCCGTGGAAGGAACATCCTTTACGAATACGCAGCCCCAGAGAGCAGATCTTCATTTCGCCAACGTAGACGCCCGGTGCATCGGCACGCGGATGCGCGTCAATACCATATTCCGCCAGCGTGTTGACGACGGTCTGCTCCAGTAACGTCACCAGCTCACGCACGCCAAGCTTTCTGCGCTTCAGATTAAGCAGGACGTACATCACCTGCTGACCAGGCCCGTGGTAAGTCACCTGACCCCCGCGATCGCTCTGGATCACCGGGATATCGCCCGTCATTAATAAGTGTTCCGCTTTTCCCGCCTGGCCCTGCGTAAATACCGGCAGATGTTCGACCAGCCAAATCTCATCAGGGGTGTTGTCATCGCGTGAATCGGTGAAGTCGTGCATAGCCTGGGAGACAGGCTCATAAGGTTGCAGCCCGAGATGACGGACCAGAATTTTATCCTGATACAAAACGCGTCTCCGAAGACGAGGGACAAAAGATGAGGGGGAGTATATCACAGCGGGGAAGAGGGGTTACCCGGCAAACCGGGTAACCGCAAAGGGACTACAGCACCATACGAACAATTTCGATATTGCCGAGCTCTTCGTACAGCGTCTCAACCTGCTCGATATGTGTGGCAGTGATGGTAATAGAAACCGAGTGGTAGTTGCCCTTGCTGCTTGGTTTTACTGACGGAGAGTAGTCACCCGGCGCATGGCGCTGTACCACTTCAACCACCTGATCAACCAGCTCAGGTTTCGCCAGACCCATTACTTTGTAGGTAAATGGGGTAGGGAATTCAAGCAGTTCGTTAAGTTTGGTTTTCATGTCAGCTCCGGCGTAACGTCAAAAAGAATAACTCCCACGTCAGGTGGGAGTTATCAGGATACTTAGTATATGGGGATCAAAATCACACTTTCAAGTGTTCGATTTTTAGCCAAACCAGTGATGGAACATCAATTTAATGTAATCAATGATTTTGCCGAAGAAATTGCCTTCAGGAATTTCTTCCAATACCACGAGGGGACGCTGGTCGATCGTTTTACCGTCCAGCTGGAAGTTGATGGTGCCCACTACCTGATTTTTCTGCAGCGGGGCATGCAGTTCAGTTGTGTTAAGCACATAGCTTGCTTTCAGATCCTTCATACGACCGCGTGGAATGGTCAGGTAGAGGTCTTTATCCACGCCCAGAGAAGCACGGTCGTTATCGCCGAACCAGACGGGTTCAGAAGCAAACTCTTTGCCTGCTTTCAGCGGGTTCACGGTTTCGAAGAAGCGGAAGCCCCAGGTCAGTAGCTTCTTGCTTTCGGTTTCGCGACCTTTGAAGGTGCGACCGCCCATCACGGCAGAGATCAGACGCATCTGGCCTTCAGTAGCAGAAGCCACCAGGTTGTAACCGGCTTTGTCGGTGTGGCCGGTTTTGATGCCGTCAACGTTCAGGCTGTTATCCCACAGCAGGCCGTTACGGTTGGTCTGACGAATGCCGTTGAAGGTGAACTCTTTCTCTTTATAGATAGAGTACTCGTTCGGCACATCACGGATCAGCGCCTGACCAATCAGCGCCATATCGCGCGCGGAGCTGTACTGACCGTCTGCATCGAGACCATGTACGGTCTGGAAATGGCTGTTCTTCAGACCCAGAGCATTGACGTAGCTGTTCATCAGGCCCACGAATGCATCCTGACTACCGGCGGCGAAATCGGCCATGGCCACGCAGGCATCGTTACCGGACTGCAGGTTAATGCCACGAATTAACTGAGAAACCGGAACCTGCATTCCTGGTTTCAGGAACATCAGCGAGGAACCTTTGAAAACAGGGTTCCCGGTAGCCCACGCATCGTTGCCGATGGTGACCAGATCCGTCTCTTTGAACTTACCGGCTTTCATTGCCTGGCCAATGACGTAGCTGGTCATCATTTTGGTCAGGCTGGCCGGGTCACGGCGGGCATCGGCATTCTGTTCAGCCAGCACTTTGCCAGAGTTGTAATCGATCAGGATGTAGGATTCCGCGTCGATTTGCGGAACGCCAGGGATCATGGTCTTGATATTCAGGTCATCAGCATGAGCTGCAGAGAGTGCAGCCGCGCAAAGGGCCGTGGTCAGCGCCATGCGCTGCACAAAACGAGCAGAAAAAGTGGTCTTCATGGTCAGAACTACGACATCCGTGATGGAATTAAAAAAAGTGCCTTACTATAGCAAATGCTATTCAGGCAGGCATCCGACTTTAAGCATGAGTTTGTGAATGTGTTTTACACAAACTGACATTTCGGATACCGCCGATTAATTACTTCGTAACAGCGATAAAGGACTGCAGCTGTGCCTCGCTCTGCAAACGCTGCTGCAGGGACGCTGCCTGCGACTTGCTGGCGAACGGCCCCATCTGGATACGCCAGACCGCGCCGTTTTGCTCAACGCGTCCTGGTACGCCAAACTGCTGGCTTAAACGCTGCTGATACTGCTGGGCACGGGCCCGATCGCTCACTGCGCCCACCTGGACGACAAAGCCGCCGCTGGCTGCTGCGGGAGCGGCAACGGCTGCGCTCTGGGTCGTAACCGGAGCCGTTACCGGGGCAGGTTGCTGCACGACGGGGGCGGCAACAGGGGCAGGTGTCGGCTCACTGCTCTCCAGCACGCCCGAAGCTAAGTTCGTTGGTGCACCAAGGAAGCCGCTGCTTTTTACCGGTGCGCCAGTGGAATCTTCGCTTTGCAGGGTGTCATTGCTGATCGGGCGAATCTCTCCCGCTGGCTGAGAAGGTTCTGCCGGCGAGGAGACGCTTCCCATGCCGCCGTCCAGATTTGGGCGGTCAGGGAGGGCATAGGTCTGTTTCGCCACCGTGGTACACGCGGTTCCCGGCCCGGAGAGCGAACCATCCTGCGCCACGATAATTGGGTCAATGCGGACTTTGGTGTTGTTCGAGGTGTTCAAACGATCGGCAGACGCGCGCGACAGGGAAATCACCCGGTCATTACCGTATGGGCCGCGGTCGTTAATACGCACGACGATCATACGGCCGTTCGCCAGGTTGGTGATACGGGCGTAGCTTGGGATCGGCAGAGTCGGGTGCGCCGCAGTCAGCTGCATTGGGTCAAACGTTTCACCTGATGCCGTCAGGTTACTGCCTGGCTCGGCATCATAAATGGCGGCAAAGCCAGCCTGGCTAAAGCGGGACGGATCCTGCACGATTTTGTAGCTTTTTCCGTCGCGCTCGTAATCCTGATTCGCGCCGGCATTCAGCGGTTCATAAACGGGATCGGCACCGCTAATTTCAACGATTGGGCCATTACACACCGCAGGCTGCGGCGGCGCGACGGTTGCCTGTTGCTGACCATCATCACTTGTGCAGGCCGCAAGTAAACTTGCCGCAATGCAGATCCCCAGCCACTGCTTACGCATTCCGATCCCCTTATTTTTATACGCTTTTTGACAACATTTTTCTGTGGGTATGGATCGACATCACGATACCAAACCCGGCCATCAACACGATCAGTGCCGAGCCTCCGTAACTCACCAATGGTAGCGGTACGCCTACCACCGGCAGAATACCACTCACCATACCAATATTTACGAAGACATAAACGAATAAAATCAACATCAGTCCGCCCGCCATGACGCGGCCGAAGGTGGTTTGCGCGCGGGCCGCAATCCACAATCCTCGCATGATGAGCAGCACGTAGAGCGCCAGCAGGATCAGGATGCCAACCAGCCCCAGCTCTTCTGCCAGTACCGCAAAGATAAAGTCGGTGTGGCGTTCCGGTAAAAACTCCAGCTGAGACTGGGTACCGTGCAGCCAGCCTTTACCGCGCAGCCCGCCGGAGCCAATCGCAATTTTGGACTGAATAATATGATAGCCCGCACCGAGCGGATCGGTTTCCGGATCGAGAAGCATCATGACGCGCTGGCGCTGGTAGTCATGCATCAGGAAGAACCACAGGATAGGGATAAACGCTGCAACCAGCACCACCGCGATACCGATCAGACGCCAGCTTAAGCCCGAGAGGAACAGGACAAACAGGCCGGAGAGGGCGATAAGGATCGAGGTGCCGAGGTCAGGCTGCGCCGCAACCAGCAGCGTCGGCAGGAATATCAGCACCAGGGCGATAGCGGTGTTTTTCAGCGACGGCGGGCAGACGTCGCGGTTGATAAAGCGCGCTACCATCAGCGGAACCGCGATTTTTGCAATCTCCGAGGGCTGGAAACGGACTATGCCCAGATCCAGCCAGCGCTGTGCCCCTTTTGAGATGGCACCGAACGCATCTACCGCCACCAGCAAAATAATACAGAAGATGTAGAGATAGGGTGCCCAGCCTTCATAGACGCGCGGCGGGATCTGCGCCATTACCACCATAATGACCAGACCCATCGCGATCTGGCCGATCTTGCGTTCCATCATGCCGATGTCCTGGCCGCTGGCGCTCCAGATAACCAGGGCGCTGTAAACCAGCAGGGCCAGCAGGATCAGCAGCATGGCTGGGTCGATGTGAATTTTATCCCACAGCGATTTTTTATTTGGATTATCCGTCATGATTATTGGTCCTCCGCCGCAGCGGCGGCCGGGTTTTCAGCCGGCAGTTCGGTGTTGTTATCACCCAGCATAATGTGGTCCAGAATCTGGCGCATGATGGTCCCAACCGCCGGGCCAGCGCCGCCGTTCTCCAGAATCATCGCCACCGCCACCTGCGGGTTATCATAAGGGGCAAACGCCGTCATCAGCTTATGGTCACGCAGACGTTCGGCAATGCGGTGTGCGTTATAGGTTTCATTGGCTTTCAGACCAAAGACCTGCGCCGTACCGGATTTCGCGGCCACTTTATATGGCGTACCTGCGAAATACTTGTGCGCGGTTCCGTTTGGACGGTTTGCCACACCGTACATACCGTCTTTCGCTATTTCCCAGAAGCCGGAATGGATGTCGCCCACCGGCGCTTCATGGGGTTGCACCCACGGCACTTTTTTGCCGTCTTCAACGGTGCTTTGCAACAGATGCGGAACTTTAACCACGCCGTCGTTAATGAGGATCATCATCGCTTTGTTCATCTGAAGCGGGGTGGCCGTCCAGTAGCCCTGGCCGATACCCACCGGTATGGTATCCCCCTGATACCACGGCTTTTTAAAGCGCTTCAGCTTCCACTCGCGGGTTGGCATGTTGCCTGACCGTTCCTCTGCCAGATCCACGCCGGTGTAGTGTCCGTAGCCGAATTTGCTCATCCACTCAGACAGGCGGTCAATGCCCATGTCATACGCCACCTGATAGAAGAAGGTATCCGCAGACTCTTCCAGAGATTTCGTGACGTTCAGATGGCCGTGGCCCCATTTCTTCCAGTCGCGATAGCGTTTTTCAGAGCCGGGCAGCTGCCACCAGCCCGGGTCAAACAGGCTGGTATTGCGGTTAATGACGCCCGCGCTCAGCGCTGAGACCGCCACGTACGGTTTAACCGTTGATGCCGGCGGGTAAACGCCTTGCGTGGCGCGGTTCACCAGCGGGGTGTTAGGGTCATTCAGCAGGCCGGAGTAGTCTTTGCTGGAGATGCCGTCAACAAAGAGGTTCGGGTCATAGCTTGGCATAGAAACCATGGCCAGAATGCCGCCGGTGCGCGGGTCGGTGACCACCACGGCGGCGCGGCTGCCCGCCAGCAGGGTTTCAATATACTGCTGCAGTTTGAGATCGAGCGTCAGATAGACGTCGTGCCCCGCCTGAGGCGGTACTTCTTTAAGCTGGCGGATGACGCGGCCACGGTTGTTAACCTCAACTTCTTCGTAGCCGGTCTGCCCGTGCAGGACATCTTCGTAGTAGCGTTCAATCCCCAGCTTGCCGATATCGTGCGTCGCGGCGTAGTTCGCCAGCTTGCCGTCTTTATCGAGGCGCTCAACGTCTTTATCGTTAATCTTGGAAACGTAGCCAATCACATGCGTTAGCGCGGAGCCGTAAGGGTAATAGCGACGCTTGTAACCCTTCACTTCCACGCCGGGGAAGCGGTACTGGTTCACCGCAAAACGGGCGACCTGGACTTCCGTCAGGTTGGTTTTCACCGGGATGGAGGTGAAACGGTGGGAGCGGGCGCGCTCTTTTTTGAAGGCCGCGATATCATCATCGTTAAGATCGACAACGCTTCTTAGCGCCTCCAGCGTATTCTGCACGTTATCAACTTTCTCCGGCATCATCTCGACCTGATAGATGGTGCGGTTTAACGCCAGCGGGGTGCCGTTACGGTCGTAGATAATGCCGCGGCTGGGCGCGATAGGCACCAGCTTAATGCGGTTTTCGTTTGAACGCGTCTGGTAATCGGTAAAGCGGACAATTTGCAGATTATAAAGGTTGGCGATCAGCACGCCGGTAAGCAGCAAAATCCCCGTAAAGGCGACCAGCGCCCGGCGCACAAACAGCGCGGACTCAGCCGTATAGTCGCGAAAAGAATTCTGTAGTTTCATCCGCTGCTTAATCTACCCTGGTCAGTCATTACTCGCGGTGATAGGGGTGGTTGGTAGTAATGCTCCACGCGCGATACAAGCTTTCCGCCACCAGGACCCGAACGAGCGGGTGGGGCAGCGTCAGCGCAGAGAGAGACCAACTTTGTTCTGCTGCCGCTTTGCAGGCGGGGGATAACCCTTCAGGTCCACCAATCAACAGACTGACGTCGCGGCCATCCTGCTTCCAGCGCTCCAGTTCGTGCGCCAGCTGCGGCGTATCCCAGGGTTTACCTGGAATATCAAGGGTGACGATGCGGTTCTTGCCTGCGGCAGCCAGCATCAGTTCACCCTCTTTATCGAGAATACGTTTGATATCCGCGTTCTTGCCGCGCTTCCCGGCGGGAATTTCCACCAGTTCGAACGGCATATCTTTAGGAAAACGACGCAGATACTCAGTAAAACCGGTTTGTACCCAGTCCGGCATTTTGGTGCCGACGGCGACCAGCTGCAACTTCACGCATTAACCCCAGAGTTTTTCCAGCTCATACAGGCGACGGCTCTCTTCCTGCATGACGTGGACAATCACATCGCCGAGGTCAACAACCACCCAGTCAGCGGTCGCTTCACCTTCAACGCCAAGCGGTAACAGTCCTGCTGCGCGCGATTCCTGAACCACATGGTCGGCAATCGAAACAACATGACGCGTAGAGGTACCGGTGCAGATAATCATGCAGTCGGTAATACTGGATTTACCCTTAACGTCGATAGCGATGATGTCCTGACCTTTCAGGTCATCAATTTTGTCGATAACAAAATCCTGGAGTGCTTTACCCTGCAAGTTTTCCCCCTGGGTGAATGAGATTGTACAACTATGAATTCGTGGCCAGACAGTATACCTGAACTGACGCCCCTGTCGGGACAAATGTCACCGTCCGGGCTTTTGAAGGCGGGTATCATCCCACCCTCCGCCTGAGATTGCATCGCCATTTTTGTAAAACAATTTCTGTAAAGCAACGATCGGCGGGAAAGTCTGGCAGCGGAGGATAACAGTATGGCTTAACCTGTCAAGGCAGGATAATCAATATGCTGCTTTTTATGCCTTCCGGCTATTTATCTGCGGTTTTCTGATACAACCCGTGCGTATGAATATACGACAACACCGGGGCGGGCAGCAGATCGTCACAGGCTAAACCCTGCTGTAAACGCTCGCGAATAAGGGTCGCAGAGATGTCGAACCAAGGCGTCTCTGCCAGATAGATCTTCCCGGCGGGCTGGTTGTGAAGATCTTCCACGTTATCGGTCAGGTGGTCTTCAAGCCACTGCTGATATTGCGCTTCGCGCATGGTCAGCGGGTATCCCGGACGGCGGCAGACGAGCAGGTGGCTGTTCTCCAGAATGGTTTCATACTTGTGCCACGTGGGGAAGTTGAGCAGGGAGTCCTGACCGATGATAAAGGCGAGCGGCTGGTCAGGCCCCTGTTCGGCCCGCCACTCCTGCAGCGTTTGCGACGTCCACGAGGGGGTGTCGCGACGCAGTTCCCGTTCATCCAGCCTGAAGAGCGGCTTATCCGCGATAGCCAGAGCGAGCATCTCTTTTCGCTGCTCGCTGGTCGCCTCTGGCTGAGGGCGATGCGGCGGAACATTATTGGGCATGATGGTAACGCGCTGCAGGCCGATCAGATTTGCCAGAATTTCTACCGGCTTCAGATGCCCGTAATGTACCGGGTCAAAGGTGCCGCCATACAGAGCCTGTAAAGAGTGCATACTATCCATCAATAAATACGTCAGCCAGCGCCTTGTGGCAGAGCAGCAGGGAAAGGCTTTCCAGCTCCGCCCACACCGACTGGCCGTAATCTTGTTTCAGGGTGAGCTCGGCGCGCATCAGAAGCTGCACAGCCTGACGCAGCTGTTCATGGCTCAGGCGGTTGATGGCCTCGGTGGTCATTGCCCGACGGTTTTGCCATACCCGGTGTTTATCAAACAGGGAGCGTAACGGCGCGTGGGCCGACTGGCGCTTGAGCGTTATCAGCAGCAACAGTTCGCGCTGCAGCGTGCGCAGCAGAATGACGGGTTCACTGCCCTCCAGGCGCAGCTGCTGGAGAATATGCAGGGCGCGTTTGCTTTTCGCCGACAACAGTGCATCCACCCAGTGGAACGGCGTGAAGTGTGCGGCATCGTTAACCGCCTGCTCAACGCGCGGTAAGGTCAGCTTGCCGTCCGGCCAGAGCAGGGAAAGCCTGTCCAGCGCCTGTGCCAGAGCCAGCAGGTTGCCTTCATAGCAGTAGCAGAGCAGCTGGTTCGCCGCATCGTCCAGCTGAAGGTTGTTCTGCTTTGCCCTTGCCGCCACCCATTTTGGCAGATGCGCCTGTTCAGGCGTCTGGCAGGTGACCTGCACCGCGTGGGTCGCGAGCTGGGTGAACCACGCCGCATTTTCCTGCGCTTTGGTGAGCTTGCTGCCGCGCACAATCAGCAGCAGATCGCTGTGTAACAGACTCACCAGGGTGGCGAGTTGCTCATTGATGGCCGCGTTAGGGCCGTTCTCCGGCAGCAGGATCTGGATTGTCTGGCGTGACGCAAAAAGGCTCATCGCCTGACAGAGTGAGAAGAGGGCATTCCAGTCGGTGGAGTTATCCACCTGGACGGTATGGTGTTCATCAAAGCCCTGAGCGGCGGCCGCATGCCGCACGGCATCCAGGCTTTCCTGAAGGAGTAACGGATCGTTTCCGAGCAGCAGATACGCCGCGCGCAGCCCTTCATTGAGCTGCGCGCGGAGTTGTTCAGGATACAGCCTGATCATCATTTACCCAGAGAGGTAGAAACAGGAGGCGTGCTGGCATCCGGTTTTTCAATAATGTCAGAGCCTTCTCTGTTAGACGCTGCAATACCTGGCAGTTTGCGGATCAGCTGCTCCGCCGCCTTGTCGTACATTTCGTTGATGATAATCTGCTGTTCAGCATCTTTTGCCAGCGCCGTTTGCGGGTTATCAAAGAACGAACGATACACTTTTGCGCTGATCGGATAGATGTCTTTACCCGGGATCAGTACAGCCGCGTTGACCGACAGCACCATCTGATATTCAGCCGTGCGGCCGTCCTGGAAGATGGACGCCGTATCCTGTCCCAGCGTCATTCCCAGTACGCGCAGAGATGGTACATCCTGGCGCAGCGTACCTTTCTCGATAAGCTCAACGCCATTCAGACGCAGCTGATTGCGGATTGCCCGGCTGAGCGGGCCGTTTGGATCCCCGGAATCAAAGATCATTGTTTTCATCTCAGCGGGCACCGCCGTGGTGTTGCGCAGGTGCCAGCCACAGCCAGCGGTGACAAGCACCGCCAGAGATAAGAGTATTGTTGCCAGTTGTCGCACGTTTCCTCCCGCGCTTAGCCAACGACCAGATTGAGCAGTTTACCCGGTACGTAGATCGCTTTACGTAAGGTAACGCCCTCAAGATATTTCGCAACCAGAGGTTCCTGGCCCGCGCGCTCGCGAACCTGATCTTCGGTTGCATCGACCGCCACGGTAATTTTACCACGGACTTTGCCGTTGACCTGGACCACCACCAGCGTGGTGTTTTCTACCATCGCTGCTTCGTCAGCCACCGGCCACGGCGCGTTGTCGATATCGCCTTCGCCTTTCAGCTCCTGCCACAGGGTGAAGCTGACGTGTGGCGTGAACGGGTTAAGCATGCGAACCACGGCCAGCAGCGCTTCACGCATGATGGCACGATCCTGCTCGCCGTCCTGCGGGGCTTTCGCCAGCTTGTTCATCAGTTCCATAATAGCCGCAATTGCGGTATTGAAGGTCTGACGACGACCAATATCATCGGTCACTTTCGCAATCGTTTTATGAACATCACGACGCAGCGCCTGCTGATCTTCGCTCAGCGCAGCGGCGTTCAGTGCCGGGGCATCACCCTGTGCGGTGTGTTCGTACACCAGTTTCCAGACGCGTTTCAGGAAGCGGTTCGCGCCTTCCACGCCGGATTCCTGCCACTCCAGCGTCATATCAGCCGGAGAAGCAAACATCATGAACAGACGCACGGTGTCAGCGCCGTAACGCTCAACCATCACCTGCGGGTCGATACCGTTGTTCTTAGACTTGGACATCTTGCTCATGCCGGTATAAACCAGTTCATGACCTTCAGCGTCTGTCGCCTTCACGATACGGCCTTTCTCGTCGCGCTCAACGATGGCATCAACCGGAGAAACCCAGTTGCGCTCGCCGTTCGCGCCAACGTAGTAGAAGGCGTCTGCCAGCACCATACCCTGGCACAGCAGCTGTTTAGCGGGCTCGTCAGAGTTCACCATGCCGGCATCGCGCATCAGCTTATGGAAGAAGCGGAAGTAGAGCAGGTGCATGATGGCGTGTTCGATACCACCAATATAGATATCTACCGGCAGCCAGTAGTTGGCGGCGTCAGAATCCAGCATGCCTTCTTTGTACTGCGGGCAGGTGTAGCGCGCGTAGTACCAGGACGACTCCATAAAGGTGTCAAAGGTGTCGGTTTCACGCAGCGCAGGTTGGCCGTTGACGGTGGTTTTGGCCCACTCAGGATCGGCTTTGATCGGGCTGGTGATGCCGTCCATAACCACGTCTTCCGGCAGGATCACCGGCAGCTGATCTTCAGGCGTTGGCATTACGGTGCCGTCTTTCAGGGTCACCATTGGAATTGGAGCACCCCAGTAACGCTGACGGGAAACGCCCCAGTCGCGCAGACGGAAGTTCACTTTACGCTCGCCCACGCCCAGTGAGGCCAGCTTATCGGCGATGGCGTTGAAGCCCTCTTCGAAGCTCAGGCCGCTGAATTCGCCGGAGTTGAACAGGGTGCCTTTTTCGGTCAGCGCCTGCTCGGACAGGTCAGGTTCAGAACCATCGGCGGCCAGAATGACGGCTTTAATCGGCAGGTTGTATTTGGTGGCAAACTCGTAGTCGCGCTGATCGTGACCCGGAACGGCCATGACGGCACCTGTACCGTACTCCATCAGCACGAAGTTTGCTGCCCAGACAGGGATCGCTTCGCCCGTCAGCGGGTGCTTGGCATAGAAGCCCGTCGCAACGCCTTTTTTCTCCATCGTCGCCATGTCGGCTTCGGCCACTTTGGTGTTGCGGCATTCGTCGATGAAGGTGGCCAGTTCCGGGTTGTTCTCTGCCGCTTTCTGCGCCAGCGGGTGACCTGCGGCCACGGCCAGATAGGTCGCGCCCATGAAGGTGTCCGGACGAGTGGTGTAGACGGTCAGGGTCTGATCGTAGTTCTCAACGTTGAAGGTAATTTCCACGCCTTCAGAACGGCCGATCCAGTTGCGCTGCATGGTCTTAACGGTGTCAGGCCAGTGGTCCAGCGTATCCAGATCGTTCAGCAGTTCGTCAGCGTAAGCGGTGATTTTAATAAACCACTGCGGGATCTCTTTACGCTCAACTTTGGTGTCGCAGCGCCAGCAGCAGCCGTCGATAACCTGCTCGTTCGCCAGAACGGTCTGGTCATTCGGGCACCAGTTAACGGCAGAGGTCTTCTTGTATACCAGGCCTTTTTTGTACAGCTCGGTGAAGAACTTCTGCTCCCAGCGGTAGTATTCCGGGGTACAGGTCGCCAGCTCGCGGCTCCAGTCATAGCCGAAGCCCAGCATTTTGAGCTGGTTTTTCATGTACGCGATGTTGTCATACGTCCACGGTGCCGGAGCGGTATTGTTTTTAACCGCTGCGCCTTCTGCAGGCAGGCCGAACGCATCCCAGCCGATTGGCTGCAGAACGTTTTTGCCCAGCATGCGCTGGTAACGGGCGATCACATCACCGATGGTGTAGTTACGCACGTGGCCCATGTGTAGTCGACCAGAAGGATAGGGAAGCATCGACAGGCAGTAATACTTCTCTTTGCTCTCGTCTTCGGTTACTTCAAAGGTGCGCTTCTCGTCCCAGTGTTGCTGGACTTTTGATTCTATCTCTTCCGGGCGGTATTGCTCTTGCATGGCAGCCAGTGGTCCTGTGTTCAATACAGCTACAAAAATGTAGCCAATGGATGTGGTAATTCAGATCCGCATAGCATAGCCCAAACGCCCGCGTCAAAACAGCCTTTCGCGCAATTGCACTTTGCAGGAATTTACCGGGTCTGTGCTTCACCTGACAAAGCGGCGGCGAAATAAGGTCTATTATTAGAAATAGTTACTTACCCGGGAGGCAAAATGATGAACAAGGTTGCTCAATTTTACCGCGAACTGGTGGCGACACTGACGGAACGGCTGCGTAACGGCGAGCGCGATATTGACGCGCTGGTCGAACAGGCGCGTGAACGGGTGACGCAAACGGGTGAGTTAACGCGAACCGAAGTGGAAGAGGTGACGCGCGCCGTACGCCGCGATCTGGAAGAGTTCGCGCGCAGCTACGAAGAGAGCCAGGATGAGATTGCCGACAGCGTCTTTATGCGGGTGATCAAAGAGAGCCTGTGGCAGGAGCTGGCGGATATTACCGATAAAACCCAGCTGGAGTGGCGTGAGGTGTTCCAGGACTTGAACCACCACGGCGTCTACCAGAGCGGTGAAGTGGTGGGGCTGGGGAACCTGGTGTGCGAGAAGTGCCATCACCATATTGCGGTATACACGCCGGATGTGTTGCCGCTGTGTCCGAAGTGCGGGCACGATCAGTTCCAGCGTCGGCCGTTTGAGCCATAAGTAAAAGCGCAGGTTTGTTCCCTCTCCCGGTGGGAGAGGGCCAGGGTGGGGGCATCAGGCCGCACTATAGTAAGCCAGCCTCTCTGCCAGTAAATCCACAAACGCCTCCCGGTCGATATCCACCATCAGCGTCGTATTCGGTTTATTCCCCGTCAGCGAATAGTAATCCACCACCGTCATCCCCTGGGTGTATTTCCCCTGCGTCTCCACGCCAACCCAACGCTCCACCGTGGTAAACATGTCAGGCTTCAGCAGCCAGGCGATGGTGCACGGGTCATGCAGCGGCGCGCCGTGGAAGCCCCATTTCTCGGTTTTGTGGTACTCCATAAAGAAATCGAGCAGCTCGGCTACGGTTGTCGCAACCGGGTTGCCCACGGCGCGGAAGCGTTCAATATCGTCCGCCATAATCTGCGCACGGTGGGTAACATCCAGCCCCGCCATCACAATTGGTAAACCCGACTGGAAAACAATTTCCGCGGCTTCCGGGTCGACAAAGATGTTGAACTCCGCTGCAGGCGTCCAGTTCCCCAGCCCCAACGCGCCGCCCATAATCACAATACGGGCGATTTTACCGTGCAGTTCCGGATGGCTGTTCAGCAGCAGCGCAACGTTGGTTTGCGGTCCGGTGGCGACCAGCGTTACGGGCTCCGTGCTTTCACGCAGCACCTTCGCCATCAGCTCCACGGCGGTGCAGTTTTGCGGCGCAAAGCCCGGCTCCGGCAGTGCCGGACCGTCCAGCCCGCTTTCGCCATGAACGTTGTCGGCAATGATCAGCTCGCGCATCAGCGGCTTCACGGCCCCGCCGGCGACGGGAATATCGACGCGGTTAAGCAGCGTCAGCATTCGTAAAACGTTGCGCAGGGTTTTGTCCGGCGTTTGGTTTCCAGCGGACGAGGTGACGGCTTTTACGTCCAGTTCAGGGGAGGCAAGTGTGAGGACGAGAGCGATCGCGTCATCATGACCCGGATCGCAATCGAGAATAATTGGCTGTGCCATAGCGTTCTCCATACGTAGCGTTATTTTGTGACAAGGTTAACGCTGCAGTGTGACGCCGACGAGAGGAACTGAGTGAAAGCGTGAAGCAGTGCGCAATCCGCAGATTGCGCACCGGGAAGATTAGTGCAGGATTTTTGCGAGGAAATCTTTGGCGCGTTCGGATTTCGGGTTGGCGAAGAACTCTTCTTTCGGTGAGTCTTCGACAATTTTCCCTTCGTCCATAAAGATCACGCGGTTGGCCACTTTACGGGCGAAGCCCATTTCGTGCGTCACCACCATCATGGTCATCCCTTCGTGCGCCAGCTCGACCATCACGTCCAGCACTTCGTTGATCATTTCCGGATCGAGCGCCGACGTCGGCTCATCGAACAGCATCGCCACCGGATCCATGCACAGCGCGCGCGCAATCGCCACACGCTGCTGCTGGCCGCCGGAAAGCTGTGCCGGGAACTTATCGGCATGTGCAGAAAGCCCCACGCGCTCCAGAAGCTTCAGCCCCTTTTCGCGCGACGCTTTTTTATCACGCTTGAGCACTTTGACCTGCGCCAGCGTCAGGTTCTCGATAATGGAGAGATGAGGGAACAGCTCAAAATGCTGGAACACCATGCCGACGTGAGAGCGAAGCTGGGCCAGGTTGGTTTTCTTGTCGTTCACTTTCGTGCCGTTAACAACAATTTCGCCCTGCTGCACGGGCTCCAGCCCATTAACGGTTTTGATCAGCGTGGACTTACCGGAACCGGACGGCCCGCACACCACCACCACGTCGCCTTTTTTGACTTCGGTGGAGCAGTCGGTCAGCACCTGAAAGTGCCCATACCATTTAGAAACATTTTTCAGGGAAATCATTATACCGTCCTTTTCTTCAGCCAGCTGACCAACAGCGACGCGCTTAAACTAATCACAAAATAGACCGCACCCGCGAAGAGCACCATCTCGACCTGCGTACCATCACGTTCACCGATGGTCGACGCGGTACGGAAGAAGTCCGCCAGGCTCAGAACGTAAACCAGAGAGGTATCCTGGAACAGCACGATACCCTGGGTCAGCAGGAGCGGAACCATGGCGCGAAACGCCTGCGGCAGAATGATGAGCTGCATGGACTGCCAGTGCGTCATTCCCAGCGCCAGCGCGGCGCTGGACTGCCCACGGGAGATACTCTGAATACCCGCACGGATAATCTCTGAGTAGTAAGCGGCCTCAAACATCGAGAACGCCACCATCGCAGAGATCAGGCGGATATCGGTTTTCGGCGACAGCCCCAGCACGTTCTGTAAGAAGCCGGGAACAATCAGATAAAACCACAGCAGCACCATCACCAGCGGGATGGAGCGGAAGACGTTAACGTAGGCAGTCGCAAACCAGGCGAGCGGCTTAAAGCTCGACAGGCGCATGACGGCCAGCAGGGTGCCCCAGACGATACCCACGACGATAGCGATCGCGGTGATCTTTAAGGTAATCACCAGGCCATCGAGCAGGTAAGGCATGGATGGAACAATAGAACTCCAGTCAAATTCGTACATTATTTGCCCCCCAGATTGCCCGGCAGGCGTACTTTGCGTTCAACCAGGTTCATCACCAGCATGATGAAAGCGTTAATCAGAACATAGGCGAGCGTGATCGCGGTGAAGGATTCCCACGCGTGAGCGGAGTAATCCAGCAGCTTGCCTGCCTGTGCAGCCATATCCACCAGGCCGATGGTTGAGGCGATGGCCGAGTTTTTCACCAGGTTCATCATCTCAGAGGTCATTGGTGGAACGATAACGCGGTAGGCGTTAGGCAGCAGCACGTAGCGGTAGGTTTGTGGCAGGGTCAGGCCCATCGCCAGGCCCGCATTTTTTTGTCCACGCGGCAATGACTGAATGGCGGCACGCACCTGCTCGCAAACGCGCGCAGCGGTAAACAGCCCCAGACACATCATGGAGGAGACAAAGAACTGCACGTTCGGATCCAGCTCCGACTTGAACCACATGCCAATATTTTCCGGCAGCAGTTCCGGGATGACCAGATACCAGGTAAAGAACTGCACGATGAGCGGAACGTTACGGAACAGTTCCACATACAGAGTGCCTATTGTTGAAAGGAAACGGTTAGGGACGGTGCGCAGAATACCGAACAAAGAACCGACAAGAAACGCGATAATCCACGCCGTTATCGATAATGCCACGGTAACCTGAAAGCCGCTCCACAGCCAGCCAAGATAGGTGGTGTTGCCGAACGGGGCTTGTTGCAGGAATATGCCCCAGTTCCAGTCTATTGACATAATAAACTCCAGAAAAAAGAGGGTAGCAGCGCTACCCTCGAAGATTGGTGAGAAGCTCATTTTTCGCGCTGAGTGGGGAACGACCACTCAGCGTATAGTCTGTCCATGCTTCCCGACAATCGAGAGGGCAGGAGATCCCGCCCCTGTTGTTCTAATTAGTTAAGAGCCTTGTCATTTGGAGATTTGAACAGCGCTTTCATGTCGTCAGACAGTTCAAAGTTCATATTGAGATTTTTTGGTGGAATCGGGTTCTTGAACCATTTGTCGAACCATTTTTCCGCTTCGCCGGAGGTCTGCACCTGAGCGATAGTGTCATCGATCAGCTTTTTGAACTGCGGATCGTCTTTACGCAGCATACAGCCGTAGGCTTCTTTAGACTGCGCGGTACCGACGATATCCCAGTTGTCTGGTTTCTTCGCCTTCGCACGTTCGCCCGCCAGCAGGGCGTCATCCATCATAAACGCGACGGCACGACCGCTTTCCAGCGTACGGAAGGAGTCGCCATGGTCTTTCGCGCTGATGATGCGCATATCCATTTTCTTCTCGTCGTTCAGCTTGTGCAGCAGGACTTCAGAAGTGGTACCGGAGGTCACAACGACCGCTTTGCCTTTCAGGTCAGCAAAGTCTTTGATCGCACCGCCCTTCTTGGTCAGCAGACGGGTGCCCACGACAAAGATGGTGTCAGAGAAGGCCGCCTGTTTTTGACGCTCGAGGTTGTTGGTGGTGGAGCCACACTCGAAGTCAAAGGTGCCGTTTTGCAGCAGTGGAATACGGTTCTGTGAAGTGATTGGGATCAGCTTCACCTGCAGGTCAGGTTTGTTCAGCTTTTTCTTCACAGCTTCAACGATAGCGTTGGAGTAATCCTGTGAATAGCCCACGACTTTTTGCGTGTTGTCGTAGTAAGAGAACGGGACGGAAGATTCACGGTGGCCGACCACGATGACGCCGTTTTTGGCAATCTTGTCGAGAGTGCTGCCTGCTGCCGGAGCGTCTTCAGCGTGAACCACGCCTGCGGACATTCCCATAACCAGCATTGCTGTGGCCAGTTTACGTAATTGCATACCCAACTCCTTTCTTATCAGCGCCAGTGACGCATTGATACCCATTGTGATGTTGTTATATCTCGCGCAATGCGAGTGCAGTGTTATGCAAGCTTGTTAACATTTAGTCTGGCTTAATGTAAAGATTTTGCTGCGTTATTGTTTATTTTTGCGAAGCGCGCCGCACCATTCAGAGGCAATAATCTCCCGTTGCACCGTTTCGGTGCTACCGACGATCTACGCTGGTGCGACAAGGTTGCACGTTAAGCCAAACTGCGTTTGCGTGAATAAACAAAGCAATAGGCGTGCCAGGATTTCCCCTCTCCCAGGAAGGGAGAGGGGAAAAGGCGGAGCGGGAAATTGAAATGTGTACAGGATTCTTCCCTCTCCCCTATGGGGAGAGGGCCAGGTGAGGGGTAAGATTATTTCCGACGCTGACGAAGGCTCATCAGCACAGCCCCAAAGCCAAACAGCGCGCTCAGGATCCACAGCGGCCAGTTGCCGGTGCGGGCGTACGGCGTCAGCCCCGTGGTTGGCGTGACGTGAGTGGTCAACACTTCGCGCGTAAACTGCGGGATCATGGCCTGGATTTCACCCTGCGGACCAATCACCGCGGTGATGCCGTTGTTGGTGCTGCGCAGCAGCGGGCGCGCCAGCTCCAGGGAACGCATGCGCGCCATCTGGAAGTGCTGCCACGGGCCGATAGACTTCCCGAACCACGCATCGTTGGAGATGGTCAGCAGATAGTCGGTATCCGGACGGAAGTTATCCCGTACCTGCTCGCCGAGGATAATTTCGTAGCAGATAGCGGCCGTCAGGGCCAGACCGTGCGCGTGCAGCTGGGGCTGAACGTACGGGCCGCGGCTGAAGGAGGACATCGGCAGGTCAAAGAACGGTGCCAGCGGACGCAGGATCGACTCCAGCGGCACAAATTCACCGAACGGCACCAGGTGGTTCTTGTTGTACCGGTCGGTGGAGTGGTAGCTGTATTCGCTGTCTTTGCCGAGCGTAATAATGGTGTTGTAGGTGTCGTAGCGGTTCTGCTGGTTCAGACGTGCATCAACAATGCCGGTAATCAGCGTGCTGCCGCGCGCCACCAGCAGGTCGTTCATCATGTTCAGGAACGGCTGCTGGTTAATTTCCAGATCGGGAATAGCGGATTCCGGCCAGATAATCAGCTGCGATTTACCCATCACCTCTTCGGTAGCGTTGGCGTAGATCTTCAGCGTGTTCAGCAGCTCTTTTTCGTCCCACTTCATGGACTGCGGGATATTCCCCTGCACCATGGAAACCTGCATGGCGCGCTCGGGCTCGGGCGTGAACCACTGGATATAGTGCAGCGGGAAGGGCAGGGCGAACAGCACCAGCGCAGCAACCAGCGGCTTCCAGCCGCGCGTGACCAGCGCCAGCACCAGCAGGCCGCTCACCACCATCAGCAGGAAGTTAATCGCTTCAACGCCCATGACCGGCGCCAGCCCTTTTAGCGGGCCGTCAATCTGGCTGTAGCCGAACTGCAGCCACGGGAAGCCGGTCAGTACCCAGCCGCGAAGGAACTCGGTAATCTGCCAGACAACCGGCGCGGCAATGGCGACGCGCAGCCAGGTGGTTTTAGGCCACAGGCGAGAGAGAATGCCGGCGAACAGACCGGTATAGAGCGAGAGATAGGCGGCGAGCAGGACGACCAGGAAGACGTTAACCGGCCCCGGCATCCCGCCAAACTGGGCGATGCTGACGTAGACCCAGTTAATGCCGGAACCAAACAGCCCCAGCCCCCAGAAGTAGCCGATGGCAGCGGCCTGTACCGGACGACGATTCAGGGTTAATCCCTGAAGCCCCATCAGGGAGAGAATGGCGGCGGGCCAGATATCGTAAGGAGAAAAAGCCAGCGTACCGCTGGCTCCGAGTAACAGCGCCAGCAGCAAACGGACGCGCTGGCGTTCAAGCAATGGGGCAAATGCCATTTACATTAATCTTCCAGTTTTGGCACCGGTGAATCGTCCGGCGTTCTGACGTGAACCTGTATAATACGTCTGCTGTCGGCCATTGCCACTTTGAACTGGTAACCGTCGATGTCAACGGTCTCACCGCGCGCCGGAAGATGGCCAAAGGCCTGCATCACCAGCCCACCAATGGTATCGACCTCTTCATCGCTGAAGTGGGTACCGAAGGCGTCGTTGAAGTCTTCAATCGAGGCCAGCGCGCGCACGGTCCAGGTGTGGCGGCTGAGCTGACGGAAGTCGATATCCTCTTCTTCGTCGTACTCGTCTTCAATTTCGCCCACGATCAGCTCAAGAATATCTTCGATCGTGACAAGACCTGAGACGCCGCCGAATTCATCAATAACAATCGCCATGTGGTAACGCTGAGAGCGAAACTCTTTCAGCATCCGATCCACACGTTTACTTTCCGGCACAACCACGGCCTGGCGTAACACTTTTTCCATGCTGAAGGCTTCGGCATCGCTGCGCATAAACGGCAGCAGATCTTTGGCCATCAAAATCCCTTCGATGTGATCTTTATCTTCGCTGATGACCGGAAAACGCGAGTGGGCGGATTCGATGATCACATCGAGGCACTCGTCCAGCGTCTGGTTACGTTTCAGGGTGATCATCTGCGAGCGGGGGATCATGATGTCGCGGACGCGCTGGTCGGCGATGTCCATCACCCCTTCGAGCATTTCGCGCGTATCTTCGTCGATAAGGTCGTTCTGCCCGGAATCACGAATCAGCTCCAGCAGTTCATCACGGTTTTTCGGTTCGCCGTGGAAAAGCTGGTTCAGAATGAGGGAGAAAAATCCCTTTTTACTGGTTGTCGTGTCGCTACTGTGTGAATTGTCGTCGCTCATGGCGTTTGTTAAGGGTTCTCTTGTTAGTTCAACGTTAACCGCCGCGCTATGTCCTTGCGCGGCGGCATGGTAGTCAGTAACTGACTATTCTTTCTCGGCAATGTACGGATCCTCATAGCCCAGAGCAAGCATTATCTCTGTCTCAAGGGACTCCATCTCTTCCGCTTCGTCATCTTCAATGTGGTCGTAGCCCAACAGGTGCAGGCTGCCGTGTACCACCATGTGCGCCCAGTGGGCTTCCAGCGGTTTTTGCTGCTCTTTGGCTTCCTGTTCCACCACCTGACGGCAGATGATCAGATCGCCCAATAGCGGCATCTCAATGCCCGGCGGCGCTTCGAACGGGAACGAGAGCACGTTGGTCGGCTTATCTTTCCCGCGGTAGGTCAGGTTAAGCTCATGGCTTTCCGCTTCATCCACCAGGCGAATCGTGACTTCTGATTCTTCCTGAAACTGGGGGATTACCGCATCCAGCCATTTCTGAAACTGTGCCTCTTCTGGCATGCCGGAATTGTCTTCACACGCCAGCTGTAAATCGAGGATCACCTGACTCATTTCTGTTCTTGCTCCTGCGCTTCGCGCTTACGTTCCGCGGCCTGTTCGGCCCTGCGTTTTTGATCCGCCTCTTCCCAGGCTTCATAGGCGTTAACGATGCGCGCAACCACCGGGTGGCGAACGACGTCTTCACTGTGGAAGAAGTTAAAGCTGATTTCGTCTACCTCTGACAGCACCTCAATGGCGTGGCGCAGGCCGGACTTGGTGCTGCGCGGCAGGTCGATCTGGGTGACGTCACCGGTAATGACCGCTTTCGAGTTAAAGCCAATACGCGTCAGGAACATTTTCATCTGTTCGATGGTGGTGTTCTGGCTTTCATCGAGAATGATGAACGCGTCGTTGAGCGTGCGGCCGCGCATGTAGGCGAGCGGGGCAACTTCTATCACGTTACGCTCGATCAGCTTCTCAACTTTCTCGAAGCCGAGCATCTCGAACAGCGCGTCGTACAGCGGACGCAGGTAAGGGTCGACCTTCTGGCTGAGATCGCCGGGCAGGAAGCCGAGTTTTTCACCCGCTTCAACGGCAGGGCGGGTCAGCAGGATACGACGGATCTCCTGACGCTCCAGCGCATCCACCGCAGCGGCAACCGCCAGATAGGTTTTACCCGTACCCGCCGGACCCACGCCGAAGGTGATGTCATGGTCAAGAATATTGGCGATGTACTGCGCCTGGTTCGGCGTACGCGGCTTAATGACGCCACGCTTGGTCTTGATATTGATCGCCTTACCGTAGTCCGGCACGCTTTCCGCGCTCTGCTCAAGCACGCGCGCCTCTTTAATGGCGAGGTGGATCTGTTCCGGCTCAATATCCTGAGTTTCGCCGCGCATCGGGGCGGTATCGACATACAGGCTGCGCAGAATATCTGCAGCCGCGTTGACGCAGATAGGGCGTCCGGTGAGTTTGAAATGGTTATCGCGACGATTGATTTCGATACCCAGACGTCGCTCCAGTTGTTTGATGTTGTCATCAAACGGCCCGCACAGGCTCAGCAGGCGAGCGTTGTCTGCGGGCTCAAGGCTAATTTCACGCGTATCTATGTTCAAACTGTTCCTCTTTGAGTAGTTAACTGACTCGCCGCCACACGGCGTAATAAAACGGTCATTACCGAAATTATTCACGCCACAGAATAAAGGCGCAAGCGTTGCGGAAGATATTGGGGACGATGAGAGGAAATACAAGGCCTGCCGGACAGGCAGGCCTGAAGGATCACGGCTGGTAAATGCCCACGCCAGAGTCGTTGATTTTGCGGGTGCGAGAGATAACGGATTCTGGCGTCTCTGCAATGCGCAGGCCCATTTCGTCCTCGGTGCGTACCACCTTCGCGCGCAGCGAGTTGGTGAGCACTTCGACAATCTCGACGTCCACAAATTTACCGATCATGTCCGGGGTACCTTCAAAGTTCACCACGCGGTTATTTTCGGTTCGACCGGACAGCTCCATGATGCTCTTGCGGGAGGTGCCTTCCACCAGAATGCGCTGAACGGTGCCGAGCATACGGCGGCTCCAGGCATTGGCCTGCTGGTTGATACGCTCCTGCAGAATATACAGACGCTGCTTTTTCTCCTCTTCCGGCACATCGTCAACCATGTCGGCCGCAGGTGTTCCAGGACGCGCTGAGAAGATGAAGCTGTAGCTGACGTCGAAATTCACTTCACCGATGAGCTTCATGGTGCGCTCGAAGTCATCAGCGGTTTCGCCAGGGAAGCCGACGATAAAGTCTGAGCTAATTTGAATATCCGGGCGCGCTTCACGCAGCTTGCGGATGGTGGATTTGTACTCCAGCACCGTATGCGGGCGGCCCATCAGGTTCAGCACGCGGTCAGAGCCACACTGAATTGGCAGGTGCAGGAAGCTCACCAGCTCAGGGGTATCGCGATACACGTCAATGATGTCGTCGGTAAACTCCATCGGATGGCTGGTGGTAAAGCGAATACGGTCGATGCCGTCAATCGCGGCCACCAGGCGCAGCAGTTCGGCAAAGCTGCCGGTGGTACCGTCGTAGTTCTCGCCGCGCCACGCGTTAACGTTCTGGCCCAGCAGGTTCACTTCGCGGACGCCCTGCGCGGCAAGCTGCGCAATTTCAAACAGAATGTCGTCCGCCGGGCGGCTGACCTCTTCACCGCGGGTGTAAGGCACCACGCAGTAGGTACAGTATTTGTTGCAGCCTTCCATGATCGAGACGAAGGCGGTCGGGCCATCGGCGCGCGGCTCTGGCAGACGGTCAAATTTCTCGATCTCCGGGAAGCTGACGTCAACGACCGGGCTACGGTTGCCGCGAACCTGATTGATCATCTCCGGCAGGCGGTGCAGGGTCTGAGGGCCAAAGACGATATCCACATACGGGGCTCTCTGGCGGATAAGCTTACCTTCCTGCGACGCGACGCAGCCACCCACGCCGATGATCAGGTCCGGATTTTTCCTTTTCAGAAGCTTCCAGCGGCCTAACACATGAAAGACTTTTTCCTGTGCTTTTTCACGAATTGAACAGGTGTTCAGCAGCAGCACATCGGCTTCTTTCGCATTTTCAGTCAGCTGGTATCCGTGGGTGGTATCCAGCAGATCGGCCATCTTGGATGAATCGTATTCGTTCATCTGACAGCCCCAGGTTTTTATATGGAGTTTTTTAGTCATCGACTTGCTCAGCTCAGGATTGCAAGCCGCGTATTGTAATGCTTTGGTGGGGTTGTGACCAGTATGAAGGTTGTGTGTCTCATGACCGCAAAAATCCGGTAAACTTAAGGGATTCTCCAATAAGGAAAATTGACCATGACACTCCAACACACCGAAGTTGCCGTTGTCGGCGGCGGTATGGTCGGCGGCGCGCTGGCGCTGGGGCTGGCGCAGCAGGGATTTGAGGTAACGGTAATTGAGCAGTCGGCACCGCCGGCATTCGATCCCGCCAGCAAACCGGACGTGCGCATTTCCGCCATCAGCGCGGCGTCCGTCGATCTGCTGCGCGGCCTGGGCGTCTGGGAGGCGGTGCAGGCGATGCGCGCGCACCCTTACAGCCGCCTTGAAACCTGGGAGTGGGAAAATGCCCACGTGTCGTTTGACGCCGCCGAGCTGAAGCTGCCGCGCCTGGGCTATATGGTGGAAAACAGCGTGCTCCAGCTGGCGCTATGGCAGGCGCTGGAGGCTCATCCGAAGGTGACGCTGCGTATGCCTGCGTCACTTAAGGCACTGCATCCTCATGAAAGCGGCTATTTGCTGACGCTCGACAGCGACGATGAACTGGCCGTGAAGCTGGTCGTCGGGGCGGACGGCGCTAACTCGCAGGTCAGAGAGATGGCGGGTATTGGGGTTCATGCCTGGCAATATCAGCAGTCCTGCATGCTAATCACCGTTCAGTGTGAGGATGCGCCGGGCGAAAGCACCTGGCAGCACTTTACCCCGAACGGTCCGCACGCGTTTTTACCGCTCTTCGATAACTGGGCGTCGCTGGTGTGGTACGACAAACCGGCGCGCATTCGCCAGCTGCAGGGGCTGTCGATGGAGCAGCTGCAGCGCGAGATCCTGCTTCACTTCCCGAGCCGCCTTGGCAACGTGACGCCAGTCACCGCTGGTGCTTTCCCGCTCACGCGCCGTCATGCTCTGCAGTATGCCCGAGAAGGGCTGGCGCTGGTGGGCGATGCGGCACACACCATCCACCCGCTGGCGGGGCAGGGCGTGAATCTTGGCTATCGTGACGTCGACGCCTTGCTGGATGTTTTAAGCAATGCGCGCAGCCATGCGGAAGCCTGGGCCAGCCACCAGGTACTCAAGCGTTATCAGACGCGCCGTATGGCGGATAACTTCATCATGCAGTCGGGGATGGATCTGTTCTATGCCGGGTTCAGCAATGACCTGGCCCCGGTGCGCATTCTGCGTAACATTGGATTGATGGCAGCGGAACGTGCCGGCGGTTTGAAGCGACAGGCCCTGAAATACGCCCTCGGACTCTAATCTTTATTCCCTCTCCCCGTGGGAGAGGGTTAGGGTGAGGGCATCAGGCACAAAAAAGCCCGCAGAGCGGGCTTATTTGTTTTAAGTGGCTGGGGTGCAGGGATTCGAACCCCGGAATGCTGGTATCAGAAACCAGAGCCTTACCGCTTGGCGACACCCCAATTGCGTTAAACAGACTGCTTAACGACTTTTTAAATTGGCTGGGGTACGAGGATTCGAACCTCGGAATGCCGGAATCAGAATCCGGTGCCTTACCGCTTGGCGATACCCCAACAATTTTTTATTACCGAAACAAATCGATAATCTTAATTTGGTGGCTACGACGGGATTCGAACCTGTGACCCCATCATTATGAGTGATGTGCTCTAACCAACTGAGCTACGTAGCCAGTACTGCAGTCTTCGATGGCTGGGGTACCTGGATTCGAACCAGGGAATGCCGGTATCAAAAACCGGTGCCTTACCGCTTGGCGATACCCCAATACCGCGGAGAACCGCAAAATCGAAGAAATATGGCTGGGGTACCTGGATTCGAACCAGGGAATGCCGGTATCAAAAACCGGTGCCTTACCGCTTGGCGATACCCCATCCGTGCAACGCTTACCCGGGAATGGTGCGGGAGGCGAGACTTGAACTCGCACACCTTGCGGCGCCAGAACCTAAATCTGGTGCGTCTACCAATTTCGCCACTCCCGCAAAAAGATGGTGGCTACGACGGGATTCGAACCTGTGACCCCATCATTATGAGTGATGTGCTCTAACCAACTGAGCTACGTAGCCATCTTTTTTTCGCGTTACCTTATCGGCGTTGCGGGGCGCATTATGCGTATAGACCCTTGCAGCGTCAACACCTTTTTCAACGAAAATAGCCGGAATGTGACTGTTTGGTTAGGTTGCGAACAGCGTGGCCGAATATTCGGCAATTATTGGTTATTAATCGGTTTTTGGTGGTGAAATGTGAGGCAAAAAAAACAGGCCCCTGAGGGGCCTGTTTGAAATCGTTGTGATTATTTGTAGGCGGACTGGTGAACGCCTACCGCACGTCCTGATGGATCGTTCATCGCCTTGAAAGATTCATCCCATTCAATGGCTTTCGCGGAGGAACAGGCCACTGACGGACCGCCTGGAACACATTCGGCTGCGCTCGGCACCGGGAACAGCTCTTCAAAGATCTCACGGTAGAGGTACGCTTCTTTCGAGCCCGGCGTGTTGTACGGGAAGCGGAAGCTTGCGGTTTCCAGCTGCTGGTCAGAAATCTGTTTTGCCGCTACCTCTTTCAGGGTGTCGATCCAGCTGTAGCCAACGCCATCAGAGAATTGCTCTTTCTGACGCCATGCCACGCTCGCCGGCAGGTAAGATTCAAAACATTCACGCAGGATATGTTTTTCCATTTTGCCGTTGCCGCACATCTTGTCCTGCGGGTTGATGCGCATCGCGACGTCGAGGAATTTCTTATCCAGGAACGGCACGCGCGCTTCCACGCCCCAGGCGGACATCGCTTTGTTGGCACGCGCACAGTCGAACATGTGCAGCGCCTGCAGCTTACGCACGGTCTCTTCATGCAGCTCTTTGGCGTTTGGCGCTTTGTGGAAGTACAGGTAGCCGCCAAACACTTCGTCAGACCCTTCACCGGAGAGCACCATCTTGATGCCCATCGCTTTGATCTTACGCGACATCAGGTACATCGGCGTGGAGGCGCGAATCGTGGTCACGTCATAGGTCTCAACGTGATAGATCACATCGCGGATCGCATCCAGACCTTCCTGCACGGTGAAGTGAATTTCATGGTGAACGGTGCCGAGGTGGTTCGCCACTTCCTGCGCGGCTTTCAGGTCAGGTGCCCCTTCCAGGCCCACGGCAAAGGAGTGCAGCTGCGGCCACCAGGCCTCGGAACGCTCCTGATCTTCCACGCGGCGGGCCGCGAATTTCTTGGTGATCGCGGAGATCACGGAGGAGTCCAGACCGCCGGAGAGCAGCACGCCGTAAGGCACGTCTGACATCAGGTGGCTTTTCACGGAATCTTCCAGCGCCTGACGCAGCTCGGCTTTATCCGTCACGTTGTCTTTAACCGCGTCATAATCGAACCAGTCGCGCTGATAGTACGGACGGATTTCACCGTCTTTACTCCACAGATAGCTGCCCGCCGGGAACTCTTTAATGGTGCGGCAGACCGGAACCAGGGCTTTCATTTCGGACGCGACATAGAAGTTGCCGTGTTCATCGTGGCCCATGTACAGCGGGATAATGCCGATGTGGTCGCGGCCAATCAGGTAGGCGTCTTTTTCGCTGTCGTACAGGGCGAAGGCAAACATGCCCTGCAGGTCGTCAAGAAACTCGGGACCTTTCTCCTGATACAGCGCCAGGATCACTTCACAGTCAGAGCCGGTCTGGAAGGCGTAGCGGTCGCCGTACTCGGCGCGCAGTGCCTGATGGTTATAAATTTCACCGTTGACAGCCAGCGCGTGCGTTTTTTTCTCGTTATACAGCGGCTGTGCACCGGCGTTGACGTCAACAATAGACAGACGTTCGTGAGCCAGAATCGCTTTGTCGCTGGCGTAAACGCCTGACCAGTCCGGGCCGCGATGGCGCATCAGGCGGGACAGTTCGAGTGCCTTTTTACGCAGTTCGCCCGCGTCAGTTTTAATATCCAGTACGCCAAAAATTGAACACATAACCTTCTCCGTTAACCCTGTTGCATTGTGATGTCGCTTGCTTATGAAAATGCCGCAAAAGGGGGAGGGGGCGCAAGCGTTTTACGGGCTAAAGCGGAAATAGTGCAATAGTGATTGCGGAATAGTGAAAAAAGAGTACGTCACTCATCCTTTTATTGATGATTATGCAATGAAACACGCTTTTTGTTAGATGGGATTTTATTTGTATGGGCCGAAAATGAAAAACCACGCCCTGAAGCGTGGTTCTGAATCAAATAACGTCGATTTCGTCGACGGAGGGGTATATCCAGCTTGGGCGGAACGGCATCGTATCAATGTCATCAAGCTGAGAGACGCCAGACAGCACCAGAATGGTTTCAAGCCCCGCCTGGAAGCCGGCCAGAATATCGGTGCGCAGGTTGTCGCCAACAATGACGGTTTCTTCTGAGTGTGCCTGCATCGTATTCAGCGCGGCGCGGATGATCCACGGGCTCGGTTTGCCGACAACAAACGGCTTACGGCCCGAGATTTTCTCAATACCGGCGCAGAGCGCGCCGCAGGCCGGATAGAAACCACGGCCGTGCGTATCCGGGTTGGTGGCGATAAAGCGCGCGCCGCTGGCGACAAAGTAGGCTGCTTTATGCATCATCTCCCAGTTAAAGGAGCGCGTTTCACCGACGATCACAAAGTCCGGGTTCACATCGGTAATAGTAAAGCCTGCTTTATAAAGCTCGTGGATCAGCGCGCCTTCACCGACAACGTAAGCTTTTTTACCTTCCTGACGCTTCAGAAAATCCGCCGTTGCCATTGCCGAGGTATAAAACACGCTGTCCGGCACGTCGACGCCTGCGGTGGCAAAACGGTTCGCCAGATCCTGACCGGTTTGGGAAGGGTAGTTCGTGAGCAGAACCAGTGGCATTCCTTTGTCGATGATGCGGTGAAGAAACTCCGCAGCACCCGGCACGGCAACGTTGTCGTGCATCAGCACGCCGTCGATATCACAAATTACATTCTTAATGGTCATGGACAGTCCGACATCAAAAAAAGAAGGCGTTACTATAAGGTCCGATCAGGATTCCAGCAAATGCTGGAGCAGGATCCCGTTGAGCATGGCGCGCTTGACCAGCGCAAACGCGCCAATCGCCGAGCGATGGTCAAGCTTCGAACGCACCACCGGGAGGTTCTGGCGGAATGCTTTCAGCGCCTGGGTGTTAATACAGCCTTCAATGGCGGGCAGCAGCACCTTTTCCGCTTCAACAATTTCTCCGGCGATCACCACTTTCTGCGGGTTAAACAGGTTAATGGCGATCGCGATGGTTTTCCCCAGATGGCGACCTACCTGCTCGATTACCTCGCAGGCCAGCGCGTCGCCTTTATTGGCGGCTTTGCAGATGGTGCCTATCTTGCAATCGTCCAGCGTGACGCGGCTTTGATAACCCTGCTCAAGCAGGTGACGGACGCGCTGCTCGATGGCCGTGTTGGCGGCGATGGTTTCAAGGCAGCCGAAGTTGCCGCAGTGGCAGCGTTCGCCGAGCGGTTCAACCTGAATGTGGCCAATCTCGCCGACGTTACCGTTTCGACCAATGAAAATACGGCCATTGGAGATTATGCCTGCGCCCGTACCGCGGTGTACGCGCACCAGAATAGAGTCTTCACAGTCCTGACTCGCACCAAAGTAGTGCTCAGCCAGCGCTAAAGATCGAATATCGTGGCCGACAAAGCAGGTCACCTTAAAGCGTTTTTCCAGCGCGTCGACCAGGGCCCAGTTCTCAACCTGAATATGCGGCATGTATCGAATCACACCGCTTTCCGGGTCGACCAGGCCCGGCAGAATGACGGAGATGGCGATGAGCTCGCGGATCTTGCGCTGACAGCTTTCAATAAAGTGCGCGATGGTATTCAGCAGCGCGTGTTCCAGCGTCTCCTGGGTGCGCTCGGGCAGCGGGTAGTGCTCTTCCGCAATGGCTTTGCTGCTCAGATCGTAGAGCGTGAGCGTGGTGTCATGACGACCAAGCCGGACGCCAATGGCCTGGAAGTTGCGGGTTTCGGTAATAATGGAGATGGCGCGGCGGCCCCCGGTGGAGGCCTGCTGATCGACTTCTTTGATCAAACCGCGCTCAATGAGCTGGCGGGTAATTTTTGTCACGCTGGCGGGAGCAAGCTGGCTTTGTTCGGCTATCTGGATCCGCGAGATTGGACCGTGTTGGTCAATCAGGCGATAAACCGCCGCACTGTTAAGTTGTTTAACGAGATCGACATTACCGATTTGAGCTTGTCCGCCTGGTGTCATACTTTTACTTACTCAGTGACGACCTCGTTACCATTAACGATGGTCTTAATAATTTTATAATCGTGTGTGAATGCCGTCAGGTTTGCAACCATACCTGGTGCAATTCCGCCGAGCTGTTTATCCACGCCTATGGCGCGAGCCGGATAAAGGGTGGCCATACGCAGGACTTCATCAAGCGCAATCCCGCAATGTTCAACCAGGTTACGCACCCCTTCAATCATGGTTAAAGAGGAGCCACTCAGCGTACCGTTTTCATCCACACACAGTCCATTGCGGTAGTATATTGTTTTACCGGCAAAAATGAACTGCTCAATATTTGCACCTGCTGGCGCGGTGGCATCGGTGACCAGGCAGAGCTTGTCGCCTTTCAGCCGCTTGGCGTTGCGAATGTTGGTGTAATCAACGTGCATGCCATCAGCGATAATGCCGCAGTAGACGTCTGGTTCGTCGAAAATCGCCCCGACCAGACCCGGTTCACGGCCGGTAATATACGGCATGGCGTTGTAAAGGTGCGTGGCAAAGGTAATACCCGCGCGGAAGCCCGCTTTGGCTTCTTTCAGCGTGGCGTTTGAGTGGCCTGCTGAAACCACAATCCCGGCGGCAGCCAGTTTGCTGATGACATCCGTACCGGTCATTTCAGGCGCCAGCGTCACTTTGGTGATGACATCAGCGTTGGCACACATGTAGTCGACCAGTTCTGCATCCGGCTTGCGCACGTAATCCGGGTTATGCGTGCCTTTCTTCACTATGTTCAGCCACGGCCCTTCAAGGTGCAGACCCAGCGCCTGGTTCGGGTATTTGGCCAGGTATTCGCGCATCACGCGGATACCCTGTTTCATCAGGTCATCACTGCTGGTGATGAGCGTCGGCAGATAGCTGGTGCAGCCTGATTTCTCGTTAGCTTTCTGCATGATTTCCAGCGTTTCAACCGTCACCGCCTCGGCGGTATCATTGAACTGCACACCGCCGCAGCCGTTCAGCTGTACGTCGATGAAACCGGGGGAGATTACTGCTCCATTGAGTGAGCGCTGTTCAATCTCCGGCGGCAGCTCTGCCAGCGGACAAACACGTTCAATCAGGCCATTGGCGATAACAATCGCATGGTCATCCAGAATTTCATGGCCGGTATAAATCCGACCGTGGGTTAAAGCGTACATAACGACCCCCGGTTAAAAAAAGCGGCCGCCTCTTATGGAAGAGGCGGTTATTCAATTACAGACCTTTGATGTTCTCTGCTTCTAACTCGTTGAAGTATTTCAGCGTTTTCACCTTCAGTTCCATCGTGGACGGTTCGTCGCAGACAATGACTGATTTTGGATGCAGCTGCAGGCAGCTGATGGTCCACATGTGGTTAACGTTGCCTTCAACGGCAGCCTGGAGCGCCTGCGCTTTCACGCCGCCCAGCACCAGAATCATCACTTCTTCGGCATCCAGCAGGGTGCCTACGCCAACGGTCAGGGCGTATTTTGGAACCTGGTTCACGTCACCGTCAAAGAAGCGGGAGTTTGCCACGCGGGTGTCATGGGTCAGCGTTTTAATGCGAGTACGGGAAGCCAGAGAAGAGGCTGGTTCGTTGAACGCAATATGACCATCGTTGCCCACGCCACCCATGAACAGGTGGATTTTACCGTAAGAACGGATTTTTTCTTCGTACTGACGGCATTCTGCGTCAATATCAGGCGCATTTCCATTCAGCAGGTTAATATTTTCAGTTGGGATATCAACGTGATCAAAGAAATTGCGGTGCATGAAGCTATGGTAGCTTTCTGGATGCTCTTTTGGCAGGCCAACATATTCGTCCATGTTGAAGGTCACAACATGTTTAAAGCTAACCTGGCCCGCTTTGTGCATTTCAACAAGCGCTTTGTACGCGGTCAGTGGAGTACCACCGGTTGGAAGGCCAAGAACGAAGGGACGATCGGCAGTAGGCTTGAAGGCATTAATACGGTTAACGATATGGCGAGCGGCCCATTTACCGACTTGTTCAGCAGTTGCCAGGGGAATCAGTCTCATTGTTCACCTCAAAGTTTAAGTAGAAGAGTGGGCGGATGGGTATCGGAACCTGATGCTTAAGCGTAACCTGGAACCTTTCAGGCCGGATCAATCCGTCTCGATTTTTTGAATGATAAAATAAGTTTTGGCTGTTAGCCAGTGAAAGGGAGGGTGAATTACGATATTTGGTGACAAAAATCACAAAAAATGGGTGTTTAATTTGCGATACGAATTAATTTTTCACACACTCACAATGCCAGTGAATCATCAACTGTATTAATAGTTAGTGACACAATAAAAACACAGCAGAGAACGTGCCTGAAACGGGGTCTCATAGGGGGAAGAAAGTGAGTATTCTAGGTTATTTACAGAAGGTTGGCCGCGCGCTTATGGTGCCGGTCGCCACGCTGCCGGCGGCAGCGATATTAATGGGTGTCGGTTACTGGATTGACCCGGTAGGCTGGGGTGGAGACAACGCATTAGCGGCGTTCTTCATTAAATCCGGTTCCGCCATCATCGACAACATGTCCGTGCTGTTTGCCATTGGTGTGGCTTACGGTATGTCCAAAGATAAAGACGGTGCTGCGGCGCTGACCGGTTTCGTGGGCTTCCTGGTGCTGACCACGCTCTGTTCTCCGGCTGCGGTTTCTATGATCCAGAAGATCCCGGCGGACCAGGTTCCAGCCGCGTTCGGTAAGATCAGCAACCAGTTCGTGGGTATTCTCGTCGGTATTATCTCTGCGGAACTGTACAACCGCTTCAGCAGCGTTGAGCTGCCAAAAGCGCTGTCTTTCTTCAGCGGTCGCCGTCTGGTGCCAATCCTGACCTCATTTGTGATGATCTTCGTTGCGTTCATCCTGATGTACATCTGGCCGGTTATCTTCGACGGTCTGGTTAACTTCGGTGAACACATTCAGAAGCTGGGTTCCGTCGGTGCGGGCGTGTACGCGTTCTTCAACCGTCTGCTGATCCCGGTCGGTCTGCACCACGCGCTGAACTCCGTATTCTGGTTCGACGTTGCCGGCATTAACGATATTCCTAACTTCCTGGGTGGCGCACAGTCCATTGAAGCAGGTAAAGCGGTGGTAGGTATCACCGGTCGTTACCAGGCGGGCTTCTTCCCAATCATGATGTTCGGCCTGCCGGGTGCAGCGCTGGCTATCTACCACTGCGCGCGTCCTGAAAACAAAGCGAAAGTGCTGGGTATCATGATGGCAGGTGCGTTCGCTGCCTTCTTCACCGGTATCACCGAGCCGCTGGAATTCTCCTTCATGTTCGTTGCGCCGGTTCTGTATGTGATCCACGCTGTGCTGACCGGTATCTCCGTGTTCATCGCTGCAAGCATGCAGTGGATTGCCGGTTTCGGCTTCAGCGCCGGTCTGGTGGATATGGTGCTGTCGTCCCGTAACCCGCTGGCGACCCACTGGTGGATGCTGATCCCACAAGGTCTGGTGTTCTTCGTTATCTACTACGTGGTGTTCCGCTTCACCATCACCAAATTCAACCTGATGACCCCGGGTCGCGAGCTGGCTGTGGCCGGTAGCGAAGCGGATGGTCAGGATGTGAACGTGAGCGGCGGTCAGGAGCAGGACGTTTCTGGCCTGGCGCGTCAGTACATCGCCGCTGTGGGTGGTTCTGACAACCTGACCGGTATCGACGCCTGTATCACTCGTCTGCGTCTGAACGTGAAAGACTCCTCTCTGGTGAACGAAGCGCTGGCAAAACGTCTGGGTGCTTCTGGCGTTATCCGCCTGAACAAAACCAGCGTGCAGATTATCGTTGGCTTCGTGGCTGAGAAAATTGCCAACGCCATGAAAACCACCGGCCCGGTAGCCGCAGCAGAAGCTTCTGCCGCACCTGCCGCTGCGCCAGCGGCTGCAAAACCGCAGGCGGTGCCAAACGCGGTGACCATCGCTGCGCTGGTTTCTCCTGTCACCGGTGAAGTGGTTGCGCTTGAGCAGGTGCCTGACGAAGCGTTTGCCAGCAAAGCGGTCGGTGACGGCGTGGCGGTGAAACCAACGGACAAAACCGTTGTATCTCCTGCGGCCGGTACCATCGTGAAAATCTTCAACACCAACCACGCGTTCTGCCTCGAAACCGAAAAAGGCGCGGAGATCGTTGTCCATATGGGTATCGATACCGTTGCGCTGAACGGTCAGGGCTTTACTCGCCTGGTGGAAGAGGGTGCCGAAGTGGTGGCAGGTCAGCCGATTCTGGAAATGGATCTGGACTTCCTGAACGCCAACGCGCGCTCGATGATTAGCCCGGTCGTGTGCAGCAACATCGACGACTTCAGCGGTCTGGTTCTCCAGGCAAAAGATCAGGTGGTTGCGGGTCAAACACCACTGTACGAGATTAAAGGCAAGTAATCGCTCCTGAGTAGAGTCATGCCTTAAGCGGCGGGGGATATCCTCCGCCGCTTTTTTTGCAGCAAACGCCCCCATTATTTTCATCTGATACGTATTTTCCGTAACTAAGGGTTGTCACTACGACCAGCTTATAAGATCATACGCCGTTATACGTTGTTTACGCTTTGAGGAATCCACGATGAGTGAGGCAGAAGCCCGCCCGAGTAACTTTATTCGTCAGATCATCGATGAAGATCTGGCCAGTGGTAAGCACACCACGATACATACGCGTTTCCCGCCGGAGCCGAACGGCTACCTGCACATTGGTCACGCGAAATCGATCTGCCTGAACTTTGGCATTGCTCAAGATTACCAGGGGCAGTGCAACCTGCGTTTCGATGACACCAACCCAGTAAAAGAAGACATCGAATACGTTGAGTCCATTAAAAACGACGTGCAATGGCTGGGCTTCAACTGGTCTGGCGATATCTGCTACTCCTCTGACTATTTTGATCAGCTGTATGCCTACGCGGTGGAGCTGATCGGCAAAGGCCTGGCATACGTCGACGAACTGTCTGCTGACGAAATCCGCGAGTATCGCGGTACGCTGACCGCGCCGGGTAAAAATAGCCCGTTCCGCGACCGCAGCGTGGAAGAGAACCTGGCGCTGTTTGAAAAAATGCGTGCCGGTGGCTTCGAAGAAGGCAAAGCGTGCCTGCGTGCCAAAATCGACATGGCATCGCCGTTTATCGTGATGCGCGATCCGGTGCTGTACCGCATTAAGTTCGCAGAACACCACCAGACCGGCAACAAGTGGTGCATCTACCCGATGTACGACTTCACCCACTGCATCAGCGATGCGCTGGAAGGCATTACGCACTCGCTGTGTACGCTGGAGTTCCAGGACAACCGTCGTCTGTACGACTGGGTGCTGGATAACATCACCATTCCTGTGCACCCGCGTCAGTACGAGTTCTCTCGTCTGAACCTGGAATACACCGTGATGTCCAAGCGTAAGCTGAACCTGCTGGTGACCGACAAGCACGTTGAAGGCTGGGACGATCCGCGGATGCCAACCATCTCTGGTCTGCGCCGTCGTGGTTACACTGCCGCCTCTATTCGCGAGTTCTGCAAACGCATCGGCGTGACCAAGCAGGACAACACCATCGAAATGGCGTCTCTGGAATCCTGCATTCGTGAAGATCTCAACGAAAACGCCCCGCGTGCAATGGCCGTTATCGATCCGGTGAAGCTGGTTATCGAAAACTACCCGCAGGGTGGAAGCGAGCTGGTCTCCATGCCTAACCATCCGAACAAACCGGAAATGGGAAGCCGCGACGTGCCGTTCAGCGGTGAAATCTGGATCGACCGTGCTGACTTCCGTGAAGAAGCCAATAAGCAGTACAAGCGTCTGGTGTTGGGTAAAGAAGTTCGTCTGCGTAACGCCTACGTCATCAAAGCCGAGCGCGTAGAGAAAGATGCAGAAGGTAACATCACCACCATCTTCTGTTCGTACGACGCAGAGACGCTGAGCAAAGATCCGGCAGATGGCCGCAAGGTGAAAGGCGTGATCCATTGGGTGAGCGCTTCCCACGCGCTGCCGGTAGAAATTCGTCTGTACGATCGTCTGTTTAGCGTGCCTAACCCGGGTGCGGCTGAAGACTTCCTGGCGACGATCAACCCGGAATCTTTGGTGATCAAGCAGGGTTATGCGGAGCCATCGCTGAAAGCCGCTGAAGCGGGCAAAGCGTTCCAGTTCGAGCGTGAAGGTTACTTCTGCCTGGACAGCCGTTACAGCACGGCGGAAAAGCCGGTATTTAACCGTACCGTAGGTCTGCGTGATACCTGGACGAAGATCGGCGAATAATAACGCTGCACTGGTCAATGAGAAACAAACGCCGCTTATAGCGGCGTTTTTTTATTTAATGATCATGTCGTTAAAGTAGGCCCCAAATTAGACCAGCTAAAAATTTAGGTCAATGTGGTGCTACTTATTTTTCTAAAAAAAGTTTGTCTGTTATATGAAATGGCGAATAAAGGAAAATACGGCTTTTTTAATGATATCATTCGCAGAAATTGCCTGTTTTACCCCCGCCATACCTCGCTTCCGGTTAAATGTTACAAAGCACTACCAATTATGTGCACTTCGTCATAATCCTGACTTTTGCCCACCGAAAAGCATTGATAATTCGCGTCGCGAAAAATAACCTAAAGACGGTAGTTAATTCGAGGGTATTTATAACTACCCCTGACCTTTTGGTCTTTTCTATTTTCGCCGTTTAAGGCGCTTTAATTCGTCAAAGAGGAATAATCTATGCGTACGTTCAGTGGCAAACGTAGTGCGCTGGCGCTGGCTATTGCCGGTGTGACAGCAATGTCGGGCCTGGTGGTGACACCAGAGGCGAAAGCAGCAGGTTTCATCGAAGATTCTACCCTCACTGGCGGTATTTATTACTGGCAGCGTGAACGTGACCGTAAAGATGTCACAGAAGATAAATACAAAACCAACCTCTCTCACTCCACATGGAACGCCAACCTGGACTTCCAGTCAGGCTACGCCGCCGATATGTTCGGCCTGGATATTGCCGCATTCACCGCAATTGAAATGGCGGAAAACGGCGACAGCGGCCACCCGAACGAAATTGCCTTCTCCTCCAGCAATAAAGCCTATGACGAAGACTGGTCCGGAGATAAAAGCGGTATCAGCCTTTATAAGGCCGCAGCGAAATTTAAATACGGCCCGGTGTGGGCGCGCGGGGGGTATATTCAGCCAACCGGTCAGACGCTGTTAGCGCCGCACTGGAGCTTTATGCCTGGTACCTATCAGGGGGCAGAAGCCGGGGCTAACTTTGACTACGGTGATGCAGGTGCGTTGAGCTTCTCCTATATGTGGACCAACGAGTACAAAGCGCCGTGGCACATTGAGATGGACAAGTTCTACCAGAACGATAAGAAAACCAAAGTCGATTACCTCCACTCCCTGGGCGCGAAGTACGACTTTAAAAACGATCTGGTTCTGGAAGCCGCGTTTGGTCAGGCGGAAGGCTATATCGATCAGTATTTTGCTAAAGCCAGCTACAAATTTGATATCGCCGGTAGCCCGCTGAGCACCAGCTACCAGTTCTACGGTACGCGCGATAAGGTCAGCGATGGCAGCGTAAATGACATTTATAACGGCACCGCGTGGCTGCAGGCGCTGACCTTCGGCTACAAAGTAGGCCAGGTTGATTTGCGTCTGGAAGGAACGTGGGTGAAGGCGGAAGGGCAGCAGGGCTACTTCCTGCAGCGTATGACGCCGACCTATGCCTCATCCAACGGTCGTCTGGATATCTGGTGGGATAACCGCTCCGACTTCAACGCCGACGGCGAGAAAGCGGTCTTCTTCGGTGCCATGTATGACCTGAAAAACTGGAACCTGCCGGGCTGGGCGGTGGGCGCTTCTTACGCTTATGCCTGGGATGCAAAACCTGCTGATATGGCGACGCCGGATGCGTACTACGATCCAAACTATCGCCTGAAGGAGTCCTCCTACAGCCTGGATGCTATCTACACCCTGCAGGATGGCCGCGCGAAGGGCACGATGTTCAAGCTGCACTTCACCCAGTATGACAACCACTCCGATATCCCAAGCTATGCGGGCGGTTACGGCAACATCTTCCAGGATGAACGTGACGTCAAATTCATGGTTATCGCCCCATTCACCATCTTCTGATGAGCACACCGGCGGGCTGAGTCCCGCCGGTCTGGAGACTGCACATGATGAAAAAAATCGTAATCGTCGCGCTGATGGCATCAGGGCTGGTGGCGTGTGTTCAGACTCAGGCGCCGAAAGAGGACACACGTCTGAAGGAAGCGTATAGCGCCTGTATTAATACCGCGGAAGGTTCGCCTGAGAAAATTGAAGCCTGCCAGAGCGTGCTAAATGTGCTGAAGAAAGATAAAGCGCATGAGGCGTTCGCAACGCAGGAGAATGTTCGCGTGATGGATTATCAGGCCTGTATCCAGGCGCGTAAAACCGGTAACGATCAGGAAGTGGCGAAGCGTTGCGATAAGATCTGGGACGAGATACGCAATAACAACAAATAAGCTGCTTTAAGCCCGGTGGCACTTTGCTTACCGGGCTTTTTTAATGCAAAAAAAAGCCAACCTTGCGGCTGGCTCAGAGTATGAACGCTAACTTATTTTGTGTCGTGAGCGTGTTCATTCTCGCGGCAATCACCTTCAGCGCAGTGACCGTAAAGGTACAGGCTGTGGTTGGTCAGGCGAATGCCATGACGAGCTGCGATTTCACGCTGACGCGCTTCGATGGAATCATCGCTAAATTCAATGACCTTGCCGCAGTCGAGGCAGATCAGGTGATCGTGGTGATGCTGCTGGGTCAGTTCGAATACAGATTTACCGCCTTCGAAATTATGACGGGTAACAATGCCCGCGTCATCAAACTGGTTCAGCACGCGATATACGGTGGCCAGCCCAATCTCTTCACCCATGTCGATAAGACGTTTATAAAGGTCTTCCGCACTGACATGGTGATTGTCTGGACCCTGAAGCACTTCCAGGATTTTTAACCGAGGAAGCGTTACTTTCAGGCCAGCCTTCTTTAATGCGGTATTGTTGTCAGTCATGCGGAATCTGTCCTGTTGCTAAACGATTCACTTCTATAGGAAGTGACAGAAAATGCACCCGGGATAATGCGTCTCATTATAGAACTGCCATGCCTAAATGAAAACTGCAAGTCTCAGGCAAAGTATGCTTATAAAAACGTGGTATCACCAACAAACTTGCTCAATGGAAACCACATTTTGCCAGGGAGACATTGTACAGGTCTGTGCGAAAAAGTTAAAAGTTTGTAGCAATTAATTTAATCGGTTTTACCTGGAAAACGGGCGCAACCTGCGTTGCGCCGTATAAAAATCAGGCGTTGAGAATAGCGTCCAGGTGCAGTTCTTCGCGGATCTGCTTAACCCACTTCTCTACGCGCTCTGCCGTCAGTTCTGGCTGACGGTCTTCGTCAATGGCAAGTCCGACAAAATGATCGTCATCGGCCAGGCCTTTAGAGGCTTCGAAGTGATAACCGGCAGTCGGCCAGTGGCCAACAATAACCGCGCCATTAGGCTCAATGATGTCGCGAATCGTCCCCAGCGCATCACAGAAGTACTCGGCATAGTCTTCCTGATCGCCACAGCCAAACAGTGCGACCAGCTTGCCGTTGAAGTCCACCTCTTCCAGCGTCGGGAAGAAATCGTCCCAGTCGCACTGGGCTTCACCGTAGTACCAGGTTGGAATACCCAGCAGCAGAATGTCATAGCCCTCGAGATCTTCTTTGCTGCTCTTGGCGATGTCATGCACATCAGCAACGTCTTTACCGAGCTGTTTCTGAATGTTTTTTGCGATATTTTCGGTATTGCCGGTATCACTGCCGAAGAAAATGCCGATGATTGCCATGAGTAAAATAACCTCTTGAAACTTAATGGTATGGTGGCGCAATTCGGCCACGGATAAGGGCAATAATAGCAGAACTGGCAACCCTGCGGAAACCGCTATCGCGCAGGACTGCACTCTGTGCTACATGAAAAGGGCGATAAAGGGGTTTTTCAGACTTATGCCTGGCTGCGTAGCGTCTCAAGCTGGGCGATGAGCATCTCTTCAATAAGCTCGCTGCGGCTGATATGACGCGCCTCTGCCAGTTCGTTAAGCGCATCGACAGCGTCGGCGTTGAGCTTCAGTTCGACACGCTTAAGCCCACGATTTTTATCGCGTTTAAGCTGATTGCGTTTATTGATACGCAGCTGTTCATCGCGCGAAAGCGGATTCGTTTTCGGTCGTCCCGGTCGACGCTCATTCGCGAACAGATCTAGTGTCGTACGGTCCGTTTGTTCTTTGGCCATGATTATGAGACTTCGGGGGAAACACGCCGCCCTGCTAAAGCCCGGGCGATAAGCGCGCCATCATACATCACCAAAAACGGCACGCCAACGACTGGAAGCCCGCAGCCTTCCAGTCGCTCTCTTTTTAATCAATTTGCAGTATCAGCGAGGTAGCGGCGGATTGCGCGCAGTACAGCATCCGGTTTTTCCGCATGCACCCAGTGCCCGGCACCGGCAATCACGTGGGCGCGGGCCTGCGGGAATTGTGTAAGCAGCGTGTCGCGGTACGCGTCGGTAATATAAGGAGAGTTACCGCCGCGAATAAAGAGGGTGGGGTGCGGCCAGGCGGGGACGGTTTCCCAGCCCACGATGTTGTTGTACTGGTCCCACAGCACCGGCACGTTAAAACGCCATTGCCCGTCAACAAACGATTTCAAAAGGAACTGCACCACGCCTTCTTCATCAAGATGCTCACGCATAACCGCTGCCGCCTGCTGACGTGTGGAAACGCCAGCTTCGGTTACCGCATTGATCGCCGCGAAAATCTCATCGTGACGGCGAACGTCGTAGTTCACGGGCGCAACGTCAATCACGACAAGCCCGGAAATTCGCTCTGGTGCCAGCGCGGTGAGCGCCATAACCGCTTTACCGCCCATTGAATGCCCTATGAGGGTCACCTTTTGCAGGTTGTGCGCGTCCAGCGTATCCAGCAGATCCTGCGCCATTGCCGAATAGGTCATTTCGTCTGAGCGGCCGGAAAGCCCGTGGTTGCGCATATCGACCTGCAAAATATCGCGATCGGTAACCAAATCGCGGGCCAGCACGCCGAGGTTATCCAGGCTGCCAAAAAGCCCATGAACCAGCACGATGGGGGAATTATTGTTCGGCGATTGTGCAGTTTGCGCTCGGGTATTCAATTTCATGGCAAAGTTCTTTTTTTACGTATGTCAGGTTAGGGTATCATGTTGACCATTCTGCCGCCCGGCTGCAAGGTTCCAGTTTAATCTGACTTTTGCCGCCAACCTGGTTTGACGCTATCCGCTGTTGGGATTTGACCTTATAATCCCAATGACTTGTATTCAGATAAGATATCGCACTGGATTAAGATGAAAACAATCGAAGTTGATGACGAACTCTATCAGTATATTGCCAGCCAGACGCGGCATATCGGGGAGAGCGCGTCCGACATTTTACGGCGCATGCTTAAAATTTCCGCCGCTTCACAGCCTGCCACCCCAGTTACCAAAGATGTCGTGTCTCAGCCGAGCGTTGCTGCACAAGCAAAACCTGCCGTGACGCCGGTAAAAGATAAAGTGCGCGCGATGCGCGAGCTGCTGCTGTCCGACGAATATGCGGAGCAGAAAAAGGCGGTCAACCGTTTTATGCTGGTGCTGTCTACACTTTACTCTCTGGATAACAAAGCGTTTGCTGAAGCGACCGAGTCGCTGCACGGCCGTACCCGCGTCTATTTCGCGGGTGACGAGCAGACGCTGCTGCAAAATGGCAATCAAACCAAACCTAAACATGTCCCTGGCACCCCGTACTGGGTGATCACCAATACCAATACGGGCCGCAAGTGCAGCATGATTGAACACATCATGCAGTCCATGCAGTTCCCGGCGGAATTGATTGAAAAGGTTTGCGGTACAATTTAACCCTTGCATCATAAGGACCCGGTAATGGCAAATCACAGCCGTGCAGGCCAACCTGCACAACAAAGCGATTTGATTAACGTCGCTCAGCTGACCGCGCAGTATTACGTGCTGAAACCGGTCGTGGGCAACGCAGAACACGCAGTGAAGTTTGGTACATCTGGTCACCGCGGCAGCGCGGCGCGCCACAGCTTTAACGAACCGCACATTCTGGCCATTGCTCAGGCCATTGCGGAAGAGCGCGCTAAAAACGGCGTTACCGGTCCGTGCTACGTGGGCAAAGATACCCATGCGCTGTCTGAACCGGCGTTCATTTCCGTGCTGGAAGTGCTGGCGGCGAACGGTGTGGACGTGATTGTTCAGGAGAACAATGGGTTTACTCCAACACCGGCGGTATCAAACGCGATCCTTGTGCACAACAAAAAAGGTGGCGCGCAGGCTGACGGTATCGTCATTACGCCATCCCACAACCCGCCGGAAGACGGTGGTATCAAATACAACCCACCTAACGGCGGCCCGGCTGACACTAACGTCACCAAAGTGGTGGAAGATCGCGCAAACGCGCTGCTGGCAGACGGCCTGAAAGGCGTTAAACGTATTTCTCTTGATGAGGCGATGGCCTCCGGCCACGTGAAAGAGCAGGATCTGGTTCAGCCGTTCGTGGAAGGGCTGGCTGATATCGTCGACATGGCGGCGATTCAGAAAGCCGGCCTGAAGCTGGGCGTGGATCCGCTGGGCGGCTCCGGTATTGAGTACTGGAAGCGCATCGCCGAGCACTACAAGCTGGATCTGACCATCGTGAACGATCACGTCGATCAGACCTTCCGCTTTATGCACCTGGACAAAGACGGCGCGATCCGTATGGACTGCTCCTCCGAGTGCGCGATGGCGGGCCTGCTGGCGCTGCGCGATAAATTCGACCTGGCGTTTGCTAACGACCCGGACTATGACCGTCACGGCATCGTCACCCCTGCGGGGCTAATGAACCCAAACCACTATCTGGCTGTTGCGATCAACTACCTGTTCCAGCACCGTCCGCAGTGGGGCAAAGAGGTGGCTGTCGGTAAAACACTGGTCTCTTCTGCGATGATCGACCGCGTGGTGGACGCGCTGGGCCGCAAGCTGGTGGAAGTGCCGGTGGGCTTCAAGTGGTTCGTTGACGGTCTGCACGACGGCAGCTTTGGCTTCGGCGGCGAAGAGAGCGCGGGCGCGTCCTTCCTGCGTTTCGACGGCACCCCGTGGTCGACCGATAAAGACGGCATCATCATGTGCCTGCTGGCGGCGGAGATTACCGCTGTTACCGGCAAGAACCCGCAGGAACACTACAACGAGCTGGCGGCACGCTTTGGTGCACCAAGCTATAACCGTATCCAGGCTGGCGCGACCTCTGCGCAGAAAGCTGCCCTGTCCAAACTCTCCCCGGAGATGGTCAGCGCAAGCACCCTGGCAGGCGATCCGATCACCGCGCGTCTGACGGCGGCACCGGGTAACGGTGCGTCTATCGGTGGTCTGAAAGTGATGACCGAAAACGGCTGGTTCGCCGCGCGTCCGTCCGGTACGGAAGATGCCTACAAGATCTATTGCGAAAGCTTCCTTGGCGCTGAGCACCGTCAGCAGATTGAGAAAGAAGCGGTAGAGATTGTCAGCGAAGTGCTGAAAAACGCATAAGTAGCGTTCTGGTGCGGGCTGATGCCCTCACCTGGCCCTCTCTCACAGGGAGAGGGAGAAAACAATAAAGACGGCAGCCCAAGGGCTGCCGTCTTGCTTTTACCTAGCTATGCTTATTCTTCAATTCAAATCTCGGCGACACCAGACCGTACAGCGTCCAGCCCATAAAGGTCACCATTGCGCCGTACAGCATCGCCTCCTGGCCGGATGAGTAGAGCGCATAGAAGCTGTATATCGCCCCAACCAGCGCCACGATATTCGCGACTCGTGCTTTGTGCGGATCCACCTTCGCCACCTTCTGAATGATCACCAGCGCCGCCATCGACAGAATATACGGAATGATGTTCGTCACCACCGCCAGGTTGACCAGCACGTTGAACTGGCTGTTCAGCGACGGGCTGATGGTCATCAGCGACAATCCGCTCTGGAAGATAACAATTGCCAGCATACCCTGCACCGGCGCATCCGCTTTGGTCACGCGGGAGAAGATTTTCGGGAAATAGCCTTCGTCAGCCGAGGATTTAAACACCTGTGCAATGGTGAACTGCCAGCCAAGCAGCGAGCCGCAGCAGGACATCACCATCAGCCCCATAATCACTTTCCCGACTTCCGGCGTAAACATCTGCGCAAAGGCCAGTCCGAACGGTGCCGTGGAGTTAGCCAGATCCATGTTTGGCACGATGCCCGCAATCACGTTGGTTGAAACGATATAGATCACCGCCGCGCCCAGCGTCCCGCCGAGGACCGCAATCGGCACGTTCTTCTCCGGGTTTTCCACCACTTCCGCGTTCGCGCAGGCGGATTCCAGGCCCAGAAAAGCCCAGAGCGTCATGGCGATAGACGAGCCCACTGCGGTAAAGAACGGCACGTGGTGCGGGTTCCAGGAGTTGGCGTACAGCGTCGGGCTAAACCAGAACCAGCCGATGATGCACAGGCCGACAACCGGAATAATCACGCCCCAGACGGTGATGCTGGAGAGCTGCCCGGTGATGCGCGCGCCGCCAAAGTTCGCCACGGTGCAGATCCACAGCACCCCGATAGTCGCCAGCCCAATTTGCACCGGGCTGAGCGTCGCGCCAAACAGCTCCGTGCCGTAACCTACGGCGGAAATGGCAATCGCCACGTTGGCGATCAGCAGCGACACGCCGTAGGTGTAGTTCGCCATAAAGTTGCCGGACTTGCCGAAGGCGTACTCGGCATAGCCGCCCATGCCGCCTGATTTGCGGCTGAACATTCCGCACTTGGCAAACGCCCATGCCAGCGCCATCGATCCGACAGCCGTCACCAGCCAGGAGATGATAGAGATGGTTCCAACCTCGGCAAGCTTGGTGGGCAGCATAATAATCCCGGATCCCATCATGTTGACCATGGTGAGGATAGTCAGCTGCACCACGCCCATCTTATTGGACTTGCTCATAATTTTTCTCCTTTCAGCAGCGATGGCTGAGCGGCGGGTTGTTTGATGACGTAGCAGCGAACCTGTTTGCGACCGTCACACTCCTCGACGTACACGCCCTGCAGCTCCGGCGCGAAGCCCGGCAGCAGGTTGATGCCTTCTTCCAGCGCGGCAAAGTAGCGCAGCACGGAACCGCCCCAGACTTCCCCTGGGACCACGCACAGCACCCCCGGTGGGTAAGGGAGCGCGCCTTCGGCGGCGATGCGGCCTTCCGCGTCGCGCAGGGAGACCAGCTCGACCTCACCGCGCAGGTAGGCGTAGTTCGCCTCTTGCGGGTTCATCATTACGCGCGGGAAGTGAGACTTGCGGAACATCTCTTTTTGCAGCTGCTTTACGTTGTGGCGGGCGTACAGATCGTGCATCTCCTGGCAGATCTGGCGCAGGGTGTAGCCCGCGTAACGTTCCGGATGCTGTTTATAGAGAGAAGGCAGGACGTCTTTCAGCGGAACATCGCTCTCGAGCAGTTTTTCGAAGCGCACCAGCTGGGCGACCAGCTGCTGCAGCTTGCCCATATCCTCCGCAGGGGTGAGCAGGAACAGGATCGAATTGAGGTCGCATTTTTCCGGCACGATGCCGTTTTCACGCAGGAAGTTGGCGAGAATGGTGGCGGGCACGCCGAAGTCGTCATATTCGCCGGTATGGGCGTTAATGCCCGGCGTGGTCAGCAGCAGCTTGCACGGGTCGATAAAGTACTGGTGCTCAGCGTAACCTTCAAAGGCGTGCCAGCGTTCACCCGGTACGAAATGGAAGAAGCGCAGATCGGTCGCAATCTCTGCCGTGTCCCAGCTTTCCCACGCGCGGCCATCCACCGTCTCCGGCACGAACGGACGAATAAACCGGCAGTTCTCCAGGATCAGCTTGCGCGCCTCGATGCCCGTCACCACGCAGTCCATCCACATGTTGCGGCCGCTTTGCCCCTCATGCATGCGGGCGTTAATGTCCAGCGCGGCGAACAGCGGATAAAACGGGCTGGTGGAGGCGTGCATCATAAAGGCATTGTTGAGCCGCTTATGTGGGACATAGCGCTGCTGGCCTTTGATATGGCTGTCCTTCTTGTGGATCTGCGAGGTCTGGGAGAAACCGGCCTGCTGTTTATGCACGGACTGGGTGACCAGAATCCCCGGATCGTTTTCGTTCAGCTCCAGCAGCAGCGGCGAGCAGTCGGCCATCATCGGGATAAACTGCTCGTAGCCCACCCAGGCCGAGTCAAACAGGATGTAATCACAGAGATGCCCAATCTTATCCACCACCTGACGGGCGTTATAGATGGTGCCGTCGTAGGTGCCCAGCTGGATCACCGCCAGACGGAACGGACGCGCATCGCGCGCGCGGTCCGGCGCCACCTCGGCGACCAGCTCGCGCAGATAACTTTCTTCAAAGCAGTGCGCGTCAATACCGCCGATAAAGCCGTACGGGTTGCGCGCGGTTTCCAGATAGACCGGGGTTGCCCCAGCCTGCAACAGCGCGCCGTGGTGGTTAGATTTGTGGTTATTACGGTCAAACAGCACCAGGTCGCCAGGGGTAAGCAGGGCATTAAGCACCACTTTGTTGGATGACGAGGTACCGTTCAGCACGAAGTAGGTCTTATCGGCATTAAAGACTTTTGCCGCATGCTGCTGGGCAATGCACGGTGCGCCTTCGTGGATCAGCAGATCCCCCATCGCCACGTCGGCGTTGCACAGGTCGGAGCGGAAAAGCGTTTCGCCAAAGAAATCGACAAACTGATTGCCGGCAGGATGACGGCGGAAAAACTGCCCGCCCTGATGCCCGGGGCAGTCAAACGCGGTGTTGCCCTGGTTTACGTAGTCGACGAGGGCCCGGAAAAACGGCGGGCGCAGCAGGGTTTCATACTTCTGCGCGGCCGCTTCCAGCTGACGTCCGTAAAAGTCGTTGCTGGTGTCCGAATGTTCAAATACGCCGTGAATACGTGATAAATAGTCTGCCGGGATGATCTCTTCTTTGTGCGTCGCGACAAATACGGGAATGCCAAAACCGGTGGCTTCTATTTCTTCCAGAATACCGCTGGCAATATCCGTGACCGCCAGAACAATGGCGGCTACATCAATATAATCAGAAGCGCGGATATCCACCACTTCACGCTGGGTAGTAAAGCAGTCCGGGCATGCACGGCTGGCTGCGATTTTTAAATTTTTCATCTTTCTCTCTTTATTTTAGGTAATAAGCGTCCCTCGATTTCTTGCAAGAAAGAAATCGATAATTTTCCGGAAAAAAAGCAAAGGGTAGCCGCTGATTAAAATCAGCGAATTGCTTTTTTGATGATTGAAATTCAGTCCGCCCGGTGCGGATGAGTCTGAATCAAGATGAATGAGCGCACGAGATTACAGGCAATTGCCTGTAATATAAGGTGTTTCAGGATAACCTGTAAGCGAGTGCGCCAGAAGTCGAAGGACTACCGGGCATTAAAGAGATGAAAGTCAAAGCAGTTTCGGTGGGCAAACATCATGATATGCGTTGTCCGCCTTATATGGGGCATTAAGCGATTGTTGTTTTCCATGTTTCATTTTCCTTTCAGTAATTGAAAGCATGGTCATTTTATCCAGGAAAAGGCGATTAACTGTGAAACAGATCACCATTAACCGATCATTTCAGAAATAAATAGTCGTTTTTGATGAATATCGCAGATCAAAATTCTGATTTGTTGATATCACGTTAATGGATTGTGTTATTAATGTTTGAAGTGAGCAGAAATAATCCAAAAAATAACGATTGCGTTATTTATGAAATATTTTCTGAGGGGTTTCTTTTTTATTTAAAAAATAAAATGAATAGTTATTCAAAGCATAAACCGATAACCGATACCGGTTTCAGTTAATAAATGACGGGGGCGCGCGGGGTCAACTTCAAGTTTCTGGCGAAGATGCCCCATATATATGCGTAAATAGTGACTATGCTCCACCGCGTTGGGTCCCCACACCTGACTTAACAGCTGGCGCTGGGTGAGTACTTTACCGTGATTATTAAGCAGCACGGCGAGCAGGCGAAACTCGATTGGCGTAAGATGGATTTCTTCTTCACCGCGCACAATGCGCCGCGCGGCCAGATCAACCCGGATATCCCCAAACGTGTAGGTCGGGTCAGCAGGCGTGGTTGCGCTGTGGCGGCGCAGGGCCACGCGCAGGCGAGCCTGCAGCTCGCCGATACCAAAAGGTTTTATCAGATAGTCGTCCGCCCCGGCATCCAGCGCGGCGATTTTATCCGTCTCTTCAGTACGGGCGGAGAGCACCAGAATCGGCATCTGGCTCCACTGGCGCACTTCGCGAATAAAATCGATCCCGTCACCGTCCGGCAGGCCGAGATCGAGGATCACCAGGTCCGGCTTGCGGGTCGCGGCTTCAATTAACCCCCGCTGAAGCGTACCCGCATCATGAACGCGCAGACCATCGCCTTCCAGCGCAGCGCGCAGAAACCGGCTAATGGCGATCTCATCTTCAACAATCAGAACGTTGATCACAAATCCTCTGGTAATTCATTCAGTTCTGGCGGGGTTTCCAGAGGAAGTGTAACACAAAAACGCGCGCCGCCTTCCGGACGATTCTCCGCGAAAATGGTTCCGCCATGGACATCAATGATTGCCTGACAAATCGCCAGCCCCAGCCCGACGCCCGGGATGGCAGACTCCTTATTGCCGCGGGCGAATTTTTCGAAAATAGCCATCTCCTGTCCGGCAGGAATGCCCGGTCCGGTATCCCAGACGTCAAGACGAAGCGTGTCATCGTCCACCGTCGCATCCACGCCAATCCGGGCGCTGGCACCCGCATATTTGCCGGCGTTTTCCAGCAGGTTAATTAACACTCGTTCAAACAGCGGACCGTCGACGTGAATTAAGGTCAGCGGTTCCGGCATGTTCAGCGCAATATGCCGCCCACCGAGGCCGGGTTCGAGCATTTTCAGCGCGCTGCCCACCACCTCTTCGAGCGTGAGCCACTCTTTTTTGAGGTTAAAACCGCCTGACTGGATCCGCGCCATATCGAGCAGGTTATTCACCAGACGCGTGGTATTGAGCACGTGCTGACGGATTTCGCTGGCCTGCATGGCGTGTTTTGAACCTTCCGCCGCCAGGTCCAGCGTCAGGATTTCCGACTGACCAAACAGGACGGTAAGCGGCGTACGCAGGTCGTGGGAGAGCGCCGCCAGCAGCGAGTTACGAATGCTTTCACGCTCGCTTGCCAGCCGGGCCTGCTCTTCGCTGGCGGTAAGCGCCAGCCGCTCCAGCGCGCTGGCAACCAGCAGCGTAAAGGTCTCCAGCAGTCGCTGCTGTTCGGGGATCATCAGCTGGCGCAGATTGGAGGGCTCCACGATAACCAGCCCCTGATTTTTATCGGCACTGCGCAGGGGCAGGATTTGATAGGGCACGCCGGGCAAGGTGTCGGTCCCTGCACCCGCCGGTAGCCCTTTATCAAAGCTCCAGCGGGCGATGGCTTCGTCCCAGGGCGTCATGCCCGAGGCCGACGTCAGCGGGCGCAGCTTGCCGTGCTCGTCCGGGAGTAAAATCAGGTTGCTGGCATGAAACGTCGAGCGAATAAACTGCTCGCTGGTCTGCACAATATCCAGCGGCGTGCGGCCCACCGCCAGCGATTTCGACATCTCATAAAGATGCCGCGTGCGCTGTTCGCGATAGCGGGCGATACGCGCCTGGTAGCGCACGCCAGCCGTTAAGTTCCCGATCACCAGCCCGACGGTCAGCATCACGGCGAAGGTGAGGATGTACTGTACGTCCGAAACCGCGAGCGTCCCGCGGGGGGCAATAAAGAACAGGTCGAAGCTGATAACGTTAATAACCGTCGCCAGCACCGACGGCCAGCGTCCGTAAAAGAGCGCCACCACCACCACGCCCAGCAGGTAGATCATCACAAGGTTGGCCGCATCAAAGGCAATCAGCCATTTGCTGGCGATAATGGTGATCAGGGCGCAGAGCACAACGGCGACAAAACAGCCGCGAAGCTGAATGCGCCATTTATCGCTGAAGGCACGGCTGTCCGGCGCGCGGCTGGGAAGGGGAGCAGGTTTATCATCCAGCGCCACGATCACCAGGTCCAGATCCGGCGCGCGCCGGGCCAGCTTATCGGCGAAGGATTCGCGGCTAAACCAGCGGCGATGCTGGCGGCGGCCAATGACAATTTTCCCCAGGTTATGCTCCCGCGCGTAGCGCAGAATTGCCTTATCTTCCTGCGGATCGGAAAGGGTAGCGGTTTCGGCACCCAGCTCCTGCGCCAGGCGCAGCGAGCTCAGGATCGCGCGGCGCTGGTTTTCGGGCAGAGCGTGCAGCTGCGGCGTTTCGACATACACCGCATGCCAGACGCTGCCAAATTTGGCCGCCAGGCGAGCGGCGGTGCGGACCAGCTTTTCATTGCCGCTGCCGTGGCCCACGCACAGCAGAATGGCATCCCGCGTATGCCAGACGCGCTCCTGTCCCTGCAGGTCGCGCCAGGCTCGCATCTGATCGTCGACGCGATCGGCAGTACGCCGCAGGGCCAGCTCGCGCAGGGCAATCAGGTTACCTTTTCGGAAGAAATGTTCGATGGCGCGCTCGGCCTGGCCGGCAATATAAACCTTGCCTTCGTGCAGGCGCTGGCGCAAATCGTCAGGAGGCAGGTCAACCAGCACCACCTCATCGGCAGAATCAAAGAACGGGTCGGGAACCGTTTCCCGTACCTGAATGCCGGTCACGCCGCTCACCACATCGTTCAGGCTTTCCAGATGCTGAACGTTAACCGTCGTGAATACATCGATGCCGGCTTCGAGCAGCTCTTCAACATCCTGCCAGCGCTTTGGATGACGCGAGCCCGGCGCATTGCTGTGCGCCAGTTCGTCCATCAGGATAAGGGCAGGGCGGCGGGCGAGGGCGGCGTCAATATCAAACTCCGTGACTAACCGACCGCGGTGGCTGATGCGGCGGGGCGGCTGGGTAGCCAGCCCCTTCAGCAGCGATGCCGTCTCTTTGCGTCCGTGGGTTTCGACCACGCCGATCAGAATATCGAGCCCCTGTGCCCGAAGCCGCTGGGCTTCCGTCAGCATGGCGAAGGTTTTCCCGACGCCCGCGCAGGCGCCAAAGAAAATTTTCAGTTTGCCGCGATGGGCTTCAGCCGTCTGTTCAAGCAGCCTGTCCGGATCCGGGCGCATGGGCTCGTCGGTCATTTAGTTTTTCCTTAGCGCGTCCAGCGCCAGATTCAGCTCAACAATATTCACCACGGGCATGCCGATGAAGCTGACCAGCGGCTTTTGCGTGTGCTCTGCCACCAGCTTGCTCACCTGTTCGACGGTCAGCTGACGGGCGGCGGCGACGCGCGGGATCTGCCAGGCCACTGCTGCCGGCGTCAGGCTGTAGTCCAGCCCGCTGGCCGAGGCGGTTACCAGCTCGACGGGCACTTCATGGCTGGCCTGCGGATTGGCGGCACGCAGGGCTGCCACGCGCTCAGCGACGGCTTTGTCCAGATCCGGGTTGCTGCCCGCCAGGTTACTGCCGCCGGACGCCATCGGATTATACGGGCTTTCGGCGGTGGCGGAAGGGCGTCCCTGGAAGTAACGGGCATCCGTAAAGTTCTGACCAATCAGGCGCGAACCGCGGTTTTCACCGTTTTGCATAATCAGCGAGCCGTTGGCCCGATCCTTAAACCACCACTGGCCCAGCGCGGTGGTCACCAGCGGGTACAGCCCGCCGGTAATGAGAGACAGCAGAATAAACAAAAGTATAGCGGGGCGTAACATCGTCATTTGATTCACCTTTTAAACCAGCCCGAACAGGGTCAACAGCAGGTCGATAGCCTTGATACCGATGAAAGGCACCACCAGCCCGCCCAGGCCGTAAATCCACAGGTTGCGGCGCAGCATGGCGGCGGCGGTCAGCGGCTTATAGCTCACCCCCTTCAGCGCCAGCGGGATCAGGAAGACAATAATCAGGGCGTTAAAGATCACCGCGCTCAGAATGGCCGATGCCGGAGAGTGCAGGTGCATCACGTTCAGCGCATTGAGCTGCGGATAGGTGGCCGCAAAGGCCGCCGGGATAATAGCGAAATATTTTGCTACGTCGTTGGCGATACTGAACGTGGTCAGCGAACCGCGCGTCATCAGCATCTGCTTGCCGATGTGCACCACCTCAATCAGCTTGGTCGGGTTAGAGTCGAGGTCGACCATGTTGCCCGCCTCTTTTGCCGCCTGGGTGCCGGAGTTCATCGCCACCGCCACGTCGGCCTGCGCCAGGGCAGGGGCATCGTTGGTGCCGTCGCCCGTCATCGCCACCAGACGACCTTCCGCCTGATACTGACGAATCAACGCCAGTTTCGCTTCCGGCGTGGCTTCTGAAAGGAAATCATCCACGCCCGCTTCGGCGGCAATCGCCGCGGCGGTAAGACGGTTATCCCCGGTGATCATCACCGTTTTAATGCCCATTTTACGCAGCTGGGCAAAGCGCTCCTTGATGCCGCCTTTGACGATATCCTTCAGGGCAATCACGCCCAGCACGTTCGCGCCTTCTGCCACCACCAGCGGCGTGGCCCCCTGACGGGCTACGCTTTCGACCAGGTTGTCCACTTCTGGCGGGAAGTGGCCGTTGTTGGCCTCAATGTGGCGACGAATGGCGTCCACAGAGCCTTTACGGATCATGCGATCCTGAATGTTAATCCCGCTCATTCGGGTTTGCGCCGTAAACGGCACGAAGGTTGCATGCAGGCTCTGAACGTCGCGCTGGCGCAGGTTAAAGCGCTGCTTCGCGAGGATCACGATACTGCGTCCTTCCGGGGTTTCATCGGCAAGCGAGGAGAGCTGCGCGGCATCCGCCAGCGTTTTTTCATCCACGCCCGGGGCGGGTAAGAAATCCGACGCCTGGCGGTTACCGAGGGTGATGGTCCCGGTTTTGTCCAGCAGCAGGACATCCACGTCACCGGCGGCTTCAACCGCGCGCCCGCTGGTGGCGATAACGTTGGCACCGAGCATACGGCTCATGCCGGCCACGCCGATGGCCGACAGCAGGCCGCCGATGGTGGTGGGGATCAGGCAGACCAGCAGCGCCACCAGCACGGTGATGGTGACCGGCGCGCCGCCATAGGCGGAAAATGGCCACAGCGTCGCGGTTGCCAGCAGAAAGACGATGGTCAAGGCCACCAGCAGAATGGTCAGGGCAATTTCGTTAGGTGTTTTACGGCGCTGAGCGCCTTCCACCATGGCGATCATCCGGTCGAGGAAGGTTTCGCCCGGGTTGACGCTGCACTGGATCACCAGCCAGTCGGAAAGAATGCGCGTCCCGCCCGTTACGGAGGCAAAATCACCGCCGGATTCACGGATCACAGGCGCGGATTCCCCGGTAATGGCGCTTTCGTCAACCGATGCGCCACCTTCAATGACTTCTCCATCGCACGGGATGATGTCGCCGGCTTCCACCAGCACCACATCGCCTTTACGCAGCTCATCCGCCGGAACGTGGTCCATCTGCGCGCCGTATTTCGGTTCACGTAATTTCCGCGCAAACGCCGTTTTTTTCACTCCTTTCAGGCTGTTGGCCTGCGCTTTACTCCGGCCTTCCGCCAGCGCTTCCGCAAAGTTGGCGAACAGCACGGTAAACCACAGCCACAGGCTGATGGACCCGGTGAACATCGCGTTTCCCGGCATGTGGCCCGTCCCCATGGCAATCGCCAGGGCGGTAGTCAGGACGCTGCCCGCCCAGACGATAAACATCACCGGGTTGTGCCACTGCACGCGCGGGCTCAGCTTTTTGACCGCATCCATAAGCGCCTGACGAACTAACGTCGGTTCGAGCAGGGCCAGTTGTTTACGACTCATGACAAATACTCCGCAAAATCAGCGTAAAGAGAGAGTTTCCGCGACCGGGCCTAACGCGAGGGCGGGGATAAAGGTCAGGGCACCCACCAGCAAAACGGTACCCATCAGCAGGCCGATAAACAGCGCGCCGTGGGTGGGTAAAGTCCCGGTGGTGGTCGGTTGAATTTTCTTATTCACCAGCGATCCGGCAATCGCCATCACCGGCACAATCACCCCGAAGCGACCCACAAACATGCAGAACGCCAGCAGGCAGTTCCAGAACGGGGAGTTGGCGCTTAAGCCCGCAAAGGCGCTGCCGTTGTTGTTGGCGGCAGACGAAACGGCATACAGCACTTCACTAAAGCCGTGAATGCCTGGGTTAAAGATGCCGCTGCGTCCAGCCTCGGTCATCAGCGCCAGCGCGGTGCCGAGCAGCACAAGGGCAGGAGTGACCAGAATCGCCAGCGCGGTTAATTTCATCTCGCGAACGTCGATTTTTTTACCGAGGTATTCCGGGGTGCGGCCAATCATCAGGCCGGCAATAAACACCGCCAGCAGCACGAACAGCAGCATGCCGTAAAGACCCGAGCCCACGCCGCCAAACACCACCTCGCCGATCTGCATCAGCCACATCGGGATCATGCCGCCCAGCGCGGTGAAAGAGTCATGCATGGCGTTCACCGCTCCGCACGAGGCAGCTGTGGTGACGACTGCATAAAGGCTGCTGGCGAGAATGCCGAAGCGGCTTTCTTTACCTTCCATGTTGATATTGCTGTTCGCCCCAAGAGGCATGAAATGGCTGTTACCGCTCCATTCCGCCCACATCACCAGCGCCACGCAGACCACGAAGATCAGCGACATGGTCCAGAGCAGGGTACGCCCCTGACGGCGATCGTTGACCACATCACCAAAGGCGAAGCAGAGCGCGGCGGGGATCAGGAAGATCGCCAGCATCTGCACAAAATTGGTCAGGGCGGTAGGGTTTTCAAACGGATGCGACGAGTTGGCGTTAAAGAAGCCACCGCCGTTGGTCCCGAGCATCTTGATGGCTTCCTGCGACGCCACTGGCCCCATCGGCAGGATCTGTTTTGCTCCTTCAAGCGAAGTATAAGGCGCGTAAGGCAGCAGGTTTTGCAGGGCGCCCTGCTGAATAAAGAACAGTGCGATCAGCAGCGCAATCGGCAGCAGGATCCACAGCGTAATGCGCGTTAAATCCACCCAGGCATTACCCAGAGTACTGATTTTCTGACGCGCAAACGCGCGCGTCAGCGCGAAAATTACCGCGATACCGCTGGCGGCAGAGAGGAAGTTCTGCACGGTTAATCCAGCCATCTGGCTGAAATAGCTCAGCGTGGTTTCACCGGCATAGGACTGCCAGTTGGTATTGGTGACAAAACTGACTGCCGTGTTCAGCGCCAGGTGCCAGGACAGGCCCGGTAACTGCTGCGGATTCAGCGGCAGGCTACCCTGCAGCATCAGCATGGCAAAAAGTGCAAAAAGCCCAACGATATTCAGCAGCAGAATGGCGAACAGATATTCACGCCAGCTCATCTCCCGATCGTCGATTCCCAGTACGCTCCAGATCCCTTTTTCAACGCTTCCCGTGCCGGGCAGGGGGACGTTGTTGATAAGCCTGGCCAGCCCCGTTCCCAGCGGCCTTGCCAGAACGAACAATACCACTAAGAAGCTGGCAATAAGCAAAAACGCCTGAGCAGCCATCAGAATGCCTCCGCGTTAATCAGGGCATAGACCAGATAACCCAATAACAGGAACACCAGCACGATGCCGGCAATAAGACCTGCACTCACAATCCACCTCCGGGTGACTTTTGTTGTTGTGCTAACGGTAGGATTTAAGGCGCAAAGATTTCGCAAAAATCAGAAGGGTGGGTGTAAAAAAAGTATAAAAATGGAAAGACCACAATTTAACTATTGATAAGTAAACCATTAACTTTTTTGTAACTTAGTTACGGCGTGAATGTAAATATTCACTAAATGAATAAAAATAAGTGGTCGGATGAGTAGTAAAATTACACGCAAAGCGATATTATTTTATCCAGGTCACAGATTTCACATTTTCCGGAGAAGGTTTCCGGCCAACTACAGGGGAGAAAAATATGGATCTTTATAAAGAGTATCCGGCTCATATCGTGTTCATGCGTCGCACTTTCGCCGTAGTGGCTGGCGTGCTGGCCCTGCCGGTAATGCTGTTCTGGAAAGATCGTGCGCGTTTTTACAGCTACCTGCACCGCGTCTGGGCGAAAACCAGCGACAAGCCGGTGTGGATGGATCAGGCCGAGAAAGCGACCTGCGATTTCTATTGATACAACGCTGACGCGTAGCCATAAAAAAACCGCCAATAGCAATATGGCGGTTTTTTTGTCCCTCGGGATTCGCGGTCCGTTGGGTGGTCTTGCAGCCCCTACCCGGGATTCTTATCATACCCTCCTGTAAGCAGATGGCAATCCCTCGAAGTCTTTATAAATTCCTAATTTTATTCGGGTATCTTACCTTTGCTGCGGATGTTAATTATGATGCTGCGTCCCTTTCCGCCATCTCGCAAATGGGCATCGGTCCTGGGAAAGGTGTATTTTCAGCCGTAAAGCAGCCCACCTACCCGGGCTTGTGTCCACCGACTTATCACCGGTGGTGAACGGTGGAGCGGTTAGCAGCAGGGACCGCATAATGAAACGCTATTTTTGCATCGCGTTCATTGTCGCCAGCGTACTCGTTGTCAAAAGTGATGAACCAACCGTGTTTATTACATTTACCACGATAGCGCAGGACAAGTAGCGTTAAGGCCGCCCCGGGCGGCCTTTTTTATTTCATCCCGTCTACACTTCATGGCAAAGTAGTTCAATGCATGCTTTTTCCTTTTATGGCATGCCCTTATGGACATAATGGACAATAGCCTGGAGTTTTATGCCCACCCATCTGGTTTGGTTTCGCGCGGATTTACGCGTACATGACAACATCGCTCTCGCGGCAGCCTGCCGCGCAAAAGACGCGAATGTGCTGGCCCTGTTTATCGCCACGCCTGAGCAGTGGCAGCAGCATGATATGGCTCCGCGGCAGGCGGCTTACCTTAAATCACACCTGAACGAACTGCAGCGCGCGCTTGCTGAGAAAGGCATTCCGCTGATCTACAAAGAGGTCAGCGATTTTACCGCGCAGCTTCATATGCTGCAGGAGATATGCCAGCAGAACGGCGTCACGCATCTTTTTTATAACTACCAGTACGAACTGAACGAACAGCAGCGGGACCGCCAGCTGGAGAAAATGCTGGGAGAGGTGGTTTGTGAGGGATTTGATGACAGCGTGATGCTGGCTCCGGGCAGCGTGATGACCGGCGGTCACGAAATGTATAAAGTGTTTACGCCGTTTAAAAATGCTTTTGTTAAGCGCCTGAAAGAGGCGCTGCCGGAGTGCGTACCCGCGCCCGCCGCCAGAGGAGAGGCGATAACCGATCTCCCCGAATTAACGTTCAACTATCCCCAACGGGCATTTGATGAGCTTCTGTTCCCTGCCAGTGAGAAGGCCGCTATTGCGAAGCTGCGCCAGTTTTGCAAGCAGGGCGCGGGAGAATACGACGCGCGCAGGGATTTCCCGGCAATTGAAGGGACAAGCAGGCTATCGGCCTGCCTGGCGCTGGGCGTGCTCTCTCCCCGCCAGTGTTTGCATCGTCTTCTCGCCGAACAGCCGCAGGCGCTGGACGGTGGGGCGGGCTCGGTGTGGCTGAACGAACTTATCTGGCGCGAATTCTATCGCCATCTGATGACGTATCATCCCGATCTCTGTAAGCATCGTCCGTTTATTCCCTGGACCGATAACCTAAAATGGCAGCACGATGAGGCGCTTTTACAGGCCTGGCAAAAAGGGGAGACGGGCTATCCGATTGTTGATGCCGCTATGCGCCAGCTGAATGAAACCGGGTGGATGCACAATCGTCTGAGAATGATTACCGCGAGCTTCCTGGTGAAAGATCTGCTTATCGACTGGCGAATCGGGGAGCGCTATTTTATTTCTCAGCTGATCGATGGCGATCTGGCTGCGAATAACGGTGGCTGGCAGTGGGCGGCCTCTACCGGCACCGATGCAGCTCCCTATTTCAGGATTTTTAATCCGACCACTCAGGGGCAAAAATTTGATGCCAACGGCGACTTTATTCGCCTCTGGTTGCCCGCGCTCAGGAACGTTCCTGAAAAAGCGATCCACGACCCGTGGGCATGGGCGGATAAACAGGGCGTAAAGCTCGATTATCCCCGCCCGATTGTTGACCATAAACAGGCGCGCGTCGCCACGCTGGCGGCGTACGAGGCCGCACGAAAAGTTTGAGAGAATGATGATGAAAAACAGTGAACTGGAACGCCTGATTAACGAAAAACTTAATACCGCCTCCTTCAGCGACTACGGCCCGAATGGCCTGCAGGTCGAAGGGCGGGAAATGGTGCAGAAAATCATCACCGGCGTGACGGCAAGCCAGGCGCTGCTGGATGAGGCGGTGCGTCAGGAAGCCGATGCGGTGATTGTCCATCACGGCTACTTCTGGAAAAACGAATCGCCGATTATCCGCGGCATGAAGCGCAACCGCCTCAAAACGCTGCTGGCGAATGACATCAACCTGTACGGTTACCACCTGCCGCTGGATGCGCATCCTGAGCTGGGCAACAACGTCCAGCTGGCGCAGCTGTTGGGGATTACCGTGATGGGCGAAATCGAGCCGCTGGTGCCGTGGGGCGAACTGTCGATGCCGGTACCGGGGCTGGAACTGGCCTCGTGGATCGAGGCGCGCCTGGGACGCCGTCCGCTGTGGTGCGGCGATACCGGGCCGGATACCGTGAAGCGCGTTGCGTGGTGTACCGGCGGCGGTCAGGGCTTTATCGACAGCGCCGCGCGCTTTGGCGTTGATGCCTTTATTACCGGCGAAGTCTCTGAGCAGACGGTTCACTCTGCCCGCGAGCAGGGGCTGCATTTTTACGCGGCAGGCCACCACGCTACCGAGCGCGGCGGTATTCGCGCCCTCAGCGAATGGCTGACGGAAAATACCGATCTGGATGTGACCTTTATTGATATCCCTAATCCGGCCTGATGAGAGGTGCCCGAGTGCAGAGAGCGCGTTGTTATCTTTTGGGTGAAAGCGCAGTGGTACTGGAACTTGAACCGCCGGTTACGCTCGCCACGCAGAAGCGAATCTGGCGGCTGGCACAGCGTCTGCCCGACATGCCGGGCGTCGTTGAGGCCATTCCGGGTATGAATAATATCACCGTGGTGTTGCGTAACCCGCACACGGGGGCGCTGGATGCGATTGAGCGCCTGCAGCGCTGGTGGGAGGAGAGCGAAGCGCTGGAGCCGGAATCGAGGATGATTGAGATCCCGGTCGTCTATGGCGGTAAGGCCGGCCCCGATCTGGGCGTGGTAGCCGAATACTGTGGGCTCACGGAAAAGCGGGTTGTTGAGCTGCACAGCTCGGTGGAATACGTTGTCTGGTTTCTGGGTTTTCAGCCGGGCTTTCCGTACCTGGGCGGATTATCTCCCCGGCTGCATACCCCGCGTCGGGCCGAACCGCGCCTGAGCGTTCCCGCGGGAACGGTGGCGATTGGCGGCGAACAAACCGGCATTTATCCGCTTACCTCACCGGGCGGCTGGCAGCTTATCGGGCACACCTCTATGCCGCTATTTGAACCGGGGCAGGAGGCGCCGATCCTCCTGCGTCCGGGTGATACCCTGCGCTTTATCCCGCAGAAGGAGGGGGTATGTTAACGCTTATTCGCGCGGGGCTTTATACCTCTGTTCAGGACGCCGGACGCTTTGGCATGCGTCAGTCCGGCGTGAGCTACTGCGGCGCGCTTGATCGTCCATCTCTTGAGATTGCTAACCTGCTGGTTGGCAACCCGGGCAGCACGGCGGCGCTAGAAATTACGCTGGGTCAGTGTGTGATTGAGTTTGGTCAGGAGACCTGGTTCGCCTTAACCGGAGCGGGCTGCGACGCGACGCTGGACGGCAAAGCGGTGTGGACCGGCTGGCGCCTGCGGGCGAAGGCCGGGCAGCGTTTGACCCTGAAGCGCCCTCTGCACGGCGTGCGTAGCTACCTTGCGGTGGCCGGGGGCATTGACGTGCCGGAGATATTGGGTTCATCCAGTACCGATCAAAAAGCGGGCATCGGCGGCCATGAAGGGCGCCTGCTGCGCGACGGGGATCGCCTGGCGATTAAGCCGTCAGCGCGCCATTTCTCCACCACGCAGGGCGTAAAACAGCTTCTGTGGGGGAACGTGATCCGGGCCCTGCCGGGCCCGGAATATCAGGAGTTTGATGAGGCTTCTAAAGAGTCTTTCTGGCGCGCGCCGTGGAAGATCAGCCCGCAGAGTAACCGCATGGGCTACCGTCTGCAGGGGCAGCCGCTGACCCGCACGACGGACCGGGAGCTCCTTTCCCATGGCCTGCTGCCGGGCGTGATTCAGGTGCCGGGCAACGGGCAGCCCATCGTGCTGATGAACGACGCGCAAACCACCGGCGGTTATCCGCGCATTGCCTGCATTATCGACGCGGATCGCTACCATCTGGCGCAAATTCCTCTCGGCCAGCCAATTCATTTCGTACAGTGTTCGCTGGAGGAAGCGCTAAAGGCGCGGCAGGATCAGCAGCGTTATCTCGAACAGCTGGCGTGGAGGCTTGATGGTAAAGATTGATTTAAACGCCGATCTGGGGGAGGGCAGCCGCGCCGATGCGGAACTGATGACCCTGGTCTCCTCGGTCAATATCGCCTGCGGCTTTCACGCGGGGGATGCGCAAACCATGCTGGAGAGCGTGCGTAATGCCATTAGAAATGGCGTCGCGATAGGCGCTCATCCGAGCTTCCCCGACCGGGAAAACTTTGGCCGTACGGCGATGGATCTGCCCCCTGAGACGGTCTACGCTCAGGTGCTCTACCAGATTGGCGCGCTGGAGGCGATAGCGCGCGCTGAGGATGGCGCGCTGCGCCACGTGAAGCCGCACGGCATGCTCTACAATCAGGCGGCGAAAGATCCGGCGCTGGCGGAGGCGATTGCCCGCGCGGTGCGGGACTGTAATCCGCAGCTGATTCTGGTGGGCCTGGCGGGCAGCGAGCTTATTCGCGCCGGAGAGAGGCTGGGGCTGACGACGCGGCAGGAAGTCTTTGCCGATCGGGGATACCTGCCGGACGGCAGCCTGGTTCCGCGCACGCAGGCCGGGGCGCTGATTACTGATGAAGGCGAAGCGCTGGCGCAGACGCTGGAGATGGTGCGCTTCGGGCGGGTGACCGCCGTGGATGGAACATCCGCAAACGTTCAGGCCGAAACGGTGTGCTTACACGGCGACGGCGAGCATGCGCTCCAGTTCGCGCGCCGCCTGCGGGCGGCGTTCTCTGAAGAGGGCATTCTCGTCAGCGCAGATTAAACATGAAAGGATAATAACATGCCAGAAGGTCCGGAGATCCGCCGCGCGGCGGATAGCCTGGAGGCGGCGATAAAGGGCAAACCCCTGACGGATGTCTGGTTTGCCTTTCCTCAGCTTAAGCCGTTTGAATCACAGCTGGTGGGACAGACGGTGACCCACATTGAAACGCGGGGCAAAGCGTTGCTCACGCACTTTTCCCATAACCTGACGTTATATAGCCATAACCAGCTTTACGGAGTCTGGCGCGTAGTCGATGCGGACGAGCAGCCGCAAACTACTCGCGTGCTGCGCGTCAGGCTGCAAACGGCCGAGAAAGCAATCCTGCTGTACAGCGCGTCTGATATCGAAATGTTAACGCCGGAGCAGTTGCTCACGCATCCGTTTCTTCAGCGCGTCGGGCCGGACGTGCTGGACATGCGCCTGACGGCGAGCGAGGTCAAAGCCCGTCTGTTATCCCCCAAATTCCGTAACCGGCAGTTTTCCGGATTGTTGCTCGATCAGGCTTTTCTGGCGGGATTAGGCAACTATCTGCGGGTGGAAATCCTTTGGGAAGTGGGGCTTGCGCCGCAGCACAAGGCCTCTCAGCTGAGCGATGAACAGCTGGACGCGCTGTGTCACGCGCTGCTGGATATTCCGCGGCTGTCGTACAACACGCGCGGCCTGGGGGATGAGAACAAACATCACGGGGCGCTGTTCCGGTTCAAGGTGTTCCATCGGGCGGGGAAAAAGTGCGAGCGGTGCGGCGGGATTATCGACAGGATGATGCTCTCCTCAAGACCCTTTTACTGGTGCCCGCACTGCCAGAAATTAAACAAAAAACGGTAACCCAGAGGTTACCGTTTTTAATGTTTTCACCCTCTCCCTGTGGGAGAGGGCCGGGGTGAGGGCATCAGGCCGCACCCAACTTCTGTTAGCGCTTAATGTCAGACTTAAAATCACGCTGCTCGTAGCCGGTGTACAGCTGACGAGGACGGGCGATTTTCATGCCTTCGCTGTGCATTTCGTTCCAGTGCGCAATCCAGCCCACGGTACGCGCCATGGCGAAGATCACGGTGAACATGGAGGACGGAATACCCATCGCTTTCAGAATAATGCCAGAGTAGAAATCGACGTTCGGGTAGAGTTTCTTCTCGATGAAGTACGGGTCGTTCAACGCGATGTGTTCCAGCTCCATCGCCACTTCCAGCAGGTCATCTTTGGTACCCAGCTCTTTCAGCACTTCGTGGCAGGTCTCACGCATAACGGTGGCGCGCGGGTCATAGTTTTTGTAGACACGGTGACCGAAGCCCATCAGGCGGAAGGAGTCATTCTTGTCTTTCGCGCGACGCACGAATTCAGGAATGTGCTCAACGGTGCTGATCTCTTCCAGCATCTTCAGCGCCGCTTCGTTCGCGCCGCCGTGCGCCGGTCCCCACAGGGAGGCGATGCCCGCAGCGATACAGGCGAACGGGTTCGCGCCTGAAGAGCCTGCGGTACGGACGGTCGAGGTCGAGGCGTTCTGTTCGTGGTCAGCGTGCAGGATCAGAATACGGTCCATCGCGCGTTCCAGCACCGGGTTCACTTCGTACTCTTCGCACGGCGTGGAGAACATCATGCGCAGGAAGTTACCGGCGTAGGAGAGGTCGTTACGTGGGTACACAAACGGCTGGCCGATGGAGTATTTGTAGCACATCGCCGCCATGGTCGGCATTTTGGACAGCAGGCGGAACGCCGCGATATCACGGTGACGCGGGTTATTCACGTCAAGGGAGTCGTGGTAGAACGCCGCCAGCGCACCGGTAATCCCGCACATCACCGCCATCGGGTGAGAGTCACGGCGGAACGCATGGAACAGACGGGTAATCTGCTCATGGATCATGGTATGACGGGTTACGGTGGTTTTGAATTCATCGTACTGTGCCTGCGTCGGCTTTTCGCCGTTCAGCAGGATGTAGCACACTTCCAGATAGTTGGATTCGGTGGCTAACTGATCGATGGGGAAGCCGCGATGGAGCAGGATACCTTCGTCACCGTCAATGTAGGTGATTTTGGATTCGCAAGATGCGGTAGAGGTAAATCCAGGGTCAAAGGTAAATACCCCTTTGGAACCCAGCGTACGGATATCAATAACATCCTGACCGAGCGTGCCTTTTAGCACATCCAGTTCAATAGCATCATCACCATTTAGGGTGAGTTTTGCCTTTGTATCAGCCATTTACGGTCTCCTTAGCGCCTTATGCTTAAGACTGCTTTTACCGGATTTGCATTCAGCTGTTAATCACCGTTACCAGATTGTTATTTGGCTTACCGCTCAGCTCACGAGGAGTAACCAGGGTACAGAGCTATGGCGCCTTGCAGGTAAACGAATGAAATATCAGTGAAACAACAGCAAATCAGCGTTTTTGCAGTCCGAATTATTCAAACCTGTATATCACTAATAACTGTCCTGATAACTTCGGTCAATACCATCACACTGTTACATAACTATTTGTCAGGTGAAAGAGAGACCTCATAACTTTTGCGCATTATATGCCTTTTCTGATGACGTTTGTAACAATATTGTTTAACATTTGTCAAATCAGATGATTAAAAATTAAAAAGATGTTGTTATCGTGACCCTGATCACTGTTCCAGAGAAAACCCAACAAACTGTATGTAGGTTAATTGTAATGATTTTGTGAACGGCCTATACTGCCGCCAGGTCTCCGGAACACCCTGCAATCCCGAGCCACCCAGCGTTGTAACGTGTCGTTTTAGCATCTGGAAGCAATGTTTTGCATGACGCGCAGTTATAGAAAAGGAACGCTGCTTGACCCGCATCGCAGTCCGGAGGAAGGAAACAATAAGAACAGCATGTGGGCGTTATTCATGATAAGAAATGTGAAAAAACAAAGACCTGTCAATCTGGATCTCAAAACGATCCGGTTCCCCGTAACAGCAATAGCGTCCATTCTGCACCGTGTTTCTGGTGTGATTACGTTTGTGGCGGTCGGTATTTTGCTGTGGTTACTGGGCACCAGCCTCTCTTCCCCTGAAGGATTCCTCCAGGCCTCTGCCATCATGAACAGCTTCTTCGTGAAATTCATCATGTGGGGCATTCTCACCGCGCTGGCCTATCACGTCGTTGGCGGCGTTCGCCATATGCTGATGGACTTTGGCTACCTGGAAGAGACATTCGAGGCCGGGAAACGTACCGCTAACATTTCATTTGTGATCACTGTCGTGCTTTCACTTCTCGCAGGAGTTCTCGTATGGTAAGCAACGCCTCCGCATTAGGACGCAACGGCGTACATGACTTCATTCTGGTCCGCGCTACCGCGATCGTCCTCACCCTTTACATCATCTACATGATCGGTTTCTTCGCGACCAGCGGCACGCTGACGTGGGAAATCTGGAGTGGTTTCTTCGGATCGGCCTTCACCAAAGTGTTCACCCTGCTGGCGCTGTTCTCCATCCTTATTCATGCCTGGATCGGCATGTGGCAGGTGTTGACCGATTACGTTAAACCGCTGGCGATTCGCCTGCCGCTACAGCTTGCTATTGTTGTTGCGCTGGTGGTTTACGTCATTTATGGATTTGTTGTGGTGTGGGGTGTGTAATGAAACTGCCAGTCAGAGAATTTGATGCTGTTGTGATTGGTGCGGGTGGCGCAGGTATGCGCGCCGCACTGCAAATTTCCCAGAGCGGCCAGACCTGTGCGCTGCTCTCTAAAGTGTTCCCGACCCGTTCCCACACCGTATCTGCGCAGGGCGGTATTACCGTTGCGCTGGGTAACTCCCACGAAGATAACTGGGAATGGCACATGTACGATACGGTAAAAGGTTCCGACTACATCGGCGACCAGGACGCCATCGAATATATGTGTAAAACCGGCCCGGAAGCGATTCTGGAGCTGGATCATATGGGTCTGCCGTTCTCCCGTCTGGAAAATGGCACCATCTATCAGCGTCCGTTTGGCGGCCAGTCGAAAAACTTCGGCGGCGAGCAGGCGGCACGTACCGCGGCGGCGGCTGACCGTACCGGTCACGCGCTGCTGCACACCCTGTATCAGCAGAACCTGAAAAACCACACCACCATCTTCTCCGAGTGGTATGCGCTGGATCTGGTGAAAAACGCCGATGGCGCGATCGTTGGCTGTACCGCACTGTGCATCGAGACCGGTGAAGTGGTTTACTTCAAAGCGCGCGCGACCGTGCTGGCGACCGGCGGCGCAGGCCGTATTTACCAGTCCACCACCAACGCCCACATCAACACCGGTGACGGCGTCGGTATGGCTATCCGCGCCGGCGTGCCGGTGCAGGATATGGAGATGTGGCAGTTCCACCCAACCGGTATCGCCGGTGCGGGCGTTCTGGTGACGGAAGGCTGCCGCGGTGAAGGCGGCTACCTGCTGAACAAACACGGCGAGCGCTTCATGGAGCGTTATGCCCCGAATGCGAAAGACCTGGCGGGTCGTGACGTGGTGGCGCGTTCCATCATGATCGAAATCCGTGAAGGCCGCGGCTGCGATGGCCCATGGGGTCCACACGCGAAGCTGAAGCTCGACCATCTGGGTAAAGAGGTGCTGGAATCCCGTCTGCCGGGCATTCTGGAGCTGTCCCGCACCTTCGCCCACGTCGACCCGGTGAAAGAGCCGATTCCGGTTATCCCAACCTGCCACTACATGATGGGCGGTATTCCGACCAAAGTGACCGGTCAGGCGCTGACCGTGAACGAGCAGGGCGAAGACGTGGTTATCCCTGGCCTGTTCGCGGTAGGCGAAATTGCCTGCGTATCCGTACACGGCGCCAACCGTCTGGGCGGCAACTCCCTGCTGGACCTGGTGGTGTTTGGTCGTGCAGTGGGTCTGCATCTGCAGGAATCCATTGCCGAGCAGGGCGCGCTGCGTGACGCCACCGACGACGAAATTGATGCCTCTCTTGAGCGCCTCAACCGCTGGAACGGTAACCGTAACGGCGAAGATCCGGTGGAAATCCGTAAGGCGCTGCAGGAGTGCATGCAGCACAACTTCTCGGTATTCCGCGAAGGCGACGCGATGGCCAAAGGGCTTGAGCAGCTGAAGGCGATCCGCGAGCGTCTGAAAAATGCCCGTCTGGACGATACCTCCAGCGAGTTCAACACTCAGCGCGTTGAGTGCCTGGAGCTGGATAACCTGATGGAAACCGCCTTCGCGACCGCGATGTCGGCAAACTTCCGTACCGAAAGCCGTGGCGCGCATAGCCGCTTCGACTTCCCGGAGCGTGACGATGAAAACTGGCTGTGCCATTCCCTGTATCTGCCAGAGTCGGAAACCATGACGCGTCGTAACGTCAACATGGAACCGAAACTGCGTCCGGCGTTCCCGCCGAAGATTCGTACTTACTAATGCGGAGACAGGATAATGAAACTCGAATTCTCAGTTTATCGTTATAACCCGGATGTAGACGATGCTCCGCGCATGCAGGACTACACCCTGGAAGCGGAAGAAGGTCGCGACATGATGCTGCTGGATGCCTTAATCCAGCTGAAAGAAAAAGATCCTACGCTGTCGTTCCGCCGCTCCTGCCGTGAAGGGGTGTGTGGCTCTGACGGCGTGAACATGAACGGCAAAAATGGCCTGGCCTGCATTACGCCAATTTCAGCGCTGCAGCGTCCCGGTCAGAAAATTGTCATCCGTCCTCTGCCAGGCCTGCCGGTCGTGCGTGATTTGGTGGTAGACATGGGACAATTCTATGCACAGTATGAGAAGATTAAGCCTTACTTATTGAATAATGGGCAAAATCCACCCGCTCGCGAGCACTTACAGTCTCCTGAGCAGCGTGAAAAACTCGATGGGTTGTACGAGTGTATTCTCTGTGCATGTTGTTCAACGTCCTGCCCGTCGTTCTGGTGGAACCCGGACAAGTTTATCGGCCCGGCCGGTCTGCTGGCTGCCTATCGCTTCCTGATCGATAGCCGCGACACCGAAACCGACAGCCGTCTGGAAGGACTGAGTGACGCTTTCAGCGTATTCCGCTGCCATAGCATCATGAACTGCGTCAGTGTGTGTCCGAAGGGGCTGAACCCGACGCGCGCCATCGGCCATATTAAGTCGATGCTGCTGCAGCGCAGTGCGTAAGTAGTGAGAGGGGAGCGCAGTTCCCCTCACCCTAACCCTCTCCCAAAGGGAGAGGGAACAGATTGCAGAAACCTTTAAAAACTGCCAGTTAAGTAAATAATCGAGACGTTCAGCGCGAGACAAGGCGCGGTTGAACGAATCCCCAGGAGCATAGTGAACTATGTGACTGGGGTGAGTGAAAGCCGCAACGCAGTCGCAGCCGGAACGACGAAGATTATTTAGACAGTTTCTAAAGGTTCCTTCGCGGGCCACAAAGAGCTCGCAGGTGAACCCCGGCACGTACACGCGGTGTGCGTGGTAGTTTCTACGGCGAAAGTAAGCATAAAAATGCTTAAGGGATCACGATGCAGAACGGCGCAATGAAAGCCTGGCTGGACTCTTCTTACCTCTCTGGTGCCAACCAGAGCTGGATAGAACAGCTCTATGAAGACTTCTTAACCGATCCTGACTCAGTGGACGCAAACTGGCGTTCCATGTTCCAGCAGTTGCCTGGTACAGGGGTCAAACCGGATCAATTCCATTCCAAAACACGTGATTATTTCCGTCGTCTGGCGAAGGATGCCTCACGTTACTCTTCTGCGATTTCCGACCCTGACACCAATGCGAAGCAGGTTAAAGTCCTGCAGCTTATCAACGCTTATCGCTTCCGCGGTCACCAGCATGCGAATCTCGATCCGCTGGGACTGTGGCAGCAGGAACGTGTGGCCGATCTCGATCCGGCGTATCACGATCTGACCGAGGCCGATTTCCAGGAAAGCTTTAACGTAGGTTCCTTTGCCATCGGCAAAGACACGATGAAGCTGGGCGATCTGATTGACGCGCTCAAGCAAACCTACTGCGGCTCCATCGGCGCGGAATATATGCACATTACCTCTACCGAAGAGAAACGCTGGATCCAGCAGCGCATCGAATCCGTAGCGGGCCACGCGACCTTCTCGGCTGACGAGAAAAAACGCTTCCTTAACGAACTGACCGCAGCGGAAGGGCTTGAGCGCTATCTGGGCGCGAAGTTCCCGGGCGCAAAACGCTTCTCGCTGGAAGGCGGCGACGCGCTGGTGCCGATGCTGAAAGAGCTGATTCGCCATGCAGGCAAGAGCGGCACCCGTGAAGTGGTGCTCGGCATGGCGCACCGTGGTCGTCTGAACGTGCTGGTCAACGTGCTGGGTAAAAAACCGCAGGACCTGTTCGACGAATTCGCGGGCAAACATAAAGAACACCTCGGCACCGGCGACGTGAAGTACCACATGGGCTTCTCGTCGGATATCGAAACCGAAGGCGGTCTGGTTCACCTGGCGCTGGCGTTTAACCCGTCGCACCTGGAAATCGTCAGCCCGGTGGTTATCGGCTCCGTGCGCGCGCGTCTGGATCGTCTGGACGAGCCGAGCAGTAACAAAGTGCTGCCAATCACCATCCACGGCGATGCGGCGGTCACAGGGCAGGGCGTGGTTCAGGAAACCCTGAACATGTCGAAAGCGCGTGGTTACGAAGTGGGCGGTACCGTTCGCATCGTGATCAACAACCAGGTGGGCTTCACCACCTCTAACCCGCTGGATGCGCGTTCTACGCCATACTGCACCGACATCGGTAAGATGGTGCAGGCGCCGATCTTCCACGTTAACGCGGATGACCCTGAAGCCGTGGCGTTCGTTACCCGTCTGGCGCTGGACTTCCGTAACACCTTCAAACGCGATGTGTTCATTGACCTCTTCTGCTACCGCCGTCACGGCCACAACGAAGCGGATGAGCCAAGTGCAACCCAGCCGCTGATGTACCAGAAAATCAAAAAACACCCGACGCCGCGAAAAATCTATGCTGACAAGCTGGAAAGCGACAAAGTGGCGACGCTGGAAGACGCGACCGAAATGGTCAACCTCTACCGCGACGCGCTGGACGCGGGTGAATGCGTGGTGAAAGAGCTGCGCCCGATGAACATGCACTCCTTTACCTGGTCGCCGTACCTCAACCACGAGTGGGATGAGAGCTACCCGAACAAGGTTGAGATGAAGCGCCTGCAGGAGCTGGCTAAACGCATCAGCACCGTGCCGGACGCTATCGAGATGCAGTCTCGCGTGGCGAAAATCTACGCTGACCGTCAGTCCATGGCGGCAGGCGAGAAGCTGTTCGACTGGGGCGGCGCGGAAACGCTGGCTTACGCAACGCTGGTTGACGAAGGTATTCCTGTTCGTCTGTCCGGTGAAGATGCGGGCCGCGGCACCTTCTTCCACCGCCACGCGGTGGTTCACAACCAGTCTAACGGTTCAACCTACACCCCGCTGCAGCACGTGCATAACGGTCAGGGCCAGTTCAAGGTCTGGGACTCCGTGCTGTCTGAAGAAGCGGTCCTGGCATTCGAATACGGCTACGCCACGGCGGAACCGCGCACCCTGACCATCTGGGAAGCGCAGTTCGGTGACTTCGCCAACGGTGCGCAGGTGGTTATCGACCAGTTCATCTCCTCCGGCGAGCAGAAGTGGGGCCGCATGTGTGGCCTGGTGATGCTCCTGCCGCACGGCTATGAAGGCCAGGGTCCGGAGCACTCCTCCGCGCGTCTGGAACGTTATCTGCAGCTCTGCGCCGAGCAGAACATGCAGGTCTGCGTGCCGTCCACCCCGGCTCAGGTGTACCACATGCTGCGTCGTCAGGCGCTGCGCGGTATGCGCCGTCCGCTGGTGGTAATGTCGCCGAAATCCCTGCTGCGTCATCCGCTGGCGGTCTCCAGCCTGGAAGAGCTGGCGAACGGCACCTTCCTGCCGGCCATCGGTGAAATTGACGAGCTGGATCCGCAGGCCGTGAAGCGTGTGGTGATGTGTTCTGGTAAGGTTTATTACGACCTGCTGGAACAGCGCCGTAAGAACGATCAGAAAGATGTCGCCATCGTGCGTATCGAACAGCTTTATCCGTTCCCGCATCAGGCGATGCAGGAAGTGCTGAAACAGTACGCTCACGTACATGATTTTGTCTGGTGCCAGGAAGAGCCGCTCAACCAGGGCGCATGGTACTGCAGCCAGCATCATTTCCGTGAAGTGATTCCATTTGGGTCAGCCCTGCGCTATGCAGGTCGCCCGGCCTCCGCCTCTCCGGCGGTAGGGTATATGTCCGTTCACCAGAAGCAGCAACAAGATCTGGTCAATGACGCGCTGAACGTCGATTAATTAAAGGATACAAAATGAGTAGCGTAGATATTCTTGTTCCCGACCTGCCTGAATCCGTAGCAGATGCGACCGTCGCTACCTGGCACAAAAAACCAGGCGATGCCGTTAAGCGCGATGAAGTGCTGGTAGAAATCGAAACTGACAAAGTGGTACTGGAAGTACCGGCTTCGGCGGATGGCGTTCTGGACGCGGTGCTGGAAGATGAAGGCACCACCGTTACCTCTCGTCAGATCCTGGGTCGCCTGCGTGAAGGCAACAGCGCGGGCAAAGAGTCCAGCGCCAAGTCTGAAGAGAAAGCCTCTACGCCGGCTCAGCGCCAGCAGGCTTCTCTGGAAGAACAGTCTAACGACGCCCTCAGCCCGGCGATCCGTCGCCTGCTGGCTGAACACAGCCTTGACCCGGCAGCCATCAAAGGCACCGGTGTGGGCGGTCGTCTGACGCGTGAAGACATCGACAAACACCTGGCGAAAGCGCCTGCTCAGGCAGAAGCGAAAGCCCCTGTGGCCGCGCCGGCAGCTCAGCCTGCTCTGGGTGCCCGCAGCGAAAAACGCGTACCGATGACGCGCCTGCGTAAGCGCGTGGCCGAGCGTCTGCTGGAAGCGAAAAACTCCACCGCGATGCTGACCACCTTCAACGAAGTCAACATGAAGCCAATCATGGACCTGCGTAAGCAGTACGGTGACGCGTTTGAAAAACGTCACGGTATCCGTCTGGGCTTTATGTCCTTCTACGTGAAGGCGGTGGTTGAAGCGCTGAAACGCTACCCGGAAGTGAACGCGTCCATCGATGGCGATGACGTGGTTTACCACAACTACTTCGACGTCAGCATGGCGGTTTCTACCCCACGCGGCCTGGTGACCCCGGTACTGCGTGATGTGGATACCCTGGGTATGGCTGACATCGAGAAAAACATTAAAGAGCTGGCTGTTAAAGGCCGCGACGGCAAGCTGACCGTAGACGACCTGACCGGCGGTAACTTCACCATTACCAACGGCGGCGTATTCGGCTCGCTGATGTCTACCCCGATCATTAACCCGCCGCAGAGCGCGATCCTGGGTATGCACGCCATTAAAGATCGCCCGATGGCGGTAGACGGTAAAGTAGAGATCCTGCCGATGATGTACCTGGCGCTCTCTTACGATCACCGCCTGATCGACGGCCGCGAGTCCGTGGGCTTCCTGGTTGCCATTAAAGAGCTGCTGGAAGATCCAACGCGCCTGCTGCTGGACGTCTAGTCACTTTTAGCATCACCTGCCCCGTAGGCCGGCACACGCTGCGCCGGTCTACAGGTTTGAAGATAACGATTACCCTGAAGGATGGATAGAACACATGAACTTACATGAATATCAGGCCAAACAGCTGTTTGCCCGGTATGGCTTACCGGCTCCGGTGGGTTATGCCTGTACTACCCCGCGTGAAGCAGAAGAAGCCGCATCTAAAATCGGTTCCGGCCCGTGGGTAGTTAAATGTCAGGTTCACGCTGGTGGCCGTGGTAAAGCGGGCGGTGTGAAGGTTGTTAAGAGCAAAGAAGAGATTCGTGCGTTTGCTGAACATTGGCTCGGCAAGCGTCTGGTGACCTACCAGACAGATGCGAACGGCCAGCCGGTTAACCAGATCCTGGTGGAAGCGGCGACCGACATCGCGAAAGAACTGTACCTGGGCGCGGTTGTTGACCGTAGCTCCCGTCGCGTGGTGTTCATGGCGTCTACCGAAGGCGGCGTGGAAATTGAAAAAGTGGCGGAAGAGACCCCGCACCTGATCCACAAAGTGGCAATCGATCCGCTGGCGGGCCCAATGCCTTACCAGGGTCGCGAGCTGGCGTTCAAACTGGGCCTGGAAGGTAAGCTGGTTCAGCAGTTCACCAAGATCTTCATGGGTCTGGCGACTATCTTCCTGGAGCGCGACCTGGCGCTGATCGAGATCAACCCGCTGGTGATCACCACCCAGGGCGACCTGATCTGCCTCGACGGCAAGCTGGGCGCTGACGGCAACGCGCTGTTCCGCCAGTCGGATCTGCGCGAAATGCGCGACCAGTCTCAGGAAGACCCGCGTGAAGCGCAGGCTGCTCAGTGGGAGCTGAACTACGTCGCGCTGGACGGCAACATCGGCTGCATGGTTAACGGTGCGGGCCTGGCAATGGGCACCATGGACATCGTTAAGCTGCACGGCGGTGAGCCAGCAAACTTCCTCGACGTTGGCGGTGGCGCCACCAAAGAGCGCGTAACCGAAGCGTTCAAAATCATCCTCTCTGACGACAACGTTAAAGCGGTACTGGTTAACATCTTCGGCGGCATCGTCCGTTGCGACCTGATTGCTGACGGCATCATCGGTGCGGTAGAAGAAGTGGGTGTTAACGTTCCGGTGGTTGTGCGTCTGGAAGGTAACAACGCTGAACTCGGCGCGAAAAAACTGGCTGACAGCGGCCTGAATATTATTGCAGCGAAAAGTCTGACGGATGCAGCTCAGCAGGTTGTTGCCGCAGTGGAGGGGAAATAATGTCAGTTTTAATCAATAAAGATACCAAGGTTATCTGCCAGGGCTTCACCGGTAGCCAGGGGACTTTCCACTCCGAACAGGCGATTGCCTACGGCACGCAGATGGTTGGCGGCGTAACGCCAGGTAAAGGCGGCACCACGCACCTCGGCCTGCCGGTGTTCAACACCGTGCGTGAAGCGGTAGAAGCGACGGGAGCAACCGCGACCGTTATCTACGTACCGGCACCGTTCTGCAAAGACTCCATTCTGGAAGCGATCGACGCAGGCATCAAACTGATCATCACCATCACCGAAGGCATCCCGACCCTGGATATGCTGACCGTGAAGGTGAAGCTGGACGAAGCAGGCGTGCGCATGATCGGCCCGAACTGCCCAGGCGTTATCACCCCGGGCGAATGCAAAATCGGCATCATGCCGGGCCACATTCACAAGCCGGGCAAAGTGGGCATCGTGTCCCGTTCCGGTACGCTGACCTATGAAGCGGTTAAGCAGACCACCGATTACGGTTTCGGCCAGTCCACCTGCGTGGGCATCGGCGGTGACCCGATCCCGGGCTCTAACTTCATCGACATCCTGAAGCTGTTCCAGGAAGATCCACAGACCGAAGCGATCGTGATGATCGGTGAGATCGGCGGTAGCGCGGAAGAAGAGGCGGCTGCTTATATCAAAGAACACGTAACCAAGCCTGTTGTCGGTTACATCGCGGGTGTGACCGCGCCGAAAGGCAAGCGTATGGGTCACGCAGGCGCGATCATCGCCGGCGGTAAAGGTACGGCTGATGAGAAATTCGCAGCGCTGGAAGCTGCGGGCGTGAAAACCGTTCGCAGCCTGGCGGATATCGGCGAAGCACTGAAATCCATCATTAAGTAAGTCCTCTCTGCTCCCCGAATGGGGAGCGATGAAGTATAAAAATGTCCGTTTCGACATGGTTGGCCGCTGTAAAGCGGCCTTTTTTTTACATTATGATACTGACACCTGCGAACAGGGTGAACTCCGGTAAATAGTCCCCTTTATGCGCCACGGTCCATTGCGGCTCTATAAAAGCGCTCATTACTTTATCGCCCATCGCCCAGGCGCGTCCGCCGCCAAAACCGAGTGGGATGTAATAATCGTCACTTTTCATATTCCAGGTCCAGATGCCGGAGGTGCGTAAATACCAGCCTTTTGGCAACTTATAGACCACGATGGGCTGAAACGTACCCGTTTCTACGTCATCGCGTTCGCCATCCCCCGCAAAACTTTTTTGCCACTGCACCAGCGTGCCCGCCATCCATCTGGGGTTGGATTTGATGGCGACAGCGGATAGTCCCGCCTGCCATTTGCCGCTTCCCAGTTCGTCTTCCGAGGCGGAAGAGGCCGTGATTAGCGGGCCGACGCCGATTTTAACCCCGTCCTGTTTAAGCAGAAAAATATCGAACAGATTGATATCACCTAACCCGGTGCTGTAGCCGCTGCCGGGCTGGGGACGGGTAGCCAGCGGGGCGGTCATCCGAAGAATCTGCGGCACGGGCACCCAGTCGTTAGCGGCAATCGGCACGGTTGCGCGCAGCAGGGTATCGTTAGTGTGCTGATCGCTACCGTAAAGCTCCGGGGTGTAATAGTCCTGAAGCGCGATGGAAGTGGAAAGATGTAACGGATTGGTGGCTTTTTCTACTGCATCCGTCTCCTCCGCCAGGCTCAGCGCTGGCAACGCGCCCAGTAGCGCGATAAACAATGTCATACAGCGCATTGGCGTCGTCTCCTTACCAGAAATACTGGAGCCTGAAGGTCCACGTTGTGATGTCAGGTGAGGCATCCCGGTGTTTGGCTGTATCGGTGTAAGCGACCATTCCGCCGAGGTGGGGGCTCAGCATAAAGCCGACGGAGCCGCCCAGCAGCACGTTTTCCTGCTCATCGTCCTGTAGCTGGCCATCGACGCGCGTTTCACCTCCTTTTGCCCAGCTTCCGTCTAATGACAGCCACAGCGCGGGGGAGAGGGTGTAGCTCCAGTGGCCTTCCAGCGCATAGAGCGGGCGCTGCTCAAGGCGGCTGTTTTGCTGATAGTCTTTATTGTCGGTGTAAAAACTTACCCAGCTGTTTAGCTCCAGCCAGGTTGGGCCAAGGGGTAAACCAAACGCCAGCTCGGGTTTAAACGACCAGCGGTTCGCGCCGATATTGATCGTATTGCCGCTGTCATAGTCGCCGGTCGGTAACGTTAGCCACATGGCGGCGCTGAGAAACATTTCAGGCTGCCAGCGGCGAAACTCCTCTTCGCTTAGCGCGGGGGCACCAAACAGGTTATGGGCAAAAATAACCTGCGTATCGCCGAGATTTTCATGGCTTAACGATCCGGTGAAATAACGGGCGTTATCGAGTGAGGCCGTCACGCTGGCGTAAGGTTGAATGATTTGTATCGCCGATATTCGCCCGTCAATATCAAAAGAGCGGGCATAGCGCAGCAGGTAGAGATCGGCATCGACGCTCGCGCCGTCCACGGGCAGTGCGCTGTCAATGGATGTGTTGGTATGAATATTACTGTAGTAACCGAAAATCAGGTTTTTATCTTTTGGCATGTTTTGCCAGTCGCGGGCATTATCGGCGCGCACGTAGACCGGCAATAAGACGAGCAGCATTCCCACTATCAAAACAATAATGGCGACCAAAAGGTTACGCTCAGAGCTTCGCATAAAGCCCTCCTGTTATTTTAGGCGCACGGCTCCCGCCCGCTTAAGCCGGGAGCCGTCAGAGTTTAAGGGGTGACGATATTGAACATCTGCGGGAAGACATCCAGTAGCCCGAGTAATTCGTCCAGCTTCTGCGGGTTACCCTTCAGAGATACCGTGCCGTCACCGAGGATTTTATCCACGGGAACGGTGTGGCTGATTAGCCGCGCCACGTCGACGACATTGGCTTTGAGGCTGAATGCCGCATCGGTAAACGGCAGCCCTTTGTGATAGATAATTACGCTGTTATTGAGCTCCACGCCGTAGGTGTCGCCCTCTGGCAGCGTCCAGTTGAAACGAAGGGTTTTGCCGTTCGCTTTCGGACCGTTTAACGTCACGCCCATATAATCAAGCAGGGTGCCAGGTTCGATACTGGCGGTTAAATCGCTATCCAGCGTACTGGCGACCGGCAGGACAGGAACGCCATCACGAAGCTCCTTCGCTCCGCTGAGGTATTCGTTGCGCCAGATGGCGTTTTCGCTTTGATAGCCCAGCTGCGTAAAGATTTCCGCCTGCAGATCTTTCGCCTGCTTGTTGTCAGGATTGGCGAAAATAAGATGATTGAGCAGCTGCGCCGCCCAGCGATAATTCCCGCTGTCCGCCGCCTGTTTTGCCTGCTGATAAACCTTCTTCTCGCCCCCCATCAGGCGAACGTATCTCGGGGCGGCCTCTTTCTCTGGTAGCGGGTGCAGGTTGGCAGGGTTGCTGTCATACCAGCCCATGTAATACATATACATCGCTTTGGCGTTATGGCTGAGCGAGCCGTAGTAGCCCCGGTTGAACCAGCGTTTGCCGATGCTGTCCGGCAGGGTGAGTTTTTCAGCCACTTCATCCATGCTGTAGCCTTTGTTGATGAGGTTCAGCGACTGGTCGTTGATGTATTTGTACATGTCGCGCTGGGCAGCGATGTAATCTTTCACCCGCGCATTATCCCAGACGGGCCACAGATGCTGGCTGAGCGCGATCTCTGCCTTATCGCCATATTTCACCAGCGCTTTATCCAGCGCCTTCCACCAGTTAACGGCGCTGCGGACTTTTGCACCGCGCAGGGTGTACAGGTTGTGCATCGTGGCGTTGAAGAGTTCGGAGCCATCAAACACTTTGAACTGCGGGAACCACATCATCATTTCCGATGGTGCCTCGGTGCCCGGCGCGAGAATAAAGTTCACCTCAACACCATCAATCATTACGCGCTGCTCTGGCTGGCTGATGATATTGGTGGGGGCGATGAGCGTGTTTTTGCTGGTGGCGATAGTTTTACCGATCCCGTTGTCCACGTGGCCCACAGCGCTCGGTTTGACCATCATCGCGTACATATAAAGCGCGCGGCGACTCATCGCGTTACCGGCCAGGAAGTTTTCGCTGGCGGCTTCTTCCATAAACCCTTCCGGCGCGTATATTTTGACTTTGCCGCTCTTAACATCCGTTTCGGACGCTACGCCTTTGACGCCGCCGAAATGGTCGAGATGGCTATGGGAATAAATCACCGCGACAACCGGCTTTTTGGACCGATGCTGATAATAAAGCTCCAGCCCGGCACGTGCTGACTCGGGAATAACCAGTGGGTCGATGATAATTAATCCGCTATCCCCTTCTATGATGGTCATGTTTGAAACATCGATACCGCGTATTTGATATACGCGATCGGTAACCTTAAAGAGACCGTTAATATTATTCAGCTGTGCGTGGCGCCAGAGGGAAGGGTTAACGGTATCGGGCGCTTCGCCTTTTAAAAATGACCAGTTCTCAAGGTTAACAACGGTTTTTCCATTGTCGTTTTTTATGATCAAAGGATTTATGGTGGCGATAAATCCCCGTTTTGCATCTTCGATATCGCGCTTGTCATCGAAGTTGAGCTTCTGATACATCGCCGCGTTATATTCACGGGTGTAGGCAGAGGCGGAGGGGGCGACGCCGGTTGCGCAGGCCTGCGCAGATGCCGCCAGGGTGAGCATGAGGAAAGCAATTTTCTTGAGTTTCATAGCCTGAATCCCTTTGTGTAAAAGACCACGCCAAGAATGAGGCATAACGAAACCGGAAAAGAGAAATTATATCCGCGAGTAGTATGAACTGTGCGGAAAGAAAACGAAAGTTTGGCAATTCATCTCTTGAGTGAATGAATGACGCAGAGCCAGCGTTGATAAGGGGTAAAAGCGCAGGGTTTGTTAAAATGAAAATAATAAGCGTGAGCGCGCTCACTTTATATTATTTATGTCGTAAATAGTAAACTTGTCAGGCCTTACAAAAAGGTACAGACAGAAATATTTCAATCTATCAATTATTATGCCCTGCTGTAATACAGGGCGTAAAATTAGCGATGGCGACGCGCAATTAACGTGAAGCGGTAATCATCGCTTTTAAAACGATTGCGGCTGTATTCAAAAACTCTGCCGTCTTTGAGAAAGCCGCGCGAAATTTTTTCCAGGATCGGTCTGGTGGGATCAATACCCAGTGCGGCGATCGTTTCCTCATCCGGCATGACCGGGACGATCTCCTGCTCGCTGCGATCGATAACCATTTTTTTGATCTGCTCAATGTAGTGGTATTTGGAGTTTTCCATCACTTCCCAGGTCAGGTCAGGAAAGAGCGCGAGCGGCATCCATGTCTCTTCCAGCGTCACCGGTTTTTGCTTAATAAAGCGTACGCGTTTGACGTGCCACACTTTCTCGCCCGCTGTCAGCAGCAGCGTCTGCGCCAGCGATTCATCCGCTTTGACAACCTCAAAAATCTGCACGTCGCTGTGGGTTTCAACGTTCCGGTCCGCGAGTTTTTCGTAAAAACTGGTGAGCTGATAAATATCGTAATTGACCCGCTCCTCTTTCACATACGATCCGCTGCCCTGAATGCTCTCAATAATGTTCTGTTCGGTGAGCAGCTTAAGCGCCTGACGTACCGTGACGCGGCTGACTGCGTAGGTTTCCTGCAGGGCAGACTCTGTGGGTAACGCATCGCCAGCTTTAAGTTCGCCGCGCTGAACTTGCTCGCGCAACGCGTCTGCAATCTGTCGATACATCGGTTTGCTGGTCATGTTATTCCGTTTTTGTATTGTTTTCTTAATACTATTCTCGCTAATTATGCACCGTCATTGAACTTTGTAAATAATACAAATAAAATACAAATATTGCACCTTAAGTGAAAGTGATCACATAAATGTATGGTTTGTTCTGGCACACTCGGCGCATACATTTTTTCTTATGGTGAGAATGATGATTAACCTGACGGCGTTAACGCATCCAGATGCGCTGTGCCTCAACGCACATTTCAGTAGCCGTGACGACGCTATTCACGCGCTGGCCGAGCGGCTGGTCTCGCTTGGCAAAATTACCGACTCGCAGGCTTTCATTGATGAAGTCTTTGCTCGCGAAAGCCTGGGGCCAACGGCGCTGGGCGAGGGGCTGGCCGTGCCGCACGGTAAAAGCTCCGCGGTGAAAGAAGCGGCCTTTGCGGTGGCAACATTGCGCGAGCCGCTGCTGTGGGAAGGCGTGGAGGGTCCGGAGCCGGTGGACCTGATTTTTCTGCTGGCAATCCCTCCTGCGGAAGCAGGCAGTACGCATATGCAGCTGCTGACGGCGTTGACCACCCGGCTGGCGGATGATGATTTACGGGCACGCGTGCAGGCAGCGTCCACCCCTCAGGCGCTGCTTGAGGCACTGGATACGAAAGAGGATGCGCAAGTAAGTGCGTTCTCGCAGGATGCCCCGACCGTCGTCTGCGTCACCGCCTGTCCGGCCGGGATCGCCCATACCTATATGGCTGCGGAGTATCTGGAAAAAGCGGGACGCAAGCTTGGCGTCAACGTGGTGGTCGAAAAGCAGGGGGCGAACGGCATTGAGGGACGCATCACCGCGCAGCAGCTGCGGGAGGCTAAAGCGTGCATTTTTGCCGCAGAAGTGGCGATCAAAGAGAGCGAGCGTTTTCAGGGGATCCCCGCTATCTCCGTGCCCGTCGCAGAGCCCCTACGCCATGCTGAAGCGCTTATTGAGCGCGCGCTGGCGCTGCAGCCTGCATCCGATACGCGTCCTGCGCATGTCGATACCGAAACGAAAAAGAGCGTTAAAACTGAACTCAAGCAGGCGCTTCTCAGCGGTATCTCTTTTGCGGTGCCGCTGATCGTCGCTGGCGGTACGGTGCTTGCCGTGTCGGTACTGCTGGCGCAAATTCTGGGCCTGCAGCACCTGTTTGATCAGGAAAACTCGTGGCTGTGGATGTACCGCAAGCTTGGCGGCGGCATGCTCGGCATTCTGATGGTGCCTGTTCTGGCGGCCTATACCGCTTATTCGCTGGCGGATAAACCCGCGCTGACGCCGGGTTTTGCGGCCGGTCTTGCTGCGAATATGATCGGCTCCGGTTTTCTGGGCGCTATCGTCGGGGGACTGATCGCGGGCTACCTGATGCGCTGGGTGAAAAATCACATCCGCCTGAGTAGCCGCTTCAACGGCTTTTTGACCTTTTATCTCTATCCGGTCATCGGCGTGCTGTGCGCGGGCAGCCTGATGCTGTTTGTAATCGGCGAACCGGTGGCCTGGCTCAATAACGCGCTCACCGCCTGGCTTAACGGTCTGTCCGGCGCGAATGCGCTGCTCCTCGGGGCGATACTCGGGTTTATGTGCTCATTCGACCTCGGCGGGCCGGTTAATAAAGCCTCTTACGCGTTCTGCCTGGGGGCGATGGCGAACGGGGTATACGGACCCTATGCGATCTTTGCCTCCGTCAAAATGGTGTCGGCCTTTACCGTGACGGCGTCAACGATGCTGGCGCCGAAGCTGTTCAAACCATTTGAAATTGAAACCGGTAAATCGACGTGGCTGCTCGGCCTGGCGGGCATTACCGAAGGGGCGATTCCGATGGCGATTGAAGATCCGCTTCGCGTCATTGGCTCATTTGTGCTCGGCTCGATGGTAACAGGCGCGATTGTCGGCGCGATGGGGATCGGGTTATCCACGCCGGGGGCCGGTATTTTCTCTCTCTTTTTACTTCACGATGCAGGGCTGGGCGGTGTGGTTGCGGCGGCGGGCTGGTTTGGCGCGGCGCTGGCGGGTACCGCTATCTCCACATTTGTTCTGCTGCTCTGGCGACGTCAGGCGGTAAAAAAGGGCAAGTACGTCACTGAAGACGCCATACCGTAAAAACTCACAAAACAGGAAACGAAGATGAAAGCTGTATCTCGCGTTCATATCACGCCGCATATGCACTGGGACCGTGAGTGGTACTTCACCACTGAAGAGTCGCGTATTCTTCTGGTCAATAATATGGAAGAGATCCTGGCCCGCCTGGAGCAGGATGACGAATATAAATATTACGTCCTCGATGGCCAGACGGCGGTGCTGGAGGATTATTTTGCCGTCGTGCCCGAAAACCGGGCACGCGTGAAGGCGCTCGTCGAGCGCGGAAAGCTGATTATCGGCCCCTGGTATACCCAGACCGATACCACCCTTGTCAGCGGCGAGTCGATTGTCCGCAACCTGATGTACGGCATCCGGGACTGTATGGCATTCGGCGAGCCGATGAAGATCGGTTATCTGCCGGATTCGTTTGGTATGTCCGGCCAGCTTCCGCATATCTATAACGGATTTGGCATTACCCGCACCATGTTCTGGCGCGGCTGCTCTGAACGGCACGGGACCGATAAAACCGAATTTCTCTGGCAGAGCCAGGACGGCAGTGAAGTCACGGCACAGGTGCTGCCGCTGGGCTACGCGATTGGTAAGTACTTACCGGAGGACGAAGCCGGGCTGCGCAAACGGCTCGACAGCTATTTCGACGTTCTGGAAAAGGCCTCCGTCACCAAAGAGATTTTGCTGCCCAACGGCCACGATCAGATGCCGCTGCAGCAGAACATTTTCGCGGTGATGGATAAGCTGCGTGAAATCTATCCGCAGCGTCAGTTTGTGATGAGCCGCTTTGAGGAGGTGTTTGACCATATCGAGGCGCGCCGCGATGAGCTGGCAACCCTGAAAGGGGAGTTCATCGACGGGAAATACATGCGCGTGCACCGGACCATCGGCTCCACGCGCATGGATATCAAAATCGCCCATGCGCGTATCGAGAATAAAATTGTCAACATCCTCGAACCGCTGGCGACGCTTGCCTGGACGCTGGGCTTCGATTACCACCACGGCCTGCTGGAGAAGATGTGGAAAGAGATCCTCAAAAACCACGCTCACGACAGCATCGGCTGCTGCTGCAGCGACAAGGTGCATCGCGAGATTGTCTCCCGCTTTGAACTGGCTGAAGACATGGCGGACAACCTGGTGCGTTTCTATATGCGCAAGATTGTCGACAACATGCCGCAAAGCGACGCCGACAAGCTGGTGATGTTCAACCTGATGCCCTGGCCGCGTGAAGAGGTGATGAACACCACGATTCGACTGCGCGCCAGCCAGTTCCGTCTGTTGGATGATAAAGGAAACGAGATCCCGTATTTCATTCGCAGCGTGCGCGAGCTGGACCCTGGCCTCATTGACCGGCAGATTGTCCATTACGGCAATTATGAGCCGTTTATGGAGTTTGATATTCAGCTCAGCCAGATACTGCCGTCGATGGGCTACCGTACGCTGTTTATCGAGCCAAACGTGGCCGGGAAGGTTCTCCCTCCGCTGAAAAACACCGAATCCCTGCTTGAAAACGCCTTCTGGCAGATTGATTTAAATAACGACGGTACGCTGCGCCTGCGCGACAAAGAAACCGGGCTGATTTATGACCGGGTGCTGGAAATCGAAGAGAGTTCGGATGATGGGGATGAGTACGACTACTCGCCTTCGCGGGAAGAGTGGAGACTCACTTCAGCACAGGGCGAGCATCAGGTCGAGGTGATACACGAAGGCTGGCAGAGCAGGGCGGTGATCCGCCATCGAATTGCTGTACCGGCGAATCTGGCCGAACGCGCGGCGCGCCAGCTAAATGGCTTTCTCAACGTAGAGTTTGACGTCACGCTTAGCCATAACAGCAGGCGTATTGATGTGGCCGTGCGTCTGGATAATCAGGCTGACGACCACCGCGTTCGCGTGCTGATCCCAACGCCGTTTATGACAGAGGACGTGTTAGCGGATACGCAGTTTGGCACGCTCACTCGTCCGGTGAAGGACCCTGCGATGGAAAACTGGCAGGAGGAGGGGTGGAAAGAAGCGCCGGTTCCCGTCTGGAACTTACTCAACTATGCCGTCCTGCAGGAAAAACGAAACGGGCTTGCGCTGTTCACCGAAGGACTACGCGAGTTTGAAGTGGTAGGCGAGGATAAAAAAGCCTTTGCCCTGACCCTGCTGCGCGGCGTGGGGTTACTCGGCAAAGAAGATTTGCTGTTGCGCCCCGGCAGACCTTCAGGAATCAAAATGCCCGTCCCTGACTCCCAGGTGCGCGGCTCGTTAAGCTGTCGCTTTAGCCTCTTTAGCTTCAGCGGCACGCCGGAAAACGCGGGCGTCGCGCAGCAGGCTAAATCGTGGTTAACGCCGGTGCAGTGCTATAACAAAATTCCCTGGGACGCGATGAAGCTGAATCGCTCATCGTTTACCACGCCAGAAAGTTACAGCCTGCTGGCGCTTTCGCCAACGGGATGCGTGCTCAGTACGCTCAAAAAGGCTGAAGATCGAGACGAGCTCATTCTTCGCTTGTTCAACCCTTCGGAGTCCAGCGCATGTGACGCGACCTTATCAGTGAATCCGACGGTGAAGCGGTGCTGCGAAACGGACATGAATGAACGGGTAATTGACAATCGTGAAGAAGAGGGCATTGTCGGGGCGTTCAGACCGGGACAGTCACGGACCTTTAGCATCCTTCTTGCCTGAAAACCGCTGACGCGATCAAAAGGCCGCAGAGTTTGCGGCCTTTTTTCATTAAATAGTCACGCTTCGGTGTTAACTTCCGGGATAATAAAAGTAAATCAAATGTAATTTCTAAGGGTTGCAAAAACAGAATGGAAAAATAAACTGGCCCAGCTACGCTTATTGTTTGTCCCGCTTCGGCAGGGCGTTTTCTCTCGCGTTAAATAAAATCACTTCTGTTTATATTTTTTTCGTCTTCGATAACCAATCGCATCTTTGCATGCACATATCATTAACATGGCTTTTACCATTCTTACCGCGGATAAACATGATTAACATCAGGACCTGTTTTTGATTTAAATCAAAGTTTAATGCTTGGAAAAAGATGCTGAAAAGCGCTAAATTGTCCCCGATCAAAATGGCCGAAAAGTGGTAATTTTGCTATAAATTGATCGCCGTCGAAAAACGTAAATGTGATTCAATAAAAACCTGTTTATTGTAAGGGTTTTGCAGCGTATTATATTTGCGGGATCAATTTGAGTTTTTTATTAACCTATTTGTAACCTGTCGTCATCGTTTTTATCCTTCTCCAGGGTAATAACGACGACCAGGATGCGAATAATTTGTATTGGGGCATGCGTGTGGATCTCTCTCTGACGGGGTTCACTCTCGGAGTCTTCATGCGATGAGCAAGGAGTCATAATGTTAGACGTAGTCGAACTGTCGCGCTTACAGTTTGCCTTGACCGCGATGTACCACTTCCTGTTTGTGCCACTGACGCTCGGTATGGCGTTCCTGCTGGCAATCATGGAAACGGTTTACGTCCTCTCCGGCAAACAGATTTATAAAGATATGACCAAGTTCTGGGGCAAGTTGTTTGGTATCAACTTTGCGCTGGGCGTGGCAACCGGTTTGACCATGGAGTTCCAGTTCGGGACTAACTGGTCTTACTATTCCCACTATGTAGGGGATATCTTCGGTGCGCCGCTGGCCATTGAAGGTCTGATGGCCTTCTTCCTCGAATCCACCTTTGTAGGTCTGTTCTTCTTCGGCTGGGACCGTCTGGGTAAAGTCCAGCACATGGCCGTAACCTGGCTGGTGGCATTAGGTTCGAACCTGTCCGCGCTGTGGATCCTGGTGGCGAACGGCTGGATGCAGAACCCGATCGCGTCTGACTTCAACTTCGAAACCATGCGTATGGAGATGGTCAGCTTTGCCGAGCTGGTTCTGAACCCGGTCGCTCAGGTTAAATTTGTTCACACCGTCGCATCTGGCTACGTGTGCGGCGCGATGTTCGTGCTGGGTATCAGTTCCTACTACATGCTGCGCGGTCGTGACTTCGCGTTTGCCAAGCGCTCCTTTGCTATCGCAGCAAGCTTCGGTATGGCTGCAATCCTCTCCGTTATCGTTCTGGGTGATGAATCCGGTTACGAAATGGGCGACGTGCAGAAAACCAAACTGGCCGCTATCGAAGCCGAATGGGAAACCCAGCCGGCGCCTGCTGCCTTTACGCTGTTCGGTATTCCCGATCAGGACGCGCAGGAAAACCGCTTCGCCATTCAAATTCCTTACGCGCTGGGTATCATTGCAACCCGTTCTGTCGATAAGCAGGTAACGGGTCTGAAAGAGCTGATGGTTCAGCACGAAGAGCGTATCCGTAACGGTATGAAGGCCTACTCGCTGCTGGAACAGCTGCGTGCTGGCTCTACCGACCAGGCCGTTCGCGATCAATTTAACGACGTGAAGAAAGACCTGGGCTACGGTCTGCTGCTGAAGCGTTATACCCCGAACGTTTCTGACGCGACGGAAGCACAGATTCAGATGGCGACCAAAGACTCGATTCCACGCGTTGCGCCACTGTACTTCGCATTCCGTATCATGGTGGGCTGCGGCATCATCATGCTGCTGATCATTGCGGCGTCCTTCTGGTCCGTGATTCGTAACCGCATCGGCGAGAAAAAATGGCTGCTGCGCACCGCGCTGTACGGTATTCCACTGCCGTGGATCGCGATTGAGTCCGGCTGGTTTGTTGCAGAGTACGGCCGTCAGCCATGGGCGATTGGTGAGGTGCTGCCAACGGCGGTCGCGAACTCTTCCCTGACGGCAGGCGACCTGATCTTCTCCATGCTGCTGATCTGTGGTCTGTACACCCTGTTCCTGGTGGCTGAACTGTTCCTGATGTTCAAGTTCGCGCGCCTTGGCCCAAGCAGCCTGAAAACCGGTCGCTATCACTACGAGCAGTCTACTGCGACTACTCAGCCGGCACGCTAAGACAGGAGTCATCAAATGATCGATTATGAAGTATTGCGTTTTATCTGGTGGCTGCTGGTTGGCGTTCTGCTGATCGGTTTCGCCGTCACGGATGGTTTCGACATGGGGGTGGGGATGCTCACCCGTTTCCTCGGTCGCAATGACACCGAGCGTCGAATCATGATTAACTCCATCGCCCCTCACTGGGACGGTAACCAGGTGTGGCTGATCACCGCAGGCGGCGCGCTGTTCGCTGCCTGGCCGATGGTCTACGCGGCTGCGTTCTCCGGCTTCTATGTGGCGATGATTCTGGTGCTGGCCTCTTTATTCTTCCGTCCGGTCGGTTTCGACTACCGTTCCAAGATTGAAGATACCCGCTGGCGCAACATGTGGGACTGGGGCATCTTCATTGGTAGCTTCGTTCCACCGCTGGTGATTGGCGTAGCGTTCGGTAACCTGCTGCAGGGCGTACCGTTCCACCTCGACGAATACATGCGTCTTTACTACACCGGTAACTTCTTCCAGCTGCTGAATCCGTTTGGCCTGCTGGCCGGCGTGGTGAGCGTGGCGATGATCATCACTCAGGGCGCAACTTACCTGCAGATGCGTACTGTCGGTGAACTGCACCTGCGTTCCCGTGCTACTGCTCAGGTTGCGGCACTGGTGACCCTGGTCTGCTTCGCTCTGGCAGGCGTGTGGGTGGTGTACGGTATTGATGGTTACGTGGTGACGTCTGCGATCAACCACTCGGCACCGTCTAACCCGCTGACCAAAGAAGTGGCGCGTCAGGCTGGCGCATGGCTGGTGAACTTCAACAATACCCCTGCGCTGTGGGCGATCCCGGCTCTGGGCGTGCTGCTGCCGCTGCTGACCGTGCTGACGTCTCGTCTGGAGAAAGGTGCTCTGGCGTTCGTGTTCTCTTCACTGACGCTGGCGTGCATCATCCTGACTGCGGGTATTGCCATGTTCCCATTCGTCATGCCATCCAGCACCATGCTGAATGCTAGTCTGACCATGTGGGATGCAACCTCCAGCCATATGACGCTGAACTTAATGACTTACGTTGCTTGCGTGTTCGTTCCGATTGTTCTGGCATACACCATCTGGTGTTACTGGAAAATGTTCGGTCGTATCACTAAAGAACATATCGAAAGCAACACCCACTCTATGTACTAAGTAAGGAGCTGAATATGTGGTATTTCGCATGGATTTTAGGGACGCTTCTTGCCTGTGCTTTTGGTGTCATCACTGCCCTGGCGCTTGAGCACGTGGAAGCGACCAAAGCGGGTGAAGAAAAACACTGATGAATATTATCGCGAAGCTTTACGCGGTAATGGATAAGCGCCCGTTACGGGCGCTTTCTTTAGTGATGGCATTACTGCTGGCAGGCTGTATCTTCTGGGACCCGTCGCGCTTTGCGGCAAAGACCAGCGAGCTTGAAATCTGGCACGGCTTCCTCATCATGTGGGCGGTGTGTGCTGGGGTGATCCACGGCGTGGGCTTTCGTCCGAGAGCGGTCCACTGGCAGGGTATCTTCTGCCCGCTCGTTGCCGACCTGGTTCTCCTCGCAGGTCTGATTTTCTTCTTCTTCTGAATAAGAAATGTCCGTTAACGTTATGGGCTTACCCGAGCCCATAAAAATTTACTCTCCGTTTACTTTCTCCCATTCCAAACCATCTTTCCCGCGCGTATAGTAGCGAAGTTTGAAAGCTCCAACTTTTATTGCATTACCGGGATGTAAAGTGAATACAACGCTGTTTCGATGGCCGGTTCGTGTCTATTACGAAGATACCGATGCCGGTGGTGTGGTTTACCACGCCAGCTACGTTGCTTTTTATGAACGGGCACGCACAGAGATGCTGCGCCATCATCACTTTAGTCAACAGGTGCTGTTGGCTGAGCGAGTTGCCTTCGTGGTACGCAAGATGACGCTTGAGTATTTTGCGCCTGCCAGACTCGACGATATGCTCGAAGTCCAAACTGAAATTACATCAATGCGCGGGACCTCACTGGTATTCACGCAGCGGATAGTCAACGCAGAGAACACCGTACTGAACTCAGCTGAAGTACTGATTGTTTGTGTTGATCCAACCATAATGAAGCCTCGTGCGCTTCCTAAGTCTATTGTCGCGGAGTTTAAGCAGTGACTGACATGAATATCCTTGATTTGTTCCTGAAGGCAAGCCTTCTGGTTAAACTTATCATGTTGATTTTGATTGGTTTTTCAATCGCATCCTGGGCCATCATTATCCAGAGAACGCGTATCCTCAATGCTGCTGGCCGTGAAGCGGAAGCGTTTGAAGATAAGTTCTGGTCGGGTATTGAGCTTTCTCGTCTGTATCAGGAGAGCCAGGGACGCCGTGAAAACCTGACCGGCTCCGAGCAAATCTTCTATAGCGGATTCAAAGAGTTTGCTCGCCTGCATCGTGCAAACAATCATGCGCCGGAAGCGGTTGTGGAAGGGGCCTCGCGTGCGATGCGTATCTCCATGAACCGTGAACTGGAAAACCTTGAAACGCACATTCCTTTCCTCGGTACCGTCGGCTCCATCAGCCCGTATATCGGTCTGTTTGGTACCGTGTGGGGGATCATGCACGCCTTTATCGCGCTGGGCGCGGTGAAGCAGGCGACGTTGCAGATGGTTGCACCGGGTATCGCTGAAGCACTGATTGCGACCGCTATCGGTCTGTTTGCGGCAATCCCGGCGGTAATGGCATACAACCGTCTGAACCAGCGCGTGAACAAACTGGAACTGAACTACGACAACTTTATGGAAGAGTTCACCGCGATTCTGCACCGTCAGGCGTTTACCAGCACCGAGAGCAACAAGGGGTAAACCATGGCCAGATCGCGTGGACGAGGTCGTCGCGAGCTCAAGTCCGAAATCAATATCGTTCCACTGCTGGACGTCCTGCTGGTACTGCTGCTGATCTTCATGGCGACAGCGCCGATCATCACCCAGAGCGTGGAAGTCGATCTGCCGGATGCGACAGAATCACAGGCGGTGAGCACCAATGACGATCCTCCGGTCATCATTGAAGTTTCCGGCGTAGGGCAGTACAGCGTGGTGGTAGAAAAAGATCGTATGGATCAGCTTCCACCCGAGCAGGTGATTGCTGAGGCGCAGCGTCGCCTGGAATCAAATCCGAAAACGGTCTTCTTGATCGGTGGCGCGAAAGACGTACCTTACGATGAAATTATTAAAGCGCTGAACTTGCTACATAGTGCGGGTGTTAAGTCAGTTGGCTTAATGACTCAACCTATTTGATCATCCGCGTAGTTTTTGGGAACCGATAGTGTCAAAGGCAACCGAACAGAACGACAAGCTTAAGCGAGCGATAATCGTCTCCGCAGTGCTGCACGTGATTCTTTTTGCAGCGCTGATCTGGAGTTCGTTCGACGAGCATATTGATGCATCAGCAGGCGGCGGTGGGGGATCTTCCATTGACGCCGTAATGGTGGATCCCGGTGCGGTAGTGCAAAACTATAATCGCGAACAACAGCAGAAGGCGAGTGCCAAACGGGCTGAAGAGCAGCGTGAAAAACAGGCGCAACAGCAGGCGGAAGAGCTGCGTGAAAAGCAGGCCGCCGAGCAGGAGCGTTTGAAGCAGCTTGAGAAAGAACGTTTGCAGGCGCAGGAAGCCGCGAAAGCGCAGGCGGAACAGCAGAAGCAAGCCGAAGAGGCCGCGAAGAAAGCGCAGGAACAGCAAAAGCAGGCGGAAGCGGCGGCAGCAAAAGCCGCAGCGGATGCCAAAGCGCAGGCTGATGCCCAGGCGAAATTAGCGGCAGAAGCGGCGAAGAAAGCGGCTGCCGATGCCCAGAAGAAAGCTGAGGCGGAAGCCGCGAAGAAAGCCGCTGCGGATGCTCAGAAGAAAGCCGAAGCGGAAGCCGCGAAGAAAGCCGCTGCTGACGCTCAGAAGAAAGCTGAAGCGGAAGCCGCGAAGAAAGCCGCTCAGGAAGCAGAGAAAAAAGCGGCTGCCGAGGCTGCGAAGAAAGCCGCTGCGGCTGAGAAGGCTGCTGCAGAAAAAGCTGCCGCCGCTGAAAAAGCCGCTGCTGATAAAAAAGCTGCAGCCGAGAAGGCTGCTGCCGATAAGAAAGCTGCTGCTGAAAAAGCGGCTGCCAAAAAGGCTGCTGCCGCTGAAAAAGCCGCTGCCGCTGCAGGGGTTGACGATCTGCTGGGCGACTTAAGCTCCGGTAAGAATGCACCGAAAACGGGCGGTGGTGCGAAAGGAAACAACGCAGCGCCGACCGGAAGTGGTAACACTAAGAGTAACGGTGCGACAGGGGCTGAAATCAACGGCTATGCCGCGCAGATTAAATCGGCGATTGAAAGCCGGTTCTATGATGCGTCTTCCTACGCCGGTAAAACGTGTACGCTGCGTATAAAACTGGCTCCGGACGGCATGCTGCTTGATATTAAGTCTGAAGGTGGCGACCCGGCTTTATGTACTGCGGCTCTGGCTGCAGCGCGTCAGGCGAAGATGCCTAAACCGCCTTCTCAGGCAGTCTACGAAGTCTTCAAAAATGCGCCGCTGGACTTCAAACCTTAAGTTACATTTTCCCCGTGCAAACGGGGAAAAATAGACCAGGTTTAGTCACAGGGTTCTGGTAGTTTTGTCTATTTGAGTTTGTTAACATTCTGCTAAATTATCGTGGGTAAGGTTACCCGGATAAGGGAGATATGATGAAGCAGGCATTACGTGTAGCATTTAGTTTTTTAATGCTGTGGGCAGCAGTCCTGCACGCAGAAGTACGTATCGAGATCACCCAGGGGGTGGACTCGGCACGTCCAATCGGTGTTGTTCCGTTCCAGTGGGCCGGTCCTGGCGCTGCACCTGAAGATGCCGGCGGCATCGTGGCGGCTGACCTGCGTAACAGCGGTAAATTCAACCCGTTAGATCGTTCTCGTCTGCCTCAGCAGCCGGGCAGCGCGCAGGAAGTACAGCCTGCAGCATGGTCTGCGCTGGGTATTGATGCGGTGGTTGTGGGTCAGGTTACGCCTAACCCGGACGGTTCTTACAACGTGGCCTGGCAGCTGGTTGATACCGGCGGTGCACCGGGTACCGTTCTGGCACAGAACTCTTACAAGGTCACTAAACAGTACCTGCGCTATGCGGCACACGCGGCCAGCGACGCGGTGTTCGAAAAGCTGACCGGCATTAAAGGTGCGTTCCGTACCCGTATTGCTTATGTGGTGCAGACCAACGGCGGTCAGTTCCCGTACGAGCTGCGCGTTTCTGACTACGACGGTTACAACCAGTTCCTGGTGAAACGCTCTTCACAGCCGCTGATGTCTCCAGCCTGGTCTCCGGACGGGTCTAAACTGGCCTACGTGACCTTCGAGAGCGGTCGTTCTGCGCTGGTTATCCAGACGCTGGCTAACGGTGCGGTGCGTCAGGTAGCGTCGTTCCCACGTCACAACGGTGCGCCTTCCTTCTCTCCAGATGGGTCTAAACTGGCGTTTGCGCTGTCTAAAACCGGTAGCCTGAACCTGTACGTGATGGACATTGGCTCCGGCCAGATCCGTCAGGTGACCGACGGTCGCAGCAACAACACTGAACCATCATGGTTCCCGGACAGCCAAAACCTGGCGTTTACCTCTGACCAGGCCGGCCGTCCACAAATCTATAAAGTGAACATCAACGGCGGTGCTCCGCAGCGTATTACCTGGGAAGGTTCGCAGAACCAGAACGCAGACGTGAGCAGCGACGGTAAATTCATGGTAATGGTCAGCTCCAACGGTGGGCAGCAGCACATTGCCAAACAAGATCTGGTAGCGGGTGGCGTCCAAGTTCTGTCGTCAACGTTCCTGGATGAAACGCCAAGTCTGGCACCTAACGGCACTATGGTAATCTACAGCTCTTCTCAGGGGATGGGATCTGTGCTGAATCTGGTTTCTACAGATGGGCGTTTCAAAGCGCGTATTCCGGCCACTGATGGACAGGTAAAATCACCTGCCTGGTCGCCGTATCTGTAAATAATAATTAATTGATTACTAAAGGAATCATAGAAATGCAACTGAACAAAGTGCTGAAGGGGCTGATGATCGCTCTGCCTGTAATGGCAATCGCAGCGTGTTCTTCTAACAAGAACGCCAGCAATGACCAGAGCGGCGAAGGCATGATGGGTGCCGGTACCGGTATGGACGCGAACGGCAATGGCAACATGTCTTCTGAAGAGCAAGCGCGTCTTCAGATGCAGCAGCTGCAGCAGAACAACATCGTTTACTTCGATCTGGATAAATACGACATCCGTTCTGACTTCGCTGCGATGCTGGATGCTCACGCTAACTTCCTGCGTAGCAACCCATCTTACAAAGTCACCGTAGAAGGTCACGCGGACGAACGTGGTACTCCAGAGTACAACATCTCCTTGGGTGAACGTCGTGCTAACGCCGTTAAGATGTACCTGCAGGGTAAAGGCGTTTCTGCTGACCAGATCTCCATCGTTTCTTACGGTAAAGAAAAACCTGCAGTACTGGGTCACGACGAAGCGGCTTACTCCAAAAACCGTCGTGCCGTACTGGTTTACTAAGAGAATTGCATGAGCAGTAACTTCAGACATCATCTGTTGAGTCTGTCGTTACTGGTTGGAATAGCGGCCCCCTGGGCCGCTTTTGCTCAGGCACCAATCAGTAGTGTCGGCTCAGGCTCGGTAGAAGACCGGGTCACTCAGCTCGAGCGTATTTCTAACGCTCACAGTCAGCTTTTAACCCAACTCCAGCAGCAACTTTCCGATAACCAAAACGATATTGACTCTCTCCGCGGCCAGATTCAGGAAAGCCAGTATCAGCTTAACCAGGTTGTGGAACGTCAGAAGCAGATTTTATTGCAGATAGATAGCCTGAGCAGCGGTGGTGCAGCAGCACAGCCAGCGGCAGGCGATCAGAGCGGTGCAGCGACCTCCGCACCTGCGCCGTCTGCTGATGCTTCAGCCTCAACAGGGGCGCCTGTACAGAGCGGTGACGCGAATACGGATTACAATGCGGCCATTGCCCTGGTGCAGGATCAATCTCGTCAGGATGACGCGATAGCTGCGTTTCAGAACTTTGTTAAGAAATACCCTGATTCAACCTACCAGCCAAATGCCAATTACTGGCTCGGTCAGTTGAATTACAACAAGGGTAAAAAGGACGATGCGGCGTTTTATTTTGCCTCAGTGGTGAAAAATTACCCGAAATCGCCGAAAGCGCCAGATGCGATGTACAAAGTTGGCGTGATCATGCAGGACAAAGGCGACACGGCGAAAGCCAAAGCGGTTTATCAGCAGGTGGTCGCAAAATTCCCGGGCACCGAAGGTGCTAAGCAGGCGCAAAAACGCCTGAATTCGATGGGATGATTATCGCATGACCAGAAATCGCGTTATTTCTGGTCGTGCAGCATGATTCGTAAGCAGTTAAGTGATCTTCATCGAAATTTTTGTTGCGCTGAATTCTTAAATCAGTAATATATGCCGCCGTTGCCACGGGATATCAAACAACGTGAAAACAGCGTAAAAGTGGGTCGTTAGCTCAGTTGGTAGAGCAGTTGACTTTTAATCAATTGGTCGCAGGTTCGAATCCTGCACGACCCACCACTTAACGCATTACCGGCAGTACAGAGTGGGTGATTAGCTCAGTTGGTAGAGCATCTCCTTTACACGGAGGGGGTCGGCGGTTCGAGCCCGTCATCACCCACCACTCGGGTCGTTAGCTCAGTTGGTAGAGCAGTTGACTTTTAATCAATTGGTCGCAGGTTCGAATCCTGCACGACCCACCAATTTAATTGGTACCGAGTGATAATTCAGGCAACACCCAGATGGGTCGTTAGCTCAGTTGGTAGAGCAGTTGACTTTTAATCAATTGGTCGCAGGTTCGAATCCTGCACGACCCACCAGCCTGAATAAATTTGAAGTACATCCCGCAAGGGGTCGTTAGCTCAGTTGGTAGAGCAGTTGACTTTTAATCAATTGGTCGCAGGTTCGAATCCTGCACGACCCACCAATGTTAAAAAGCGCCCTAAAGGCGCTTTTTTGCTATCTGCCGTACAACAAATGCTCCTCCCATCTATTCCCGGTGACTTTTCACTTCAGATTCGCTATCTTGTTTAGTATATGAAACACAATTGCCGCGCGTTTTGCTTTCTCAGGCAAAAGAAAGGCAATATTGTTAAGCCAGTAAAACGAGAAGCCATAATGAGCGTGATGTTTGATCCAGAAGCCGCAATCTATCCGTTTCCGCCAAAGCCTGTGCCACTAAGCCAGGATGAAAAACAATTCTACCGCGAGAAGATCAAACGGCTTCTCAAAGAGCGCGATGCGGTGATGGTGGCCCATTACTACACCGACCCGGAAATTCAGCAGCTGGCGGAAGAGACCGGGGGCTGTATTTCTGATTCACTGGAGATGGCCCGCTTCGGTGCAAAACATCCCGCTTCCACGCTGCTGGTTGCAGGCGTGCGTTTTATGGGCGAAACGGCAAAAATTCTCAGCCCGGAAAAAACCATTCTGATGCCGACGCTCAATGCGGAATGTTCGCTCGATCTCGGCTGTCCGATTGACGAATTCACAGCCTTCTGCGATGCCCATCCTGACCGGACCGTGGTGGTTTACGCCAACACCTCCGCGGCGGTAAAAGCGCGCGCAGACTGGGTGGTTACGTCGAGCATCGCCGTTGAGCTGATTGAGCATCTGGACAGCCTGGGTGAGAAAATTATCTGGGCCCCGGACCGCCATCTTGGCAAGTATGTTCAGAAGCAGACCGGCGCTGACGTTCTCTGCTGGCAGGGCGCATGCATTGTGCACGACGAATTCAAGACCCAGGCGCTGTCCCGCATGAAAGCGCTTTATCCTGACGCCGCCATTCTTGTACATCCTGAATCACCGCAGTCGATTGTCGATATGGCCGATGCGGTTGGTTCAACCAGCCAGCTTATCAACGCGGCCAGGACGCTGCCGCACAAGCAGCTCATCGTCGCGACCGATCGCGGTATCTTCTATAAGATGCAGCAGGCCGTACCGGAGAAAGAGCTGCTGGAAGCGCCAACGGCGGGCGAGGGCGCGACGTGCCGCAGCTGCGCGCATTGCCCGTGGATGGCGATGAACGGCCTGAAAGCGATTGCTGAAGGGCTCGAGACGGGCGGTGCGGCGCATGAAATCCATGTCGATGCCGCCCTGCGTGAAGGTGCGTTAATTCCGCTTAACCGCATGCTGGATTTTGCGGCTACACTACGTACTTAATTCAAAGACGCCCTGGGGAAAAGATGGATTTTTTTAGCACGCAGAACATTCTGGTTCATATACCGATTGGTGCAGGTGGCTATGACCTGTCATGGATTGAAGCCGTAGGCACGCTGGCGGGTTTGCTGTGCATCTGGCTGGCAAGCCTGGAGAAGATCGGCAACTACGCGTTCGGGCTGATTAACGTCACGCTGTTTGCGATTATCTTCTTCCAGATCCAGCTGTACGCCAGCCTGCTTTTGCAGTTGTTTTTCTTCGCCGCCAATATTTACGGCTGGTACGCCTGGTCCCGGCAGAATAGCCAGCAGGAGGCTGAGCTGCAGATCCGCTGGCTGCCCCTGCCGAAAGCCATCGCCTGGTTCGTTGCCTGCGTGGTTGCCATTGGTTTAATGACCGTCTACATCAACCCGGTGTTTGCGTTCCTGACCCGCGTTGCCGTTTCGGTCATGTCCGCTATGGGCCTCAACGTGACGATGCCGGAGCTTCAGCCGGATGCCTTCCCGTTCTGGGATTCCTGCATGATGGTGCTGTCGATCGCGGCGATGGTCCTGATGACCCGTAAATACGTTGAGAACTGGCTGCTGTGGGTCATTATCAACGTCATCAGCGTGGTGATTTTTGCCCTTCAGGGCGTTTATGCCATGTCGCTGGAATATCTGCTGCTGACCTTCATTGCCCTGAACGGCAGCCGGATGTGGATCAAGAGCGCGCGTGAGCGTGGCTCACACGCGCTATCAAGCTAATGGTGGTGATGATGTGAATGGTCGGGCTGCGCCTCGTTAAGGTGGCAGTCCGGCCCGCTACAGGGCTGATACTCCATCTGGATGGTGGCGTGACCAATCTCATAGTGATGTTCAAGAAAGTGCTGGATGCGTTCGAGCAGCGCATCGTGGTCGTGCGGCGGGATCACCTGGACGTGTAATGTCATAACCGGTTTCTCGCCCACCAGCCAGACGTGTACGTGATGAACGTTACGCACTTCCGGGACAGTACGGCGCAGGTTGCGCTTAAGCTCGTCAATGTCCATGGATGCCGGTGCCCCTTCCAGCAGTTCATTGACGCTCTCCTTCAGCAGTCGCCAGGCGCTGCGCAAGACCAGACACGACACCAGCACGGAGAGAATCGGGTCAACGGGCGTCCAGCCGGTATAGAGGATCACCAGCGCGGCGACAATCGCCCCAACTGAACCGAGCAAATCCCCCAGCACGTGCAGAGCCGCAGCGCGCACGTTGAGGTTCTTTTCCCCGCTGCCGCGATGCAAAATCCAGAACGCCAGAATATTTGCCAACAGCCCCGCCACGGCAATCACCATCATTGTCGTCCCGGCGATGGGCTGCGGGTGCCTGAAACGCTGTACGGCTTCCCAGACGATAAGAACAGTAATAACCACCAGCGCGATGGCGTTAACAAACGCGGCAAGGGTGGTCAGCCTCAGCCAGCCGAAGGTATGGCGCGCGTTGGGCGGGCGGCGAGCAAACTGCACCGCCAGCAGGGCGAAAAGCAGCGCTGCGGCATCGGTCAGCATATGTCCGGCATCAGCCAGCAGCGCCAGAGAGCCGGAAACCAGGCCGCCAATGACCTCGATAACCATAAACGTGGCCGTAACGCCAAAGGCCAGCATAAGTCGTTTTGCGTTGTCGTTGCCGGGAGAAGAGGGGTGTGAGTGGGTGTGCGCCATGTCTGCTTTCCTGATTCGTTATTATTTTAGTGTAGCGTTTTTAACAGGTTACTCCAAAAAGAAAGGAGAGCCTGGGCTCTCCTTTCGCACTTAACGCATCCAGAATTACTGAGTTGTGCCGTCAGTTTTGGTATTGGCGTCGTTACCCACTTTGTCGTTCGGATCGGGACATTTGCCGTCCTTACACATCGAGTTCTTATGAACCTCATCCGAGCTCATATTGTCATGATTCATGGTGTCAGAAGCACTACCGTTCGGATGCAGCATGGTGCCGCCGGTGTTGGTATTGCCGGTATTGATCTGGCTGTTATCGACATTATTCGGGGCGATATTCTGTTTCGCATCAGGCGCAACCTGGCCTGCCGCTGCTGCCGCATTGGCATCACCGTTGCTGTCTGAAGCACCCGTTTCTGCGGCCAGGACGCTGCCGCTGGCAAGGGTGAGTGTGGCAGTCAGGAAGAGGGTGGTCAGTTTTGTCATTTTCATGATGGTGCTCCTGTTCTTGTCGTTACGCTGGATAACATTCTCCAACAGTGCATCTTTTTAGAGGCGAAAGATTCCGCCTTACGGACTTACGTCAGTAGGGAATCGCGTTTAAGCGTTTAAAAATGGTTGTTACAGTTAAAAAGCTTAGGTTAGATCTCATTTTTCGCTATTTTGTGGCGATTTTTAGGCGAATTCCAGGAATTATCTGCGTGAAGTGTAAAACCGTGTTTACACTTCCTGGTCGACAAGATAGATTGAAAGGATTGCTTTCATTACTAAAGATATGGCAGAGCTGGAAAGAAGATGAATTATCAGAACGACGATTTACGCATTAAAGAGATCAATGAGTTATTACCTCCTGTAGCACTCCTTGAGAAATTCCCCGCCACTGAAAATGCCGCAAACACGGTTTCTCATGCTCGTAAAGCGATCCACAAGATCCTGAAAGGTAATGACGATCGTCTTCTGGTGGTGATTGGCCCGTGCTCCATTCACGATCCTGCCGCCGCGAAAGAGTATGCGGCGCGTCTGCTCACCCTGCGTGAAGAGTTGAAGGACGAGCTGGAAATCGTTATGCGCGTCTATTTTGAAAAACCGCGCACGACCGTGGGCTGGAAAGGGCTGATTAACGATCCGCATATGGATAACAGCTTCCAGATCAACGACGGCCTGCGCATTGCGCGCAAGCTGCTGCTGGAGATCAACGACAGCGGCCTGCCTGCTGCCGGCGAGTTCCTGGATATGATTACGCCACAATACCTGGCAGACCTGATGAGCTGGGGCGCGATTGGTGCGCGCACCACCGAATCTCAGGTTCACCGCGAGCTGGCTTCCGGTCTCTCTTGCCCGGTGGGCTTCAAAAACGGCACTGACGGCACCATTAAGGTGGCTATCGACGCCATCAACGCCGCGGGTGCGCCGCACTGCTTCCTGTCCGTGACCAAATGGGGTCACTCCGCCATCGTTAACACCAGCGGTAACGGTGATTGCCATATCATTCTGCGCGGCGGCAAAGAGCCAAACTACAGTGCAAAACACGTGGCAGAGGTGAAGGCCGGGCTGGAAAAAGCCGGGCTGCCGCCGCAGGTGATGATCGACTTCAGCCACGCCAACTCCAGCAAGCAGTTCAAAAAGCAGATGGAAGTGGGGACTGACGTCTGTCAGCAGATCGCCAACGGTGAGAAGGCGGTAATTGGGGTGATGATTGAAAGCCATCTGGTTGAAGGTAACCAGAACCTGGAAGGCAGCGAGCCGCTGGTGTATGGCAAAAGCGTTACCGATGCCTGCATTGGCTGGGACGATACCGATGCCATCCTGCGTCAGCTGGCGAATGCGGTAAAAGCGCGCCGCGGCTGAGTCTTAACGCACAAATAAAAAAGCGCGGAAGGCTCCGCGCTTTTTTTACGTCCGGCGAAAATTACTTCGCTTTACCCTGGTTCGCGACAGCCGCTGCTTTCGCTGCGATTTCGTCCGCGTTACCCAGGTAGTAGTGTTTGATTGGCTTGAAGTTTTCGTCGAACTCATACACCAGCGGTACGCCAGTTGGGATGTTCAGTTCGAGGATCTCGTCTTCGCCCATGTTGTCCAGGTATTTCACCAGCGCGCGCAGGGAGTTACCGTGAGCAGCGACGATCACGCGCTCGCCGCTTTTCAGGCGTGGCAGAATGGTTTCGTTCCAGTAAGGCACAACGCGGTCGATGGTCAGCGCCAGGCTCTCGGTGGTTGGCAGCTCAGCGTCGGTCAGTTTCGCGTAGCGCGGGTCGTGGCCCGGATAGCGCTCGTCATCTTTGGTCAGCTCTGGTGGGGTTACCGCGAAGCCGCGACGCCACTGTTTAACCTGCTCGTCACCGTATTTCTCAGCGGTTTCCGCTTTGTTCAGGCCCTGCAGCGCACCGTAGTGACGCTCGTTCAGTTTCCAGGATTTCTCAACCGGCAGCCAGGCCTGATCCAGTTCGTCCAGCACGTTCCACAGGGTGTGGATGGCACGTTTCAGCACAGAGGTGTAAGCAAAATCAAAGCTGAAGCCTTCTTCCTTCAGCAGTTTACCTGCTGCTTTTGCTTCGCTTACGCCTTTCTCGGACAGATCAACGTCGTACCAACCGGTAAAGCGGTTTTCGTTGTTCCACTGGCTTTCGCCGTGACGCACCAGGACCAGCTTAGTAATAGCCATCTCTTACTCCTCAAGCATTTTTAGAATGATAACAATTCTCATTATATTGCTGTGGCCGTGCCAGCAGCAACGCTTAACCCTAACCATAGCGAAAATAGTCTCTGAGTGTAAGATGCTTGTGAATTCAGGGTTATGATTTTGTCTGCGATCGGCGCTATTTTCAGCAAGACGCGCAGAAAAAAGCCCTCCGATGGGAGGGCTGGAAATCATTTCGGAATAAAATGGTATTCCGTCACGCTAATGTACTCTCCACCGGGGCGCAGCACGCAGTCCGGCTGCGGCCATTCAGGATGATTCGGGCTGTCCGGCAGGAACTCGCTCTCTAATGCAAGGCCTTGCCAGTCGCTGTACTCATCGTGTTCGCGTGCCGTCGTGCCGCCGAGGTAGTTGCCCGAATAGAATTGCAGGGCAGGGGCGGTGGTATACACCGTCATCTTCAGTTTCTCATCGCTGGACCAGACCTGCGCGGCAGGCTGCTTCACATCACCTTTGGCCTGCAGCAGGAACGCGTGGTCGTAGCCTTTCACCTTGCGCTGATCGTCATCGCTCAGGAAATCCTCGGCGATAACCTTAGCGCTGCGGAAATCAAAGCTGGTTCCGCTCACGTCTTTCAGGCCCTGATACGGAATGCCCGTCTCGTCAACCGGCAGATACGCGTCCGCCAGGATCTGCAGCTTGTGGTTACGCACGTCGCACTGGTTGCCGTCCAGATTGAAGTAGGCATGGTTAGTCAGGTTGACCGGGCACGGCTTGTCGACCGTCGCACGGTATTCAATGGCGATACGGTTGTCGTCCGTCAGCGTAAAGCGCGCGGAGGCGGTAAGGTTCCCCGGGAAGCCCTGATCGCCATCAAGCGAATCCAGCGAGAACAGCACTTCGCCGTCGTTTTGACGAACAATCTTCCAGCGGCGTTTATCAAACCCGTCCGGGCCGCCGTGCAGCTGGTTCTCCCCCTGGCTTGGCAGCAGGGGATACTGCACGCCGTCGAGCTCAAAGCGGCTCTTCGCGATGCGGTTGGCATAGCGCCCGACGGACGCGCCCAGATAGGCAGACTGATTCACGTACTGCTCGGGCGAGGCGCAGCCGAGCAGGGTTTCGCGCACGCTGCCGTCCGGCATCGGTACGCGGGCTGAAAGCAGGGTCGCACCCCAGTCCATCAGCGTAACCACCATCCCCGCGCTGTTGCGCAGGGTTAACAGGCGATACGGCAGACCATCCGGTGCGAGGGTAGGTGTTTCGTTTAGCACTGTCCGGCTCCTTGTGATGCTTTACATACATAGAACGTTTCTTTGATGCCCGTTTTCGCTTCGTACTGCTTCTCTACGGCGTCCTGGACGGCAGGGACCAGCTCTTCAGGCACCAGCGCGACGATGCAGCCACCAAAACCGCCGCCCGTCATGCGCACGCCGCCTTTATCACCAATGACCGCTTTGACGATGTCCACCAGGGTGTCGATCTGCGGCACGGTGATTTCAAAATCATCGCGCATGGAGGCGTGAGATTCCGCCATCAGCTCACCCATGCGCTTCAGGTCGCCTTTCGCCAGCGCGGAGGCGGCTTCAACGGTACGGGCGTTCTCCGTCAGCACGTGGCGCACGCGTCTGGCGACGACAGGATCCAGCTCGTGCGCCACTTTGTTAAATTCATTGAGCGTCACGTCGCGCAGGGCAGACTGCTGGAAGAAGCGCGCGCCGGTTTCGCACTGTTCGCGGCGGGTGTTGTACTCGCTGCCCACCAGCGTGCGTTTAAAGTTGCTGTTAATAATCACCACGGCCGCGCCTTTTGGCAGCGGAACGGCTTTGGTGCCAAGCGAGCGGCAGTCGATCAGCAGCGCGTGCTCTTTTTTGCCCAGCGCGGAGATCAGCTGGTCCATGATGCCGCAGTTGCAGCCCACGAACTGGTTTTCCGCTTCCTGACCGTTCAGGGCGATTTGCGCCCCGTCCAGCGGCAGATGATACAGCTGCTGAAAGACGGTTCCCACGGCCACTTCGAGCGAGGCCGACGAGCTTAAGCCCGCACCCTGCGGCACGTTGCCGCTGATAACTAAATCCGCACCGCCAAAGTTCTTGTTGCGCTTCTGCAGATGCTTCACCACGCCGCGCACGTAGTTAGACCACTGCTGGCCGTCGTGCGTCACAATCGGGGCGTCGAGGGAAAACTCGTCCGTCTCATTACCGTAATCTGCCGCAATGACGCGGACTTTGCGGTCGTCGCGCTTTGCGCAGCTGATGACCGTCTGGTAATCAATGGCGCACGGCAGCACGAAGCCGTCGTTGTAGTCGGTGTGTTCACCGATCAGGTTGACGCGACCAGGTGCCTGAATAACGTGGGTGGCAGGGTAGCCAAATTTCTCAGCAAACAGGGATTGTGTTTTATCTTTCAGACTCATTTTTAGACTCCTGATTCGCGATAGTGGACGTCGCTGACGGCGCGCAGACGCTCTGCCGCCTGTTCCGCCGTCAGGTCACGCTGGGTTTCCGCCAGCATTTCATAGCCCACCATAAATTTACGCACCGTCGCAGAGCGCAGCAGCGGCGGATAGAAATGGGCGTGCAGCTGCCAGTGCTGATTATCCTCACCGTTAAACGGCGCGCCGTGCCAGCCCATGGAGTACGGGAAGGAGCACTGGAACAGGTTGTCGTAACGGCTGGTCAGTCTTTTCAGCGCCAGCGCCAGGTCGTCGCGCTGCGCGTCGCTGAGATCGGTAATGCGCTGAACGTGCGCTTTCGGCAGCAGCAGCGTTTCAAACGGCCAGGCGGCCCAGTAAGGCACGACCGCCAGCCAGTGTTCGGTTTCCACTACGGTGCGGCTGCCGTCGGCCAGCTCGCGCTGGGTGTAGTCCACCAGCATGGGTGAGCCGTTTTCTGCGAAATAGGCCTTCTGCAGGCGGTCTTCACGCTCGGCTTCGTTGGGCAGGAAGCTGTTCGCCCAGATCTGGCCGTGCGGATGCGGGTTAGAGCAGCCCATCGCTGCGCCTTTGTTTTCGAACACCTGCACCCACGGATAGCTCTGCCCCAGCTCAGCGGTTTGCGCCTGCCAGGTGCTGACCACCTCTTTCAGCGCGTCCACGCTCAGTTCCGGCAGCGTTTTGCTGTGATCGGGCGAGAAGCAGATCACGCGGCTGGTACCGCGCGCGCTTTCGCAGCGCATCAACGGGTCGTGGCTCGCGGGGGCGTCCGGGGTGTCGGTCATCAGGGCGGCAAAATCGTTGGTAAACACGAAGGTGCCTTTGTAGTCCGGATTTTTATCCCCGGTCACGCGCGTGTTGCCCGGACAGAGGAAGCAGTCCGGGTCATGCTGTGGCAGCGTCTGTTTTGCAGGCGTCTCCTGCGCCCCCTGCCAGGGGCGCTTGGCGCGATGCGGGGAAACCAAAATCCATTGCCCGCTTAGCGGGTTAAAACGACGATGCGGATGATCGACGGGATTAAACGAAGTCATGACGGATCCTTAGTCCGGATAACCCTGCGGGTGGCGTGACTGCCAGTGCCAGGTATCCTGTGCCATTTCATCGAGCGTGCGGGTGACACGCCAGTTAAGTTCTTTATCGGCTTTGGTGGCATCCGCCCAGTAAGCAGGCAGGTCGCCATCGCGACGCGGAGCGAAGTGGTAGTTCACCGGCTTACCGCAGGCTTTGCTGAAGGCGTTAACCACGTCCAGCACGCTGCTGCCGACCCCGGCGCCGAGGTTATAAATATGCACGCCCGGTTTGTCAGCCAGCTGCTGCATGGCTGCAACGTGGCCGTCTGCTAAATCCATCACGTGGATATAGTCACGCACGCCGGTGCCGTCTTCGGTAGGGTAGTCATTGCCAAAAATGGCCAGCGACTCGCGACGGCCTACGGCCACCTGGGCGATGTACGGCATCAGGTTGTTCGGGATGCCCTGCGGATCTTCACCCATATCGCCAGACGGATGGGCGCCGACCGGGTTGAAGTAGCGCAGCAATGCGATGCTCCACTCCGGCTGGGCTTTTTGCAGGTCGGTCAGGATCTGCTCAACCATCAGCTTGCTTTTGCCGTACGGGCTTTGCGGGGTGCCGGTCGGGAAGCTTTCAACGTAAGGAATTTTTGGCTGATCGCCATAGACGGTGGCGGAGGAGCTAAAGATAAAGTTTTTGACGTTTGCCGCGCGCATGGCGGAGATCAGACGCAGGGTACCGTTGACGTTGTTGTCGTAATACTCAAGCGGTTTCGCAACGGATTCACCGACCGCTTTCAGCCCCGCGAAGTGGATCACCGCTTCGATGGCATGGTCGTGAAGGATCTCGGTCATCAGCGCTTCGTTGCGGATGTCGCCTTCCACGAATGTCGGCTGTTTACCGGCAAGACGTTCAATCACCGGCAGCACGCTGCGCTTACTATTGCACAGGTTGTCGAGGATGATCACATCGTGACCATTTTGCAGCAGCTGCACACAGGTATGACTTCCGATGTAACCGCTACCACCTGTTACCAGAACTCGCATAATTCGCTCCATTGGGCCTATGGTATGTAATAACCATAGCATAACAGAGACGCGAAAAGTGTGACATGGGATAAAATAGTGGAATCGTTTACACTCGTTTTCACACTCGCTTTTTCGATGACGTAGAGCATTCTAGATCAAAGAGATAGGGATGTATTGATGCAAGTTATCTGAAAAGAGGAGGGCGGTGCCCTCCGCGGTTAATCTACGCTGCCGAGAAGGTAGCGATAACCCTCGCCGTCCGCGACAAACTCGAGGCGGTGGGTGATGCAGGCGGGGGCATCTTCGGCATGATGTGAAACGAACAGCAGCTGCGTTTCACCTTCGCTAATCAGCACGTCCACAAAGCGGCGGACCAGCTGTCGGTTAAGCGGATCCAGCCCCTGCAGCGGCTCGTCGAGGATCAGGAGCGTAGGGTGTTTTACCAGCGCGCGAACGATCAATGCCAGGCGCTGCTGCCCCCACGACAGGCTATGAAACGGCGCGTCAGCCACCCGGCTATCCATCCCCAGAATATCCAGCCACTGCTGGGCCAGCTTGTGCTGTTTGTCCGACACCGCCTGATAAATGCCGATGGAATCAAAATACCCGGATAGGATCGCGTTGCGTACCGTGGTACTGACCCGGTAATCCAGATGCAGGCTGCTGCTGACGTAGCCGATGTGCTTTTTGATATCCCAGATGGTTTCGCCGCTGCCGCGACGGCGGCCAAACAGCGTCAGATCGTTGCTGTAGCCCTGCGGGTGATCGCCGACGATCAGGCTCAGCAGCGTGGATTTCCCCGCGCCGTTGGGGCCGACGATCTGCCAGTGTTCGCCAGGATTGACCGTCCAGCTGAGGTGGTTAAGGATCGGACGGTCATCATAGGAGACCACCCCGTCGCGCAGAACGATAAGCGGCTGCCGGGGATCGAGACCGTGGCGTGCTGCCTGCGCGTCGGGCTCCGGCAGCGCAATGCCCGCCAGCTTTTCGCTGTGCGCAAGCTGGGCTATCAGCGCCTGTCGGAGCAGGGCGGATTTTTCCCCGGTTTCGATCAGGCTGCAGTCTGCCAGCACGCCCGCGTTCTGCACGAAATCAGGAATTTCATCAAAGCGGTTCAGCACCAGTACGATCGTATAGCCTTCCTGATTCAGAGAGCCCAGCAGGGCGGCCAGCTGGGCGCGGGAGTGGACATCCAGCCCGTCAAAGGGCTCATCCAGAATCAGCAGCTCCGGCTGGCCCATAAGCGCCTGGCACAGCAGCGTTTTCCGCGTCTCGCCGGTAGAGAGGTATTTAAACCGCCGGTTCAGCAGCGCGGAAATGCCAAATTGTTCGGCCAGATGCTGGCAGCGAGCGGGATCTTTCACCTCATCCTGAATAATTTCCGCCGCCGTGCGGCCGGTATCTTCTTCGCCAGGACTGAGCAAATCGGTGTTATTGCGCTGCCACTCGTCGCTGACCAGCTTCTGCAGCTGTTCAAAGGACAGGCGCGTCAGGCGCGTGAAATCGCTCCGGCATTCGCCTTTGAGAAGGGGAAGCTCTCCCGCCAGCGCGCGGGCCAGCGCGGATTTACCGCTGCCGTTTGTGCCGACAAACGCCCAGCTTTCACCCGCGCGTATTGTCAGACCGGCAATCGTCAGCGTTCGGGTATCGCTAAGACGAAACGTACCTTGCGAAATATGCAATGATGACATGATTTATCCCATTTTTTGCAGCAACAGACGTCAGGGATACGCACTGTCGGCACGATTGTCAATGCGCTCAGCACAATGTGGCGATAATCACCCGGTCTGCGTTGAAATATGCGGTGACGATAGCACCTTCTTCTAAACCATCCGCCTCGCTGAGCGGAACCGTTGCGCAGAGCGCCTGTCCGTCTGCCAGGGGCATCAGCACCTCACACTGCTCCTTGCCGCGTTCAATATGGCTGACGGTGCCGCGCAGCTGGTTATCAGCCGCCTTTGCCGCGTTTGGGTCGCGTGTGATATTTACCCAGGGCGCTTTCAGCAACACCAGTACCTCTTTGCCTTCATCCAGATCGAGGCGCTGTGCACTCTGCGCCGTTATCGCCGCTTTCAGACGAGTGACGCCGTCGGCAAGCAGGATCTCAACATGCTGCTGTACCTGGAGATTATCGCGCGCCGTCACCGTACCAAACCACTGGTTGCGGGCGCTGGTCTGCAACGAGAAGCGGGAAATGGCGGCCAGCAAGCTGTCCAGCGGAACGTTGTCGTCGTCACTCAATACATCGAACGCTTTTTGCTGAATCTGTCCCAGGAGATCGTAAAGCTGAATCAGGCGCTTGCCGTAACGTGTGACGACAGCACCTCCACCGCCTTTGCCCCCTGTGGCTCTGTCCACCAGCGGTTGTTCGCTCAGGGTGTTCATTTCATTGATGGCATCCCAGGCGCTTTTATAGCTAATCCCGGCGTTCTTAGCGCCCTGGCTAATTGATCCGGTTTGTTCTATCTGTTTAAGCAGGGCAATACGTCGTGGATCGGCGAAAAGCTTTTGCTGAAGTCGGAGAGTAAGAAGAATTTCGGCCTGCATAACAGTGTCCTGGCAAAAAGAATATTGTGACCCAAATGGTGCAGGGCGCAAAGGGCACCGCACAAAAGGGGATGTTTTTCTTACTTTTCGGGGTAGAATAGCCCATTCACAAAATCTGGAGAAAACCATGTTAGAGTTGTTGAAAAGTCTGGTATTCGCCGTGATCATGGTACCAGTAGTGATGGCCATCATCCTCGGTGCCATCTACGGCCTGGGTGAAGTGTTCAACGTCTTTTCGAATATCGGTCACAGAGACCGTGCGAAAAAGCAGCATTAATTTCCCACAAAACGCCCGGCTTGCCCGGGCGTTTTGCTCTCAAGCTTTTCTTTCTTTCGCCGATATTATTTAACGCATCACACCGATTACCCCTTGAGCGGTACGAATTACCGCTGGGATCTCCCTGACGATACCGTTATATTAATATGTATATAACGCTACTCACAGGAGTTACAGATGGCACGTTCATGGGTACGCCTTTTCGCAGGGGCAACGCTGACGCTTTCACTTACCGGACACGCGCTGGCGGACGAAGGTAAAATCACGGTCTTTGCGGCGGCGTCGTTGACCAACGCGCTGCAGGATATTGCGACGGCGTATAAAAAAGAGAAAAACGTCGAGGTGGTCTCCTCTTTTGCCTCTTCCTCTACGCTGGCGCGTCAGATACAAGCGGGCGCTCCGGCAGATCTGTTTATCTCTGCTGACCAGAAGTGGATGGACTACGCGGTGGAGAAGAAATCGATTGATTCGGCGAGCCGCGAAACGCTGCTGGGCAACAGCCTTGTTGTGGTTGCACCGAAGGCCAGCGCGCAGGGTGAATTCACCATCAACAAAGAGACAAACTGGACTCGTCTGCTGAACGGTGGCCGTCTGGCGGTGGGTGACCCGGAACATGTTCCGGCCGGGATTTACGCTAAAGAAGCGCTGCAAAAGCTGGGCGCATGGGAGACCCTGTCACCAAAACTGGCCCCGGCGGAAGATGTCCGCGGCGCGCTGGCGCTGGTGGAACGTAACGAAGCTCCGCTGGGCATTGTGTATGGCTCCGATGCCGTTGCCAGCAAGGGCGTAAAAGTGGTTGGCACCTTCCCGGAAGACTCACACAAGAAAGTGGAATATCCTGTGGCGATTGTTGATGGACATAAAAATGCGACCGTAACGGCCTTCCGCGATTATCTGAAGGGGCCGGAGGCGAACGCAATCTTTAAACGTTATGGATTTACGACTCACTGATGATACTGACCGATCCTGAATGGCAGGCTGTTCTGCTGAGCCTTAAAGTCTCCTCCCTTGCGGTTGCGCTGAGTTTGCCCTTTGGGATCTTTTTTGCATGGCTACTGGTTCGCTGTCGGTTTCCCGGCAAAGCCCTGCTCGACAGCGTCCTTCATCTTCCCCTGGTTTTACCGCCCGTGGTGGTCGGTTATCTGCTGCTGATTTCGATGGGGCGACGCGGCTTTATCGGCGAAAAGCTCTACGACTGGTTCGGAATCACCTTTGCCTTTAGCTGGCGCGGTGCGGTACTGGCGGCGGCGGTGATGTCATTCCCGCTGATGGTCAGAGCGATCCGCCTCGCGCTGGAAGGCGTGGATATGAAGCTCGAACAGGCAGCCCGCACGCTCGGTGCCAGGCGCTGGCGCGTCTTTTTTACCATCACGCTTCCGCTTACGCTGCCGGGCATCATTGTCGGGACGGTGCTGGCGTTCGCTCGCTCGCTGGGCGAGTTTGGTGCGACCATCACGTTTGTGTCGAACATTCCCGGCGAGACGCGAACCATTCCGTCGGCCATGTATACCCTGATCCAGACGCCGGGGGGAGAGAGTGCCGCAGCGCGGCTGTGCATCATCTCCATCGTATTAGCCCTGGTTTCTCTGCTGGTTTCTGAATGGCTGGCGCGTCTGAGCCGCGAGCGGATGGGGAAATAACGATGCTGGAACTGAATTTCACCCAGACGCTGGGAAACCACACCCTGACGCTTAACGAGACGCTGCCTGCAAGCGGCATCACCGCCGTCTTCGGCGTGTCGGGCGCGGGAAAAACGTCTCTGATTAACGCCATCAGCGGCCTGACGCGCCCGCAGTCAGGCCGTATTGTCCTGAATAACCGCGTCCTGAATGACGTGGAGAACAAGGTTTACCTCTCGCCGGATAAACGCCGCATCGGCTATGTTTTCCAGGACGCGCGCTTGTTCCCGCACTACAGCGTGCGCGGCAACCTGCGCTACGGCATGGCGAAAAGCATGGCCGGACAATTTGATAAGCTGGTGACGCTTTTAGGCATTGAACCCCTGCTCGACAGGCTGCCGTCCTCGCTCTCCGGCGGTGAGAAACAGCGCGTGGCCATTGGCCGCGCGTTGCTTACCGCCCCCGAACTGCTGCTGCTCGACGAGCCGCTGGCCTCGCTGGATATACCGCGCAAGCGCGAACTTCTGCCTTACCTGCAGCGTCTGACCCGCGAAATTAATATTCCGATGCTTTACGTCAGCCATTCACTGGATGAGATCCTCCATCTGGCCGATAAGGTGCTTGTGCTGGAAGAGGGCAGCGTGAAGGCCTTCGGCAATCTGGAAGAGGTGTGGGGCAGCAGCGTGATGCACCCCTGGTTACCCAGAGAGCAGCAGAGCAGCATCCTGAAGGTCAGCGTTCTGGAGCATCATCCGCACTACGCGATGACCGCCCTGGCGCTGGGCGACCAGCATCTGTGGGTCAATAAGATCGATAAACCGTTACAGTCCGCGCTGCGTATTCGCATTCAGGCATCGGACGTCTCGCTGGTGCTGCAGCCGCCGCTGCAAACCAGTATTCGAAATATTCTGCGCGCCAAAGTGGCGGAGTGTTTTGATGATAACGGGCAGGTGGAAGTGAAGCTCGACGTGGGCAGCAGGACGCTCTGGGCGCGCATCAGCCCGTGGGCCAGGGATGAGTTAGCAATCAAGCCCGGCCTGTGGCTTTACGCGCAAATCAAGAGCGTCTCGATTACCGCCTGATTACAGCAGGTGGGTATAGATGTACTGCGCGATGCTGTCGGTGGTGTTGTCGCCAATCACCACGTTAGCGCGCGCTTTTACCGCGTCGTCGGCATTGCCCATCGCCACGCCCGTACCGGCGGCTTCCAGCATGCTAATGTCGTTGTAGTTATCGCCGAAGGCAATCACGTCCTGCATAGACCAGCCTTTTGATTCCACGTACTGCGTCAGGCGCTTGCCTTTGCTGTTACCCTTGCGGGCAATATCCACCTGATCGTGCCATGACCATTCGCACTCCAGCCCCAGCGTATCCTCGACGTGTTTCGCGAAGGTGTTCAGCTTGTTGGTGTCTTCATCCGTCAGGGCGAATTTCCAGATGGCTTCAACATCCCGGGCCGCCTGCCGCAGGGAGGAAACCTGGGTAAAGACCGGACGCTGCGCTTCAGGCAGGGACAATGCCCAGTTGCTGGTGCGCACCACGTGGCCGGTTGGGCGCTCGTACACCATCGCGTTATCCACGTACATCAGGCCGTGAACGTTATGCTCATCCAGCAGATCAATCAGCTGCAGCGCCTGGGGAACCGGCAGCGGGTCGGAGGCTAAAACCTTTTTTGCCTGATAATCATACAAATAAGTGCCATTACAACAAATTGCAGGTGTATCTAGCGCCAGTGCCTGATAAAAAGGGTGAATGGCAACGTGATGTCGACCCGTTACGATAAGGAGTTGATATCCCACTTCCTGCGCACGTTTAAGCGCTTCAAGGGAAGAGGGGAGCAGGGTTTTCTGAGGGGTAAGTAATGTTCCGTCTAAATCCAGTGCAATCACACGCGAGGTCATTTGTTCTTCCGGGTTAATGTTGAATTTTAGGTCTCAGGGGATGTTACACCGAGAGTAAATCGCTGCAAAATTCCTGGCTAAAATTCAGCATTCACCGTTAAAAATAATCACTTTCACGTGCAGTGAGGAAAGGAGTATTCATGAAACAAACCGTTTATACCGCCAGTCCTGAAAGTCAGCAGATCCACGTCTGGCGCTTGAATGCAGAAGGTTCGCTCACGCTGGTTCAGGTTGTTGATGTGCCGGGCCAGGTGCAACCGATGGTCGTCAGCCCGGATAAACGTTTCTTGTACGTGGGTGTGCGCCCGGAGTTTCGCGTGCTGGCCTACCGCATCTCTCCTGACGACGGCGCGCTGACCTACACCGCTGAAGCGCCACTGCCGGGCAGCCCAACCCACATCTCGACCGATCGTAAAGGCAACTTTGTCTTCAGCGGCTCATACAACGCAGGCTGCGTTAGCGTTACGCGACTGGACGATGGTATTCCGACGGATACCGTGGACGTGGTGGAAGGGCTTGAAGGTTGCCACTCGGCGAATATCTCTCCGGACAACCGCACGCTGTGGGTGCCTGCGCTTAAGCAGGATCGTATCTGCCTGTTTACCCTGAGCGACGATGGTCACCTGGTGGCGCAGAATCCTGCTGAAGTCACCACCGTTGAGGGCGCAGGTCCTCGCCATATGGTCTTCCACCCGAACCAGCAATATGCCTACGTCGTTAATGAACTGAACAGTTCTGTGGACGTATGGGAGCTGAAAGATCCTAACGGCCAGATTGAGTGCGTGCAGACGCTGGATATGATGCCGTCTGACTTCTCCGACACCCGCTGGGCGGCGGATATTCACATCACGCCGGATGGCCGCCATCTGTACGCCTGCGACCGTACCTCCAGCCTGATTACCGTCTTCAGCGTTTCCGAAGATGGCAGCGTGCTGGCTATTGAAGGCTTCCAGCCAACGGAAACCCAGCCGCGCGGCTTTAATATCGATCACAGCGGCAAATACCTGATTGCGGCGGGGCAGAAATCCCACCACATCGCACTGTATGAGATCAAAGGCGAGCAGGGGCTGCTGGAAGAGAAAGGACGTTACGCCGTCGGCCAGGGGCCAATGTGGGTGGTGGTAAACGCTCACTAAGCGGCTAAGAACAAAAAACCTCGCGAATGCGAGGTTTTTTTATGCCCGGTGGTTGCCGGGTGAGCACATCAAAACGTAACCAACACGTCCATCATAATATTGGCTTAAGGTGATGTAAATTCATCATTAACGTAGAAAAAAGATTATGAGACGATGTAAGATATAAATATTTAATATAATCAGTTGGTTATTTGTGTTCTCTTTATAAATTCCTAAACTCCCTTTAACTGTTTTTATGTACAGTAATGGTCTGATGTCATTCTGTCCGTTGGTTTGATGTGTTGCAGTTCCGCAATTCAGGATCCCTTTTAAGTCCTGGCTGTCGGGTGGTGCCGGCGGTGCCTAAACTGCGGAGCACATCAAAACATAACCAACACACCTCTGGTGACAGGCAGCGGAAAGGTAAATCAGAGGAGAAGTGCTCTATACCAAAGGAGTGGCGTATGAGCGGTGTGGAATGGGCAATTCTGTTCCTGCAACTCATGGTTGCGATTATGCAACTATTGGATGCGTATCTTAAGTTTAGTGCCTGACGTATCCAGTCGCAGTAAAAAGGGGGATTAACATCCCCCTTTTACTCTTATCTTACTGCTTCGGCTCAGCAACCACGTTGCTGCCCAGACCGCGGTTGTTGTATTCCCACATGCGGTTGAAGTTCGCGTCGTTCAGGTTGCGCTGCACGTTCCCTTTGTCATCCACCGCACCGGTATTGCCGGAGAACGGACGTTTAGAGATAGCGGCATCAGCCCACGGCTTCGCCACGTTAAAGCCTTCGTTGATTACGCTGTCGCGGATAACGACCTGGCCGTTGGTAGCGGAGTCCACGTCCAGGGATCGGCCCAGCTGCGCCACGCCGTCACCGGCCGCGTTAAAGCGGCTGTTCACGGCCAGGAAGCCGTAGAACAGGTTAGACTGGGTTGCCGGAGCAAACACATAGCCTTCCTGCTGGGTACGGGAATTCACCACGCGGAAATCGGTGTTATCAAACACCACCGCGCCGCGACCGGACACCAGATCCACGTCACCTTCAACGTAGCTGTTGGTCACCAGCGTACGGGTCAGACGGTTGTTCTGCAGCGTGTTCTGTACGCCGCTGTTGGTCACGAAGAAGGTGTTCTGACGGCCCAGAATGTTGACGTTGTTAATCTGCACCTTATCGCCGTCGCTACGCAGCGCAACGGCCTGGTGGTTACCGGCATCCACGCTGTCACCCAGGGTATTCTGAATGGTCAGGTTCTGTAGCTGCAGGCCATTATTCTGCGACCAGAATACCGCCGAGCACATCATGCCAACGGTGGCGGAACGCTTGCTCTGGCAGTTATCAAACATATACCACGCCGGTTTGCCCGGCATATATTTGCCGGCCGGGTTCACCAGGTGACGCCAGGCGGTGCTGTCGATTTCGGAATCAATCGCCAGGCCAATTTTTACGTCGATGGCTTTTTCACCCAGACCGTAAATCGTAATGCTGCCAGGTGCCGCCGGAACATACACGGTGCCTTCGTATTCACCCGGCAGGATCGCGATGTACTGACGAGACGCGCTGTGCTTAGCGATCGCCGCGTCAACCGCTGCCTGGATAGAGGTGTGCGTTACGTCCTGCGCGCCAGCCGGGCCAACGACGAAGTCAGGCTGCTTAGGCAGGTTAATAGAAGACGGTGTCCACGGCGCGGCGTTAGGATCCATCGCCGAGAAGTAATGGGCACGGTCAAAGTTCTTCGCTTCATCCGCGGACAAAATCGGGCGGGAGGCAGTACCGGGCGCAACCTGCTCAGAAGGACGCTGATCCGGTGGTGTTGAACTGCATGCGGATAATGTCACGCCAAAGGCGAGCGCTAACGCCAGACGGGAAATCCTGGAAATGTTCAAGGTGAAGCTCCTGGGTATGCAAGTCTTTACGGGATAGACGAAATAGCCTGCTTTTTTATACTAAGTTGAACGAAACGGGAAGATAAAAAGGGTAAAAGTTGCATTTTTTGCCCGGAGGTGACGGGAAAGTCATCACAAATAAATAACATTTTCCCTCAAGGCGGTTGACAGCAGACGATGGATGCAAATAAATGTCTATACAACCCATGACAAGTGGAATGCCCATGCAGCTTCATCCTGACGATGTTATCTGGCGAAATGCGCGCCTGGCAACAATGGTTCCCGATACATCCTCGCCTTATGGCCTGAAAGAGCAGCACGCGCTGGTCGTGCGCGGCCAAACCATCCTTGCCGTGCTCCCTGAACCTGACCTTCCTTCCGGACACCGTCACGTCATCGATCTTGAGGGACGTCTGGTCACGCCAGGCCTGATTGACTGCCATACCCATCTGGTGTTCGGCGGCGACCGCGCGGCGGAGTGGGAGCAGCGTCTGAACGGCGTCTCTTACCAGACCATCAGCGCTCAGGGGGGCGGGATTAACGCCACCGTGACGGCAACGCGCAGCAGCTCACCCGAAACCCTGCTTAAGCTGGCGCAGCAGCGGCTCCAGCGTTTGATGAATGAAGGGGTAACGACCGTTGAAATCAAATCGGGATACGGGCTAAACCTTGATACCGAAGAGAAGATGCTGCAGGTTGCCCGCCAGCTGAGCCTCGATAATCCGATCGATATCAGCCCAACGCTGCTGGCTGCCCATGCGGTGCCGGCAGAATATCGACAGGATCCGGATGCATACCTCGCGCTGGTCTGTGAGCAGATCCTGCCCGCGCTGTGGCAAAAAGAGCTATATGAAGCAGTAGACGTGTTTTGTGAAAACGTCGGCTTTACCCCGTCGCAAACCGAGCGTCTCTTCCAGGCCGCTGCCGCGCTCGGTATCCCGGTGAAAGGGCATGTTGAACAGCTGTCGAATCAGGGCGGCGCGGCGCTGATCAGCCAGTATAACGGGCTCTCGGCCGATCATATCGAATATCTCGACGACGCGGGCGTTCAGGCGATGGCGCAAAGCGGCACGGTTGCCGTCCTGTTGCCGGGGGCGTTCTATTTTCTGCAGGAGCGCCAGCGTCCGCCGGTTGAACAGCTCAGAAAACGCGGTGTTCCGATGGCCGTCGCCACCGACTATAACCCCGGCACCAGCCCGTTTGCGAGCCTGCACCTGGCGATGAACATGGCCTGCGTCCAGTTTGGCCTCACGCCTGAAGAGGCCTGGGCTGGCGTCACGCGCCATGCGGCTCAGGCGCTGGGTCGCGGCGCAACCCACGGGCAGCTGCGGGCGGGGTTTGTTGCCGATTTTATCGTCTGGGATGCTCGCCATCCGGTGGAGATGGTCTACGAGCCGGGGCGCAACCCGCTTTATCAACGCGTTTTCCGTGGGGAGGCAGCATGAGCTTATGGCGGCCCGTAGCCGAAACGGTCTGGCAGGGGCGCGACGACAGCGCCGAGGCCAGCAATGCAACGCGTATTTTCCAGACGATACAACAGCAGGCGCAGTTCACGCCGCTTTCATCCGGCATCGCGCTGATTGGCTTTGAATGCGATGCAGGGGTTAAACGCAATCAGGGCAGGCCCGGCGCCGCGCAGGCCCCTGATATTCTGCGCAAAGCGCTGGCGAATATGGCAAGCCATCAGGGACACGAACGGCTGGCGGACATGGGCTCGGTGTACGTTGAGGGCGATGAGCTTGAATCCGCGCAGCGGGCGTTAAGCGATGCCGTCACGGCCTGCCAGCAGTCCGGGATGCGCACGCTGGTGTTTGGCGGCGGGCACGAAACCGCCTGGGCGCACGGCCGGGGTGTTCTGGATGCGTTCCCCGGCGAGCGCGTGGCGGTGATAAACCTGGACGCGCATCTTGACCTGCGCAAGGCCGACCGGGCGACGTCCGGTACGCCGTTTCTCCAGCTGGCTAACTACTGCGATGAACGCGGGCGCGAGTTTCGCTACGCCTGCTTTGGCGTCAGCCGCGCGGCGAACACTCAGGCGTTGTGGGATGAGGCCGAACGCCTGAACGCTACGCTGGTGGAGGATCTCCATTTCAGGCGCGAGGCATTACCGGCGCTGGAAAAGGTGCTGGCGCAGGCCGATCGCGTCTATCTGACGATCGATCTGGACGTCCTGCCCGCGGGCGAAATGCCTGCCGTTTCCGCCCCTGCGGCGTTAGGGGTTCCGGCGCTGGATCTGCTGCCGGTTATCGAACAAATCTGCCGCAGCGGTAAGCTGCAGGCCGCCGATCTGGTAGAGTTTAACCCGCAGTACGATCGGGACGGACAGGGCGCAAAGCTCGCCGCCCGTCTGGCCTGGCAAATTGCTCACTGGTGGGCATAACACTATTTAAGGAGTCATGATGTTTTCACGCTCGCCCCTGCCGCAACCGAGCCCTCCCGCGCCTTTCTATGAAAAGGTGAAGCAGGCGATCAGCGAAAAGATTGCTGCCGGCGTCTGGCGCCCGCACGACCGCATTCCGTCGGAGGCTGAGCTGGTGGCGCAGTTCGGTTTTAGCCGGATGACCGTCAACCGGGCGCTGCGCGAGCTCACCGACGAAGGGCTTCTGGTGCGCCTGCAGGGGGTTGGGACATTCGTGGCGGAGCCCAAAGGACAGTCGGCGCTGTTTGAAATCCGCAGCATCGCGGACGAAATTGCCGCGCGTAATCATCAGCACCGCTGCGAAGTGCTGGTGCTGGAAGAGACTCAGGCCAGCGCCGAGCAGGCCGTTGAGCTGAACGTCAAAGAGGGCAGCCGCATCTTCCACTCTGTGATGGTGCATTTTGAAAACGACGTTCCGGTGCAGATTGAAGATCGTTGCGTCAGCGCAGAGCGGATACCGGAATACCTGAACCAGGACTACACCCACACCACGCCGCACGCCTATCTCTCGCTCGTCGCACCGCTCACGGAAGGGGAGCACATTGTGGAAGCCGTGCGCGCGACGCCGCAGGAGTGCGAGCTGTTGCGCATTAAAGAACACGATCCGTGCCTGCTGATCCGCCGTCGTACCTGGTCGTCATCGCACATCGTGTCGCACGCCCGACTGCTTTTCCCGGGGAACCGTTACCGGCTGCAGGGCCACTTTATGTCATAAGTTTTATAAGCGTGATCGCTAACGCAATATAACAAAATTGTATCTTTTTTGTTAAATCCGACCTTGTGTGTGCTTGTCTATACAAGTATATCTAAATGCATCATCTGTCCCTTATGAGGAGCACACAATGTCGTCAGGTAAATACCGCCAGCAGGATGTCCGCGCCCCGCGCGGCACCACGCTTACCGCTAAAAGCTGGCTCACCGAAGCCCCGCTGCGCATGTTGATGAACAACCTTGATCCTGAGGTGGCGGAAAACCCCCACGAGCTGGTGGTCTACGGCGGCATAGGCCGCGCCGCGCGCAGCTGGGAATGCTATGACGCAATTGTAAAATCCCTGACCGAACTCGAACATGACGAAACCCTGCTGGTGCAGTCCGGCAAGCCGGTTGGCGTGTTCAAAACCCACAAGAACGCGCCGCGCGTGCTGATCGCCAACTCTAACCTCGTGCCGCACTGGGCCACCTGGGAACACTTCAACGAGCTGGACGCGAAAGGGCTGGCGATGTATGGCCAGATGACCGCCGGGAGCTGGATCTACATCGGCAGCCAGGGGATTGTGCAGGGCACCTACGAAACCTTCGTGGAAGCGGGGCGTCAGCACTATAACGGCTCGCTGAAGGGGCGCTGGGTGCTGACTGCGGGTCTCGGCGGCATGGGCGGCGCGCAGCCGCTGGCCGCCACGCTTGCCGGTGCCTGCTCGCTGAACATTGAGTGCCAGCAGAGCCGCATTGATTTCCGTCTGCGCACCCGCTACGTCGACGAACGGGCCGACAACCTCGATGACGCGCTGGCGCGCATCAAAAAGTACACCGCTGAAGGCAAAGCGGTGTCGATTGCCCTGTGCGGCAACGCGGCGGATATTCTGCCGGAGCTGGTTGCCCGCGGCGTGCGCCCGGATCTCGTCACCGACCAGACCAGCGCCCACGATCCGCTGCACGGCTACCTGCCAAAAGGCTGGACGTGGGAAGAATACCAGCAAAAAGCGGAAACCGACCCGGAAGGCACGGTGCTCGCCGCCAAACGGGCCATGGCAGAACACGTCTCCGCGATGCTGGCCTTCAGCCAGATGGGCATTCCGACCTTTGACTACGGCAACAACATTCGCCAAATGGCGAAAGAGATGGGCGTGAATAACGCCTTCGACTTCCCGGGCTTCGTGCCTGCCTATATTCGTCCGCTGTTCTGCCGCGGCATCGGCCCGTTCCGCTGGGTGGCCCTGTCCGGCGATCCTGAAGATATCTACAAAACCGACGCCAAAGTGAAGGAGATCGTCGCAGACGACGAACACCTCCACCACTGGCTGGATATGGCCCGCGAGCGCATCAGCTTCCAGGGCTTACCGGCGCGCATCTGCTGGGTGGGGCTGGAGTGGCGGCAAAAGCTGGGCCTGGCCTTCAACGAAATGGTTCGCAGCGGTGAAGTCTCCGCGCCGATCGTCATTGGCCGCGACCATCTGGACTCCGGCTCCGTCGCCAGTCCGAACCGTGAAACCGAAGCCATGCGCGACGGCTCTGACGCGGTCTCCGACTGGCCATTGCTTAACGCCCTGCTGAATACCGCCAGCGGCGCCACCTGGGTGTCGCTACACCACGGCGGCGGCGTCGGGATGGGCTTCTCCCAGCACTCAGGGATGGTCATCGTCTGTGATGGAACCGATGAAGCGGCCGCGCGCATCGCCCGCGTGCTGCACAACGACCCTGCAACCGGGGTGATGCGTCACGCGGATGCGGGTTACGAGATTGCCATTGACTGTGCCAAAGAGCAGGGACTGAACCTGCCGATGATCCCTGCCACACAAGGAAAGCATGCATGAACGCGTTAACACTCACTCCCGGCTCGCTGACGCTCAAACAGCTGCGTAACGTCTGGCGTCAGCCGGTCACCCTTTCACTTGATGAAAGCGCCCACGCCGCGATAAACGACAGCGTCGCCTGCGTAGAAGCGATTGTTGCCGAAGGGCGCACCGCCTACGGGATTAACACCGGATTTGGCCTGCTGGCGCAGACCCGCATCGCCACGCACGATCTGGAAAACCTGCAGCGTTCTCTGGTGCTGTCCCACGCGGCGGGCGTCGGCCAGCCGCTGGACGACGAGATTGTCCGTCTGATGATGGTCCTCAAAATCAACAGCCTGGCGCGCGGCTTCTCCGGCATCCGCCTGAGCGTGATCCAGGCACTGATGGCGCTGGTGAATGCGGAAGTCTATCCGTGGATCCCCGCCAAAGGCTCCGTTGGCGCGTCTGGCGATCTCGCGCCGCTGGCGCATATGTCGCTGCTGCTGCTGGGTGAAGGCAAAGCGCGCTGGCAGGGCGAATGGCTTCCTGCGAAAGAGGCGCTAAAAAAAGCCGGATTAGCCCCGATCACCCTGGCGGCGAAAGAGGGGCTGGCGCTGCTGAACGGCACCCAGGCGTCGACCGCTTTCGCGCTGCGCGGCCTGTTTGAAGCGGAAGATCTGTTTGCCTCGGCGCTGGTGTGCGGTGCGCTGACCACGGAGGCGGTGCTGGGCTCGCGCCGTCCGTTTGATGCGCGTATTCATGACGTACGCGGCCAGCGCGGGCAGATTGACGCCGCCGCGATGTACCGCCACGTGCTTACCGATACAAGTGAGATTGCGGATTCACACCATAACTGCGAGAAGGTGCAGGATCCGTATTCCCTGCGCTGCCAGCCGCAGGTAATGGGCGCATGCCTGACGCAGCTGCGCCAGGCGGCAGAGGTGCTGCTGGTGGAGGCCAACGCGGTGTCAGACAACCCGCTGGTGTTCGCCCAGGAAAACGAGGTGGTCTCCGGGGGCAACTTCCACGCCGAGCCGGTGGCGATGGCGGCGGATAATATCGCGCTGGCGATTGCCGAAGTCGGAGCGTTATCCGAGCGCCGCATCGCGCTGATGATGGATAAACATATGTCCCAGCTGCCGCCGTTCCTGGTGCGTAACGGCGGGGTCAACTCGGGCTTTATGATTGCCCAGGTGACCGCGGCGGCGCTGGCAAGCGAGAACAAAGCCCTGTCGCACCCGCACAGCGTGGACAGCCTGCCAACCTCGGCGAACCAGGAAGATCACGTTTCGATGGCTCCGGCTGCCGGACGTCGTCTGTGGGAGATGGCCTCCAACACCCGCGGCGTGCTGGCGGTGGAATGGCTGGCGGCGTGCCAGGGTATCGATCTGCGTGATGGGCTAAAATCCAGCCCGCTGCTGGAGCAGGCGCGCCATGCGCTGCGCGAGCACGTATCGCACTACGATGATGACCGCTTCTTTGCGCCGGATATTGATAAGGCGATGCAGCTTCTGGAAGAGGGAAGGCTGGTAGGGCTGTTGCCTTCGGTGCTGTGATGTTTCCCCTCACCCCGGCCCTCTCCCCATAGGGGAGAGGGTGTTCAAGTTCCCTCTCCCCTATGGGGAGAGGGCTAGGGTGAGGGGCCATTAACCCGCACTATTACGAATACATCGCCGTAATCGACGCGCTGCCAAGCGTATGGAAATGCACGTTGAACCCGACCATCGCGCCGCTCGCCCCTTCATCGACCTCAATTTTCTCCACGTCCAGCGCGTGCACCGTGAAGATATAGCGGTGGGTTTCCCCTTTTGGCGGCGCCGCGCCGCCGTAGCCCGCTTTACCAAAGTCGGTGCGGGTCTGGATCGCACCCTCAGGCAGGGCAACCAGATCGGAACCGGAACCCTGCGGCAGCACGCGCGTGTCGGCAGGCAGGTTTGCCACAACCCAGTGCCACCAGCCCGAGCCGGTCGGCGCGTCCGGGTCGTAGCAGGTCACGACAAAGCTTTTGGTTCCGGCCGGCACCTCGTCCCACGCCAGGTGCGGGGAGATATTATCGCCCTGATACCCCATGCCGTTGAAAACGTGGCGTTCCGGAAGTTTTTCACCGTCGCGCAGATCTTTACTGATGATTTTCATACGGTTTACCCTTGTTATTCACTCGTTCAGGAAGTGTAACGCATGGGGTTAAATCGCGAAATGCGCGGGAATGTTAACGGCTGTTACGACCGCGTCGGTTAATTTACGCAGCTGCTCCGGCTTGATGCTGTACGGCGGCATCAGATAGATAAGCTTGCCGAAAGGCCGCACCCAGACGCCCTGCTCAACGAAGAAGCGCTGCAGCGCCGCCATGTTCACCGGATGGGTGGTTTCAATCACCCCGATGGCACCCAGCACGCGCACGTCCGCCACGAAATTTGCACCCGATGCGGCGCTCAGCGCGTCTTTCAACTGCGCCTCAATGGCTGCGACCTGCGTCTGCCACTCGCCGCTCTCCAGAATGGCGAGGCTTTCGCTTGCGACGGCGCAGGCCAGCGGGTTGCCCATAAACGTCGGGCCGTGCATAAAGCAGCCCGCCTCGCCGTCGCTGATGGTGTCGGCAACCTGACGGGTGATGAGGGTGGCAGAGAGCGTCATGGTGCCGCCGGTCAGCGCTTTGCCCAGACACAGAATATCCGGCGAAATGCCCGCGTGTTCGCAGGCAAACAGCTTGCCGGTGCGGCCAAAGCCGGTGGCAATTTCATCGGCAATCAGCAGGATGCCCTCGCGGTCGCACATCTTGCGAATACGCTTCAGCCATTCCGGATGGTACATCCGCATCCCGCCCGCGCCCTGCACAATCGGCTCCAGGATCACGGCGGCAATATCATGACGATGCGCCGCCATTAGCCGCGCGAAACCGACCATGTCCATCTCGTTCCACTCGCCGTCGAAGCGGCTCTGCGGGGCCGGGGCAAACAGGTTTTCCGGCAGATAGCCCTTCCACAGGCTGTGCATGGAGTTGTCCGGATCGCACACCGACATCGCCCCGAAGGTATCCCCGTGATAGCCGTTGCGGAAGGTGAGGAACCGCTGGCGCGTTTCGCCCTTCGCATGCCAGTACTGCAGCGCCATCTTCATCGCCACTTCCACCGCCACCGAGCCGGAATCGGCCAGGAACACGCACTCCAGCGATTCAGGCGTCATCGCCACCAGGCGACGGCATAAATCCACCGCGGGCTGATGGGTGATCCCGCCAAACATCACGTGCGACATCTGGTCAATTTGCGCCTTCATCGCCGCGTTAAGGCGCGGATGATTGTATCCGTGAATGGCCGCCCACCAGGAGGACATCCCGTCAACCAGCCGCTCGCCGCTGGCGAGATGCAGCTCGCAGCCGTGGGCTGAAGCCACCGGATAGACGGGAAGGGGGCGGGTGGTGGAGGTGTAAGGGTGCCAGATATGCTGCTTGTCGAAGGCGAGATCGTCCTGGGTCATAATCGACTTGTAAACCATTTTGAAAAGTTTTAGGTTTACGAATATAAACCGAACCGAAAATTAACAAAACCCTTTGGAGAAGCCCCATGGCTCACCACGCACGCTGGACGATGTCGCAAGTTACTGAATTATTCAACAAACCTTTCCTTGAGCTGATGTTTGAAGCCCAACAGGTGCATCGTCAGCACTTCGATCCGCATCATGTTCAGGTCAGCACGCTGCTGTCGATCAAGACCGGCGCCTGTCCGGAAGACTGTAAATATTGCCCGCAGAGCGCGCGCTACAAAACCGGTCTCGAATCCGAGCGCCTGATGGAGGTGGAGCAGGTGCTCGACTCCGCGCGTAAGGCGAAAAACGCCGGCTCAACCCGCTTCTGCATGGGCGCTGCGTGGAAGAACCCGCACGATCGCGACATGCCTTACCTGGAGCAGATGGTGAAGGGTGTGAAGGAGATGGGCCTCGAAGCCTGTATGACGCTCGGCACGCTGAACGAGGAGCAGGCGCAGCGCCTCTCGGCGGCGGGGCTGGACTACTACAACCACAACCTCGACACCTCGCCGGAATTTTACGGCAACATCATCACCACGCGCACCTATCAGGAGCGTCTGGACACGCTGGATAAAGTGCGCGATGCGGGGATCAAGGTCTGCTCCGGCGGCATCGTGGGCTTAGGCGAAACGGTGAAAGACCGCGCGGGCCTGCTGCTGCAGCTGGCGAACCTGCCGACCCCGCCGGAAAGCGTGCCGATCAACATGCTGGTGAAGGTCAAGGGCACGCCGCTGGCGGATAATGAGGACGTGGATGCATTTGATTTTATTCGCACCATCGCGGTGGCGCGCATCATGATGCCAACCTCTTACGTCCGCCTTTCTGCGGGCCGCGAGCAGATGAACGAGCAAACTCAGGCGATGTGCTTTATGGCCGGGGCCAACTCCATCTTCTACGGCTGCAAGCTGCTGACCACGCCGAACCCGGAAGAGGACAAAGACGTTCAGCTGTTCCGCAAGCTGGGGCTGAACCCGCACCAGACCGAAGTGCTGACGGGCGATAACGAGCAACAGCAGCAGCTGGAGCAGCAGATTTTCAACGCCGACACCGACCAGTTCTACAACGCGGCAGCCGTATGACCTGGCAGGCACGGATTAATGCCGCGCTGGAAGAACGCCGGGCGGCAGAGGCGTTTCGCGTTCGCAGGGTGGTGGAAAACGGCGCGGGCCGTTTTCTGACCCGCGAGGGGCGGCAGTTTTGTAATTTCTCCAGCAACGACTATCTCGGGCTGAGCCAGCATCCGGCCATCGTCCGCGCCTGGCAGCAGGGCGCGGAGCGGTTTGGCGTGGGCAGCGGCGGCTCGGGACACGTCAGCGGCTACACCACGGCGCATCAGGCGCTGGAGGAAGAGTTGGCCGACTGGCTGGGCTACCCGCGCGCGCTGCTGTTTATCTCCGGCTTTGCCGCCAATCAGGCGGTCATAACGGCCATGATGGGGAAAGAGGACCGCATTGTCGCCGACCGCTTAAGCCACGCCTCGCTGCTGGAGGCGGCAAACTTAAGCCCGGCGCAGCTGCGCCGCTTTGCCCATAACGATGCGTCACAGCTCGCTACGCTGCTGGATAAGCCCTGCGACGGGCAACAGCTGGCGGTGACGGAAGGGGTGTTCAGCATGGACGGCGACAGCGCGCCGCTTGCCGCGCTTCACGAGGCCGCAAAGCGGCAAAACGCCTGGCTGCTGGTCGATGACGCCCACGGCACTGGCGTGATGGGCGATGAAGGACGCGGCAGCGCCCATCAGCAAAACGTGAAGCCGGAACTGCTGGTGGTTACCTTCGGCAAAGGCTTCGGCGTCAGCGGCGCCGCCGTGCTGTGCAGCGAATCTGTCGCCGACTATCTGCTGCAGTTTGCCCGTCACCTCATCTACAGCACCAGCATGCCCCCGGCGCAGGCCGTGGCGCTGTCGGCGTCGCTGGCGGTGATCCGCAGCGCAGAAGGGGATGAACGCCGTCAGCGGCTGGCAGAGCACATCTCCTGCTTCCGTCAGGGATTGGCGGCGCTTCCCTTCCAGAGTCCCGATTCGCAGAGCGCCATCCAGCCGGTGATTGTCGGCGAAAACGGCCGCGCGCTGGCGCTGGCCCAGGCGCTGCGCGAGCGGGGGATGTGGGTTACGGCCATTCGTCCGCCGACCGTCCCGCCGGGGACGGCGCGTCTGCGCTTAACCCTGACGGCGGCGCATGAGGCGCAGGATATCCAGACGCTGCTGGAGGCGCTTCATGATGAGGGTGAATAAGCAGGCCGTTGCGGCGGCGTTTGGCCGGGCCGCGCGCAGCTATTCGCAGCACGATGAACTCCAGCGCCAGAGCGCTCAGGGGCTTCTGGCCGCGCTTGGCGAGAACCACTTCCCGCAGGTGCTGGACGCCGGCTGCGGTCCCGGCAGCAACAGCCGCTACTGGCGCGGGGCGGGGAGCGAGGTGACGGCTATCGACCTGTCGCCCGCCATGCTGGACGAGGCGCGTCAGCAGCAGGCTGCGCACCACTATGTCGTGGCGGATATCGAAGCTATCCCGCTGGCGGATGCGCAGTTCGATCTGGTCTGGAGCCATCTGGCGGTCCAGTGGTGCAGCAGCCTTCCGCAGGCGTTACGCGAGCTTTATCGCGTCGCACGACCGGGCGGAAAGGTGGCCTTTACCACCTTGCTCGAAAGTTCGCTGCCGGAGCTGAATCAGGCGTGGAAAGCGGTGGATGAGCAGCCGCACGCAAACCGCTTTTTATCGCATGAGCAGGTGACGCAGGCGCTGGCAGGCTGGCGCTGTCGCAGCACGGTGCAGACCATCACGCTTAATTTTAGCGACGCGTTCAGCGCCATGCGCTCTCTGAAGGGCATCGGCGCCACGCACCTGCACGCCGGGCGGGAGAAAAAACCGCTGACCCGGGGGCAGCTGCAGCGCCTGGAGCTGGCCTGGCCGCAGCAGCGGGGCCTTTTCCCGCTCTCTTATCAACTTTTTCATGGGATTATCGAACGTGACTGAACGTTATTTTGTTACCGGCACGGATACGGAAGTGGGCAAAACGGTTGCCAGCGCTGCGCTGCTGCAGGCGGCACGACTGCTCGGAAAAAACACCGCCGGATATAAGCCCGTGGCTTCCGGCAGCGAGATGACGGCGGAAGGGTTACACAATACCGACGCGCTGGCGCTCCAGCGTAACAGTAGCCTTGAGCTTGCCTATTCGGCGGTGAATCCATACACCTTTGCCGAGCCGACGTCGCCGCACATTATCAGCGCTGACGAAGGCCGTCCGATTGATTTCGCCGTGCTGTCTGCCGGGTTACGGACGCTGGAAAGCCAGGCCGACTGGGTGCTGGTGGAAGGCGCGGGCGGCTGGTTTACGCCGCTTTCGGACACGCAGACCTTTGCTGACTGGGTGCAGGCCGAGCGGCTTCCGGTCATTCTGGTCGTCGGCGTGAAGCTGGGCTGCATCAATCACGCCATGCTGACCGCGCAGGCCGTTCAGCAGGCAGGGCTGACGCTGGCAGGCTGGATAGCTAACGACGTGGTTGCGCCGGGCAGGCGGCATCAGGAGTATCTGGCGACCCTCAAGCGCGTGCTCCCGGCGCCGTTCCTCGGGGAAATCCCCTGGATTGCTGGCGATGCTGAGCAGGCCGAAACCGGTCGCTATCTCGACCTCAGCGTCTTGCTTCCCGCGACATCCAGTGGGCAATAAGCTCATCGTTCAGCTCGCTAACGTGGCCCTGCGCCACGTTACGCCCGCGATAAAGCATGCAAAACCGATCCGCCACCCGGCGGATAAACGACAGCTGCTGCTCCGCCAGCAGCACCGTCATGCCTAACTCCCGGTTTAAGCGCACCAGCAGCTGCGCCAGCTTCTGGGCAAAGCCGTGTCCCGCGCCGTGCATGGGCTCATCCAGAATCAGCATCCGCGGGCGGTTGACCAGCGCATTCGCCAGGGCGAGCTGATACTGATCCTCTGGCGAAAGAGCATTGCCCCGCGTCTGACGTCGCGCGTAAAGTTCCGGGAACAGATCGTACACGTCGCTTTTCGCCGCCGGGTCGGGTTTCCCCACCGCCCGCATGGCAATATGCAGATTCTCCTCAATCGTCAGCTGAGAAAAAATACGCCTGTCCTGCGGCACATAGCCTATTCCCGGCCCTGAACGCTGTTCCGGTGGCTGACTAAGCAAATCACGCGGCGGTGCGCCCGCTTCATGCCAGATGATGGTGCCGCTATCGACGGGCACTTTTCCTGTAATGCAGTTCATGAGGGTGGTTTTGCCCATCCCCGGCAGGCCAACAACGCCTGTACACATCCCTTGCGGAAAATCTAAATCCACGTTCCATAGCGTATGTTGGCTTCCGTAAAACTGATTCACTGCACGCAGACTCAACATCTTTCTCTCCTTAAAAATGCGTAGGGATAGGCCTGATGTGAAGCTGCAAAACTCCTGCCAGAAACCTGAAATCGATTAAAAAAACGCCTTTTTTAGGAATAAGCCACAGGAGAGCAGGGTAAAAACGCGTGGCTTGCACATCGGCGGTGCCGGGAATGTTGAGTCGTGGTGCAGGACGGAAAATGGCTGAAATGTGAGCAGGATCGCATCTGTTGGTTATGAATGACTCAACTGTTTATCGTCAAAAAATAGCTATAAAAATTTTTTGTTGCCGCCTCGTGGGAAAATCCGGGAATTTGCTGAGCGGCGGTCTACACGGGCTGGAAGCAGTTATCCACTATTCCTGTGGATAACCATGTGCATTAGAGTTAGAAAACACGCGATAAGCGAGAGAAGACGCGGCTTTCGCCCAAATTGACGCGAAACGCGGCTTTAGAAAATATCGTTTAAAATTTAACTGCTTAGATAAAAGCAATTACCGTAATGAAAGTGTCACTCGTTGCCATAAAACTATCATTACCTGGCTTGACAAATGTTAAAAAAGAAAAAGTTCTGGGGATAACCCAGCCTCGCTGGTTTTTTATCTCGTCGGAGCCTAAATTTTGTCCGCTAACGCGCTAATGACTCCGCCGCTACGCTAAATATCCTGACACGCCACTGGTTTTTCATCCAGTGTTTTTTACTGGCATTCCTGCCAACAACGAGTAAAATTACTCACCTGCCGCTTATAACGTCATCAGGTCGTCGCCCATGAGTAAACCGTTCAAACTGAATTCTGCTTTCCGCCCATCTGGCGATCAGCCTGAGGCGATCCGTCGTCTTAAAGAGGGGCTGGAGGACGGGCTGGCGCACCAGACGCTGCTGGGGGTAACCGGCTCGGGCAAAACGTTTACTGTCGCCAACGTGATCGCTGACCTGCAGCGCCCCACGATGGTGCTCGCACCTAACAAAACCCTTGCGGCACAGCTTTACGGCGAGATGAAAGAGTTCTTCCCGGAAAACGCGGTGGAGTATTTCGTCTCCTACTACGATTACTACCAGCCGGAAGCCTATGTGCCGAGCTCTGACACCTTCATCGAGAAAGATGCTTCAGTGAACGAACACATCGAACAGATGCGACTGTCTGCGACCAAGGCGCTGCTTGAGCGTCGCGATGTGGTTGTGGTCGCGTCTGTTTCGGCGATTTACGGCCTGGGCGACCCGGACCTCTATCTGAAGATGATGCTGCACCTGACGCAGGGGATGATCATCGATCAGCGCGCGATTTTGCGCCGTCTGGCCGAGCTGCAGTACACCCGTAATGACCAGGCCTTCCAGCGCGGGACGTTCCGCGTTCGCGGTGAGGTGATCGACATCTTCCCGGCGGAATCGGACGATATGGCGCTGCGCGTCGAGCTGTTTGACGAAGAGGTCGAACGTTTGTCGCTGTGCGACCCGCTGACCGGCCACGTTGAGTCGGTGATCCAGCGTTTTACCATCTACCCTAAAACGCACTACGTAACGCCACGCGAGCGTATCGTGCAGGCGATGGAAGAGATCAAAGAGGAGCTGGCAGAGCGCCGTAAGGTGCTTCTGGCCAACAATAAGCTGCTGGAAGAGCAGCGCCTGAGCCAGCGCACCCAGTTCGATCTGGAAATGATGAACGAGCTGGGCTATTGCTCGGGCATCGAAAACTACTCGCGCTTCCTCTCCGGACGCGGGCCGGGCGAGCCGCCGCCGACGCTGTTTGACTACCTTCCGGCCGACGGTTTGCTGGTGATCGACGAATCCCACGTCACGATCCCGCAGATCGGCGGGATGTACCGCGGCGACCGCGCGCGTAAAGAGACGCTGGTGGAGTACGGCTTCCGCCTGCCGTCAGCGCTGGATAACCGTCCGATGAAGTTTGAAGAGTTTGAGGCGCTGGCGCCGCAAACTATCTACGTGTCGGCCACGCCGGGCAACTACGAGCTGGAGAAATCCGGCGATGAGGTGATCGACCAGGTGGTCCGTCCGACCGGGCTGCTGGACCCGGTTATCGAGGTGCGCCCGGTGGCGACCCAGGTGGACGATCTGCTCTCTGAGATCCGGGCCCGTTCCGCCATCAACGAGCGCGTGCTGGTGACGACGCTCACCAAGCGCATGGCGGAAGACCTGACCGAGTATCTGGAAGAACACGGTGAGAAGGTGCGCTATCTGCACTCGGACATCGATACCGTGGAGCGTATGGAGATCATCCGCGATCTGCGTCTGGGCGAGTTTGACGTGCTGGTGGGGATCAACCTCCTGCGAGAAGGTCTGGATATGCCGGAAGTCTCGCTGGTGGCGATTCTGGACGCCGATAAAGAGGGCTTCCTGCGCTCTGAGCGCTCCCTGATCCAGACCATTGGCCGCGCCGCGCGTAACGTCAACGGGAAAGCGATTCTGTACGGGGACAAAATCACCCCGTCGATGGCGAAAGCGATTGGCGAAACGGAACGCCGCCGCGAGAAACAGCAGCGCTACAACGAAGAGCACGGCATCACGCCGCAGGGGCTGAACAAGAAGGTGGTGGATATTCTGGCGCTGGGTCAGAACATTGCGAAGACCAAAGCGAAAGGCCGCGGCAAGGCGCGTTCAGTGGTGGAAGAAGATACCGTCGTGCTGACGCCGAAGGCGCTGCAGCAGAAAATCCACGAGCTGGAAGGGCAAATGATGCAGCACGCCCAGAACCTGGAATTCGAAGAGGCGGCGCAGATCCGCGACCAGCTTCATCAGCTGCGGGATCTGTTTATCGCGGCATCGTGAGTAAGCGTTGTTTTCTCCCTCTCCCCGTGGGAGAGGGCCGGGGTGAGGGCATCAGGCCGCACCAAACGAACCTAACCCAACGCCTGAATCGCCTTCTCCAGCGCTTCACGCAGCAGGTGGCGGTCGTGACGATACTTGATGTCTGAGGCCTCCAGCGGCTCCTGCACCACCAGACGATCGTCAATCCCTGACACATCAACCTTTGGCCCCACCACCACGCCGTCAATGATCTTCTTCCCGACGTAATGCTCCATCAAATTGAGCTTGTCCGCCAGCGACAGGCTCGCCGCCGCCGGGCTCAGCTCGCGGCCGAGGTTACCGATATAGACCATCGGGGCAGGGGTGCGACGCAGCGCCTGCGCCAGCTCTTTCACCAGCAGGATCGGCATCAGGCTGGTATAAAAGCTGCCGGGACCGATCAGAATTAAATCCGCTTCGCCAATGGCTTCGACGGCTTCACGCGTCGCCGGCACGCTCGGGTAGGTCATCAGCTCTTTTGGCGGCAGCAGAAGCTGGTCGATGTTCACTTCGCCGTACACTTCGTGATCGTCGGCATCAATCGCCATTAAATCCACCGGCTGTTCAGACATCGGGATCAGAAACGCATCCACTTTCAGCAGGTTTCTTATCAAATTGATGGCTTCAAGCGGGCGCACGCTCAGGTGATCCAGCGCTTTAAGCATTAAATTTCCGAGGTTATGCCCGGAAAGTTCACCATTGCCGCCAAAACGGTACTCAAACATCGCCGACGCGACGCTCGGCTCGGTAATTAACTGGTTCAGGCAGTTGCGCATATCTCCCCAGGCAATGCCGCCTTCAGCCCGCCTGATCCGCCCGGTTGAGCCGCCGTTGTCGGTGGTTGTCACTATCCCTGTCAGCCGTGAGCCCAGTGACGACAAAGAGGACATAACGCGGCCCAGGCCGTGGCCTCCGCCAAGAGCGACCACTCGGTCAAGATCCGCAAAAGTGCGACTGCGCATACATATTCCTTTTCACCCGTAATCGCGTAACAGTAACCTAACTACCCCCAAAAGACGATGCCTCACCCAATGCAAAATGACGTATATCAATGCGAAAATGCGGTTTTTAGGTATTCTGTAGCGAAAATGCAGGACTGAGTCGCTATATACATAATTATATAGCGAAAGGCGATGATGGCGAAGTGAGAATTTCCGCGCTACTATCGCCATAACCACGTTTTCTCAACTGAAAACATACACTCTAGCCCTGGCGCCTGTGTCGAATGATATGGCGCCCTGGCCGTGGCGGATTTGCCACCAGGGTACAGAAAGAAATGACTGTGCCTCCCGTATCTGGAAAGGTGTACATGGCTTCACAACTTACTGATGCTTTCGCGCGTAAGTTTTACTACTTGCGTCTGTCGATTACCGACGTGTGCAACTTCCGTTGCACCTACTGCCTGCCCGATGGCTACAAGCCGGGCAGCGTCACCAACAATGGCTTTCTCTCCGTGGACGAAGTGCGCCGCGTCACGCGTGCGTTCTCTGAGCTCGGTACGGAAAAAGTCCGTCTGACCGGGGGCGAACCCTCCCTGCGTCGTGATTTCCCCGACATCATTGCCGCCGTTCGTGAAAACGAACGCATCCGCCAGATTGCGGTGACCACCAACGGTTACCGCATGGCGCGTGACGTGGCCAACTGGCGCGATGCGGGCTTAACCGCTATCAACGTCAGCGTGGACAGCCTTGATGCCCGGCAGTTTCGCGCCATTACCGGGCAGGATAAATTCCGCCAGGTCATGGACGGCATCGACGCGGCGTTTACCGCCGGGTTCGAAAAGGTCAAGGTCAACACGGTGCTGATGCGCGACGTTAACCATCATCAGCTGGACACCTTCCTGGCATGGATCAAACCGCGCCGCATTCAACTGCGTTTTATCGAGCTGATGGAAACCGGCGAGGGCAGCGAGCTGTTCCGTCGCCATCACATCTCCGGCATGGTGCTGCGCGACGAACTGCTGAAACGCGGCTGGATCCATCAGATCCGCCAGCGCAGTGACGGCCCGGCACAGGTCTTTTGTCACCCGGATTACGAAGGCGAGATTGGGCTTATCATGCCCTACGAGAAAGACTTCTGCGCCAGCTGTAACCGCCTGCGCGTCTCCTCCGTTGGCAAGCTCCACCTTTGCCTGTTCGGCGACGGCGGCGTAGATCTGCGCGATCTGCTGGAAGACGATGCGCAGCAGGACGCGCTTGAAGCACGCATTTCTGAAGCGCTGACGCATAAAAAGCAGACCCACTTCCTGCATCAGGGCAATACCGGCATTACTCAGAACCTGTCCTATATCGGCGGGTAATCAGGCTTTAGAAGGAACCAGAAGATGAGTCAGGTAAGCGCAGAATTTATCCCGACACGCATTGCTATTCTTACCGTTTCCGACCGCCGTGGTGAAGAGGACGATACCTCCGGCCACTGGCTGCGCGAGGCGGCCCACGAAGCCGGACACCATATTGTTGATAAAGCGATCGTTAAAGAGAACCGTTACGCCATTCGCGCGCAGGTTTCGCAGTGGATTGCGAGTGACGACGTCCAGGTGGTGCTGATCACCGGCGGCACCGGCTTTACCGCAGGCGATCAGGCGCCGGAAGCGCTGCTCCCGCTGTTCGACCGCGAAGTGGAAGGCTTCGGCGAAGTGTTCCGCATGCTCTCGTTTGAAGAGATCGGCACCTCCACGCTGCAGTCTCGCGCCGTAGCGGGCGTGGCGAACAGGACGCTGATTTTCGCCATGCCGGGCTCGACCAAAGCCTGCCGCACCGCGTGGGAAAATATTATTGCCCCGCAGTTGGATGCCCGTACCCGTCCGTGTAATTTTCATCCCCATTTGAAGAAGTAAACTATGTCACAACTGACCCACATTAACGCCGCTGGCGAAGCGCATATGGTGGACGTCTCCGCCAAAGCGGAAACGGTGCGCGAGGCGCGCGCGGAGGCGTTCGTCACCATGCTGCCCGAAACGCTGGCGATGATCATCGACGGCAGCCATCACAAGGGTGACGTGTTTGCGACCGCCCGCATTGCCGGTATTCAGGCCGCGAAACGCACCTGGGACCTCATCCCGCTTTGTCATCCGCTGATGCTGAGCAAGGTGGAAGTGAACCTGCAGGCGCAGCCGGAGCACAACCGCGTGCGCATTGAGTCCCTCTGCCGCTTAACCGGGAAAACCGGCGTGGAGATGGAAGCCCTGACGGCGGCCTCCGTCGCCGCGCTGACCATTTACGACATGTGCAAAGCGGTGCAGAAAGATATGGTGATTGGCCCGGTTCGTCTGCTGGCGAAAAGCGGCGGCAAATCCGGTGATTTTAAGGTGGACAGCCATGATTAAGGTGCTCTTTTTCGCCCAGGTGCGCGAGCTGGTCAATACCGACAGCCTGACGCTGGACGCCTCTTTTGAAAACGTCGCCGCCCTGCGCGCGCATCTGGCGGCACAAAGCGACCGCTGGGCGCTGGCGCTTGACGAAGGCAAGCTGCTGGCCGCCGTTAACCAGACGCTGGTGGAGTTCACCCACCCGCTGACCGAAGGGGATGAAGTGGCCTTCTTCCCGCCGGTCACAGGGGGCTAAGATGGCGGAAACCCGAATTCTGGTCGGTCCCGAGCGCTTTAACGTCGGTACAGAATATGACTGGCTGGCGGAGCGCGATGAAGACGGCGCGGTCGTTACCTTCACCGGTAAAGTGCGTAACCACAATCTCGGCGACAGCGTGAAGGCGCTGACGCTGGAGCATTATCCGGGCATGACGGAGAAATCGCTTGCGGCAATTGTGAATGAAGCGCGAGGGCGCTGGCCGCTTGGGCGGATCACAGTGATCCACCGCATCGGCGAGATGTGGCCAGGCGAAGAGATTGTCTTTGTCGGCGTGACCAGCGCGCACCGCGGTAGCGCCTTTGCGGCAGGGGAGTTCATTATGGATTATCTCAAAACCAAAGCGCCGTTCTGGAAGCGCGAAGCCACGCCGGAAGGCGACCGCTGGGTGGAATCTCGCGACAGCGATAAACAGGCCGCCAGCCGTTGGTAGTCGGTTTACGTGGATGTGTTACTCTTAACGTGTGTGTCTTCTTAATCTTAATCAGGAGTGAATCATGGACCGATTTCCGCGTTCCGATTCAATAGTACAGCAGACCCGTAGCGGCCTGCAGACGTATATGGCGCAGGTGTACGGCTGGATGACGGTCGGCCTGCTGCTTACCGCGTTCATCGCGTGGTATGCGGCGAACACGCCTGAGCTGATGATGTTTATCTTCTCCAGCAAAATCACCTTCTTTGGGCTAATTATCGCGCAGCTGGCGCTGGTGTTTGTGCTTTCTGGCCTGGTGCAGAAGCTCAGTGCCGGAATGGCGACCACGCTGTTTATGCTCTATTCGGCGCTGACCGGGCTGACGCTCTCCAGCATTTTCATCGTCTACACCTACTCCTCCATCGCCAGCACGTTTGTGGTGACCGGCGGTATGTTTGGCGCGATGAGCCTCTACGGCTATACCACCAAGCGTGACCTGAGCGGCTTAGGCAACATGCTGTTTATGGGGCTGATCGGGATTGTGCTGGCGTCGCTGGTGAACCTGTGGCTGAAGAGCGACGCGCTGATGTGGGCCGTGACCTACATCGGGGTGGTGGTCTTCGTTGGCTTGACGGCCTACGACACCCAGAAGCTGAAAAACATTGGCGAGCAGATCGACGTGCGCGACAGTTCCAACCTGCGCAAATACTCGATTCTGGGCGCGCTGACGCTTTATCTGGACTTCATCAACCTGTTCCTGATGCTGCTGCGGATTTTTGGCAACCGTCGTTAAAGATTGCCCCTCACCCTAACCCTCTCCCCAAAGGGGAGAGGGGACTTTAACACCCTCTCCCCTTTGGTGAGAGGGCCAGGGTGAGGGGGGGTTATTTTGCCATCGCCTTCTCGTTCTTCGCCCTCAGCTTCTTCGCCCGGCTCTCCAGCACCAGATAGCAGACCGTTGCCAGCGCCAGCGGCAGGAAGTAATAGAGCATGCGGTAGGCGAGCAGAGCGGCAATAATCGTCCCCTGTGAAACATGCTCTCCGGCCAGCAGCGCGATAAATACCGCCTCCAGCACCCCAATCCCCGCCGGGATATGCACGATAACCCCGGCGATACTGCTCACCAGCAGCACGCCCAGCACGAAGAAGTAATTCACGTCCTCGCCAATCAACAGCCAGATGATTGCCCCCATCGCCATCCAGTTGGCGCTGGATACCGCCATCTGCAGCACCGCGAACTTCCACGACGGCAGGACCAGTTTCTGCCCTTTAATGGTCATATGGCGGCGTTTGGCAAAGGCGCAGGCCCACAAATACACGGCGATAATCAGCAGCAGCACGACGCCGAGAATGCGCAGCGTGGCTTCGTCGATATACCAGTGCGCGGGCAGCTGCACCACGCCAATGGTGAAAATCACCCCGCCGAGCAGAATATAGCCCAGCCAGTTGGTGGTGATGCTTAGTGAGAAAATACGCGTGATGGTCCCACCCGGCAGGCCAAGCCGCGAGTACAGGCGATAGCGCATGCCAATCCCCCCGACCCAGGTGCTCAGCGTCAGGTTAAAGGCGTAGCAGATAAACGATACCAGCATCACCTGACGTTTAGCCAGCTTGTGGCCGCAGTAGGCGCGCCCGAGCAGGTCATAGCAGCCGTACATCAGGTAGCTGACGACAACCAGCCCTGCGGCGCCCAGCAGCACCAGCCGGTTATAGTTGCGGATAGCCTTCCACACCTCCTCCCAGTCCACTTTCTGCGCGTACACCACCAGCAGTACCGCGACCGCAATGAAGAACACCCAGGTGAGGATTTTTTTTGCCAGCCGCCAGCGAGGATGAGATTTTGACATCAGGGTTTGCCTCCATCTTCCGCTTCAACGCGGTCCTGGGTTTCCATTTCGGGTTGTACCGGCGGATCCACCTGCGCCAGCTTCGGCGTATGCGCCGGCAGCCAGCCGACCATCGCCGGGAAGTGGCGCAGGAAGTGGAACACCACCACGCCGATGCCAACGTTCCACCAGCTCCGTTTCGGCACCATGGATTCATCCACCCGCACGCAGTCCTTATGGATAAGCCCCTGAAGGTTATCGCGCAGGGTCTGGTTAAACTGACGGTCATGGATGATCAGGTTCGCTTCCAGGTTAAGCGACAGGCTCAGCGGATCGAGGTTACTGGAGCCGACGGTTGCCCAGTGGTCATCCATGACGGCCACTTTGCCGTGCAGCGGGCGGCGGCGGTATTCATAAATCTGCACGCCGCTTTTCACCAGGTAGCGGTAGAGCAGGCGCGCGCCCACCTTCACAATCGGCATATCCGGCTCGCCCTGCACAATCAGTTTAACGCTCACGCCGCGTCGGGCCGCGTTGCGCATGGCGTGCAGAATACGGTAGCCGGGGAAGAAATAGGCGTTGGCGATAATCACTTCGCGCTTCGAATTGGCCAGCATCTTCAGGTAATGACGTTCAATGTCGTCCCGATGCTCCTCGTTGTCCCGCCAGACAAACAGGGCCTGCGCTTCGCCGGGCTTGCGGTTCTCTTCCGGGCGATGACGGCGTCGCCACCAGCGGCGAGCGGCCTCTTTACCGGGCAAGTTTTCCAGCACGAACAGCTGAATGTCCTGAACCACCGGTCCCTCAATGCGGATCGCGTAGTCCTGCTTGGCCTCCGGGCCGTAATCCGACATATGCTCGGCGGAGTAGTTAATGCCGCCCACGAACGCCACCGTTTCGTCCACCACCACGATTTTGCGGTGCATGCGGCGGAACAGGTTGGTTCGCATGCCGAACAGGCGCGGACCGGGATCGTAGTAACGGAACACCACGCCGGCGGCGGTGAGCTCGTTAACAAATTCATCGCTGAGGTCCGGCGAGCCATACCCGTCGAGCAGGGCCTCGATTTTTATCCCGCGCCGGGCGGCATGCAGCAGTACGCTGTGCAACTGCCTGCCAACGTCGTCTTCAAACCAGATAAACGTTTCAAGGTAGACTTTCTGCTGTGCGTGGCTAATCGCCTCAAAGACCGCCGGATAAAAGTTATCGCCGTTTTCCAGCAGCGTAATACGGTTACCTTCCTGCCATGTGCATTTCATAAGTGGATCTCCGCGCTCAGCGGGGCATGGTCGGAAAGATGTCGCCAGTTAAGTAACGCCAGCGCCGTCGGGCTGCTGGCATGCGCATTTTTCACGTAGATGCGGTCCAGGCGCAGCAGGGGGAAGCGCACGGGAAACGTCCGTGCGGGACGACCATGTGCCCGGGTGAAAATTTCCTCCAGCCCCGCATTCACCTTCAGAGGGTGGTTGGCACGCTGCCGCCAGTCGTTAAAATCTCCGGCCACCACCACGGGTTCGCCTTCCGGCAGCGCATTGGTCCAGTCAGCCAGCATCTCCAGCTGCGCCTGACGGTGGGCTTCACGCAGTCCGAGGTGAACGCAGCCCACGTGAACGGGAACGTCAAGATCCGGCGGCGCGATGCGGCAGTAAAGCAGCCCGCGCTTTTCGCTCTCCCCGACGGAAACGTCCCGGTTCTCATAATGTTCGATAGGAAAACGCGACAGCACCGCATTACCGTGATGGCCTTCCGGATAGACCGCGTTGCGGCCGTAAGCGTAATCGCTCCACATGGTGTCGGCCAGAAATTCATAGTGGGGCGTGTCGGGCCAGTTTTCGAAATGCATGGGGTGCACCTCGTGGGCGCCCATCACCTCCTGCAGGCAGACAATGTCCGCGCTGACGGTGCGTACCGCGTCGCGCAGCTCCGGTAAAATGAAGCGGCGGTTAAATGCTGTGAAGCCCTTATGAATGTTAATCGTCAGCACCTTAAGCGAGAAATGCTGCGTTTTTTTGCTCATAAACACCTTCCTGGGTGACTATCCCGATGAAAATAAAGTGTAGTCGGCGTCACAAAAAGATGCGGCGTTACGGAATTTTCCGTAAAGTGCGGTAGTCTGATTAAGCAGAGAAAAATCCTTCAGGAGAGAAGCCATGAAGTGGCAACAACGTGTTCGTGTCGCAACCGGTTTGAGTTGCTGGCAGATAATGTTGCATTTACTGGTCGTGGCCGTACTGGTGATGGGCTGGATGAGCGGCACGCTGGTGCGTGTTGGCTTAGGGCTATGCGTCCTCTATGGCGTCACCGTGCTGTCGATGCTGTTCTTACAGCGCCACCATGAAGCGCGCTGGCGCGAGGTAGGTGATGTGCTCGAAGAGCTCACCACCACCTGGTACTTTGGTGCCGCGATGATCGTGCTTTGGCTGCTGTCACGCGTGCTGCAAAACAACCTGCTGCTGGCCCTGGCGGGTCTGGCAATCCTTGCAGGGCCAGCGGTAGTGTCGCTGCTCACCAAAGAGAAAAAGCTACGCAATGTTGCGTCTAAACATCGCATAGGCCACTGAGCCCGTCGTGGCCGCTATGACTAGTAGCGGCCACAAACTTCCCCAGACAATGTCCAGACTCGCATCCTTCAGATAGATCTGCTTGGTGATATCCGTAAAGTGTCGAATCGGGTTTATCCACGTTAAATCCTGCAGCCACACCGGCATGTTCTCGACGGGTGAAACGTACCCGGAGAGCAGAATCGCCGGCATCATAAAGACGAATACCCCGATAAACGCCTGCTGCTGCGTGGAGCAGAGCGCCGAAATCAGCAGCCCAAACCCCACCAGCGACAGCCCGTAAATCACCATCGTGAAGTAAAACAGCGCCAGCGATCCGGCAAACGGGATCTCGTAGGCCCAAATTCCCACCCCCAGCACGATGGTGGCCTGGAACGTCGCGACGATCAGCGCCGGCACCGCTTTGCCGACGAAAATCTGCCAGGTGGCGAGCGGGGAGACCAGCAGCTGATCCAGCGTGCCCTGCTCGCGTTCGCGGGCGACGGACAGGGAAGTCACGATCATCACCCCGATAGTGGTGATCATGGCGATCAGCGACGGCACCACAAACCACTTGTAGTCCAGGTTCGGGTTGTACCAGTTGCGCACCACCAGCTCGCTGTTATTGGGCTTCGGTTTGCCCTCCATCAGCTCCTGCTGATAATCCTTCACCACCTGCTGCAGGTAGTTGGCCGCTATCTGGGCGCTGTTGGAGTTGCGCCCGTCGAGGATCAGCTGCATCGGCGCGGTCTGGAAGGTATCCAGGTTGCGGGAGAAATCCGCCGGGAAGCGCACCAGCAGCAGCGCTTTTTGCGTGTCGATGGTGGGCTGGATCTCCTGCGGGCTTTTCAGCAGCAGGATGTGGGTAAAGGCCTTCGCCCGGGCAAAGCGCTGCGTCAGCTCAACGGCGTGTTTGCCGTTGTCTTCGTTATAAATGGCAATGGTGGCGTTAGTGACCTCAAGGGTGGCGGCAAACGGGAACAGTAAAACCTGAAGCAGCACCGGCAGCACCAGAATGGCGCGGGTTTGCGGCTCGCGCAGCAGGGACTGCAGCTCTTTGCGGATCAGTGTCCATAAACGGTGAAACATGTGCGCTCCTTAATCCAGTCGCCGCTTGGTTTTCAGCCACGTCAACCCGATAAACATCACCGCCGACGCCATCAAAAACAGGGTGTTGATAATCAGCACCACCGGAATATTCCCCGCCAGGAACAGGCTCTGCAGCGTGCTCACGAAGTAGCGCGCCGGAATGATGTAGGTCACGGCGCGGATCACCGCCGGCATGCTGTCTATCTGGAAGATAAACCCGGAGAGCATAATCGACGGCAGGAAGGCGGCGTTTAGCGCCACCTGCGCGGCGTTAAACTGGTTGCGGGTGATGGTGGAGATGAGCAGCCCCATCCCCAGCGTGCTGAGTAAAAACAGGCTGGTTATAAAGAACAGCACCACCAGCGAGCCGCGGTACGGCACGCCGAGGATAAAGACCGCGACCAGCATGCAGAGCAGCATCGCCAGCATGCCGAGGAAGTAGTAGGGGATGAGCTTGCACAGCAGCAGCTCAACTCGCGTCACCTCGGTGGAGAGCAGCGCCTCCATGGTGCCGCGCTCCCACTCGCGGGCGATCACCAGCGAGGTCAGTATCGCGCCGATCACTGTCATGATGATGGTTACCGCGCCCGGGATAATAAAGTGCTGGCTGATGGCGGCGGGGTTAAACCAGTAGCGCGTCTGCACGTCAATGAGCGGTTCAAACGTCTCGCCCCGGTCTTCGGCGCGCTGCATCTGCCAGAGCTGCCAGATGCCCTCCGCGTAGCCCTGCACGAAGTTCGCGGTGTTCGGTTCGCTGCCGTCGGTAATCACCTGGATCGGCGCATCGGCGCCAGGTCGCGCCATGTTGGCGGCGAAATCCACCGGGATGACGATCAGGCCGCGAATTTTCCCGGCCTGCATTTTCTGGATCAATTCCTGCCGGTTGTCGCTGACGGTGGCGTCAATATAGGGCGAGCCGGTCATGGCGTGGGTGAAGTCCAGCGCCTCTTCGCTCTGCTGCTCCAGCAGAATGCCGACCCGCAGCTTGCTGGAATCGAGGTTAATGCCGTAGCCAAAGATAAACAGCAGCAGCAGGGGGATCACCACCGCAATCAGCCAGCTGCTGGGGTCGCGCACGATCTGCCGCGTCTCTTTGATACACAGCGCGCGCACCCGGCGCCAGGAAAGGGCACTACTGCGCATGGGTATTCTCCTTATCCCAGTCGTGGATGAGGGTGATAAACGCCTGCTCCATAGTTGGGTCTGGCTGTTCTTCGTCAGCGGCCTGCTCCTTCAGGTCGTCCGGCGTGCCGTGAGCGATCAGCTTGCCGCGATAGACCAGCCCGATGCGGTCGCAGTACTCCGCCTCGTCCATAAAGTGGGTGGTCACCATCACCGTCACCCCTTTTTCCACCATGCTGTTGATGTGCAGCCAGAACTCGCGGCGGGTAATGGGGTCAACGCCCGAGGTGGGTTCATCCAGAAACAGAATATCGGGCTCGTGCATCAGCGAGCAGGCCAGCGCCAGCCGCTGCTTAAAGCCGAGCGGCAGCTCGTCGGTGGCGTGTGATGCAATATTCGTTAACCCGAAGGCGTCGCTCATGCGGCGAATTTTCTCGCTCTGCGCCCGCCCGCGCAGGCCGTACACGCCGGAGAAAAAGCGCAGATTCTGCTCGACCGTCAGGTTGCCGTACAGCGAGAATTTCTGCGCCATATAGCCGAGATGCTGGCGCGCCTTGCCGGAACTGACTTTCAGATCCATGTCCAGCACCAGCGCCTTGCCGGACGTCGGGACCAGCAGGCCGCACATCATCTTAAAGGTGGTCGATTTTCCCGCGCCGTTCGGCCCGAGCAGGCCAAATATCTCGCCGCGCTTCACGGCAAAATTCACGTTGTCGGTGGCGGCGAAATCCCCGAATTTTTTGGTCAGGGATTTGGCTTCGATCACCGTTTCGCCCGGCGTGCCTTCCACCGTGTGCAGGATCGCGCCAAGAGGCGATTCCGACGTGCCCGCACCGCCCAGCAGGTCGATAAAGGCATCCTCAAAGCGCGGCGCGGTTTCCGTCATGTCGATCTCAGGCATGCCCGGCGCACGGCGGATATCGTCGACGGTGGCCTCTTTTTTGAGGATCGCGCGCACCGAGCGGCCCTGAATCATCCCGTCGCTCACCTGCGGCAGCTTTAGCACCCGCTGGAGCAGCCTGCGGTTAGACTCCTGCGGGCTGTGCAGCAGGAAGCTGCGCCCGGCCATGGTTTGCGTCAGCTCGGTCGGTTCGCCCTGATAGAGCAGTTCGCCCTCGTTCATCAGCAGCACGTCCCGGCACTGCTCCGCTTCGTCGAGGTAGGAGGTGCTCCAGAGGATCAGCATCCCGTCGCCCGCCAGCTCGTGCACCATCTGCCACAGCTCGCGGCGGGATATCGGGTCCACGCCGACGCCGGGCTCATCCAGCAGCAGCACCTTCGGCTCGCCCACCAGCGTGCAGGCCAGCCCCAGCTTCTGCTTCATCCCGCCGGAGAGCTTGCCCGCCAGCCGCCCGGTAAACGGGCCGAGGGAGGTGAACTCCAGCAGGCGGGCGAAGGTTTTCTGCCGGGCTTCACCGGTGACGCTGCGCAGGTCGGCGTACAGATTGAGGTTTTCCATCACCGTCAGATCTTCGTACAGGCCAAACTTCTGCGGCATATAGCCGAGCATGGCGTGGAGCGCGCCGTCGTCTTTAATCGGATCCAGGCCAAGCACGCTGGCCGAGCCTTCATCCGGCTTCAGCAGCCCCGCCAGCATCCGCATCAGCGTGGTTTTGCCCGCGCCGTCCGGGCCGACCAGTCCGGTCACGTAGCCTTTCTGAATGGTGCAGTTCAGCGGCGCGACCGCCGGCTTGTCCATGCCCGCGAAGCGTTTGACCAGACCGTTGAGCTGGATAACCGCATCATTCATGACGTTCCCCGTCGCTTAAGGTCACGGTAACAGGCATGCCCTGACGCAGCGCGTCGTCCGCATCGGTGACGATGATGCGCAGGCGGTACACCAGGTCGGTACGCAGATCCGGCGTTTCAACGGTTTTCGGCGTGAATTCGGCGGTAGGGGAGACAAAGCCGACCTTGCCGTGATACGGCTTGTCCGGGCGGCCGTCGGTGTAGAGCAGCAGCTCGCGCCCCGGCTGCATCTGGCCGAGGTTTGGCTCGTCAATGTAGGCGCGCACCCAGACCGGACGGGTCAGGGAGAGCGTTAAGACGGTGCTGCCCGCGCTGAGCATGCTGCCCGGCTCCACCGCGCGGGTCATCAGCGTGCCGTCAGACGGGGCGGTTAAGGTCGTGTCGTGCAGATCCAGTTCCGCCTGAGCCAGCTGCGCCTGCGCCTGCTCAAGGCTGGCTTTCGCCTGGGCGATGTCCTGCTCGCGGTTACCGGAGCGGTACTGGCTTAATTTATCCTGCGCGGATTTCAGCGTCGCCTGCGCCTGGTCGCGGGATGACTGGGCGTTTTCCAGATCGTTGGCGGAAATGGTGCGGCTTTTCCACAGTCCCTGCTGGCGGTTGTAGAAGTTCTGCGCGTAGTCGTAGGCGGCTTTGGCCTGCTTAACGGCGGCAGCGGCCTGGGCAATTTCTTCATCGCGATAGCCCGCCAGCATCAGGTCATACTGCGCCTGCGCGACGGAAACACCGGCTTTAGCCTGCATCAGCGCGTTCTCAAAGGGGGCTTTATCCAGCATCCCCAGCGTCTGCCCGGCTTTGATGGCATCGCCTTCGTCAACGCTCAGCGAGGCGAGACGCCCGCCAACGCGGAAGCTCATATTCACGGTGCGAATATCCACGTTACCGTACAGCGTCAGGCCCCGATCCTGCTGGCTCTGATACCACAGCCAGCCACCGATTCCCGCGGCAAGCAATACAACAACCACCAGAACGATGGCGACAGGTTTTTTCATGACTTCAGACTCCTTTGCGTTAAGCCTTGCAGGATCAGATCGAGATGACAGGTGATGACCTGGATAATCTGCGCGGCTTTATCCTCATCGAATTGTGTCCAGCCCGTGCGTAACAGGATGGTCTCACGCCCCAGACGGAAGGCGAGAATTTCGCCCAGCAGGGCGTGGGTATGCAAAATGGTGTCGGTATCGCTGGCGTCCCGTCCGGTGTAGGCGGCAATCAGCCGGGTCAGATGGGTGTGCATCGGGGCAATCACCTGATCGTGTACCAGCTGGTAGGCGGCGGTGGGGGAGAGCTGCTCGCGGGAGATAAACTTGCTCAGGTTGAGCGTATCGTCGTGCGTCAGCAGGCGGATCATATTGTGACAGGCATTGAGAATAAGCTGCCTGATAGCGGTACGATCCGGCGTCGGCTGGCTCAGCAGCCCGGTGGCCTCCTCAACGTGCGGGCGAAAGTGGGTGCCGATAAAATCGGCTATCCACTGGGCGCAGGCGAGGTATAAATCCTCTTTTGAGCCAAAATAGTAGGTAATGGCCGCAATGTTTTGCCCGGCCTGGGCGGCAATATCCCGCGTGGTGGCATGCAGGCCATACTCGCCAAACTGCGCCAGCGCGGCGGCGATAAGCTGGCTTTTGGCCTGTTCACCTTTGGTTGTCGTCGGTGTCGTATTCATGGAGGTATTAAAAATTAATCAATCGATTGATTAAAATTATACCTGAATCGCTAATCCGTCGAGGGATACAACAGGGATATTTTATGCGCCACGTCACAAAAGCTGCTACACTCCGCTCCTTCGCGACATTGTGGTTTTTGTCCTTCTATTCGTGATATCTCCCTGAAAACTACACCTGTGATGGTCGGGGCGGTTCGGAGTTTTTATGTCTTTTGATTCCCTTGGCCTGAACCCGGAAATTCTGCGCGCGATCGCAGAGCAGGGCTACGTTGAGCCAACCCCTATCCAGCAGCAGGCTATTCCGGCCGTGCTTCAGGGCCGTGACCTGATGGCCAGCGCCCAGACCGGCACCGGTAAAACCGCGGGCTTTACGCTGCCGCTGTTAGAGCTGCTGGTAAAAAACCAGCCGCATGCCAAAGGCCGTCGTCCGGTGCGCGCGCTGATCCTCACCCCAACCCGCGAGCTGGCAGCCCAGATTGGCGAGAACGTGCGTGAGTACAGCCGCTACCTCAACATCCGCTCGCTGGTGGTTTTCGGTGGCGTGAGCATTAACCCGCAGATGATGAAGCTGCGCGGCGGCGTGGACGTGCTGGTGGCAACGCCGGGCCGTCTGCTGGATCTGGAACACCAGAACGCGGTGAAGCTTGATAGCATTGAAATTCTGGTGCTGGACGAAGCCGACCGCATGCTCGACATGGGCTTCATCCACGATATTCGTCGCGTGCTGGCTAAGCTGCCGCCGCGTCGCCAGAACCTGCTCTTCTCCGCGACCTTCTCCGATGAGATCAAGGCGCTGGCGGAAAAGCTGCTGCATAACCCGCTGGAAGTGGAAGTAGCGCGCCGCAACACCGCCTCCGAGCAGGTGACGCAGCACGTTCACTTTGTGGATAAAAAGCGCAAGCGGGAGCTGCTCTCCCAGATGATCGGCCAGGGTAACTGGCAGCAGGTGCTGGTCTTTACCCGCACCAAGCACGGCGCGAACCACCTGGCGGAACAGCTGAATAAAGACGGCATCCGCAGCGCGGCGATCCACGGTAACAAGAGCCAGGGCGCGCGTACCCGCGCGCTGGCGGACTTCAAATCCGGCGACATCCGCGTGCTGGTGGCGACCGACATCGCTGCCCGCGGCCTCGATATTGAAGAGCTGCCGCACGTGGTGAACTACGAGCTGCCGAACGTTCCGGAAGATTACGTTCACCGTATCGGCCGTACCGGCCGTGCGGCGGCGACCGGTGAGGCGCTCTCTCTGGTCTGCGTGGACGAGCACAAGCTGCTGCGCGACATCGAACGTCTGCTGAAGAAAGAGATCCCGCGCATCGAAACCCCGGGCTACGAAGTGGACCCGTCCATCAAAGCCGAGCCGATTCAGAACGGTCGTCAGGGCGGCGGTCGCGGTCAGGGCGGCGGCGGTCGCGGCCAGCAGCCTCGTCGTGCCGAAGGCGGCGCGCCGAAGTCATCGGGCAAACCGCCGCGTCGTAACAGCGACGGCAAGCCGGCCGGTGAAAGCCCGTGGCGCAGTGGGGAAGGGAAACCGGCAGGGGAAGGGCAGCGCCGACGCCGCCCGCGCAAACCTGCTAACCCGCAGTAATCTGGAAGCCCGGTCGTAAAGCCGGGCTTTTCTTTTTGCCGCAGCGAAGAGAAAGTGCCACAATAGTGGCTGTTTATACAGTATTTCAGGTTTTCCAATGGCTTTAACCGCGGCGCTGAAAGCGCAAATTGGCGCATGGTATAAGGCGCTACAACAGCAGATCCCCGATTTTATCCCCCGAGCGCCGCAGCGGCAGATGATTGCCGACGTGGCAAAAACGCTCGCCGGGGACGACGGGCGACATCTGGCGATTGAAGCCCCGACCGGCGTCGGGAAAACCCTGTCGTACCTCATTCCCGGCATCGCGATAGCGCGGGAGGAGGACAAAACGCTGGTGGTCAGCACCGCCAACGTGGCGCTGCAGGACCAGATATTCAGCAAAGATTTACCCCTGCTGCGCAAAATTATCCCCGACCTGCGGTTTACCGCCGCCTTTGGACGCGGGCGCTACGTATGCCCGCGTAACCTGGCGGCGCTGGCAAGCAGCGAGCCCTCGCAGCAGGATCTGCTCGCCTTTCTGGATGATGAGCTGACGCCAAACAACAAGGCAGAGCAGGAGCAGTGCGCAAAGCTCAAAGCCGAACTCGACGGCTATAAGTGGGACGGGCTGCGGGATCACACCAGCCTGGCGATTAGCGACGACTTGTGGCGCAGGCTGAGCACCGATAAAGCGAGCTGCCTGAACCGCAACTGTCACTACTACCGCGAGTGTCCGTTCTTTGTCGCCCGGCGCGAGATCCAGGAAGCCGAAGTGGTTGTCGCCAACCACGCGCTGGTGATGGCCGCGCTCGAAAGCGAAGCGGTGCTGCCGGAGCCTAAAAACCTGCTGCTGGTGCTCGACGAAGGCCACCATCTGCCGGACGTGGCGCGGGACGCGCTGGAGATGAGCGCTGAAATTACGGCGCCGTGGTTCCGCCTGCAGCTCGACCTCTTCTGCAAGCTGGTGGCGACCTGCATGGAGCAGTTCCGCCCGAAAACCACGCCGCCGCTGGCGATCCCTGAGCGGCTGAGCGAGCACTGCGAAGAGGTCTATAGCCTTATTTCGTCCCTGAATAACATCCTGAACCTCTATCTTCCCGCCGCCCAGGAAGCGGAACACCGCTTTGCGATGGGGGAGCTACCGGAAGAGGTGATGGAGATTTGCCAGCAGCTGGCAAAGCATCTGGAAAAGCTGCGCGGACTGGCGGAGATGTTCCTGAACGACCTCAGCGAGAAAACCGGCTCGCACGACGTGGTGCGTCTGCACCGCATCCTGCTGCAGATGAACCGCGCGCTGGGGATGTTCGAAGCGCAGAGCAAGCTCTGGCGGCTGGCCTCGATGGCGCAGGCCTCGGGCGCGCCGGTCACCAAATGGGCCACCCGCGAAGTGCGGGACGGGCAGGTGCACCTCTTTTTCCACTGCGTGGGCATCCGCGTGGCCGATCAGCTCGAAAAGCTCATCTGGCGCAGCGTGCCGCACGTGGTGGTCACCTCCGCGACCCTGCGCTCCCTGAACAGCTTCTCCAGGCTACAGGAGATGAGCGGCCTGAAGGAGAAAGCGGGCGACCGTTTTGTGGCGCTGGACTCGCCGTTTAACCACTGCGAGCAGGGCAAGCTGGTCATTCCGCGCATGAAATTCGAGCCGCTTATCGACAACGAAGAGCAGCACATTGCCGAGATGGCGGCCTACTTCCGCGAGCAGGTCGAGAGCAAAAAATACCCCGGCATGCTGGTGCTGTTTGCCAGCGGGCGCGCGATGCAGCGTTTCCTCGAACATGTTACCGATCTGCGTTTACTCCTGCTGGTGCAGGGCGACCAGCCCCGTTACCGGCTGGTGGAAACCCACCGCAAGCGCATCGACAGCGGCGAGCGCAGCGTGCTGGTGGGGCTACAGTCTTTTGCCGAAGGTCTGGATCTGAAGGGTGACTACCTGACGCAGGTGCATATCCATAAAATCGCCTTCCCGCCCATCGACAGCCCGGTGGTGATCACCGAAGGCGAGTGGCTGAAAAGCCTCAATCGCTATCCGTTTGAGGTGCAGAGCCTGCCTGCGGCGTCGTTTAACCTGATTCAGCAGGTGGGGCGTCTTATTCGTAGCCACGGCTGCTGGGGCGAGGTGGTGATTTACGACAAGCGTCTGCTCACCAAAAACTACGGCCAGCGTTTGCTGAACGCGCTGCCTGTTTTCCCGATTGAACAGCCGGAGGTGCCGGAGGTAAAAAAACGCCCGGCAAAACTGACCGCCGGGCGTGGAAAAAGCATCCGTGCTAAGAGGCGCGGTCCTACTGGTAAGTGAAGGTCACCTGCACTACGCTGCTGAACGTGCCGGCGGTGACGGGCATGGCTGTGGCGTAATAGCGCGCGGAGAGCGGAAACGTCGCCGTGTGGTCGCTCGGGTTAATGGCGGCGTTAAAAGCGGCCTGCGGGGCAATTAGTATTTTGTCCTGACGGTCTGCCAGCTCCAGCGCCAGCCCTTTTGCGCTGCCGATATTGGCGAATTTAGTCGGGTGTGTGCTGTCGGCCTGGCCGTAGAAAAAGGCCGTGGCGAGAGCAAGCGTGGCCGGGCAGTGCGACACAGAAAGGGAAAAGTCTTTCCACTCGCCGGTATCGCCCACGTCTTTAAAGCTGCCCGACACCGCCTGGCCCAGATCCACCGTCAGGTTTCGGCTGGCGCTGTCGATGACGCAGGTGTTGGCGTAAATATTGCCCGTCATCTGGATCTGAATGTCGTCGGCGTGAGCCTGGGCGATCAGCCCCAGCGCCAGAATCGAAATGGTCTTTTTCATGTTGGTCACTTATAGGCAAGCGTGATGGTAGCAACGGTGTTGGCCGGGCCGGGGGTAACTACATCGCTGACCTGCTCGTAGCGTACCTCAAACGGTATGGTCAGCGTCTCGTTGGCGATGGCTTCGCTTCGGGTGTTAACGTAGGTGTCAAAGGTGGCGATATTGTCGTCGAACAGCATGCGTACGCCGACTCCCGTTGCGGCTCCGGGCTGCTGCGTGAGTTTTAGCACTCCTTCAAACGCCGCTTCATAGCCGTTTGAGCTGGTGATCTTTACTTCGGGCTGCACGGTGCTGTCGCAGTGCACCGTGACGTCAAAATTCTGCGCCGGAGAGGAGAGCATCCCCACGCTGACAAAGTCGCTGACCGGGAAATCTCCAAGGTTAACCGTCAGGTTTTTTGGCAGGACGGAGCAGGTGACCTCTTTAAGGATGACGTTGCCCGCATAGGCGATGTCGTTAGGGTTGCCGATCCCTTCGTGGTGATACACCCCGATACCAAAACGAGTCTGGCTCTGATCGAGCGTGCCAGACGCTACCGTATCGCTGGTTTTGACCAGCTCCAGCGTAACGTCAAAATTAAAGCTCTGTTTGCCATCGCTGGAAACATACCCCACCGGCGTTCCCGTTGAGATGCAGTTAACGCCGCCAGCTCCGCTGATGCGCTGCCCCCGATCGTTCATCAATGCCACCCCAACGCCGGGAACACCAGAGTCGTAGACACCTTTTAGTCCTGGGATCTCTGCTCCCGTACCGTAGTAGCAGGATACGATCTCCAGGCCGCTATCTGCGGCCTGATCGCAGTTACCGGCGACATGGGCAACCTGTTCTGTTCCAGGAATGGTCTCACCTACCGCCAGCGTTGTCGGAACGGAGATTGACGCCACGTTAATCATCTTCGGCAGGTCCGGCGTTGTACAGGTCGCCTTCGCATGCGGCATAAATAACGCGGCGGTTCCCAGAACCAGTAAGAAAAAGCACTGTTTAATCATTTGCATAATCGTTAGCCTGAACGGTAGATCAATGACACTGCGCGGCAGCGTTAATGATGCTGGTTTTCTCTTTCTCATCCGTTAGCGCATAGTCAGCGACGCAGTGCTCGCTCGCCTCCTGTCCCCAGGAAACGTTGAGATGCCCTTGCTGTGGCAGACCCGACAGGTAGGTCTGGCCGTCATTCCCGACAATAAATTCGCTGTCTTTATCCTCGGTGGTGACCGTTGCGCCGAAGGGCAGCGGTTTACCATTTTGTGTCAGCGTCATCAGCACGCGGTTACCTACGCGGGTATTAAAGCTGGCGCGCACCACGGCCCCGCGGGTTGGGGTGACGATCTGCGCCGCGTGGGTGACGTCGGCGTCGTCCGGCAGCGTTTCGGTATCCAGCGCAATGGTGTTGTGGCGATACGCGGTAACAAACGGCACGACGGTGTAGCCGCGGAAGTCGGTCTCAACGCCCGTCTGGTTCGCGATGTGCGTCCCGTGGGTTCCCGGCGCTTTTACCAGCGCGATGGTCTCACCGAGCGGCTGGCTCAGGGTTATCCCGTTAGCATGGGCAACCACGCCGCCCTGCAAACCGACGTTCACGGTCTGCTGATATTTGTCCTGACTGACCCCTGCGCTCACCTCGCCATAGGTCGCTTTGTAGTCGGCGTTGATGCTGGTGGAGTTACCGCTGCCGGTGCTGCTCAGCCCTTCCTGGATGTTCCAGTTCAGGTTGTCTTCTTTCAGCGCCGTGCCGTTCAGGCCGATATTCTGCGTCGTGCCGTCTTTGGTGTTGTTCAGGTTGTAGGTGGCCCAGGTGTTATGCATCCAGTGGTCCAGCGGCACCGAGACGCTCAGCGAGAACTGGTTGTCGTTCGTGACCTCATCACCGTCTTCATCGCTGTCGCTGGTGTTTTTGTTCATGCTGTAGCTGAGGCTGTAGCTCACGCCGTGCCAGCTGTTGTTGTAGCTGACGCTCAAGGAGGTCATGTTCTGGCTCTGGCTCCAGTACGTCTCTTTCACCATGCTCAGGGTGACGGACCCCCAGCCTTCCGGCAGCGTCTGGTCGACGGTGGCTTCGGTTCGGGCGCGGCGCTGCTGAGGTGCAGACCAGTCGTCAGAGTGGGTATAGGACTCCATGGTGTCTTCGAGGGTGTAAAAACCCTTGCTGTTATAGCGGTAGCCCGCCAGCGTGAAGTTGGTACCCGAGCGGGCGATATCTTTGCTGTAACGCACGCGCCACGACTGGCCTTTGCTGGCCTGCTGTTTTTTCAACAGGGCTTTGGCGCGGGTGACGTCGATGGAGAACGCCCCTAAATCGCCCATGTTTTTCCCGATACCTGCCGCCTGAGACTGATAATGGCTGCTCTGCTGCACGCCACCGTAGGCGGTAAAACCGTAGGGTAAACCGTAGATGGCGCTGCCCTGGGCAAACGGGGTCTTTTCCACGTTTTTGTCATAAGAACGATAGCGTCCGGCGGTCACGCTGTAGCGCAGGTTTTTTTCACGCTGCAATACCGGCACGGAGGCAAACGGCACCACGAAATGGCTTTCGCTGCCGTCGGTCTCTTTCACGGTGACCTGGAGATCGCCGCTGCTGCCGGTGGGGTAGAGATCGTTAATTTCGAACGCGCCCGGTGCGACCGTGTTCTGATAAATGATGTACCCGTTCTGGCGTACCACCACCAGCGCGTTGCTGTGGGCGGTGCCGCGAATAATGGGAGCGTAGCCTTTTTCACTGTCCGGCAGCATGTCGTTATCGGATTTCAGCTCCACCCCGGTGTAGGGGACGCTGTCAAAAACGTCGGAAGGGGAGGAGCTCTGGCCGACGGTGAGGTCGCTTTTCATCGCCACAATGTCGCGCTGCGCGTAGGTATAAACGGAGGTGAATTTCTGGTCCTCCTCCTTACCCGTGGTGCTGCGATTCCAGGTGGAATAGTTGCGAACGCGCCACGCGCCAATGTTCAAACCTGGACGCAGGTTAACGTACTGGCTGCTGGTGTCCTGTTCACCCTGATGGCGCGCATGGCTTTGGCTGGCGTTTGCGCTGTAGTTAAGCAGGCCCGCGTTGATCCCTTCGTCAAATTCTTTTGGGTCAATGTAACCGCGAGGCACCTGACCGAGCGCCGACTGGGGAATGCTCAGCAGCAGCTGCTGGTTGCGAACGCGGAAGGTCGCGGATGCGGCAGGGATGGCGTGTAAATCGGCGCACTGGCCTTTGGCCATCAGCTGCGGATATTTTTTGGTTTTGATGCCGAGGCTTTTTAAATCGTCCAGGGTAAAGCAAGGTTGCAGCGTGCTGTTGCCCTGAGCGTCTTTTTGCAGAGTAAAGGTGACATCGCGGGTATCAATTTTATTGTTATTGATAAATACCGCGACCTGATATTTACCCGGCGCCTGACCTGGGCCTTTTTCATAGACGGACAAATCGGTTTTCCCCTGCTGGGGATTATCAATATCCAGCAGGGCCGGGTTAAAATAATCATCAGCCATAACCTGCTGCGCAAAGATCGCCATTGCCAGGCCACAAAGAATGACCAGCAATGACGAAAATCGGTAGGTGAACGGCTTTTTATCGCTGTACATGATTATTTTATTACCGGGGAAGTATTAATGAACGAATTTCGACCAGGTATGGCTGATGCTGCCGTAATCAGTAATAATGGAATACGTGACGCTTGAGCCCCCGACATTGCCAGGTAGAGCAAAATGCGTTTCCGTTTTCGGCACGGCCCAGGTGGCTTTAGTGATTTTATGACCATTCAGCGTAACGGTCTGGAAATTCATATAGAACGGCGTAGGGTTATTCACCACCAGCTCGTTACCTTCGCGGCGCCACTCAAGTTTATCGGCCACATCTTCTGGTCTGCCTTTTACCGCAGACGGGCGATACAGTAATTTGATTCGAGTATTAATGGCGATTTGCAGCGTATTTATCCCCTCAACGTGTTTTGAGGAAGGGATTGCTTTAATATTCAACCAGTACAGGGATTCCCTGTCTTCCGGTAAATTTCCGCCCGTACGCACCACGCGCAGAACGTTATCTTCTTTTGCATCCAGACGGAAAAGCGGCGGGGTGATCAGGAACGGGGCTTTGGCCGGGTTTTTACCGCCGGAATCAACCCAGGACTGCACCAGATAATCCGTCGCATCTGGATTTGAAAGACCAAGAGAGGATTCCTTTTTATCTCCCTGATAGACCAGACGGGTGCCATTAATAATGACGCCCGCATGTGCAGTGGCGGCTACCAGTAAAAGAGTGCTCAGTAAATAACCGTGGCGCATAAAGATTTCTCAATAAATAGATGAGATATTAATGCCCGCAAAAGCATTAATATCTCAGGATTGATAAGATCAGTTATAAATAACGGTGAAGGTCGATACAGAGTTAGCAGGGCCTGCGGTAATCGCAGCGCCGGTTTGGATATAACGAGCGCCGAACTCAAGATCGTTAACCGCCGTGCCGGAGGCTAATGGATATTGCTGAGACGGCGTATACAGAGTGACGGGTTGCTCGGACGCGTCAACCAGCTGAATAGCCACACCTGTTGCGACATCGGTATCCGGCGTTAAGGCCAGCGTAGAGTTGTTATTCGCATCCGGGGTCCCGCCGAAGTTAATCGCTGCGGAGGTGACCGTTTCCGGGCAATTGGTTAACTGAATATCAAACTTCGTTAATGTGCTGGTGGAGCCTGCGCCGGTAAATACCGTTTTAGACACTTTGCCCAGCTGAACATTTAATGGATTACTTAACCCATTCACGACCTGGCAAGCAGAATCGATGATCTCGCCGGTGAAATTAATCTGGCCTTCACCGTTAGTTGCCGCAAATGCGGATGCAGAACATCCCACCGCTGCGGCGATGATTAAACCTAAAGCAACCTTGTTCATAACAAATCCTGGTATGTTTCTGGTGATAGCGTTGCCTGGACGTTTTCACCGTTGACCCTAAATGACTTTCCGCTGGTTATTTAAACAAATAATGACGGGTTAAGGATCTTCTGTAGAAATCACAAATAATTGAAATAATCCTTGAGTTTCATTTTTCGCCATAAAAACAGCGCCTTGATTGTGTCGAAAAAACTAACGTCCTGACGTTCAACGGGGCTATATTGTTAACAAGATGATATTTTCAGGAGAGATGTCGTGGATTATCGCAAGATTATCAAAGAGGTAGGCCGGGGCAAAAATCACGCCCGCGATCTGGACCATGAGACCGCTCGCGCCCTGTATACCCGTATGCTCAATGGCGAAGTACCGGACCTGGAGATGGGCGGCATCCTGATTGCGCTGCGCATCAAAGGTGAAGGCGAAGCGGAGATGCGCGGTTTCTACGAGGCGATGCAGGCGCAAACGCTGCGCTTAACGCCGCCGGTGGCAAAACCGATGCCGATCGTAATCCCGAGCTATAACGGCGCGCGCAAGCAGGCAAACCTGACCCCGCTGCTGGCGATCTTATTACATAAGCTGGGGTTCCCGGTGGTGGTACACGGGGTCAGCGAAGATCCCACGCGCGTGCTGACAGAAACCATCTTTGAACTGCTGGGCATTGAACCGACTCTTCATGCCGGCCAGGCGCAGGCAAAGCTGGAGGGGAACCAGCCGGTCTATATTCCCGTGCGCGCGCTCTGCCCGCCGCTGGAAAAGCAGCTGGACATGCGCTGGCGCATGGGCGTGCGCAACAGCTCGCATACTCTGGCGAAGCTGGCGACGCCGTTTGCTGAAGACGCCGCGCTGCGACTTTCCAGCGTCTCACACCCGGAATACGTGGGGCGTGTTGGGAAATTTTTTGAGGAGATTGGCGGCAGGGCGCTGCTGATGCACGGTACGGAAGGTGAAGTTTATGCCAATCCACAGCGCTGCCCTCAGCTGATGCTGATCGATCCTGCCGGTACGCGCGTTGTGCTCGAGCGTGGGGAAGACAACAGCGATGTTCTCCTGCCGGAGTCGAAAGATCCGCAGGTTACCGCGCACTGGATTACGCAGTGCCTGGCCGGGAATGTGCCGGTTCCACAGTCGATCAAGCTGCAAATGGCCTGCTGCTTGCTGGCGACAGGGGAGGTTGAGACAGTGGAAGCGGGGTTACAGCGCGTGGCGTAGTCGTTTTAGGCAAAAAAAAGCCCGTCCAGTGGCGGACGGGCAAACAAGGGTAACAACAGGGTCAATGAGGGTTGGAGCAGCTCACCAGAGGGTTTGGCGAGGGTACAGCATTCATTCAGGCGATTATTTGTAGATAACCGCAGTACCGCTCAGTTTGTTATTGGTGTTAGCGGAGGTGATGGTGTATCCGCTTGCACCGGCAGCCGCCGCTTTCTCAGCCAGCTTGGCTTCCAGACCGTCCAGCGTGGTTGCGCCTTCTGCACTCACCACACCGATTTTATTCATGCTCTGGGCCTGAGTTGATGAAACAGGCTCTACGGCGAATGCGCCAAAAGACAGAGCGGACAGGGCAACAGCAGCTACAGCATATTTGATGGTTTTCATAATTAATCTCTCGCAGGTGTTTTCTGTTAAGGGGACGATGTTCCGTCGATGTGATAAGTATCACGTTTTTTTCGGAGGGATAAAATCGAAGAGAATTGACGTGGTCAATCAAAAAAATTGAATGACAAATAACTTATTGATTATTAATTAAATCAAAGTTGCGCTTTACACTTCTTGTTGCTGCGCTTTACAGAAGAGAGATGAAGGGCACATTTTGCTACGCGGTTCGCTAAAATTCGTGAGCGTAAAGGTAAGCGCCCACGGGGTTAACTTAGGTAAAGGAAAGTCAACGTAGCTGGCTGTCTTTCGATCCTCTGCGATTATAACCTGAATGTGAAGCATTTTTTGAATCTTTACCCTGCTGGCAGGTGATGCAAAACCTTACGCCGGGGATGGCTTTACGCCGCGCCTCCGGGATCGGCTCTCCGCACTCTTCGCACTCCTTCAAACTTTCGCCGCGCGGAATCTCACCGCGAGCGCGCGCAACCGCATCTTCAATAGTACTGTTGATCTGTTCGTTAACGGCGTCATCATTCGCCCAGCCGGAAGCCATAGCATCCTCCTGCAATCGGTATATACCCTGCTTTTAATATGGGGTTAAAAAATGAACAATCAAGATAAAGGGGAAAACGAACTGCATCCGGCAGGCAGATGCAGTTTTATAAAGAGGGAATTATTTATAGATGGTTGCCGTGCCGTACATATGGTTATCTCCGCCTGCGGAGTTCACCACAAAGCCTTTCGCACCTTCCTGGCGGGCTTTCTCGGCCAGTTTGTTTTGCAGATCGTCCAGGTTACTTGCGCGGCTAACCGAGACGGTGCCCGCCGGACGCAGCTGGCTGGTATCGGTACTTTCATTCAGTGACTGAACGGCCATTGCAGAAAATGAAGCGGTCGCCAGGGCGCCGGCGATAACAGCAAGGGTCAGGTACTTTTTCATAATCACATCCTCATGAGGAAACAACAGGTGATTCCCTTTAAGTTTAGAAGCCTGACGAGTGTGACTTAGCGCAAATATTTGATGATGATCTGCTTATTTTTTGAACGATAAAAACTGACAATTCGCTGACAGATCATAGACGTAGAGGTGTTTGATTTACGGCGGTTTTTTAACCGCCGCAGAGAAAGATTTACCGCTGGGCCAGCACAGGGTATCTTACGCCGCTGTTTAAAGGAGAATGCCATGACTTCCCAAAAGCCGGGATTGCACCCGCGAAACCGCCACCGTAGCCGCTACGACATGAGCGCCCTGTGCCAAAGCTGCCCTGCGCTGCAGGACTACATTGTCCAGACCCCAGCGGGTGAGCCGACCGTCAACTTTGCCGATCCGCAGGCGGTGAAAACGCTGAACAAAGCGCTGCTGGCGCATTTTTACGGCGTGGCGCACTGGGATATCCCGGAAGGCTTTCTCTGTCCTCCCGTTCCGGGCCGGGCTGATTACGTCCATCACCTTGCCGATCTTCTCGCCGAAGATCGTGACGGCGCGATCCCGCAGCAGGCTTCCGTCCTGGATATTGGTACCGGGGCAAACCTGATTTACCCGCTGATTGGCGTGCATGAGTATCGCTGGCGCTTTACCGGGAGCGAAATCGGCGCCGAGGCCTTTGCCAGCGCGCAGGCGATCGTCAGCGCTAACCCCGGCCTGAGCCGCGCCATTCGTCTGCGTCGTCAGAAAGATGCGGCGTCGATCTTCAACGGCATTATTCATAAAAACGAAAGCTATGACGCCACGATGTGCAACCCGCCGTTCCATGATTCGGCGGCAGCGGCCCGCGCGGGCAGCGAGCGTAAACGGCGAAACCTCGGCCAGGCGGAAGACGCCGCGCTGAACTTCGGCGGGCAGCAGCAGGAGCTGTGGTGCGAGGGCGGTGAAGTAGCGTTTATCCTGCGCATGATTGCGGAAAGCAAACAGTTTGGCCGTCAGGTGAAGTGGTTCACGACGCTGGTTTCCCGCGGGGATAACCTGCCACCGCTCTACCGCGCCCTGAGCGAAGCGGGCGCCGTAAAAGTGGTGAAAAAAGAGATGGCGCAGGGCCAGAAGCAGAGCCGCTTTATCGCCTGGTCTTTTATGGACGATAACAAACGTCGCAAATAGTACCCCCTCGTTGGCCGGGTAAGGCGAAACCGCCACCCGGCTCGGTTACAGCGTCGGTTCCTGCGGAGGGAGCGGCGAGGCGGGCGGCGACAATACCTGATACGTCTGCACCGGCGTTCGCACGTTCGCCAGATCGAAGTGCTTTTTCACCATGCTGTCGAGGGCAAAGCGCACCGTCCACTGCTTCAGCGGCTGGGTGGTGAACGACACGCGCAGGGTAAATGCCGTGTTCGTCAGCCCGACGATGCCGGCAAACGACGGCTCGCCAATCACCAGCCCGCGAATATCCTCCATCTGCATTAACTCTTCCACCGCATCCCGCAGCGCCTGCTTCGCTTTGTCCGCATCCTCGTGGCGATCCACGTCGTAGTTCGCCACAACGGAGCCAATGCCGCGCACGAAGTTGGCGAAGGTGGTGATCGATGACCACGGAATGATGTGGTATGCCCCGGTATCCTGGCGCACGCCCACCGAGCGAATCGACATCCTCTCCACGGTGCCGGTCAGCGGCCCGATGGTCACCAGATCGCCCGTATTCATTCCGTTCTCAAACTGGATAAAGATGCCGGTAATAATATCCTTCACCAGCGTTTGCGAACCGAAGGAGATCGCCAGCCCCAGCGCGCCAGCACCCGCCAGCAGCGGGGCGATATTCACGCCGATTTCCGACAGCACGATCATGATGGTGATGGTGCTGATGATCACCGCCAGCGCGTTGCGGAACAGGGTCAACAGCGTGCGCGCGCGGGCGCTGGGGAGCGGTCTGCCGTGAATATCCGATACCAGGCGGTTCTCGATAAGGCTCGCCAGCAGCGTCCAGCCGACGGCGGAGAAGAACAGAATCAGCGCGATACGAATTAAAATATCGACGGTCTTCTCGCCGGCGCCGTTATGCAGCCAGTTCCAGAAATCAAACAGGCTCCACGCGTTCAGGAGCAGCATAATCGCCACACAGACGGTAAGAATGCGCGCCACCTTGAGCGACACCGATATCCAGCCGTTCACCCGTTTTTGCAGTTCCGGGTAATTACGCTGCACCTGCGGCGACAGGGTGATAGTTTTCGAGATCCAGCGGGACAACAGCCCGGACACAAATGCCGCGATGCCGATAATCGCCAGGCTTTTAAACGTCGCCCCCATCATAAATTTCAGGCTGTTTCCCGGGTCGAACAGCGAGAAGAAGCACAGCACAATAAAGTACGCGCTTGCCAGCCAGTGCCACACCAGCGCGAAGGCGCGGATAAACAGGCTGAAGAAAGAGAGGGAACGGTCGGCCAGATGCAGCAGACTCTCGGTGATCGCCCTTTTATTGTGAAAGATAAGGTACAGAGACCAGACGGTTATACAGAGCATAATCAGCACGTTCGCCAGCGCGCCAAACTGCACGTTAACCTGGTTGGAGATAATCGGCACGGCAACCAGCAGGCCGTAGCCTATCAGGCCGCTGAGGACACTTAGCCGCACGGCCCAGTATTTCGCGCTGTCGTCGTTGATATTGAAAGGGCGAAGCTCAGGCACGCGCGGGCAAAAGATGACGCGCAGCACCGCTTTAAAAAATTCGATGAGCGCAAACGCGTTCAGGAAGAGCGCCTGCTGGAAGGCAATGGTTTTGTTGCCCGTATTGAGGCGGTCCGCCAGCACCTGACCGACAAACAGCGTTAATGCCAGCAGCAGTAAATCGATGATAAACGCCCCGGCAACCATAGCGGGGAGGTGCAGCCAGCTGTTTTTATGCTGGTTCTTTTTTCGCCCCCAGTGGCCCATCCTGCGGTACAGCGGCCAGGCGCACAGGCGCACCAGCCAGTAAAAAATAAACACGGCCGCGGCCAGCATCAAAAACTGGGTGGCGGCGGCGGTAAAGGTATGCGGGTTAAACGCCTTGTGCTGGGATCCCATCAGGTTGCGGTAAAGCTGGGCAAAGCGTGAGGAGAGCGCTTCCCCGTAGTGGCGGCTCACGTCGGTGATGTTTTCCAGCACCGTTTTTTGTTCTTCAACTGGCGGCGGGGTGAGCGTCGGAACGGTTTCCTGCGGCGGCGTGGCGGCGGCTTTGCGCAATTGCTCGATGAGCTCTTTTCTGGAGGCGTCGTTTTCAAGGACGTCGGCAAGCGCGCTGTAAGCCGCCTTTTTTTGTTCAGCATCCGGTTCCGGAGGCGGCGTGCTTTGCTGGGTAGCGGTCGTTCCGGTGGTGACACCGGGGATCGCCACGGCGAGCGATGGCGCACTAAACAGGCTTATCAACAGCAGCAGGATCCACGGCACGGCGTCCTCCGACAAAAAATATCGTGCAAAATGATAAGTATAGAGGGCGAGGGGCGCAGGAGAGTTTTTGGGAACAATCTGGCGTAAAAAAGCCGGGCAAGCCCGGCTCGGTATGAAGCTAGGGATCAGGAGACGTGCTGCAGGAACTCCTGCAAACGCTGGCTCGGCGGATTCGCGATCAGCGCCTGCGGATTGCCGTCTTCGGCGATGCGGCCTTTATCAATAAAGATCAGGCGGGAGGCCACCTTCTCAGCAAAGCCAATTTCGTGGGTCACGATCACCATCGTCATCCCTTCTTCCGCCAGATCCTGCATGACTTTCAGCACCTCGTGGCGCAGCTCCGGGTCGAGTGCGGACGTCGGCTCATCAAACAGCATCATCTTCGGCTTCACCGCCAGCGCGCGCGCAATCGCCACGCGCTGCTGCTGGCCGCCGGAGAGCTCGGAAGGATAGTGGTGCGCACGCTCCGCCAGACCAACCTTCGCCAGCAGATCTTTTGCCAGCGCTTCCGCCGCCGCTTTGTTGGCACCGCGCACGCGCAGTGGGCCAAACATGACGTTTTCCAGCGCCGTCAGGTGCGGGAACAGGTAGAACTGCTGGAACACCATGCCCGCTTCCTGGCGAATCAGACGCTCGTCCACCTTCGGGTCGTTCACCTTCAAACCGTCAACGATCAGATCGCCGCTGGTGATTTCTTCCAGCTTGTTGATGCAGCGCAGCAGGGTCGATTTACCGGAACCGGACGGCCCGATAATCACCACCACTTCACCCTGCCTGATGTTCAGATCGATATTGTGCAGCACCTGGGTTGGGCCAAAGTGCTTGGAAACGTTTTTAAATTCAATCACAGGATTTTCATCCTTCTTTCAAGACGGCGCAGAACGAAGCTCAGTACCAGCGTAATGATCAGGTAGACAACGGCGACCGCACTCCAGATTTCCAGCGCGCGGAAGTTGCCCGCAATAATTTCCTGGCCCTGACGGGTCAGTTCGGCCACGCCGATAACGATGAACAGCGACGTATCTTTAATGCTGATGATCCACTGGTTACCCAGCGGCGGCAGCATGCGGCGCAGCGCCAGCGGGAGAATAACGTGGCGGATCGTTTCGCGACGAGACAGACCTAACGCCAGACCGGCTTCGCTGAAGCCTTTATGAATCGACAGCACCGCACCGCGGGTAATTTCCGCGATATAGGCGCCCGAGTTGATCATAATGGTCACGACGGCCGCGCTGAACGGATCGATGCGCAGGTCGGTAAAGGCCATTGGCAGGGCGAAGTAGATGAACATGACCTGCACGACAATCGGGGTGCCGCGGATCACTTCGATGAAAACCAGTGCGATGTGGTTTGCAATCCAGCCGCCGTAGGTGCGGGCGAAACCGGCGACAAGACCGATAATCAACCCGCCAACCAGACCGAGGACCGAAATCCACAGGGTCATTTTAGCGCCTTCAAGCAAGAGTGGAATGGCAGGCCAGATGGCGCTCCAGTCAAACTGCATGATAATTTCCTGTTACTGTTACCGTGTTTCAAAAATAGCAGGGGCGAAAGGTCGCCCCCGAGTGAACGTCATTTTTACGTCTTATTATTTAGGCTCAGTACCGAACCATTTTTTATAGATTTCGTTGTAGGTGCCGTTCTCTTTCAGGGTTTTCAGCGCGCCGTTAACCTTCGTGCGCAGATCGTCGCTGCCTTTAGGGAACGCGATACCGTACTGCTGCGCTTCCAGAGAGTCGCCCACGGCTTTGAACTTGCCGTTACCAGCCGTTTTGATGAAGTACAGGATGTTCGGGGTGTCGTGCAGAACGGCGTCAGCACGGTTGGTGCCGAGCTCCATGTACGCGTTGTCGATGTTCGGGAACTGGCGCAGGTCTTTGGTTTTGATGTTCGCTTTCGCGTAATCCACGGAACCGGTGCCGCTCTTCACTGCCACCACTTTACCGTCGAGGTCTTTCACGCTTTTAACGTCGTTATTATCCGCTTTCACCATCACCAGCAGGCCGCTTTTGTAGTAGCCGTCGGAGAAGTCGATCGCTTTTTTACGTTCTTCGGTAATGGTGATGCCCGCCAGCGCCAGATCGACGTTTTTGGTTTGCAGCGCCGGGATGATGCCGCTGAAGTCCATCGGCTTCAGGGTGTAGTCCAGTTTGAGTTCTTTGGCGATAGCGGCCCACAGATCAACATCAAAACCAACGTATTTGTCACCCTGTTTGAATTCAAACGGAACGAACGCCGTGTCGGTCGCCACAACCAGTTTGTCGGCAGCCTGAGAGGACACAGCAAAAGCCAGGGTAAGTGCAGCCAGTGAAACTTTTAATACAGACTTCATAGCATTTCCTTTTATATCCACGGGGCGATCCCCTGCGAGAACGACTGGTACAATGAAAAAATCGTGCCAACTTTACAAGCTCTTGTTTTTCAAAGGGGATGGAATCATGCATTGCACAAAAAGCGTGGCAATGATGTCGTGTTGCACCAGCATGGAGCACCATTTTGGTGCGCTTCGTTTGGGTCAACTGACGGGGAGATATTTAGCGTAAATTCTGACGAAAAAACAATCTTCCATTAACGGTTGTGTGAGGTGATTATTACAATTTCTTCACTTTTGCACCGTCTCAGGCAAAATCTGTGCACCATAAATGTGCAAAACCCTCACCAGAGGCGAGGGTTTGATAGGAAAGTCGTATGGATTACTCGATGTTAGATTCGATAAACCACAGGAACTGATCCAGGTCGCGGGACGCGGCGGTGAAGATGTCTGCGGTATCTTCATCCTTCGCTTCGCTAATCGCTTTGCGAACGTCATTGGCCACAATCGCGTAGCGGTCCGCCAGCTCTTTCAGGTGATCCTGAACGGTGTGAATATCCAGCGGGTAGCTTTTCAGCGGCGTTTTGCTGTTGATCACCTGCGTGGTCCCAAGCGCGACACCACCCAGCTGTACGGCACGTTCAGCCATCGTATCAAGGTGTGTCACCAGTGCTGTGCGGAAGCCATCCAGCATTTCATGGACGGCAATAAAGTTTGCACCGCGCATATTCCAGTGGGCCTGTTTGGTGATCAGCGAAAGATCGATGAACTGGATCACCTGGCGATTCAGCAACTCAATGGTCGCTTTTTTGTCGCTATCCGATACATCGTTACGGGTATAAAGCAGATTAGACGCTTTCGTTTTCACCAGTTTAGCGGTACTCATAATCTCATATCCTCTTGATGTTTATGTCCCAGGTAATTACGGAACTAAGTATAGCACCGGATTTTTTCTCTGCGGTCTGGCTGTGCCTATCGGTTTAATAGCGAGAAGGAGGTTGATAATTTAACTAATTGAAATTAATAGATAATTTTAAAATTGATACAGATCAATCTTAATTCACCCTAAGGGAAATAGACGGGGAATGATATTTCGATAATATGACAAACTATGTAAGAAATTATAACGGATGGCGTTCTGGCCTTTATTCTGCATGGCCGTGAAGCCATGCAGAATATATGGCATTAGCCGATGTCGATTTTCTCAACTTTGGGTTCAGGGCGCATGGTGAGCGTTGACCCCATCGACGCCGCGATAATTGAGCAGAGCGCCAGCGTCTGGGTAAACGTCAGCGTTTCGCCCAGGAACACCATCCCGGAGATCGCCGCAAGGGCGGGCTCCATGCTCATCAGGGTGCCAAATATGCGCGTCGGCAGACGCGTCAGGGCAATCATCTCCAGAGAATAGGGGAGAGCCGTTGAAAGAATAGCGACCGCCAGCCCGATGGGCATGACTGACCATTGCCAGATAGACTCCGTGGCCTGCGCCATACCGATCGGCACAAAAACGATAGCCGCAATCACGGAACCCAGGGCGACCGTTGCCGGGCCATGCTCTTCACCCGCGCGCTGCCCGGTGAGGATATAGACAGCCCAGCACGCTCCTGCTCCCAGAGCCAGCGCTGCGCCCGTGAGGTCAATCTCAGAGACATTCTGACCGAGCGGCAGCAGGAACCATAAGCCCAGAACGGCCAGCACGACCCAGATAAAATCCACCGGACGACGTGATGAGAAAAGCGCCACCGCCAGCGGGCCGGTAAACTCCAGCGCGACGGCGATCCCGAGCGGGATGGTCTGGATGGAGAGGTAGAACATATAGTTCATTGCCCCGAGGGACAGGCCATAAAAAAGCAGGGGGAGCCGTTGCTCTTTTTTGAAGCGCAGACGCCAGGGTTTGAAAATGGCAACAAGTATCGCCGTGCCCAGCACGATACGCAGGGCTGTCACCCCGGGCGCACCCACCAGTGGAAAAAGCGATTTTGCCAGCGAAGCACCGCTTTGGATGGACAACATGGCAATAAGTATGACGGCTACCGGCAACCAGACCGACGACGTGCGGGATAACCCAGGCATCCTTTCTCCTGTAAGCTAATGTCAAATGGAGTAAAGGTTGCAGTGTAAAGGAAATATACAGCTACGGTTGAGACTACGTTGAAAAAAAAGACCTGTGAAATCCGTAAAATGGTTAAGCGCTGGTGGATTTATCACCTGAAAGATTAGGAATAATCTGGATGAATGTAACGGCGCAGACGCGCAATATGGGCGTTTAGTAGGAAAAATCGCATGTGATTTGAAAGAGTTAGCTGAGGTTGGAAACGTTCTGTTACAGGAAAGGCCTCATTAGACATCACGAATCACAAAGAGTTTCGCAAATTTTTTTGATATATTTAAAGCTTACGGACTTACTTGAAGCACATTTGAGGTGGTTATGAAAAAAATTGCATGTCTTTCAGCACTGGCCGCTGTACTGGCTGTTTCCGCAGGTACCGCTGTAGCTGCTACTTCTACCGTAACTGGTGGTTACGCTCAGAGCGATATGCAGGGCGTGATGAACAAAACCAACGGTTTCAACCTGAAGTATCGTTACGAGCAGGATAACAACCCGCTGGGCGTGATCGGTTCTTTCACCTACACCGAGAAAGATCGTACTGAAAACGGCGCATACAACAAAGGCCAGTACTACGGTATCACTGCTGGTCCAGCTTACCGTCTGAACGACTGGGCAAGCATCTACGGTGTTGTAGGTGTTGGCTACGGTAAATTCCAGCAGACCGAAAACCAGGGTCTGAACCGCACTGCAAGCAACAGCGACTACGGCTTCTCCTATGGCGCGGGTATGCAGTTCAACCCAATCGAAAATGTTGCTCTGGACTTCTCCTATGAGCAGAGCCGTATCCGCAACGTTGACGTTGGCACCTGGATCGCGGGCGTAGGTTACCGCTTCTAATCACTTCGGTGAGCTAATAAAAAATCCGCCCAATGTGGCGGATTTTTTTTGTTTGTACCCTCTCCCAGTGGGAGAGGGCCAGGGTGAGGGCATCAGACCGCACGAGACCGCACAGCTTACTTACTCTTAATATCAAAAATATCCGTACCCAAATGGTTGTAGTCAACTTTCTGTAACTTGAAGTTGGTAACGTACACTGGGGGCGCTTTCTTGTTGGAGATAAACGGGTAACTATTTTTTATCTCTTTGGCCTTAATCCCCGTCCACTGCGAGAAGAACTGCAGGAAATCATTCGCCGAGCGCCGCGCTTTGATAACGCGATGCGTTTTATCATCACTCGACAGCACCATAAACGGCACCTGGAAATTCTGCTGGAACTGATCGTCGTGCGCCAGATACTGCACTTCTTTGCCACGCTCTTTGAACGCCAGCCCGTGATCCGAGAAATAGACCACGGAGAAGCTTTCGCCCGTGTTGCGCAGCTGATCGTAAAGCTTGCTGAGCAGTTCGTCGGTTTGCGTCATGGTGTAGAGATAGCAGGAGGTCTCTTTAGACTGCACAAACTCCGCGTATTTCCCGCCAGTGCGATCGCAGGCCTGCGGGTGCGACCCCATCAGGTGCAGGACAATCAGCTGCGGCTGGGTGCGTGGGGTAGCAAAGACCTGCGCTGTCATCTTCAGCAGCGCCTCGTCTTTGGTGTTTTTGTCGGCTTCAAAGTCGCCGCTCTTCAGGAACTGCACTTCGTCAGCACGCTTGGCAATACTGGCGATGGCCGTGTCGTATTCGCCAATTTGACCCTGATTGGAGAACCACCAGGTCTGAAAACCGGCGCGGTTGGCCAGGGTGACGAAATTATCCTGAAACTGAGGTTTGCCATCCACCACGCGGTTCAGCGTCAGGCCGAGCGATTTCTGCGTTGAACCGCTGGCCGCCACATAATCGGTAAACAGGGTACCGTTGACCGAGCTGGCAAACGGCGTGTTATTCCAGTGCCCGCCGAAGGCGCCCAGTGCGTCGCGACGTGCGCTCTCGCCAATCACCACCACATAGGTATGGTATTTCGGCTTCACCGCCAGCACGTTCCAGGTGTCTTTCATATTGGAAAGTTCAGCCATGCGCGCCTGCTCGTCGAGAACCTCTTTATTGTTCACGACGACGTCTTTCACGAAGCGGAAAACCGGATAGCCGATATTGATGAGCCTTAGCTTACCGTCCCAGGGAATATTCTGGATAGGGGCGACGAACGCCACGGCAAGGCTGAAGACCAGACAGAGTATTTCGATTTTACCCCAGGATTTTTTCTCGCCCGACCGACGGCGGATGGCGATAACGCCCAACGCGAAGATAAATAACCCTACCACGTAGCTGTACCAGGGGAAGATCGTCAGGATCTCCGTCGACTCTTCCATATTGGTGGAGTGCAGCGCGAGAAGGGTATTAAAGTTTGGCGAGCCGTAGGCCTGGCCAAACGGGAAATACATCGCAGCAACCAGCGAGCAGACCCCCACCAACGCTTTCTGCACGCGCGGGGCCGCTCGCCACAGCACATGCAGGATGCAGGTGAAAGCCACTGCATAAAGCAGGCTGAAGGGATAGCCGAGCGCAAAGTTAATCAGCAGCGACTGCAAAAAGTAAAATCCCGTCCACGGGCTTAAGGCCCGGCTGCGGGTAACGATGGTATCTAACAGGGTTACATTCATAGGTCACTATCACAAAAACGCCATGTGCTCACCCTGGCGCCAAGGGTCAAAGCCTGCCGGACAGTGCGTGGAAAGGGAATGAGAGGTCCGCTTCAGCGAGCCGCAAATTGTGCAGGGCTGCAAGAAGATAGTGCGAGCGTGAATTAAGGTCAACAGTTGCTAAACAGATGTTTTGCGAGGGGGGCTGCAAATCCGCAAAAATTATCGGGAATTGGTCAGTTTACAGCGGAAGTGTGACAGAAAAATGAAGCGGCGTACCGCAACGCCGCTTAGTGGGAAGGTTTGTCGTCCTGATGCGGTTTGTTGTTAAACATATCGCACAGCATGTTCAACAGCATTAAGCGCACTTTAAAAGGAGAGTGGGTAAACACGGTCATACACCTCTTGAATTCGTTCATAAGACCTCCTGATGTTTGATCCCTTCGATCCGTGAAGGGTGACTGCATTACATACAGATATAGCACAGGCTATATTGTATAGCTATGGCTATTTCGTTAATTTTTTGTGCTTGCAGAGCTATGGTTTACAATGTGCGCTCTCGATACCGGGCGCTGGAAGCGTCACCCCACTGAGGAAGTACAATGAACCGTCGCGCAGGTAAGCCAACCATCAAAAAAACGACGCAACTGGTGAATGTTGAAGAACATGTCGAAGGTTTTCGCCAGGTCCGTGAAGCGCACCGGCGTGAACTGATTGATGATTATGTTGAGCTGATTTCCGATCTGATCCGCGAGGTTGGGGAAGCGCGTCAGGTTGATATGGCCGCCAGGCTGGGGGTTTCGCAGCCAACAGTCGCTAAAATGTTAAAACGTCTGGCCTCGGTAGGCCTGATCGAAATGATCCCCTGGCGCGGCGTGTTTCTGACGCCGGAAGGGGAGAAGCTTGCGCAGGAGAGCCGCGAGCGCCATCAGCTTGTCGAGAACTTTTTGCTGGTGCTGGGCGTCAGCCCGGAAATTGCCCGCCGGGATGCGGAAGGAATGGAGCACCACGTTAGCGAAGAGACGCTGGTGAAGTTTCGCGAATTTACCCTTAAATATGGTCCCTCCGCTGAATGAAAATCCCTGGACTGCAGGCCCTGTCACGCGATCGTTTCTTCCATCTCTTATTAATCACTGGCGCCGGGTTAAGCCTGTTTGTGCCGTTTGCGCCACAGGCCTGGTCTGCGGCGATTGACTGGCGAACCATCATCACCCTGAGCGGGTTAATGATGCTGACCAAAGGGGTCGAGCTGAGCGGCTATTTTGACGTCCTGGGGCGTAAAATGGTGCGCCGTTTTGCCACCGAGCGCAGGCTGGCCCTGTTTATGGTGTTCTCCGCCGCGGTGCTGTCGACGTTTCTGACCAACGATGTGGCGCTGTTTATCATCGTGCCCCTCACGCTCACCCTGCGTAAGCTGTGCGAGATCCCTGTCAGCCGCTTGATCATCTTTGAAGCGCTCGCCGTTAACGCCGGTTCTCTGTTGACGCCCATCGGTAATCCGCAAAATATTCTTCTCTGGGGACGTTCCGGCCTGTCATTCGCCGCCTTTACCTGGCAGATGGCGCCTCTGGCGCTGGTGATGATGCTGTCGCTGCTGGCGGTCTGCTGGTTCGCGTTTCCGGATAAAAAGCTGCAATACCATAGCGGGACCACGGGCCCGCAGTGGCAGCCGCGGCTGGTCTGGAGCTGTCTCGGGTTATACATCGTCTTTCTGTTCGCCCTGGAGCTGAAGTATGAGCTGGCGGGCGTCCTGCTCGTCGCCGCGGGCTTTGTCGTGCTGGCGCGGCGCGTGCTGGTGAGCGTGGACTGGACGCTGCTGCTGGTCTTTATGGCGATGTTCATCGACGTGCATCTGCTTATTCAGCTTCCGGTGCTGCAAAACGTTCTGCACAGCGTCAGCGGTCTGTCGCAGCCGGGGCTGTGGCTGACGGCGATTGGCCTGTCGCAGTTTATCAGCAACGTGCCTGCCACCATTCTGCTGCTGAACTACGTTCCGCCGGACACGCTGCTGGCCTGGGCGGTCAACATCGGCGGGTTTGGGCTGCTGCCCGGCTCCCTGGCAAACCTGATCGCCCTGCGGATGGCCAACGACCGCCGCATCTGGTGGCGCTTCCACCTCTGGTCGATTCCGATGCTGCTCTGGGCTGCGGCGATTGGTTTCGGACTATTCCTTCTCATATAGTGCGCAATTTGTCAGTTTTTCCTGGCAAATGTATAGCAACGTCCTAGCTTTAGTGAACGGCATAGTGTGATGCCGCTCACTGACAGGACCGTTGCTGAACTATGGCAGAAGAACAAAATCCGCCTGCTGACGAGCAGGAAAAAAACAATAACGAGCGTAAACGCCCGGGCAAAAAACCGTTAATTATCCTCGGCATTGTCGTGGTGGTGATGGTTATTGTGGCGCTGGTCTGGTGGTTTTTAACCCGTAACGAAGAGACCACCGACGACGCCTTTACCGACGGCGACGTGGTGACGATTGCCCCCAAAACGGCGGGCTACGTTACCGAGCTTCGCGTGCGCGATAACCAGCGCGTAAAAAAGGGTGACCTGCTGGTGGTTATCGATCCTCGCGATACCACCGCCCAGCGCGATCAGGCTCAGGCCCAGCTTGGGCTGGCTATCGCGCAGCTGCATCAGGCCCAGGCGCAGCTGGCGCTCTCGAAGGTGCAGTATCCCGCCCAGCGTGACGAAGCCAAAGCGCAGGTGCTGAAAGCGCAGGCCGATCTGGCGAACGCGCAGGCAGAGTACCGGCGCCAGCGCGGCGTCGACCCGCGCGCGACCACCCAGCAAAGTATTGATTCCGCGAACGCTCAGCTGCGCAGCGCCCAGGCCGGTCTGGCCAGCGCCCAGGCACAGCTGGAAGTGGCGGAGCAGATACAGCTGCAGATTCGCCAGCAGGAGACCAACGTTGAAGCCCGCGAACGTCAGGTCGATCAGGCCAAAGCGCAGCTGGAAACCGCGAACCTGAACCTCTCTTATACCGAAGTCCGCGCCCCGTTCGACGGCTTTGTCACCAAACGCAACGTGCAGCCCGGCACGCTGGTGCAGGCGGGCACCGCGCTGTTCTCGCTGGTTTCCCCGAACGTATGGGTCGTGGCGAACTTTAAAGAGTCCCAGCTTGAGCGCATGAAGCCCGGCGATAAGGTCAGCGTCTCCGTGGATGCCTGGCCGGATATGGAGCTTGAAGGCCATATCGACAGCATCCAGCAGGGCAGCGGCTCGCGCTTCTCCGCCTTCCCGTCGGAAAACGCCACCGGTAACTTCGTGAAGATTGTTCAGCGCGTGCCGGTAAAAATCGTCATTGATAAAGGTCTGGATCCGAACAAGCCGTTGCCGCTGGGGCTGTCGGTTGAACCGAAGGTTACCGTGGAATGACGGATCACAGCCACGATAACTGGAAGCCCGCCAGTAACCCGTGGGCGGTGGCGATTGTCGTCACCCTGGCGGTGTTTATGGAAATTCTGGACACCACCATCGTCAACGTCGCGCTGCCGCACGTGGCGGGGTCGCTTTCGGCCAGCTATGACGAATCCACATGGGTGCTGACCAGCTACCTGGTGGCGAACGGCATCGTGCTGCCCATCTCGGCGTTCCTGAGCCGGCTGTTTGGCCGCAAGCAGTTCTTCCTCATTTGCATCGTGATGTTCACCATCTGCTCGTTTCTGTGCGGCATTGCCACCGAGCTTTGGCAAATCATTCTGTTCCGCGTGATGCAGGGCTTCTTTGGCGGCGGGCTGCAGCCCACCCAGCAGTCGGTGCTGCTCGACTACTTCAAGCCTGAGGACAGGGGCAAAGCGTTTGGCCTTTCCTCCATTGCCATTATCGTTGCGCCGGTGCTCGGCCCGACGCTGGGGGGCTGGATCACCGACAACTACTCCTGGCGCTGGGTGTTCTTTATCAACATCCCGGTGGGGATTGTCACGGTGCTGGCGATCTACCAGCTGCTGGAAGATCCGCCGTGGGAGAGCAAATCAAAAGAGAAGCTAACGATCGACTGGACGGGGATCGGCCTGATCGCCCTCGGTCTCGGTTGTTTGCAGGTGATGCTCGACCGGGGCGAGGATGACGACTGGTTCTACTCGAACTTTATCCGCACCTTCGCGGTGCTGACGCTGGTCGGCATTATCGGCGCAATCTACTGGCTGATGTATGCCAAAAAGCCGGTAGTTGACCTCCACTGCATGAAAGACCGCAACTTCGCGATCTCCAGCCTGCTGATGGCGGGGATGGCGATGATCCTCTACGGCAGCTCGGTGGTGATTCCGCAGCTGGCGCAGCAGGATCTGGGCTATACCGCCACCTGGTCCGGGCTGGTGCTGTCGCCCGGCGCGGTGCTGATCGTGCTGACCATCCCGCTGGTGCTGAAGCTGATGCCGGTGGTGCAGACGCGCTGGATCATCGCCTTTGGCTTTACCTGCCTGGCGGTGTCGTTCTTCTGGTCGCGCACGCTGACGCCGGATATAGACTTCGAAACGCTGGTGCTGTTCCGCAGCGCCCAGTCGATTGGTCTGGGGTTCCTGTTTGTGCCGCTCACCACCATCGCCTTCATTTCTATACCGAGGCGGCTTAACGCCGATGCGGCGGCGCTGTTTACCATGTTCCGCAACGTGGCGGGGTCCATCGGTATTTCGCTCTCGACGGCCGCCATCACCGAACGCGCGCAGGCGCACAGCGCGCACCTTGCGTACCACGCCTCGCCGTTTAACGAGCAGTTCCAGCTGGCGATACGCGAAAGCGCCCAGGCGATCCAGAACTTCACCACCCAGGTGGGCGACCCGACCGGGATTGCCACCGGGCGGATGTACCAGACGATGATCGAGCAGTCGCGCTTTCTGGCCTACATCGACGTCTTCACCATCCTGAGCGCGGTGGCCTTGTTACTGATTCCGTTTTGTTTGTTGCTCTCGCCGGTTAAGAGCGAGGGGAGTGCAGGAGCACACTGATGATACACAGACGTTTACACCCCCTGATGATTATGATGCTGCTGGTAGGCTGCGCCGTCGGGCCGGACTACCAGCAGCCTGCGCCGCCCGCCGTTACGCACTGGAACGATAAGGGCGACAGCGCGGTGAAATCGCAAACCACCTCCGCCGCGACGAACCCGCGCTGGTGGAAAACCTTCAGCTCGCCGCAGCTCGACAGCCTTGTCGAGCGCGCCATCGCCGGGAACCTGACGCTGCAGCAAACGGTGCTGCGCATAGCCGGGGCGCGTGAACAGATTAACCAGGCGGGCGGGGCCTTTTTCCCGTCGGTGAACGGCAATCTGCAGGCGACGCGCCAGCAGCTCGGGCTGGAAGGGGAGCTAAAATCCCACGGCGTATACGACCAGCTGGATAATGTCGATCCTGAACTCAGAGGCGCGCTGGGCCCGCTGACGCAGCCGATTAACCTCTACCAGGGCAGCTTCGACGCCCAGTGGGAAATCGACCTCTGGGGCAAGGTGCGCCGTCAGGTGGAAGCCGCCGAGGCGCAGCAGAAAGCCGCTATCGAGCAGCGCAACGACGCGCTGGTATCCCTGGAAGCGGAAGTGGCGCGCGCGTGGCTCCAGCTGCGCGGGGCGCAGAGCATTATCGCCACCCTGAACACCCAGATTAAAAGCGCCCAGCAGACGCTGGACCTCACCGAAAGCCGCCAGCGCGGCGGACTCTCTCCGCAGATGGACGTGGAAAACGCCCGGGCGCAGCTGGGCAATCTTGAAGCGCAGCTGCCGCAGTATCAGGCGCAGGAGCGGCAGGCGATGAACGGCCTGGCGATCCTGCTCGGCAAGCCGCCGGGCGCGCTGGATGCGGAACTGCAAAGCGTGCAGCCGATGCCTGCCCTGCCGGATATCGTGCAGACCGGCATTCCGTCCACGCTGGCGCGCCGTCGCCCGGACGTGCGCGAAGCGGAGGCGAACCTTCATGCCGCCACGGCGCAAATCGGCGTCTCGGTGGCCGAGCTGTTCCCGAGCTTTACCCTCTCCGGGCAGTTTGGCCTGCGCAACAGCGAAAGCAACTGGCTGACCGACTGGAGCAGCCACTTCTACAGCTTCGGCCCGCAGGTTTCCATTCCCATCTTCCAGGGCGGGCGGCTGGTCTCCAGCGTCAAGGTGGCGCGCGCGCAGCAGGGCGCGGCGGTGCTGGACTATCGCCAGACGGTTCTGACGGCGCTCGGGGACGTGGAAAATGCGCTGGTGAGCTATCGCACCGACCAGCAGCGTGAAGCGGGCCTCGCGAAAACCATCGACGCCCTGCAAAACGCCTTTGATTTAGCCAGCGACAGCTACCGGCAGGGGATCGCCAGCTTTATCGACGTGCTGGACGCCCAGCGGCAGCTGGCGCAGGCCGAGCAGCAGCGCGCGCAGGCGCAGGTGCAGAGCGCGCTCGATCTGGTGGCGCTCTACAAGGCGCTCGGCGGCGGCTGGGAGCCGTATCAGCAGGTGCAGCTCCCGAACTACAGCGTCTTTGGCGACGCCCCGCGCGGATAAATTCAGAGGATTGGGCAAGAAACGGACAGGAACGCCACATTCGCGATGGCTGAGGGGCGGGTATAACTATCGGATACCCAATCGACATGCGAGGAATAACTGATGCGTTATCAAAAACTGGGCAACACCGGTCTGTTTGTTTCTGAACTGTGCCTCGGCACCATGACCTTCGGCGGTGAAGGCGGCATGTGGGGCAAAATTGGCCAGCTGCAGCAGAGCGAAGCCGAGCAGCTGGTGGGCCGCGCGCTGGATGCCGGGATCAACTTCATCGACACCGCCGACGTTTACTCGGAAGGGCGTTCGGAGGAGATCCTCGGGCGGGCGCTGAAAAACCTCAACGTTCCACGCGAAAATGTGGTGGTTGCAACCAAGGTGTTCGGTGAAACCGGCACCGCGGGAGTGAACTCGCGCGGCAGCTCGCGGTATCACATTATCAGCGGCGTGAAGGAGAGCCTGCGCCGCCTGCAGCTGGATCACATCGATCTCTATCAGCTGCACGGTTTCGACCCGGCAACGCCGATAGAAGAGATGCTCTATGCGCTGGATAACCTGGTCCAGCACGGCCACGTGCGCTACATCGGCGTCTCGAACTGGGCGGCATGGCAGATTGCCAAAGCGCTCGGTATCTCTGAACGCCTCGGGCTGGCGCGCTTCGCGTCGCTGCAGGCGTACTACACCATCGCCGGGCGCGATCTTGAGCGCGAGCTGGTACCGATGATGCAGAGCGAAGGCGTTGGGCTGATGGTCTGGAGCCCGCTGGCGGGCGGCCTGCTGAGCGGAAAATATGGCCGCGACGGGCAGAGCGAAACCGGAGGCCGTCGTCTGGAGTTCGACTTCCCGCCGGTGAATAAAGAGCGCGCCTTCGACTGCGTGGACGTAATGCGCACGATTGCCGAAGGCAAAGGCGTCTCCGTCGCGCAAATCGCCCTGGCGTGGCTGCTGCATCAGAAAGCGGTAACCAGCGTGATTATTGGTGCGAAACGCGTCGATCAGCTGGACGACAATATTGCCGCAACAGGGATCCGACTGAGCGAAGACGAGCTTAAGCAGCTGGATGCCGTCAGCGCGCTACCGCGCGAGTATCCGGGCTGGATGCTGGAGCGGCAGGGCGAATATCGCCGCAGCCAGCTCGCGCAACAATAACCCTCCTCATCCCCGGTGGCGCTTCGCCTGCCGGGGCTTTTTTTCCCGCACTGCTCACAAAAAACGATCCTCACCTTTGATCCAAATTTCATCTTCGCCTATATGACTAGTCATGAAATTTTAAATGACTAGTCATATAGGGAGAGAGCATGAATAAATCGCTGCCGGCCAACTTTTTATGGGGCAACTCGGTGTCCAGCATGCAGACGGAAGGGGCCTGGAACGAGGGCGGGAAGGGCATGTCGGTCTACGACATTCGCGAAGCCGGGGAGAATATCTCCGACTGGAAAGTGGCAACCGACTCCTACCACCGCTACCGGGAAGATTTCGACCTGATGCAGGATCTGGGCATGAACTGCTACCGCTTTCAGATCTCCTGGAGCCGCGTCTGCCCGCAGGGTGACGGCGCATTCAACGATGAGGGGATCGCGTTTTACGACCGTTTTATCGACGATCTGATTGCCCGCGGCATCGAGCCGATGGTCTGCCTGTACCACTTCGACATGCCGCTGGCGCTGGCGCAGGAGTACAACGGCTTCAACGACCGCCGCGTGGTGGAGGCCTTTATCCGCTACGGCAAAAAGATGATCGACTGCTTCGGCGACCGCGTGAAGTACTGGCTGACCTTTAACGAGCAGAACATCTTCCATATGCCGGAAGCGTTCCGTATTTCCGGCTACATGAAAGGGGAGCAAACCCTGCGCGAGCTTTATGAGCTTCAGCACCATGCGATGGTGGCGCACATGTCGCTGACCGAGTACCTGCACCAGACAAAACCGGGCCATCTGATGGGCGGCATGCTGGCGCACCAGCTGATCTATCCGGCCACCTGCAAGCCGCGCGATATCTTCTGCGCCCAGCAGTATGACGAATTCCTCAACCAGAACCTGCTGCGCGTCTTTGCCGGTCAGGGCTACAGCCCGGCGGTGATGGCGGTGGTGGAGCAGGAGGGCTTTGGTGATATCTACCGCCCGGACGATCTCGCGCTGTTTGCCCGCACGAAAAACGACTTTATGGCCTTCAGCTACTACGCCAGCAAAACGCTGGACAGCGACGCCATCCCGGAAGGCACGCCGGTGAACTATTACCTGCTGCACGGCGAGAAAAATAACCCGTACCTGAAGGCCACCGAGTGGAACTGGCAGATCGATCCGCTGGGCTTTCGCACCATCATCACCCGCTACGCCAACGACTGGCGCATGCCGGTCTTCCCGATCGAAAACGGCATAGGGGTGATTGAGTCCTGGGACGGCGTGAACCCAATTGAGGACACCTACCGCATCGACTATCACCGGGCGCATATCGAGGCCATGAAGGAGGCGATGTTTGAGGACGGGGCAGAGGTGATCGGCTACCTCGGCTGGGGGTTAATCGACATTCTCAGCTCCCAGGGCGACATGCGTAAGCGCTACGGCGTGGTGTACGTTAACCGGGAAAACCACGACCTGAAAGACCTCAGGCGCGTGCCGAAGAAAAGCTACGCGTGGTTAAAACAGGTTATTCATACCAACGGACGCGAGATGTAAGCCGTACGCTGCCGGGCCGTTTTTGTGACTGATTGATGGGAACTATCCGCTATGTCTGAAGCAAAAATAACACCGCACATGCAGTCTTTTGTCGATAAATTTGTTGAGTTCTCGGCGCGCCTGGCAAACCAGGTGCACCTGCGCTCCCTGCGCGACGCCTTCGCCACGGTGATGCCGATTTTCATCCTCGCCGGTCTGGCGGTGCTGGTGAACAACGTGGTGTTCCCGTGGATTTTTGAGGGCGACACGCTCACACGGTTTAAGGTGTGGGGCGAGGCGATCGTTAACGGCACGCTGAATATTGCCGCGCTGCTGCTGGCGCCGATGATTGCCTGGTCGCTGGCGCGCAACAAAGATTTCGACAATCCGGTCTCGGCAGTGGTTATCGCCGTCAGCAGTTTTATCATCATGATGCCGATGCGCCTGCAGATTACGCCCGTCGGCAGCGATGCCGCGGTGAACGTCACGCAGGTGCTGACGTTCGCCAATATCGGTTCCACCGGGATTTTCGCCGGGGTGCTGATCGGGCTGCTCTCAACGGAGCTGTTTATCGCCATTTCGCGGCTGAAGGCGCTGCACATTTCGCTGGGGGAGAACGTGCCCCCGGCGGTCAGTCAATCCTTTACCGCGCTGCTCCCAACCATTCTTACCTTGTCGGTGTTCGCCGTGCTGGCGGCGCTGCTGGCAAACGTGCTGCACACGGATCTGATCCACCTGATCACCACCTTCATCCAGCAGCCGCTGCGGCTGATCAACACCAGCCTGCCGGGAACTATTTTCATCTACAGCTTCGGTAACTTTCTGTTTACGCTCGGTATTCATCAGTCGGTGGTCAACAGCGTGGTGCTGGAGCCGTTCCTGCTGATCAACACCAACGAGAACATGCTGGCCTTCGCCAACGGACAGCCCATCCCGCATATCATCAACAACATTTTCGTGCCGACGTTTGGCATGGTGGGCGGCACGGGCAGCACGATCTCGCTGCTGATCGCCATCTTTATCTTCTCGCGGCAACAATCGGCGAAGCAGGTGGCGCGTCTGTCGCTGGCGCCTGGCCTGTTCAACATCAACGAGCCGGTCATTTTCGGCCTGCCGATCGTCTTTAACCTGCCGCTGATGATCCCGTTTGTGCTGCTGCCCGCCATCGGCATTTACTTTGCCTGGCTCTGCACCACGCTGGGGCTAATGTCCCGCTGCGTGGTGATGATCCCGTGGACCACGCCGCCGATCCTCAGCGCCTGGCTGGCGACGGCGGGGGACTGGCGGGCGGTGGTGGTGCAGTTGGCAATCATCGTATTTGGTGTATTCTTCTACCTGCCTTTCCTCAAGATTGCCGAGCGAGTGGCGTTGAAAAACAGCGGGATAGAAACTAACTGAAAGGAAGGACGATGGCGGCGAAGTACATCACCATAGCGCGGGAAATCAAGAAACGCATTATCAGCCAGCAGTACGCCGCCAACGAACCCCTGCCGGACCAGTTTGCGCTGGCGGCGGAGTTCAGCACCAGCCGGATGACCATCCAGCAGGCGATGCGCCAGCTGATCGTCGAAGGGCTGGTCTATACCCGTCAGGGGCAGGGAACGTTCATCCGCAAGAATTTCCTTCAGCTTTCCCAGTGGGATCTCTCCGGCAGCGACTACTTCGGTGCCACCAAAACCTGGGAACATCTGGGCATGGTCACCAGCCAGGTGGTGCATTTTGAGCTGCGCTTCCCGAACGAGAAAGAGCAGGCGTCGCTGATGATTAACGCCGATGCGCCTGTCTATGACTTTATTCGCCTGCGCTTATTAAACGGTGAACCGATGTCGCTGGATTCCACGGTGATGCCGATGAATCTGGTGCCCGGCCTGACGAAAAGCCATCTTGAAGGTTCGGTGTTCCAGTACGTTCAGGAGACGCTAGGGCTGAAAATTATGGGGTCGTACCGGGTGGTGCGGGCGCTAAAGCCAAACGCGCTGGACAGGGAGCATCTGGTCTGCGAGCAGACCGATCCGGTACTGGAAGTGGAGCAGGTGATTTATCTGGAGGACGGCACAGCGCTGGAGTATGCCCACTGCCATTATCGTTACGACCACGGCGGGGTTGTCATCGTGAATAACGGGTAAAAAAAAGCGGGCGCTAAAGCCCGCTTTTTTAATGTTGCTCTGTTAATTCAAACGAACCGGCATACCGGAACGGTTCTGAATCGCCTGGTCGACGATGGTGGTTTCCACGTCAGGCTGAGAGGTCACGGACTGCACCGCGCTGTTCAGCGTAATCGGGACGATCTCGTTGTTGTTGATCTGGTCTTCGCTGGTAGACAGCGGGTTGTGCACTTCAATGTAGCGGCTGCCGTCTGGCTCAGAGGTCGCTTTCACCGGTTCGTTGATAAACTGCACGCGCGTGCCGACCGGCACGTTTTCGAACAGGAACTTAATGTCGTCGTTACGCAGGCGCACGCAGCCGTGGCTTACGCGCAGGCCGATACCGAAGTTGGCGTTGGTGCCGTGGATGGCGTACAGGCGGCCAATGTACAGCGCGTACAGACCCATCGGGTTATCCGGGCCTGCTGGCACAACGGCGGGCAGCGGCTCACCCGCAGCGATGTATTCCGCGTGCATTTTGGCGGTCGGCGTCCAGGTTGGGCCCGCTTTCTTACGCTCTACTTTGGTGGTCCAGTTCAGCGGGGTGTCTTTACCCAGCTGGCCGATACCGATTGGCAGCACGATAACGGTGTTGGTGCCTTTCGGGTAGTAATACAGACGCATTTCGGCGCTGTTAATCACGATGCCTTCATGAACGGTATCCGGCAGGATCAGCTGCTGAGGAATATTCAGCACGGTACCCGCTTTTGGCAGATACGGGTCAACGCCCGGGTTCGCTTCCAGCATGTTAGACAGGCCCAGCTGGTACTGCGCGGCGAAGTACTCCAGCGGCTGAGAGTTACCCTCAGGCACCGTCACCACCTGGTTTTGACCCACCAGACGGCTTCCGTCTGTCGGCAGGGGATACGTCACCGCAGACGCGGTCTTACAAAAACCTACTACGGCTAACGCCGCCGCAAAAAGCGTTGTTAATTTCATGTTCATGTTGTGCGAGGTATCTAAGCCATTCAGGCGATGAGTTGATAAGTCTGAATCTGTGATGGGAGCGCATTATATGTGCATTCCCGCTAACAGGGAATTCAGATGTGTACGAAATCACATTTTTTTCGATTTTGTTAAAGTTTAGTGGATTGCCGCAACACGGGATCTCAATTCGGAATTGTGGCATAATGCCGTGTTTATCACACTTTTCGCAGGAATCTCCCCGTGTTAGTTACCAGCAACGTCACTATGCAGTTTGGCAGTAAGCCGCTGTTCGAAAACATTTCCGTCAAATTTGGCGGCGGCAACCGTTACGGCCTGATTGGTGCCAACGGTAGCGGAAAATCCACCTTCATGAAGATCCTCGGCGGTGACCTGGAGCCAACGCTCGGCAACGTGTCGCTCGACCCTAACGAGCGCATCGGTAAGCTGCGTCAGGATCAGTTCGCCTTTGAAGAGTTCACCGTACTCGACACCGTGATCATGGGGCACGCGGAGCTGTGGGAAGTGAAGCAGGAGCGCGATCGCATTTACGCGCTGGCCGAAATGAGCGAAGAAGACGGCTATAAAGTGGCCGATCTGGAAACCCAGTACGGCGAAATGGACGGTTACTCTGCGGAAGCGCGTGCGGGCGAGCTGCTGCTTGGCGTGGGCATTCCGGTTGAACAGCATTACGGCCCGATGAGCGAAGTCGCCCCAGGCTGGAAGCTGCGCGTGCTGCTGGCGCAGGCGCTGTTCTCTAACCCGGACATCCTGCTGCTTGACGAACCGACGAACAACCTGGACATCGACACCATCCGCTGGCTGGAGCAGACGCTGAACGACCGCGACAGCACCATGATCATCATCTCGCACGACCGTCACTTCCTGAACATGGTCTGTACGCACATGGCGGATCTGGACTACGGCGAGCTGCGCGTGTATCCGGGCAACTACGACGAGTACATGACGGCGGCCACCCAGGCGCGTGAGCGTCTGCTGGCGGATAACGCCAAGAAGAAAGCGCAGATTGCGGACCTGCAGTCCTTCGTCAGCCGCTTCAGCGCCAACGCCTCTAAATCGCGTCAGGCGACTTCCCGTGCCCGTCAGATCGACAAAATCAAGCTGGAAGAAGTGAAAGCCTCCAGCCGTCAGAACCCGTTCATCCGCTTCGAGCAGGACAAGAAGCTGTTCCGTAACGCGCTGGAAGTGGAAGCGCTTACCAAAGGCTTCGATGAAGGCCCGCTGTTTAAAAACTTCAACCTGCTGCTGGAAGTGGGCGAGAAGATTGCCATTCTGGGCGCCAACGGCGTGGGTAAATCTACCCTGCTGAAAACCCTGGTGGGTGAACTACAGCCGGACAACGGCACCGTGAAGTGGTCTGAAAACGCGCAGATCGGCTACTACGCGCAGGACCATGAGTACGAGTTCGAAAACGATCTGACCGTCTTTGACTGGATGAGCCAGTGGAAGCAGGAAGGCGACGACGAGCAGGCGGTGCGCAGCATTCTGGGTCGCCTGCTGTTCAGCCAGGACGACATCAAAAAGCCGGCTAAAGTGCTCTCCGGTGGTGAGAAGGGCCGCATGCTGTTCGGCAAGCTGATGATGGAAAAACCAAACATCCTGGTGATGGACGAGCCGACCAACCACCTGGATATGGAATCGATCGAATCGCTGAACATGGCGCTGGAGATGTATCAGGGCACCCTGATCTTCGTCTCTCACGACCGTGAGTTCGTCAGCTCGCTGGCGACCCGCGTGATCGAAATTACGCCAGAGCGCGTGGTAGACTTCACCGGTAATTACGAAGATTATCTGCGCAGTAAAGGTATCGACGGCTAATTTCCCGTCGTCTTTCACGCTGCAGATGCGTTGGCTTCACCTGTTCACCCCGGTCACTTACTTATGTAAGCTCCCGGGGATTCACAGGTTTGCCGCCTTCCTGCAGCGCGAAATACTTAGGGAAAAGCGTCGTGCCTTTATTCCCTCTCCCCGTGGGAGAGGGTTAGGGTGAGGGCATCAGGCCGCACTATACCACCCACTCGCCCCCTTCAACCCCGTTCACCCGCAGCGTACGTTTTTCCCCTACAGGCAGCGACACTTTCAGCGCCTTCCACGCCGGACGATAATCCCCGCGCGCGTTGACCTTCAAATTGATGGTTGTACCGTCGCACACCATTTCCCATTCTACCCACAGCGCATTGCCGTTCTGGTAGCCCCAGCTTTCGCCGTCGTCTTCAAACAGCAGCCCGGAGGTTGTGCCGACGCCTTTCACCGGGAACAGCTTCAGTTCGCGAGTATTGTCTTTTTCAGCGGACACGTGGGTAATGCGTTCGCTCAGCGGAAGAGCGGCACCGGCGCGCACCAGCAGCGGCAGTTTTTCCAGCGGCGCGTCGAGAACGATGGACTGGCCGCCCGCATACCACGCGTGGGTGTAAAAATCGTACCAGCCGGTGTCGTTATCCGGCAGCCACACGCGGCGCTCGCGCTGCCCGGCTTCAACGACGCTTGCCACCAGCAGGTCGCGGCCCAGCAGGAAGTCATCGCACTCTTCGAAGGTCTGCGCGTCGTGCTCGTGGTCGAGGAAGGTCGGGCGCAGCATCGGCTCGTCGTCGGCGTGCGCCTGCCAGAGTAGGGTGTAGAGGTACGGCAGCAGGCGATAGCGTAGCTCAATCGCGCCGCGAATGGCTGGCGTGACGCCCGGGTACATCCACGGCTCGTTCACGGTATGGTCATCGTTCCACGAGTGAATGGTAAAGCGCGGGTGCATCACGCCGTTCTGCACCCAGCGCACGAACAGCTCGGCGTCCGGCTTGTCGCCGGAGAAACCGCCCACGTCGTGGCCGACGTTGAACAGCCCGGACAGGCTCATGCCCAGCCCCATGCGAATGTTATAGCGCAGGGTGTCCCAGTTAGTGCGGTTATCGCCGCTCCAGGTCTGGACGTAGCGCTGCATCCCGGCGCAGCCGGAGCGGGAGATCAGGTACGGGCGCTTTTCCGGCGCGAAACGCTGCTGCGCTTCCAGCGAGGCGCGCATCATCAGCAGCGGCATCACCGGACGAATGTGCTTGATAGCGATCTCCTTGCCGAAGCCGTAACAGCGCGCTTCTCCGTCCCACACTTCATACTCGTTGTTGTCGTTCCAGGTGGAGTCGATACCCATCTCCAGCAGCTGGGTAGTGACGCCGTTCTGCCACCACTGCACCGTCTGCGGGTTGGTAAAGTCGAGGTGCGAGCCTTCGTCATCCCAGAAGCTGGAACGTTCAGGCGCGTCGGTTTCTGAATCACGGATGAACAGGCCGCTCTCCGCCACTTCGTTATAGCGCGGATGGTCCTGCAGCAGGCACGGCTTGATGTTTGCCGCAAGCTTCAGCCCCGCGTCGTGGAAGGCCTGGCTCATCACCTTCGGCTGCGGCACCTTGTCGTAGTTCCAGTTAAAGACGTAGCGCTTGCCGTTGATGGAGGTATAGCCGGACGAGAGCTGGAACGAGTCGCACGGAATGGCGTGCTCTTCGCACAGGCGGATGAAGTTCATCAGCTGGTTTTGCGCGTCCGGCGCGTCGGTGTAGTGCATGGTCGAGCCGCTGTAGCCCAGGCTCCACTTCGGCCCGAACAGCGTTTTCCCGGTCAGGCGCACGAAGGCTTTGGTCACGTCCAGCACGCGCTTGCCGGTAAAAATGTAGTAATCAATATCGCCCGCTTCCGCCTGCCAGCGACGGTAGGCGGTGTGGTAGTTGTCGATCTCGTTGCCCAGATCCAGCCAGCAGCTGCTCAGGTTGTCGTAGAACAGGCCGTAGCTCACGTCGTCGCGGCGGGTGATAGTGAACGGGATGTGCTTGTAGAGCGGGTCGGTGCTGGCCGCGTTGTACCCCATTGCGTCGAGGTTGCGCATCTCATAGCGTTTGCCGTTGCGCTGCAGATCGCCCGCTTTCTCGCCCAGGCCGTAGAAACGCTCGTCCTTGCGGCGGCTCAGATAGTGCGCCACCCCGTCGCCGTGGGCGTTCAGCAGGTAGGCGCTGGTCGGGCGGTCGTTGACCAGCGGCTGCCACTCGCCTGCGTCATTGCGGTAGTGCCACTCCATCCACAGCGGCTGGTGGACGGTCACGCGCAGCTGCTCCGTTGCCACCGTCACTGCGTCACCCTGCTGCGTCAGGGTCCAGGCCGGGCAGGAGAAACCGCTTAAGTCGTCACGACGGCGTCCTTCCCACGGCACGTCTTTTTCCGGCGCGATGCTCCAGGTGCGGTCCAGCGCCAGCTCGCCTTTGCGCTTAATCAGCACGCGGAACAGGTTCTCTTCCAGCACATACAGGCACAGGCGGTGCTGGTTATCCACCAGCAGCTCAAGATGGTTTGCCGACTGCGCGTCAACGGTCCAGTTTTTCAGGGTTTTCATATGCAATACATCCACTATCAGGCGCGCTTGGCGCGACGTTCAGCAATAAATGCTACCAGGAAGAGAGCGCCAATCAGGTCAAAGAAGCCCATGGCAATAAAGAGCGGGTTAAAGCCGATCTTGTCGGCGGTCACCCCGATTAACAGCGAGAACAGGAAGCTGGCGATCCACGCCGCCGAGCCGCGCATGCCGTTGACGGTCGCCATCTGGCCTTTGTCGAACGACTCCACGACCAGGGCGCTCAGCATGCAGGAGATGATCTGGTGCCCGAAGCCGCCGATGGAGATCAGCACGATGGTGATATACGGGTCGCGGGTCACGGCGACGATGGCCAAAGAAATCATCAGGAACGCGCCGGTGACGGAGCTTGCCACCACCGAGTTCACGCGGGAGCATCCGAACCAGCGGGTGTACAGGCGCGTCAGGTAGCCGCTTGCCACGCTGCCGAGGTCGGCGGCGAGGAAGGGCAGCCAGGCAAACATCGCAATCTGCTTCAGGTCCATGCCGTGCTCTTTGGCGAGGTACAGCGGCACCCAGAAGCTCAGCACTGCCCAGGCGGGTTCTGCCATAAAGGCCGGAATGGCGATACCGTAGAAGCGTTTGTTTTTCGAGACGGTTTTCAGCGCGGTCAGGAAGGACAATTTGACCGGTGCAGGTTCGTTATCCTGCTTGATAAACGCCAGCTCGTCGCGGCTCAGGTTCGGGTGCTGCTCCGGGTTGTGGTAGAACGCCCACCAGAGGATCACCCACAGCAGCGCCAGAACGCCGGTAAACATAAACGCGCCCTGCCAGCCGAACGACGCGTGCGCGAAGTAGATGATAGGCGGGGCCAGCATCGCGCCGATGGAGAAGCCCACGCCCGCCCAGCCGGCGGCAACGGGGCGTTCCGATTTCGGGAACCATTCGCCGATGGTTTTGGCGTTCGCCGGAGTGGCGGCGGCCTCAGAAGCCCCCATAAAGAAGCGCAGGATCGCCAGGTGCAGCCAGCTTCCGGCGCCCGCGTGGAAGATACACATCAGCGCCCAGATCCCGGCGCAGACCATAAAGCCAATCTTCAGGCCGATAACGTCAATCAGCCAGCCGCACAGGGGCTGGAAAATGGTATAGGCGATCTGGAACGCGCCGACTATCCAGGAGTACTGCTCGGTGGTGATGCCGAGGCTCTCTTTCAGCTCCGGGGCGAGGATCCCGAGCGAGTTTCGGGTGATGTAGTTAACGGTGACGCCAAGTAAGAACAGCACCAGCACGTACCAGCGCAGGTTCTTGATGACGCGACGGGTTTTGCTTGTCGCAACGGTGTTATTAATGTCCTGACTCATTTTACTCTCCACAAGACGGACGGTAAGGGGACGGAGGTTCAGGTGTCACACAGATTGTTATGCCTTTGATTTCTATCCGTTTAGAATACTTAAGTTGCTATACAACTAGTATGGAAGCTGTGTGACAAGTTCACCTTAGGGAAGAAAATGAGAGGGCAAAAGTGGATTTTGTGCAAAATTTCTCATAACTGACGCAAAACCTCTGGCATGATGGCCTTTATGCCAGCTATTTCCTGACGAATACGCTATGAAAAATTTTTCATTTCGCAAATGGAGCCAGATCACAAAATGGACAAAAGGCTAAAAATCACCGAAATCGCGGCCCGTACGCAGCTCTCCATCAGCACGGTTTCCCGCGTGCTGGCAGGCAAAGCGAATACCAGCGAAAAGGCGCGGGCTAAGGTGCTGGCGTGCGCGCGAGAGCTGGGGGTGATGGACGGCATGGCGGCAGGGCGTTTGCTGCTTAACAGCCTGGTGGTTTTTGCCCCTCAGCGAGCCTTCGACGAGCGGTCCGACATCTTTTACTACCGCGTGATCCAGAGCGTGAGCAAAGGGCTTGCCTCGCACGAGGTTCGGCTGCGCTACTGCGCGCTGGAGGAGAACGATAGCGACGCCCAGATTTTTCTGGCACGCATGAACGAGCCGGATACCCAGGCGGCCATTCTGCTCGGTATCGACGATCCGCACATCCACGATCTGGCGGTGGACGTGGGGAAACCCTGCATGCTGATTAACTGCCGTGACCGCCGCATGCGCCTGCCTGCCGTCGCCCCGGATCATCGCGCCATTGGCGAGCGGGCGGCGGAGTACCTGTTCGAGATGGGGCACCGCGAGGTGATGAACGTGCTGTGCCTGCGTCGCTACACCATGGAGCTGCGCCTGGCGGGGATCCGCGACGCGTGGCACGCCCATAATCTCAGGTTTAACGACAGGCGCGACCTGCTGGTGGTGCCAAGCTTCAGCGCCAGAGAGACGGAGCAGCTGGTTAGCGAGTGGCTTAACCAGCAGCAGGGAAAAGACCTGCCGACGGCGTTTCTGGTAGGCGGGGACTTTATGGCGGCAGGCACCATCAGCGCGCTGCAAAATCACGGTCTGCGCGTGCCGCAGGACGTCTCGGTCATGAGCATCGACGGCTTTAATCTGGCGGCGATTCAGGATGTGCCCTTAACGGCGGTGCATGTTCCCCGCGACGAGCTGGGAACGGAAGCGGTGCATATGCTCCAGCAGCGGCTGATGCGCCCGGACGCGCCGGTAGGGACATTGCTGCTAAACGGCACGCTGGCCGTGCGGGAGTCGGTACGGCGGATACGTCAGGGGAAACGACGCACCGCCGTGGAGCGGGAAGGGCTGTACGACAGTTAAGCCATGCCCAGCGCGCGCTTGCCGTGGATGTTGAGATCGTTCACGGTAAAGCGGTCCTGCCAGCTTTTTTCATAATCCTCGCGCGGGAAGTCTCCCGGCGACGCGCCGGTTTCCAGCGCTTCCTTGACCTTTTTCGCGTAGGCGAGGTTTTTCTCGCACATCGGTGCGGCGGGGATGTACATCACGTTGCCCCAGCCCTGCTGATTTTCCACCGGCGCGACGGAGTGGATCACGTCGCAGTGCCACCACACGGAATCGCCCGCCTCCAGCGCCGGAATGCTGGTCAGCGCCTCGACAAGCAGCGGGTGCCATTTCTCGGAAATCGGCAGCACGCGCCCCGGCGCGACGCCGCAGAGTTCGTCTTCCGGCACGTCGTCCAGCAGCGGACGCAGCAGTATATAGGCCATCGCTTCCGGGATCGGCACCACGTGCAGCAGCCCCTGGCCGGGGATCATGTCCGACAGCGCCGTCCAGCCCTGGAAGGTGCGGAACACCGAGCACTTGGTGGTGTTATCCACGGTGTACTCTTCCACTTCGGTGCGGTGCGCGGCGTTCCACGGATCGTATTTCTCGACGTTGCCGTCAAACACGCGGGCAAACACCTGCTGATAGGCCGGAAGCAGCCAGCGCTCCAGCGCGCCGGAATCGGTGTGCGCGCCCAGCCCTTTGGAGGTCGTTCCCGGCGGGCGGCGGCGGATGCGGTCCGGATAAATGACGCTCACGTCCGGGTCGAACCACTGCTTGCCGTTGCTCTCGAATGTCCATAAACGGTTCAGGAACGACTGCACCTGAGCCATCTCTTCGCTCTGGCGCGCCTGCATCTGCGCCTGCGACCAGTAGATCGGGTAAATCTCCGGGCGGGAGGCGGTTAAGGTGCCGAAGAAGTTATCGCCTGGCCCTTTGTAGACCTCGTCAAACTTGTTCACATCGAGGTAGTCGAGCATCGACCGATCCCACGCCAGCGCCTGCTCGCGCGGGAAGTGACCTTTAATCACCGCGCAGCCGCGGCGCTTAACGGCCTCGCGCTGTGCGTCGGTAATCGTGCCGTTTTTCACATCTGCAAACGGAATCACCGGCCAGACGGATTCACCTTTGTTTTTAAGGGCGTTGATCTCCGCCACGCGGGTGGCAATTTTATCGCTGAGCTTATTAAACACCGCCTGCACGTCGCCGATCTGCGCGCGTAACTCACGTTTTAACTGACGGATTGCCGCTTTGTGGTCCGCTGGCAAGGTTTCACTGGTAAAGGTCATAGCTGCCTCGCATCTTTCATTCGAAAGTAAAAATGTCTGCAAGTGATACTTTAAGTTAAAAATAAGTTAATGCAAGTTTAAAAACTTGACGCAAGCCACAGGACGGAAAAAGAGTGAGAGGCCGGAGCGAGGCTCCGGCGAGGAAAGGATCAGACGTCGAAAGGAGAGTGGTTGTCGAGCACGGCTTGAATCACGTTCAGCGCGCCCTGATGGTTGTTGTCGTCGGTGCTGTAGCGGCTGATTTCTTTAATGCTCTGCGCCGCGTTGCCCATGGCAAAAGAGTATTTTACCAGCTTCAGCATCTCGGCATCGTTGCCGCTGTCGCCAATGCCGACGCACTCCTGTGGGGAGATTTTCCAGCGTTTCAGCAGGCGGCTAATGCCGTTGGCTTTGTGCAGGCCGGGGATAATCAAATCGACAAAACCAAAGCCGCTGGTGACAGGCTTCATGATGCCGTCCAGGGAGACGTGCAGTTTATCGACCAGGTTCGGGATATCGCTGTCCGGCAGGTTCAGGGAGAACTTAAATAGCACGTCGTCGATTTCGCGGTAATCGCTGATGCGCTTTAGCCGGTGATAGTGCTTTGACATCAGCGCCACGAAGGCGTCCGGGGCTTTGTCGCTCACGTAGGCGCTCTCCAGACCGCAGGCTACAAAGTTCAGCCCTTTGTCTTTCAGCAGTTCGCCAATAACGATCTGCGACTCATGGCGGGTCAGCTCGCCGTGGAACACCTGTTCGCCGTGGTCGAACACCAGCGCGCCGTTTTCCGCCACGAAGGAGATCTGGTCTTTCAGCTCGGGGAAGAAGGAGATGAGCTGGTAATACTGGTTGCCGCTGGCGACAACGAATTCGATATCGCGGGATTTAAGCTGCTCAAACTGTGCCTGGAAGCGGTCACGATCGTACTGCTTGGCATCATCAAGGAAAGTTCCGTCCATATCGGTGACGATAACTTTAACGGTCATACTGTGCTCCTGGGTCACTGCGTTTTGAAACATTCTAATAACAAGGTGACGGGGAGCACAAATTTAATTTCATTCGAAAGTAAAAGCAAAACGGCAACGAGGTTGCCGTTTTTAGTGTTTTCTCCCTCTCACCGTGGGAGAGGGGATTGATTGCTACAGCGTATGCTCAGTACGCGCAATGATATCGTCCTGCGCATCCGGCGACAGGGCGGTGAAGAACGCCGAGTAACCCGCCACGCGCACGACCAGGTCGCGGTACTGGTCCGGGTGTTTTTTCGCTTCCAGCAGCGTTTCGCGGGAGACGATGTTGTACTGAATATGCCAGCCCTTATGCACCTCAAAGAAGGTACGCAGCAGCACCATCAGCTTCTGGCGATCGCTGTCGTTTTCCAGCGTCGACGGGTTCAGCTTCTGGTTTAGCAGCACGCCGCCCAGGATCGCCTCGGTAGGCAGTTTACCGACCGAGCCGATCACCGCCGTCGGGCCGAGGTGGTCCGTACCGGAGGCCGGGCTTGCCCCTTCCGCCAGCGGGGTATGCGCCTTACGTCCGTCCGGGGTCGCCATCGTTGCCGCGCCAAACGGCACGTTGGCGGAGATAGATGACGTGCCCGCGTAGTAGTTACCGCCAATCGGGCCGCGGCCGTAGCGCGGGTTGTGGTACTGCTTCAGCTCCTCAATGTAGGTCTGGTAGGCGCGCGTCAGCAGCATGTCCACGCTGTCGTCGTCGTTGCCGTACTTCGGCGCGCCGTTGATCAGGCGCTGGCGCAGCTGCTCGTGGGTCAGCCCGTCGAAGTCATCCGCCAGCGCCGCCGCCAGCTGCTGCTGACCGATAGCGCCCTGCTCAAACACCAGCTTTTTCACCGCCGCCAGGCTGTTGCCAAGGTTGGCGATACCCACCTGCAGGCCGGAAACCCAGTCATACTTCGCGCCGCCCTGCTTGATGCTTTTCGCACGTTCGATGCAGTCGTCCACCAGCGCCGAGCAGAGAATGTCGTGGACGTTCTCCTCCAGCATGGTGTCCACCACGTACTCGATCTCGATGGATTTGCGGGTGTAGTAGCGGATCTGGCTGTCCCACGCCGCCATCACTTCCTCGAAGTTATCGAAGTTGCCGGCAGAGAGCGCTTTCTCCTGCGGCAGGAACACCTTGCCGCTGGTGGCGTCGCGGCCGCCTTCCAGCGCGGCGAGCATCACGCGGGCAAAGTTGATAAAGCTCATGCCGGTGCAGCGGTAGCCCCACTTGCCGCCCACCGCGGTTTCGATACAGCCGATGGCCGCGTAGTCATAGGCGTCGTCGCGTTCAACGCCGAGCTTGATGAATTCCGGGATCACGATTTCATCGTTGTTGAACGCCGGCATGCCGAAGCCGCAGCGGATCACCTGCACGCAGGCGTCGAGGAAGTCGTTGCTCATGCCCGCGTGGTAGCGCACGCTCAGGTTCGGCTGGGTGGAGCGCAGGCGACCGCAGGACTCCAGAATCGCGTAGGAGAGCGGGTTCACCGCGTCCATCGGCTCACCGTTGACCAGCTTCTGGCCGCCGATGGTGACGTTCTGGTACAGCGGGCTGCCGGCTGAGGCCTTGGAGTGCGAGCCGGAGCGGATCTTGTTCACTTCCAGCAGCTTCAGCCAGCAGCTGTGCAGCAGCTCGATGGCGTGCTCGCGGTCCAGGCTCTGGTCCAGCTCCACGTCGCGGCGGTAGAACGGGTACAAGTATTGGTCCATACGCGCGAAGGAGACGGAGTGGCCGTTGGACTCAATCTGCAGGATCAGCTGAATGAAGTAGCACAGCTGCAGCGCCTGCCAGAAGGTTTTTGGCGGCTCGTGGGCAATCACGTCGCAGTTTTCCGCCATCGCCAGCAGCTCGTCGCGGCGGCTTTCGCGGGTTTCCGTAGACGCCATTTCACGCGCCAGGTCTGCAAAGCGTTTGATGTGCAGGCTGACGGCTGCCAGCACGATATCAATTGCCTTCAGGAACTGATCGCCGTGCAGGTCTTCCAGCACCGTCAGGTTGATGCGCGAGCGGCGCTCGGCCACCTTGGCGCGCAGGCCGTCGAGACCTTTTTCCAGCACCAGCGGGAAGTTCACCGCCAGGTGCGCGTCACCGGAGGTCATATTGCCTTCGGCTTTGATGATGCCAGTTTCCAGCAGGCCTTTCTGCTCGTCGGTGAACATGCCGTAGCAGCGGTCCTGCACCGTCTGGCCGCGCCACCACGGGCAGATTTCATGCAGCACGCGCTTGTTCTCTTCGCTCACCGCAAAGCCCGCGCCCGGACGGTCCGCCAGATCGTCAATCTCTTTCTCAATCCAGGAGACGGTGTATTCCGGGAAAATCGGCGCGGCGCGCACTTCGCTTGCCTGGTTGCCGATAATCAGCTCGTCGTGCTTGATCCAGATGGTGCGTTCCGCCAGGTGATGCGCCAGCGCCAGGGCGCGACGCACCGGGATCGGCTTGTCCATGTGCTGCTGGTACATTTCGGTGTAATGCTGCGCGCGCTCGGTGCAGACCGGCGGCTTAACGATATGCACCAGCGCCATTTTATGCGCTTTAATACGTTCGCTGAGGGTGTTGAGATTCAGGGTGGTCATAGGTTTATCCTCGTAAGGTCGCGGTTAACCCTTTCTGGCAGGCGTACTGCTGCGCGAAGTCCAGCAGGGCAGGGTTATCCAGCGGTTTGTCAGGGGCAGAGTAGGGTTGGCCGAGCAGGTTGTATTTGTTCATGCCCAGCGTGTGATATGGCAGAAAATGAATATCGTCGACGCCAAGTTCATCGGCGGCGAAGTTGGTAATGGCAGTGATGGACGCTTCATCAGCGTTAAAGCCCTGGATGAGCGGCACGCGAATGGTGATCTTTTTCCCGGCTGCGGAGAGGCGCTTCAGGTTGTCCAGGATCCGCTTAGCCGAGCCGTCCGTCCACTGCTTGAACACTTCACCGTCGACGTGCTTCAGGTCGGCGAGGAACAGATCGACGTACGGTAATGACGGCTCAATATAGTGCCACGGCACGTGAAGGCAGGTTTCCACGGCGGTGTGGATCCCCTGTTCGTGGCTGGCCTTAAACAGGGCGTGCGCCAGCGCCGGGTTCATAAACGGTTCGCCGCCGGAGAGGGTGATCCCGCCGCCGCTGCGGTCGTAGAAAGGTTTGTCGCGCAGCACGGTGGCCATTATCTCGTCCACCTGCTGCTCTTCACCGCAGACGGTAAGCGCCTGCGTCGGGCAGCAGTCGGTGAGGGCATTAAGCGTCTCTTCACTCAGCTTTTCGCGGTGGATAACCAGGCCATTGAGCGCGCGTTCGATACAGCCCGGCGCCGCCTGCTGGCACAGGTCGCAGCCTTCCAGACACAGGCGTGCGTCAAACAGCACGTCCCGGCTGCGGGAGCGGCTTTCCGGGTTCTGGCACCAGCGACAGCCCAGCGAGCAGCCTTTCAGGAACACCACGGTTCGAATACCGGGGCCGTCGTGAGTGGAGTAACGCTGAATATTGAAGATCATACTTTTGCCCTCAAGTTGCATATGAAGATTAAATTACTTTCGAATGAAAGTTATCTTGATGCAGGTCAACTCTTGAGCAGGTTTTATCGTGATAGGGTAAGTGCAGGCTAATTTTGAGGGTGACATCATGGAACTTTATCTCGACACATCTGACGTTGCGGCAGTCAAAAAGCTGGCGCGTATCTTCCCGCTGGCGGGCGTGACCACCAACCCAAGCATTGTGGCGGCAGGTAAAACGCCGCTCGACGAGCTGCTGCCCGCGCTGCACGACGCGATGGGCGGTAAGGGCCGTCTGTTTGCCCAGGTAATGGCAACCACCGCCGAAGAGATGGTGGAAGACGCGCGCAAGCTGCGCGCCATCATTAACGACCTGGTGGTGAAGGTGCCGGTGACCGCGGAAGGGCTGGCGGCCATTAAAATGCTGAAAGCGGAAGGGATCCCGACGCTGGGCACGGCGGTGTACGGCGCCGCGCAGGGGATGCTGTCCGCCCTGGCGGGAGCAGAGTATGTCGCCCCTTACGTCAACCGCGTGGACGCGCAGGGCGGGGACGGGATTCAAACCGTGATTGAGCTGCAGCAGCTATTGACGCTGCACGCGCCGCAGTCAAAGGTGCTGGCCGCGAGCTTCAAGACCCCGCGTCAGGCGCTGGACTGCCTGCTGGCAGGGTGCGAGTCCATCACGCTGCCGCTGGACGTGGCGCAGCAGTTTATTACTTCCCCTGCGGTGGATGCGGCGATCGTGAAGTTTGAGCAGGACTGGCAGGGGGCGTTTGGACGGACGTCGATTTGATGGGTGCGGCCTGATGCCCTCACCCCAACCCTCTCCCACAGGGAGAGGGAGCAAACACTAAAACGGCAACCTGAAGGTTGCCGTTTGTTTTAACCTCCACAAACCTCACACCCCGGATTACGCATCAGCTTCATCTCGCGGAACTGGCAGGTCATCGCGTCATACATCACGATTTTTCCCGCGGCAGGCGTGCCGTAGTGCGCCAGGACTTTGATCGCTTCCATCGCCTGTAACGAACCAATTACGCCAACGAGCGGCGCCATCACGCCCGCCTCGACGCAGGTTAGCGCGTTCTCGCCGAACAGGCGGCTCAGGCAGCGGTAGCAGGGTTCACCGTCGGCGTAGGTAAAGACGCTGATTTGCCCCTCCATGCGGATGGCCGCGCCGGAAACCAGCGGCGTTTTATGGGTAAAACAGCCCGCGTTCAGCTGGTTACGAATCGCCACGTTGTCGGTGCAGTCCAGCACCAGGTCGTGCTGCGCAATCTGCGCGGACAGCGCGTCGTCATCCAGCATCGCGTCAATCAGGGTGAATTCACAATAAGGGTTAATGCGCGCCAGCGCCGTGCGGGCGGATTCCACTTTCGGCTGGCCCACCGTCGCGTCGCAGTGCAGCGTCTGGCGCTGCAGGTTGGACACCGACACGGTATCGAAATCCAGCAGCGTCATGCGGCCCACGCCCGCTGCGACAAGGTACTGCGCGGCGGCGCAGCCCAGCCCGCCGAGACCGACGACCAGCACATTGGCTGCCTTAAGCGCTTCCTGGCCCTCAAAGTCAAACCCGCGCAGCACGATCTGGCGGTTGTAGCGCATCATCTCCTGGTCGCTCAGCTCCACCGTCATGTTAGCCTCCGAAAAGGTGGTTAAAGCGCTCGACCTCAACCCATTCACCTGCTTCCACGCTGCCGCGCTCGCGCTCCAGCACGATAAAGCAGTTGCCCTGGCTGAAGGAGCTGAAAATGTGCGAGCCCTGGTGGCCGGTGGTGCTCACTTCAAGCTCGCCGTCCGCGTTGCGCGCCAGAATGCCGCGCTGGAAATCGAGGCGACCCGGTGATTTTTTCAGACGCGTGGCGGCACGCACGCGCAGGCGTTCCGGTAGCGGGCTGGCTTTGTTGCCGGAAAGCTTCGCCAGCAGCGGGATCGCCAGCTGGTAGAAGGTGAGTGCCGCAGAGACCGGGTTACCCGGCAGGCCGCAGAACCAGCTGTGCGGAAGCTTGCCGAAGGCGAACGGTTTACCCGGCTTGATCGCCAGCTTCCAGAAGGCGATTTCGCCCAGCTCTTCAAGAAGGGTTTTGGTGTAATCCGCTTCGCCAACCGATACGCCGCCGGAGCTGATGACCACATCGGCGACATTATCCGCCTCGATAAACGCGGCGCGCAGTTTTTCCGGATCGTCTGGAATAATGCCGAGGTTAATCACCTCGCAGCCCAGCTGCTCCAGCATCAGGTGCACCGCCAGACGGTTGGTATCGTAAATCTGACCATCCTGCAGCGGCTGGCCCGGAAGCTGCAGCTCGTCGCCGGTGGAGAAAACGGCAACGCGGACCTTACGGACAACGTCGACTTCGGCGATGCCGAGCGACGCCAGCACCGGCAGTTCACCTGCCGTCAGCTTCTGCCCGGCGGCAAAGACCGTTGCGCCAAGGGTGATATCTTCGCCGGTACGGCGGATATTCTGACCCGCTTTGACGCTGGCGGTAAAACGCACCCCGTCGTCGGTCTGTTCGGTCTCTTCCTGCATCACCACGGCGTCGCAGCCAGACGGTACCGGCGCGCCGGTCATGATGCGCACGCAGGTGCCCGCCGGCCATTCGCCGCTAAACGGCTGGCCCGCAAACGCTTTACCCGCCACCGGCAGGGCGTTGCCCGTCTGGAGATCCGCCAGGCGCACCGCGTAACCGTCCATCGCGGAGTTATCGAACCCCGGCACGTTCATCGGCGAGACGATATCGCGCGCGGCAATACGACCAAAACAGCGCACAAGCGGCAGCGTCTCAACGTCATGCAGCGGAGAAATACGGTCAAGCATCTGCGAGAGTGCCGTCTCAAGCGGCATCAGTCCGGCGGTAAAATCCATGGTGGGCTCCTGCGGAGTAACAACGAAAGCGTCCATTATGGCAGAAAAGTGCGGCTAACTGTATGACCCGATGGGTGTACGCTTTACATCACTGTTGCGTCTTTCTATATTCAAAAATCATCTGAAGTTTCATCGACGATAATGATATTTATAGAAAAAGCCGCGAATCAGGCTAACGGGTGATGCGAATGGTTAATGCGGTAATCGCAATTCATGGCGGCGCAGGGGCAATCACCCGTGCACAGCTCAGTCCCGAGCAGGAAAAACGCTACATTGACGCGCTGTACGCCATTGTGGAAACGGGCCAGAAAATGCTGGAAGCGGGCGAGAGCGCGCTGGATGTGGTCACCGAGGCGGTGCGTCTGCTGGAAGAGTGTCCGCTCTTTAATGCCGGAATCGGTTCGGTCTTTACCCGGGATGAAACCCACGAGCTGGACGCCTGCGTGATGGACGGCGTCACCCTGAAGGCGGGCGCCGTGGCGGGCGTGAGCCATCTGCGAAATCCGGTGCTGGCGGCGCGTCTGGTGATGGAGGAGAGCCCGCACGTTCTGCTGGCGGGCGCCGGGGCGGAAAAATTTGCCTTTGAGCACGGAATGGAACCGGTATCGCCGGAGCTGTTTTCCACGGAAGAACGCTATCAGCAGCTGCTGGAAGCCCGTACGGCGGGCATGACGCAGCTTGACCATGCTGCGCCGCTGGATGAAACCACCAAAATGGGCACGGTCGGCGCGGTGGCGCTTGATAAAGCCGGCAACCTCGCGGCGGCCACGTCAACGGGCGGCATGACCAACAAGCTCCCCGGACGCGTCGGCGACAGCCCGCTGCCCGGCGCGGGCTGCTATGCCAATAACGCCACGGCGGCGGTGTCCTGTACCGGTACCGGGGAAGTGTTTATTCGCGCCCTCGCGGCCTACGATATCACCGCGCTGATGGATTACGGCGGTTTAAGCCTGAGCGAGGCCTGCGAGCGGGTGGTGATGGAAAAATTACCTGCCCTGGGCGGCGTCGGCGGGCTGATTGCGGTCGATCGTGAGGGCAACGTGGCCCTGCCGTTCAACAGCGAAGGGATGTATCGCGCCTGGGGTTACGCCGGTGATGAGCCGAGCACGGGCATCTATCGTGAATAAGGGGGCAGCACGTGCCGCACACTGAAGAACTGGACAACCGCGAGGTGCTGGCTGTCCATCAGCTGAATATTGCGTTTCAGGAAGAGCGGCAGTTCATCCCCGCAGTACAGAATTTATCGTTCTCGCTCAGGCGCGGCGAGACGCTGGCGATTGTCGGCGAGTCCGGTTCCGGTAAATCGGTCACCGCGCTGGCGCTGATGCGCCTGCTGGAACAGACGGGCGGGCAAATCAGCAGCGAGAAAATGCTCCTGCGCCGCCGTAACCGTCAGGTCATCGATTTAAACGAGCTAAGCGACGCGCAGATGCAGGGCGTGCGCGGGGCGGATATCGCGATGATCTTCCAGGAGCCGATGACCTCGCTCAACCCGGTTTTCCCGGTCGGGGAGCAAATTGCCGAATCCATCCGGCTGCATCAGGGGCTGAGCGGCGATGAGGCACTCAAAGAGGCCCGACGGATGCTGGAGCTGGTGCGCATTCCGGAGGCGCAGGCCATTCTGGGGCGCTACCCGCATCAGCTTTCCGGCGGCATGCGCCAGCGGGTGATGATTGCCATGGCGCTCTCATGCCGTCCGGCGGTGCTGATCGCCGATGAGCCGACGACGGCGCTGGACGTGACGATTCAGGCGCAGATCCTGCAGCTCATCAAAGTGCTGCAGCAGGAGATGGAGATGGGGGTGATTTTCATCACCCACGATATGGGCGTAGTGGCTGACATTGCCGATCGGGTGCTGGTGATGCACAAGGGCAATGCTGTGGAAACCGGTGCGGTCGAGCAGATTTTCCATGCCCCCGTGCATCCTTACACCAAAGCGCTGCTGGCGGCGGTGCCGCGCCTTGGGGCGATGAACGGCAGCGATTTGCCGCGCCGTTTTCCGCTGATTTCCCTGGAGGCGACAGAGCCGCAGGAGGATGAACGCGAGCAGGACACCGTGGTGCCGGGCAAACCGATACTTGAAGTGCGCAATCTGGTAACCCGCTTTCCGCTGCGCAGCGGAATTTTCAACCGCCTGAAGCGCGAAGTGCATGCGGTGGAAAACGTCAGTTTCGATCTCTGGCCGGGTGAAACGCTGGCGCTGGTAGGGGAGTCCGGCTGCGGGAAATCCACCACCGGGCGGGCGCTGCTCAGGCTCGTGGAGACGCAGGAGGGGACGATAACCTTTAATGGGGAACGTATCGACACCCTGCCGGATAATAAATTACAGGCGGTCCGCCGGGATATTCAGTTTATCTTCCAGGATCCGTATGCCTCTCTCGACCCGCGCCATACGGTAGGGTACTCAATTATGGAGCCGCTGCGGGTGCATAACCTGCTCGACGGCGAGGCGGCGCAGCGTCGCGTTGCCTGGCTGCTGGAGCGCGTTGGCCTGAAGCCGGAACACGCCTGGCGTTATCCACACGAGTTTTCCGGCGGGCAGCGGCAGCGTATCTGCATCGCCCGCGCGCTGGCGCTGAACCCGAAGGTGGTGATTGCCGATGAGTCCGTCTCGGCGCTGGATGTCTCGATCCGAGCGCAAATCATCAACCTGTTGCTGGATTTACAGCGGGATATGGGGATTGCCTTCCTGTTTATCTCGCACGATATGGCGGTGGTCGAGCGCATCAGCCACCGCGTGGCGGTGATGTTTATGGGGCAAATCGTGGAGATTGGCCCGCGAAGGGCGGTGTTCGAGAACCCGCAGCACCCTTACACCCGCAAGCTTATTGCGGCGGTCCCGGTTGCCGATCCCGCGCACCGCCACGGCCAGCGCGTGCTGCTGCAGGATGAGATGCCGAGCAACATACGTAAACGCGGTGAGGCCATGGAGCGCGTCACGCTGCGTGAGGTTGGTCCGGGCCACTTCGTGGCTCCCCCGCGCCAGGACAATGCCTTCTCACGGTTATAACTTACAACAGGCAGGAGAACACAATGGTTACATTTGTAGCGCGTAGATGGTTGTTAGCCGCGAGCGTGACGGCAGCCCTGGCCGCTGCCCCCGCGTTCGCCGCCAAAGATGTGGTGGTTGCCGTCGGCTCCAACTTCACCACGCTCGATCCGTACGACGCCAACGACACGCTCTCCCAGGCGGTGGCGAAATCGTTCTATCAGGGGCTGTTTGGCCTCGACAAAGAGATGAAGCTGAAAAACGTGCTGGCGGAGGGGTACACCGTTTCCGACGACGGGCTGGTTTATACCATCAAGCTCCGTTCCGGCGTGAAGTTCCAGGACGGGACAGATTTCAATGCGGAGGCGGTAAAGGTCAACCTCGACCGTGCCAGCAATCCTCAAAACAGCCTCAAGCGCTATAACCTGTATAAAAATATCGCCAGCACCGAGGTCGTCGACCCGGCGACGGTAAAAATCACCCTGAAAGAGCCATTCTCCGCGTTTATCAATATCCTGGCGCATCCGGCGACGGCGATGATCTCGCCCGCCGCGCTGAAAAAGTACGGTAAAGAGATCGGCTTCCACCCGGTGGGAACCGGGCCGTACGAGCTGCTCACCTGGAACCAGACCGATTTCGTGAAGGTGAAAAAATTCGCGGGATACTGGCAAAATGGGCTGCCGAAGCTGGACACCATCACCTGGCGCCCGGTGGTGGACAACAACACCCGCGCGGCGATGCTGCAAACCGGCGAGGCACAGTTTGCCTTCCCGATCCCGTACGAGCAGGCCGCGATATTGCAGAAAAACAGCAAGCTGGAGCTGGTTGCCAGCCCGTCTATCATGCAGCGTTACATCAGCATGAACGTCACGCAGAAGCCGTTCGATAACCCGAAGGTGCGTGAAGCCATCAACTACGCCATTAACCGTCAGGCGCTGGTGAAGGTTGCTTTTGCCGGCTATGCCACCCCGGCGACCGGCGTGCTGCCCCCGGCCATCGCCTATGCGCAAAGCTATCAGCCGTGGCCGTACGATCCGGCCAAAGCGCGCGAGCTGCTGAAAGAGGCGGGTTTCCCGAACGGCTTCAGCACCACGCTGTGGTCGTCGCATAATCACAGTACCGCCCAGAAGGTGCTGCAGTTCACCCAGCAGCAGCTGGCGCAGGTGGGAATTAAGGCGCAGGTCACCGCGATGGATGCCGGACAGCGTGCGGCAGAGGTTGAGGGGAAAGGGCAGAAAGAGAGCGGCGTGCGGATGTTCTACACCGGCTGGACGGCCTCGACCGGGGAAGCCGACTGGGCGCTATCGCCGCTGTTTGCTTCGCAGAACTGGCCGCCAACCCTGTTCAACACCGCGTTTTACAGCAATCCGCAGGTCGATAAAGACCTGGCCGATGCCCTGAAGACGACCAAACCGGAAGAAAAAGCCCGCCTCTACAAAGACGCGCAGGACATTATCTGGAAAGAGTCACCGTGGGTGCCGCTGGTGGTGGAGAAACTGGTCTCAGCCCATAACAAAGCGCTGACCGGGTTCTACATCATGCCGGACACCGGCTTTAGCTTTGACGATGCGGATCTAAAATAAACCTCATGCTGAATTATGTTTGTAAACGCCTGCTGGGGCTTATCCCGACGCTGCTGATAGTGGCGGTGCTGGTGTTTTTGTTTGTCCATATGCTGCCGGGCGATCCGGCGCGCCTGGTTGCAGGGCCAGAGGCGGATGCCACCGTCATTGAGCTGGTGCGTAAACAGCTGGGCCTCGACCAGCCGCTGTATATGCAGTTTCTGCACTATATGTGCAACGTTCTGCAGGGCGACTTTGGTATCTCAATGGTGTCGCGGCGTCCGGTGTCGGAGGAGATTGCCAGCCGCTTTATGCCGACGTTCTGGTTAACGATTGCCAGCATGGGCTGGGCGGTGGTGTTTGGGCTTGGCGCGGGGATTATTGCGGCCGTCTGGCGCAACCGCTGGCCGGACAAGCTCGGCATGGCGCTGGCGGTGACAGGCATCTCCTTCCCGGCGTTCGCGCTGGGGATGCTGCTGATGCAGATCTTCTCCGTCGAGCTGGGCTGGCTGCCGACCGTCGGGGCCGATACCTGGAAGCATTACATTCTGCCCTCCATGACGCTGGGCGCTGCCGTGTCGGCGGTGATGGCGCGCTTTACCCGCGCCTCGTTCGTGGACGTGCTGAGCGAAGATTATATCCGCACCGCGCGGGCGAAAGGGGTCAGCGAGAAGTGGGTCATTCTCAAGCATGGGTTCCGCAATGCGATGATCCCGGTGGTGACGATGATGGGGCTGCAGTTTGGTTTCCTGCTGGGTGGCTCTATCGTCGTGGAAAAGGTCTTCAACTGGCCGGGGCTGGGGCGCCTGCTGGTCGATTCCGTAGAGATGCGCGACTACCCGGTGATTCAGGCGGAAGTCCTGCTTTTCTCGCTGGAGTTTATTCTTATCAACTTAGTGGTGGACGTGCTCTACGCCGCCATTAACCCGGCCATCAGGTATAAGTAAGATGCGATTGTTGAACTGGCGGCGTCAGGCCGTTTTGAACGCGATGCCGGGGCTGAAACCGGAGCATGTCCGCACGCCGTGGTCCGAATTCTGGCGACGTTTTCGCCGTCAGCCGGTCGCGATGGCGGCGGGGCTGTTCGTGCTGGTGCTGATTGCGGTGGCGATCGTTGCGCCGTGGGTAGCGCCGTTTGATGCGGAAAACTACTTTGACTACGACCGCCTGAACGACGGCCCCTCAATGCTGCACTGGTTCGGCGTGGATTCACTCGGCCGCGATATCTTCAGCCGCGTGCTGGTGGGGGCGCAGATTTCTCTCGCCGCCGGGGTGGTCGCGGTGCTGATCGGCGCGGCTATTGGTACCGTGCTGGGGCTCGTCGCCGGGTATTACGAAGGCTGGTGGGACCGCATCATCATGCGCATCTGCGACGTGCTGTTTGCCTTTCCCGGCATTCTGCTGGCGATTGCCGTGGTGGCGATCATGGGGAGCGGTATGGCGAACGTGATTATCGCAGTGGCGGTCTTTTCGATTCCGGCATTCGCCCGTCTGGTGCGCGGCAACACGCTGGTGCTCAAGCAGCAGACGTTTATCGAGTCCGCCCGCAGCATGGGGGCCAGCGATGCTACCATCCTGTTCAGCCATATCCTGCCGGGGACTGTATCGTCCATCGTAGTCTATTTCACCATGCGTATCGGCGTGTCGATTATTTCGGCGGCGAGCCTGTCGTTTCTGGGGTTAGGGGCGCAGCCTCCGACGCCGGAGTGGGGCGCGATGCTGAACGAGGCGAGGGCGGATATGGTGATTGCGCCACACGTGGCGATCTTCCCGAGCCTGGCGATTTTCCTGACCGTGCTGGCGTTTAACCTGCTGGGGGACGGACTGCGCGATGCGCTGGATCCGAGGATTAAGGGGTAGTGCAGTGAAATGTGCCGGGTGGCGGCTACGCCTTACCCGGCCTACAACAGAGGGGTGAGATTAAACCCGGCTACCCCACAGGTCATATTCATCCGCGTTTTCAACCTTCACGCGAATAATATCACCCGGCTTAACGTTGGTTTCGCCGTTCAGGTACACCGCGCCGTCGATTTCGGGGGCATCCGCCATGCTGCGGCCAATCGCGCCTTCTTCGTCCACCTCGTCAACGATAACCATGATCTCACGGCCCACTTTCTCCTGCAGACGCTCGGCAGAGATCTGCTGCTGCAGCTGCATGAAACGGTTCCAGCGCTCTTCTTTCACCTCTTCCGGCACCTGATCCGCCAGCTCGTTGGCGGTTGCGCCTTCTACCGGGCTGTACTTGAAGCAGCCTACGCGGTCCAGGCGGGCTTCTTTCAGGAAGTCGAGCAGCATCTGGAAATCTTCTTCGGTTTCACCCGGGAAGCCGACGATGAAGGTGGAGCGCAGGGTCAGTTCCGGGCAGATCTCGCGCCACTGCTTGATGCGCGCCAGCTGGCGGTCAACGGAGCCAGGACGCTTCATCAGCTTGAGGATACGCGGGCTGGCGTGCTGCAGCGGGATATCCAGATACGGCAGGATTTTGCCTTCCGCCATCAGCGGGATCACGTCGTCAACGTGCGGGTAAGGGTAGACGTAGTGCAGTCGCGTCCAGATACCGAGCTTAGCCAGCTGCTCGCACAGGCCGACCATGCTGGTTTTCACCGGCTCGCCGTTGTGGAACCCGGAGCGGTGCTTGACGTCCACGCCGTAGGCCGAGGTATCCTGGGAAATCACCAGCAGCTCCTTCACGCCCGCATCGGCCAGACGTTTAGCTTCCGCCAGCACTTCGCCAATCGGACGGCTCACCAGATCGCCACGCATGGACGGGATGATGCAGAAGGTGCAGCGATGGTTGCAGCCTTCGGAAATTTTCAGGTAGGCGTAGTGACGCGGCGTCAGCTTCACGCCCTGTTCCGGCACCAGGCTCAGGAAGGGGTTGTGCTTTGGTTTTGGCACGTAGTGATGAACATGTTCCAGCACCTGCTCGTAGCTGTGCGGGCCGGTGATCTCCAGCACCTTCGGGTGCACTTCGCGGATTTGGTCCACTTTCGCGCCCAGGCAGCCGGTAACAATCACTTTGCCGTTTTCCGTCAGGGCTTCACCGATGGCTTCCAGTGACTCCTGCACCGCGCTGTCGATAAAGCCGCAGGTGTTAACGATCACCATATCGGCGTTGTCGTAGCTTGGCACCACGTCATAGCCTTCGGTGCGCAGTTCGGTCAGGATGCGTTCGGAATCCACCAGGTTTTTCGGGCAGCCCAGGGAGACGAAGCCGATTTTCGGCTGGTGCGTAACATTGCTCATAGGTTAAAAATTCATCAATTATGGAGTTATCAGGGCGGGATTTTACAGCGTATCGCGTGGGATTTATACACTCTTTGCAAGCCGGATGGGCCGGGTAGAGGTTGTAACATTGTAAATAATGTTAATCGGTTAAGAATAATTGATCTCAGGCATTAAACTGTACAAAAAATGAACTTATTCTGAATGTGCAACATGGCTGACAGAGGAGGAAATAGCATGTCCGTTGACAGACTGAAACGCGATCTGCTTAACAAGCTGATCAACGCCCGCATCGACCTGGCCGCCTATCTGCAGCTCAGGAAGGCAAAGGGCTATATGTCAGTCAGCGAAAGCGAACATCTGCGTGATAATCTGTTTGAACTGTGTAATTTCATGCGTGAAAAAGCACCGACCCTGAAGGCGGAATACGATGAATGCGAGCTGATGGCGCTGCGTCGCGCCGCTGAGGTGCTCTCCATTGCAGGGGTATGTTTGATGAACGGACGCCACGACTGCCCGAATTTTATCGCTGTTAACGCGGAGAAGCTTGAAAACTGCCTGACAACGCTCTCTCTTTGCATCATGTGTCTTAACAAGCACGAGACGCTTGCACAGCACTGAGTTCGGGGGGAGGCAACTCCCCCCATCTGATTAAGCTTTTGTAAAAGTGGTAACGCGCCCGGAGGTAATGGCTAATCTTTATGCCATATGCCGAAAAAGGAGCGCGTTATGCCTCGATCCTCGTTGATTTTCCTGCCTGCATTGTTCATTCCGTTTTCGCTTCTTGCTGCGCCAGAGGCGGTAAAGGTTGAGGTGCTGCAAAACCGACTCGATCACCCCTGGTCGATGGCGTTCCTGCCGGGCAACGATGGTTTACTGGTCACGCTTAAGGGCGGGCAGCTCAAGCGCTGGCAGGCCGGGAAAGGGCTTTCCGATCCCATTGTCGGCGTACCGAAGGTGTGGGCGAACGGCCAAGGAGGACTGCTGGACGTGGTGCTGGCACCGGATTTTGAAAAGTCGCGCCGCGTCTGGCTGAGCTACGCCGAAGCCGGGCATGACGGCAAGGCCGGAACGGCGGTGGGCTATGGCCGCCTGAGCGACGATCTTTCCCGCATCGAGGGATTCCAGGTGGTGTTCCGCCAGATGCCGAAACTCTCTACCGGTAACCATTTTGGTGGGCGACTGGTGTTCGACGGCAAAGGGTATCTCTTTATCGGACTCGGCGAGAACAACCAGCGCCCGACGGCGCAGGATCTGGACAAGCTGCAGGGTAAAGTGGTGCGCCTCACCGAAGACGGCAAAATCCCTGAGGATAACCCCTTTGTGAACACCTCCGGCGCGCGGCCTGAAATCTGGTCCTACGGCATTCGTAACCCGCAGGGGATGGCGATGAACCCGTGGAGCGACACGCTGTGGCTGAACGAGCATGGCCCGCGCGGCGGGGATGAAATCAACGTCCCGGAGAAGGGCAAAAATTACGGCTGGCCGCTGGCGACGCACGGCATCAACTACAGCGGGCTGAAAATTCCGGAAGCCAAAGGCGAGCACGTTGAGGGCGCAGAAAAGCCGCTGTTTGTCTGGAAAGTGTCGCCCGCGGTCAGCGGCATGGCGTTCTACAACAGCGACGTGTTCCCGCAGTGGAAAAACAAGCTGTTTATTGGGGCGCTGAAGGAAAAGGACGTGATCGTGCTGAGCGTGGACGGCAATAAGGTTACGGAGGACGGGCGGATCCTGGGCGATCGGGAGCAACGTATTCGCGACGTGCGGGTGGGGCCGGATGGCTATCTGTATGTCCTGACCGACGAAACGGACGGGCAGCTGTTAAAAGTCAGCCCGTCCGGTGCGTAATCAGGTAACCGGGATCATCACCACGTTACGGTACGCCGGGCGCTCGCTAAGCTGCTTAAGCCAGCGGTCAAGGTTAGGGCGCGGCGTCCATTTCAGACCGAGGTTAGTCAGGTTCCAGACGAACGGCGCTACGGCGATATCGCCCACGCCGAACGCCTCGCCGGAGAACCAGGCGTGCTTGGCCAGTTCGTCATCCATCATGGCAAACAGGTTTTCGCAGGCATCCTGCGCGGCATGAATAGCGGGGTAGTCGCGCTCGGCTTCAGGGGTTCTGACTAACCCCATCAGGATCACGCGGTGGGTGGGTGAAAGCGTCTGGTTCGCCCAGTCCATCCACTTCTCACCCTGCGCGCGCTGCGCCGGGTTTTCAACCCACAGTCGGCCAAGACCGTACTGGGCGGCGAGGTAACGCACAATGGTGTTGGACTCCCAAAGCGTCGCGTCTGTTTCGTCATCGCGCAGCAGCGGCACCATGCCGTTCGGGTTCATCGCCAGATAGTCGGCCTCTTTGTTCACGCCGAACGACATGCCAGCCATGATTTGGTTAAACGGTAAATCCAGTTCCTCCAGCGTCCAGAGCACTTTCTTAACGTTGGTCGAATTGTTTCTGCCCCACAGCGTAATCATATTTACTCCTGATGAGTGTGAATCCGGGTCGGCTTTTTGCCATGGTGAGATAAACCTAACAATTACGCAACAGAAGACAAAAAAATCGCCTGAATCAAAGCGTAAATGAATGTTATTGCATAAACTTTAATAACTTTACCCTCGTTGGGTTTCTTTAACCGTTTTAGTGCGCTATTACTCATCGCTTCTTGCGACACGGTGATGTGACGTAATTTTTGAATGGACACTCGGGTGGCATTTATGACGCGAAAAATGACTTCTCTGCGCAGCCTGGCGGCAGGCTCTGCGCTCCTTTTCCTGTTTGCACCAACACTCTACGCGGCTGAACAGGCTGCGCCCGAAGCGCCGCCTGTGGACGCGCGCGCCTGGATCCTGATGGACTATTCCAGCGGTAAGGTGCTGGCGGAAGGCAATGCGGATGAGAAACTCGATCCGGCCAGCCTGACCAAAATCATGACCAGCTATGTGGTCGGGCAGGCGTTAAAAGCGGGCAAGATCAAGCTGGACGATATGGTCACCATCGGGAAGGATGCCTGGGCGACCGGCAACCCGGCGCTGCGGGGCTCGTCGGTGATGTTCCTGAAGCCTGGCGATCAGGTCTCCGTCTCCGATCTGAACAAAGGGGTAATCATTCAGTCGGGAAATGATGCGTGCATCGCGTTGGCCGACTACGTTGCCGGCAGTCAGGATTCTTTCATTGGTTTGATGAATGGCTATGCGCAGAAGCTCGGCTTAACCAACACCACCTTCAAAACGGTTCACGGCCTGGATGCGCCGGGACAGTTCAGCACCGCGCGCGACATGGCGCTGCTGGGGAAAGCGCTGATCCACGACGTGCCGGATGAATACGCCATCCACAAAGAGAAAGAGTTTACCTTCAACAAAATTCGCCAGCCGAACCGCAACCGCCTGCTGTGGAGCAGCAACGTTAACGTGGACGGAATGAAGACCGGCACCACGGCGGGCGCGGGCTACAACCTGGTGGCCTCCGCGACGCAGGGCGACATGCGCCTGATCTCGGTGGTGCTGGGTACCAAAACCGACCGCATCCGCTTTAACGAATCAGAAAAACTCCTGACCTGGGGCTTCCGCTTTTTTGAAACCGTGACGCCGATTAAACCGGACGCCACGTTCGTCAGCCAGCGCGTCTGGTTTGGTGACAAGAGCGAGGTGAATCTGGGGGCGGGTGAGGCCGGTTCCGTGACCATTCCGCGCGGTCAGCTGAAGAACCTGAAGGCCAGCTTTACCCTGACCGAGCCGCAGCTCACCGCGCCGCTGAAAAAAGGCCAGGTGGTCGGGACGATTGATTTCCAGCTAAACGGCAAGTCGATTGAACAACGTCCGCTGATTGTGATGGAAGCGGTGGAAGAGGGAGGCTTCTTCAGCCGGATGTGGGATTTCGTGTTGATGAAATTCCATAGCTGGTTTGGCAGCTGGTTCAGTTAAACCGGTTTTTCCCTCTCCCAGTGGGAGAGGGCCGGGGTGAGGGCGTCAGGCCGCACCCCTCTTAATACATTAACTTCACCTGCTGCGCCTTTGCATGGGCCACAATCTCTTCGTCCGGGCGGCAATCGCTGACGATGGCGTCAAACTGCGCCAGCTCGCCCATTCTTGCCGAACGCACCTTGCCAAACTTACTGTGATCGACCACCAGCACATGGTACTGCGCGGCATTTAACGCCCAGTGCTTCACCGGCAGCTCCTCCAGATTAAAGCAGGTTGCACCCTGGCGGACGTTCACGCCTGCGGCGGAATAAAACGCGATGTCCGGGCATAAATTGCTGAGCGTGTCCTGCAGGTTAAGCGGCTTAAAGATGGCGTTGCTGGCGTGAAACTCGCCGCCGCAGAGGATCACCCGGCACTCGGGTTTCTCCTGAAGCGCCAGAAAGGTGTTCAGGGAGTAGCACACGGCAGTAAAGGGGATGGTGCTGTCGATGGCTTCGATAATCCACGGCGTGGTGGTGCCGCAGTCAAAAAACAGCGTCTGGTGTGGCTGGACCAGCGTGGCCGCAAGGCGCGCGGCTTTGCGCTTCTCTTCAACCAGCCGCGTCTTCTGATCGCTAATCAGATAATGGCTGGCGCTGCGCGGCTCAAGGACGATGTACCCGCCCAGCAGCACCACGGGGGCGCTGTCGCTGTTCAGATCGCGACGGATGGTCATTTCTGAGACGCCGAGGAGGTTGGCGGCTTCCTTCAGATGCAGCTTATCGCTGCGCTTCAGCGCCTGTAGCAGCTGAGCAATGCGGTCATCGCGTCGTGTTTCCATAGTTCCTCGGGATAAAAAAGTGAGCCCCCGCAGGGCGGGGGCTCAGTGTAACCTGTCCGGTTGGGGTTAGTCACGTATCCAGCCTTTGCGGATCGGGATGGCAAAAATGGCGCGATACAGCGAAGAGAGCCCCCGGTAGAGCGCTTCACCGAAGAGATTCCACAGGATAGCCGCGCTCACGCAGCCAATCAGCCCCACCAGGAAACCGCCGACCATATCCAGCGGCCAGTGGACGCCGAGATAGACGCGCGACCAGGCGATAGCCACAGCGACCACCATCAGCACTGCGCCGGACCACAGACGATGCCAGAACAGGAAAGCCAGCGCGAAGGTGAAGATAACCGTACCGTGATCGCTCGGGAAGGAGTCATCCGGCGCGTGGTGCAGGAAGGTGTAGCCAACGCGATCGACAAAAGGACGATCGTGCGGGAACGCGTGGCCGAGAATATAGCTGACCAGCACGCTTACCCCGAGCGCCATCGCGACTTTGATCACCAGCTGGCGCTGCGCCTTGACCTGGCTGCGGGGCCCCCACAGCCAGAGAATGGCTGCCAGCGCAGGCACGATGCTGATAAGGTCTTTCGCCAGAAAGGTGGCAAAATCAATCATCCACTCTGGCGAGGCCGGGGTGGCGTTGATCAGATAAAACAGCTGATAATTCAGATTCTCTAGCATAGCGTTATCACTCTTTTGCAAACCGGGTGGAAACCAGCCCGTAGACCGCCACCTGGGAAAACCAGACCCACCACCCGGCCCACAGGTTGTGAGAGAAAAAATGTGCCCCGCGCATCACCTGGCCGAAGCCCATCGCCAGGCCCAGAACCGCGCCAAGGACCACAAAGCTCCAGGCGAGACGCGGACGCTCGCGCCAGAAGGCAAAAAACAGCCCCATCACCATAAAGCCGCTGGAGGAATGACCTCCGGGGAAACAGCGCCCCGGGCCGCTGTCTGCCGGGACGGCGCTGAACAGGGGGTAAGACACGGCCTTACCGCCATATTCCACCAGATCCCACGGGCAGCTGTGGTGGCTGATGCTTTTCAGCACGCCGACCACCAGCGCGCCAAGCCCCATCAGCAGCGCAGCGGTGACCAGCCTTGCGTTACGTTTGTAAGCGCCGTAAAGCAGCGCCACGGCGCCTAAGGCGATCGCAATGTACTTCGCCAGACGATGGTTCAGCAGATCCAGCAGGTGGTCTTTCTGCAGCGGGAAAGTCTGCGTCGCCGCGTCATACCAAAAGCCGGTGATCCATCTGTCGAGCGCTTCATCGCGCGAAAGCCACGTAAACGCCACGGCAAGGGCTAACAGCGCTAAAAGCTGATAACCATAAAAGCGGGGCGGTAAGCGGTAAAGTCGTTTTGTCTTATTTGTCTGTAAGTTAGACAATTCTGAGCGGCGGGAGGTGAGTGCCATAATATGAGGTCGTTGACGAATAATCGGGCTATCATAAATCTGTCAACTTAAGGAAACCTTAAACGAAGACGATATGTGCTTTATTTCTGTTTATCCTCGATAAATCACTATCTCGGGCAGCGGCATTTCATTACACTCGTCGCGATTTTGTCATTATAAAGAGATTGCATGTTAAACCGTTCTACTTCTGGTTCACGTCTAGGTCGTCAGGCGTTGCTTTTCCCCCTGTGTCTGGTGCTCTACGAATTCTCTACCTATATCGGCAACGATATGATCCAGCCCGGTATGCTGGCCGTTGTGGAGCAGTACAACGCGGGAATTGAGTGGGTGCCGACCTCCATGACCGCCTACCTGGCCGGCGGCATGTTTTTACAGTGGCTGTTAGGCCCGCTGTCGGATCGTATTGGCCGCCGCCCGGTAATGCTGACGGGCGTGGTGTGGTTTATCGTCACCTGCCTCGCCACGCTGCTGGCGCAAAACATTGAACAATTTACCCTGCTGCGCTTCCTGCAGGGGGTGAGCCTGTGCTTTATCGGCGCCGTGGGGTATGCCGCCATTCAGGAGTCGTTTGAAGAGGCGGTGTGCATCAAAATTACCGCGCTGATGGCGAACGTGGCGCTGATCGCCCCCTTGCTCGGGCCGCTGGTGGGCGCCGCGTGGGTGCACGTTGCGCCGTGGGAAGGGATGTTTGTGCTGTTTGCCGTTCTCGCCGCCATCGCGTTCTTCGGCCTGCACCGGGCGATGCCGGAAACGGCTACCCGTCTGGGTGAAAAACTCTCGCTCAAAGAGCTGGGCCGGGATTACAAAGCAGTGCTGAAAAACGGCCGCTTTGTGGCGGGCGCGCTGGCGACCGGGTTCGTTAGCCTGCCGCTGCTGGCGTGGATCGCGCAGTCGCCGGTTATTATCATCAGCGGCGAACAGCTCAGCAGCTACGAGTACGGCCTGCTGCAGGTGCCGATCTTTGGCGCGCTGATAATCGGTAACCTGGTGCTGGCCCGTCTGACGTCTCGCCGCACCGTGCGTTCCCTGATTATCATGGGCGGCTGGCCGATTGCGGCAGGGCTGATTCTGGCGGCGGTAGCGACCGTCGCTTCATCCCACGCCTACCTGTGGATGACGGCGGGGCTGAGCATTTATGCCTTCGGGATTGGCGTGGCGAACGCGGGCCTGGTGCGCCTGACCCTGTTTGCGAGCGAGATGAGCAAAGGTACGGTCTCCGCGGCGATGGGCATGCTGCAGATGCTGATTTTTACCGTCGGTATCGAGGTGAGCAAGCACGCTTACGCGCTGGGCGGCAACGGTCTGTTCAGCCTGTTTAACCTCGCCAACGGCGCGCTGTGGGTTGGCCTGATGGTGGTGTTCCTGAAGGACAAACGCGTCGGAAACGCCCTGCAACCATAATCTTTTTTCCCTCTCCCCTTTGGGGAGAGGGTTAGGGTGAGGTCACCAGACGTTATCAATTAAACGGCGCCTCTCCCTCCAGCACCTTATCAATCACGTTTAAAACGCCTTCCTCGTTATTGTTCGGCGCTTCAAAGCGCGCCTCCGCCTTAATATGTGGCCTGGCATTCGCCATCGCAAAGCTGAACCCGGACTGACGCAGCATCTCCAGGTCGTTGCCGCTGTCGCCAAAGGCCACCACCTCGCTGTCTTCGATGCCCCAGCGCGCTTGCAGTATCCGCAGGCCGTTGGCTTTATGCACGCCGGGGATAATCAGGTCAATGCTGCCGTGACCGGTGGTGACGGGCACCATAATGTCACTCAGCTTTTCATGCAGCAGCGCCTGAATGCGCGGAATTTCGTCATCGGAAACGTTGAGTCCGAACTTGAAGAAGATGTCGTTCAGGCTGTCGAAATCCTGCACCCTTTCGAGGCGGTGGTAATATTTTGACGCGATATCAATGAAGGCATCGTCATAGGCCTTAAGCGTGTAGGCGCTGCCTTTCCCGCAGGCGATAATTTCAATGCCGGGAACATCGTTTAAGACGGTGGCCACGGTGGTGAAATGCGCTTTTGTCAGCTCGCCGTTGAACACGTCTTCCCCGGCATCGACCACCCAACCGCCGTTTTCGGCGACGAACGCAATTTCATGCGCAATTTCCGGGAAGAAGGAGATCAGCTGGTAATACTGGTTGCCGCTGGCGACCACGAAGCGAATGCCTTGCTCCTTCATGCGCGCATACTGCGCCAGAAAGCGCGGGCGGTTATAGGTTTTGGCATCATTCAGGAATGTGCCATCCATGTCGACGGCGATCAGTTTAACGCTCATATCCCTTCTCCATTGACGTTTGTTCCGTTTCCGGCTTTGCCACCGCGCGCGCCACCAGCGCCGCGATGATAACCAACCCTAACACCACCAGCATGGCGCTGCGCAGCCCGTAGTGCTCGCCGAGGAAGCCGAGCAGCGGCGGCCCGACCAGGAAGGCGAGGTAGCCCGTGGTTGCCACCACGCTGACGCGGGTCGGGGCATCCGGACCGGTGTCGCTGGCGGCTGAAATGGTCAGCGGGAAGCCGAGCGACGCGCCCAGTCCCCAGAGGATCACCGAGACCCCGGCAATCCAGTCCACGTCGACAAAGACGATCATCGCAATGCCCAGGCCGCCGAGCAGGGCGCTGGCGCGCACCACCGCCACGCGGCTGTAGCGGTCGATAAACCAGCCGCCGGTGAAGCGACCCACGGTCATCCCCAGCGTAAACCCGGCGTAAATCAGCGAGCCGGAGGTCGGGCTAAAGCCGTGACCGTCCACCATCAGCAGCGGCAGCCAGTCGTTGGCGGAACCTTCCGCGAAGGCCATCGCCAGCACCACCACGCCGATGAGCATCAGTTGGAAATCGCGGTAGAAGGGCAGCCCTTTTTCCGTCGAATGCTGTTCTTCAGCGGAATTCTTGCCGGTGCCGTTCGGGATCGCCCGGATGCCGGTCAGGATCGGAATGATGCACACCAGCGCCGCCAGCAGGATATGCAGGTTCGCGCTCACGCCAGTGGCCGTCAGCGCCATTCCCACGCCCGCGCCGGCGAGGGTGCCGAGGCTGTAAAAGCCGTGCATCATGGGCAGCACGGTTTTGTTCATCTCGCGCTCGACCGCTGCCCCTTCAACGTTAATTGCCACCTCTGCCGAGCCGAAGCTGCCGCCAAATACCGTCAGCCCCAGGGCAAACAGCACCGGCGAGGCAAACCACAGCGCCACGCTCAGCACCACCATTCCGAAGACCGCGAAGCACATGGTGGTGCGGATCACCGCCCGCGTGCCAAAGCGCTTCACCAGCCACGCGGAGCAGAGAATGCCGCTCATGGAGCCTATCGACAGGCCGAACAGCACGATGCCCATCTCCGCGGTGGAGACGGACAAAATATCGCGAATGGCGGGCGTACGCGTGGCCCAGGAGGCCATCAGCAGACCGGGAATAAAGAAGAACATAAACAGCGCCCACATGCGGAGCTGCAGGGCTTTACGGGGAGAGGTCAGCGTCATCGGGGTAGCACCAGAAGTACAACAGTAGCGACAACACTAGCAAGTTTGTGTACATTTGTACACAAACCACGTGAGGAATTTATGAGCAGACCACCGAACGATCCGCATCGCCGGGAGAAGATCCTGCAGGCAACGCTGGACACCATTGCCGAACACGGGATTCACGCCGTTACGCACCGTAAAATCGCCACCTGCGCGGGCGTGCCGCTGGGGTCGATGACCTACTATTTCGACGGCATGGAGCCGCTGCTGGAGGAGGCCTTCACGTGGTTTACCCGGCAGATGTCGCAGCAGTACCGGGATTTCTTCGCGGGCGTCACCGGCCCGGAAATGGCGTGTGAATCCATCACCACGCTGATCCACAGCTCGCAGGTGACCACGCCGCACAACATGGCGCTGATGTATCAGCTCTACGCCTTTATGCACCGCAGCGCGGCGCTTAAAACGGTGATGCAGGATTGGATGAAGATGAGCCAGACCACGCTGGAGCAGTGGTTCGACCCGGTCACCACCCGCGCGCTGGATGCGTTCATCGAAGGGATGACGCTGCACTATGTGACTGACCGGGCACCGTTAACCCGCAAAGAGATTCGGGCGATGGTGGGGAGAATTGCGGGCGAGGAAAACCCTTAGGCATCACTCGCCCTGCCTGTTTTACCTGCGTTCGATTTTTTTCCCGCTGGCGTCCACGACGGCTTCGCCATCCTCTTTCGTAAACGCTCCTTTCTGCGCGTCCGGCAGGATGTCGAGGACGACTTCAGACGGGCGGCACAGGCGGGTGCCCAGCGGCGTCACCACAATCGGACGGTTAATCAGGATCGGGTATTGGAGCATGAAGTCGATAAGCTGGTCGTCGGTGAAATTATCTTCGGCCAGACCGAGCTGTTCATACGGCTCCACGTTTTTGCGCAGCAGATCCCGCACCGAAATGCCCATATCGGCAATCAGGGTGGTCAGCCTATCGCGCGACGGCGGGGTTTCCAGATAGAGGATAATCTCCGGCTCCGCGCCGCTGTTGCGGATCATCTCCAGCGTATTGCGCGAGGTGCCGCATGCCGGGTTGTGATAAATGGTGATGTGGCTCATATCAGTGGCTCATTACAGTGTGAAGGAGAGACGTAGCGCCAGTGCGGCGAGCGTCACAAACAGGACCGGCAGCGTCATGATGATGCCCGTCCGGAAATAGTAGCCCCAGGTTATCGTCATATTTTTCTGCGCCAGCACGTGGAGCCAGAGCAGGGTGGCGAGGCTGCCGATAGGCGTGATTTTCGGCCCCAGATCGCAGCCAATCACGTTGGCGTAAATCATCGCGTCCTTGATCAATCCTGTTGCCGTGCTGCCCTCGATGGAGAGCGCGCCAATCAGCACCGTGGGCATATTGTTCATTATGGATGACAGGAACGCGGTGATGAACCCGGTCCCCAGCGTGGTGGCCCACAGCCCGTGTCCAGCCAGGCTATTCAGCACGCCTGTGAGAGAGTCCGTCAGCCCGGCATTACGCAGGCCATATACCACCAGATACATACCCAGCGAGAAGATAACAATTTGCCACGGTGCGCCGCGCAGCACTTTTCCGGTGTTTATTGCATGTCCCCGCTTTGCGACAGCAAATAAAATCAGCGCGCCGACGGTCGCGATGGCGCTGACCGGAATGCCGAGAGGTTCAAGCACAAAGAAGCCGACGAGCAGAAGCAGCAGCACGACCCAGCCCGTTCTGAACGTCGGGAGATCGTGAATGGCCCGCGCAGGCTCCTGAAGTTTCGCCAGATCATATTCCGGGGGAATTTCCTTGCGGAAGAAGAGGTGCAGCATCACCAGCGTTGCGGCAATCGCGGCGATATCAACGGGGACCATCACCGAGGCGTATTCGCTGAACCCCAGCTTAAAGAAGTCTGCCGACACGATGTTGACCAGGTTCGACACAATCAGCGGCAGGCTGGCGGTATCGGCGATAAAGCCTGCCGCCATCACAAACGCCAGCGTGGCCTGCTTGCTGAACCCCAGCGCCAGCAGCATGGCGATGACGATAGGCGTCAGGATTAGCGCCGCGCCGTCATTGGCAAACAGCGCCGCCACGGCTGCGCCCAGCAGCACGATATACGTAAACAGCAACCGCCCGCGACCGTTTCCCCAGCGGGCGACGTGCAGTGCCGCCCACTCGAAAAAGCCGGACTCATCCAGCAGCAGGCTGATGATGATGACGGCGATAAAGGTTGCCGTGGCGTTCCAGACGATATTCCAGACCACCGGAATATCGTTAATGTGAATCACGCCGCTGACCAGCGCCAGCGCGGCGCCGATGGTCGCGCTCCAGCCGATACTGAGCCCCTTGGGCTGCCAGATGACCAGTACCAGCGTAAACAGAAAAATTGCCCCTGCCAGAAACATCGCTTACTCCGTTATATCTGTTTTTGTGAATGTGTTTTGTTTAGCACGAACCCGGAAGCCGGTTTTTCAGCTTCATGCGCGTCTCTTCCCGCAGGCAGTTCCAGCTGGTGTCGATAACGGTTGCCGCCCAGGCCGGCATGTTGGGAGAGAGGCGGTAATGGACCCATTTCCCCTCGCGACGGTCAATAACCAGCCCGGACTCGCGCAGCAGAGCCATATGGCGTGAGACCTTCGGCTGTGGTTCGTTAGTGGCGGAGCAGAGATCGCAGACGCACAGCTCACCGGCTTCGCGGAGCAGCATGACGATGGCGAGCCGCGTTTCGTCGGAGAGGGTTTTGAAGAGCTGGAGCGGGTGGAGCATTTTGTTATCCTGAACGTCTTTTCTTATATTTGATAAATCATATATGTTTATGGCTGGAGAGAGAAGAGGGAAAAAGAAACTGCCCTCCTTGCACAGTTTCTTTTTATCTTCATACTTCCAGCGCTCTTCTTTGCTCAGGCACAGCAGCGATCATTCCATGTGTCACGGTAAATGATATTCCCCTCCGTGTACTTCCAGGAGATTGCTTCGTAACGCAATTCGAGCGTTTCAAGATGAGTGCTGCTTATCCCATTAGGGGTCAGGAAGGGGGCCACTGTCGTGAATTTAACGTTTTCCATCACAATATTGAAATATTCGGCCTCGATCCCGGACTCCAGAATGCGGTACATCTTAATGATTCCCTTCTTCATCACTCGTCCTTCGCACACGGCGCGGTAAAGAAGCGGGGTAGTCTGATCAAATTCTTTAACTATCGTAATAGGGCGATGGACGCGAGTGCCGGTGCGTTTGCCCCAGCTTGGATCAACAGGAATAGTTACACCGTGGGAGAACGATTTAAGCTCGATGGAACCGGGACGCGTGGGCATCGTGCAGCTACCAATAATCGGGGAGCCGTTCTCGTCTTCAAGCCATAGGTGTGCGGGGGTAGACATGTAATTTCCTATTAGTAAGCGTGAAGTATTGTTAGTCCTCAATGCCATATCCAGTAAGCCAGTCCCAGTATGACCAGGTAAAACAGGAGGATGAATCCCTGGCTAACCTCAGGGAAGTAAACGTCAAGGACATAGCCGAAAATGAACGTGAGGATAATGGGGACATAGGTCCAGAAGAAAAACTGAGCCTGAGATTTAAGCCAGCGTCTCAGAAAGCTCATCAGTGTCTACCCATTAGCTTCAGGATCGAGTCCGCAGCACCATAAGGGCTTTGGCTATCAGTCCATTGTTGGGTTAGCACGCCCGCTCGCATAAACGCAGGCTCCACCAGGAAATACATCATCTCCAGCTCCCGCAGATACAACGCTTGATAGTAGGCGGGATGCATCACCTGCAGGCGGCGAGCGCTGTCAGCGGCCTTTTGCACAACCCCGTATATCCCCAGCCCACCAATAGCCGCGCCCGTTAATCCTGAAACGACCTTTAACCCTGAAGGTGGAAGGGTCACATAGAGGCAAACAGTTGATGCGACGCCTGCAGAGAATGAATACGAGGTTAGCGTACTGGTAAATATGCAAACGTTAGCGCGCATTAGAGCGTGCTGTATAGCTGCTAATTCTGCCGGGGAATAGTCTTTAACCAGACCCTCAACGTACGTGTTGATTAGGTCAAAGATGATGTTCCAGCGAGAAACGAGGTGGAATATGCCCTTTCGGAAACGAGCATCCTCCAGTTTTTGTCTGGTGCATACATCATAATATTCATCGGTAAAGCAGGAGGTGTAGTACAGCAGGCGTTGGGCACCGGCACCTATATTACTCAGGTGGCTCTTTACCTCTTCACCTAAAGCGCGTACTGCCCGATCCAGCTTCATTGCCAGTATCTTTTGGCTCTGAAGCTGGCGGATGATCTCTTCAGAATGGTACATGCTTGCTGGCCTCGCACTTCAGCTCAATCGAGCGATCTTCTGCAGCAGCCTCTAAAACCGGCGTTGCCATTACTGAATTTGAAAACTGCATTCCTATCCCCTCCATAGTGTGTTTCTATCCACGCCAGATTATTCTCGACACTTGTATGGAAGTTCAAAGCAGATCATGTTTACGACAAGCAGGATCTTTTTCAGATTATGACTTGGTATTTTTTAACCAGAACAAAATCTTGCGTGAGCAAAAAGTGAAACAGATGAAGTCGATATCGCTATGTAAGGGAAGGTGCTGGAATAAGCAATTGATTTAAAGAATGGTAATTTTCAGGCAACAAAAAACCCATCAACCTTGAACCAAAACGGCGGGGTTGATGGGCTCCACAAATTGGGGACATCAAAGAAAAGCAGTGGCACTAGTTATGACTGCCCCCTGCTAAAAAAGTTCTGCGCGTAACAAAAATTTTTTCATTACGCGCAAACTTAGGAGTTATCCGAGTCCAGGCCAGATGATGATGATCAGCGTACCCGCCAGCGTCAGCAGCACGTTGGCGATAGCGTAGGTTCCAGCATACCCCAGCGCCGGGATGTTGCTGCGCGCGGTATCGCTGATGATTTCCATCGCCGGGGCGCAGGTACGGGCCCCCATCATTGCCCCGAACAGCAGGGCGCGGTTCATGCGCAGCACGTAGGCGCCGAACAGGAAGCAGATCACCACCGGCACCAGGCTGACGATAAGGCCGGACACCAGCATCTGCCAGCCGACGGCGCCCAGGCTGTGGCCGATGCCGCTGCCCGCGCTTAGGCCAACGCCCGCCATAAACACCATCAGACCGAACTCTTTCACCATGTTCAGCGCGCCCTGCGGAATATAGCCGAAGGTCGGGTGGTTGGCTCGCAGGAAGCCCAGCATGATCCCGGCGAACAGCAGCCCGGCGGCGTTACCGATGCCGAAGCTAAAGTTGCTGAACTGGAAGGTGATCATCCCGATCATCAGGCCAACAATGAAGAAGGCGCAGAAGGCCAGCAGGTCGGTGACCTGGCTGTGAATGGAGATAAAGCCGATGCGGTCGGCAACGGTTTTTACGCGTCGCGCGTCGCCGCTGACCTGCAGAACGTCGCCTTTGTTGAGCACGACGTTGTCGTCGATAGGCATCTCAATCTGGCTGCGGATCACGCGGTTGAGGAAGCAGCCGTGGTCGGTAAGCTTCAGCTGCGCCAGACGGCGGCCAACGGCGTTGTGGTTTTTCACCACGATCTCTTCGGTGACGATGCGCATGTCGAGCAGGTCGCGGTCGAACACCTCTTTGCCGTTACGGAAGCTCGGGTCGAGACGGGCGTGGGCGTCCGGGTAACCCACCAGCGCGATGTCGTCGCCCATCTGCAGCACCGCGTCGCCGTCCGGGTTCGCCAGAATGCCGTTGCGGCGGATACGTTCGATGTAACAGCCCGTCTGGCGGTAAATCCCCAGCTCGCGAAGATTTTTGCCGTCTGCCCATGCCACCAGCTCCGGCCCGACGCGATAGGCGCGGATCACCGGAAGATAGACTTTACGTTTGGAATCGGTATCCAGGCCGCGCTCGCGCGCGATTTGCTGGGCGCTGGTCTGCAGATCCTGGTGCTGCAGTTTTGGCAGGTAGCGCGCGCCAACGATCAGGCTCACCAGACCAATCAGATAGGTCAGGGCGTAGCCCAAGCTCAGGTGGTCGAGGGCGGTAGAGAGCTGCGCGCCCGCCATGCCGGAATGGCGCAGGGTGTCACCGGCGCCCACGAGCACGGGAGTGGAGGTCATGGAGCCAGCCAGCATACCGGCCGTAAGCCCGATGTCCCAGCCAAACAGTTTGCCCAGCCCCAACGCGATCAGCAGCGCGCTGCCGACCATCACCAGCGCCAGCATCAGATAATTTTTGCCGTCGCGGAAGAAAATTGAAAAAAAGTTAGGTCCCGCTTCTACGCCAACGCAAAAAATAAACAGCATAAAACCTAAGTTCAGCGCGTCCGTGTTAATGCTGAAGTGCTGCTGGCCTAATAATAAGGAGACGACTAAAACGCCAATGGAATTACCGAGTTGAACCGAACCCAGGCGCAATTTACCCAGGCAAAGACCCAGCGCCAGTACCACAAATAATAACAGGATGTAATTCCCATTTAACAAGTCTGCGACGTTTATATTCACGGAGGCTAACTTCTTGTTTACCAGTAAGTTGTTGAATGAAAGGACTTTTTGGGCTACTGTTTTCTGGGTCAGGGAAAGGCGTTAACGCCCCCTGTTTCCTGCTTTATTCCCTAAAACATTAGCTGGCGTGTAGTTTAATCGCATTAGCTACTGACAGCTACTGATTATCGCATCACCCTGTGCGTACTTTGGCATGGATTGCCGCACTGCTTTATCTGACTGGGCGTCTACCCGACGAATGTGTATTTGATAGAGATAAGTCAGGAGGATAGTTTGAATATGAAACGAAACTGGGCGGGGGTGATCAGCTGTTTTTTGCTGTTCACGGTCGTGTGTATGTCGCTCGCATTTAATGTGAAAGGCGCGTTCAGGTCGTCCGGGCATCCCGAGCTGGGGTTGCTCTTCTTCACGCTGCCGGGTGCCGCTGCCAGTTTTCTCTCCCGTAAAGGGGAGGTGGTGAAACCGCTTCTCGGTGCCATACTCGCAGCGCCGCTGTGTCTGCTCATGATGCGCCTGATGTATATCTCAACGCGGAGTTTCTGGCAGGAGCTGGCGTGGCTGCTGAGCGCCGTGTTCTGGTGCGCGCTTGGCGCGCTCTGCTACCTGTTTGTGCGCAGCCTTGTTAAGCATCGACGGCAGCGCAAATAAAAACGCCCTCACGGTGAGGGCGTCTCTTCATTACTGCTCGGCAAACAGGCCCAGATGCTCTTTAGCGTAGGCCTCAAAGTCGGTGCAACCGCCGATGTGTTTCTGATCGAGGAAGATCTGCGGCACGGTTTCAACCGGCTTACCGACGGTTTTTTCAAGGTCGGCTTTGGTGATGCCTTCCGCGTGGATGTCCACATAGCGGAAGTTGAAGTCATCGCGCTCTTCGGTCAGTTTCTCAGCCAGCTCTTTCGCGCGCACACAGTAAGGGCATCCTGGACGACCAAAAATTACTGCAAACATTTCTCTCTCCTCAAAAAACAAGCCTGACGGCGAATAGCACGTATAGTGCCCCATAACCCGCCGTCATTAAAGAAGGTTTCGCCTGTCGTTATAATATCTATGAGCTATGTTTCGCCAATTACACCGCGCACATCATTGCCTATACTGGCTGCCATACGTATTAAGCAAGACAAAGAGAGACAAGATGACGCCAACCATAGACCTGCTCCAGTCCCACCGCTCTATTCGCCACTTTACCGATGAGCCGATTACCGAGGCGCAGCGCGAAGCGATTATTAACAGCGCAAGAGCCACCTCCAGCTCCAGCTTTCTGCAGTGCAGCTCGATTATCCGCATTACCGATAAAGCCATGCGTGAACAGCTGGTGACGCTCACCGGCGGGCAGAAGCATGTGGCTCAGGCAGCCGAGTTCTGGGTGTTCTGCGCCGACTTTAACCGCCACCTGCAGATCTGCCCTGAGGCCGAGCTGGGGCTGGCGGAACAGCTGCTGCTGGGCGTGGTGGATACCGCGCTGATGGCGCAAAACGCCTTTACGGCCGCGGAGTCGCTGGGGTTAGGCGGCGTCTATATCGGCGGACTACGTAACAACATTCAAAGCGTGACCGATCTGCTGAAGCTGCCAAAACACGTGCTACCGCTGTTTGGCCTGTGCCTCGGCTGGCCGGCGGACAACCCGGATCTGAAGCCGCGCATTCCTGCCGCGATGCTGGTGCACGAAAACCACTACCAGCCGGTCGATCAGAACGTCCTGAATCACTATGACGAAGAGCTGGCCAACTACTACATGACGCGCGGCAGCAATAACCGTCGCGACACCTGGACGGACCATATTCGCCGCACCATCATTAAAGAAAACCGCCCGTTTATTCTTGAGTATCTGCACAAGCAGGGCTGGGCAACGCGATAGTCCATTTAACCTGCGCCTGCCTGCGTATATGATATGCAGGCTTTTTCCATGTCTTCAGAGAGGTGCAGGGTGAAAATTGCCATATTGTCCCGGGACGGAACGCTCTATTCATGTAAGCGCCTGCGAGAAGCGGCGGCGAAACGCGGGCATCAGGTTGAGATCCTCGACCCGATGTCCTGCTATATGAACATCGACCCCGCCGCGTCGTCGATTCACTACAAAGGCCGCAAGCTGCCGCACTTCGATGCGGTGATCCCCCGCATCGGCTCCCAGATTACCTATTACGGCACCGCCGCGCTGCGCCAGTTCGAGATGCTGGGCAGCTACCCGCTCAACGAATCCGTCGCTATATCCCGCGCCCGCGACAAGCTGCGCTCGCTGCAGCTGCTCGCCCGTCAGGGAATCGATCTTCCCGTCACCGGCATTGCGCATTCCCCGGACGACACCAGCGATCTCATCGACATGGTGGGCGGCGCGCCTTTAGTGATTAAGCTGGTGGAAGGCACGCAGGGTATAGGCGTGGTGCTGGCGGAAACGCGCCAGGCGGCAGAAAGCGTGATTGACGCCTTTCGCGGCCTGAATGCGCACATTCTGGTGCAGGAGTACATTGAAGAGGCGAAAGGGCGCGACATTCGCTGCTTCGTGGTGGGTAACGAGGTCGTGGCGGCCATCGAGCGTCAGGCCAAAGAGGGCGATTTCCGCTCTAACCTTCACCGCGGCGGCGTAGCGCGGGTAGCCGATATTAGCGAACGCGAGCGGGAAATAGCCGTTAAAGCGGCGCAAACCCTGGGGCTGGACGTGGCGGGCGTGGACCTTCTGCGCGCGACGCGCGGGCCGCTGGTGATGGAGGTGAACGCCTCCCCGGGGCTGGAAGGCGTGGAAAAAACCACAGGGGTCGATATTGCAGGTAAAATGATCTCATGGATCGAGCGTCATGCCACGCCGGGCTACTGTCTTAAAACGGGCGGTTAAATGGATTACCGGGCGCTTTTTGAGTACCCTATGCGAAGTTTTTACTAAAGAGGCTGCACCGCGATGGATTTACAGGTCGTACCTACACTGGATACGTTACGTCAATGGCTTGATGATGCCGGGATCACGTTCTTCGAATGCGATTCCTGCCAGGCGCTGCATCTGCCTCATATGCAGAATTTCGACGGCATTTTCGATGCCAAAATCGATCTGATTAACGACGTGATCCTTTTCTCCGCGCTGGCCGAAGTGAAGCCTTCTGCGCTGCTGGCGCTGGCCTCCGACCTGTCGGCGATCAATGCCAGTTCTTTGACGGTGAAAGCATTTCTCGATATACAGGATGATAATCTGCCAAAACTGGTCGTTTGCCAGTCTTTATTCTCCGGGGCAGGGCTATCGTTCAAGCAGTTCGCCTGGTTTATGCGCTTGAGTGAAGAGCAAATTTCCATGGTTATGATGGAAGCCAATGCACATCATCTGCTGTACAGCGCGGAAGACGATGCAGAGAATAATGATGCATCTCCCAATTTTCTTCACTAAGCCTGTCTGACTTTTGCGCAGTCGCTGCCATAGCGGCTGCAGAAGGCCATTTTTTCTGCTGCTTTTAACCTTTCTTTAAAGAATATTTCACCTCCCTCAAGGCCATTTCGGCTTATCACGTAGACTTAACCTGCATAAAAAATTGATAAAAGGCGTTTTTTCGTCTGGGCTATAGCCGGAGACACGGGCTACAGTTATTCTTGCGATGCTTAAAAAAGCGAGCGGAAACTGCCGGGTAAAGAGGTTTCTTTTTATTTTGAGCAGAGCGACAAACTATGCATGATTTTTGCATATATCCAGATTGCACAGTTTAGCTCGTTTGTTAACGAGCTTTCAGAAGGAATAACACTATGATCGCCTTGAATAAAAAATGGTTATCGGGTCTGGTTGCGGGTGCTCTGATGGCCGTCTCTACCGGCACGCTCGCTGCGGAACAAAAAACGCTGCACGTTTACAACTGGTCTGACTATATTGCACCGGACACGGTCGCTAATTTTGAAAAAGAGACCGGCATTAAAGTGGTCTATGACGTTTTCGATTCCAACGAAGTGCTGGAAGGAAAGCTGATGGCGGGCAGCACCGGTTTTGACCTGGTGGTACCTTCCGCAAGCTTCCTGGAGCGTCAGCTGACGGCGGGCGTCTTCCAGCCGCTGGACAAGAGCAAGTTATCGAACTGGAAAAACCTCGACCCGGAAGTGCTGAAGCTGGTGGCGAAGCACGACCCTGACAACAAATACGCGATGCCTTACCTGTGGGCGACCACCGGTATCGGCTACAACGTGGATAAAGTCAAAGCCGCGCTGGGCCCGGACGTTAAGCTGGACAGCTGGGACGTGGTGCTGAAGCCGGAAAACCTTGAGAAGCTGAAAAGCTGCGGCGTCTCCTTCCTCGATGCGCCGGAAGAGATTTTCGCCACCGTGCTGAACTACCTGGGCAAAGACCCGAACAGCAATAAAGCCGATGATTACACCGGCCCGGCGACCGATCTGCTGCTGAAGCTGCGTCCAAACATTCGCTACTTCCACTCGTCCCAGTACATCAACGACCTGGCGAACGGTGACATCTGCGTGGCGATCGGCTGGGCAGGGGACGTGTGGCAGGCGGCGAACCGCGCGAAAGAGGCGAAAAACGGCGTGAACGTGTCTTACTTCATTCCGAAAGAGGGGGCGCTGGCCTTCTTTGACGTCTTCGCGATGCCTGCTGATGCGAAAAATAAAGAGGAAGCGTACCAGTTCCTTAACTACCTGATGCGTCCGGAAGTGATTGCCCATATCAGCGACCATGTCTACTACGCCAACGGTAACAAGGCCTCCTTGCCGCTGATTAGCGAAGAGATCCGTAATAATCCGGCTATCTATCCGCCGGCGGACGTGTTCGCCAAGCTGTTCACCCTGAAGGTTCAGGATCCAAAAATTGACCGCGTGCGTACCCGCGCGTGGACCAAGGTGAAAAGCGGGAAATAAGATACCGTGAGTCGTAGGCCGGGCAAGCGTTAGCGCCCCCGGCAACAGGCGCACCGTTCTGGTGCGCCTGCACCATGATTTGATCTCTACCGGAGAACACCCCGTGAATGACGCGATCCCCCGCCCGCAGGCGAAAGTCCGTAAAGCGCTGACCCCGCTTCTTGAAATTCGTAACCTCACCAAATCTTTCGATGGCCAGCATGCCGTGGACGACGTCAGCCTGACTATCTATAAAGGCGAAATATTCGCGCTACTGGGCGCATCGGGCTGCGGTAAATCGACCCTTCTGCGTATGCTGGCCGGTTTTGAACAGCCTACCGCCGGGCAGATCATGCTCGATGGCGTGGATCTCTCCAGCGTGCCGCCGTATCAGCGCCCGATTAACATGATGTTCCAGTCCTACGCGCTGTTTCCGCACATGACGGTGGAGCAGAACATTGCCTTTGGCCTGAAGCAGGACAAGCTGCCGAAAGCCGAAATCACCGCGCGCGTGGCTGAAATGCTGGGCCTGGTGCACATGCAGGAGTTTGCGAAGCGTAAGCCGCACCAGCTCTCCGGCGGCCAGCGTCAGCGCGTGGCGCTGGCCCGAAGCCTGGCGAAACGCCCGAAGCTGCTGCTGCTCGACGAGCCGATGGGCGCCCTGGACAAAAAGCTGCGCGACCGCATGCAGCTGGAAGTGGTGGATATCCTTGAGCGCGTGGGCGTGACCTGCGTGATGGTGACCCATGATCAAGAAGAGGCCATGACCATGGCCGGTCGTATCGCGATCATGAACCGCGGGAAGTTCGTGCAGATTGGCGAGCCGGAAGAGATTTACGAGCATCCGACCACCCGCTACAGCGCGGAGTTCATCGGATCGGTCAACGTCTTCGAAGGACTGCTGAAGGATCGTCAGGAGGATGGCCTGGTCATCGAATCACCGGGGCTGCAGCATCCGCTTAAGGTCGATCCTGACAGCTCGGTGGTGGATAACGTGCCGGTCTACGTGGCGCTGCGCCCGGAGAAGATCATGCTTTGTGACGATCCGCCTGCCGACGGCTACAACTTTGCCGTCGGGGAAGTGGTGCACATTGCCTATCTGGGCGATCTCTCCATCTATCACGTGCGCCTGAAAAGCGGACAGATGCTCAGCGCCCAGCTGCAGAACGAACATCGCTATCGCAAAGGACAGCCGACCTGGGGCGACGAAGTGCGCCTGTGCTGGGACGCGGACAGCTGCGTCGTGCTGACGGTATAAGGAGCGATCATGAGCACACTTGAACCTCCAGCCCGCGTCAAAAAACCGGGCGGCTTTGCCCACTGGCTGACGCGCCTTAAAATGAACCACGGCCGCAAGCTGGTGATCGCCATGCCGTACGTGTGGCTGATCCTGCTGTTCCTGCTGCCGTTTCTGATCGTCTTTAAGATCAGCCTGGCGGAGATGGCGCGCGCGATCCCGCCGTATACCGATCTGTGGGAGTGGGCCGACGGGCAGCTGACGCTGACCTTGAACCTGGGCAACTTCCTGCAGCTCACCGAGGATCCGCTCTATTTCGAAGCCTACCTACAGTCCCTGCAGGTGGCGGCGATCTCGACGCTCTGCTGTCTGGCGATGGGCTACCCGCTGGCGTGGGCCGTGGCGCACAGCAAGCCGTCGACGCGCAACATCCTGCTGCTGCTGGTGATTTTGCCGTCCTGGACCTCGTTCCTGATCCGCGTTTATGCCTGGATGGGGATCCTGAAGAACAACGGCGTGCTGAATAATTTTCTGATGTGGCTCGGGGTTATCGATCAGCCGCTGACCATCCTGCACACCAACCTCGCGGTCTATATCGGCATCGTGTACGCCTATCTGCCGTTTATGGTGCTGCCGATCTATACGGCCCTGACGCGGATTGACTACTCGCTGGTAGAAGCGTCGCTCGATCTCGGCGCGCGTCCGCTGAAGACCTTCTTCAGCGTGATTGTCCCGCTGACCAAAGGCGGCATTATCGCCGGGTCAATGCTGGTCTTTATTCCGGCGGTCGGGGAGTTTGTGATCCCGGAACTGCTCGGGGGGCCGGACAGCATCATGATTGGCCGCGTGCTGTGGCAGGAATTCTTCAATAACCGCGACTGGCCGGTGGCCTCGGCGGTGGCGATTATCATGCTCCTGCTGCTGATCGTCCCGATCATGTGGTTCCACAAGCATCAGCAGAAACAGATGGGAGATCGCGGATGAACAACTTACCGGTAGTGCGCTCCCCGTGGCGAATTCTGATCCTCATTATCGGCTTTACCTTCCTGTATGCGCCGATGCTGATGCTGGTGATCTACTCGTTCAACAGCTCTAAGCTGGTGACGGTATGGGCGGGCTGGTCGACGCGCTGGTACAGCGAGCTGTTCCACGACGACGCGATGATGAGCGCGGTGGGGCTGAGCCTGACCATTGCCGCGCTGGCGGCCACGATGGCCTGCGTTCTGGGCACCATCGCCGCGCTGGTGATGGTCCGCTTCGGGCGTTTTCGCGGGTCGAACGGGTTCGCCTTTATGATCACTGCCCCGCTGGTGATGCCGGACGTCATCACAGGCCTGTCGCTGCTGCTGCTGTTCGTGGCTCTGGCGCACGCCATCGGCTGGCCGGCGGATCGCGGTATGCTCACCATCTGGCTGGCGCACGTCACCTTCTGTACCGCGTACGTGGCGGTGGTGATCTCCTCGCGCCTGCGCGAGCTGGATCGCTCTATTGAAGAGGCGGCGATGGATCTCGGCGCCACGCCGCTGAAGGTCTTTTTCATCATTACCCTGCCGATGATTATGCCGGCGGTGATCTCCGGCTGGCTGCTGGCGTTCACGCTTTCGCTCGACGATCTGGTTATCGCCAGCTTTGTCTCCGGGCCGGGCGCAACGACGCTGCCGATGCTGGTCTTCTCCAGCGTGCGCATGGGGGTTAACCCGGAGATCAACGCCCTGGCCTCTATCATCCTCGGCGTGGTCGGAATTGTCGGATTTATCGCCTGGTATTTGATGGCGCGCGCGGAAAAACAGCGCGTGCGTGATATCCAGCGTGCAAGACGCGGCTGAAGCATTTAAAATTTCCAGTGATGTGCCGCGCGTGACGCGGCACTGTTTTTCAGGGAAGTAAAACATTGGGACTATTAAAAAAATCACGTCTTACGCACGCCCGTCCTAACGTTCCTGCGCTGGTTCAGGTGGCGGCGCTCGCCATTATTATGATCCGCTGCCTGGACGTGCTGATGATTCTGAATACCCTGGGCGCGCGCGGCATCGGGGAATTCATTCACCGCAGCGTGCAGACGTGGAATCTGACGCTGGTCTTTTTAAGCAGCCTGGTGCTGGTGTTTATTGAGATCTACTGCGCGTTTTCGCTGGTCAAAGGGCGCAACTGGGCGCGCTGGGTCTATCTGCTGACGCAGATTACCGCCGCCAGCTATCTGTGGGCCGCCTCGCTGGGCTACGGCTACCCGGAGCTGTTCAGCATTGCCGGAGGCTCAAAGCGCGAGATTTTCCATGCGCTGGTCATGCAGAAGTTGCCGGATATGCTGGTGCTTCTGCTGCTGTTTGCGCCAGCCTCCAGTCGGCGGTTCTTCCGCCTGCAATAATGTGTATAATCGCAGCCCTCGTGATTCTTAAGGTTTTCATATGCAGTGCGCACTCTATGACGCCGGACGCTGCCGCTCCTGTCAGTGGATAGAACAGCCGGTCTCTCAACAACTCACCGCCAAAATGGCCGACCTGCAACAGCTGCTGGCAGCGCGCGCGGTGGGCGAGTGGTGCGCACCCGTCAGCGGCCCTGAGCAGGGCTTTCGCAACAAAGCCAAAATGGTGGTCAGCGGCAGCGTTGAAAAACCGCTGCTGGGTATGCTGCACCGCGACGGCACGCCGGAAGACTTGACCGACTGCCCGCTCTATCCCGCCTCGTTTGAGCCGGTCTTTGCCGCACTGAAACCGTTTATCGCTCGCGCGGGGTTAACGCCTTACAGCGTCGCCCGCAGGCGCGGCGAGCTTAAGTACCTTCTGCTGACGGAAAGCCAGGAAGACGGCGGCATGATGCTGCGCTTCGTGCTGCGTTCGGAGACCAAGCTGGAGCAGCTGCGCGCGGCGCTGCCGTGGCTGCAGGAACAGCTTCCTCTGTTAAAGGTCATTACCGCAAACATTCAGCCGGTGCATATGGCGATCATGGAAGGGGAGAAAGAGATTTTCTTCACCGACCAGCACGCGCTGGCGGAGAGCTTCAACGGCGTGCCGCTGTGGATCCGCCCGCAAAGCTTCTTCCAGACCAACCCGACCGTGGCAAGCAGCCTGTACGCCACCGCCCGCGACTGGGTGCGCGCGTTAAACGTCCATCATATGTGGGATCTGTTCTGCGGCGTGGGCGGTTTTGGCCTGCACTGCGCCACGCCTGAGATGCAGCTCACCGGAATTGAGATCTCCGCCGAAGCGATTGCCTGCGCAAAGCAGTCCGCCGCTGAGCTGGGGTTAACCAATCTGCACTTCCAGGCGCTGGACTCCACGCAGTTCGCGACCGGGCAGGGCAACGTGCCGGAGCTGGTGCTGGTCAATCCGCCGCGTCGTGGCATCGGAAGCGCGCTGTGCAACTACCTGAGCCAGATGGCGCCGGAATACATCGTCTATTCAAGCTGTAACGCACAGACCATGGCGAAAGATATCGCTAATCTGCCTGGCTACCGCATTGAACGCGTTCAGCTTTTCGATATGTTCCCGCATACCGCGCATTATGAAGTGCTGACGCTGCTCGTGAAATCTTAAACAAAATGTGAACTCTGCCGGCCCATAAAATCAGGTAAGCTTACGTCATAAGAGATGAATAAAGGCTTACCCATGATGCAGATCCTGCTGGTGGAAGACGACCATGATATCGCGGCGCTTCTGCGGCTCAATTTAGAAGACGAAGGCTACGCCATCACCCACGAGCCCGACGGGGGCAACGCCCTGCAGCGCCTTGAAAAACAGTCGTGGGATGCGGTGATCCTCGACCTGATGCTGCCCAACGTTGACGGCCTGGAGATTTGCCGCCGCATTCGTCAGATGACTCGCTACCTGCCGGTGATCATCATCAGCGCCCGCAGCAGCGAAACCGACCGCATCACCGGGCTGGAAACCGGCGCCGATGATTATCTCGCCAAACCCTTTTCAGTGCAGGAACTGATTGCCCGCATCAAAGCGCTGTTCCGCCGCCAGCAGGCGATGGGTCAGGCGCAGGCTGACGGGCAAATTCAGGCCCACGGTCTGACGATCGATCCCCTGGCGCGCAGCGTGCTGCTTCACGGCCAGGTGGTGGATCTCACCCCGCGCGAATTCGAACTGCTGTACTTCTTCGCCCGCCATCCAGGCGAGGTGTTTTCCCGTCTGGCGCTGCTGGAGCAGGTGTGGGGCTATCAGCACGAAGGCTACGAGCACACCGTCAACACCCATATCAACCGCCTGCGCATCAAGATTGAGAAGGACGCCGCCGAGCCGGAGATTATTCGCACCGTCTGGGGCAAGGGCTATAAATTTGCGGAGCCAAACCATGATGCGCCGCTTTAGCCTGAGCCAGCGGCTAACGCTGCTGTTTGTCCTGCTGATGATGCTCTGCGCCACCGTCGCCTGCGCGGTGCAGCTCTACAGCAGCATGCAGTACGGCAACGCGATGGTGCAGCGGCTGTCGGGCGGCCTGGCGCAGCAGATCGTTCAGCGGGAACCGATTCTGGACGCGCAGGGCAGGGTCGACCGCAGTGCGCTGAAACCGCTGTTTGACCGGCTGATGACCTTCAACCCGAGCGTTGAGCTGTACGTTATCTCGCCGGACGGCGATATCCTGGCCGATGCCGCACCGCCGGGCCATATTCAGCGGCAAAAAATCGACCTGGCACCGGTTCAGACCTTCCTGAGCGGTACCGTCATACCGGTACTGGGCGACGACCCGCGCAGCCAAAATAAAAAAGTGTTCAGCGCCACGCCGCTGCGGCAGGACGGCGAGCTTAAGGGCTACCTGTACATTATTTTGCAGGGCGAGGAGTCGAACGCGCTGGCGGAAATGGCCTGGCATAAGGCGCTCTGGAGCACGGTGCTCTGGTCATTGCTGTGGGTCGCGCTGTTTGGCCTGCTGGCGGGACTGCTGGTCTGGTACTGGGTGACGCGTCCGGTTAAGCGCCTGACGGAAGAGGTCACCGGCCTGGAGCAGGACAGCATGAGCGCAATCAGGCTGCTGGCAGCCCAGGCACCGGACGCCGCGGCCAATGATGAAGTGGCCCTCCTGCGCAACAGTTTCATCGAGCTGGCGCGGAAAATCACCCGCCAGTGGGACCAGCTGGCCGACAGCGATCGCCAGCGCCGGGAGTTTATCGCCAATATTTCGCACGATCTTCGCACGCCGCTCACCTCGCTGCTGGGCTATCTCGAAACCCTGTCGCTCAAATCCGCCACCCTGACCCCGCAGGAGCACCAGCAGTACCTCGCCACCGCGCTGCGTCAGGGACAAAAGGTTCGTCATCTTTCCCAGCAGCTGTTCGAGCTGGCGCGCCTGGAGCACGGCGGCATTAAGCCGCAGCGCGAGCGTTTCGCGATGGCAGAGCTGATTTCCGACGTGGCGCAGAAGTTTGAGCTCACCGCCCGCACGCGCGAGGTGAATCTGCATATTGACGTGCCGGGCCCCCTGCCGCTGGTCAATGCCGATGTGTCGATGATCGAGCGCGTGGTGACCAACCTGCTGGATAACGCGATGCGCCACACGCCCATCGGCGGGGAAATTCGTCTGGCGGTCTGGCAGGAGAATGAACGGCTTCAGGTCGAAGTGGCAGACTCCGGAACGGGCGTGGATGCCTCGCTGCGCGACGATCTGTTCCAGCGGCCTTCGGCGCTGAATACCCAGGCTGCGCGTGAGAACCGCGGCGGGTTAGGGCTGTTAATCGTTAAGCGAATGCTGGAGCTGCACGGCGGCGGGATCGGGCTAATGGAGTCGGTGAGCGGGGCGCGGTTCAGGTTTTTTGTGCCGCTGTGAGAAATTGCCGGGTAGCGCTGCGCTTACCCGGCCTACAACTCCCCCCATAGGCCGGGTAAGGCACAGCCGTCACCCGGCAAAAACCATTACTGCGGGAACCACTGATCGCTGATTTTCTGGTACGTGCCGTCCGCTTTAATCGCCTTCAGCGCGCCGTTCAGTTTTTCCAGCAGGGCTTTGTTATCCGGACGTACCGCGATGCCGAGGCCTGTACCAAAGTACTGCGGGTCGGTCACTTTCTCGGTTGCCGTACCCAGCTGCGGGTTGGTTTTCAGCCACTCGTTCACCACGGCGGTATCGCCGAATACGCCATCGATACGGCCGTTTTTCAGGTCGATAATCGCGTTTTGGTAGCTGTCATAGGCCACGGTCTTCACTTCAGGATGCTTGTCCTGAAGGTATTTCTGGTGCGTGGTGCCGTTTTCCATCCCGATGCGTTTGCCTTTCAGCTCGTCAAAGGACTTATAAGCCCCTTTCTTCGCAATCACTACCGCCGAGTTGGCGTAGTACGGGTCGGTAAATGCCACCTGCTTGCTGCGCTCCGGCGTGATGTCCATCCCGGAGATCACCGCATCGTATTTCTTGAATTTCAGCGACGGGATCAGGCTGTCGAACGCGTGGTTGGTAAAGGTACAGTCGGCCTGCATCTGCTTGCACAGCGCTTTCGCCAGATCGATATCGAAACCGACGATCTGGTTGCTGGCGTCCAGGGATTCAAACGGCGGATAGGTGGCCGAAACGCCAAAATTGATTTTATCAGCGGCGGATGCGCCAGCGGCGAAGGTGGCGAGTAGTGCGGCCAGAACTAACTTTTTCATGGTAATGCTCCCGTCTGTCTATCTTGTCATTATGCGCCGTGTCTGCGGCATGGATGTACAATGCCAGTTAATGAATTTATATGCAATAAATATGAGTAAATATTATTTTGGGTATAAAAAAAAGCGGATAAGCCATCAGGTTATCCGCTCTGTTAATTACGTTTTATGCACTCTTGTGATTAATTTCTGCGCTCAAACGCTAACGCTTTACGCTCAATCAGGCGCATCATCAGCGTCAGCAGACCGTTCACCACCAGATAGACCACGCCTGCCGCGCCGAACACCATCACGTCATAGGTGCGCCCGTACAGCAGCTGCCCGTGACCCATCACCTCCATCAGGGTGATGGTGTAGGCCAGAGAGGTACTCTTGAACACCAGCACCACTTCGTTGGAGTAAGAGGAGAGCGCGCGCTTAAAGGCGTACGGCAGCAGGATCGCCAGCGTGTCTTTCTTGCTCATGCCCAGCGCCCCGCAGGACTGCCATTGTCCTTCCGGAATGGCGCGGATCGCCCCGTAAAACAGCTGGGTGGTATAGGCCGCGCTGTTCAGCGAAAGGGCAATCAGGGCGCACAGCCACGGCTCAGAGAGCAGGTGCCAGATAACCGGATACTCCTGCAGCGACGGGAACTGTCCTGGGCCGTAGTAAATCAGGAAGATCTGCACCAGCAGCGGCGTACCGGTAAACAGGGTGATATAGCCGCGCACGATCCACACCAGCACCGGCGTTTTCAGCGTCAGGATGATGGTGAAGATGAGCGCCAGGACCAGCGCCACGATAATGGACGCCACGGTCAGCGTCAGGCTGGTGTGCAGCCCTTTCATCAGCTCCGGAAAATATTCAAGCATCAGCCTGGTCTCCGTTCAAAGCGCGTCGCACGCAGGTCAATACGCTTGAGGATGTACTGACTGAGCAACGTGATCACCAGGTAGATAGCCGCCGCCACGATGTACCAGGTAAACGGCTCCTGAGTGCGGGTGGCGATACTTTTGGTTTGCAGCATCAAATCGTTCACGCTGATCAGGCTCACCAGCGCGGTATCTTTCAGCAATACCAGCCACTGGTTGCCCAGCCCCGGCAGGGCGTGGCGCCACATCTGCGGCATCACCAGACGGAAGAAGATAGCTGCTTTCGACATGCCCAGCACCTGGCCGGATTCCCACTGCCCTTGCGGTACCGCTTTCAGCGCGCCGCGCAGGGTTTGCGATGCGTACGCGGAGTAGAGCAGGGAGAGGGCAATCACGCCGCAGAGGAACGGGCTGACGTCAAAGTTTTCAATCTGCATCTGCACCGGGATCTGCGCAAAGCCAAGATTGATGGTGAAGCCGTCCGACAGCGTAAGCAGCAGCTGCGAGGAGCCGAAATAGATGAACAGGACCACCAGAATTTCCGGTAGCCCACGCAGCACGGTGACCAGCGCGGAGCCCGCCCAGGCGACGGGGAACCATTTTGCTGATTCCCACACCGCAAAGAACATCGCCAGCACCAGGCCGATAATCAATGCGCAAACGGCAAGGCCGACGGTCATCCCGGCGGCGCTTGCTAAAGGAAAAATTTCATTCATCAGGAATTACTTCTGGAACCATTTTTTGTAGATGGTTTCGTAGGTGCCGTCTTTCTTCACTTTTTCCAGCGCAGCGTTGAATTTCTGCTGCAGCTCGGTGTTGCCCTGACGAACGGCAATCCCCAGACCGGTACCGAAGTAGTCTTTATCGGTCACTTTGTCGCCCACTGGCGCCAGTTTGTCGTTGGCTTTCAGCCACTCGGTCACCACAGCGGTATCACCAAATACGCCGTCGATACGGCCATTCTGCAGATCCAGCTTCGCGTTCTGGTAGCTGTCGTACGGAACGGTGGTGATTTCCGGATGTTTATCCATGATGAATTTCTGGTGCGTGGTGCCGTTCTGCACGCCCACTTTTTTGCCTTTCAGCTGATCGACAGAGGTGAATTTACCTTTCTGACCAATGAACAGCGCGGAGTTGTCGTAGTAAGGGGTGGTGAACAGCACCTGCTTTTCGCGCTCAGGGGTGATGTCCATACCGGCCATGACGGCATCAATACGGCGGAACTTCAGGCTTGGGATCAGGCTGTCGAACGCCTGGTTGCTGAAGGTACAGGTTGCGTCGATCTCTTTACACAGGGCGTTTGCCAGGTCTACGTCGAAGCCAACAATTTTATTGTTCGCATCAATGGACTCAAACGGAGGGTAAGAGGCTTCCGTGGCGAAACGAATGGTCTGGGCTGCGGTAGCGGAAAGGGTAACGCCAGCAAGCAGCACGGCAAGTAATACTTTTTTCATTATATTTCCCCTGACACAATCAATGAGATAAATAGTTTTTGAAGGCATCGGTTTGCGGGTTCGCGAAGCAGCTCGCGTCACCTTGCTCGACGATATACCCGTTTTCCATGTAGACCACACGGCTGGCGGTTTTACGCGCCACTTCCACTTCGTGGGTAACGATGACCTGCGTGATATTGGTTTCCGCCAGCTCGCGAATAATGCTGACGATCTGGGCGGTGATTTCCGGGTCCAGCGCCGCGGTCGGTTCATCAAACAGCAGTACCGCGGGCTCCATCATCAGCGCGCGGGCAATCGCCACACGCTGCTGCTGACCCCCAGAGAGGTGCAGCGGATAGCGGTCGCTGTAGGGCTTAAGGCGCAGACGCTCCAGCAGCTTTTCGGCGCGCGCGATGGCCTGATCTTTACTTAACCCCAGCACGCGGCACGGGGCTTCAATCAGGTTTTGCAGCACCGTCAGGTGCGGCCAGAGATTGTATTGCTGGAAGACCATGCCGACGTTTTGACGCAGTTCGCGAATCGCTTTATCCGACGGGGTTTTCGCGAAATCAAAATGGTTACCGGCGATAGCCAGCGTACCGGAACGAGGCATTTCAAGCAGATTAAGGACGCGCAGAAGGGAGCTTTTGCCTGCACCGCTTGGGCCAAGTAAAACCAGCGTTTCGCCTTCCGGGCAGTTCAGCGTGATGTCAAACAGCGCCTGGTGTGCGCCGTAGAAGCAGTTAATGCCGTTTAGTTTAATACTCATCGGGGCAGTCTTTACTCATCCAGGCAATCTATAGCAATTGAGGCCGCAGATAGTACCGTTGACAGAATAGTTATGCAATATTTCTGCGTTAAAAGTTAAATATAACCCGCATTTCCTCTTAAACATAGCACAAAATAGCGAACGGCAAGGTCGGCGAGTATAAATGTCGGCATTCCGCATGAAATGCCGGACATTTTACGGGGGTAACATTTTTATCACTGATGATTTAGCGGTTCTCAATCGACTGGCGCAGCGTGCCGGCCGGGGCATGAACGCTGCCGCCGATATAGCGCACGTCGTCCACCGCCCAGCACTGGCCTTCACGGATCATCAGCACTTCATCCTGCCAGGTTTGGGTGCCCTGGGTCAGCTTCACGCGCAGCGGAATGTTCCGCGCATCGGTGTTCGGGATGGTTGACGCGCTGGCCACCTCGGCGCTGTCCGGCAGCGTGGCGCGGCTGGAGAACGGATCGGATTTCAGCAGGGCGTTATGCTGCGGATCGCGGGTGGCATCGTTGAGCAGTTTTGCCAGATTATCGCTCAGGTACGGGCGCAGGGCGGTCAGGTCATTTCCGCGATGCTGAATGCGGTAATCATAAAATTGTTGCGCCACGGCGTCCGGGCCGCCCTCTATACAAGGGCCGCTGCGGGTACCGATATCCTTAAAGGCTGGCGTGACCGTGGTGGTACAGGCGCTGAGCACCAGCGCGCAGGGCACCAAAAGCGTTAAAGCAGAGTAGCGCATGTTGATTTCCTTATTTATTAACTATCCTTTCAATCATAGCGTAACGAACCGATAATGCTGTTGCTAACGCATTGAACGCTAAAGAAGGAGAGAAAGTATGCAGTTTTCAACAACGCCAACCCTGGAAGGGCAACCTATTACCGAGTACTGCGGCGTGGTCACCGGCGAAGCGATTCTGGGCGCGAACATTTTCCGGGATTTCTTTGCCGGCATTCGTGACATCGTCGGTGGACGCTCCGGCGCGTACGAAAAAGAGCTGCGTAAAGCGCGCGAAATTGCGTTTAAGGAGCTGGGCGAGCAGGCAAAAGCGCTGGGCGCAGATGCCGTTGTAGGAATCGATATTGATTATGAAACCGTCGGCAAAGATTCGAGCATGCTGATGGTGAGCGTAAGCGGCACGGCGGTGAAAACCCGTCGATGAAGCGTTCGCTTTCAACGCTCCTGCTGGCGATGTTGCTGGCAGGATGCGCCCAGGAAAAAGGCATCGTTGATAAAGGTGCCTACGAGCTTGATACCCGCCATCAGGCGCAGGCGGCCTACCCGCGCATCAAGGTGCTGGTGATCCACTACACCGCCGACGACTTCGATACCTCGCTTGCGACCTTAACCGACAAAAACGTCAGCTCGCATTATCTGATCCCCGCGAAGCCGCCCACGCCGGACGGCAAGCCGCGAATCTGGCAGCTGGTGCCGGAGAGCGAGCTGGCCTGGCATGCGGGCATTAGCTTCTGGCGCGGCACTAACCGTATTAATGACACGTCTGTCGGCATTGAGCTGGAAAATCGCGGCTGGCAGAAAACGGCCGGGGTGAAACATTTTACGCCGTTCGAGCTTGCGCAGATTGCAGCGCTGGTGCCGCTCGCGAAAGACATCATTGCCCGCTATAGCATCAGGCCTGAAAACGTGGTGGCCCATTCGGACATTGCGCCACAGCGCAAGGACGATCCTGGCCCGCTGTTCCCTTGGCGGGAGCTGGCTCAGCAGGGGATAGGCGCATGGCCCGACCCCGCGCGCGTGGCTTTCTATATAAACGGACGGCCGCGCTTTCAGCAGGTAGATACCGCCGCGTTACTCGATTTACTCGCGCGCTACGGCTATGAGGTGCCGGTAAACAGCACCCCGGCGCAGCAGAAACGCATCATCATGGCATTCCAGATGCACTTCAGGCCTGACCTGTGGAACGGCATCGCCGATGTTGAAACGATGGCCATTGCCGAAGCGCTATTAGAAAAATACGGGCAGGGGTAATCCTTCGGAATACCCCCGAATGAGTAGTTTTTCCTGAAAACCCTTCAGATTAATCTTAAGTACAAACTCAATTCATTTTTAGTTAATTGACTTAAAATTATCCGCATTTAAGATAGACACATAGCTTGCTAACTAATGCAGCAGATAAATATATCGCATTCAGCTTTTATTTTTCTCCTTGAGAACTTCTTCAGCAAAATATTCTGAGGGTAAGGCTTTCTTTTGCCTTATTCCTGTAAATTAAAATTTCATATCTTAAATCGGGTATAACAATGTTAAGCATCTACGCAAAAAAATTACGTCCGCAACATGAAATGGAAGCCATTATTTCTGCCACCTCAGGTTTTGAAGAAAAAACCTTAAAGAAATGGCAAAAAATATCCACATCTGATTCGCAATATATTCATATTATCGTCAGCGGCGAAGTGGAATTCCGACGCGAATCCGACGAGCTGTGCATGTTCACGGTAACGGGCCAGTGCATCTTTGGTCTCTCGTCGATGTACTACAACGCAACCCATATGTACGGACTGGTTCGCGCCAACACCGTGGTGCGTTCAATCAAAAAAGAGGTCTTCGCGCAGCTGATGACCGACAACAATTTATGGCCTCAACTGACCAAAGTTCTCTCCTGGTACATCTGCATGCTGAGCAAACGCGACGATGTCCTGGTTGCCCGCAGCGCTTATTCTGTCGTACGTGAATTTTTGTACGAAATTAACGATCTGATTGTTCATCATCAGCGCGATATCAATATTTATGATTATATTCAGGAATACACCAACCTGGCGCGCAGTACCATTATTAAAATTCTCTCCGATCTGAAAAAAGGGGAGTACATTGTCGTCGAGAAGGGTCGACTCCTTAACCTGACAACATTGCCTGAAAAATATTAACTACTCCAGCCGGTCTCCTTTCTTACTCAAAGGAGGCCGGGAGTCTACTTTCTGTAATGCACCTTCCTGCGAATTAGCCTGCGTCTCGTCAACCGGCGGCGCGGGAATTTTTCCTTGCGAATAATCTTGCTCTTGTTCTTTTAATGCCTGCTTAAATAACTCGGTTATTGAGGCATCGTCACCGCCTGCGCTGGCGGGTACCGCATCGTGCGCTTCGGTTCCGGGTAAAGTATCCCGCGACGTATCGTGCGGCACGCCGCCGTCAGGTGCCTGCTGCCAGTCGGCATCATCGCTGTTGATGGGCAGATCCTGCATGGCCGGAACATCCGCGTGCACCGGCGCGGGTTTTGGATGCGGATGCGGGAAAGGCTTGCTTACATACACGTAGTGCATATCTGAAAGCTGCGTTTCGGGTTTCGCGACGCTCGCTTTAACCGGTTCCGGCGCCGGATGGCGCAGGTTCCAGTAAACGTGCGCGTACAGCCCTGCCATGACCATGGCGCACAGGCCCAACATCCATAAAAAGGTATTACCGCAAATTTTTCTCAGGCTTGGGACGCGGTATGAAAACCAGACCGCCTCCCCGGTGACGTAGCTGCGCTGAGCCGCAAGACAGATGGTAGACATTAGGAATGCTTCTCCTGCGTTTTGGCGTCTGGCGTGGCCTGGAGCAATACGCTCGGCGTGGTATGGGTTTCACGCATCAGCTGCATCAGCGTGTCTTCCCCCGGAATACCGTCCACGTGCAGATTCATTTTTTGCTGGAACTCGCGGGTGCGTTTCATCATCTCCGCCGTCCAGGTTTGTGAATGGGTTTCAGGCTCGGCAAGCGCCAGACTCAGCTGCTGATCCAGCCAGCCCAACTCTTTCGCATCGCTGGCGGCGCTGATGGCATCTTTACCTTCCGGCGTCAGGCGGTGCAGCTGGGTATAGTTTCCGGTCGCATGCTGGTTAAACCAGCGGCGGCTTACCTGCCAGGTGCGGTTGTTCATCAGCAGGTCGATAGAGGTATCCCCAACGCGTGCGACCACGGCGTAGTTAAGATGGTCACCGGTTTTAAGTTCACTGACCCACGGATAACCCTCTCGTGCCAGCGCATCCGGCGAGGCGTTGCCCTGTTTACACATCAGGTTCACCTTGGCGGCGTTTTGGCACAGAGCGTCATCCGCCGAGGCGTCATACCCCCACATCAGGTAAAGCTGATGCATCGCATCCGGCTGATTAACCATTTCTTTGTCGATAACCGGCACCGCGGGCGTCTCAACTTTTGGCGCCTGCTGTTTCCAGCTGACGGGCACCGGCAGCTGAACCGGAAGTTTTGCGGTGATCGAGGAGGTCAAATACCAGCCGCAGGCGGCGAACAGCACGGATGCGAACAGTCCCACGGTTGCCAGGCGCTTACCGTGTTTTTTCGCAGGAAGGATCTCTCCGGCCGCCAGGCGTAAATGACGCGGGCTGACCTGTAGCGCACGTTCGGTCCAGGCGGCCAGCATCGACAGGTGTGCCAGTTCATTCAGCTTGCTGATATTCCCCTTGGTCAGCGCGTGCATCTTGCGCACGCGCGCCGGGGTGAGCGGCGAGTTCTCGCACCCGTGCTCTTCACACTGCGCCTGGACATAGCTGAGAAATTCCCGGCAGGTCAGGGGGCGTAAGGTGTGGCGGGTATGTGCATATTCACGCAGTTCAGACTGCTGCATCAGAACGGCGTCCAGATCCGTCGTGCCCATCAGCACCACGGCCAGGCGAAACTCCAGCTCCTGGGCGCGTGCAAGCAGCATGCCCAGCACCTCGTGACAGCTCTCTTTCATGGCTTCGGCATGGTTAATCACCAGCACTTTCGCTTTGGCTTTCCCGCTCTGCCACTGCTGCAGCACGGCATCCACCGCCTGAATTCGGTTCTTGTTCTCTTTCGTTCCCGGGTTGAGCTTGTACAGCAGGCTACTGGCACTCAGTTTTGGAAACGCGTTGATGGCAAGCACGCCAGGCATAGCGGTTTTCAGCGCATGGCTGAACTGACCTGACAAACGGGCGTCGTCACAAAAGAGACCGCTCACGCCCGCCCGTTGGGTTTTCTCTTTCAGCAGGTTAAACACGTCCTGATGATAGGGCACCAGAAAATCCCCGGTTGAACGGGTAATCTCCCTGAACGGCGGGTTTTTAAAATGAAAGTGGCTCTGATACATAACGACTTACCGTCTCTGATTAGGAATAGCAACAGGACGAGAAAGTAAAGTAACGCTACAGGGTGGTCAATTTGCGCGCAGGGTAAAAATATCCACCGGGCCATGCCTAACATCTGGATTTTATACGGTCAATATTTTTCTTTATGAAAGTTAGCGGCAAAGTCAGTGGTCGCATTTACAGCAGCTAATTACTATTTTCTCACATATTGGCGCAGCACGACGCTGCTTATTTTCGCTTTGTTAAAGGCCAGATGAAAAATGAGGTTCTCATTTCTGTCACGGTGGATAACGCCCTGCATTATGTTTGCGCTGTTAATTTTTTGCGGCCAGCAAGGCTATCTGACGTTTAAAGATTATAAAAAAGTTACGAATAAGTTGGCTAAATCTGATGAACAGCCGCTGAAAAATCGCCGTGAAGAAAAAACATTCACCCTTTTCACGGCTGCGGTGCGTCAGGACAACTTACCGACTGCGACGAAAGCCCCGCTGGCAGCGGAGATAGAAGGTATCGTGCGCAGCGATGACGCCTGGCTTTCCTTCGCGGTGATCAAAACGCCGGGAGGTCAGAAGAGCTACCGTGAAGGTGAGCCGCTGACCGGTTTTAACGATGCCTTTATTCAGGAAATTAACAAAGACAATGTGGTGGTTAATTACGAAGGTGCTACGCAGGTACTGGCTTTAAATAAGCCTGACTATTTTAAGGGCGGCGTTGACAGCGGCCCGGTAACCAAATCGACGAAAGATGCGGGCGCGGAAAGCGTGCATCTGGATGATTATCTGGTGCTCAAACCGTTAATCGAAAAAGGCCAGCTGGAAGGCTACAACATCAATCCAAGGAATGCTTCCTCGTTCTATAGCCATTCCGGGCTACAAAAAGGCGACGTGGCAGTAGAAGTCAATTCTGTCGATATGACCGATGAAGCAAAGGCAAAAAGTATTATTGCCAGCTGGTCGAAGATGAAAGAAGCGGAGGTCGTCGTCAGACGTCACGCTCACCTTGAAAATATTCGGGTCAATGTTCTAAACAATTAACAAGTGTACAGACATGAAGAAATTTCCTTGGGCGTGCGTGGCGCTGACCGCATTGTCGTTATATTCCGGTTCGCTGCTTGCAGCCAACTTTAGCGCGAGCTTTAAAAATACCGATATCCGCGAGTTTATCGATACGGTAGGCCGCAATCTGAACAAAACTATTCTCGTCGACCCGTCCGTTCAGGGCACGGTGTCGGTCAGAACCTATAACGTGCTGACGGAAGATGAGTATTACCAGTTCTTCCTGAGCGTGCTGGATCTGTACGGTCTGTCGGTGATCCCGATGGACAACGGTATGGTGAAAGTGGTGCGCTCAAGCGTCGCCCGCACCGCGGGTGCACCGCTGGCCGACAGCAAAAACCCGGGCAAAGGCGATGAGATTATCACCCGCGTGGTGCGCATGGAAAATGTGCCGGTGCGCGAACTTGCCCCGCTGCTGCGTCAGCTGAACGATGCCAGCGGTATCGGTAACGTGGTCCACTTCGAACCGTCCAACGTGCTGCTGTTAACCGGTAAAGCCTCGGTGGTTAACCGCCTGGTAGACCTGGTGCAGCGCGTCGATAAAAACGGTATTCAGCGTCGCGAAATCGTGCCGTTGCGTTTTGCTTCCGCCAAAGATCTGTCGGATATGCTGAACAACCTCAGCAACGAGGAGCAGAAAGGGCAGAACGCGCCGCAGCTGGCCACCAAAGTGGTGGCCGATGACGAAACCAACAGCCTGGTGATCAGCGGCCCGGAAGACGCGCGCGCGCGTACCCGTTCCCTTATTCATCAGCTGGATCGTGAGCAGAACAACGAGGGGAACACCCGCGTCTTCTATCTCAAATATGCCAGCGCCACCAAAGTGGTTCCGGTCCTCACCGGGATTGGCGAGCAGCTGAAAGACAAGCCGGGCACCTCTAAAGCGAAAACCGCGAGCGCCTCAACGGATCTGAATATTACCGCCGACGAGTCAACCAACTCCCTGGTGATCACCGCTCAGCCTAACGTGATGAACTCCCTGGAGAAGGTGATCGACAAGCTGGATATTCGTCGTCCGCAGGTGCTGGTGGAAGCGATCATTGCTGAGGTGCAGGACGGTAACGGCCTGGATCTTGGCGTGCAGTGGACCGGCAAGCACGGCGGCGTGCAGTTCGGCTCCACCGGTCTGCCAATCAGCCAGATTAAAAACGGTACCATGAAAGGGGCGAGCTTCACCGGCCTGGCGACCGGCTTCTTTAACGGTGATTTCGGCGCCCTGATGACCGCGCTCTCAACAGACGGTAAAAACGACATTCTCTCCACGCCAAGCGTGGTTACGCTGGATAACAAAGAAGCGTCGTTTAACGTCGGCCAGGACGTGCCGGTCCTTTCCGGTTCGCAGACCACCAGCGGCGACAACGTCTTTAACTCCGTTGAGCGTAAGACCGTCGGTACCAAGCTGAAAATTGTGCCGCAAATCAACGACGGCGACATGATCCACCTGAAGATTGAGCAGGAAGTGTCCAGCGTTGACAACAGCGCGACGGAAGACGCCAGCCTCGGCCCAACCTTTAACACCCGCACCATCAATAACGAAGTGATGGTGCACAGCGGCCAGACGGTGGTGCTTGGCGGCCTGATGGAAAACGTCACTAAGCAGTCGGTTTCGAAAGTGCCGCTGTTGGGAGATATCCCGCTGGTCGGGCAGCTGTTCCGCTACACCTCGCAGGATACGTCCAAACGCAACCTGATGGTGTTTATCCACACCACCGTCCTGCGCGACGACGAAAACTACAGCGCGGCGTCGAAAGAGAAATATGACCAGATCCGCGTTCGCCAGATGCAGCGCGTGGAGGAGAAAAAGCTCGGCATTCTTGAACCGGCGGATAACGCCATTCTGCCCGCGTTTCCTTCTGCCAGCACCAGCGCCGCGCCGGTGAAAACCAGCGCGACGCGCAATCCGTTTAAAGAGTAAGGCGGAGGGATAACCTGGACGAACTGAGTAAAACGCTGTGTAGCAGCAGCTACGCAAAAGATAACGGCGTGCTGTTCTACAACAATGACGTCTATATCCGTGATGACACCCCGGCATTTGCACTGCTGGAGGTGCGCCGGGTGCTGGGACGCGCGTTCGTCCCGGTCACCCTGACGCCGGAAGCCTTCGACGAGATGCTGGCCAAAATCTGGCAGCAGAGCAGCGGCGTGTCGCAGCAGCTGGTGGACGACATGGACGCGGACATCGACCTGATGGCGTTAACCGAGGAGATCCCGGATAACGAAGATCTGCTCGATAACGACGAAAACTCGCCGGTGATCCGCCTCATCAACGCCATTCTCGGCGAGGCGGTGAAGGACGGCGCGTCGGATATTCATATCGAAACCTTCGAGCGCACGCTGAGCATTCGCTTCCGCGTCGACGGCGTGCTGCGTCCCGTGCTGCAGCCCGCGCGCAAGCTCGCGCCGCTGCTGGTGTCGCGTATCAAGGTCATGTCAAAGCTGGACATCGCCGAGAAGCGGCTGCCGCAGGATGGCCGTATCTCCCTGCGCATTGGCCGCAAGGCAATTGACGTGCGCGTCTCGACCATTCCGTCCCAGTACGGCGAGCGCGTGGTCATGCGTCTGCTCGACAAAAGCAACCTGAAGCCCGACATCAACAAGCTGGGGCTGATTGATGAAGAGCTGGAGAAATTGAAAGGGCTGATTGACCGCCCGCACGGCATTATCCTGGTCACCGGGCCGACAGGCTCCGGTAAAAGTACCACCCTGTACGCCATTCTTTCGGCGCTGAACGGCCACGAGCGCAACATCCTCACCGTTGAAGACCCGATTGAATACGAGCTGGAAGGGGTGGGGCAGACGCAGGTTAACCCGCGCGTGGACATGACCTTTGCCCGCGGGCTGCGCGCCATTCTGCGTCAGGACCCGGACGTGGTGATGATCGGGGAAATTCGTGACGGTGAAACCGCGCAAATTGCGGTGCAGGCGTCGCTTACCGGTCACCTGGTCATGTCTACGCTGCACACCAACAGCGCCGCAGGGGCGATTACCCGCCTGCGGGATATGGGGCTGGAGTCCTTTTTAATCGGTTCATCGTTGCTCGGTGTCATTGCCCAGCGTCTGGTGCGTCGGCTGTGCACGCACTGCCGGACCACCAGTCCGCTGGACGCCAATGAAAAAGCGCTGTTCAGCTTTATGGAGGCGCCGCCAAAAGCAATCTACCGCGCGGTAGGCTGTGAACACTGCCGCCAGAGCGGCTACCAGGGCCGGGCCGGTATTCATGAGTTCCTGGTGGTGGACAGCACCATGCGCCGCGCCATTCATGAAGATAAAGACGAAATGTCCATCGAAACGCAGCTCTTTAAGCAGGCCTACAGCCTGCGTGAAAACGGGCTGCTGAAGGTGATTAGCGGCGTGACCTCTCTGGAAGAGGTGATGCGCGTCACCGCCGAGCGTGGGGGGGATGCGTAATGGCCTTCTACGCCTGGACGGCGACGGATGCCGCGGGGAAAACCCAGCGCGGCACGCTGCAGGCCGAGGGGCAAAAGCAGGTTCGCCAGATGTTGCGCGAGCAAAAGCTGATGCCCGTCAGCATCGCCGAAACCCGCGAGGCGGCGGCATCCGGCAAAGCGAAAACCGGGGCTAAGCTCTCGACGCCGGTGCTGTCGATGTTTACCCGCCAGCTCTCGACGCTGGTGAACGCCGCGCTGCCCCTGGAGAGCGCGCTGAAAGCGATTTCGAAGCAGACGGAAGACAAAAAGCTGGCGGCGATGGTCGTGGAAATTCGCGAGAAGGTGGTGGAAGGGCACACGCTGTTTGACGCCTTCAGCCAGTTCCCGCGCACCTTCGACAAGCTCTACTGCACCCTGGTGATGGCCGGTGAAAAGACCGGCCACCTGGGCGACGTGCTGGAGAAGCTGGCCGAGTACAACGAGCAGCGCCAGAAAATGAAAAGCAAGCTGACGCAGGCGATGGTCTACCCGATCACCCTGACGGTGGTGGCCATCGCGGTCATCAGCATCCTGCTGGTGGCGGTGGTGCCGCAGGTGATTGAGCAGTTCACCCACATGAAGCAGCAGCTGCCGATCACCACCCGCACGCTGATTGCGGTGAGCGATTTCCTGCAGGCGTACGGCATCTATATTGTGGGCATCCTGGGAGGCGGCTTTATCGGCTTTAAAACCTGGCTCAGGAACGCCAAAAACCGCTTTCGCTGGAACAGCTGGCTGGTGAACGGTTCGCCGATTAAAAAGCTGGTGTGCGCCATCAACAGCGCCCGCTATATCCGCACCCTGAGCATTTTGCAGGCCAGCAGCGTGCCGCTGCTGGAGGGGATGTACATCGCGATGGACGGTATCGAAAACCTCTACGCCCGGCAGGTGCTGGAGCAGGCGGCGGATACCGTGCGCCAGGGGGCATCCCTTTACGCGGCGCTTGAACAGGCGAAATTATTCCCGCCGACCATGCTGTATATGATTGCCTCCGGCGAAGAGAGCGGGGAATTAGGCAATTTAATGGACCGCGCGGCGGAAAACCAGGAATCGGCATTACAGCATCGCATTACATTAACGCTGTCGGTATTTGAACCGGCGCTGGTGGTATCCATGGCAACGATTGTTTTATTCATCGTACTGTCAATATTACAACCGCTTCTGCAACTTAATAATATGGTAGGTTAAATCATGGCTTTAAAACGTAAAAACCTGGCTCGCCAGGCGGGCTTCACCTTGCTCGAATTAATGGTGGTTATCGTTATTCTCGGCGTACTGGCGAGCATGGTGGTGCCGAACTTAATGGGCAATAAAGAGAAAGCGGACGAACAAAAAGCGACCAGCGATATTGTCGCCCTCGAAGGCTCGCTGGATATGTATAAGCTGGATAACCACCGCTACCCGACCACGGAGCAGGGCCTGCAGGCGCTGGTGACCAAGCCTGAAATCGCGCCAATCCCGAACGGCTACCGCGCGGACGGCTATATCCGCCGCCTGCCGCAGGACCCGTGGGGTGGGGATTATATTCTGGTCAGCCCGGGCGAACACGGCGCGGTGGACGTTTTCTCAGCCGGTCCGGACGGTGAAGCCAATACCGCTGACGATATTACGAACTGGTCTCTGGATAAGAAAGAGAAATAATGAATAAACAACGCGGCTTTACGTTGCTGGAAATTATTCTGGCGCTGGTGATATTTGCCAGCTGCGCCATGATGGTGGTGTCAACAATACCCTCGCGCAGCGGTGCGGATATATTTGGCCAGCAATTAAAAGCGCTCGTTGATTATGGTTCAGACCGTGCGGTGATGGACGGAAATATCGTCGGGCTGGTAATTACCACCGACAAATATCAGCTGGTGACGCTCGACGATAAAAACGGCGAACGTCGCTGGGTGCCGTTATCCGCAGGACGTATTACCACCAAAGGCGATTTCCCAGAGGAGATGCACGTGTCGCTCTCGCCGCAGCGCCTTGCCGCCACGGTAACCTCCGACCCGCAGGTCCTCTTTTTACCGGACGGTGAAATCAGCCGCTTCACGCTGACGCTGCAAAGCTACGACAAACAGCACCATTTCCGCGTGGTGTCGCAAGGCGCGGCCCCGGTATCGGTAGAAAACGATGGCTAACGGCAATAAAAAGCAAAAGGGGATGACGCTGCTGGAGGTGATGGTCGCGCTGACGATCTTCTCCACCGCCGCGCTGGCCCTGATGAACTCCGTCTCCCTGAACGTACGTTTCACCCACGGCCTGGCCGACACGCTGCAGGCCAGCTGGGTGGCGGAAAATCAGCAGGCGGAAGCGCAGCTCACGAAAACCGACTTCCCGGACGCCGAGGCGCAGGGGACGGAAATCATGGGCGGGCGCGGCTGGAACTGGCGCAAGCAGCGGGTAAAAACCGCCGACGGCGTCTGGGCGAACGCGATCCGCGTCTACGCGGAAGGCGACGACAGCCAGCCGGTTATTGCGCTTCACATCATTCCGCCGGGAGAGAGCAAGTGAAGAAAACGCGACGCCAGCGCGGCTTTACCCTGCTGGAGATCATGATTGCCCTGACCATCTTCGCGGTGATCAGCACGCTGGCCTGGCAAATTCTGGACGGCGCGATGCGCACCAGTTCGGCGACGGATGCCAGCGCCGCAAAGCTAAACCAGCTGCAGCGGGCCTGGAATCTGATGGAGCGCGATTTTTATCAGCTTCAGGCGCGCGCGCCGCGCAACGAGCCGGAGCTGTTTCGGCAGGAGGGCGATGCCCTTGAGCTGACCACCCTGAACGGGGTGAGCGGAACGGTCCAGCTGGAGCGCGTGCGCTGGCGGCTGGAAGAGGGGCGTCTGTACCGTGACGTCTGGCCGGTGATTGACGGCCCGGCGGACGTCAAACCCGATGAAGTGCCGATTGTCGGCGAGGTGAAATCCCTGCAGTGGCGTTTTTACCGGCAGGGCTGGCAGAAAAGCTGGAGCGACGCGGCGCATCTGCCGGACGGCGTGGAGCTGACGCTGACCATGGAAAACGGCGACACCTGGCGCTGGGTCTTCACGACGCCGGGCGATATGCCTGAAGCGGCTGCGCCCGCGCCCGCCGCTGCGCCAGAGGCCGCGCCTGCGCCGTCGCCAGCACCGGCACCGGAAGCAAAATCATGAGTGCATTACGTAAACAGAAAGGGGTCGCGCTGCTGGTGGTGCTGATCCTGCTGGTCATGATGTCAGCGCTGGCCGCCAAAATCAGCCAGCAGTTCTGCCGCAACCTGCAGAAAACCCATTACCAGGTAAGCCAGCAGCAGCTGCGCTGGGCGATGCAGGCACAGGAGAAGGTGGTGAAAGACCGCCTGCAGACCGACGCCAGCGGTGAAAACAAGGCCCTGAACCTTGACGGCGACTGGCACCAGCCGCTGGAAACCCGGGGCGAAGATTACACGGTGGTCAGCCAGGTGGAAGACGCGCAGGACTGCTTTAACGTCAACAACCTGCTGGCCGCAGAGAAAATACCGCAGGGGCAAAACGCGCCCGCCGTGCCGGAAAAACCGCGCAACGAGCAGATTGTTGAACAGATCCTGACGGAAAGCGGCATCAGCCACGCTGCGGCGGAAGAGGTGTATCAACAGCTGGTGGACTATCTCGATGGCGACGCGACAACCGCCAAAGACGGTGCAGAGAGCGATGCCTGGGCGGGCGTTATGCCCGCCCGCCAGCCCGCGAACCAGATGATGCGCACCATTGCTGAGATCAAACAGCTGCCCGCGTTCCCGGTAGCGGCATACCCGAAGGTGAGCAAGCTGCTCTGCGCGCTGCCGGACTCTGCCAGTAAGGTGGACGTGAATACCCTGGAGCCGGAGCAGGCCGCCTTACTGGCCGCCCTGTTCCCCGGAAAATTAACGGAAGATGACGCCGTTCGCCTGATTGATTCGCGTCCTGAAACCGGCTGGGAAAATATGGAAACCTTCAGCAAGGCGCTGGAGCAGACCTTCCCGCAGTTGAAAGACGATCTCCCGCAGGTGGCCGAGCTTCTCTCCATCAGCAGCCGGTATTTCCGCGTGAACTATACCGGCAATACCGATGAATTAACGCTTCGCGTGGTTAGCCAGCTTCAGGTCAATAACGAGGCCGGTGAGATCGTGACGTGGCAACGTCGTTACCGAATGATTGAATAAGAAAAGTAGATCGCTATGAAACAGGTACTTTTTGTTCGTCCCGATAACCGCGAGGGCGGGAAAATAATGGGCTGTGTCTCCGGCAGCCAGCAGGTTGAGACGCTGGAGAGCCTGGACGCGCTGGCGGACCATCCGCTGGCGGCCCGTGTTTGTCTGCTGCTGCCCGCCAGCAGCATGATCTTCCGCCATTTTACGCTGCCGAAGAAAGTCGCCTCTCAGGCGACGGCGTTCTCGTGGATGGCGGAAGAGACGCTGATTGGCGACGTGGATAATCTCCACTGGACTGTGCTGAACAAAAAAGGCGCCGAGGTGGATGCGGTGGCGATAGACGCCGACCTGCTGCGCGGGTGGTTAAGCCGCTGCCAGGAGGCGGGGCTAAAGGTGATCCAGGTGCTGCCGGATGCCTGGCTGCTCCCCGTGACGGCGGGCGGAAGTACCCTTGTTGCCGTGGATGACGGCTACTGGCTGCGCTTATCACCGCATGTCGCCAGCGAAATGGAGGCGAGCCTGCTGCCGCTTCTGATGCAGAAGGCCGGAGAGGGGGTAGTGTGCTGCTACGGCGAAGCGCCTGCTGGTGTGGCCGTCGACATCGCCCAGCCCTGGCAGCATCCGCTGGTGCTGATCCAGCCCCAGTGGCAGGCCTGTCGCGTCACGCTCCTGCACGGCGAGTTCAGCCCTAAAGCAGGTAACGGTAAAGCCTCGAAAGGCGTTAAAGGGGCGCTCGCCGCAGCGGGCCTGCTCTCTCTCGGCCTGTTGCTGGGCCCGCGCGTCACCATGGCCTGGATGCTGGTGCAGCAGGAAAATCAGCTTCAGCAGGAGATCCTGCAGGTTTACCAGCACCATTTCCCCAGCATGCGCCAGCAGACCAATATCAAATACCACTTTGGTCAAAATATGAAAAAGCAGAGCAAAGGGGTGTTTCTGCAGCTGGAAGATCTGGAAAAAGCCAGGCAGGCCGTGCCCGCGCTGGAGATCGCGCTGCTCGAATACGATGCTCAGCAAAATACGCTGACGCTGAGCGCCAGTTCGCAAAGCCAATCCGCGTTGCAGACGTTTGTAAACCAGGCGGGGGAGTATTTCGATTTCACCTTACAGCCTGTTTCGACCTCAGCTCCTTATACCGCCATGATCGCAGGGAAATATAAATGAAAGAGCGAATCACGCAGCTTAAGTCTCGTTACCAGAATTACAGCGCCAGGGAAAAAATCATTCTGAAAATATGTGCCGCCGCGATAGCGGGGGCGGTTATTTATTACGCGGGCATGATCCCGCTGGATAATATGATTCAGAACAGCAAGGCCACTCTGACCAGACAAAAAGAGACGCTGAACTGGATGCGCAGCGAAATAGATAAAAACCATCTTCAGGTCCAGATTGTCAAAACGGATAATCCACGCACGGTGGTAGAGAACAGCGCCCAGGAAATTCATCTCCCTCTGGCGGATGTGCGTCAGGATGGGCAAACCTTATCGTTCGTGGTCAGCCGCGTAAACGTCTACGAATTGAAAAACTGGCTGCGGGAAATAAACCAGACTTCCGGCGTCAGGCTGCAGAAAATGAACCTCACGCCGGTGGATCATCTCAGCGATGTGAAAGCGGAAGTCCAGCTCACCTGGAGCAAAAACGCATGAGTACGTTCGCGCTGATGCGGGACGTTTATCCGGTGGGGTTCCCGTTAATGAGTGCGATCTTAGGCGGCATTGTCGGAAGCTTTCTTGGGGTGGTTGCCGAACGCGTGCCGGGCATGGTCATGCAGGAAGAGGGGGGAGGTAATCTGCTCTTTCCGGCCTCGCATTGCCCGGCATGTCAGCACACGCTGGCCGCCTGGGAGAATATCCCGCTGGTCAGCTGGCTTGTATTACGCGGGCGCTGCCGCGAGTGCAAAACGGCTATCCCCCTGCGGCTATTTTTAATCGAGCTTTTTTCCGCACTGTTTTGCGGCATCACCGCCTGGTGGATGCCGGACATCCAGTCACTCTTTGCCGTGTGGCTGCTGGCCGCCTTTTTGCTGCCTCTGGCGATAATCGACTGGCGATATCAGCTCCTGCCGGATTGTCTGACGCAGCCGCTGCTGTGGGCAGGATTATTGTTCCATGCGTTTGACCACACGCTGCCGCTGCGCGATGCGCTGTTCGGTGCGGTAGCGGGCTACCTCTCCCTCTGGCTGCTCTACTGGGCATTTCGGTTGTTTACCGGACGGGAAGGGCTGGGATATGGCGATTTTAAGCTGCTGGCGGCCTTAGGCGCCTGGTGCGGCTGGCAGGCGCTGCCTTCGATTGAACTCGCGGCAGCGTTGAGCGGTATTGTGGGCTATTTCACCGTAAATAATTTAAATAAAAATAACCTCACTATTTCTTTCGGACCGTATCTCTCATTTGCTGGAATAGTGGTGTTTATTGGACAGCAGTTTGCTTTCATATTTTAAATATACGGGTCAAGTTTTTTTATAAATTTTTTTGACGGTGGAAGAGAAGGACGCCTCTTTGCGCTCAGTGTATCGTAAGAGATATAAGCTACACGGAATTTGGGCTTGTATCTTTTTATGGAGGAATACAACGCAGCAAAACGTTTTTTTATTGTCACGGTTTTCAGGTTGGTTAAATAAGCTTTACGCAAATAGACTCCATGCTCTCAAGGAAGACATGGATTATTACGTTACGTATAAATTTATCAGGAAATAAAAATGAAATTTATGAAGCCTAAATATCTGGCGCTCTTTATTGCGGCGGCAACCAGCTCCGCATTTGCAGCGGCGCCAGGCGCACCGACTCTCGGCTACGGCAACGACAAATTTGCCCTGGTTGAAGTGGATCAGAATGCTCAGGATTATAACAATCTGGTCAAAGTGCATAACGATGGCGTGGATGTCAAAGTGGAATGGAACGTCTGGAGCGGAGATGCACCGACTTCAGCTAAAGTTCTGCTGGACGGACAGACCGTGTGGACCGGTGCGGGCGGCGCGACGGGCTCTGCTACGTTCAAAGTGAAAAAAGGCGGACGCTATCAGGAGCAGGTAGAAGTGTGTAACGCCAGCGGCTGTGCGAAAAGCGCCAGCAAGCTGATTATCGTCGCTGATACCGACGGTAGCCACCTGCTGCCGCTGAATAAGCCTCTGCAGGAAAACAACAAAACCTTCGCGAAGCACACCGACAAGGTGGTTGCAGCCTACTTCCCTGAATGGGGCGTTTACGATCGTAACTTCACGGTAGATAAAATTCCTGCGGCCAACCTCAACCACATTCTGTACGGCTTTATTCCAATCTGTGGTGGCGACGGCATTAACGACGGCCTGAAAACCATTGAAGGCGGCAACAGCTTCCGCGTGCTGCAGAACGACTGTAAAGGCCGTCCTGACTTCACCGTGGCAATTCACGATCCATGGGCCGCGCTGCAAAAATCACAGGCAGGCGTCTCCAACTGGGACGACCCGTACAAAGGTAACTTTGGCCAGCTGATGGCGCTGAAAAAAGCGCATCCGGACCTGAAAGTGCTGCCATCCATCGGCGGCTGGACGCTCTCCGATCCGTTCTTCCACATGGGCGATCCGGCAATTCGCGCCCGCTTCGTCTCCTCTGTGAAAGAGTTCCTCCAGACCTGGAAATTCTTTGACGGTGTGGATATCGACTGGGAATTCCCTGGCGGCGGCGGTGTAACCGAAACCCTGGGCAATCCGCAGCAGGATAAAGCAACCTATACCGCGTTGATGCACGACCTGCGCACCATGCTGAACGAGCTGTCTGCTCAGACTGGCCGTACCTATGAACTGACCAGCGCCATCGGTGCAGGCCGCGATAAGATTGAAGACGTGGATTACACCACTGCTCAGCAGTACCTCGACCATATCTTCCTGATGAGCTACGACTTCTACGGCGGCTGGAGCAACACCGTTCTGGGTCACCAGGCTGCACTGCGTGCGCCAGCATGGCGTCCAGACACCGACTACACCACTGAAAATGGCGTTAACGCGCTGCTGTCACAGGGCGTACAGCCAGGCAAGATCGTGGTGGGTGCGGGCATGTATGGCCGCGGCTGGACCGGCGTGCATGGCTACACCGGCGACAATCCATTCACCGGTACCGCTACCGGGATGGTGAAAGGCACCTGGGAACCTGGCGTGGTTGACTATCGTCAGATCGTTAATGAGTACAAAGGCAAGCCAGGTTGGGAATATGGTTATGACGCGGACGCAGAAGCACCATATGTCTTCAATAAGTCTACCGGCGACCTGATCACCTATGAAGATGCACGCTCTACCGCCGCTAAAGGCAAGTACGTGCTGTCTAAAAACCTGGGTGGTCTCTTTGCCTGGTCCATCGACTCTGATACCGGCGACATCCTGAACGCGATGAACGAAAGCCTGCTGGGCGGTTCTACCCCGGTTGATCCGGTGGTCACCAACCACGCGCCAATCGCTTCCTCTGCGGATCAGAACGTCTCTGGCCCGGCAACCGTCACGCTTGATGGCTCTGCTTCCAGCGATCCGGATGGCGATGCGATTACCTACAAATGGACCCAGGTTTCTGGCCCATCTGTGACCATCACCAACAGCACCAAAGCGAAAGCGACCTTCAACATTCCGGCAGCGACCAGCGACCAGAGCATGACGTTCCGCCTGACGGTTACGGATGCAAAAGGCCTGAGCAACGCAATTGATGTGCAGGTTGTGAACAAAGCGCCGAAAGCGAACCAGGCTCCTGTTGTGAACGCAATGGAAGCGGTAACGCTGCAGGCAGGGGAAACCTATTCTCTGCATGCGCAGGCTGCGGATCCAGACGGTGATGCATTGACCTACGCCTGGAGCGTTCCAGCGGATATGCACGCCACCGGTACTGATACCGCGAATGTAAGCATCACTGCGCCAGACGTTGCCTCTACATCGACTTACACCCTGAGCGTGGTCGTAGGCGATGGTAAAACCAGCGTGCAGTCTAACGTGCAGGTTACCGTGAATCCGAAACCGGCTGACGTTACGCCACCGGCTGATGACGTAACTCCTCCGGCTGATGATGTGACGCCTCCATCTGATGATGTCACTCCACCGTCTGACGAAGGTTCTGCAACCGGTAGCTGCGACGCGCCTGTCGATGCTAACGCCAGCAAATATGCCGCGTGGGATGCCAGCAAAATCTACAACAATGGCGATACCGTAAGCTTCGACCATCTGGTGTGGAAAGCGAAGTACTGGACGCAGGGCAACCAGCCTGGCTTCGGTGTGGATGCCTGGGAGCTGGTCAGCGACGTGAAGATGAACTGGCGTTCTGACCTCGTCTACAACGGCGGCGAAACCACAACCTACCAGGGCAACGTTTACCGTGCCAAATGGTGGACCCGCGGTGATAACCCGGCCAACAGCGATGTATGGGTGAAAGAAGGTCCTTCAACAGACTGCAAATAATCTAGCCCGATAAACACTCACCATTCCCGCTGGGGATGGTGAGTGATTCAAACTTCATTTTACAGGATGTTGCTAAGGAGAAATCACTGACGCTTACAGCAGGTAAAAATGAAAAAGTTAATATTGTTGTTATTGATAATAAGCCAAAGCGCGCTGGCAAATTGTTGGGACAGAGCCGCGCACTATTATCATGTCGATCCCTATTTATTGTATGCCATTGCTAATGTTGAATCCGGTATGAATCCGTACGCGATTGGGAAAAATCATGACGGCACGCGTGATGTCGGGCTAATGCAAATTAACAGTACACATTTTACGGAACTGGAAAGCAGAGGCATTGACGAATATCGACTGATGACCGAGCCCTGTACGTCCATCATGGTCGGCGCCTCGATCCTTTCCGGGATGATCAAGGTGTATGGCTATAACTGGGAAGCGGTAGGCGCCTATAACGCCGGGTTAAAAAAAGAGAATTATCCGCAGCGAATGATGTATGCCCATAAGGTCTGGAAAAAATATCAGCAGTTGAAATTAGCGGCGCAATAGAAAGGTTTTTTATTTTTGAAGAATTCCCAAGGGTGTTCTTCGAAAAGTGAAAACAGCTGTCTGTGGTTTATTTATTAAAGGATTAATACATAAGCCGGGATTTAACTTTAACTTCAATTAACAGGAATACTGAAATGAATAAAAGGACGTTACTGAGTGTACTCGTTGCCGGCGCATGCGTAGCACCGTTTATGGCGCAGGCTGCCTCGCTGCAGGCGACCACCAGTGAACCATACACCATGAAAGCCAGCGATCTGGCGAAGAAAGAGAAGGAATTGACGGATTTCCCGCTGATGGCTTCGGTTAAAGAGACCATCAAGACGCTGGATAACGCCCAGGTAGAACTGATTGAACCAGGCCGCGCGGCAAACCCGGACAACGTGAAGCGCGTTGAAGGGATCGTGAAGGCCAGCGACTGGGAATATCTCTTCCCGCTGCGCGCTCAGGCATATACCTACAGCAACTTCCTGAAAGCGGTGGGTAAATTCCCGGCGCTGTGTAAGACCTACAACGACGGTCGCGACAGCGACGCGATCTGCCGCAAAGAGCTGGCAACCATGTTTGCGCACTTTGCTCAGGAAACCGGCGGCCACGAAAGCTGGCGTCCGGAAGCCGAATGGCGACAGGCGCTGGTTCACGTGCGTGAAATGGGCTGGAGCGAAGGCCAGAAGGGCGGCTATAACGGCGAATGTAACCCGGACGTGTGGCAGGGGCAGACCTGGCCGTGCGGTAAAGACAAAGACGGCGACTTCCTGAGCTACTTTGGCCGCGGTGCGAAGCAGTTGTCTTACAACTACAACTACGGTCCATTCTCTGAGGCGATGTACGGCGACGTGCGCACCCTGCTCGACAAACCTGAGCTGGTTGCGGACACCTGGCTGAACCTGGCGAGTGCGATCTTCTTCTTCGCCTACCCGCAGCCGCCAAAACCAAGCATGCTGCAGGTTATCGACGGCACGTGGCAGCCGAACGATCATGATAAAGCCAACGGTCTGGTCCCGGGCTTCGGCGTGACCACCCAGATCATCAACGGCGGCGTAGAGTGCGGCGGCCCGACTGAAATTGCCCAGTCTCAGAACCGCATCAAGTACTACAAAGAGTTCGCGAACTACCTGAAAGTGCCTGTTCCGGCCAACGAAGTGCTGGGCTGCGCCAACATGAAGCAGTTTGACGAAGGTGGTGCTGGTGCCCTGAAGATTTACTGGGAACAGGACTGGGGATGGAGCCCGGATACGCCGACGGGTTCAACCTATGCGTGCCAGCTGGTGGGTTATCAGACGCCGTTCAGCGCCTTTAAAGACGGTGACTACACCAAGTGCGTGCAGAAGTTCTACAACGTCAACATCGTAAACGATGACGGCTCTGCCGTAACGCCGGACGAAACCCCGATAACGCCAACGCCTTCAGAAGATGAAACGCCGGCACCGGCTCCAGCGCCGACGCCGGATGAAACCCCGGCTGAGCCTGTTGCGGTGAACCACGCGCCGGTTGCGCATATTGCGGGCCCAATCGGCGCCGTTGAAGCGGGCGCACAGGTTTCTCTGAGCGCGGAAGGTTCTACCGATGCGGACGGCAACAAGCTGACCTACACCTGGCGTTCTCAGGATGGCCAGACCGTGACCGGCGAAGACAAAGCGGTGGTAACCTTTACTGCACCAGAGTCTGCAGCGGCGCAGCAGATTGAAGTGAGCCTGACCGTCAGCGATGGCGAGCTGAGCAGCACCACTTCCTATCTGCTGAACGTGAAGGCGAAAGCATCAACGCCTTCCCAGGATGACGGTGCTTACCCGGCGTGGAGCGCGAACAGCAAGTACAACGCAGGTGATATCGTGAACAACCACGGTAAACTGTTCCAGTGCAAACCGTTCCCGTACAGCGGCTGGTGTAACAACGCCCCGGCATACTATGAACCAGGCGCAGGTCTGGCATGGGCTGATGCCTGGACGGCTCTGTAAAAGCGAAACGGCAACCGAAAGGTTGCCGTTTTAGTGTTTGCACCCTCTCCCGGTGGGAGAGGGCCGGGGTGAGGGCATCAGGCCGCACACTCTGTCTTTTGCCGGGTGGCGTTGCGCTTACCCGGCCTACATGAGGCTGGACGCTTACCGGTGCAACTTCCCGTGATCCCGCAGCCACGCCGCCGTGCGCACAATGCCTTCATCCAGCGTCACAATTGGCTTATATCCCAGTTCAGTCTCAGCGCGCGAAATATCCAGCGTAAAATCAAAGTTAAGCTTCGATACGCCGTAGTGCGTCAGCGCGGGCTCTTTGGCGGATTTACTGCCAAAACGCTCCATGCTGCGGGCGATCATGTCCAGCATCGGATAGGGCACGGAACGGATACGGCAGTTAATCTGCAGTTCATCAATCAGCCGCTGCACGATGCTGCGCAGCGTGCACGGTTCACCGTTGGTGATGTTATAGGCGCGGCCGGAGATCAGCTTATCGCAGTCCGGCTGGCTTGCCAGCCACATGGCGTGGACGGCATTTTCGTAATAGGTCATGTCCACCAGCGCATCGCCGCCGCGCGGCAGCAGCACGCTGCCGTAGTGGTGCATCATCTGCGCCAGACGCGGAATAAACACTTTGTCGTGCGGCCCGAACAGGCTCTGCGGGCGCAGGACGGTAAAGCGGGTATGCGGGTTTGACTGCGCCAGCAGGTCGATCACCTCTTCGCTGGCCGCCTTGCTGCGGGCAAACTCGCAGGCAAAGCGAGCAGGGCGGAAATCTTCCTGCACGTCGCGATGGTGGTGATAGTCGAAGTAGAGCGACGGGGAGGAGATATGGATAAAGTTACGCACGCCCCAGGCGACGGCCCATTCGCCCAGACGACGCGTGGCGCGCACGTTGGCGAGATCGAAGGCTTCCTGGGTTCCCCACGGGGAGGTAAAACTGGAGCAGTGCCACAGCGTGTCGATACCGGCGAGCATCACCTTCGCCTGCGAGGAGACCAGCTCCGTCAGGTCGGCATGGACGAACTCCGCGCCCATTTTTTGCAGCAGTTTACCCATCGCTTCGTTGCGACCGGTGGCCCTGACGCTGATGCCCTTGTTGCGCAGAAATTCGACCGCATTTCGGCCTAAGCCGCTGGTCGCCCCGGTAACCAGTACCTTCATATCAATCCACTGTGTTGAAAAGAATTTCGTGCGCATTCTTTCGTGAATTACGATGTGTTGCAATGGGAAAGGTGAAAGAAAGAGGGTTTTATTAACTTATTTTCGTCTTTTGTTCTGCCAGTTGCGCAATGCGTTTTGCCATTCCCCGGAAGATAAACAGATGGGCGGGGATCATAAACAGCCAGTAGAACAGACCCGGCATCCCGTGCGGGTGCCACCAGGCGCGAACGTCCAGCTCCCGGTGGTCGCCTTTGTCCTTGAGGGTAAAGCAGAGTCGCCCCAGCCCCGGTGCCTTCATGCCGAACAGCAGCGCCAGCTGTTTTTCCGGCTCGACGATGATCACCTTCCAGCTGTCGACCGCATCGCCTGGCTTAAGATACGGATGCGCCGGGCGACCTTTCGCCAGACGGTGACCGACCAGCAGGTCCAGTGCGCCGCGCGTTTGCCAGAGAATATTGCCGAAGAAATAGCGCTCTTTGCCGCCGATCTGGTTCACCACTTCCCACAGCGCGTGAAGGCTGGCAGAGGTTTTTACCGTGCAGCCCGCCTGCTTCGGGTAATAGCCGTACTCGGGGCGCCAGCGGGCAAAGGCCTGCGCGTCGTAGCCCCAGTCGCTGGAGTTCACCAGCTTCTCTTCTTCTTTCAGCGTATGGCGCACCGCGTCGTCAAAGCGGATCAATTCCTGGGGGATCAATGCGCGCAGTGCCCGATCGTCCGCCAGCAGATCGTGCTTTAGCCCCTGGATCAGCGCTTTCGCGGTCGTCGGGGGAACCGAGGTGATCACATTCAAAAACCACACCGAGATCCACCGGGTCGGGAAGGGGATGGGCACCAGCCAGCGTTTGCGGCCGCTCACCTGCATAAAATGTTCGAACTGCTCCTGATAGCTCAGCACTTCCGGGCCTGCCGCCTCCAGCACGCGGTGTTGCTCTGCCGGGCGATCCAGCAGGGCCACCAGATAGTGGAGAAGGTTCTCCAGCGCAATCGGCGTGGTGCGCGAGCGCACCCAGCGCGGCGGGGTCAGCACCGGCAGGTTGTAGACCATATCGCGCATCACTTCGAAAGCGGCGGAACCCGCGCCGACGATAATCCCGGCGCGCAGTTCGGTAACGGGAATATTCGCCCCGCGAAGCGTGTCGGCCGTCAGCTGGCGGGCGCGCAGATGGTCGGACTGCTCGTGTTCGGGTGCCTGAAGCGAGCTCAAAAAAATCACCTGCTTCACCGGGGTTTGCAGCAGGGCATCGCGGACGTTCATCGCCACCTGCCGCTCGTGGGCGATAAAATCCCCGCCTTCGCCCATGCTGTGAACCAGGTAGTAAAGCGTGTCGACCCCTTCCAGCAGCGCGGGAAGTTCCTTCGGCCAGTTGAGATCGACGTTGTGACAGGTCACGCCGGGCAAAGCGAGTTTTTGCAGACGCTCGGTGCTGCGTGCCGCTGCCCGCACCTGATGCCCCTGCTGGCTTAACGCAGTGGTGAGATGCTGACCAATATATCCGCTGGCGCCAAGCACCAGAATGCGTTGCGGCACGTGATGCTCCTTAGCGCTGTAAAAACGCCTGCCAGTGTTTCACCACGTCCGCCAGCTGTTCGCGGCTCACGTCGAGATGCATCACCAGGCGCACGACCGGGGAGGCGTTGATCAGCACGCCACGGGATTTCATAAATTCACCCAGCGCGGCGGCGTGCTCGTCGCCCACGCGCACGAACAGCATGTTGGTGTCGTGACGCATCACGTCCGCGCCGATCTCGCGCAGCTGCGTTGCCATCCACGCGGCGTTATCGTGATCGTCCTTAAGGCGCGCCACGTTGTTTTTTAACGCGTAAAGTCCCGCAGCCGCCAGAATGCCCGCCTGACGCATGCCGCCGCCGGTCATTTTACGCCAGCGGTTGGCGCGCTTGATGTAGTCCGCATTGCCGACCAGCAGAGAACCCACCGGCGTTCCCAGACCCTTAGACAGGCAAATGGTGAACGAGTCGCAATATTGCGTTATCTCTTTCAGCTCGCAGCCGTACTCCACGACGGCGTTGAAAATGCGCGCGCCGTCGACGTGCAGGCCGAGTTTACGCTCGCGGGTGAATTCCCACGCGGCCTTCAGGTATTCGCGCGGCAGCACTTTGCCGTTGTGGGTGTTTTCGAGGCTGAGCAGCCTGGTGCGGGCGAAGTGAATATCGTCAGCTTTGATTTTCGCCGCGACTTTATCCAGCGGCAGGGAGCCGTCCGGCGCGGCGTCAATCGGCTGCGGCTGGATGCTGCCAAGCACCGCCGCGCCGCCGGCTTCGTACAGGTAGTTATGCGCGCCCTGGCCGACGATATACTCTTCGCCGCGCTCGCAGTGGCTGAGCAGCGCCACCAGGTTCGCCTGCGTGCCGGTCGGCAGGAACAGCGCGGCCTCCTTGCCGCTCAGCTCTGCCGCATAGCGCTGCAGTTCGTTGACCGTCGGGTCATCGCCGTAGACGTCGTCCCCGACCGGGGCGGCCATCATCTCTTCGAGCATGGCGCGGCTCGGGCGGGTAACGGTATCACTACGCAAATCAATCATTTCACATCCCTTTATTTTAAGAGGTCATGCGAAATGTTTTACCTGAGCCAGTTGGTTTTTGCCAGTTCGATCACTTCGTCACCGCGCCCGCTGATGATGGCGCGCAGCATGTAGAGGCTAAAACCTTTAGCCTGTTCCAGCTTGATCTGCGGCGGGATGGCTAGCTCTTCTTTGGCGACGACCACGTCCACCAGTACCGGACCGTCGATGGAGAAGGCGCGCTGCAGGGCTTCATCCACCTCGGAGGCTTTTTCCACGCGAATACCGGTGATACCGCAGGCCTCGGCGATGCGGGCGAAGTTGGTGTCGTGCAGCTCGGTGCCGTCCGTGAGATAGCCTCCGGCCTTCATCTCCATCGCCACAAAGCCCAGCACGCTGTTGTTAAAGACCACGATTTTCAGCGGAAGCTTCATCTGAACCACCGACAGGAAATCCCCCATCAGCATGCTGAACCCGCCGTCGCCGCACATCGCCACGACCTGACGCTCCGGTGCCGTCGCTTTTGCCCCCAGCGCCTGCGGCATGGCGTTCGCCATCGAGCCGTGGTTGAACGAGCCGAGCAGGCGACGTCTGCCGTTCATCTTCAGATAGCGTGCCGCCCAGACGGTGGGCGTGCCGACGTCGCAGGTAAAAATGGCGTCGTCGTCCGCAAAATGGCTGATCTGCTGCGCCAGATACTGCGGGTGGATGGCTTTGTCGCTCGGTTTGGCGAGGTCGTCCAGCCCCTTGCGCGCGTCGCGGTAGTCGCTCAACGCCTTATCAAGGAACTTGCGATCGGTTTTCTCTTCAAGCAGCGGCAGCAGGGCGGCAAGGGTGGATTTGATATCGCCCACCAGCGCCATATCGACCTTGCTGTGCGCGCCGATGCTGGCCGGGTTGATATCAATCTGAATAATTTTGGCATCCGTCGGGTAGAACGCGCGATACGGGAACTGGGTGCCGAGCAGGACCAGCGTATCGGCGTTCATCATGGTGTGGAAGCCGCTGGAAAAACCAATCAGCCCGGTCATGCCTACATCAAAGGGGTTGTCGTACTCGACGTGCTCTTTGCCGCGCAGGGCGTGGACGATGGGCGCTTTGAGCCTGCCGGCGAACTCAAGTAGCTCTTTATGCGCGCCCGCGCAGCCGCTGCCGCACATCAGGGCGATATTGCTGGAGTAGCGCAGCAGCTGCGCCAGCTTTTTCAGCTCCTCTTCGGCTGGCGTTACCACCGGCTGCGGGGCGTGATACCAGTGGGTGCTGGCCCCTTCCGGCGCGGCCTTGAGCGCCACGTCGCCGGGGATGACGACCACGGAAACGCCACGGTTTAGTACGGCTTTGCGCATGGCGATCGCCAGCACCTGCGGGATCTGCTCCGGGGATGAAACCAGCTCACAGTAGTGGCTGCATTCACGGAACAGCTCCTGCGGATGCGTCTCCTGAAAATAGCCGCTGCCGATTTCGGAAGAGGGGATGTGGGCGGCAATCGCCAGCACCGGCACGTGGTTACGGTGGCAGTCGAACAGGCCGTTGATCAGATGCAAGTTGCCAGGCCCGCACGAGCCCGCACACACGGCCAGCTCTCCGGTTAGCTGCGCTTCGGCACCGGCGGCGAAGGCGGCGACCTCTTCATGGCGGGTTGGCATCCATTCGATGGTTTTCATCTTGTTCAGGCTGTCGCTGAGCCCGTTCAGGGAATCGCCGGTCACGCCCCAGATACGTTTTACGCCAGCCTGTTCAAGCGTTTTCGCTATATATGCAGCCACGGTTTGTTTCATGGTTGTCCGTCTCCTTTTTGTGATATCGCTTACAAGCTTAGAAGAAAGTCTCCGTATTGCCCGTCGAATCACTCCAGTTAAAGGGTGCTTTTCAGGCACAGTTAAGCGTTATGCTGGTGGGAAAAGGGTTGCCGGAATTTATCGCCTGAGAGGGAGAGCGGCGAAGGGGTGGTTGAGCTATTGTAGGTCGGGGTAAACGCAGAGCCAGCCAAAAAAAAGCCCGGTGGCGCTAGCGCTTACCGGGCCTACGATCGAACGTTTATCGCTTATGCGAGGACCAAATCCCCCTGCGGATGACACGAGCATGCCAGCACGTAACCCTCTGCAATTTCCGCGTCGGTCAGCGTCATGGTGCTGGTGACGGTGTACTCCCCGGAAACCACCTTCGTTTTACAGCAGCCGCACACGCCCGCACGGCAGGCCGCCACTACCGGCACCTTGTTGCTTTCCAGCGCCTCCAGCAGCGTGGTGCCCACGCGGCCAAAGAAGGTCTGTGCGGGCTGCAGTTTGGTGAACTGAATCCCGCTGGTTGCCGCTTCCGCCACCGGCGTAAAGAACTGCTCTTTGAAGAAGCGGGTCACGCCAAGCGCTTTAACTTCTTTCTCCACGATATCCATGTACGGCGCCGGGCCGCAGGTCATCACGGTACGGTTCGCAATGTCCGGCACGCTTTCCAGCAGCTCGCGGCTCAGGCGCCCCGCGACAAAACCGTGCGTCGCGTTGTGCTCGGCCACCAGCGTCACCGGATAGTTGCGCCATTCTTCGGCAAAAATCACATTTTCCGGGGAACGAACGCTGAAAATCACCTGCACGTCGGCCTGCGGGCGGTTCTTCGCCAGCCAGCGGCGCATCGACATGATCGGCGTTACGCCACAGCCCGCCGCCAGCAGCAGGAATTTATCGTCTGCCTTGTCGTCACAGGTGAAATCACCCTGCGCGTCGGACAGCCAGATGTAATCCCCGCGCTTCACGTCACGGGTCAGCCACTGCGAGCCTGCGCCGTCATCAATGCGGCGGATAGTGAGCGTAATGTACTCGCTCACGCCCGGCGTGGAGGAGATCGTGTAGGCGCGCAGCGTGTCCGCCGAGTTGCGAACGCTGACCAGCGCATACTGGCCCGCACGGTACGGATAGTAGTCGTGGCAGAGCAGCGACAGCGTCCACACATCCGGCGTCTCCTGATGGATGTGATGAACCTGCATCCGCCACGGACATTGTGAGGTTGGCATGGTCATTAATCGCTCCTTATGCGCTCAGCAGCTGCTTCATATCATCTTCAACGTTGGTGACTGAACGCAGGCCGAATTTCTCGTTCAGTACCGCCAGCAGGTCCGGCGTCAGGAAGCCTGGCGCGGTCGGGCCGGTCACGATGTTGGTCACGCCGAGCGAGAGCAGGGTAAGCAGGATAACAATCGCCTTCTGCTCAAACCAGGAGAGCACCAGGGACAGCGGCAGGTCGTTGACGCCGCAGCCGAGTTTTTCCGCCAGCGTGACCGCCAGAATGATGGCCGAGTAAGCATCGTTACACTGGCCCGCATCGATCAGGCGCGGCAGGCCTTCAATGTTGCCGAAGTCCAGCTTGTTGAAACGGTATTTACCGCACGCCAGGGTCAGGATCAGGCAGTCTTCCGGCACGCTGGTGGCGAAATCGGTGAAGTAGTTACGCTCGCCGCGCGCGCCGTCGCATCCGCCAACCAGGAAGATGTGGCGCAGCTTTTCACGGCTGACGAGATCGATCAGCGAATCTGCGGCGCCCAGCAGGGTCTCGCGACCGAAGCCGACGGTGATCAGGTGCGGAATTTCGCTGTACGGGAAGCCCGCCATCTGCTGCGCCTGCGCAATGACCGGACCGAAATCGTCGCCTTCAAGGTGGCTCACGCCCGGCCAGCCGACGATGCTGCGGGTCCAGATGCGGTCGTCATACGCGCCCACGGTAGGGTCGATGATGCAGTTAGAGGTCATCACGATAGGGCCAGGGAAACGGGCAAACTCCACCTGCTGGTTCTGCCAGCCGCTGCCGTAGTTACCGATCAGATGTTTAAATTTACGCAGCTCAGGGTAGCCGTGCGCCGGCAGCATTTCGCCGTGGGTATAGACGTTAACGCCGGTGCCTTCGGTCTGCTTCAGCAGGTTGTAGAGATCTTTCAGGTCATGGCCCGAAATCAGGATGCACTTGCCTTCGGTCGCTTTCACGTTGACCTGCGTTGGCGTCGGGTGGCCGTAGGTGCTGGTTTCACCGGCATCCAGAATGCTCATCACTTTGAAGTTCATCTGGCCGATTTCCATGGAGCACTCAAGCAGGGCGTTCATATCGGCAGGCCAGGTACCCAGCCACGCCATGATTTTGTGGTACTGGGCGTAGATGTCGTTATCGTACTGGCCAAGAACGTGCGCGTGCTCCATATAGGCCGCAGCGCCTTTCAGGCCGTACAGGCACAGCAGGCGCAGGCCGAGGATGTTCTCGCCAATCGCCGCTTTGTCTTTATTCGGGGTGAATTCTGCCGCCTGACGCTGCAGGTCGCCCAGATCGTCGCTCACCAGCTGAAGCTCTGACATAGGATTGTCCACATGAGCGTTAGCATCCACCTTCAGGCACTGCGCCTTCAGCGCTTCGCGCAGGGCAATCGCTTCGCGGGCGTAGCCGACGATGCGCGGAGAATCGAAGTTAACGTTAGTCAGCGTGGAGAAAAAGGCGCGCGGCGCGAAGCTGTCGACGTAATGGTCGACGATGCCGTACTCGCGGGCTTTGAATGCCCAGGCGGAAAGCCCCTGCAGGGCGGCTATCAGCAGATCCTGCAGGTCTGATGTTTCTGCGGTTTTACCGCACATACCCTGCGCGTAAGAACAGCCATTGCCTGCCGGGGTACGGATAGTTTGTTCACATTGCACACAAAACATAATCACACCTGTTAAAGTTATATTTAATATACATGTTTAAGATTATGCCTGTGCCAGAACGGTGAAAAGGGGTTTCTGCTACAAAATAGAGGGAGATTGATTTAGCGCAATTTTGGCGGCAGGCATCCTACCGCCATGGAGGTATCAGGCGGAGAAAAACGCCATCAGGACGGGAACCAGCAGACTTAAAATAAAGCCGTGTACGATGGCGGCGGGCACCATCTCCAGCCCGCCCGAACGCTGGAGGACCGGCAGGGTAAAGTCCATCGACGTCGCGCCGCACAGGCCCAGCGCCGTCGAGCGGCTGCGGCGAACCAGACCCGGGATCAGCATGATGGCAATCAGCTCTCGCGCCAGATCGTTAAAGAAGGCGGCGCTGCCGATCACCGGGCCGAAGGATTCGGTCAGCAGAATACCGGAGAGGGAGTACCAGCCAAACCCGGAGGCCATCGCCAGCCCGGTCTTCAGCGGCAGATCGAGAATAAAGGCATTAATCACGCCCGCCACCATTGAACTGGCGACAACCATAACGGCAACGATCATTCCCCGACGGTTAAGGACAATCTGTTTCAGCGTCATACCGTTATTTCGCAGCTGAATACCAATCAGGAACAGCAGGAAAATCAGGGTATATTCGCTGGCGTCCGTCGCGTGCTGTAAAAATGTCCATCCGGTAAGGCCCAGAAGAAATCCAAGCACCACGACGCCGCAGAGCTTTAATGATTCCAGCGCCATTGCAATTCGGGAGGGGAGCTTCTCCTGGTGATGATTATTTTTCCACGGAATAGTGCGTTCCAGCCAGAGCAGGGCAGCAATATTGCACAGCAAAATAACCACCACGGTGACCGCGGAATAATGCAGGATGGAAAGTAAATTCGTCGCCAGATTATCCAGGAAGGCCAGGCTTATCCCCATAAAGAACAGAATGACGTAAACAATCCAGCTGAGAAAACGGTTAATAAGCTTTAAGGCCGATTCATGACGCAGCGGAATAAGATAGCCCACAATCAGGGGCAGGAGAATAATGAGGAGTCCTGAAAACATGAACAGCCGGTCCTTTTATGTGTCTGTTAAGCGCCAGAGACACTACCCAATAAAGGCTGTAAGGTAAAGCTACAAAAAAGCCGGGTGGCGGCTACGCCTTACCCGGCCTACAAAGTGCACACTCACGTAGGTCGGGTAAGCTTTAGCGCCACCCGACATTACAGGCCGCACTTAATTAATCGCGTTTTTCCAGCAGAGTGCGGTACAGCACGCCGCCCAGAATACCGCCGACGATCGGCATCACCCAGAACAGCCACAGCTGCTCAAGCGCCCAGCCGCCCTGGAAAATGGCGACGGCGGTGCTGCGCGCCGGGTTAACGGAGGTGTTGGTCACCGGAATGGAGATCAGGTGGATCAGCGTCAGCGCCAGACCAATGGCAATGGGCGCGAAGCCTGCAGGCGCGTGTTTGTCGGTTGCACCGTGGATCACCAGCAGGAAGCCTGCGGTCAGCACAATTTCAATTACAATTGCAGAAAGCATGGAATAACCGCCCGGAGAGTGTTCACCGAAGCCGTTAGAGGCGAAGCCGCTGGCCGCCGCGTCAAAGCCCGCTTTACCGCTGGCAATGACGTACAGAACGCCTGCCGCAATAATACCGCCAACCACCTGCGCCACGATGTAGCCAATAACCTCTTTCGCCGGGAAACGCCCGCCCGCCCATAAGCCTAATGTCACCGCCGGGTTAAAATGACCGCCGGAAATATGCCCCACGGCGAAAGCCATGGTTAATACGGTTAAGCCAAATGCCAGCGCGACGCCGACAAAACCAATACCTAATTCCGGGAATGCTGCTGCCAGAACGGCGCTACCGCAGCCACCAAATACCAGCCAGAATGTACCAAAGCATTCTGCTGCCAATTTTCTAAACATAACCACCTCAAAATAATTTTCCACGCGTTTCCCGCGCGCGGGATATATCGCCATAAAGGGATGACGACTCAAAGAGCCCGTATTTTAGAAACCAACAACATCCCTTCGCCACTTAAATAAATTCGATTAATTTGATTTAAGGCAATGTGATGTCAATCCTTGTTCAAGTCAGCGGTAAATAGAGCATAGTTCAAATCTCGCAAGCGCGAATCTTCTGCTGTCGTGCCAGGGTTCCTGCCGCTATACTGCTGATAACTTAAAGGAAAAAGTGATCATTTCGCGGGGGATTTATGCTTCTCGAACGTGTGGAAATTGTCGGGTTTCGCGGTATTAACCGCCTGTCGCTACAGCTGGAGCAGAACAACGTCCTGATCGGCGAGAACGCGTGGGGCAAGTCCAGCCTGCTTGATGCGCTGACGCTGCTGCTCTCACCCGAAGACAAGCTGTATCACTTCGTCCACGATGATTTTTGGTTCCCGCCCGGCGATATCGCAGGCCGCGAGAAGCACCTGCATATCATCCTGACGTTCCGCGAATCCGAGCCCGGCCGTCACCGCGTGCGTCGCTTCCGCCCGCTATCGCCCTGCTGGGTGCCCTGCGACGACGGCTTCCACCGGATTTTCTATCGACTGGAAGGTGAGATGGCGGAAAGCGAGGGGGTGCTGACCCTGCGTGAATTCCTCGATGAGAAAGCCAACCCGATCCCGCTGGAGAATATCGACGATCTTGCGCGTCACCTTATCCGCCTTACGCCGGTGTTACGCCTGCGCGATGCGCGCTTTATGCGCCGTATTCGTAACGGCACCGTACCGAATATGCCGGAAGTGGAAGTCACCGCCCGCGAGCTGGATTTCCTGGCGCGAGAGCTGGTGTCGCGTCCGCAGAACCTCACCGATGGTCAGATTCGTCAGGGGCTGTCCGCGATGGTGCAGCTGCTGGAGCACTATTTTTCCGAGCAGGGCACGTCGGAGTCGCGCCATCGTCTGATGCGCCGTCGTTCTCATGATGAGCAGCGCAGCTGGCGCTATCTCGACATCATCAACCGGATGATCGACCGGCCCGGCGGGCGTACCCATCGGGTGATTTTGCTGGGGCTGTTTTCAACGCTTCTGCAGGCGAAGGGCACCGTCCGTCTTGACCGGGATGCCCGCCCGCTGCTGCTGGTGGAAGACCCGGAAACGCGCCTGCACCCCATCATGCTCTCCGTGGCGTGGCACCTGCTGAATCTGCTGCCGCTCCAGCGGATTACCACCACCAATTCCGGCGAGCTGCTATCGCTGACGCCGGTGGAGCACATCTGCCGTCTGGTGCGCGAGTCCTCCCGCGTATCCGCGTACCGCCTCGGGCCCGGCGGGATGAATGCCGAAGACGGGCGGCGTATCGCGTTTCACATTCGCTTTAATCGCGCCTCGTCGCTCTTCGCCCGCTGCTGGCTGCTGGTGGAGGGGGAAACGGAGACCTGGGTCATCAACGAACTGGCGCGCCAGTGCGGCCACCATTTTGATGCCGAAGGCATTAAGGTGATCGAATTTGCCCAGTCGGGATTAAAACCGCTGATAAAATTTGCCCGCCGAATGGGAATTGAATGGCATGTGCTGGTGGACGGCGACGAGGCGGGGAAAAAATATGCCTCAACCGTGCGCGGCCTGCTGAACAACGAGCGGGAAGAAGAGCGCGACCACTTAACGATGCTGCCCGCGATGGACATGGAGCATTTTATGTACCGTCAGGGCTTTGACGACGTGTTCCACCGCATTGCGATGGTGCCAATCGACGTCCCGATGAACATGCGCCGCGTGATCGCCAAAGCTATTCACCGCTCGTCAAAACCGGATTTAGCCATTGAAGTGGCGACGGAAGCGGGAAGGCGGGGCGTGGAGGCCGTTCCTACGCTGCTGCGGAAAATGTTCTCCCGCGTGCTGTGGCTGGCACGCGGGAGGGCGGATTAACGCCGGGTCGCCTGTTCCACCTGCTGAATCAGGCTATCCAGCAGCGCGTAGCGGCGGCGGTATTCGGCGCGTTTTTTGCTCGCGATCTCTTCTACGGGTTTACGCGGCATGGCAAGCGGCAGCATAAAGTGGCCGCTCTCCTGCTTTTCCCCACCGAGGGAACTCCAGAAGCCGTCGTAATCGGCCAGCAGTTTTCCCTCTTTTTTCTTGCGGTAGCGCCAGCTGCGATAAATATGGGTGGCGTTACTGACGGCAACAATCTGCGCGACCGGGAATGCGGCGCCGAACGTCATGGCGGCTTCAACCAGCAGGCGTTTCGGGAACAGCCCGTGGCAGGCCTTCGTCGCTTTCTGGATAAGCTCATGGGGAACATGCGCTTTCGCACCCTGTAAACCGCCGATGAACAGCGTCGATTTTCCTTCAAACTGGCAGAGCGTAAAGGTTAGCTCCGCCAGCACCGTATTCTGATCGTCGCAGAAGGTGAGGGTGGCCTCTCCCTCTTTATCCAGGAACGCATCGGCACACAGGCGGACGGTAAATTGCTGTTCATCTTTCCCGGTTAAGGTCAGCAGCGTAGTCCCCTGCGTCGAAAGATAGCCCTTCAGGAGCGTGGCCGGGAGCTGGCGGCTCATGGCCTGGTAGTGCCAGTTCAGGGATTCCAGCGCGTGCTGGCGATCCATCGTCACCGTCAGCCAGGGACGATGAAGCCGACACGGCAGACCGGGCTGCACCTGCAGCATCTGCATCAGACGCGGCTGCTTAGCGAGGTTCGTTAACAGGCGAGACGTGCTCACGGGCGTCGCCAGCGAACGCAGCATGAACTTACGGCGATAGGCGGGGTTCTGCCATGCAAGGCCGGGCGCGATCTTGCCGAACGCCAGGTTTTTGAAGAGCTGCCAGCCGGATGTCGGCTGCGTCAGGTTTGAAAGAGGTGTATCGACGATAGAAGACATGATAAATCCTGAGCCTTTTGGAATACCGCTATTTCAGCAGGGGAAATATCAACGTCTTGTAAACAAATTAGGGTGATTTCGGAGAACGGGGGTTTCGTTAAGGAGTCGTTTAGATAGAATCAACGTTTATTATTGCCAGAACATTTATTTGGAATATTTATGAACCTCAAGGGAAAACGCAGAACGCTGTTTCTGCTGCTGGCGCTGGTGATTGTAGCCGGTGGATTCTGGTTATGGCAGGTGCTTAACGCGCCTGTACCGCAGTACCAGACGCTGATCGTTCGCCCGGGCGAACTGCAGCAAAACGTCCTCGCGACGGGCAAGCTTGACGCGCTGCGCAAGGTTGACGTCGGCGCTCAGGTCAGCGGCCAGTTGAAAACGCTGTCGGTAGAGATTGGCGACAAGGTAAAAAAAGGCCAGCTGCTCGGCGTTATCGACCCTGAACAGGCCGAGAACCAGATCCGCGAAGTGGAAGCGACGCTGATGGAGCTGCGCGCGCAGCGTGCGCAGGCGCAGGCAGAGCGTAACCTGGCGCAGGTGACGCTGACCCGCCAGCAGGCCCTGGCGAAAACCCAGGCTATTTCAAAGCAGGATTTAGACACCGCCGCGACTGAACTGGCGGTGAAACAGGCGCAGATTGGTACGATTGACGCGCAAATCAAGCGTAATCAGGCCTCGCTGGATACGGCGAAAACCAATCTTGATTACACAAAGATCGTCGCGCCGATGGCCGGGGAAGTGACGCAAATTACCACCCTGCAGGGCCAGACGGTAATTGCCGCCCAGCAGGCGCCAAACATTCTGACCCTGGCGGACATGAGCACCATGCTGGTGAAGGCCCAGGTCTCCGAGGCGGACGTGATCCATCTTAAGCCGGGGCAGAACGCCTGGTTTACCGTACTCGGCGATCCGCAGACCCGCTACGAAGGCGTGCTGAAAGACATTCTGCCGACGCCGGAAAAGGTTAACGACGCCATTTTCTACTATGCCCGTTTTGAAGTGCCAAACCCGAAGGGCGTGCTGCGCCTGGACATGACCGCCCAGGTGCACATCCAGCTGACCGGCGTGAAGAACGTGCTGACCGTTCCGCTCTCCGCGCTGGGTGAATCCGCCGGGGACAATCGCTACAAGGTGAAAGTGCTGCGCAACGGCGAAACGCGCGAGCGCGAGGTGGTGATTGGCGCGCGCAACGACACCGACGTGGTGGTGGTAAAAGGGCTGGAAGAGGGCGAGGAGGTTGTTGTCAGCGAAAGCCTGCCCGGAGCCGCTAAATGACCGCGCTGCTTGAGCTGAACGACATTCGTCGCAGCTATCCGTCCGGCGACGGCCCGGTGGAGGTGCTGAAGGGCATCTCCCTGCGCGTGGAGGCGGGTGAGATGGTGGCGATCGTCGGCGCGTCGGGGTCTGGTAAATCGACGCTGATGAACATTCTCGGCTGTCTGGATAAGCCCACCAGCGGCACGTACCGCGTGGCCGGGACGGACGTCTCGACGCTGGACGGCGACGCCCTGGCGAAGCTGCGCCGGGAACACTTTGGCTTTATCTTCCAGCGTTACCATCTGCTCTCGCACCTGAGTGCGGCCCAGAACGTGGAGGTTCCCGCGGTGTATGCGGGCGTCGAGCGGAAGAAACGCCTTGAGCGCGCGAAGGCGCTGTTAACGCGACTGGGGCTGGCGGAGAGGGTGGAGTACCAGCCGTCGCAGCTTTCCGGCGGCCAGCAGCAGCGCGTGAGTATCGCCCGCGCGCTGATGAACGGCGGGCAGGTGATCCTCGCGGATGAACCGACCGGGGCGCTCGACAGCCACTCCGGCGAAGAGGTGATGGCAATCCTGCACCAGCTGCGCGACCAGGGGCACACGGTGATTATCGTTACCCACGATCCGCAGGTGGCGGCGCAGGCCGAACGGATTATTGAGATCCGCGACGGCGAGCTGGTGAGCAACCCGCCGCCGCGCGAGTCCAGAAAGGCGGCACCGAAGGAAGCGCTGCCAGCGTCGACCGGCTGGGCGCAGTTCTCCAGCGGCTTTCGTGAAGCGCTGACCATGGCCTGGCTGGCGATGGCGGCCAATAAAATGCGCACTCTGCTCACCATGCTCGGCATCATTATCGGTATCGCCTCGGTGGTGTCGATTGTGGTGGTGGGCGATGCGGCCAAGCAGCTGGTGCTGGCGGATATTCGCGCCATCGGGACGAACACCATTGACGTCTATCCCGGCAAAGACTTCGGCGACGACGAGCCGCAGTATCAGCAGGCGCTCAAGTATGACGATCTGGCGGCCATCCAGAAGCAGCCGTGGGTGAACTCCGCCACGCCTGCGGTCTCGCAAAACCTGCGTCTGCGCTACGGCAACATCGACGTAGCGGCCAGCGCCAACGGCGTGAGCGGCGACTACTTCAACGTCTACGGCATGACCTTCAGCGAAGGCGCCACCTTCAACGCCGAACAGCTGGCGGGGAGGGCGCAGGTGGTGGTGCTGGACGCCAACTCGCGCAGGCAGCTTTTCCCCAATAAAGCGAACGTGGTGGGGGAAGTGATCCTCGTCGGCAACATGCCTGCCACGGTTATCGGGGTGGCGGAAGAGAAGCAGTCGATGTTCGGCAGCAGCAAGATCCTGCGCGTCTGGCTGCCGTATACCACCATCTCCGGGCGGATTATGGGCCAGTCCTGGCTTAACTCCATCACCGTGCGCGTGAAGGAGGGCTATGACAGCACGCTGGCGGAACAGCAGCTGGAGCGGCTGTTAACGTTGCGCCACGGGAAGAAGGATTTCTTCACCTGGAACATGGACGGCCTCTTGAAAACGGCGGAAAAGACCACACGTACTCTTCAGCTGTTCCTGACCCTAGTGGCGGTGATCTCGCTGGTTGTCGGCGGTATCGGGGTGATGAATATCATGCTGGTGTCGGTAACTGAACGCACCCGGGAGATTGGCATCCGCATGGCGGTCGGGGCCAGGGCCAGCGACGTGCTTCAGCAGTTTTTAATTGAAGCGGTGCTGGTATGCCTGGTGGGCGGCGCGATGGGCATTGCGCTCTCGATGATGATTGCCTTTGCGCTCCAGCTCTTTTTACCCGGCTGGGAGATTGGCTTCTCGCCGATGGCAATACTCACCGCGTTTTTGTGTTCCACCTTTACCGGGATTTTGTTTGGCTGGCTGCCTGCGCGCAACGCGGCGCGGCTGGATCCGGTGGACGCGCTGGCTCGGGAATAACCCGAAAATAAAAATGCCAGCCGATCGGGCTGGCATTTTGACTGCGTGATGTACACAATAAAACAGAGAGCTATGCAACCGTTTCTGCTTCAACGGGTACGATTAGGCTTGCATGATTGCCTTTTGGTCCCTGGTGTACATCGAACCGGACGGACTGCCCGGCTTTGAGCGTCCTGTAACCATCCATCTGAATGGTGGAATAGTGAGCGAAGATATCTTCGCCGCCGCCTTCGGGGCAGATGAAGCCAAACCCCTTGGCGTTGTTGAACCACTTAACAGTACCCATTTCCATGCTTCGACATCCTTCGTAAATCTTATAAATTAAGATGGAATGAACCGGTGGTGGAGTGGGGGCTGTTCAAAACCTCGCCATCTCACGCTTGTACAATTTAGATAAACGAAAGACGTCGTCAAGCGTTTGGCGCTGGAGTTGGGACAATAATCAACCAAAGTTTGAAGCAGTTAACGCTATTGCAACAGTTTGTGACAGACATCGCGGATGACAGTAATAGATGATTGTTATCTAACATCTGAGGTAGATTCAAAGTGGTTATGCAAAATGGGTAAGACCAACGACTGGCTGGATTTTGACCAGCTGGCGGAAGACAAAGTGCGTGACGCGCTAAAACCGCCATCTATGTATAAAGTTATGTTAATGAACGATGATTACACGCCGATGGAATTTGTTATTGACGTGCTACAAAAGTTCTTTTCTTATGATGTAGAACGTGCAACGCAACTGATGCTTACCGTTCATTATCGTGGCAAAGCTATCTGCGGCATTTTTACCGCCGAGGTGGCGGAAACCAAAGTGGCGATGGTGAACGACTATGCGAGGGAGAACGAGCATCCGTTGCTGTGTACGCTGGAAAAGGCCTGATAAGGCATAAAATTGGGGGAGGTGCCTATGCTCAATCAAGAACTGGAACTCAGTTTAAACATGGCTTTCGCCAGAGCGCGTGAGCACCGACATGAGTTTATGACCGTCGAGCATTTACTGCTCGCACTGCTTAGCAACCCATCTGCCCGCGAAGCGCTGGAAGCCTGCTCCGTGGATCTGGTGGCGCTGCGTCAGGAACTCGAAGCCTTCATCGAACAAACCACACCGGTGCTGCCGGCCAGTGAAGAGGAGCGCGACACGCAGCCGACGCTCAGCTTCCAGCGCGTGCTGCAGCGCGCGGTATTTCACGTCCAGTCTTCCGGACGTAGCGAAGTGACTGGCGCAAACGTCTTAGTCGCCATCTTCAGCGAGCAGGAGTCACAGGCTGCCTATCTGCTGCGCAAACATGAAGTCAGCCGCCTCGACGTGGTTAACTTTATTTCTCACGGAACGCGCAAAGACGAGCCTAACCAGGCATCGGATTCCAGCAATCAGGTCAATAACAATGAAGAGCAAGCAGGCGGGGAGGATCGTATGGAAAACTTCACCACCAACCTTAATCAGCTTGCTCGCGTTGGCGGCATCGACCCGCTGATTGGCCGCGATAAAGAGCTGGAGCGTGCGATTCAGGTGCTGTGCCGTCGCCGCAAGAACAACCCGCTGCTGGTGGGTGAGTCCGGCGTGGGTAAAACCGCGATTGCCGAAGGTCTTGCCTGGCGCATTGTGCAGGGTGACGTGCCGGAAGTGATTGCCGACTGCACTATCTACTCGCTGGATATCGGCTCGCTGCTGGCGGGCACGAAATACCGCGGTGATTTTGAAAAACGTTTCAAGGCGCTGTTAAAACAGCTGGAGCAGGACACCAACAGCATCCTGTTTATCGATGAGATCCACACCATCATCGGTGCAGGTGCGGCTTCCGGCGGCCAGGTGGATGCGGCAAACCTGATCAAACCGCTGCTCTCCAGCGGCAAGATCCGCGTGATGGGCTCCACGACGTATCAGGAGTTCAGCAACATCTTTGAGAAAGACCGCGCGCTGGCGCGTCGCTTCCAGAAAATCGACGTGACCGAGCCGTCCGTTGACGAAACGGTGCAGATCATCAACGGCCTGAAAACTAAGTATGAAGCGCACCACGACGTGCGTTATACCGCGAAAGCGGTACGTGCGGCGGTGGAGCTGGCGGTGAAATACATCAACGACCGTCATCTGCCGGATAAGGCGATTGACGTGATTGATGAGGCAGGGGCGCGTGCGCGTCTGATGCCGGCCAGCAAGCGTAAGAAAACCGTTAACGTGGCGGATATTGAGTCCGTGGTGGCCCGCATCGCGCGTATCCCTGAGAAGAGCGTTTCTCAGAGCGACCGCGACACGCTGCGCACCCTCGGCAACCGCCTGAAAATGCTGGTCTTTGGTCAGGATAAAGCCATTGAGGCCTTAACCGAAGCGATCAAGATGGCCCGTGCCGGACTGGGGCATGACCACAAGCCTGTCGGTTCCTTCCTGTTCGCTGGCCCGACCGGCGTGGGGAAAACCGAGGTGACGGTTCAGCTCTCCAAAGCGCTGGGCATTGAGCTGCTGCGCTTTGATATGTCCGAGTATATGGAGCGTCACACCGTCAGCCGTTTGATTGGTGCGCCTCCGGGCTACGTGGGCTTTGACCAGGGCGGCCTGCTTACCGACGCGGTGATTAAGCATCCGCACGCGGTACTGCTGCTCGATGAAATCGAGAAAGCGCACCCGGACGTGTTCAACATCCTCTTGCAGGTGATGGACAACGGGACGCTGACCGACAACAACGGGCGCAAGGCGGACTTCCGCAACGTGGTGCTGGTGATGACCACCAACGCCGGTGTGCGTGAAACCGAGCGTAAATCCATCGGCCTGATCCACCAGGATAACAGCACCGATGCGATGGAGGAGATCAAGAAGATCTTCACGCCGGAGTTCCGTAACCGTCTGGACAACATTATCTGGTTCGATCACCTGTCTACCGAGGTGATCCATCAGGTGGTGGACAAGTTTATCGTCGAGCTGCAGGTTCAGCTGGATCAGAAAGGCGTGTCGCTGGAAGTGAGCCAGGAGGCCCGCAACTGGCTGGCCGAGAAAGGCTACGACCGCGCAATGGGTGCTCGTCCGATGGCGCGCGTGATTCAGGACAACCTGAAGAAACCGCTGGCGAACGAGCTGCTGTTTGGCTCGCTGGTGGACGGCGGCCAGGTCACCGTGGCGCTGGACCAGGCGAAGAACGAGCTGACGTACGATTTCCAGAGTGCGGCGAAGCACAAGCCGGAAGCGGCTCACTGAGTTGTTTTAGTTCAAAAGCCGGGTTTTTAACCCGGCTTTTTTGTGCCTGCTTTTCTCCCTCTCCCCGTGGGCTGAGGGTTCCCCACAAATTAATGCGAGCAGTGAACAATCCCCTCGCCCCTTTGGGGAGAGGGTTAGGGTGAGGGGAACAGGCCGCAGAGGAATTTTGCGAGGCGCTTTCCAGTTTCTTTCGAAGTTTGTTGCTGGATAAATCCACAGTAATAAAATGGCGGCGCACCTGCAAAATCAGGTGCCGGGATTGGCGTCCTGAATACACACGAGAAATGATGTTGATACGTCAACTATCATCAGGTTCGTTCACACTTTTGAAAGCTAGCGATATAATCCGCAGACTCAATTATGGTGGGCTGAACCGGGGCTTCTTTTGAAGCGCCGATTTTCCCGTGTGGGTCGGTACGCCAAACCGGTTCAGTCTGCCACCTGAGTTGGCGTTCGGGTGGAGATCTCATTATTTCACACGGAGTCATAATCAAATGGAACATAACAATCTTTCTCTGCTTTACAGCGAACTCTCCCTCAACCCCGATCTCCCAACCCTCGCAGAGCGCTGCAAACTGCTCACCGAAATCCTCCTCGACTGCAAATCACTCCCACAAACGCAGCCCGTTTGCCGTTGTCTCGGAGCTTACCTGGAAGAGGTGAAATCCGGCCTCACGGAATCAATGCGTGATTTTCAGGTGGTGGAATTTGAGGACGAAGCGGAACAACCGCGACAAAAAGAGTGGCTGCTGGAAGATACAGAAACGAAATGCGACTACTGCCGGGCGTTAAACCACGTGCTGCTGGTTTCGCATTTTGACCGCGATATGCTGCCGCACCTGACGGGGCTACTTCATGACATGGCTCATTCTATGGCGGAGGATTTAATCACTCCTGTACAGCCGTGGACCACAATACATCTACCGGTACAGCCGCACTAAGCCATAAATAAAAAAGGCCGGGATAATCCCGACCTTTTAAATATTCATCTGCCATTACAGGCGAAAACAATTAGCGACTACGGAAGACAATGCGGCCTTTGCTCAGGTCGTACGGGGTCAGTTCAACAGTCACTTTGTCGCCCGTCAAAATGCGGATGTAGTTTTTGCGCATTTTACCGGAGATGTGCGCAGTTACCACGTGACCGTTTTCCAGCTCTACGCGAAACATGGTATTAGGCAACGTATCAAGTACGGTACCCTGCATTTCAATATTGTCTTCTTTGGCCATCTAATCCTCTGGGGTATCACTACCAAGTTTTGAACCGGCAAGATAATGCCGAAATTCATCAATTAAGTAAAGAATTGCGCGATTAAAACGCAGCAAAACAGTTTCGGCGCATTGCCCAAGCGTCACGGTACAACCGAACAGGAAGCGCATTCGTAAAGGGGAGACGACAGGATAAACGTCAGGACGTTATCTGAAGCGAGGGTCCCAAACGGCGGCGGGGCAACAGGCAGAAGCTACTCTGCGGCATAATTATAACACCCTCACAAAAAATATGCGGAAAACATTTAAGCATTGGGCATAAAGAGCGTCCTGGGGATCCAGAAGTCGCGCGGGAGCTTCTCCTGACGGCAGGCGTCCAGATGCTCAATATACTGTCGACGCGGTATGTCAACTGCACCGAGAGAGGCCGTGTGCTCATTGAGCACCTGGCAATCTATCAGGCGTCCACCGCGTTGGGCAAAGGCCTGGCAGAAGACCAGCAGCGCGGTTTTCGAGGCGTTGACCGCACGGGAGAACATCGACTCGCCGCAAAACAGCGTCCCTTGCGCCACGCCGTACATGCCGCCAACCAGTTCCCCGTTTTCCCAAACCTCAATGGAGTGGGCGTAGCCAAGCTCATGGAGCTGGTGATAGGCGTTGACGATATCGCGGGTGATCCACGTCCCTTCGTGGCGATCTTCGGCACAGCCTTCGATCACCTGCCCAAAGGCGTGATTCAGCGTTACGCGGTATGGTGATTTTGCATGGAATCGCTTCATGCTGCGGCTCAGATGGAACTGCTCTGGCCACAGCACGGCGCGCGGGTCGGGAGACCACCATAAAATCGGGTCGCCGGGAGAAAACCACGGGAAAATGCCGCGCTGGTACGCCATTAATAGCCGCGCAGGGCTAAGGTCACCGCCAAGGGCCAGCAGCCCGTTGGGCTCACGCAGCGCTCCCTCCGGCGAAGGGAACGCGATGTTATGACGAGAAAGCTGGACCAGGCGCATGACAGCAAAACTCCAGTACGCGAGTGAGGACGCTACAAATATAGTCTACAGACGCTGTTTGAACTGATAGTAGCGACCCTGTTTCGCCAACAGCTCTGCGTGACTACCTTGCTCAATAATGTGCCCGTTGTCCATCACAATTATCCGATCAAAACTTGCCAGCCCGCGCAGGCGGTGCGTCACCATCAGAACGGTTTTTCCTGTCATGACGTTCGCCAGCAAATCAAGGATTTGACTCTCGGTTGTCGCATCAAGCCCTTCTGTAGGTTCGTCGAGCAACATCAGCGGCGCATCATGCAGCAGCGCGCGCGCAATGGCCAGACGGCGTAGCTCGCCGCCGGAAAGCTGACGACCGCCTTCACCCAACCAGCTGTTGAGCCCTTCGTCCTCAAGCAGCTTGTGCAGTCCGACCTGCTCCAGTACGGCGCGAAGATCATCGTCCGAAGCCTCTGGCGCGGCCAGCAGCAGGTTATCGCGCAGGGTTGCGCTAAACAGATGCACGCGCTGGGGAACGACGCTCACGGTCTTGCGCAGGGCCTGCTCGCTGAAATCAGTCAGCAACGTGTTATTAAAACGAATCTGACCGTGCTGTGGATCCCAGGCGCGCGTCAGCAGCTGCAGCAGTGTCGACTTACCGCAGCCGGTACGGCCGAGGATCGCAATCCGCTGCCCTGCATTAATGGAAAGGTTGATACCGTCCAGCGCGTTCTGCGCCTGCTTGTCATAGGCGAAAGTCACGTTATCAAGCGTCAGCGCCACCTGCTCAGGCACGGCGGTCTGCCCGGCGCTGAACGTGACTTCAGGCTCCTGTTCGGCAATCTGGGTGATGCGCAGGGCAGAGGCGATCACCTGTCCAAGATGCTGGAAGGCGCCCGTCACCGGGGCCAATGCCTCAAAAGCGGCCAGCGCGCAGAAAACGAAGAGGGCAATAAGAGGGCCTGGCTGGGTGTTGCCGCCAATCCCGCCGGATGCCAGCCACAGCATGGCGATCACCGCCACGCCGCCGATTAACACCATCAGCGCCTGCGAGAAGGCCGTCAGTTCTGACTGGCGGCGCTGGGCCTCATGCCAGTTCAGCTCCGTACTTTCCATTCGGGCACGGTAGCGCTTGCTGGCACCAAAAATGGTCAGCTCTGCCTGGCCCTGAAGCCAGGAGGTCAGCTGCTGGCGGTAATCCCCGCGCAGCCGCGTCAGGTTTTCCCCGGTGGATTTCCCGGCGCGGTAAAACAGCGGCGGCAGAATAAGGAGCGTCAGCAGCATGATCCCGCCGAGCGTCAGCGCAACGGGAACATCCAGAACGGACAGCCCCAGCGTGACCACTACAATCACCACAAACGCGCCCACTATCGGGGAGATCACCCGCAGGTAAAGGTGGTCCAGCGTGTCGACATCCGCAACGACACGGTTAAGTAATTCACCCTGACGAAAACGCGCCAGCCCGGCAGGGGAGAGGGGCAGCAGTTTGCTGAAGGTGTAAATGCGCAGGTGCTGCAGGACGCGGAACGTCGCGTCGTGGCTGACCAGCCGCTCGAAATAACGTCCGGCAGTACGGGTAATGGCGGTACCCCGCACGCCTGCCGCCGGCAGCATATAGTTAAAGCTGTATAATCCGGCAAACCCGGCAACGGCGGAGGCCGACAGGAACCAGCCGGAAAGCGTGAGCAGGCCGATGCTGGCGAGCAGCGTTACAATCGCCAGCACGATCCCCAGCGTCAGCATCCATTTGTGGCGTTTATAGAGCGCAAGATAAGGCAGCAGAGCACGCATCAGATGTCCTCCTGACGGTTCGCCAGCAGGGCGGCGAACGGCCCCTGCGCGGCAACGAGAGCGGCGTAATCGCCTTGCTCAACAATACGGCCGTTCTCCATCACCCAGATCTCGTCCCAGTCAGCAAGGCCTTCCAGCTGATGGGTGACCATCAGGGTGGTTTGCTGCAAGGAAGCGGCGTTCAGGGCCGCCATGACGCGCTGCTCGCTGTGTGAATCCAGGCTGGCTGCGGGCTCATCCAGCAGCATCAGCTGGCACGGGTTCAGCAGCGCACGGGCGACGGCCACGCGCTGTGCCTGGCCGACAGACAGACCGGCAGACTGATCGCCTACCACGGTATCGACACCCTGCGGGAGCAGCGGCAGAAATTCACTGACCCACGCGCGGTCGAGAACGGACTGCAGTTCATCTTCACGGGCATCCGGGCGCGCCAGGAGCACGTTTTCACGCAGCGTGGAAGCAGGAAGCTGCGGGTTTTGTCCGACCCAACTGAGCTGCTTACGCCAGGCGTCGGGATCGAGATTACGCAGTTCAGCTTTGTTTATCCGCAGCGAACCGGTGTAGGCCATAAAACCGGATAACGCATTCAGCAGTGAACTCTTCCCGGAACCGCTGGTGCCGACCAGCACCACGCGTTTTCCGGCTGGCAGGGTAAAGTTCAGCGGACCTGCGAGCACTTTGCCTTCAGGTGACAGAATGGAAAAGTCCTGCGCTTCAATGGTCACGGGGTCTTTAGCATTCAGCGTCACGTCACCGCGCTCCGGGTGCGCCAGCGGCGTCTCCAGGAAGGTTTTCAGGCTGTCGGCCGCGCCAACGGCCTGCGCTTTGGCATGATAGAAGGTCCCCAGGTCGCGAAGCGGCTGGAAAAACTCCGGGGCCAGGATAAGCGCGAGGAAACCGGCAGAGAGGGTGACTGCCGTGCCGTAGTGGCCGAAATCCAGCGCGCCGAGATAGGAGAAACCGAAATAAACCGCCACGAGGGCAATCGACAGCGAGGTAAAGAATTCCAGCACGCCGGACGAGAGGAACGCCAGGCGTAACACTTCCATCGTGCGCTGGCGGAAGTCCTGTGATGCCAGGCGAATATTCTCGGTTTCCGCTTCACCGCGACCAAAAATACGCAGGGTTTCCATCCCGCGCAGACGATCGAGGAAATGTCCGCTCAGCCGGCCCAGCGCCAGGAAGTTGCGGCGGTTGGCATCAGCCGCACCCATGCCGACCATCGCCATAAACAGCGGGATCAGCGGGGCAGTGCCCAGCAGGATCAATGCCGCCACCCAGTTAACGGGGAAAATGGCGATAACAATCAACAGCGGCACAAAGACCGCCAGCGCCATCTGCGGAAGATAGCGCGCGTAGTAATCGTGCATATCGTCGATCTGCTCAAGGATCAGCGTCGCCCAGCTTCCGGCGGGTTTACCCTGGATCCACGCGGGCCCGGCTTCCTGCAGGCGATCGAGCACCTGACGACGGATCTCGTAGCGGATATGCTGTCCGGCGTGGAAGCCGACACGTTCACGCAGCCACACCACCCAGGCGCGCAGGACAAAAACCAGGATCAGAACAATAAAAGGCAGCAGGAGCGCTTCGCGGGGAATGTTCTCCATGATCATGTGATTAAGAATGCGGGCCAGCAACCATGCCTGGGCAACAATCAACAGACCGCTAACGAACCCCAGAAGACGGGAGATCGTAAGCCAGCGGCGGGAAATAACGCTTTGCTGTTTCAGCCAGCGTGTTAACTCTTGTTGACGGGTTTTTTCCATTGCGTATTTTGCAGGTGACGTTATAAGAAATTAGACATCTGCATGTTACACGCGAGCAAAAATAAAGGCGACCTGTGGCCGCCTTTATTTACGTTTGTTACTGACTTGTAAAGATTATTTACCTTGTTCAGCCAGTCCGTCGAGGTAGCGTTCAGCGTCCAGCGCGGCCATACAGCCAGTGCCCGCAGAGGTGATCGCCTGACGATAGATATGGTCCATCACGTCACCGGCAGCGAACACGCCCGGGATGCTGGTCTGGGTCGCGTTACCGTGAATGCCGGACTGCACTTTGATATAGCCGTTTTCCAGCTCCAGCTGGCCTTCGAAGATCGCGGTGTTCGGGCTGTGGCCGATTGCCACAAACAGACCCGCCACTTCCAGCGTTTCGACATTATCGGTGTTCTGGGTATCACGAATGCGCAGACCCGCAACGCCCATCTGATCGCCGGTGACTTCTTCCAGGGTACGGTTGGTGTGCAGCACGATGTTGCCGCTAGCCACTTTATCCATCAGGCGCTTAATGAGGATCTTCTCCGCGCGGAAGGTGTCACGACGGTGGATCAGATGCACCTCAGAAGCGATGTTCGCCAGGTACAGCGCTTCTTCCACCGCGGTGTTGCCGCCGCCGATAACCGCGACTTTCTGGTTACGGTAGAAGAAACCGTCGCAGGTCGCACAGGCAGAGACGCCGCGGCCTTTGAACGCTTCTTCAGACGGCAGGCCGAGGTAGCGGGCAGAGGCCCCGGTGGCAATGATTAGCGCATCGCAGGTGTACTCGCCGCTGTCGCCCGTCAGTCGGAACGGACGGTTTTGCAGGTCGACCTTGTTGATGTGGTCGAACAGGATTTCGGTTTCGAATTTAGCAGCATGCTCGTGCATGCGTTCCATCAGCAGCGGCCCGGTCAGGTCGTTCGGGTCGCCCGGCCAGTTTTCCACTTCCGTGGTGGTGGTCAGCTGACCGCCTTTTTCCATGCCTGTGATCAGTACCGGCTGCAGGTTTGCACGTGCAGCATAGACCGCCGCGGTATATCCCGCAGGTCCAGAACCAAGGATTAACAACTTACTGTGTTTGGTCGTGCCCATGAGATCCCCATTGTTGTTGGCAGGCAATGGGCTGGATTGTAGGGAATTTGTTGCCGTAAAAAAAGAGCACTGGGATTTTGCTTTCGATATATGCAATAGCTGCGCCCGATGAATCTAGCGCCGTTACATCACGTTTTCTACTGAAAACCGCTCGTTTATAAGGCAGTAAAATGAGGATTAATACCCCCCCGTAATGAATATCCGGCATCTTGTACTAAAAAACGATGTTTTGCTTTGACAATCCCCTGCGCATTTGCGAAAACATTCAAGGAAGAAAAAAACCGCGTTAACCGTATGCCGCATAGGCATGCACGTAAATGCCATTTTTACCGTGTCAGTGAAATCTACGCATGGCGTGGACAGACGCCATACGTGATGTCGGTGACAGCCTTCGGGCAGCGGTCTTCTTACCAACAGAACCCGAATCCGCATCGCGTCTATAGCCTAATAATTCGAGTTGCATGAAGGCGGCGACGCAGCGAATCCCCTGGAGCGTACATAAGTACGTGACTGGGGTGAGCGAGGAAAGCCAACGCACAGGCAACTTGAAGTATGACGGATATAATACATAACCAGGCGATGTGATGACTAACGGGTACAGGCTCTGAACAGTGATGTGCACAGGGTCCAGGCAGGAGTAGGGAAGGAATACAGAGAGACAATAATAATGGTAGATAGCAAGAAGCGCCCTGGCAAAGATCTCGACCGTATCGATCGTAACATTCTTAATGAATTGCAAAAGGATGGGCGTATTTCCAACGTCGAGCTTTCAAAACGTGTGGGACTTTCCCCGACGCCGTGCCTTGAGCGTGTGCGCCGACTGGAAAGACAGGGTTTTATTCAGGGCTATACGGCTCTGCTGAACCCGCATTATCTGGATGCCTCACTTCTGGTATTTGTTGAGATTACTCTGAATCGTGGTGCGCCGGATGTGTTTGAGCAATTTAACGCCGCTGTACAAAAACTTGAAGAAATTCAAGAGTGTCATCTGGTGTCCGGTGATTTCGACTACCTGTTGAAAACCCGTGTGCCTGATATGTCCGCCTACCGTAAGCTGCTGGGGGAAACCCTGCTGCGTCTGCCAGGCGTGAACGACACCCGTACCTATGTGGTGATGGAAGAGGTCAAACAGAGCAATCGTCTGGTTATTAAGACGCGCTAACACGGAACAGGTGCAAAATCAGCGTAGTTTGATTACACTCCTGTTAATCCATACAGCAACAGTGCCGGGGAGCCCCGGCGCTGTTGTCCGTTTTAGCAAACAGGCAGGATATGCCTGATACCTGGAGAGCCTTTCTTGAGCCAGGAATACACTGAAGACAAAGAAGTCACACTATCGAAGCTAAGCAGCGGACGTCGTCTCCTCGAGGCTTTGCTGATCGTTATTGCCCTTTTTGCCGTCTGGCTGATGGCAGCCTTACTCAGTTTCAACCCCTCCGATCCCAGCTGGTCGCAAACCGCGTGGCATGAGCCTATTCATAATTTAGGCGGCGTACCCGGAGCCTGGCTTGCGGACACGCTCTTTTTCATTTTCGGTGTGATGGCCTACACCATTCCCGTCATTATTATTGGCGGATGCTGGTTTGCATGGCGTCATCGTCAGAACGATGATTACATCGACTATTTCGCGGTTTCCCTGCGCCTGATTGGCGCGCTGGCACTGATCCTCACCTCCTGCGGGCTGGCGGCGATTAACGCCGATGATATCTGGTACTTTGCCTCCGGTGGGGTGATTGGCAGCCTGCTGAGCTCTGCGCTACAGCCGATGCTTCACAGCAGCGGCGGCACGCTGGCGCTGCTCTGCATCTGGGCGGCCGGGCTGACGCTGTTTACCGGCTGGTCATGGGTGAGCATTGCCGAGAAGATCGGCAGCTTTATTCTTACGATCCTGACTTTCGCGAGCAACCGTACCCGCCGCGACGACACGTGGGTCGATGAAGAAGAATATGAAGACGAGTACGAAGAGGAAGACGATGCCCCGGTGCAGCGTCGTGAATCTCGTCGTGCCCGTATTCTGCGCGGTGCCCTGGCGCGTCGCCAGCGCGTTGCTGAGAAATTTGCTAACCCGCTTGGACGTAAAACCGATGCGGCGCTCTTCTCCGGTAAGCGTATGGATGAAGACGAGCAGGTGGAGTACCGCGCAGCGGGTAACGCAGTAGATCCTGATGATGTGCTTTTCTCCGGCAACCGTGCGATGCCGGGTGATTTCGATGAATACGATCCGCTGCTTAACGGCCATACCGTTACCGCGCCGGTTGCCGCGGCCGCAGCCGCAACGACAGCAGCCCAGGCGTATGCCGCGCCTGTCGAAGCCGTGATGCCATCCGCGCCGGTTCCGCCTCCGGAATCCGCTATTCAGCAGCCTCAGGTTGCGTGGCAGACCGCGCCGGGTATCCACACGCCGGAGCCTGTTATCGCCCCTGAACCAGAAAGCTATATCCCTGTGCAGCAGGAGCAGTGGCAGCAGCCTTACCAGCCGCCGCAACCTGAGTATGAACCGCAGCAGTATGAGCAGCCTGTGGCCCAGCCGTATCAGGAGTACGTGCCTGAACCGGTTGAACCTGTGCAGCCTTATGTCGAGCCTCAGCCTGAACCTGAGGTGGTGGAAGAGGTGAAACCGTCTCGTCCGCCAATGTACTACTTTGAAGAAGTTGAAGAACGCCGGGCTCGTGAGCGCGAGCAGCTGGCGGCATGGTATCAGCCTGTGCCTGAACCGGTGCAGGAACCTGCTCCAAAAGCCCCGTCTGTTTCGGTTCCTCCGGTCGACCCGACGCCTGCTGTTGCCCCCGTAGCGGAAAGCGTGAAGCAGGCTACCGCGGCCGCAGCGGCGGCGGCACCTGTCTTTAGCCTGGCAACGGGCGGTGCGCCGCGTCCTCAGGTAAAAGAGGGAATTGGTCCGCAGCTGCCTCGCCCTAACCGCGTCCGCGTTCCAACCCGTCGTGAGCTTGCCTCCTATGGGATCAAGCTGCCTTCCCAGCGGATGGCCGAAGAAAAAGCGCGTGAGACGGACTACGAGGATGACGCTGATGAAATGCAGCAGGACGAGCTGGCCCGCCAGTTCGCCGCGCAGCAGAATCAGCGCTACGGTGAAGACTATCAGCACGATGAACCGATGCTGGAAGACGAAGATGACGCGGCTGAAGCCGAATTAGCGCGTCAGTTCGCGGCAACCCAGCAGCAGCGTTACTCCGGTGAACAGCCTGCTGGCGCGAACCCGTTCTCATTATCGGATTTCAAGTTCTCGCCGATGAAAGATCTGGTGGATGATGGCCCGAGCGAACCTCTGTTCACCCCAAGCGTGATGCCGGAAGCAGAGCCTGTGCGCCAGCAGCCAGCGCCGCAGGCACAGACATACGCGCAGCCGCAGCAACCTGTTCAGCAGCCGTATGCGCAACCGCAGCAGCCACAACAACAGCCGCCGCAGTTCCAGCAGCCAGCGCCACAGCCGCAGGAGAGCCTCATTCACCCGCTGCTGATGCGTAACGGTGACAGCCGTCCGCTGCAGCGTCCGAGCACGCCGCTGCCGTCGCTGGATCTGCTGACGCCGCCACCGGCTGAAGTCGAACCGGTTGATACGTTTGCCCTGGAGCAGATGGCCCGTCTGGTGGAAGCCCGCCTGGCAGACTTCCGCATCAAGGCGGATGTGGTGAACTACTCACCCGGTCCTGTGATCACCCGTTTCGAACTGAACCTGGCGCCGGGCGTCAAAGCCGCGCGTATTTCTAACCTGTCCCGCGACCTGGCGCGTTCTCTGTCGACCGTGGCGGTACGTGTGGTGGAAGTGATTCCGGGTAAACCGTACGTTGGCCTTGAGCTGCCGAACAAGAAACGTCAGACCGTTTACCTGCGTGAAGTGCTGGATAACACCAAGTTCCGCGATAACCCATCCCCACTGACCGTGGTGTTGGGTAAAGATATCGCCGGCGATCCGGTGGTGGCAGACCTCGCGAAAATGCCTCACCTGCTGGTAGCGGGTACTACCGGTTCCGGTAAGTCCGTCGGCGTGAACGCCATGATCCTCAGCATGCTTTATAAAGCGCAGCCGGAAGATGTGCGTTTCATCATGATCGACCCGAAAATGCTCGAACTGTCGGTCTACGAAGGCATTCCGCATCTGCTGACGGAAGTGGTCACCGACATGAAAGACGCCGCCAACGCCCTGCGCTGGAGCGTCAACGAGATGGAGCGCCGCTACAAGCTGATGTCGGCGCTGGGCGTGCGTAACCTGGCCGGCTATAACGAGAAAATCGCCGAGGCGGCGCGCATGGGCCGTCCAATCCCGGATCCTTACTGGAAACCGGGTGACAGCATGGATGCCCAGCATCCGGTGCTGGAGAAACTGCCTTATATCGTCGTGCTGGTGGATGAATTCGCCGACCTGATGATGACCGTTGGTAAGAAAGTGGAAGAGCTGATCGCGCGTCTGGCACAAAAAGCGCGCGCGGCAGGTATTCATCTGGTGCTGGCGACCCAGCGTCCGTCCGTGGACGTTATCACCGGTCTGATTAAGGCGAACATTCCGACCCGTATCGCGTTTACCGTTTCGAGCAAAATTGACTCCCGTACCATTCTTGACCAGGGCGGCGCTGAGTCGCTGCTGGGAATGGGTGACATGCTGTACTCTGGCCCGAACTCCACCTCTCCGGTGCGCGTGCACGGCGCGTTTGTTCGCGACCAGGAAGTACATGCGGTGGTGCAGGACTGGAAGGCGCGCGGACGTCCGCAGTACGTTGACGGCATTACCTCCGACAGCGAAAGCGAAGGCGGCGGCGGTGGCTTTGACGGCGGCGAAGAGCTGGATCCGTTATTCGATCAGGCGGTTAATTTCGTTACTGAAAAACGTAAAGCCTCCATCTCTGGCGTGCAGCGTCAGTTCCGTATCGGCTATAACCGCGCGGCGCGTATCATTGAGCAGATGGAAGCGCAGGGTATCGTGAGCGAACAGGGGCACAACGGTAACCGCGAGGTGCTGGCTCCGCCGCCGTTTGATTAACCTTCAGCGATTGCAAAGAAGGGTAAATCAGCAAAAATTAAGCATATTCTTCTGTCGCCTGCCTGCTGGCAGGTCCAGAATAGAAACGGAAACCCCATTTCGGGAAGACGTATTTTAAGGAATAACAATGAAAAAAATCGCCATCGCCTGTGCATTACTCACCAGTTTTGTAGCCAGCAGCGTCTGGGCTGATGCAGCCAGCGACCTTAAAAGCCGACTGGACAAAGTAAGCAGCTTCCACGCCAGCTTCACGCAAAAAGTGACAGACGGCAGCGGCAACGCGGTGCAGGAAGGACAGGGTGATTTGTGGGTGAAACGCCCCAATCTGTTTAACTGGCATATGACCCAGCCTGATGAAAGCATTCTGGTTTCTGACGGTAAAACCCTGTGGTTCTTCAACCCGTTTGTTGAGCAGGCCACTGCGACCTGGCTGAAAGACGCGACCAGCAACACACCGTTTATGCTGATCGCCCGCAACCAGGCCAGCGACTGGCAGCAGTACAACATTAAACAGAATGGTGATGAATTTGTCCTGACGCCAAAAGGCAGCAACGGCAACCTGAAGCAGTTCACCATTAACGTAAGCACCAACGGTACCATTAATCAGTTCGGCGCGGTTGAGCAGGACGATCAGCGCAGCAGTTACCAGCTTAAGTCTCAGCAGAACGGCGCCGTTGACGCATCGAAATTCACCTTTACCCCGCCGCAGGGCGTAACGGTGGACGACCAACGCAATAAGTAAGAGGCATGAGTGGGCAATCTGTCGCTCGATTTTTCAGATAATGCGTTTCAACCTCTGGCCGCCCGTATGCGGCCAGAAAATTTAGCGCAGTACATCGGTCAGCAGCATCTGCTGGCTGCGGGGAAACCCTTGCCGCGCGCCATTGAGGCGGGGCATTTACACTCAATGATCCTTTGGGGGCCCCCAGGTACCGGCAAGACCACGCTTGCAGAAGTCATTGCCCGGTATGCTAACGCGGACGTTGAACGTATCTCGGCGGTAACGTCCGGCGTAAAGGAGATCCGCGAGGCGATCGAGCGCGCGCGTCAGAACCGCAATGCCGGGCGCCGCACCATTCTCTTTGTCGATGAAGTCCACCGCTTCAACAAGAGCCAGCAGGATGCTTTCCTGCCGCATATTGAAGACGGCACGATCTTTTTTATCGGCGCGACCACCGAAAACCCGTCGTTTGAGCTCAATTCCGCGCTGCTTTCCCGCGCGCGCGTCTACCTGCTTAAATCCCTGACCACCGAGGATATCGAAAAGGTCCTCACGCAGGCGATGGACGACAAAGCGCGTGGCTACGGCGGGCAGGATATCGTCCTGCCTGACGACACGCGACGTGCGATTGCGGAGCTGGTCAACGGCGATGCGCGCCGCGCGCTGAACACGCTGGAAATGATGGCCGACATGGCCGAAGTGGATGATGCCGGAAAGCGCGTGCTGAAGCAGGAGCTGCTGACCGAAATTGCCGGAGAGCGCAGCGCGCGTTTCGATAATAAAGGCGATCGTTTCTACGACCTGATCTCGGCGCTGCATAAGTCCGTGCGCGGCAGCGCCCCGGATGCAGCGCTCTACTGGTACGCGCGTATCATCACCGCGGGTGGCGATCCGCTATACGTTGCGCGCCGCTGCCTGGCGATTGCCTCAGAAGATGTTGGCAACGCCGACCCGCGCGCCATGCAGGTTGCGATCTCGGCCTGGGACTGCTTCACCCGCGTAGGCCCGGCGGAAGGGGAGCGCGCCATTGCTCAGGCGATTGTTTACCTGGCCTGTGCGCCGAAAAGCAATGCCGTTTATACCGCGTTTAAAGCCGCGATGTCGGACGCGCGTGAACGCCCTGACTACGATGTGCCGGTCCACCTGCGCAACGCGCCAACCAAGCTGATGAAAGAGATGGGTTACGGGCAGGAGTACCGCTACGCGCATGATGAACCCAACGCCTACGCCGCTGGCGAGGAATATTTCCCGCAGGAGATGGCACAAACCCGCTATTATCACCCCACAAACAGAGGTCTTGAGGGCAAGATTGGTGAAAAGCTCGCCTGGCTTGCCGGACAGGATCAAAATAGCCCTATAAAACGCTACCGTTAGCGCTATCGTTGCGGTAATGTTGGCGTAGTATCCCTGTGGCCGCAGGCTGTGGTCACATTTTCCTATTTTAATTCGATAAGCACAGGATAAGCATGCTCGATCCCAATCTGCTGCGTAATGAGCCAGACGCAGTCGCTGAAAAACTGGCACGCCGGGGCTTTAAGCTGGATGTAGATAAGCTGCGCGCTCTTGAAGAGCGTCGTAAGGTTCTGCAGGTACAAACTGAAAATCTGCAGGCAGAGCGTAACTCTCGATCGAAATCCATTGGCCAGGCGAAAGCGCGCGGGGAAGATATTGAGCCATTACGCCTGGAAGTGAACAAGCTGGGTGAAGAGCTGGATCAGGCGAAAGCGGAGCTGGACGTTCTTCAGGCCGAAATTCGTGATATCGCCCTGGCGATCCCGAACATTCCTGACGACAGCGTGCCTGTCGGCAAAGACGAGAACGACAACGTAGAAGTGAAACGCTGGGGCACGCCTCGCGAGTTTGACTTCGAGGTGCGCGATCACGTCACGCTGGGGGAAATGCACGCGGGCCTGGACTTTGCGGCAGCGGTCAAGCTGACCGGTTCTCGCTTCGTGGTAATGAAAGGCCAGATTGCCCATCTGCACCGCGCCCTGGCGCAGTTCATGCTGGATTTGCACACCGAGCAGCACGGCTACAGCGAAACCTACGTTCCGTATCTGGTTAACCACGATACGCTGTACGGTACGGGCCAGCTGCCGAAATTTGCCGGCGATCTGTTCCATACCCGTCCGCTGGATGAAGAAGCAGACAGCAGCAACTATGCGCTGATCCCAACCGCGGAAGTGCCGCTGACCAACCTCGTGCGTGATGAGATCATTGACGAAGACGACCTGCCAATCAAGCTGACGGCACACTCTCCGTGCTTCCGCTCGGAAGCAGGTTCTTACGGTCGCGATACCCGTGGACTGATCCGTATGCACCAGTTCGACAAAGTTGAGATGGTGCAGATCGTACGTCCTGAAGAATCCATGGACGCGCTGGAAGAGATGACCGGCCACGCGGAAAAAGTGCTGGAGCTGCTGGGCCTGCCGTATCGCCGTATGGCGCTGTGCACCGGTGACATGGGCTTTGGCGCCTGCAAAACCTTCGACCTGGAGGTCTGGGTGCCTGCGCAGAACACCTACCGTGAAATCTCCTCCTGCTCTAACGTCTGGGATTTCCAGGCGCGCCGCATGCAGGCACGCTGCCGCAGCAAATCTGATAAGAAAACCCGTCTGGTGCATACCCTGAACGGTTCTGGTCTGGCTGTTGGCCGTACCCTGGTTGCCGTGCTGGAAAACTACCAGCAGGCAGATGGCCGCATCGAGATCCCTGAAGTGCTGCGTCCATACATGAAAGGCCAGCAGTACATCGGCTAATTCTTTGCCTCAAAACAAAAAAGCGCCTTCTGGCGCTTTTTTTATGCCTATGAATTGACACGACGCAATACCCCCTCCCTCTAAAGTAGTAATACTCCTCCGAATGAAAGTTAGCATAAAACGCTGATAACGAAGCAATTCGTTATTTATAAAACTATATAGCGGTTCGTGCCGCCTCTCTTTTCTTTGTGAGCAACCAAAGTGAGTCTCTATGAAAATCAAAGCGCCTGAAGCGTTAATGGCTGCCGAGGTCACTCGCCGTGGGTTGATGAAAACCACGGCAATAGGCGGCCTGGCTGTAGCCAGCAGCGCCTTCACGCTCCCTTTTACCCGGCTGGCGTCGGCGGCGGATGCACTATCCTCAGCCGCAGCTCCGGAAAAAGTGGTGTGGAGTGCGTGTACCGTAAACTGCGGTAGCCGTTGTCCGCTGCGTATGCATGTGGTGGATGGCGAAATTAAGTATGTCGAAACCGACAACACCGGGGACGATAACTACGAAGGGTTACACCAGGTTCGCGCCTGCCTGCGCGGTCGCTCCATGCGTCGCCGCGTCTATAACCCGGATCGTCTGAAATACCCAATGAAGCGTGTCGGTAAACGTGGGGAAGGGAAGTTCGAGCGCATTAGCTGGGATGAAGCCTACGACATTATCGCCACCAACATGCAGCGCCTGATCAAAGAGTACGGCAACGAGTCCATCTACCTGAACTATGGCACCGGGACCCTGGGCGGCACGTTGACCCGCTCCTGGCCACCGGGTAAAACGCTGGTCGCGCGTCTGATGAACTGCTGCGGCGGTTATCTCAATCACTATGGCGACTACTCTTCCGCACAGATTGCCGCGGGCCTGAACTATACCTACGGCGGCTGGGCCGACGGCAACAGCCCGTCCGATATCGAAAACAGTAAGCTGGTCGTCCTGTTCGGTAACAACCCGGGCGAAACCCGGATGAGCGGCGGCGGGGTGACGTACTACCTCGAACAGGCCCGAGCCAAATCTAATGCCCGCATGATTATTATCGATCCACGCTATACCGACACCGGTGCCGGGCGCGAAGATGAGTGGATCCCCATTCGTCCCGGTACCGATGCGGCACTGGTTTCCGCGCTGGCGTGGGTGATGATTACTGAAAACCTCGTCGATCAGCCGTTCCTTGATAAATACTGCGTCGGTTATGACGAGAAAACGCTGCCAGCCAGTGCCCCTGCCAACGGTCACTACAAGGCCTATATTCTCGGCCAGGGTAGCGATGGCGTGGCGAAAACGCCGGAGTGGGCCTCCACCATCACCGGTATTCCGGTTGAGCGCATTGTTCAGCTGGCGCGTGAGATTGGCACAGCTAAACCGGCCTACATCAGCCAGGGCTGGGGACCGCAGCGTCATGCGAATGGCGAAATTGCCACCCGCGCTATCTCCATGCTTTCTATTCTGACCGGAAACGTCGGTATTCATGGTGGTAACACCGGCGCGCGCGAAGGTTCTTATGAAGTGCCGTTTGAGCGTATGCCGACGCTGGATAACCCGGTTCAGACCAGCATCTCCATGTTTATGTGGACGGATGCGATTGAACGTGGCCCGGAAATGACCGCCCTGCGCGACGGCGTACGTGGCAAGGACAAGCTGGATGTACCGATCAAGATGATCTGGAACTACGCCGGCAACTGCCTCATCAATCAGCACTCGGAAATCAACCGCACCCATGAAATCCTGCAGGATGACAAGAAGTGCGAGATGATTGTGGTGATCGACTGCCACATGACCTCCTCGGCAAAATATGCCGATATTCTGCTGCCGGACTGCACCGCGTCTGAGCAGATGGATTTCGCGCTGGATGCGTCCTGCGGCAACATGTCCTACGTGATCTTTACCGACCAGGCCATCAAGCCGCGCTTCGAGTGCAAAACCATTTATGAGATGACCTCCGAGCTGGCGAAACGTCTTGGCGTTGAGCAGCTGTTTACCGAGGGACGCACGCAGGAAGGGTGGATGCGCCATTTGCACGAACTCTCTCGTAAAGCGATTCCTGACCTGCCGGACTTCGATACCTTCCGCAAGCAGGGCATGTACAAGCAGCGTGACCCGGAAGGGCATCACGTGGCGTATAAAGCGTTCCGTGAAGATCCGCAGGCGAATCCGCTGACCACGCCGTCGGGCAAAATCGAAATCTACTCCGAAGAGCTGGCAAAAATCGCCTCTACCTGGGAGCTGCCGGAAGGCGATGTTATCGATCCGCTGCCGATCTACACGCCGGGGTTCGAAAACTATAACGATCCGCTGACGGCGAAATTCCCGCTGCAGCTGACCGGTTTCCACTACAAGGCGCGCGTGCACTCCACCTACGGTAACGTCGACGTACTGAAGGCCGCCTGCCGCCAGGAGATGTGGATCAACCCGATGGATGCCAAAGCACGTGGTATTAGCAATGGGGATCGCGTGCGTATCTTTAACGGTCGCGGCGAGGTGCACATTGAAGCCAAAGTGACACCGCGCATGATGCCAGGCGTAGTGGCGCTGGGGGAAGGGGCCTGGTACAGCCCGGATGCCAACCGCATTGACCAGGCAGGCAGTATCAACGTCCTGACCACTCAGCGTCCGTCGCCGCTGGCGAAAGGCAACCCGTCTCACACAAACCTTGTCCAGGTTGAAAAGGTTTAAGGAGTAACCGATGACAACCCAGTATGGATTTTTCATTGATTCCAGCCGTTGCACCGGGTGCAAAACCTGCGAGCTGGCCTGTAAAGATTACAAAGATCTCACTCCGGACGTGAGCTTCCGCCGCATTTACGAATACGCCGGGGGCGACTGGCAGGAAGATAACGGCGTCTGGCATCAGAACGTTTTTGCCTATTACCTGTCGATTGCCTGTAACCACTGTGAAGATCCGGCCTGCACGAAGGTGTGCCCGAGCGGGGCGATGCACAAGCGGGAAGACGGTTTTGTGGTGGTGGATGAAGATGTCTGCATTGGCTGTCGCTACTGCCATATGGCGTGCCCGTACGGCGCGCCGCAGTACAACGCCGCCAAAGGGCATATGACCAAGTGCGACGGCTGCCACAGCCGCGTAGCGGATGGCAAAAAGCCAATCTGCGTCGAGTCCTGCCCGCTGCGCGCCCTGGATTTTGGTCCGATTGAAGAGCTGCGTCAGAAACACGGCCAGCTTGCCGCACTGGCGCCGCTGCCCTCCGCGCACTTCACGAAGCCGAGTATTGTCATTAAACCTAACGCCAACAGCCGTCCGACGGGTGACACCACCGGCTACCTGGCTAATCCGAAGGAGGTGTGAGATGGGAAGTGGATGGCATGAATGGCCGCTGATGATCTTCACGGTCTTTGGGCAGTGCGTAGTGGGCGGCTTCATTGTTCTCGCGTTGGCGCTGTTAAAAGGGAACCTCAATGCTGAACAGCAGCAGCGTTTAGTGTTGAGCATGTTTGGCCTGTGGGTGCTGATGGGGATTGGATTTATCGCCTCTACGCTGCACCTGGGCTCACCGATGCGCGCGTTCAACTCCCTGAACCGCGTGGGGGCCTCATCCCTCAGTAACGAAATTGCCAGCGGGGCAATCTTCTTTGCGGTCGGCGGGCTGGGGTGGCTGCTGGCTGCGCTCAAGAAATTGCCTGCGGGCCTGCGCAGGCTGTGGCTGATCGTCACCATGGTACTGGGCGTGGTGTTCGTGTGGATGATGGTGCGCGTCTACAACACCATCGATACCGTCCCAACCTGGTACAGCGTCTGGACGCCGATGAGCTTCTTCCTGACGATGTTTATCGGCGGGCCGCTGCTGGGCTACCTGCTGCTGCGCGTGGCGGGGGTAGACGGTTGGGCAATGCGTTTGTTGCCAGCCGTTTCGCTGCTGGCGCTGGTGGTGAGTGCGATGGTCGCCCTGATGCAGGGTGCCGAACTGGCAACCATTCACAGCTCTCTCCAGCAGGCTTCTGCGCTGGTGCCGGACTACGGCTCGCTAATGGCCTGGCGCGTGGCGTTGCTGGCGGCTGCGCTGGTATGCTGGATTGCCCCTCAGCTTAAAGGTTACCAGCCCGCTTTGCCGCTGCTATCCCTGGCCTTTGTGCTGGTGCTGGCGGGCGAGCTCATTGGTCGCGGCGTGTTCTATGGCCTGCATATGACGGTCGGTATGGCAATCGCCAGCTAATTTTATTTTTGGTTATTAAAAGCCGGGACATAGCGCCCGGCTTTTCTTTTTTTCATTCATGAAATTTTTCGACTGTCGTTTTGTTTTAATTTTGGTCATTAATAAATAAAAACAGATACATAATTAATATCTATAGCAGGCGCTGCATTAGCAGGATAAGTTTTTTAAATCGACAGGGAACATATTGTGCGAGCCGGCTAAATCTGTGGATTGACTTTGTTTTTGCCAGTGGCATGATGCGCACGAAATCTGAACTTCCTCACGGTTTTTAATCCATGACCACCTATACCCGGCCAGTGCTCCTGTTGCTCTGTGGCCTGCTTCTGTTGACCCTGGCGATCGCCGTGTTAAACACGCTCGTCCCGCTGTGGCTCGCCCATGAAAACTTACCGACCTGGCAGGTGGGTATGGTCAGCTCGTCCTTTTTCACCGGGAACCTGCTGGGCACATTATTAACCGGTAGCCTGATTAAGCGTTTTGGCTTTAATCGCAGCTATTATCTGGCCTCGCTGATTTTCGCTGCCGGGTGCGCCGGTCTGGGTCTGATGGTCGGCTTCTGGAGCTGGATGGCATGGCGCTTTATCGCCGGCGTCGGCTGCGCGATGATTTGGGTGGTGGTTGAAAGCGCGCTGATGTGTAGCGGTACCTCCCGCAACCGCGGGCGCCTGCTGGCGGCCTATATGATGGTTTACTACGTCGGTACCGTTCTGGGTCAACTGATGGTCAGTAAACTGCCAACCGACCTGATGAGCGTACTGCCGTGGGTAACGGGGATGGTGCTAGCCGCTATCCTGCCGCTGCTTTTTACGCGCATTGTGAACCAGAACAGCGAACATCAGGAAGCGACCCACGTCTGGCCGATGTTGAGGCTCCGTCAGGCGCGTCTGGGCGTTAACGGCTGCATTATCTCGGGAATTGTACTGGGCTCGCTCTATGGCCTGATGCCGCTCTACCTGAATCATCAGGGCGTCAGCGATTCCGGAATTGGTTTCTGGATGGCGGTGATGGTCAGTGCGGGTATTGTGGGGCAATGGCCGATTGGCCGCCTGGCGGACCGCTTTGGTCGTCTGCTGGTGCTGCGCGTTCAGGTCTTCGTGGTGATCATGGGATGCCTTGCGATGCTCAGCAACGCCGCGATGGCGCCCGCGCTGTTTATTCTCGGAGCCGCAGGTTTCACGCTCTATCCGGTCGCGATGGCCTGGGCCTGTGAGAAAGTAGAACATCACCAGCTCGTGGCAATGAATCAGGCGCTGTTATTAAGCTACACCATCGGTAGCCTGCTGGGACCGACATTTACCGCGATGCTGATGCAGAATTATTCCGACAATTTGCTGTTTATCATGATTGCCAGCGTGTCGTTTATTTATCTCTTAATGCTGCTGCGTAAAGCGGGCGAGCATCCAACGCCTGTGGCACACGCCTGATTAAATAAAAGCCTGTCGATGACAGGCTTTTTTGTCCCTGTCACATATAAGACTTTTACTCATTGTTTGTTTTTCCCGCCTGGCGATAATTCAAGTGAGTTCTACCACTAAAAGGCAACAATCATGTCTATACGTCGTTTTTCCACTACCGCACTTGCCGTAGTGTTGTCTTTAACGTTTGCAACGGCTCCGGTCATGGCTAACCCTGGAAACGGGAACGGCGGTGGTCACGGAAACGGTGGCGGACAAGGTAATGGCGGCAATCATGGTAACGGGAATTCTGGTAATTCCGGTAACCATGGTAATAAGCAAAATAGCGGAAAGGATAATCCTGGGAAATCGGATAAGAGCTTCAAAAACAGCAAAGATGTCGGTAATGACGTTGATGCTCGCGTGAGCTTCGATCATGCCCGCCACCTGGCACTGAATTACGGCTTAACGGGCTATGAGTCTCTGCCTCCGGGTATTGCGAAAAACCTCGCCCGCGGTAAACCACTTCCTCCGGGCATTGCTAAGAAAACCGTGCCAGCGTCTATGCTCGGCCAGCTTCCTTCCTACCCTGGCTATGAATGGCGCGTGGTGGGTGACGATCTGGTCTTAATTGCGCTGAGTACGGCGATTGTGACCTCCGTTATTAATGGCGTCTTTAAATAGAATATAAAAGGCCCGGTTCTTACCGGGCCTTCTCTTTAATACATGACCTTGTGGCCATACTGCTCAAGAATACCTTTCACGCGTTCCATCGTCTCTTTTTTCGGCGGCTTCACGCCATCAAGCTTGTACTCTTCGCCCATCGCCACCCATTTATGTTTACCCAGTTCGTGATAGGGCAGAAGCTCAATTTTCTCGACGTTGCCCATGTCGCGGGTAAATTCACCCAGGCGGTGCGCGGAGTCATCGTCATCTGACCAGCCGGGAACAACAACGTAGCGGATCCAGGTTTTGATGCCCTTGTCGGCGATGTATTTGGCAAACTCCAGCGTACGGTGGTTAGAAACGCCAACCAGATTCTGGTGGATCTCATCGTTCATCTGTTTGAGATCGAGCATCACCAGATCGGTCACCTCGAGCAGTTCATCAATGACCGGATCGTAGCGGCGCACAAAGCCGTTGGTGTCGAGACAGGTATGAATGCCTTCTTTATGGCAGGCGCGGAACCAGTCGCGGACAAACTCAGCCTGAAGAATAGCTTCACCGCCGGATGCCGTCACGCCACCGCCGGACGCGTTCATAAAGTGGCGGTAGGTCACCACCTCTTTCATCAGATCTTCCACGGTGACTTCTTTACCGCCGTGCGTGTCCCAGGTGTCGCGGTTATGGCAGTACAGGCAGCGCATCAGGCAGCCCTGGAAAAAGGTGATAAAGCGGATACCCGGGCCATCGACGGTGCCACAGGATTCAAAGGAGTGAATGCGACCAATAGTTGACATTGCGGTGATATCTCCGAATTTGGCCCATCCGGGGGCCTATGTAGTTGCACAGCTCAAAGGCTATGTCGAGTCTGTTTTGGCTGTTATCCATAAAGTATAGATAGCGGACAAAAGAGACTGGTGAAGCGAGGGTGTTAAAAAGGCCCCACTTGCGTGGAGCCTTTATTGTACGCTTTTTAACGCGTGATTTCAGTCAATTCCACTTACATGGACTGAGTGAAAGTACGGGTGATAACGTCCTGCTGCTGTTCTTTAGTCAGGGAGTTAAAACGTACTGCGTAGCCAGATACGCGGATGGTCAGCTGAGGATATTTCTCAGGGTGTTCCATCGCATCGAGCAGCATTTCACGGTTCATTACGTTCACGTTCAGGTGCTGACCACCTTCGATGGACGCTTCGTGGTGGAAGTAACCATCCATCAGACCCGCGAGGTTAGTTTTACGCACTTCGTCGTCTTTACCCAGCGCGTTTGGCACGATAGAGAAGGTGTAAGAGATACCATCTTTCGCGTAAGCAAACGGCAGTTTAGCAACGGAGGTCAGAGAGGCAACAGCACCTTTCTGGTCACGACCGTGCATTGGGTTAGCACCTGGGCCGAATGGCGCGCCAGCACGACGACCGTCTGGGGTGTTACCGGTTTTCTTACCATACACAACGTTAGAAGTGATGGTCAGAACAGACTGAGTCGGGATAGCGTTACGGTAGGTAGTGAGTTTCTGAATTTTCTTCATGAAACGTTCTACCAGGTCAACCGCCATGTCATCAACGCGAGAATCGTTGTTACCAAACTGCGGGTATTCGCCTTCGATTTCGAAGTCTACGGCCAGGCCGTCTTCGTCACGAATTGGTTTAACTTTCGCATATTTGATTGCAGACAGGGAGTCAGCAGCCACGGACAGACCAGCGATACCACACGCCATGGTGCGGATAACGTCACGGTCATGCAGCGCCATCAGAGAGGCTTCGTAGCTGTACTTGTCGTGCATGTAGTGGATAACGTTCAGCGCGGTCACGTACTGCTTAGCCAGCCAGTCCATGAAGTGGTCCATGCGCTCCATGACTTCGTCATAGTTCAGCACGTCGCCTTTGATTGGTTCAGACTTAGGACCAACCTGCATTTTCAGTTTTTCATCAACGCCGCCGTTGATAGCGTACAGCATGGTTTTCGCCAGGTTTGCACGCGCACCGAAGAACTGCATTTGTTTACCAACAACCATTGGGCTCACGCAGCAAGCGATAGCGTAGTCGTCGTTGTTGAAGTCCGGACGCATCAGGTCATCGTTCTCGTACTGCAGAGAAGAGGTGTCGATGGACACTTTAGCGGCGAATTTCTTGAAGTTCAGAGGCAGTTTTTCAGACCACAGAACGGTGATGTTCGGCTCCGGAGAAGGACCCATGGTGTACAGGGTGTTCAGGAAGCGGAAGCTGTTTTTGGTAACCAGCGTACGGCCGTCAACGCCCATACCACCGATAGATTCAGTTGCCCAGATTGGGTCACCAGAGAACAGTTCATCATATTCTGGGGTACGCAGGAAGCGAACCATACGCAGTTTCATGACCAGGTGGTCAATCATTTCCTGAGCGTCTTGCTCGGTGATTTTGCCAGCTTTCAGGTCACGTTCGATGTACGCATCCAGGAAGGTAGACACGCGACCGAAGGACATTGCTGCGCCGTTCTGAGACTTAACCGCGGCCAGGTAGCCGAAGTAGGTCCACTGGATAGCTTCCTGGGCGTTGGTTGCAGGACCAGAGATATCGCAGCCATATTTCGCAGCCATCTCTTTAATCTGACCCAGCGCGCGGTGCTGTTCAGCAATTTCTTCACGCAGACGGATAGTCGCTTCCAGGTTGACGCCGTTTTCCAGATCGGACTGCAGGGAAACAAACTGCGCGTACTTGTCTTTCATCAGGAAGTCGATACCGTACAGCGCAACGCGACGGTAGTCACCGATGATACGGCCGCGGCCATACGCATCTGGCAGACCAGTCAGAACGCCAGATTTACGGCAGTTCAAAATGTCTTTGGTGTAAACATCGAATACGCCCTGGTTATGGGTTTTGCGGTATTCGGTGAAGATTTTTTTCAGCATTGGGTCCAGCTCGCGGTTATACGCTTTGCAGGAACCTTCAACCATTTTGATACCACCGAACGGGATGATTGCGCGTTTCAGTGGTGCTTCAGTCTGCAGACCAACGATTTTCTCAAGGGCTTTGTTGATGTAGCCAGCATCGTGAGAAGTGATGGTGGAAGCAACGGAGGTGTCAAAATCAACTGGCGCGTGAGTGCGGTTTTCCAGTTTAACGCCTTCCATTACGCTGTCCCACAGCTTGGTGGTCGCGTCAGTTGCGCCAGCCAGGAAGGATTCGTCACCTTCATACGGGGTATAGTTTTTCTGAATGAAGTCACGGACGTTTACTTCATTCTGCCAGTCACCTTTCGCAAAACCTTCCCAGGCTGTGGCTAACTTTTCATTAAGCTCGGACATGTAACACCTACCTTCTTAAGTGGATTTTTTATTTACTGCCTGAGACAACCATTAATGATGGTCGCCGCCACGCAGGTAAATGACCCAGTATGTCAACCCAACTAACAGACCCCCACCGATAATGTTCCCGATAGTAACGGGGATCAGGTTATCAGTAATGAAATTCATAATAGTCAGGTGAGAGAAACTTTCCGGGGATGAACCAACTGCGGTCCAGAACTCCGGGCTTGCAAAGTTGCGGATAACAATCCCCATCGGGATCATGAACATATTCGCAATACTGTGCTCGAAGCCGCTGGCAACAAACATCGCAACCGGCAGAACCATAATCATGGCTTTATCCATCAGGCTACGGCCAGAGTAGCTCATCCAGACCGCCAGGCAGACCATCAGGTTTGCGAGGATGCCGAGAGCAACGGCTTCGATAAATGTGTGGTGCATTTTGTGGTCAGCGGTTTGCAGGACATTAAGCCCCCAGCCGCCGTTGGCGGTCATATACTCGCCAGAGAGCCACATCAACAGAACAAAGAGCAGACAGCCAATCAGGTTACCAACGTAGACGTTAAGCCAGTTGCGCGCCAGTTGACCCCAGGTAATTCTTCCGCTGGCTTTCGCCACAACAATCAGCACCGTTGAGGTGAAGAGGTCGGCGCCGCAAATGACGCAGAGAATCAGACCCAGTGAGAAGCAAATGCCGCCAATCAGTTTGGCCATGCCGAAAGGCATTCCGGCAGTACCGGTGGTGGCGGTGATGTAGAAGACGAAAGCGATAGAGATGAACACACCTGCGGTGATCGCCAGATAGAACGTCTTCATCGGGTGTTTCGTTGCTTTATAGACACCCGCTTCTTCGGCAACTTTTGCCATCGCGGCGGGGAGTAAAAGATCAAAAGGGTTGTCAGCTTTCACACTAACTCTCTCTTTATTAAGTCGGCGACGAGATACTAACAAAGCATTATAGAAGAGAAATTGATATAGATCATATCTCGCCTGGCTTATAGGCCCGCAGTATGTATGGTTTTACAGCAAATGCGGAGTAAGTATTTGATTATCCGTATAAAAATAAATTTTAAAAATTATGAAAAGAGTTGAATTATTTCGTTCGGCCCCCTTCGAAACAGTTAATTAATATGGAGTATTTACCATAAAAAGTAACAATAAAGCCCAGGCAAATATTATTATATTTACCCGTGTTTAACTTAATTATTACAATCAACAATCATTGCCGAAGAGAATAAAAAACGGGGCAATGAAATTGCCCCGTAATATAGCCCAGACGATTGAATACGCCTACTGCTGTTAATGTTATATGCGCTTATTTTGACCAGTAAGCGGCTTTTGCTTTCTGCAGCTTTTCATAGGCCTTCAGCAGAGACTGATGCGCCGGGAAGGCTTTCAGATCGCTGTCAACCGCCTGCAGACCGTAGAACGGCTCTTCACCGCTCAGCGCCGCGCTGGCGGCTTCAACCGCTTCAGCACCGTACATACGTACGAAAGCGTTGAGGTACTGCAGTGGCTCGCGAGCCTCTTCCTGTGCAAGCAGCAACAGGGTTTGCAGACAGCGGTAATAGTTGGTGCGCTCGGCGGAGAAGACCGACTGGTTAAACTCCATGGTCCATTCGGTCCAGGCCAGAGCCTGATCTAGATCGCCGCCCGCGAGGGCCAGCATCGCTTTCAGCTCACCGATGCGCAGGGTGTACCAGCCGTTGTCTTTACCGGTCGCCAGACCCAGCAGCTCGCGCACGCGGGTGAAGTCATCGTGGCCTTCATCGTCCATCTGGGCAATCAGGTTGAGATAATCTTCTTTTTCCCACTCGCTGCCCGGCAGGGAGAGCAGGGTTTCACGCAGGTGCGCGCCCATGCTGTTGTTTGCGAGCCACAGATCTTCAGCAGGGTAGATATCGGACATGCCAGGTACGATGATGCGGCACGCGTAAACGCCCAGGTGTTCGTAGTCGGCAATGTAGACTTCCTGATCTTCGGCGTTGAAGATGGCCATCAGTGTGGCGAACTCTTCTTCGGTGGTACCGGCAAAGCTCCAGTCCACGAACGGATAGTCCGCGTCCTGCTTGAACATATCCCAGGAGATCAAACCGCTGGAGTCGATGAAGTGGGTTTCGAGGTTGGTGTGCTCGGCCACTTCTTCATCGTCAAACGTTGGCGGGGTGAAGACGTCGAGATCTTTTAGGCTACGGCCCTGCAGCAGCTCGGTCACGGTACGCTCCAGCGCCACGCCGAAGTCAGGATGCGCGCCGAAGGAGGCGAAGCAGGTTCCGTTAGTCGGGTTAAACAGCACGACGCAGATAACAGGATATTTACCGCCCAGCGAGCCGTCATACGCAAAGATTGGGAAACCTTCCGCTTCCAGCTTCGCGATGGATTGCACCACGCCCGGGTAGCGCGCCAGCACGTCCGCCGGGATCTCCGGCAGGCTGATGGATTCAGCGATGATGCGGTTTTTAATGTGACGCTCGAACACTTCAGACAGCCCCTGCACGCGCGCTTCATTGCGGGTGTTACCGGCTGACATGCCGTTGGACACATACAGGTTGCCGACGATGTTCATCGGAATATACACGGTCTGCTCGTCAGACTGACGGGTGAACGGCAGGGCGCAGATCCCACGCTCTTCATTGCCAGACTGCAGATCGATCAGCATGCTGGCGGTCAGTTCGTTTTCCGGATCGTAGAAGGCACGCAGACGGGCATCCAGAATGCCTTCCGGCAGTTCATCGTCTTCGGTCAGCGGGAACCATTTTTCGTTCGGATAGTGAACGAACGGGCCGTTAGCGATGGTTTCACCCAGCCAGAAGTCAGCGAAGAAATAGTTGGTGGACAGACGCTCAAAATACTCACCCAGCGCAGAGGCCAGTGCCGCTTTTTTCGTCGCACCTTTACCGTTGGTAAAGCAGAGCGCGCAGTCTTTGTCGCGAATGTGCACGGACCAGACGTGAGGCACCGGGTTCAGCCAGGAGGCTTCTTCGATGTTAAAGCCCAGGTCGGTCAGTTTCTGCTGGAAGCGAGCGATGGAATCTTCCAGAGCGGCGTCTTTGCCGGGGATAAACGTTTGAGTCATGGCGTTCACTTTTATCGTACGTAAAGCGCGCAATGATACGGGTTTTGCGTGACGGGTGCTATCTCCGGCGAAAATAAATGGCTGGGCTATGCTTAGTAGCAGTAACCTACTGTTAAGGCGTAGAAAAATGAAAGCATTTGATCTCCAGCGGATGGCGTTTGATAAAGTTCCACCTGAATTTCTGGGCGAAGTGGCGCTGCGCAGCCTGTACACCTTCGTACTCGTCTTCCTGTTTCTCAAAATTACCGGCCGTCGTGGCGTTCGGCAGATGTCGCTGTTTGAAGTGCTGATCATTCTGACGCTGGGCTCGGCGGCGGGGGACGTCGCGTTTTATGACGACGTGCCGATGGTGCCGGTGTTTATCGTTTTTGTTTCTCTCGCCTTGCTTTACCGGCTGGTCATGTGGCTGATGTCGAAAAGTGAGAAGCTGGAAGATCTGCTTGAAGGGAAACCGGTCGTTATTGTCGAGGACGGTCAACTGGCCTGGGAAAATGTGCAAAGCGCCAATATGACCGAGTTTGAGTTCTTTATGGAGCTGCGTCTGAATAGCGTTGAACAGCTCGGGCAGGTGCGGCTGGCGATCATGGAAACCAATGGGCAAATCAGCGTCTATTACTATGCTGACGACGACGTTAAGCCCGGCCTGTGTATCCTGCCGGATATGTTAATAGAACGGTTCAGGGTGGTACCTGAAACCGGGGAGTATGCATGTATAAAGTGTAGTCATGTGGTGGGGATGCATGCGGGCGATCATCAATTATGCCCCCGTTGTGCAAATCCGGAATGGACGAAGGTTAGCCGGGCTAAACGCCTCGTCTGACAGCGATTTTGTCGGTTTTGTGACGACGAGGCGGCAGATTGTTTTGTGTGACGAAGGGCACATTTCTCCGGTCATAAGTTTTAGACATTGCGGCGCGTGTCACTGAATGATAAAACCGATATCCACAGTTATAACTTATGGCTTTTAGCGTGGTGAGGGGAAATGGCTCAAGTCTTTAATTTCAGTTCAGGTCCGGCAATGTTACCGGCAGATGTGCTCAAGCAGGCTCAACAGGAGCTGTGCGACTGGAACGGTCTGGGTACGTCGGTGATGGAAATCAGCCACCGTGGTAAAGAGTTTATTCAGGTGGCGGAAGAGGCAGAAAAGGATTTTCGCGATCTGCTGAACATTCCCTCGAACTACAAAGTATTGTTCTGTCACGGCGGTGGACGCGGCCAGTTTGCGGGTATCCCGCTCAATCTGCTGGGCGACAAAACCACCGCTGATTACGTCGATGCCGGCTACTGGGCAGCCAGTGCGGTAAAAGAAGCGCACAAATACTGCACGCCGAATGTCATCGATGCCAAAGTCACCGTCGACGGTCTGCGCGCCGTGAAGCCGATGAGCGAGTGGCAACTGTCTGACAACGCCGCGTATCTCCACTACTGCCCGAACGAAACCATCGACGGCATCGCCATTCACGAAGAGCCAGACTTTGGCGACAATGTCATTGTGACGGCGGACCTCTCTTCAACCATTCTCTCCACCCCGCTGGACGTTAGCCGTTACGGCGTTATCTATGCGGGCGCGCAGAAAAATATCGGTCCTGCGGGCCTGACTATCGTCATCGTCCGTGAAGACCTGCTGGGGAAAGCCCATAAGTCCTGCCCGTCAATTCTGGATTACACCGTCCTGAATGACAACGACTCCATGTTCAACACCCCACCTACGTTTGCCTGGTATCTCTCCGGCCTGGTCTTCAAATGGCTGAAGCAAAACGGCGGCGTGGCGCAGATGGACAAGATCAATCAGCAGAAAGCCGAACTGCTGTACGGCACGATCGACAAGAGCGATTTCTACCGTAACGATGTGGCGAAAGCGAACCGTTCCCGCATGAACGTGCCGTTCCAGCTGGCGGACAGCAGCCTGGACAAAGTCTTCCTGGAAGAGTCCTTCGCAGCAGGCCTGCATGCGCTGAAAGGCCATCGCGTGGTGGGCGGCATGCGTGCCTCTATCTATAACGCGATGCCGCTGGAAGGGGTTAAGGCCCTGACCGATTTCATGATCGACTTCGAACGTCGTCACGGTTAATTTGCTGTTTTTCACCCCCGCAGCGTCCCTGCGGGGTTTTTATTATGTTGATTTGAGAGTTTAGTTTTCATGGAATCCCTGACGTTACAACCTATCGCGCGGGTAGATGGCACCATCAATCTGCCTGGTTCAAAAAGTGTCTCGAACCGCGCTCTGCTGCTGGCAGCTCTGGCAAACGGCACCACCGTCCTCACCAACCTGCTGGACAGCGATGACGTGCGCCATATGCTCAATGCGCTGAAAGCGTTGGGCGTTCATTACACACTCTCTGACGATCGTACCCGCTGCGAAGTGGCCGGTAACGGCGGCGCGCTGCAGGCGAGTGAAGAGCTTGAGCTGTTTCTGGGTAACGCGGGTACTGCGATGCGTCCGCTGGCGGCGGCTCTGTGCCTCGGGAGCAATAACATCGTGCTGACCGGCGAGCCGCGCATGAAGGAGCGTCCGATCGGCCATCTGGTGGATGCCCTGCGTCAGGGCGGCGCGCAGATTGATTATCTGGAGCAGGAAAATTACCCGCCGCTGCGTCTGCGCGGGGGCTTTACCGGCGGTAGCGTCGAGGTTGACGGCAGCGTCTCCAGCCAGTTCCTGACGGCGCTGCTGATGACCGCGCCGCTGGCCCCGCAGGATACGGTTATCGCGATTAAAGGTGAGCTGGTTTCCAAGCCGTATATTGATATTACGCTGCACCTGATGAAGACCTTCGGCGTTGAGGTTGAAAACCAGTCTTATCAGCGCTTCGTGGTTCGCGGCGCGCAGCAGTATCAGTCGCCGGGCAACTACCTGGTTGAAGGCGATGCTTCATCCGCGTCCTATTTCCTTGCCGCTGGCGCGATTAAAGGCGGTACGGTAAAAGTGACCGGCATTGGCCGCAACAGCGTGCAGGGCGATATTCGTTTTGCCGACGTGCTGGAAAAAATGGGCGCGGTTGTCACCTGGGGGGATGATTTCATCTCCTGTACCCACGGCGAGCTGAACGCCATCGACATGGACATGAACCATATCCCGGATGCGGCGATGACCATTGCCACGGCGGCGCTGTTTGCCAAAGGCACCACCACGCTGCGTAACATCTACAACTGGCGCGTAAAAGAGACGGACCGCCTGTTCGCGATGGCAACCGAGCTGCGTAAAGTCGGCGCTGAGGTAGAAGAGGGCGAAGATTACATTCGCGTTACCCCTCCGGCAAAACTGAACTTTGCTGAAATCGGGACCTATAACGATCACCGTATGGCGATGTGTTTCTCGCTGGTGGCGCTGTCCGATACCCCTGTGACCATTCTCGATCCGAAATGTACGGCGAAAACCTTCCCGGACTATTTCGAACAGCTGGCGCGCATTAGCACCCTGGCATGATGAAGTCTTGCCGCATCACCTGATGCGGCATTTCCTTACGCTTCCTGACGATCTTTCCCGCTCATTTCTTCTACACTCTGCTTCTATCATTCCGTAATTTGCACGCAAAGGTAACAGTTGCGCACGTTGGCGCGTATAATGCGCGGCGTTCATGTTAACGGTATGCCTTATTTAAGGAGAAAAAGATGACGGCAGTTGCCCCGGTAATCACCATTGATGGGCCGAGTGGCGCAGGGAAAGGTACTCTGTGCAAAGCGATGGCGGAAGCATTGCAATGGCATCTTTTAGATTCGGGAGCAATCTATCGCGTGCTGGCGCTCGCTGCGCTGCATCATCACGTGGATGTCGCCTCTGAAGAGGCGCTGGTACCGCTGGCTGCGCATCTGGATGTGCGCTTTGTCTCAACTGATGGCAACCTTGAAGTGATCCTGGAAGGGGAAGACGTGAGCGGTGAAATCCGTACGCAGGAAGTCGCTAATGCGGCCTCCCAGGTGGCCGCTTTCCCACGCGTTCGCGAGGCGCTGCTGCGTCGCCAGCGAGCGTTTCGAGAAGCCCCGGGTCTGATCGCTGACGGACGCGACATGGGAACCGTGGTCTTCCCTGATGCGCCAGTAAAAATCTTCCTTGACGCCTCTTCGGAAGAACGTGCTCAACGCCGTATGCTTCAGTTGCAGGAAAAGGGGTTTAGTGTTAACTTTGATCGCCTTTTATCCGAGATAAAAGAGCGCGATGACCGCGATCGTAACCGCGCCGTCGCACCGCTTGTTCCTGCAGAAGATGCATTAGTTCTGGATTCAACCAGTTTAACTATTGAGCAAGTGATTGAAAAAGCGCTACAATATGCGCGCCAAAAACTGGCATTCGCGTAATCGCGACCGATTTAGCAGTACCCCCGCTGCAATGGATTGACGGCGGGTATGTGAAACAACCCCATCCGGCACGGAGCCAGGTGGACGTTAATATTAACCTGAAGATTAAACATGACTGAATCTTTTGCTCAACTGTTTGAAGAATCCTTAAAAGAAATCGAAACCCGTCCGGGTTCCATCGTTCGTGGTGTTGTTGTTGCTATCGACAAAGACGTAGTACTGGTTGACGCCGGTCTGAAATCTGAGTCCGCCATTCCGGCTGAGCAGTTCAAAAACGCCCAGGGCGAGCTGGAAATCCAGGTTGGTGACGAAGTTGACGTTGCTCTGGACGCAGTAGAAGACGGCTTCGGCGAAACCCTGCTGTCTCGTGAGAAAGCTAAACGTCACGAAGCATGGATCACGCTGGAGAAAGCTTACGAAGAAGCTGAAACTGTGGTCGGTGTTATCAACGGCAAAGTTAAAGGTGGCTTCACTGTTGAGCTGAATGGTATTCGTGCGTTCCTGCCAGGTTCACTGGTAGACGTTCGTCCAGTCCGTGACACCCTGCACCTCGAAGGCAAAGAGCTTGAGTTCAAAGTAATCAAGCTGGACCAGAAGCGTAACAACGTTGTTGTTTCCCGTCGTGCCGTTATCGAATCCGAAAACAGCGCAGAACGCGATCAGCTGCTGGAAAACCTGCAGGAAGGCATGGAAGTCAAAGGTATCGTTAAGAACCTCACTGACTACGGCGCATTCGTTGACCTGGGCGGCGTTGATGGCCTGCTGCACATCACCGACATGGCGTGGAAACGCGTTAAGCACCCAAGCGAAATCGTGAACGTGGGCGACGAAATCACTGTTAAAGTGCTGAAGTTCGACCGCGAGCGTACTCGTGTATCCCTCGGCCTGAAACAGCTGGGCGAAGATCCATGGGTAGCTATCGCTAAGCGTTACCCAGAAGGTACTAAACTGACTGGTCGCGTAACCAACCTGACCGACTACGGCTGCTTCGTTGAAATCGAAGAAGGCGTTGAAGGCCTGGTGCACGTTTCCGAAATGGACTGGACCAACAAAAACATCCACCCATCCAAAGTTGTTAACGTTGGTGATGTAGTGGAAGTGATGGTTCTGGATATCGACGAAGAACGTCGTCGTATCTCCCTGGGCCTGAAGCAGTGCAAAAACAACCCATGGCAGCAGTTCGCGGAAACCCACAACAAGGGCGACCGTGTTGAAGGTAAAATCAAGTCTATCACTGACTTCGGTATCTTCATCGGCCTGGACGGCGGCATCGATGGCCTGGTTCACCTGTCTGACATCTCCTGGAACGTTGCAGGCGAAGAAGCAGTTCGTGAATACAAAAAAGGCGACGAAATCGCTGCAGTTGTTCTGCAGGTTGACGCAGAGCGTGAGCGTATCTCCTTGGGCGTTAAACAGCTCGCAGAAGATCCGTTCAACAACTGGGTTGCACTGAACAAGAAAGGCGCAATCGTAAACGGTAAAGTGACTGCAGTTGACGCTAAAGGCGCAACCGTAGAACTGGCTGACGGCGTTGAAGGTTACCTGCGCGCTTCTGAAGCTTCACGTGACCGCGTTGAAGATGCCACTCTGGTTCTGAACGTAGGCGACGACGTTGAAGCTAAGTTCACCGGTGTTGACCGTAAGAACCGTGCAATCAGCCTGTCTGTTCGTGCTAAAGACGAAGCTGATGAGAAAGATGCAATCGCAACTGTTAACAAACAGGAAGATGCAAACTTCTCTAACAACGCAATGGCTGAAGCTTTCAAAGCAGCTAAAGGCGAGTAATATCAGGTTCTCAACATCATTTGAGCTGTAACGCATTTACAGCGCGAAGGATGAGGAGCAGACTTGACAGATTGCAGGATTCGTCCTGTAATCAATAACAAAGGGCGGCTACGGCCGCCCTTGTTTAATGAGCTGTTCAGCTAATTGGTTTGAAAGGAACCGGAGGAATCATGACCAAGTCAGAATTGATTGAAAGACTTGCCAGTCAGCAACCGCATATCCCTGCCAAGGCAGTGGAAGATGCCGTAAAAGAGATGCTGGAGCATATGGCCTCCACTCTTGCCCAGGGCGAGCGCATTGAAATCCGCGGTTTCGGTAGTTTTTCTCTGCACTATCGTGCTCCACGTACCGGGCGTAACCCGAAAACTGGTGATAAAGTCGAGCTGGAAGGGAAGTACGTTCCACACTTTAAGCCGGGTAAAGAACTGCGCGATCGCGCCAATATTTACGGCAACTGAGTTTAGCCAGCCGGTTAAACTGGGTTCGAAAGAAAGCACCTGCGGGTGCTTTTTTTGTCTCCGTCACTTTCATTCTGAAGGTGTCTCGCATTTTACGTTGCGTTTTCTGCAACGCGCTAAAAACCTTGCAGCGCTTGCTGTAGATTGCATTTTTCACACCTGACACCCCGCTCGATCTGCCCGCATACTGCCACCCAGAAACAGGGAGGTAGCAATGGGAATTCCCGCTTTAGGTATCTGCGCCATTCTGGCGATAGCCCCGTTACTCTGGTTACCTGAACTGCCATCGCGTTATACCATCTGGATAATGATGGCTGGCGGGGTTGCACTGGCCGCACGCCAAAACGTACGGCTGAAGTATGTGGGGATGACGCTGTTATTTTGCGTGTGGGGCATTCTGGCCGCGCAAGAGAGCGTCTGGCCGATGCAGCATTTAACCGCAGGTGCCATACAGGCCGAGGTGGAGATCGCCGCGACTGATGGTGCCACTGTGCATCAGGGAAAAATACTCACCGTTGATGGCCAGCGCTGGTGGGCGTCAACGGGCGTAACGCTTTATGGTCATTATCTGCCGCAGAAAGCGTGTGCCGGTCAGCGCTGGTCGATGACGCTCCGGCTCAGGCCTGTACACGGCGAACTGAACGACGGAGGGTATGACCCCCAGCGCAGCGCTATTGCCCGCCATCAAACGCTAAGTGGGCGTTTTACCCATGCAGAACTCATCGATGGACGCTGCAGCCTGCGAGTGCAATACCTGACATCGCTGCAAAACCGACTTTCAGCTTATCGTTGGGGCGCGGTTATCCTCGGACTGGGCATGGGAGAACGTCTGGATGTCCCCAGGGAAATAAAAGACCTGATGCGTGAAACCGGCACGCTGCATCTGATGGCGATTTCGGGTCTGCATATCGCGCTGGCGGCCTCCATCGTCTGGTTTCTTGTGCGCGGGCTTCAGTTTTTATTACCTTGCCATCGGGTCAACTGGCAAATGCCTCTGCTGGCAGGGTTATTCTTTGCTGCTTTCTACGCCTGGCTGACCGGTCTGCAACCGCCCGCGTTACGCACGGTTATCGCACTTGCTGTACTGGCGGCGCTGCGGATCGGTGCCCGGCAATGGTCTCCCTGGCAGGTGTGGATCTGCTGTGTCGCGGCGATCCTGATAAGCGATCCCTTAGCCATACTTTCGCAGAGCCTGCTTTTGTCTGCATTTGCCGTCGCCGCGCTGATTTTCTGGTTTCAGTGGCTGCCGCTTCCTCACTGGCGGCAGGTGCGTCGGGTACGTCCGCTGCTGAACCTGATCTATCTGCAGGTTGGCATGCTGTTACTCCTCATGCCGTTACAGGTTCTGATTTTCCATGGCTTTAGCATTTCATCGTTGATCGCCAATTTCTTTGCCGTTCCGCTGGTGACGTTTGTCTGCGTTCCGCTGATTTTACTCGGCATGCTGCTCCATCTGCTGCCGCTGGCGGGGCTGGAAAGCGGCATCTGGTATGCAGCCGACAAGACGCTTGCCGGGTTGTTCTGGTTTCTGATGCGCCTGCCAGACGGCTGGCAGAGTGTGGACCAGCGCTGGCAGTACATGACGTTACTGCCGTGGCTTATCCTCATCGGCTGGCGTTTCCGCGCCTGGAAAACCGTTCCTGCCGTTTGTCTGGCGGGAAGTGTCTTGCTGGCTTCTCCCCTCTGGCGAACGGCGAAAAGCGACGACTGGACGCTCCATATGCTGGACGTGGGGCAGGGGCTGGCAATGGTTATTGAACGACAGGGAAAAGCCATTCTTTACGATACCGGGCTCGCCTGGCCGGGCGGGGATAGCGCACAGCGATTAATTATTCCATGGCTGCGCTGGCATCATCTGCAACCGGAAGGCGTTATTCTCAGCCATGAGCACCTCGACCATGCGGGAGGTCTTGTATCGCTGCAAAAAGCATGGCCTGAGATGTGGGTTAGAAGTCCGTTGCACCAGACTGGGCATCGTCCCTGCTTTCGCGGGCAAAGATGGCAATGGCAGGGTTTAACGTTCACCGTCCACTGGCCCCCTGAAAATTATCCGGCTCAGGGTAACAATCACTCATGCGTGGTAAAAATTGACGACGGCGAGCAGAGCGTTCTGCTGACGGGAGACATTGAAGCACAGGCAGAACAGGCTATGCTTAGCCATTACTGGCAGCATCTGACGTCCACACTCATACAGGTACCTCATCACGGCAGCAATACCTCGTCGTCATTGCCGCTGGTACAGCGCCTGGAAGGGGAGATTGCGCTGGATTCAGCGGCCCGCTATAACGCATGGCGATTTCCGTCGGCTAAAGTGGTCCGGCGCTACCGAAAAGAGGGATATATCTGGCACGATACCCCCCATTCCGGGCAAATATCGGTGACATTTTCGAATCATCGCTGGGAAATCCGGCGCGTGCGGGATCAATTTTTACCCCCCTGGTATCATCAGTGGTTTGGCGCGCCCGTAGATAACGGGTAGAATATGCGGCTATTTCAACAAATGCTGGTTTTTTGAATGCATAACGACAAAGATCTCTCCACGTGGCAAACCTTCCGCCGACTCTGGCCGATGATTGCACCTTTTAAAGCAGGCCTGATCGTGGCGGGTGTAGCGTTAATCCTCAACGCAGCCAGCGATACTTTTATGTTATCGCTCCTCAAACCGTTACTGGACGACGGTTTTGGTAAAACGGATCGCTCAGTGTTGCTATGGATGCCTCTGGTGGTTATCGGGCTGATGATCTTACGTGGGATCACCAGCTATATCTCCAGCTACTGCATTTCCTGGGTTTCCGGGAAAGTGGTTATGACCATGCGCCGTCGTCTGTTCAGCCACATGATGGGCATGCCGGTCTCATTCTTTGACAAGCAATCCACCGGGACGCTGCTGTCTCGTATTACCTACGATTCAGAGCAGGTAGCCTCCTCCTCTTCAAGCGCGCTGATTACCGTCGTGCGTGAAGGAGCGTCGATCATCGGTCTGTTTGCAATGATGTTCTATTACAGCTGGCAGCTGTCGCTGATCCTTATCGTGCTGGCACCGGTCGTGTCCATTGCTATCCGCGTCGTCTCAAAGCGCTTCCGCAATATCAGTAAGAATATGCAGAACACCATGGGGCAGGTGACGACCAGCGCAGAACAGATGCTGAAAGGGCACAAAGAAGTGTTGATCTTCGGCGGTCAGGAAGTCGAAACCAAACGCTTTGACAAAGTCAGCAACAAAATGCGTCTGCAGGGGATGAAGATGGTCTCGGCCTCTTCCATCTCTGACCCGATCATTCAGCTGATTGCCTCACTGGCGCTGGCGTTCGTTCTTTATGCGGCAAGCTTCCCGAGCGTAATGGAGACGCTGACGGCGGGTACCATCACCGTAGTCTTCTCCTCGATGATTGCCCTGATGCGCCCGCTGAAATCCCTGACGAACGTGAACGCCCAGTTCCAGCGCGGGATGGCCGCCTGCCAGACGCTTTTCAGCATTCTGGATTCTGAACAGGAAAAAGACGAAGGTACACGCGAGGTAGAGCGCGCGCGTGGCGACGTGGAGTTCCGCAACGTGACCTTCACCTATCCAGGCCGCGAAACGCCGGCTCTGCGCAATATCAACCTGACGATTCCGGCAGGTAAAACCGTTGCGCTGGTAGGCCGCTCCGGCTCCGGTAAATCCACCATTGCGAGCCTCATCACCCGTTTCTACGATATTAACGAAGGTGAGATCCTGCTGGATGGTCACGACCTGAGGAAGTACACCCTGCAGTCGCTGCGTAACCAGGTTGCGCTGGTTTCTCAGAACGTGCATCTCTTCAACGATACGGTTGCCAACAACATTGCTTATGCGCGCACTGACGAGTACAGCCGCGAGCAGATTGAGAACGCCGCGCGTATGGCGTACGCAATGGACTTTATCAACAAGATGGATAACGGTCTGGATACGATCATCGGTGAAAACGGGGTACTGCTCTCCGGCGGTCAGCGCCAGCGTATTGCCATTGCGCGCGCGCTGCTGCGCGATAGCCCTATACTGATCCTGGACGAAGCAACCTCTGCGCTGGATACGGAATCTGAACGCGCGATTCAGTCGGCGCTGGATGAACTGCAAAAGAACCGTACGTCGCTGGTGATTGCGCACCGTCTCTCCACCATCGAGCAGGCAGACGAGATCGTCGTGGTTGAGGACGGCATCATTGTTGAACGCGGAAGCCATGCCGATCTGCTGGAACATCGCGGCGTTTACGCCCAGCTTCACAAGATGCAGTTCGGCGAATGATTGCACGCATCTGGTCCGGTGAATCCCCGCTGTGGCTGCTGCTTTTGCCGCTCTCCTGGCTGTACGGCCTGGTGAGCGGCATTATTCGCCTGTTTTACCGTCTGGGGATTAAGCGTGCCTGGCGCGCGTCGGTTCCGGTAGTCGTGGTGGGTAACCTCACGGCGGGCGGCAACGGCAAAACGCCGGTGGTGGTCTGGCTGGTGGAGCAGCTGCAAAAACGCGGCATCCGCCCCGGCGTGGTGTCGCGCGGGTATGGTGGTAAAGCGGCGCATTACCCATTGCTGCTGACGACGGAAACCACGACCGCCGAAGCCGGTGATGAACCAGTATTGATTTTCCAGCGCACCGGTGCGCCGGTTGCGGTTTCCCCGGTGCGCAGCGACGCCGTGCAGGCGCTGCTTGCCGGGCATGCAGTACAAATCATTATTACTGACGATGGCCTGCAGCATTACGCTCTGGCGCGTGATAAAGAGATTGTAGTTATCGACGGCGTTCGCCGTTTCGGCAACGGCTGGTGGCTGCCCGCTGGCCCCATGCGTGAACGGGCTTCGCGTCTGAAGTCCGTTGATGCGGTGATTGTTAACGGCGGTGAAGCAAAGTCGGGTGAAATTCCTATGCGTCTGTTACCTGGAATGGCGGTCAACTTGGTGACGGGGGAACGCCGGCCGGTTGCTGAGCTGCCTTCGCTGGTGGCGATGGCGGGAATTGGCCATCCGCCGCGCTTCTTCGCGACGCTGGAGCAGTGTGGTGCCCGGCTGGAAAAACGCGTTCCACTGGCCGACCATCAGGCGCTGGTGGCAGAGCAGGTTGAGGCGCTTACCGCGCCTGGCCAGACGCTCATTATGACCGAAAAAGATGCGGTGAAATGCCGTGCCTTTGCGAAAGATAACTGGTGGTATCTGCCGGTTGACGCTGAACTCAGCGGCGAACAGCCGGAACAATTGCTTAAGGAACTGATTGCGTTGGTGCAGTAGAGGCTTACGCGGTTCTGGTGGCGCTTTGACTGACAGGAAAACGCATGTCTTTACCGCAACTCTCGCTTTCAGCCGCACGTCATTTACACCTAGCCGCGCAGGGGCTGCTCAAAAAGCCCCGTCGCCGTGCGCAGCCTGCCGATATCCTCTCTACCGTCCAGCGCATGTCGCTGCTCCAAATCGACACCATTAACATTGTCGCCCGTAGCCCTTACCTGGTCCTGTTTAGCCGCCTGGGAAGTTATCCTCCGCAGTGGCTGGATGAGGCGCTCTCCAAAGGGGAGCTGATGGAGTACTGGGCTCACGAAGCCTGCTTCCTGCCCCGCAGCGATTTCGCCCTGGTTCGTCACCGCATGCTTGCTCCGGAAAAGATGGGATGGAAATACCGGCAGGCGTGGATGGAGGAACATGAGGCCGAAATAGAGCAGCTTATCAGCCATATTCAGGAAAACGGCCCCGTTCGATCCGCCGATTTTGAACATCCGCGCAAAGGTGCAGGCGGATGGTGGGAGTGGAAGCCGCACAAGCGTCATCTTGAAGGGTTGTTCACGTCAGGCAAAGTCATGGTCATTGAGCGGCGTAATTTTCAGCGCGTTTATGATCTGACGCATCGCGTGATGCCCCACTGGGACGACGAGCGGGACCTGCTTACCCAGGAGGCGGCCGAGGCCATCATGCTGGAGAACAGCGCCCGCAGCCTGGGCATTTTCCGTCCGCAATGGCTGGCAGACTATTACCGCCTCCGTCAGCCCGCGCTGAAGCCGCTACTGGAGATATGGCAGCGCGAACAGCGAGTTATTCCCGTCATGGTGGAAACGCTGGGCGAAATGTGGCTGCATGCGGATCTCCTCCCTCTGCTGCCCGAGGCTCTGGAGGGGAAACTCCGGGCGACCCACAGCGCGGTATTGTCACCTTTCGATCCGGTGGTCTGGGACAGAAAACGCGCCGAGCAGCTGTTCGACTTCAGCTACCGGCTGGAATGCTATACCCCGGCGCCAAAGCGGCAATACGGCTACTTTGTCTTACCGCTGCTGCACAAGGGACAGCTGGTCGGACGCATGGATGCCAAAATGCACCGCAAGACCGGCACGCTTGAAGTCATTGCCCTTTATCTGGAAGAGGGCGTCAGGGGCACGGCGAGCCTGGAAAAAGGGTTAACGTCCGCCATTAGCGAGTTCGCGCGCTGGCAGGGGGCTCGCGACGTAACGCTTGGCCAGGTACCTGACGGGTTATTCACATCCTGTCGAAGTGGCTGGGAAACAGGCACGCCCTGAAAAGGGAATGTGTTAAGCTTTAGCGATTACCCATACGGAGGAACTATGGATCACCGTTTACTTGAAATTATTGCCTGCCCGGTATGCAACGGCAAACTCTACTACAGCCAGGACAAACAGGAGCTGATCTGCAAGCTGGACAGTCTGGCCTTCCCGCTGCGTGACGGCATTCCGGTACTGCTGGAAAATGAAGCCCGTTCCCTGGTGGCAGAAGAGAGCAAACCATGAGTTTTGTTGTCATTATTCCTGCGCGTTATGCCTCAACGCGTCTGCCGGGTAAACCGCTGGTAGATATCAACGGCAAGCCGATGATTGTGCATGTCCTTGAGCGGGCGCGTGAGTCCGGTGCCGATCGCGTGATTGTTGCAACCGATCATCCTGACGTCGCCCGTGCGGTTGAGGCCGCAGGCGGTGAGGTGTGCATGACCCGCGCCGATCACCAGTCCGGCACCGAGCGTCTGGCGGAAGTGGTTGAGAAATGTGGTTTCAGTGACGATACGGTCATCGTAAACGTGCAGGGCGACGAGCCGATGATCCCGGCCGTTATTATCCGTCAGGTGGCGGAAAACCTGGCGCAGCGTCAGGTCGGTATGGCGACGCTCGCGGTGCCCATTCACCACGCTGAAGAGGCATTCAATCCGAATGCGGTGAAGGTGGTGATGGATGCCGAAGGCTATGCGCTCTATTTCTCCCGCGCGACGATTCCGTGGGATCGCGATCGCTTTGCGCTCTCTAAAGAGACCATCGGTGATGCTTTCCTGCGTCATATTGGGATCTACGGCTATCGCGCCGGATTTATTCGTCGCTATGTTGCCTGGGCGCCGAGCCCGCTGGAGCATATCGAAATGCTGGAGCAGCTTCGCGTGCTCTGGTATGGCGAAAAAATCCACGTTGCCGTTGCCCGCGAAGTACCGGGAACGGGCGTTGATACGCCGGAAGATCTTGAGCGCGTCCGCGCCGAGTTGCGCTAATCCCGCCAGCATCCCTCCTTTCGGAGGGATGTCCTCTCCCGCAAATTCCCCTTTCTTTACCCTAATTGATCTCTTCCGGGTGACATCTTCACGCTGTGCGCTCATTATAAAAGCAGTAGTCTTAATGGGGGTAATCTCATATGGAACAGCTGCGTGCCGAACTTAGCCATCTGCTGGGTGAGAAGTTAAGCCGGGTCGAATGTGTGAGTGAAAAGGTCGATACCGCGCTCTGGTCGTTGTATGACGGCCAGGGCAATCCGATGCCGCTGATGGCCAGAAGCTTCTCGTCGCCGGGCGTGGCCAGGCAGCTTGCCTGGAAAATGTCGATGCTGGCACGGGAGGGAACCGTCCGTATGCCGACCGTGTACGGCGTGATGACCCACGAGGAACATCCCGGCCCGGACGTACTGCTGATTGAGCGTTTACGCGGTGTGCCGGTTGAAGCGCCCGCGCGTACGCCGGAACGCTGGGAACAGCTGAAAGACCAGATTGTCGAGGCGCTGCTGGCCTGGCACCGACAGGATAGCCGTGGGCTTGTTGGCCCGGTCGACAGCACCCAGGAAAACCTGTGGCCGCTGTGGTATCGCCAGCGGGTGGAAGTGCTGTGGGGGACGCTTAACCAGTTCAACAATACCGGTTTGACCATGCAGGACAAACGTATTCTGTTTCGCACCCGCGAGTGCTTACCGGCGCTGTTCAACGGCTTTAACGACAACTGCGTGCTGATCCACGGCAATTTTACTCTGCGCAGCATGCTCAAAGACTCCCGCAGCGATCAGCTCCTGGCGATGCTAGGGCCGGGGATCATGCTCTGGGCACCGCGGGAATATGAGCTGTTCAGGCTCAGCGACAGCGGGGCGGCGGAAGGGTTACTGTGGCACTACCTTCAGCGCGCGCCCGTTGCAGAGGCGTTTCTCTGGCGGCGCTGGCTTTATCTGCTCTGGGACGAAGTGGCGCAGCTGGTCAACACCGGACGTTTCAATCGCGCCAACTTCGATCTGGCGGCTAAATCACTCTTGCCCTGGCTCGCCTGACGATCCTTTCAGCCACTGCCAGAGGCGTCCGAGCGTCTCGTAGCCGACGCGATCGCTATGCATCAACCACATCGGAGAGGGGATCACCCGTTCCCACGGGTTGAGCGGCGCGCTGATGGCCATCTGGTTTGCCGGTGCGGGAAGCGGGTGCAGACCTTGCTTCTCGAAGAAAATCATCGCGCGTGGCAGGTGCGAGGCGGAGGTCACCAGTAAGAACGGAACATCGCCAATCGCCTGCTTCACCGCGGCAGCCTCTTCCTCGGTATCCTTTGGGCTGTCCAGCGTGATGATAGAGGAACGCGGTACGCCGAGCGATTCCGCGATTCTGGCCCCCGCTTCAGCCGTGCTCACCGGGTTGGTTTTGGCCGCCGCGCCGGTGAAGATCATTTTTGATCCCGGATTCGCCAGCCACAGGCGAATGCCTTCGTTTAGCCGTGGCAGGCTGTTGTTGATCAGGTTCGAGCTGGGAGCCCAGTCAGGGTCCCAGGTATACCCGCCGCCCAGCACAACGATGTACTCAACTTTCTGGTTTCCCTGCCACGTCGGGTACCTGTTTTCGATGGGGCGCAGCAGTCCATCCGCTACCGGCTGCAGGCTCAGCAGCAGCAGGACCAGCCAGCCGAACGTAATAAGCGTTTTGCCACTCTTCTGAAAGCGACTAAACCACACCAGCGCCAGCCCCAGCGCGATGATGACAAGCAGCAGCGGAAGGGGAAGCATCATCCCTCCAACGTATTTCTTAAGGGTAAAAAGCATCCTTTTTGGTTCCTTTTTTGACCATACAGCAGATGATTACCGGTGATATTACACCAGAGAGGTTCATTCTCCGCGCGGGTGTGACAAAATAGCGGTTTTGCAGTTAGCGAGTGGAACTCTCCCAATGCGGGATCGCAATTTTGATGACATCGCGGAAAAGTTTTCGCGCAACATTTATGGCACCACGAAAGGGCAGCTCCGTCAGACGATCCTCTGGCAGGATCTGGATACCATTCTGGCGGGCTTTGGCGGCCAAACGTTGCGCGTGCTGGACGCCGGAGGCGGTGAAGGGCAGACGGCGATAAAAATGGCCGGGCTCGGTCATCACGTCACGCTTTGCGATCTTTCTGCTGAAATGGTCGCCCGCGCGACGCGTGCCGCAGAAGAGAAAGGTGTGAGCGACAACATGCATTTTATACAATGCGCCGCTCAGGACATCGCGCAGCATTTGGAAACACAGGTTGATCTGATATTGTTTCATGCGGTGCTGGAATGGGTTGCCGATCCGCAAAGCGTGTTACAAACCCTGTGGTCGATGTTACGCCCGGGCGGTACGCTGTCGCTGATGTTCTACAATGCTAACGGCTTCCTGATGCACAACATGGTGGCAGGGAACTTCGACTATGTTCAGGTCGGGATGCCGAAAAAGAAAAAACGCACGCTTTCCCCGGACTATCCGCGCGATCCGCAGCAGGTTTACGGCTGGCTGGAAGAGATTGGCTGGCAGATTGTCGGGAAGACGGGCGTCAGGGTGTTTCATGATTATCTGCGTGAAAAACACAAACAGCGTGACTGTTTTGACACCTTAACAGAATTAGAAACGCGGTATTGCCGCCAGGAGCCGTTTGTCAGCCTTGGCCGCTATATTCACGTCACCGCGCACAAGCCGCAGATGCAAGGATAACCTATGAGTGAATTTTCCCAGACAGTCCCCGAACTGGTTGCCTGGGCCAGGAAAAACGATTTCTCCATCTCGCTGCCGGTAGACAGACTCTCTTTCCTGCTGGCGGTTGCTACGCTCAACGGCGAACGGCTGGATGGTGAAATGAGCGAGGGTGAACTGGTGGATGCGTTCCGCCACGTCAGTGATGCGTTTGAGCAAACCAGCGAAACCATTAGCGTGCGTGCCAATAACGCAATCAACGATATGGTGCGTCAACGTCTGCTGAACCGCTTTACCAGCGAGCAGGCGGAAGGAAACGCCATCTATCGCCTGACGCCGCTGGGCATCGGCATTACCGACTACTACATTCGCCAGCGCGAATTCTCCACGCTGCGTCTCTCCATGCAGCTCTCGATCGTGGCGGGTGAGCTTAAGCGTGCCGCCGACGCGGCCGATGAAAACGGTGACGAATTCCACTGGCACCGCAACGTTTACGCGCCGCTGAAATACTCGGTGGCCGAGATTTTTGACAGTATCGATCTCACCCAGCGCCTGATGGACGAGCAGCAGCAGCAGGTGAAAGACGATATCGCGCAGCTGCTGAACAAAGACTGGCGTGCGGCCATCTCCAGCTGTGAACTTTTATTGTCAGAAACCTCCGGTACGCTGCGTGAGCTGCAGGATACGCTGGAGGCCGCAGGGGACAAGCTGCAGGCCAACCTGCTGCGCATCCAGGACGCGACCCTGGCGCACGACGATCTGCATTTTATCGACCGTCTGGTGTTCGATCTGCAGAGCAAACTTGACCGCATCATCAGCTGGGGCCAGCAGTCGATCGATCTGTGGATCGGCTATGACCGCCACGTGCATAAATTTATCCGTACCGCGATTGATATGGATAAAAACCGCGTCTTTGCCCAGCGTCTTCGCCAGTCGGTACAGACCTACTTTGATGCGCCGTGGGCGCTGACCTATGCCAATGCCGATCGTCTGCTGGATATGCGCGACGAAGAGATGGCGCTGCGCGACGAAGAGGTTACCGGTGAACTGCCGCCGGATCTGGAGTACGAAGAATTCAACGAAATTCGTGAGCAACTTGCGGCGATGATCGAAGAACAGCTCGCCGTCTACAAAACCAGACAAGCGCCGCTGGATCTTGGGCTCGTGGTGCGCGACTATCTGGCGCAATATCCTCGCGCGCGCCACTTCGACGTTGCCCGCATTGTGGTAGACCAGGCGGTTCGCCTAGGTATCGCGCAAGCAGATTTCACCGGACTGCCGCCGAAGTGGCAGCCAATTAACGATTACGGAGCCAAGGTACAGGCGCATGTCATTGACAAATATTGAACAAGTGATGCCAGTTAAGCTGGCACAGGCGCTGGCGAATCCGTTATTTCCGGCGCTGGACAGCCAGCTGCGTGCCGGTCGTCACATTGGCCTGGACGAGCTGGATAATCACGCCTTTTTGATGGACTTCCAGGAATACCTGGAAGAGTTTTACGCCCGCTACAACGTGGAGCTTATCCGCGCGCCGGAAGGTTTTTTCTATCTGCGCCCGCGCTCCACGACCCTGATCCCGCGCTCCGTGCTTTCCGAGCTGGACATGATGGTCGGCAAAATTCTTTGCTATCTCTACCTCAGCCCGGAACGCCTTGCAAATGAAGGCATCTTCACCCAGCAGGAGCTGTACGATGAGCTGCTGACGCTGGCGGATGAGAGCAAGCTGCTAAAGCTGGTGAACAACCGTTCGACGGGGTCGGATCTTGACCGTCAGAAATTACAGGAAAAGGTTCGCTCTTCCCTGAGCCGTCTGCGCCGTCTGGGGATGGTCTGGTTTATGGGCCACGACAGCAGCAAATTCCGCATTACGGAATCGGTCTTCCGCTTCGGCGCCGACGTGCGTGCGGGCGATGACGCGCGTGAAGCGCAGCTTCGCATGATCCGCGACGGTGAAGCGATGCCGGTGGAAAACCATTTGCAGCTCAATGACGAGCATGAAGAGAATCTGCCGGATAGCGGGGAGGAAGAGTAATGATTGAACGCGGTAAATTTCGCTCACTAACGCTGATTAACTGGAACGGCTTCTTTGCCCGAACCTTCGATCTGGATGAGCTGGTGACGACGCTCTCCGGCGGTAACGGGGCGGGTAAATCCACCACCATGGCGGCGTTTGTTACGGCGCTGATCCCCGACCTGACGCTGCTTCACTTCCGTAACACCACCGAAGCGGGCGCAACGAGCGGCTCCCGCGATAAAGGACTCCACGGTAAGCTGAAAGCGGGCGTCTGTTATTCCGTGCTGGACGTCATCAACTCCCGTCACCAGCGCGTGGTGGTGGGTGTGCGCCTGCAGCAGGTTGCCGGCCGCGACCGTAAAGTGGATATCAAACCGTTTGCCATTCAGGGGCTGCCAACCTCCGTACAGCCGACCGCGCTGCTGACGGAAACGCTGAATGAACGCCAGGCGCGCGTCCTGACGCTGCAGGAGCTGAAGGACAAGCTGGAAGCCATTGAGGGCGTGCAGTTCAAGCAGTTCAACTCGATTACCGACTATCACTCCCTGATGTTCGATCTGGGCGTGGTGGCGCGCCGTCTGCGTACCGCTTCAGACCGTAGCAAATACTACCGACTTATCGAAGCGTCCCTGTACGGCGGTATCTCCAGCGCCATTACCCGCTCCCTCCGCGACTACCTGCTGCCGGAAAACAGCGGCGTGCGTAAGGCCTTCCAGGACATGGAAGCGGCGCTGCGTGAAAACCGCATGACGCTGGAAGCGATTCGCGTTACCCAGTCTGACCGCGACCTGTTTAAACACCTGATCAGCGAAGCCACCAACTACGTGGCGGCGGACTATATGCGACACGCCAACGAGCGCCGCGTCCATCTCGATCAGGCATTAGAATACCGCCGCGAGCTGTTTACCTCCCGTAAACAGCTGGTGGCCGAGCAGTATAAGCACGTAGAGATGGCGCGCGAGCTGGGCGAACACAACGGTGCCGAAGGCGATCTGGAAGCCGATTACCAGGCTGCCAGCGATCACCTGAACCTGGTGCAGACCGCGCTGCGCCAGCAGGAAAAGATCGAACGCTACGAAGCGGATCTCGATGAGCTGCAGATTCGTCTCGAAGAGCAAAATGAAGTGGTGGCCGAAGCCGCCGAGATGCAGGAAGAGAACGAAGCCCGCGCCGAAGCCGCCGAGCTGGAAGTGGACGAGCTGAAAAGCCAGCTTGCCGATTACCAGCAGGCGCTGGACGTGCAGCAGACGCGTGCGATTCAGTACAACCAGGCGCTGCAGGCGCTACAGCGTGCAAAAGAGCTGTGCCATCTGCCAGACCTGACGCCGGACAGCGCCGACGAATGGCTGGACACCTTCCAGGCCAAAGAGCAGGAAGCCACCGAAAAACTGCTCTCGCTTGAACAGAAAATGAGCGTCGCGCAAACGGCGCACAGCCAGTTTGAGCAGGCTTATCAGCTGGTGGTTGCCATTAATGGCCCGCTGGCGCGTAACGAAGCCTGGGAAGTCGCCCGTGAACTGCTGCGCGACGGCGTCAACCAGCGCCATCTTGCCGAACAGGTGCAGCCGCTGCGCATGCGCCTGAACGAGCTGGAACAGCGCCTGCGCGAGCAGCAGGAAGCCGAGCGTCTGCTGGCCGAGTTCTGCAAGCGTCAGGGCAAACAGTACGATTTCGACGAGCTTGAGGCGCTGCATCAGGAGCTGGAAGCGCGAATTGCGGCCCTGTCCGATACCGTATCAAACGCCAGCGAACAGCGTATGACGCTGCGTCAGGAGCTGGAGCAGCTTCAGTCTCGTTCGAAGACGCTTCTGGAGCGTGCGCCGGTCTGGCTGGCCGCGCAAAGCAGCCTGAACCAGCTCAGCGAACAGTGCGGCGAGGAGTTCGAATCCAGCCAGCAGGTGACGGAATACCTGCAGCAGCTGCTGGAGCGCGAGCGCGAAGCCATTGTTGAGCGTGACGAAGTGGGTGCCCGCAAGCGTGACGTCGACGAAGAAATCGAGCGCTTAAGCCAGCCGGGCGGGTCAGAAGATCCGCGTCTGAACACCTTAGCCGAGCGTTTTGGCGGCGTACTGCTGTCTGAGATTTACGATGACGTCGGCCTGGACGATGCGCCTTACTTCTCCGCGCTGTACGGTCCATCCCGCAACGCAATCGTGGTGCCGGATCTGTCGCTGATTTCTGAACAGCTCGCAGGGCTGGAGGATTGCCCGGAAGATCTCTATCTGATCGAAGGGGATCCGCAGTCGTTTGATGACAGCGTGTTTAGCGTTGACGAGCTGGAAAAAGCGGTGGTGGTTAAAATCGCCGACCGCCAGTGGCGCTACTCCCGCTTCCCGGAGCTGCCGCTGTTTGGCCGCGCCGCGCGCGAAAGCCGCATTGAGAGCCTCCACGCCGAGCGTGAAACGCTGTCTGAACGTTTTGCCACCCTGTCGTTTGACGTACAGAAAACCCAGCGTCTGCACCAGGCGTTCAGCCGCTTTATCGGCAGCCATCTGGGCGTGGCGTTTGAAGCCGACCCGGAAGCGGAAATCCGCAAGCTCAATACCCGTCGTGGCGAGCTGGAGCGCGCGATTGCCAGTCATGAAAGTGACAACCAGCAGAGCCGCATCCAGTTCGAACAGGCGAAAGAGGGCGTCGCTGCCCTTAACCGCATCCTGCCGCGCCTGAACCTGCTGGCGGATGACACGCTGGCCGACCGCGTGGATGAGATTCAGGAACGTCTGGATGAAGCCCAGGAAGCCGCGCGTTTCGTGCAGCAGCACGGCAACCATCTGGCGAAGCTGGAGCCCGTCGTGTCTGTACTGCAGAGCGACCCGGAACAGTTCGAGCAGTTAAAAGAAGATTATGCCTGGTCACAGCAGGTGCAGCGCGAAGCGCGTCAGCAGGCGTTTGCCCTGACGGAAGTGGTGCAGCGTCGTGCGCACTTCGGCTACTCCGATTCGGCTGAAATGCTGAGCGGCAACAGCGACCTGAATGAAAAACTGCGTCAGCGCCTTGAGCAGGCGGAAGCGGAACGTACCCGCGCTCGCGAAGCGATGCGCAGCCACTCGGCTCAGCTGAACCAGTACAACCAGGTGCTGGCCTCGCTGAAAAGCTCCTTTGACACCAAGAAAGAGCTCTTAAACGACCTGCAGAAAGAGCTGCAGGACATAGGCGTCCGTGCCGACAGCGGGGCGGAAGAGCGCGCGCGCATTCGTCGTGATGAGCTGCACAGCCAGCTCAGCAATAACCGCGCGCGTCGTAATCAGCTGGAAAAAGCGCTCACCTTCTGCGAAGCGGAAATGGATAACCTGACCCGTCGCCTGCGCAAGCTGGAACGCGACTACCATGAAATGCGCGAGCAGGTGGTGACGGCGAAAGCGGGCTGGTGCGCCGTAATGCGGATGGTGAAAGACAACAACGTTGAGCGTCGCCTGCACCGCCGCGAGCTGGCATATCTCTCTGCCGATGAACTGCGTTCGATGTCGGATAAGGCGCTGGGTGCGCTGCGTCTGGCGGTGGCGGATAACGAACACCTGCGCGATGTGCTGCGCATGTCAGAGGATCCGAAACGTCCGGAACGTAAAATCCAGTTCTTCGTGGCGGTTTACCAGCACCTGCGCGAGCGTATTCGTCAGGACATCATCCGTACCGACGATCCGGTCGAAGCCATCGAACAGATGGAAATCGAGCTGGGGCGTCTGACGGAAGAGCTGACCTCCCGCGAGCAGAAGCTGGCGATCAGCTCCCGCAGCGTGGCGAATATCATTCGTAAAACCATTCAGCGCGAGCAGAACCGTATCCGCCAGCTGAACCAGGGGCTGCAGAGCGTGTCGTTTGGTCAGGTCAACAGCGTACGTCTTAACGTCAACGTGCGTGAAGCCCACGCGACGCTGCTGGAAGTGCTCTCTGAGCAGCACGAGCAGCATCAGGATCTGTTCAACAGCAACCGTCTGACCTTCTCCGAAGCGCTGGCGAAGCTGTATCAGCGCCTGAATCCGCAGATTGATATGGGCCAGCGTACGCCGCAAACCATCGGTGAAGAGCTGCTGGACTACCGTAACTACCTGGAAATGGAAGTTGAGGTTAACCGTGGCTCAGACGGCTGGCTGCGTGCGGAGTCCGGAGCGCTCTCTACCGGTGAAGCGATCGGTACCGGGATGTCGATTCTGGTGATGGTGGTGCAGAGCTGGGAAGATGAAGCGCGTCGTCTGCGCGGGAAAGACATTTCCCCATGCCGACTGCTGTTCCTCGATGAAGCGGCGCGTCTCGATGCCCGCTCGATTGCCACGCTGTTTGAGCTTTGCGAACGTCTCGATATGCAGCTCATCATTGCGGCACCGGAAAACATCAGCCCTGAAAAAGGCACCACCTATAAGCTGGTGCGTAAAGTGTTCCAGAACAGCGAACACGTGCACGTTGTCGGGCTACGTGGCTTTGCGCCGCAACCGCCTGAGTCATTGCCGGAAACCACGGCAGACGCTTCCTGAGGCGTTTTGTTACAAAGAGCGGCGCAAAAGCGCCGCTTTTTTTTATTCACTTAACTTGTGCTCAGGGCTGCGTTATCTTTAAACTTCTTTACATAAGGTAAGGCAACAGCGTTGTCGTCTACCTATAATAAAAGAAAGCCCCACCGTGATGGGCATGTCGTAAAAACAGGGGGCAAGGGATGTTGCTAAAGAAAGAATGTGGTCGTCAGCTGTCAGCGCTGAGTTTATGTCTGGCAGTGATGTTTGCTCCACTGTTAACCGCCCAGGCCGACGAGCCTGAAATTGTGCCGACTGACAGCTCCGCAACGACAGGCGCGCAGCCGACGTCATTGTCTCAGCCGCTGGAACAATCTCCGGCAACGGCCATCATGGCCGGAATTAAGCCATTGCCGGAAGGCATCGACGTTGAATCGCTCAGCCAGCAGCTCCAGACAGGCCTGCCTTCAGGCTACACGCCCGCCTATATCAATCAGCTCACGCTGCTTTATGCTGCCCGGGATATGAAGCCCATGTGGGAAAACCGCGAAGCCGTGCGCGCCTTCCAGCAACAGCTGGCGGAAGTGGCGATTGCGGGCTTCCAGCCGCAGTTTACGAAGTGGGTTGAGCTGTTAACCGATCCTGCCGTCACCGGTCAGGCGCGGGACGTGGTCCTTTCCGATGCCATGATGGGCTACCTGCAGTTTGTGGCGGGAATTCCGGTCAATGGTAACCGCTGGTTGTACAGCGACAGGCCCTATAAGCTGGCGACGCCAGCCCTGTCGGTGATTAACCAGTGGCAATTAGCGCTGGATAACGGCGACCTGCCGCGCTTTATTGCCAGCCTCGCGCCGGCGCATCCACAGTATGCCACCATGCACCAGTCGCTCCTCGCGCTGGTGGGGGACTCGCGTCCATGGCCGCAAATGCGGGGGACCGCAACGTTGCGTCCGGGTCAGTGGAGCAGCGATGTGCCAGCCCTGCGCGAGATCCTGAAACGCTCCGGTATTCTTGATGGCGGGCCGAAGATTGCCCTGCCGGGCGACGATCCGCAAAGCGCGGTGGTCAGCCCGTCAGCGCCCGTAAAAGAGAACAAGGCCACTACCCTGAGTAACAAGCCCGAGGCTTACGATCGCGAGCTGGTCGCCGCGGTTAAACAGTTCCAGGCCGTTCAGGGGCTGGGAGCCGATGGCGTTATTGGACCGTCAACGCGTGACTGGCTTAACGTATCGCCTGCGCAGCGGGCAGGGGTGCTGGCGCTTAATATTCAGCGTTTGCGTTTGCTGCCGGGCACGCTGTCCACCGGCATTATGGTCAATATCCCGGCCTATTCCCTGGTCTATTATCAGGATGGTAGCGAGAAACTGGCCTCGCGCGTGATTGTCGGGCGTCCGGATCGCAAAACGCCGATGATGAGCAGCGCGTTAAATAACGTGGTGGTTAACCCACCGTGGAACGTGCCGCCGACGCTGGCGCGTAAGGACATTCTGCCTAAGGTCTGGAACGATCCGGGTTATCTGGAACGTCATGGCTATACGGTGATGCGTGGCTGGAACAGTAAAGAGGCAATCGATCCTTACATGGTCGACTGGTCGACGATTACGGCTTCCAATCTGCCGTTCCGCTTCCAGCAGGCTCCCGGAGCGCATAACTCTCTGGGACGCTATAAATTCAACATGCCAAGTTCAGATGCTATCTATCTGCACGATACGCCGAACCACAATCTGTTCCAGAAAGATACCCGGGCACTGAGTTCAGGCTGCGTGCGCGTGAATAAAGCCTCGGAGCTGGCCAACATGCTGTTGCAGGATGCGGGCTGGAACGATACGCGTATCTCTGACGCCCTGAAGCAGGGGGATACGCGCTACGTGAATATTCGCCACAACATTCCGGTTAATCTTTATTATCTGACGGCGTTTGTGGGTGAAGACGGTCGCACTCAGTACCGTACAGATATTTACAATTATGATCTCACCGCGCGATCCGGCGCACAAATTTTGCCAAAAGCGGAACAATTAATCAGGTAAATGAAGCAGTTCGGGAAAAATGATTGTCGTAAGTTATGGTGAATCGGGGCCAATATCGCTGTAAGCCGCGTATTCACTGGGGTTGGGCGCCTTGACGTACTCTGTTTTGCCAGTTAAGGTGCCCTTCGTGCGCTAAGCATATTACGATTTCTTTGACCTGTAGACCTGATTATCATGGACAAATTTGACGCTAATCGCCGCAAGCTGCTGGCGTTAGGTGGTGTTGCGCTTGGCGCAGCGGCCATCTTACCGACGCCAGCATTTGCCACCCTCTCGACACCTCGTCCGCGCGTTTTAACGCTCAGCAATCTTCACACTGGTGAGTCGCTAAAAGCGGAGTTTTTCGATGGCAGAGGCTATATTCAGGATGAATTAGCAAGACTCAACCATTTTTTCCGTGATTTCCGCGCGAATAAAGTAAAAGCCATCGACCCTGGACTGTTTGATCAGCTTTTCCGCCTTCAGGGCCTTCTGGGCACCAGCAGGCCGGTGCAGCTTATTTCTGGTTATCGCTCAATTGATACCAATAATGAACTGCGCGCCCATAGCCGTGGTGTAGCGAAAAAAAGCTACCACACGAAGGGACAGGCAATGGATTTCCATATTGAAGGCGTTTCGTTAGCCAATATTCGCAAAGCCGCGTTATCTATGCGCGCTGGTGGTGTAGGATATTACCCACGTAGCAACTTTGTGCATATTGATACCGGGCCGGTTCGGCACTGGTAATAACGAAACACAGGAGCAGTATGAACTATCGTATTATTCCGGTTACCGCGTTCTCCCAGAACTGTTCATTAATCTGGTGCGAGCAAACCAAACTGGCCGCGCTTGTCGATCCCGGCGGTGACGCTGAGAAAATCAAGCAGGACGTTGCCGACAGCGGCGTGACGCTGATGCAGATTTTACTGACGCATGGTCACCTCGACCATGTAGGCGCAGCGGCTGAACTGGCTAAACACTACGGTGTGCCGATTATCGGCCCGGAAAAAGAAGATGAGTTCTGGCTGCAGGGGTTACCCGCCCAAAGCCGCATGTTTGGCCTTGATGAGTGTCAGCCTTTGACGCCCGATCGCTGGTTGAACGAAGGAGAGCGCGTTAACGTAGGGAATGTGACTTTACAGGTGTTGCATTGTCCTGGGCATACGCCAGGCCATATCGTCTTCTTTGATGACCAGTCCCGTCTGCTGATTTCCGGCGATGTGATTTTCAAAGGTGGCGTGGGACGCAGCGATTTTCCGCGCGGCGATCACGGGCAGCTGATTCAGTCGATCAAACAGAAGTTGTTGCCGCTGGGTGATGACGTAACGTTTATCCCTGGACACGGTCCGATGTCGACGCTGGGCTATGAACGGCTCCATAACCCGTTCCTTCAGGATGAGATGCCTGTCTGGTAACCAGCATAAAAAAAGCCTGCTTACGCAGGCTTTTTTGTGGGCGCAAATTACAGGACGGCGACAATCGCTTCGCACAGTGGCGCCATGTTGTCAGGCGTCATGCCTGCAACGTTCACGCGGCCAGAGGCCACGGCGTACACGCCAAACTCTTCACGCAGACGCAGAACCTGCTCTTTGGTCAGGCCGCTGAACGAGAACATGCCGTTCTGTTTGATGATGAAGCTGAAGTCGCGGTCAGCGCCTTTCTCAGCCAGGGTGTTCACAAACAGCAGGCGCATGCGCTGGATACGCTGACGCATATCGTTCAGCTCTTGTTCCCAGATCGCGCGCAGCGCATCGTTGCTCAGAATGGTCGCAACAACAGACGCACCGTGTGCCGGCGGGTTAGAGTAGTTAGCGCGGATAACGGACTTCATCTGGCTGAAGGCGCGATCGGCGGTTTCATCGTTAGCCGCAACCAGCGTACAGGCACCTACACGCTCATTGTACAGACCAAAGTTCTTGGAGTAGGAGCTTGCAACGATCAGCTCCTGATGCACGGCTGCGAACGCGCGCAGGCCTTCGGCATCTTCTTCCAGACCGCGGGCAAAGCCCTGGTAAGCAAAGTCAAACAGCGGCAGCCAGCCTTTCTCAACGGAGAGCTTCGCCAGGTGTTCCCACTGCTCAAGCGTTGGATCGATACCGGTTGGGTTGTGGCAGCAGCCGTGGAACAGCACCACGTCACCCGCCTGCGCTTCGCTCAGGCTTGCCAGCAGGCCGTCAAAGTCCAGAGCGTGGTTTGCCGCGTCATAGTAAGCATATTCGCGCACTTCCAGGCCCGCAGAGTTGAATACGCTCTTGTGGTTCGGCCAGCTTGGGTTGCTCACCCATACGCGCTTAACAGAGGTGTTTTTCGCAAGGAAATCCGCCGCCACGCGCAGCGCGCCGGTACCGCCAGGGGTCTGCGCCGTGCGCGCACGTTTGTCACTCACGATTGCGCTGCCTTTACCGAACAGCAGCTCCTGGGTGCAGCGACCAAATTCAGGGATACCATCAATACCGAGGTAGTTTTTGGTGGTTTCATTTTCCAGCAGATACTGCTCAGCTTTCTTAACGCTGGTCAGTACCGGAGTTTTGCCGGTTTCATCTTTATATACACCAATACCCAGGTTGATTTTGCCAGGGCGGTCGTCGGCACGAAACAGATCGGCCAGGCCCAGAATAGGGTCGGCAGGAGCGGCGGTAATGTTCTCAAACATGACGAAGTTCCATTGTGATTACAGAAGTGAAATCCGCTATCAGGTTAACGGTAGATTTACAAAATGCCAACCGTTTGCGACGAAAAGCGTGCGGCTTTTCAAAAGTCGCCATTATTTTCTGTCAGGCATAAAAAAACAGGGCCGAAGCCCTGTTCATTATGCATATAACAAAGTGGTGTACTGATTAGAACTGGTAAGTTACAGCCATTGCAACCTGGTCGTCTTTACCGTTCACGATACCAACGCTACGAGAGTAGTCACTGTCGTCGATCAGGTTCAGCTGATAGTCAACATAGATGTTGAAGTTTTTGTTGAAGTAGTAAGTCGCACCCAGTTCAACAAATTTCTGCAGGTCAGCATCGCCGCCGGAGAAGGTGCCACGCTGTGCCAGGTTTTTACCTTTAGACTGAACGTAAGACACGGAAGGACGCAGGCCGAAGTCGAACTGGTACTGGGCGATAACTTCGAAGTTCTGAGTTTTGTTCGCGAATGAGCCGTCATCTTCACGGGTCATATTGCGGGTTTCAGCATAGGTGGTTGCCAGGTAGATGTTGTTTGCGTCGTATTTCGCGCCAACTGCCCATGCTTCAGCTTTCTCACCTTTGCCATCAGCGCTTTGCGCATCAGTACGGTCAGAGTTGCTGTATGCACCGATCAGGCCGAAACCTTCGCCGAATTCATAACCTACAGAAGTACCGAAGCCGTCACCGTTAGACGTTCTAACGTCGTCACGCTCGTTTTTACCCTGGTACTGCAGGCCCATGCTAAGACCGTCAACCAGACCAAAGAAGTCAGAGTTACGATAGGTCAGAACACCCGTGGTACGGCCGGTCATGAAGTTATCAGAGTAGTTGGCCCAGGTCATACCAGAGTAGGATGGCGCCATATCGGTGTAGGATTCTACGTCGTAAACGATACCGTAGTTACGACCGTAGTCGATTGAACCTGCATCACCGGCTTTCAGACCAGCGAACGCCAGACGAGTACGCTGAGTCTGGTTGCTTTCTGCCTGGCTTGCCAGGGCACGGTATTCCCACTGACCATAACCAGTCAGTTGGTCATTAATTTGAGTTTCACCTTTGAAACCGATCTGCGCATAGGTAGCGTCGCTGCTGTCAGTGTTGTCACCTGAGGTGACGAAGTCATGCTCGGCAACCACTTTTCCGTACAGATCCAGTTTGTTGCCGTTCTTGTTATAGATTTCTGCAGCGTTAGCTGCACCGGCTACCAGCAGGGCAGGGATTACCACTGCCAGAATATTGCGCTTCATCATTATTTATTACCCTCATTGGTTTTTTTATGACACTCGCCACCGCCGCCAATAAATTCTGTCAATAAATATTTCCGGAACTATTGATGAGAGTTTGGTGTCTTTATGTATCTGACAGGCATCTTTCCATTCACCGAAGCGTTTCGCTAGCCTGAAAGTGCTACAATTTTCAAGATTGAGTTACAGAAAGAAAATATGTGTAACTAAATGTGTATTTTTGGGAACTTTGTGAACCATCTCAAATTTCGGAACCCTCTGGCGAATTAAGCATCAGTTTGTTTCCTATATATATGAATTCCTTATGTTTAATTTGGATAAAGGCAATTCCTATAAACGGATGTTAAACGACTCGTTTTTTCTTATGACCGAAAAAAGACTTCTGGATGGCTGAAAATTGGTTGAAATTTGTGCTATTACTTCAGGGTGTAATAATCGCAATAAGACTGAGGTTTATTTTTTGTGGCTGGATATTTCGCGGAAACAAAACGTAACAGGTAGTGGTTGTGACGGGGTGGTGGTTTAAAAAGGCTGACTTTACGCTGACAAAAACTGACAAGACAGAATAAAATAATGGCCAGCAAATGCTGGCCATTGTCTGTGGTGTTACTTAGAAGCTGGCGTTGCGCGGAGTACGCGGGAACGGGATCACGTCACGCACGTTCTGAACGCCGGTAACGTAGGCGATCAGACGCTCGAAGCCCAGACCAAAACCGGCGTGCGGAACGGTGCCATAACGGCGCAGGTCGCGATACCAGCTGTAGTCCGCAGGGTTGAGACCCATCTCTTCCATGCGCGCATCGAGCACGTCCAGACGTTCTTCACGCTGAGAACCACCGATGATTTCACCGATGCCCGGCGCCAGTACGTCCATCGCTGCCACGGTTTTACCGTCTTCATTAAGGCGCATATAGAAGGCTTTAATGTCTTTCGGGTAGTTTTTAACAACAACCGGCGCTTTGAAGTGTTTCTCGGCGAGATAGCGTTCGTGCTCAGACGCCAGATCGACGCCCCAGTAAACCGGGTTCTCAAACTTCTCACCGCATTTTTCGAGGATCGCTACCGCGTCGGTATAGTCCACCTGCGCAAAGTCGGCAGAGACGAAACGCTCCAGACGCGCTACAGCATCGCTGTCAACGCGCTCTGCGAAGAACTTCATGTCGTCAGGACGCTCTTCCAGCACCGCTTTGAAGACGTACTTCAGCATCGCTTCTGCGAGACCTGCAACGTCATTCAGATCGGCAAACGCCACTTCCGGCTCCAGCATCCAGAACTCCGCCAGGTGGCGGCTGGTGTTGGAGTTTTCGGCGCGGAAGGTTGGGCCGAAGGTATAGATTTTAGACAGCGCACAGGCGTAAGTTTCGCCGTTGAGCTGACCGGATACCGTCAGGAAGGCTTCTTTACCAAAGAAGTCTTTGTCATAGTCCACTTTACCTTCCGGCGTGCGCGGCAGGTTTTCCATGTCCAGCGTCGAGACGCGGAACATTTCGCCTGCGCCTTCCGTATCGGACGCGGTGATCAGCGGGGTCGACACCCAGAAATAACCCTGCTCATCGAAGAAGCGATGCAGCGCCTGGGCCAGCGTATGGCGCACGCGAGCCACCGCACCAATCAGGTTGGTACGCGGACGCAGATGTGCGACTTCACGCAGGTATTCTATGCTGTGACGTTTTGCCGCCATCGGGTAGGTGTCCGGATCTTCAACCCAGCCGGTGACTTCAATGGCTGAGGCCTGGATCTCGAAACTCTGACCCTGGCCAGGTGATGCGACAACCACACCGGTAACGATAACGGAACAGCCCGTCGTCAGGCGCAGAACGTCATCATTGTAATTGGGCAGAGAATTATTGATGACGGCCTGTACAGGATCAAAGCAGGAACCGTCATAGACGGCAAGGAAGGAGATGCCAGCTTTAGAATCTCGGCGAGTACGCACCCATCCGCGCACGGTGACCTCCTGGTCAACGGCGACACGGCCCTGGAGTACGTCGGCTACAGGCACAACGCTCATAATATTCTCTCTGTTAATAGTCGGAAAAAATAAACACTTGTCCACCCCAAGACGGGGGGATATCTATGTTACCTGCCAACCGCTATCAGACAAGTAAATTTCGCAGTCAAAAGAGAAGAATTGAGAAATAAATAAGGGAAGGGAGCCCTGAAGGCTCCCGTAAGCGCTTAACTGGCTTTTTTGATCTGGGGGAGATCGAACGCTTTGCGCAATGCGCGAACAAACGCTTTGTCATGGCAGATGGTTTTACCCGGGCTGTCGGAGAGCTTTGCCACCGGCTTGCCGTTACATTCCACCAGCTTTATCACGATATTCAGAGGTTTTACCTGAGGAATGTCGCAGGTCAACCGGGTACCGATCCCGAAGCCCAGATTAATTCTGGTATTGAAATGACGATACAGTTCGACAGCTTTCGCCAGGTCAAGATTATCGGAGAAGACCAGTACCTTGCTCATCGGGTCAATGCCGAGTTTTTGATAATGGGCAATCGCCTTTTCGCCCCATTCAACCGGATCCCCGGAGTCGTGGCGTAACCCCTGGTAACGCTCTGCGAACTCGGGACCAAAGTCACGCAGGAAGGCATCCATCGTAATGCAGTCGGTCAGGGCGATCCCGAGTTGATTCGGGTACTCTTCAAGCCAGGCGGCCAGCGCCGCTCGCTGGCTGTTAGCCAGGTCAGGGCTAATTTGCTGATGCGCCTGGAACCACTCGTGCGCCTGAGTGCCCATTGGCGTCAGGTTGAGGCGACGCGCAAGATCGTAGTTGCTGGTGCCCACGAACCACGGCTCCTGCTGCAAACGTTCAACGATAGCCTGCTGAACTTCGCGAGAGAAGCGGCGACGGGTGCCGAAGTCCATCAGGCGGAAGCGGGACATATCCAGCCCTTCGGTCAGCGTTGAGAATGCCTCAAGTTTGTTTTCCAGCGAGGCGACCGCCTGTTCGACGCCCGTTTCAGGCGAACGGTAGCGGTGAGCCAGCTCGCTGATGACGGCCAGAAGCGGCACTTCCCACATAATCACTTCCCGCCACGGACCTTCAAGACGAATATCCAGCTTGCCGTTCTCGTTGGTCACGGTGACCTGTTCAGGCTTATAGCGGAAGTCGCGCAGCCAGTTCAGATAGTCCGCTTTGAAGAAAGGCAGGCCTGAAAGCCACTGGTATTCGTCGTCCTGCAGCGTCAGATGCTGCATCGCATCGACCTGTTCACGAATGGAGTCTGCGTAGATACCGAGCAAGTCGTCACCACGGCAGCGGAATTCCGCCGCGACGTGAACGTCATAGTAATGGTGGAAAACGGCTTGCTGCATATGCAGTTTATACGCGTCGGTATCCAGCAACGTATGCAGAACCGGAGAAGCGAATTGAGTCATAGGTGCGCTGTAGCATCCTCTCACGGGAGCGTTTAGTACAATAAACAACTCCGGAGTATACCTTGTTTAGTGATTTATTGAACCCCGATCACAACATAAGCACACTTTATGGTCGAGAGCATTTCGTGCCCCGTGTTATACAAATGTAGCAAAAAAGGTGTTTCTGCCTGAAAAGATGAACATTCTGCATAGCGCGTTTTACGCAACAGGAATATATTGAAACGTTACTCGACAAACGATGCATAAGGTTTTCTATGACACAACAGCCACAAGCCAAATACCGCCACGACTACCGTGCGCCGGAATACCTGATTAGCGATATCGACCTGACTTTTGACCTGGATGCCACAAAAACCGTTGTGACGGCGGTAAGCCAGGTGACGCGCCACAGCGCGACTGCCGTACCGCTGCGTCTGGATGGCGAAGACCTGACGCTGGTCTCCCTGCACATTAACGATGAACCCTGGTCAGACTATAAAGAAGAAGGCAACCAGCTGGTCATCGACAACCTGCCGGAACGCTTTACGCTGCGCATCGTGAATGAAATCAGCCCTGCCGCCAACACGGCGCTGGAAGGGCTTTACCAGTCAGGCGTGGCCCTGTGTACCCAGTGTGAAGCAGAAGGTTTCCGCCACATTACCTGGTACCTCGACCGCCCGGACGTGCTGGCGCGCTTTACCACTAAAATCATTGCCGATAAAACGCTCTATCCGTTCCTGCTCTCCAACGGTAACCGCGTCGGCGAGGGCGAGCTGGAAAATGGCCGTCACTGGGTGCAGTGGCAGGACCCGTTCCCGAAACCGTGCTACCTGTTTGCGCTGGTGGCGGGTGATTTCGACGTGCTGCGCGATACCTTCAAAACCCGCTCTGGACGCGAAGTGGCGCTGGAGCTGTTCGTTGACCGCGGCAACCTTGACCGCGCGCCGTGGGCGATGACTTCACTCATTAATTCCATGAAGTGGGACGAAGAGCGCTTCGGCCTCGAATACGATCTCGACATCTATATGATCGTCGCCGTCGACTTCTTCAACATGGGCGCGATGGAGAATAAAGGCCTTAACATCTTTAACTCCAAATACGTGCTGGCGCGTACCGATAACGCCACCGATAAAGACTACCTCGATATTGAACGCGTCATCGGCCACGAGTATTTCCACAACTGGACCGGTAACCGCGTCACCTGCCGCGACTGGTTCCAGCTGAGCCTGAAAGAGGGCCTGACCGTCTTCCGTGACCAGGAGTTCAGCTCCGATCTCGGCTCGCGGGCGGTCAACCGCATCAACAACGTGCGTACCATGCGCGGCCTGCAGTTTGCGGAAGATGCCAGCCCAATGGCGCACCCGATCCGTCCGGACAAAGTCATTGAGATGAATAACTTCTACACACTGACGGTGTACGAGAAGGGCGCGGAAATTATTCGCATGATCCACACCCTGCTGGGCGAGGAGAACTTCCAGAAAGGGATGCAGCTCTATTTCGAGCGCCACGACGGCAGCGCGGCCACCTGCGACGACTTCGTGCAGGCGATGGAAGACGCGTCCAACGTTGATCTCTCTCATTTCCGCCGCTGGTACAGCCAGGCCGGAACCCCGATCGTCACCGTGAAGGACGACTACAACCCGGAAACCGAGCAGTACACTCTGACCATCAGCCAGCGCACGCCGCCAACCGCCGAGCAGGAAAAGAAATATCCGCTGCACATTCCGTTTAGCATTGAGCTGTACGACAACGAAGGCAACGTTATTCCGCTGCAGAAGGGCGGCCATCCGGTGCACAACGTGCTGAACGTGACCCAGGCAGAGCAGACCTTTATCTTCGATAACGTCTACTTCCAGCCGGTTCCTGCGCTGCTGTGCGAATTCTCCGCGCCGGTGAAGCTGGAGTACAAGTGGAGCGACCAGCAGCTGACGTTCCTGATGCGCCACGCGCGCAACGATTTCTCTCGCTGGGACGCCGCGCAGAGCCTGCTGGCAACCTACATCAAGCTGAACGTGAACCGCTACCAGCAGGGCCAGCCGCTGACGCTGCCGGTGCATGTGGCAGACGCGTTCCGTGCCATCCTGCTGGACGAGAAGATTGACCCGGCGCTGGCGGCTGAAATTCTGACGCTGCCGTCCGCGACTGAAATTGCGGAGCTGTTCGAGATCATCGACCCGATTGCCATCGTGGCCGTGCGCGAAGCGCTGACCCGCACGCTGGCGACCGAACTGGCGGATGAATTCCTGGCGCTCTACAACGCCAACAAGCTTGACGCCTATCGCGTGGAACATGCGGATATCGGCAAGCGTACCCTGCGCAATACCTGCCTGCGCTATCTCGCGTTTGGTGAGGCCGGGCTGGCGAACACGCTGGTGAGCAAGCAGTACCACGAAGCGGATAACATGACCGATGCGCTGGCCGCGCTGTCGGCAAGCGTTGCCGCTGAACTGCCGTGCCGCGATGCGCTGATGCAGGAGTATGACGACAAGTGGCACCAGGATGGCCTGGTGATGGACAAGTGGTTTATTCTGCAGGCGACCAGCCCGGCGGCCGATGCGCTTAGCAAGGTTCGCAGCCTGCTGAAGCACCGTTCGTTCACCATGAGCAACCCGAACCGCGTTCGCTCGCTGATTGGCGCATTTGCCAGCAGCAACCCGGCCGCGTTCCACGCCGAAGACGGCAGCGGATACCAGTTTATGGTGGAAATGCTGACCGAGCTGAACAGCCGTAACCCGCAGGTTGCATCACGTCTGATTGAGCCGCTGATCCGCCTGAAACGCTACGATGCGCAGCGCCAGGCGAAGATGCGCGCCGCGCTTGAGCAGTTGAAAGGGCTGGAAAATCTGTCTGGCGATCTGTACGAGAAGATTGCTAAAGCACTGGCCTGATAGAAAGCTTAACCCTCCCTCTCCCTGTGGGAGAGGGCCGGGGTGAGGGCATCAGGCATTAGCCGTAATCAACGCACGCTCATTTACCCCACGCTTCATCACCCGCTCCAGTACCGCCGCCTCCAGCTCCGCCAGTCTCGCCGAGCCCACGCGACGAGGTCGCGTGATATCCACCGTCAGATCCAAACCGATTTTCCCGTCTTCTATAAGCAATACCCGGTCCGCCATCGCCACGGCTTCGCTGACGTCATGCGTCACCAGCAGGACCGTAAAGCCGTGCGCCTGCCAGAGGGATTCAATCAGATCCTGCATTTCGATCCGCGTCAGGGCGTCGAGCGCGCCGAGCGGCTCATCAAGCAGCAGCAGGCCGGGACGGTGAATCAACGCTCGCGCCAGCGCCACGCGCTGCTTCTGCCCGCCCGACAGCGCCGCAGGCCATTCACCGGCACGGTTTTCCAGCCCGACGGCGGCCAGCGCCTGACGGGCTTCATCCTGCCAGTTGCCTTTGAGCCCCAGCCCGACGTTATTAATCACCGTCTTCCAGGGCAGCAGCCGCGCGTCCTGAAACATCATGCGCGTATCGTTCTGAATATTCGAAAGCGGCGTTGTTCCTGCCAGAATCTCTCCACCGTTGGGGGCTTCCAGCCCGGCTAAAAGACGCAGGAGCGTGCTCTTGCCGCCGCCGCTGCGCCCGACAACGGCCACAAACTGGCCGGCGGGAATGTGCAGATCCAGCCCGTTAAGAATGGTGTTTTCGCCGTAGCGTTTAGTTACGCCGTTCAGCAGCAGCGGCGTTCCCTGGTTCAGTCGTGCCGTATTCATGCTTTCGCCTCCTGAAGGGTATAGGCCGGGTTCCAGCGCAGCCAGCTGCGCTCCAGCCACTGGGCGCTGATGTCCGCGAGTTTGCCAAGCAGGGCATACAGGATGATGGCAACCACCACCACGTCCGTTTGCAGGAATTCACGAGCGTTCATCGCCAGATAGCCGATGCCTGAATTGGCTGAAATGGTCTCCGCCACAATCAGCGTCAGCCACATCAGGCCGAGCGCAAAACGCACCCCGACCATAATGGAGGGCAGGGCGCCCGGCAGGATCACGTGTGTAAAGAGAGAAAAGCCGGACAGGCCGTAGCTTCGCGCCATCTCCACCAGACCGCGATCGATATTGCGGATGCCGTGCCAGGTGTTGATGTATATCGGGAACAGCGTGCCCAGCGCCACGAGGAAGATCTTGGCGCTTTCATCAATCCCAAACCACAGAATCACCAGCGGGATCAGCGCCAGGTGCGGCACGTTGCGCAGCATCTGAATGGAGGTATCCAGCAGCCGCTCGCCCCAGCGGGAAAGGCCGCTGATCAGACCCAGCAACAGACCAATGCTGCCGCCGATGGAAAACCCAATCACCGCACGCCAGGAGCTGATCGCCAGATGCTGCCACAGCTCGCCGCTGACGCTCAGCGACCAGAACGCTTCGATAACGCCCTCCGGAGAGGGCAGTATGCGGCTCGACAGCCAGCCGGTGGTCGACGCGAGCTGCCAGAGCGCCACGATGCCGACGGGCAAAAACCACGGGGCGGCGCGCAGCAGCCATTTTTGTGAGGTGGCAGACATGGTCACTCCTTAGCTCTGCGCGGCTTTGCGCGGAATAAACTCGTTCGCCACGGCTTCGCCCTGCAGCTGGAGCCGCTGCGGCTGCGGAATTTCCGGAACGGCGACGTCCAGATGCGGGAATAACAGCTCGCCCACCCTGTAGGCCTCTTCCAGATGCGGATAGCCGGAAAGAATAAAGCTGTCGATGCCCAGGTCAGCGTATTCATTAATCCGGGCGGCTACGGTCGGGCCGTCGCCGACCAGCGCCGTGCCCGCGCCGCCGCGTACCAGACCGACGCCCGCCCACAGGTTCGGGCTGATTTCCAGATTCTCGCGCCTGCCGTTGTGCAGAGAGGCCATGCGGTGCTGCCCGACGGAGTCGGTTTTGGCAAACGCGGCCTGCGCCTTCGCGATGGTCTCATCATCCAGCTGGGAGATCAGACGGTCTGCCGCCTGCCAGGCTTCTTCATTGGTTTCGCGCACAATCACGTGCAGGCGAATGCCGAAGCGCACCCTGCGGCCATGGGCGGCGGCTTTGGCGCGGACCTGAGCAATTTTCTCTTTCACCAGCTCGGGCGGCTCGCCCCAGGTCAGATAGAGATCGACCTGCTCGGCGGCCAGATCCTGAGCCACATCCGACGATCCGCCAAAATAGAGCGGGGGACGCGGCTGCTGCACCGGCGGGAAGTAGAGCTTCGCGTCGCGAACGTGAATATGCTTGCCTTCAAAGGTGACGGTTTCGCCTTCCAGCAGGCGTCGCCAGACGCGGGTAAACTCGGCGGAGGCTTCATAGCGCTCGGTATGGTCGAGGAACACGCCGTCGCCCGCCAGCTCCTGCGGATCGCTGCCCGTCACCAGGTTGAACAGGGCCCGGCCGTTGGAGAGCCTGTCCAGCGTTGCCGCCTGACGCGCCGCCACGGTGGGGGAGACGACGCTCGGGCGCAATGCAACCAGGAATTTAAGGCGCTGGGTGACCGGGATCATCGACGCGGCGACCAGCCAGGCATCCTCGCACGAGCGTCCGGTCGGGATCAGCACGCCGGTAAAACCGATTCGGTCCGCCGCCTGCGCAATCTGCTGCAGATAGCCGTGGTCAACCGGGCGCGAACCCTCTTCTGTGCCAAGATAGTGCCCATCGCCGTGGGTGGGTAAAAACCAGAAAAGATTCAGACTCATGATTTAGCTCCTTCTTTGCCTGCGGGCTGCCAGATGCGTTCGCGAATATCGACCTGTTTTGGGACCAGGCGGTTTTGATAGAAGAGGTCAGCGGTCTGTTGCTGAAGCGCGGCGACGTGCGCGTCTACCGGTGAAATGGTGGTGGGTGGACGGTGGCTGAGATAGCTCGCGATCACCGGTTCAGGCAGGCCCATGGTTTTTGCCAGCAGGGCAATGCTCGCCTGAGGCTGGCTTTGGGTCAGAGCATCTGCCTGCGTGAAGGTATCCAGCACGCCCTGAATAAACGCGCCGTTTTTTTCCGCGTAAGGGCGCGCGGCGAGGTAGAACGAGCCGGTCTGTTTCAGCGTGGTGCCGTCCTTCAGCACCCGAACGCCGCCCTGCAGTAATGCCGCAGAGTAGTACGGATCCCAGATAGCCCAGGCATCAACGTTCTTCTGCTGGAACGCGGCGCGCGCGTCGGCAGGCGTCAGGTAAACGGGTTGAATGTCGGTGAACTTGAGCCCGGCTTCCTGTAAGGCGCGCAGCAGCAGGTTGTGCGAGCTGGAGCCTTTCTGGAAAGCGACCTTACGTCCTTTAAGGTCGGCGACGCTTTTAATGTCGCTGTTTTCAGGTACCAGAATCACCTCGGCTTTCGGTTTCGCGGGTTCTACGCCGACGTAGACAAGGTCTGCCCCGGCAGCCTGAGCAAAAATAGGCGGGATGTCGCCCGTGCTGCCCAGATCGATACTGCCGACGTTCAGCGCTTCAAGCATCTGCGGCCCTGCCGGGAACTCCACCCAGGAGAATTTGGTGTCCGGGAAGCGTTTTTCCAGCAGATGGTGGCTTTTTGCCAGCACCATGCTGACGCTGCCTTTTTGGTAGCCAATGCGTAAGCTGTCCGGTGCGGTTTCTGCGGCATGCGCCAGCGCGGTAAACGCCATCAGGCCAGCCAGTCCGAGACGGGTTAAGGTTTTAAACATGTGCGACTCCCTGAGGCGGAGTAAAAGAAGGAACCTGGATATCCCGGCGATGCAGGGCGTGCCAGAAGGTTTCCAGCGCGGCATCAAGGCGCGTTTGCAGATTCGGCGTGAAGTGCGGCTTATGCTGGTAGTCAATGACCTGCGAATCATCCGCGAAAACGCCGTGGAGGATCTCCTGCGCCTTCAGGGCGTTCAGCACCGGCTTCAGGGCGTAATCCACCGCCAGTAAATGTGCCACCGTGCCGCCCGTTGCCAGCGGCAGCACCACTTTGCCGTCCAGCGCGCGCTCGGGGAGAAGATCGAGCAGGGTTTTCAGCGCGCCCGAAAAAGAGGCTTTATAAATCGGGGTCGCAACGATGAGGCCGTCCGCTTCCTTGAGCTGCTCGGTGAGGGTTTTCAGCGCGGGGCTGTCGAAGCGGGCATACAGCAAATCTTCAGGCTCGAAGTTATGCAGATTCCAGTGGCACACTTCCACGTCCAGGGCGTTGAGCTTTTCACGGGCATGTTCCAGCAGGGCGCTGGAACGCGAAGGGAATCGTGGACTTCCGGCCAGGGTAATGACGCGCATACATCCTCCTTATAACTAATTGTTTGCTTTTATCTAACATTCATAACAATTTTCAGGAGTGTGACACCGCGCGGTTATTCCACTAAATGATTTATCCGCAATTAAAATGCAAAAAACTGCATAAGAAAGGGAAAGGCAGGAAAACGATTGCGTTTTACGCCGTTTTTTTGCCGCAGGTCAATTCCCTTTCGCGACGGGATCGCCCATAATCCCCTCCCGGTTTGCACACCGGGAATCCAGGAGAGTTCATGTACTACCCCTTCGTTCGTAAAGCCCTTTTCCAGCTCGACCCCGAGCGCGCTCATGAATTTACATTCCAGCAATTACGTCGCATTACAGGCACGCCTCTGGCGGCACTGGTGCGCCAAAACGTGCCGGAAAAGCCTGTGCAGTGCATGGGTCTGACCTTTAAAAATCCGCTGGGTCTGGCGGCCGGTCTGGACAAAAATGGCGAGTGCATCGATGCCCTGGGCGCGATGGGCTTTGGCTCCATCGAAATTGGTACCGTCACGCCGCGCCCGCAGCCGGGAAATGACAAACCGCGTCTGTTCCGCCTGGTCGAAGCCGAAGGACTGATCAACCGCATGGGCTTTAATAACCTCGGCGTTGATCATCTGGTGGAGAACGTGAAGAAAGCCCATTTCGATGGGGTGTTAGGCATCAATATTGGCAAAAATAAAGATACGCCGGTTGAGCAGGGTAAAGATGACTATCTGATTTGTATGGAAAAAGTCTACGCCTATGCCGGGTATATCGCGGTGAATATTTCCTCACCTAATACCCCGGGTTTACGCTCGTTACAATATGGCGAAGCGCTGGACGATCTTCTGAGTGCCATTAAAAATAAACAAAATGAACTCCAGGCGATCCACCATAAATATGTTCCGGTCGCGGTGAAGATCGCGCCGGATCTTTCTCATGAAGAATTGATCCAGGTTGCCGACAGTTTGGTTCGCCATAATATCGATGGGGTGATTGCAACGAATACCACGCTCGATCGTTCGCTCGTTCAGGGAATGAAAAACTGTGACGAAGCGGGTGGGTTAAGTGGCCGTCCGGTACAATTAAAAAGCACCGAAATTATTCGCGCTCTGTCTGCGGAATTAAATGGCCGTTTACCGATTATTGGCGTCGGCGGTATCGACTCGGTGATTGCTGCGCGCGAGAAGATGGCGGCCGGTGCGTCACTGGTGCAAATCTATTCCGGCTTTATTTTTAAAGGCCCGCCGCTGATTAAAGAAATCGTTACTCATATCTAATCTTTTCTCTTAATCAGACAACCAGGGCTTTATTTCCAGCCCTGGTTGTTTTATATTCCGTCACTGTTGCTTATTTAGACATTATAGTCTTTTATTACTAGTGTTATAAACGAAGCGGCCAACAGGACATTTTTAGTACAGGACGTTTGGGGACGGGAGAGAAACATGCGAATTAAACCTGACGATAACTGGCGCTGGTATTTTTGCGACGAACACGATCGCATGATGCTCGATTTAGCCAATGGCATGTTGTTTCGTTCTCGTTTTGCCCGCCGAATGTTAACCCCGGACGCGTTTTCTCCATCGGGCTTTTGCGTTGACGATGCGGCGCTTTATTTCTCCTTTGAAGAAAAATGCCGCGATCTGGAGCTCTCAAAAGAGCAGCGTGCCGAACTGGTATTAAATGCGCTGGTGGCTATCCGTTTCCTGAAACCGCAAATGCCGAAAAGCTGGCATTTCCTGCCTCACGGCATGGACTGGACGCCAGCAACGGGTGATGCGGCCAGCGTTAACCTGAGCGATACCGCCGAAGAGGTGAGTTTATTAGTCGTTGAGCCGGGCGAAAACGCCGCACTTTGTCTGCTGGCGCAGCCCGGCGTGACGATTGCCGGGCGCGTAATGCAGTTAGGTGATGCGATCAAAGTCATGAATGACAGGCTGAAGCCACAGCTGCGCGTAGATTCCTTCAGCCTCGAACAGGCGGTTTAAGCTTCCAGCTGTACCGACGTTTTCGGTACGCAGCTACAGCACAGGATTGTGCCGTCATTTCCAATTGCAGATTTTTTCAGCGCACTCACTTCACCCTCCAGCAGCCTGATGCGGCAGCATCCGCAAATTCCCGCGCGGCAGGAATACGGTACGCGAATACCGGCTTGCTCCAGTTGCTCCAGCAGCACCTGCTGATTGTTGCCACGAATAATCTTGCCCTGCCAGTGAATATCCACCGCAGAGGCGACGTTTGTCACAACGTCAACCATTTCTTCTTCCTGGCCCGAGCCGTACACTCTCGCCGGCCCGCGGGCGAGAATTTCAACCTCATCGCCTACGCGGATCGCGCCGCTGGAGCGCGGGATCAGGTTCTGGCCGAAATCGACATCGCCGTTGTCCTGTGCGGTACGGAACGATTGCAGCGTTTTCAGCGGCTCGCCGGAAGGATGCTTCTGGCCTTTCTCGGGGCTTACCGTGGTGAAAATGCAGCGGCTGCAGGGTTTGACGACATCAAAGATGACGCTGCCGATGCGGATGACTTTCCAGGTATCTTCATCCCAGGCGTCGACTCCCGTCACCACCAGGTTCGGACGGAACTGTTCCATCTGTACGCTGGCTTTACAGCGATTCTGTAAATCACGCAGCGACGCTTCGTTGGTGAGCAGGAACGGGAAGCCATCCGCGAAGGAGAGGGGAACGGCGTCGTGGCGCTTGACGCGACGCGTCAGTTCCGGCCCAACCCAGCGCAGCTGCACGTCGCGGGAGAAGAAGCCGCTCAGCCAGCGGTTAATTTCATCCGGTGCGATGCGGGCGGTAAAATGGTTGCCCCATACTTCCGTTGGCGCGTCGACAGTCGCAAAATCAGCAAAGCGGATCACCGCGCTGGAACCGTCCGGCGCGGTCAGATGCAAACCATCATGAAGCGGTGAAGGGGTAAAGCGAACCATTTGCGGGAACTGGCGTGCGGTGATAAACGTCCCGTCAGGCTCGGTGACCATAAAAATACGATCGAAGGCGAACCCGCTCATGTCTGCCAGCGCGTGAGAGACGCCGATGCCGCGCATGGATTTCACCGGATGAATAAAAAGCCTGGATAACGTCGCCACTGCACACTCCCGCAAATGAAAATAAGCCTTCAACTTTATGACATACACGCCATATTAGCTATAATGCGCGACAATTTTCTAAGAGTAAAAGTGACGATATGAATTCTCTGTTTGCCAGTACGGCCCGTGGGCTGGAAGAGCTGTTAAAAACTGAACTGGAAGCCCTCGGCGCGCAAGAGTGCCAGGTGGTTCAGGGTGGTGTCCATTTTGAGGGCGACACGCGGCTTATTTACCAGAGCCTGATGTGGAGCCGTCTGGCGTCGCGCATCATGCTGCCGATGAAGGAGTGCAAGGTCTATAGCGACCTGGATCTCTACACCGGCGTACAGATGATCGACTGGACAGAGATCTTCACGCCTGACGCCACCTTCGCGGTGCATTTCAACGGCGTCAACGACGAGATCCGCAACAGCCAGTACGGCGCCCTGCGCGTAAAAGACGCGATTGTTGACTGCTTCACGCGTAAAAATAAGGAACGTCCGAACGTCGATCGCGAAAATCCGGACCTGCGTATCAACGTCTGGCTGAACGGCGACACGGCAAGCATCTCCCTCGATCTGAGCGGCGCCGGTCTGCACCTGCGCGGCTACCGCGATCGCACCGGTATGGCGCCGATCAAAGAAACCCTGGCCGCCGCCATCGTGATGCGCTCCGGCTGGCAGCCGGGCACGCCGCTGCTCGACCCAATGTGTGGATCCGGTACGCTGCTGATTGAGGCCGCAATGCTGGCAACCGACCGTGCGCCGGGGCTGCACCGCGGCCACTGGGGCTTTAAGGGCTGGGCACAGCACGACGAAGCGCTCTGGAAAGAGGTTAAAGACGACGCGCAGACCCGCGCGCGTAAGGGCCTGGCGGAGTACACCTCGCACTTCTACGGTTCGGACAGCGACCCGCGTGTGATTGAACGCGCCCGCAGCAACGCCCGTCGCGCCGGTATCGGCGAGCTGGTCACCTTCGAGGTGATAGACGTGGCGAACCTGACCAACCCGCTGCCGAAAGGCCCGTACGGAACCGTGATCAGCAACCCGCCATACGGCGAGCGTCTGGACAGCGAGCCTGCGCTGATTGCTCTGCACAGCCTGCTGGGCCGCAATATGAAGGACTATTTCGGCGGCTGGAACCTGTCTCTGTTCAGCGCTTCGCCGGAGCTGCTGAGCTGCCTGCAGCTGCGTGCCGATCGCCAGTTTAAAGCGAAAAACGGCCCGCTGGACTGCGTGCAGAAAAACTACCATCTGGCAGAGAAAGCGGCGGACAGCAAGCCAACCGGCGTGGCGGAAGATTACGCCAACCGCCTGCGCAAAAACCTAAAGAAATTTGAAAAATGGGCGAAGCAGGAAGGGATCGAGTGCTATCGCCTGTACGATGCCGACCTGCCGGAGTACAACGTGGCGGTTGACCGCTACGCGGACTGGGTGGTGATTCAGGAATATGCTCCGCCGAAAACCATTGATGCGCAAAAAGCGCGTCAGCGTATGCTGGACGTCATTGCGGCCACCATTGCCGTGCTGGGGATTGCGCCGAACAAGCTGGTTCTGAAAACCCGCGAGCGTCAGAAGGGTAAAAACCAGTACCAGAAGATGGGCGAAAAGGGCGACTTTATCGAAGTGGGCGAATACAACGCCCGCCTGTGGGTGAACCTGACCGACTATCTTGATACCGGCCTGTTCCTTGACCACCGTATCGCCCGCCGCATGCTTGGCCAGATGAGCAAGGGCAAAGATTTCCTCAACCTGTTCTCCTACACCGGGAGCGCCAGCGTGCACGCCGGTCTCGGCGGCGCGCGCAGCACCACCACGGTGGATATGTCCCGCACCTATCTGGAGTGGGCCGAACGCAACCTGCGCCTGAACGGTCTGACCGGACGCCAGCATCGCCTGATGCAGGCCGACGTGCTGGGCTGGCTGCGGGATACCGACGAGCAGTTCGACCTGATCTTTATCGATCCGCCGACCTTCTCTAACTCCAAGCGCATGGAGGATAGCTTTGACGTTCAACGCGATCACCTGCGCCTGATGACCGACCTGAAGCGCCTGCTGCGCAAAGGCGGCACCATTATGTTCTCGAACAACAAACGCGGCTTCCGTATGGATCATGACGGCCTGGCAGCCCTGGGACTGAAAGCACAAGAAATCAGCCAAAAAACGCTGTCTCAGGACTTCGCCCGTAACCGTCAAATTCATAACTGCTGGTTGATTACCGCGGTCTGAAAGGAAAAATAAATGTCATTAATTAGTATGCACGGCGCGTGGCTCTCTTTCAGCGACTCACCGCTTCTCGATAATGCAGAGCTGCATATCGAAGATAACGAGCGCGTCTGTCTGGTGGGCCGTAACGGCGCGGGTAAATCCACGCTGATGAAAATCCTCAACCGCGAGCAGGGGCTGGATGACGGCCGCATCGTGTACGAGCAGGATCTGATCGTCTCCCGCCTCCAGCAGGATCCGCCGCGTCATGTGACCGGCAGCGTGTACGATTTCGTGGCGGAAGGCATCTCCGAGCAGGCGGAGTACCTGAAGCGCTATCACGAGATTTCGCATCTGGTGATGACCGACCCGAGCGACAAGAACCTCAACGAACTGGCGAAAGTGCAGGAGATGCTCGATCACCACGGTCTGTGGCAGCTGGAAAACCGCATTAACGAGGTGCTGGCCCAGCTTGGTCTCGAAGCGGATATGGAACTGTCCGCGCTCTCCGGCGGCTGGCTGCGTAAAGCGGCGCTGGGCCGCGCGCTGGTCAGTGGCCCTAAGGTACTGCTGCTGGACGAACCAACCAACCACCTGGATATTGAAGCGATTGACTGGCTGGAAGGGTTCCTGAAAACCTTCAGCGGCACCATCATCTTCATTTCGCACGACCGTTCGTTTATTCGCAATATGGCGACGCGCATTGTCGATCTCGACCGCGGGAAGCTGGTTACCTATCCTGGCGATTACGATACGTATCTGCTGGAGAAAGAAGAAAACCTGCGCGTGGAAGAGCTGCAGAACGCCGAGTTCGACCGCAAGCTGGCGCAGGAAGAGGTGTGGATCCGTCAGGGCATCAAGGCGCGCCGTACCCGTAACGAAGGCCGCGTGCGTGCCCTGAAGGCGATGCGACGCGAGCGCAGCGAGCGCCGCGAAGTGATGGGCAGCGCCAAAATGCAGGTGGAAGAGGCGTCCCGCTCCGGCAAGATTGTCTTCGAAATGGAAAACGTTAACTACCAGGTTGACGGCAAAGTGCTGGTGAAAGATTTCTCCGCTCAGGTTCAGCGCGGGGACAAAATTGCGCTGATTGGCCCGAACGGCTGCGGCAAAACCACGCTGCTGAAGCTGATGCTGGGCCAGCTGCAGGCCGACAGCGGCCGCATTCACTGCGGCACCAAGCTGGAAGTGGCCTACTTCGACCAGCACCGCGCGGAGCTGGATCCGGACCGCACGGTGATGGATAACCTCGCCGAAGGTAAACAGGAAGTGATGGTAAACGGCAAGCCGCGGCACGTGCTGGGCTATCTGCAGGACTTCCTGTTCCACCCGAAACGCGCGATGACGCCGGTGCGCGCGCTCTCCGGCGGGGAGCGTAACCGTCTTTTGCTGGCCCGTCTGTTCCTGAAGCCAAGCAATTTGCTGATCCTCGATGAACCGACGAACGATCTGGATGTCGAAACGCTGGAATTACTGGAAGAGCTAATCGACGGTTATCAGGGAACCGTGATGCTGGTTAGTCACGATCGTCAGTTCGTGGATAACACCGTGACCGAGTGCTGGATCTTCGAAAGTGAAGGGCGAATTGGTCAGTACGTGGGCGGTTATCACGACGCAAAAGGGCAGCAGTCGCAGTCTCTGGCGCAGAAACAGTCAAAGTCCAGAACAAGTTCTGAACCTGCTGTAACAAAAGCAGAAACTGTCAAGAAAACCTCGGCTAAACTAAGCTATAACCTGCAGCGCGAACTGGAGGGGCTACCTCAGCGTCTCGAAGAGCTGGAGGCCGCGCTTGAGGGGCTGCAAGCACAGGTTGCTGATGCATCATTCTTTACCCAATCGCATGACTATACTCAGAAAGTACTGGCTGAAATGTCCGCGGCTGAAAAAGCCCTGGAAGAAGCATTTGAGCGCTGGGAGTATCTTGAGTCTCTGAAAAACGGCGCATAAACAGGGATTAAATATGTGTGACCAGCACCATGCCGACAGGCATATATTATGCTCGCAATGCGATATGCTCGTGGCGTTGCCAGAGCTTGGTCACGGACATAAAGCCCTGTGTCCACGCTGTGGCGCGACGTTGACAACCGAATGGGACGCGCCGCGGCAGCGTCCCACTGCCTACGCGCTGGCAGCCTTGTTCATGCTGCTGCTCTCCAATCTCTTCCCCTTCATCTATATGAAGGTCGGTGGGATGACAAGCCAGGTGAATCTGCTTGAAATCCCGGGCGTGATGTTCTCGGAAGATTACGCCAGCCTCGGCACCTTTTTTCTCCTGTTCGTCCAGATAGTCCCGGCGTTTTGCCTGGTCGTCATCCTGCTGCTGGTTAACCGCGTCAGGATGCCGTCATTGCTGAAAATCCGGCTTGCGCGCATCCTTTTTCAGCTCAAAAGCTGGGGGATGGCCGAGATCTTTCTGGCGGGGATACTGGTCAGTTTCGTGAAGCTGATGGCGTACGGCGACGTGGGGATAGGCAGCAGCTTTATTCCCTGGTGTCTGTATTGCGTCCTGCAGCTGCGCGCTTTCCAGTGCGTGGACAGGCGCTGGGCCTGGGACGATATCGCCCCGGCCCCGACGCTTGCCCAGACGGTGAAGGTCGGCGTGCCGGGTATCCGCCAGGGGCTTCGTTCCTGCCCGTGCTGCACCGCCGTGCTGCCCGCCGATCTTGAGGTTTGTCCGCGCTGCGAAACGAAGGGCCACGTTCGCCGTAAAAACAGCCTGCAGTGGACGATGGCGCTGCTGGTCACGTCCGTCATGCTGTATCTGCCCGCCAATATTCTGCCGATTATGATCACCGATTTGCTCGGCGATAAAATGCCCTCGACGATCCTTGCCGGGGTCATACTGCTGTGGGGCGAAGGATCCTATCCTGTCGCCGGCGTGATTTTTATCGCCAGTATTATGGTGCCCACCTTAAAAATGATCGCCATTGCCTGGCTCTGCTGGGATGCAAAAGGCCACGGAAAGCGCGACAGCGAACGCATGCACCTGATTTACGAAGTGGTCGAGTTTGTTGGTCGTTGGTCAATGATCGACGTGTTTGTGATTGCCGTTCTCTCTGCGCTGGTGCGGATGGGCGGTTTGATGAGTATTTATCCCGCGATGGGGGCTTTAATGTTTGCACTGGTGGTGATTATGACCATGTTTGCGGCCATGACCTTCGACCCTCGTTTATCGTGGGATCGTGAGCCTGAATCAAGCCATGAGGAAGAGTAAGAGCATGGAAAATAAGAGTGGAGAGGCGAAAGTGCAGAAGGTCAAAAACTGGTCGCCGGTGTGGATTTTCCCCATCGTGACCGCGCTGATCGGTGCATGGATCCTGTTTTATCATTACAGCCATCAGGGACCGGAAGTGACGCTGATTACCACCAATGCCGAAGGAATTGAGGGCGGTAAAACGACCATCAAAAGCCGCAGCGTGGATGTGGGCGTGGTGGAAAGCGCAACCCTGACCGACGATTTAACCCATGTGGAGATTAAGGCGCGTCTTAATGCCGGCATGGAAAAACTGCTGCACGGCGATTCTGTTTTCTGGGTGGTTAAACCTCAGGTGGGGCGCGAGGGGATCAGCGGCTTAGGAACGCTGCTCTCAGGTGCCTACATCGAGCTGCAGCCGGGTGCAAAAGGCAGCCAGCCGGCGCAGTACCAGCTTCTGGATTCACCTCCGCTTGCCCCGCCTGATGCAAAAGGTATCCGCGTGATCCTCGACAGTAAAAAAGCGGGCCAGCTCACGGCGGGCGATCCGGTGCTGTTCCGCGGCTATCGCGTGGGTTCGGTGGAGAAAAGCACCTTCGATCCTCAGAAAAGAGCCATCAGCTATCAGCTGTTCATCAATGCGCCTAACGATCGTCTGGTCACCAGCAACGTCCGTTTCTGGAAAGACAGCGGCATCGCGGTGGATCTAACCTCGGCGGGCATGCGTGTAGAAATGGGCTCGCTGACAACGCTGTTTGGCGGTGGCGTGAGTTTTGACGTGCCGGAAGGACTGGACCTGGGGCAGCCGGTTGCGGAGAACACCGCTTTCCGCCTGTTCGACGATCAAAAAAGCATTCAGGATGCACTCTATACCGATCACATCGACTATCTGATGTTCTTTAAGGATTCGGTTCGCGGCCTGCAGCCTGGGGCGCCCGTTGAGTTCCGCGGTATTCGTCTGGGGACGGTGGGACAAGTGCCTTACTTTGTTCCTGGCCTTAAGCAGATGCTTGATGATGATTACCGTATTCCGGTGCTGATCCGCATTGAGCCTGAGCGCCTGATCAACCAGATTGGTGAGAATCAGGATATCGGCGAGCACATCACCGACCTGATGAACCGCGGTCTGCGCGGCTCGCTGAAAACCGGTAACCTGGTGACCGGCGCACTGTATGTCGATATGGACTTCTATCCAAAAGCGCCGCCGATTACCGGTATGCGTGAATTTGGTGGTTACAAGATCATCCCAACGGTAAGCAGCGGTCTGGCCCAGATCCAGCAGCGTCTTATGGAAACGCTGGATAAAATTAACAACCTGCCTCTGAACCCAATGATTGAGGCGGCGACAGGTTCGTTACATCAAAGCCAGGCGACGATGCAGCGCCTGCAGACTACGCTGGACAACATCAACAAGATCACAGCCAACCAGAGTATGCAGCAGCTGCCGCAGGATATGCAGAAAACGCTGCGCGAGCTGAACCGCAGTATGCAGGGCTTCCAGCCTGGCTCGGCGGCGTACAACAAGATGGTGGCAGATATGCAGCGTCTCGATCAGGTCTTGCGCGAACTGCAGCCGGTTCTGAAAACGCTCAACGAGAAGAGCAATGCGCTGGTGTTCGAAGCGAAAGATAAAAAGGATCCTGAGCCGAAGAGGGCGAAACAATGAAAAAATGGCTAGCGATTGCAGGAGCGATGGTACTCACGGCCTGTAGCTCCGGGAGCGAAACGAAAAGCTACTACCAGCTGCCGCTGGTGACGCAGGCGGTTACGCAAACTACCGCCTCGCAGGGCAACCGTCTGCTGTGGGTTGAGCAGGTCGCCGTGCCAGATTACCTGGCCGGCAACGGGGTGGTCTATCAGACCAGCGATGTACAGTACGTTATCGCCAACAACAACCTGTGGGCCAGCCCGCTGGATCAGCAGTTACGCAATACGCTGGTGGCGAATCTGGGTAGCCAGCTTCCGGGCTGGGTTGTTGCCTCCCAGCCTTTGGGAAGCGATCAGGATACGCTGAACGTCACGGTAACGGGCTTCCACGGTCGTTATGACGGTGCCGTTGTCATCAGCGGCGAGTGGCTGTTAAATCATCAGGGACAGCTGATTAAGCGTCCTTTCCATCTGGAGCTGAAGCAGCAGAAGGATGGCTATGATGAAATGGTGAAAATGCTGGCTCAGGGTTGGGCGCAGGAGTCAGCCAGTATCGCCAGGGAAATTTCCCGGCTACCATAAGTAAAATTCATCGTCAAAAACCGCAATCGGCCTGGTGCTGATTGCGGTTTTTTTTTCGTTTTTGCGTCAGGTTGTTACTTGTGCCGGGTCACAATTTTTGTACAAATGATCTTCCAGCTAGCTCACAAATATGACAGCCGTATGAATTTTGAACATTGACGCTGAGAGTAAATCGGGGTATTCGTTATCTGTGCCTGCGCATCTGGCGTAGACACTGTTTTCTTTCCACCAGACAAAAGAATGAGGGAAACGAGGCATGAAGAGACAGAAACGAGATCGCCTGGAACGGGCTCATCAACGTGGTTATCAGGCCGGCATCGCTGGACGTTCGAAAGAAATGTGTCCTTATCAGACGATAAATCAAAGGTCACAATGGCTTGGAGGCTGGCGAGAAGCCATCGGCGACAGGGCACTAATAGCCTGATAACGTCTCTTTAAAAAAAGAAACCTCCGCATTGCGGAGGTTTCGCCTTTCTGAACGGGGCTAAAAGCCGTTATCAGAAAGCAGAGGTATCCTGGAATAGACCCACTTTCAGGTCGTTCGCGGTATAGATCAGACGACCGTCTACCAGCACTTCGCCATCCGCCAGCCCCATAATCAGGCGACGGTTAACGATGCGCTTGAAGTGAATGCGATAGGTCACTTTCTTCGCCGTAGGCAGAACCTGACCGGTGAATTTCACTTCGCCCACGCCCAGCGCGCGGCCTTTACCTTCACCACCCAGCCAGCCCAGATAGAAGCCAACCAGCTGCCACATGGCATCCAGGCCCAGGCAGCCAGGCATTACCGGATCGCCAATGAAGTGGCAACCGAAGAACCACAGGTCCGGGTTGATATCGAGTTCTGCTTCTACGTAACCCTTATCGAAGTTGCCGCCGGTTTCGGTCATTTTCACGACACGGTCCATCATCAGCATGTTCGGGGCCGGTAACTGTGGGCCTTTCGCGCCAAACAGTTCACCGCGACCAGAGGCAAGAAGATCTTCTTTTGTATAGGATTCGCGTTTATCTACCATGTTCTCAGTAAGCCTTATTTTAGTGAAGGACGCAGGATAGCTAACACGTGTACGCTGAACAAGTCCGATCAGTTCGAACTGAACCAACCCATCCAGCGTAACGGCCATGGATAACGATGACGAGCATCCTGCTGTGTCGCCTGAGCAATGCGCTCCTGGATAGTCTGCATCAGGGTTGTCTGACCTTCGCCATCCCAAACCAGGTTTGTCAGTAAGGGTAGTGCATCCTCAATCCCTTCGATGGCCCAGATGGCGAACTGTTCTTGTTCAACCGCGTCCAGAATATCCTGGCACAGGCTGAGATGGCGTACGTTAGGCGCCGGAATAATCACACCCTGTTTGCCGTTTAAACCGCGCTGCTGGCAGACAGAGAAGAAGCCTTCAATTTTTTCGTTCAGACCGCCAACGGGCTGAGCACGACCAAACTGATCGACCGAACCGGTAATCGCGATGTTCTGGTTGATCGGCACGTCCGCCAGGGCGCTGATTAAGGCGCACAGCTCCGCCATAGAGGCGCTATCGCCATCCACTTCGCTGTAGGACTGTTCGAACGTCAGCGAGGCGGAGAAGGGGATTTGCTGCTCAAGCTGCAGCTCAGACATCAAAAACGCCTGCATGATCATCATGCCTTTGGCGTGAATATTGCCGCCCAGTTCGGCCTTGCGTTCAATATCGGTAAACTCGCCATCGCCAATATGCACAACGCAGCTGATTCGCGAGGGTTCACCGAACGCCCGCGGATGGCCAGGAAACTCGATCACCGAGAGGGCGTTGATCTGCCCAACGCGTTCGCCTTCTGTCTCGACCAGAATTTGTTCCAGCAGAATTTCATCCTGCATGCGGTCAGCAAGATAGCCTTCGCGCCACTCTCGCTGCGCCAGCATCTGCGTGAGCTGTTCGCCGGTAAACGCACCGTTACAGCTGATCGTACCCACTTCACGCAGTTGCTTGCCGATCCAGAGCGGGCAGAGCGGCAGGGTTTCCTGGTCACCGGTATAGCGAACGGCTTCGCGGATTAAACCCGGCCACGCGTCAGCGGCAGGCGCTGGCAATGCAAAACGTTCCGCCACGGCCATTACCCACTGACACCACTGCGCCATGTCGTCCGCATCGGCAATCTGAATGTTGTCTTCATATTCGCTGTAAACCGCCTGCTCGGCCAGCTCCGGCTCCATCTCCTGGAAGTCCGCCAGCGATTCGCGGTCACCCGTCAGCACGACGGTCAGCGACAGCGGCATGGACGGCACGGAGACAGGAAGAGGACGAGACTCGTCATAGCCGACCCAGTCAAAGCGCTGTTGAGTCACAACGGTTTTCAGGCGCATCCACAGCAGCGGCTGCGAGAGCAGGGTGCGCAGAGAGATGATGAGCACGCCACCGTTTGCACGATGCACCAGCCCCGGCTGCAGGGAAAGCTCACCGTTAAACTGGCGCAGACAGCCAAAGAGCTGTTCAGCCTCGACCCAATTAGCGGTAATCACCTCGCCTTTAGCAGCAAAACGACCGTCTGCCTGGTCCGCCGGTTCGAAGGTAATATTATGCCCCGCGATACGATACTGGCCGCCAAATACCGCGTTGGTGTCCGGCCGCAGCTGGCGCATGGCATCCCCAAGCAGCGTCAGATATTCCGCTTCTTCCGGGGCTTTCAGCAGCATGAAGGGCGATGTCGCCCACGGGCTTAACGTCTGTTCCAGCGCATAATGTAAGCGTGGTTGCGTATCGCTAAGGATGAATTCGTGTTCTTTTGCGAGATCGGGCTGTGCAAACAGTTCCTGATAGCTCTCGGCATCCGGAACAAGGTCACGCCATGCTAGTTTCGTAATGGTCAAAGTTGATGTTTTTTAGTCAGATGTAAAAGCGTGGAGTATACCGTAAGCGGGGGGCTCTACCCAAGCAGGATTGGGTATTTCAGCAGGCGGATTGGCTGCACTCACTCACAGGATATGATTTCTTTTCAGCAGATTGCTAAAAAACTGATATTCTGAACAGAGTTACGTGGTAACACTGAGATCGCAATGAAATATCAACAACTGGAAAATCTCGAAAGCGGCTGGAAATGGAAGTACCTGGTCAAAAAGCACCGTGAAGGGGAGCTGATCACCTGCTACATCGAAGCCAGCGCTGCGCAAGAAGCCGTGGATATTTTGCTGACCCTCGAAAATGAACCGGTACAGGTTAATGGCTGGATTGAGAAGCACATTAATCCCGCGCTGTTAAACCGGATGAAGCAAACTATCCGCGCGCGACGTAAACGGCATTTTAATGCCGAGCATCAGCATACCCGGAAAAAATCCATCGACCTTGAATTCGTGGTCTGGCAGCGTCTGGCCGGGCTGGCGCAACGGCGTGGTAAGACCCTGTCGGAAACCATCGTGCAGCTGATTGAGGATGCCGAACATAAAGAGAAGTACGCCAGCCAGATGTCGTCACTGAAAAACGACCTTCAGGCGTTGTTGGGCAAAAAATAGATTTTTGTTTTCTTCAGACAATAAAAAACCCCGCATGGCGGGGTTTTTTTATAAGACGATAACTTATGCCGCTGGCTGAGTTACAACGTCTTTAACGCCTTTAACTTCGATCTCTACGCGACGATCTGGTGCCAGGCAGTCGATCAGTGCAGCGCGAGCTTTAACGTTGTCACAGGTGTTGCCAGTAACTGGGTTAGATTCGCCCATACCACGTGGGGAGATCTTGTTAGCTGGGATACCTTTAGAGATCAGGTAATCAACAACAGACTGAGCACGTTTCTCAGACAGTTTCTGGTTGTAAGCGTCAGAACCGATGCGGTCGGTGAAGCCCAGAACCACTACAGAACCGTCTTTAGGATCCAGGTTGCTCAGCTGGGTGTACAGCTGATCCAGTGCCTGCTGACCTTCTGGTTTCAGGGTCGCTTTGTTGAAGTTGAACAGAACGTCAGACTTCAGAGTGAAGTGCTTGGTCTGTACTTCTGGAGCTGGAGCCGGCGCTGGAGCAACAACTGGTGCTGCATCTTCCTGCTGGCCGAAACGGTAGGAAACACCTACGCTCAGCATGCCGTTGTCTGGACGAACGCCAACGGTAGCACCGTCACCGATGTTGTTAACCCACTGGTATTCCAGACGGGTAGCGATGTCACGGGTCATAGCCCACTCAACGCCACCAGCGAATACTGGGGAAACGCCAGTGTCATGGTCGTCGCCAGCGAGGTTGTTGCTGGAGTCTGCACGCCATACCATGCCGCCCAGACGGGTGTACACGTCCAGATCGTCAGTTACTGGGTAACCCAGTTTAGCGGTCAGCTGAACGCCCTGAGCTTTGAAAGCGCCATTGATGGTGTCGCCTTTGTATGGCATACGACCTAACCAGTCGTAACCCATTTCAAAACCAACATACGGGTTAACCTGATAGCCACCGAACGCACCTGCACCAAGCTGGCTCTCGTGAGTAGGGCCATCGTTGTTCAGGCTGCTGTTGTACCAGCCAGTGTCGTGGAACTGAGACCAGCCCAGTTTACCACCTGCATACCAGGTATTATCTTTCGGAGCGGCCTGCGCTACGGTAGCGAAGCCAGCCAGTGCCACTGCAATCGCGATAGCTGTCTTTTTCATTTTTTGCGCCTCGTTATCATCCAAAATTCGCCATGAAGGTCTCAAGAGAGAATCACGGTTAAATCCTTCACCGGGGGGCGTGGTCAAATATAAATCTACCGATATCTTCGGCTTAGGCCGAGCACCCCTGGCGATGTAAAGTCTACAACGTAGCTGAAAACTTACAAGTGTGAAGTCTGTCAGGCATATGAAAAAAAAAGTTCCGTATACCTATTATTTAACATTTTTAGAACGAATTTTGTGCAATAAAATTAAGGAGAACCGCACCAGACAAGCCTTGCCGCAATTTTGAGGCCGGGAACTAAAACCGCATCTTGCGGTCAAAAAAAATTCCAGGAAAAATCTTAATTTCACTCAATGATACAAATTTGAGTGAATTTTTAGCCCAGAAAGTTGTCCTCTGCGATAAGAATCTGGACGAACCGGGCGCATGATAAACCCGATCGCATTCCCTTCTTCAGCCGCTTCGGTCAGACGAAAATGTTCCTCTTCCGTCAATTCTTCCGGTAACCACCCGATCACCACGCTGTAATTTCCGGTACGTAACGCGCGAATCATCGACTCGACGGTATCGCAGGGAGAAAGCTGGTTGATCTGCATCACCTTTGCCAGGGGCAGGCCTGCGGACTGCACCCATTGACGGCTCAGTTTCTGCTGTGGCGTCAGCCAGAGCTGCCAGCGCGATTGCTGACCAAGCTGCTGTAATAACGGAAGCAGCAGGAGTTGGGTCAACAGAGGCTGGTCTTCACGGTAAACCACTTCACTAATAAGCCCCGTCGAAGCACCCCCAACGGTGTTCTGCGCGACAGTGCCCGCGGTAGAGGAGAGAGAAGTTGAGCGATTTGCATAGCCTGAAGTGTACATATTCATTCCAGCCCTGTAGTTACTGTATGGATATACAGTAACCCCTGTGTGCATAAAGATCAACCTCATTTTCGGAAAGCGACTCGCAAAATTCATTCAATGTTGATGCCCTTCGAAAAATCATCTTGCTCAACGACGCTAAGTTGCCTATTTTCCTGCTAACGGATCCGCTAGTAAGAAATTTCGTTGTTACTTTATGATTTTGAAGGGAAATATCATGAAAAAGATATCTTATGAACGGATTTATAAATCCCAGGAATACCTCTCACCGCTGGGTGAAATTCATCATCGCGCGCTGTTCGGCGGCTATACCCTGGCGGTGGATGATGCGGTTTTTGCCATGGTGTCAGACGGTGAGCTCTATCTCCGCGCCTGTGAAGAAAGCGCAAAATACTGTGTGAAAAATGCCGCTTCTTTTTTGACCCTGATGAAGCGGGGCCGTCCGGTGCTCCTCAACTATTACCGGGTGGATGACGGGCTGTGGCAGGACAGGGAGCGTCTGCTTCAGCTCTCCTCTTTCGCACTCAATGCGGCAAGAAAAGAGCGTTACCAGCGCCATCAGCGCAATCGACTTAAGGACCTGCCAAACCTGACCTTTCAGCTGGAAGTACTGCTCTTTGAAGCGGGCATAACCAACGAAGAAACGCTGCGGGCGCTTGGCGCCAGGGAGTGCTGGCTAAAGATGCGGGCAAAAAATAAAGCGCTGAGTATTAAAGTGCTCTTCGCGCTGGAAGGGGCGATCGAGGGGCTGCATGAGGCGGCACTCCCGGCCGGCATTCGCCGGGAGTTGACGGAGTGGTTTAATGCGCTGCCTGAGCCACAGGAGAATCACTCCTCCAGGTAGCGATTTGCTGTTGCAGACGGCAAATTTCTGGCAGCAGGGCGATGAGCAGGCCAATCTGCTGAAGCACCAGAGGCGCTTTGCTGTCGTTCCCGGGCTCAAGATGCGCAATACGTTGGGTCAGTTCATCCAGCGCCTGCCTCACGCGCGGTTCATCGGCTGGCCGGTGATGCAAAGCATCGTCGACATAACAGACCGCGTCATCCAGCAGGTTGAGGATGCCCGGGTTGGTGAGTTTTTCACGGTGGGCGCCCAGCGTGGAAATGTAGCTGGTGAAGGTATGGTTCAGGCAGAGCAGCCGGAAAGCCGTCTCACGAATCTCGGCCGTGGCGCGAGGCTCCGTTGACATATTAGAGACGACCGAGGCCAGTTCTGCATCGCTGTTGTGCGCATCGCGGCGCGCTATCCGGTAAGCCAGGCGGTTATCGCGGCCCTGATGGTACTGCTCAAGGATGGCATCCAGGTATCGGCAGTTGGCGTTCATGGCCCTGTCTAACACGCGCGGTAGATTACGGAAACGCCAGTCCGGCCAGATAAAGCTGACGGCGGCCCAGGCGATAGCGCAGCCAATCAGGGTATCGAGCACGCGGGGCAGGGCGACCTCGAACCCTTCACCCAGCAGGTTAAAGCAGAGCAGAACCAGCAGCGTGATGAACATGGTGGCATGGGCGTACTGCACGTTGCGAAACGCGAAGAACAACACGCCGGTAATCACGATCAGGATCAGCTGTCCTTCAATGGACGGCACGAAATAGAGTACCGGAAGGCCGATCGCGACCCCGACCAGCGTGCCGATAATACGCAGCGCCAGGCGGTGTCGGGTGGCGTTATAGTTCGGCTGACAGACAAACAGGCTGGTCAGCAGGATCCAGTAGCCGTGGTGCAAACCGGTTATCTGGATAAAAGCATACCCCACGCATAAGACCAGGGACATTCGCACCGCGTGGCGAAACAGCGCCGATTCCGGCGTGAAGTTGCGGCTCAGACGTAGCCACATATCGCTCACGCTGTGCACGCTGTCATCTGCAAGCTGGTTATCCATCTCGCTGCCCGGCAGCGCCATCGCCTGCTCGGACTCAATCGTCGCCAGCTGAGCATCAATCGCCCGCAGGTTGTTGAGCAGAAAACCCAGCGCTTTGATCTGTTCCGGTGACGTTCCGCTGGCCTGCACGCGGTCGAGTGCCGCATCAAGATGGCTAAACACGCGTTCGAAGCGGGAGTCGTGCTGATAGGGCGTGCGCAGAAGAATGGAGCGCGCGAGCTGCTGGCATGCCTGAGACTGCATGGAAAGCAGGCGCTGGAAGCGGAACATGACGTCGCTGTAGCGGAACTTCTCGCGCAGGGCGGCATACTGAACGTGCGAGGAGCTGGCGCGTTCATGAATGTCCTGAGCGGCAAAATAGTAGTGTAAGGTTCTGCGCGTTCCCCGCTGGCCGCGATCCCCGCGCAGTCGGGTAAGAAGCGAGGCTTTCGTCTGGTTTAGGGTGGCGACCAGCTGGCCGTTTGCCAGCGCCAGATCGTAAAGCGGCGCCTGGCTTTCTTCTTCGATATCCGGGTCGAACAGCCGGGACTTTAGTTCAAGATAGTGGGCTAGCTGCTCATAGCTGCGAGCGAGGTTATCCTGCAAAGGGCGAACCGGGAAGATCAGATGACCGGTTAACGTCAGCAGGTTATACCAGATGGCGCCCAACAGCAGCAGCACAGGCTGCTGGTACCACTGGTCGTACAGGGAAACGCCCAGCATGGTATAGATGGCGATCAGCAAGGCACCGAAGGCGATAGTGGCGTAGCGCTGCCCCAGACCGCCCAGCAAAATAAACCCGCTGGTGGAGAGCGTCAGGCCCAGGGCAAACAGCCACGGCCAGGGGAAAAGCAACTCAACGGACGCGGAGGCGATAAAAAAACAGACCAGTGTAATGACCAGGTTCCGCAAACGCCCGGCCAGGCGATCGTCCAGATCCGCAAGCGCCCCGGCCACCACCCCCAGCGTGAGCGGGATGGTGAGCTTGACATCATTCAGCCACCACGGCAGGGCAGCCGTGCCGCAAAGAGCGATAAAAATCCTGACGTTGTAGAGCCAGGCGCTGTTCCAGGTATAACGGCGAAGCAGTGGGCTTAGCATAAACGCGGCCAGTCCTTTTTACTGAAAACGACGACGTGCGTTCGCTTCACGCGCCGCCTGGGCTACCTCGACCGGAACCACCCTGCGCCCGACGGGCCAAAGGGCGATGGCGGCGATCTTAAAGTTCGCGAGCCCGACCGGAATACCAATTATTGAGATGCACTGCGCAATACCGGCAAAAATATGCATGATGCACAGCCACCAGCCGAAGAAAATCAGCCACAGAATGTTCAGCAAAGTTCCCCCCGTATTCATCAGGGCGCTCTTGCTCTCCGGGTTCAGCTCGTTAACGTGGATAGCTTCGTTACCGTAGGGGATGAAGGACAGTTTCGTGATTTCCCAGCAGGAGCGGGTCAGGGGAAGCGTGAAAATCAGGACGATGCTCACCAGCGTGGCAAAAAGCCAGGAAAGGGTGGTGGCAAAACCGCCCAGCACAAAATTCAACACATTCAGAACGGTACGCATAAACCCTCACTTCCTTTCGATAAAATTAACGCCCAATGATTGTAACGTTTTTTTAGGCTGGAGCACCTTAAAACTGGCAGTTAAACTGTCAGGTAAATTATCTCTTCGTGGATTTGGCGGGACATGGAACTGAAAGCAACTTCATTAGGCAAACGCCTGGCGCAACACCCCTATGACAGAGTTGTTCTGCTCAACGCCGGGGTGAAAGTCTCCGGAGAACGCCACGAATACCTTATTCCGTTTAATCAGCTTCTGGCTATTCACTGCAAGCGCGGGCTGGTGTGGGGCGAGCTGGAGTTCGTTCTGCCTGACGACAAAGTCGTTCGCCTTCACGGCACCGAGTGGGCGGAAACCCAGCGTTTTCATCACCACCTGAACGCGCTCTGGCAGCAGTGGAGCCATGACATGAGCGAAATTGCCGCTCAGGTGCTGCAGCAGGTGCTGGACGATATTGCGCAAAGCAACGCGCAACAAACGTGGCTGACTCGCCAGCAGACTGCCGGATTGCAGCAAAAGATCCGGCAGGCACTCTCGGCGCTGCCGCTCTCCGTGACGCGCCTTGATGAGTTCGACAATTGTCGCGACGCCTGGCGTCAGTGTCAGGCCTGGCTGAACGATATGGATAAAAGCCGGCTGGCGCATAACCAGGCCTGGACGGACGCCATGCTCACCCAATACGCCGACTTTTTCAGTACGGTGGAAACTTCACCGCTCAACCCTGCTCAGGCGCGCGCGGTGGTCAACGGCGAGCAGTCGCTGCTGGTGCTTGCGGGGGCCGGAAGCGGTAAAACGTCGGTGCTGGTGGCGCGTGCGGGCTGGCTTCTCACGACCGGGGAGGCCGTTGCCGATCAGATCCTGCTTCTGGCTTTTGGCCGTAAGGCGGCCCAGGAGATGGACGAACGCATCCAGGAACGCCTGCACACCCGGGACATCACCGCCAGAACCTTCCATGCCCTCGCGCTGCATATCATTCAGCAGGGCAGCAAAAAAGTGCCTGCCATCAGTAAACTGGAAAACGACGCGCAGGCGCGGCAGGCGCTGTTTATCAAAACGTGGCGCCAGCAGTGCAGTGAGAAAAAAGCGCAGGCGAAAGGGTGGCGCCAGTGGCTGGAGGAGGAACTCGCCTGGGAGGTACCGGAGGGCAGCTTCTGGCAGGATGACAAACTGGCGCGTCGGCTCGGCTCGCGTCTTGACCGCTGGGTCAGCCTGATGCGGATGCACGGCGGCTCGCAGGCAGAGATGATTGAAAGCGCGCCGGAGGCGATCCGCGATCTGTTTTCAAAACGGGTCAAGCTGATGGCTCCGCTATTGAAAGCCTGGAAAACCGCGCTGAAAGAGGAAAATGCCGTTGATTTCTCGGGTCTTATCCATCAGGCGATCGTCATTCTGGAGAAGGGACGCTTTGTCAGCCCGTGGAAGCATATTCTTGTGGATGAATTCCAGGACATCTCACCCCAGCGTGCGGCACTGCTCTCGGCGCTGCGGGCGCAGAACAAACATACCTCGCTGTTTGCGGTGGGGGACGACTGGCAGGCCATCTACCGCTTCAGCGGGGCGCAGCTCTCGCTGACGACCGCCTTCCACCACTATTTTGGCGAAGGCGACCGCAGCGATCTGGACACGACATACCGCTTCAATTCACGGATTGGTGAAATCGCCAACCGCTTTATCCAGCAGAACCCGCATCAGCTGGCCAAGCCGCTAAACAGCCTGCGGGCAGGAGATAAAAAAGCGGTCACCCTGCTGGCAGATGACCAGCTGGAGCCGCTGCTGGACAAGCTCAGCGGCTATGCGAAGCCCGATGAGCGTATCCTGGTGCTGGCGCGTTATCATCATCTTAAGCCTGCTGCGCTGGAAAAAGCCGCTACCCGCTGGCCGAAACTGCAGCTTGAGTTTATGACCATTCACGCCAGCAAAGGGCAGCAGGCCGATTATGTGATTGTGGTGGGGCTGAAAGAGGGCAGCGACGGTTTTCCGGCCCCGGCCCGCGAGTCGGTCATGGAAGAGGCCCTGCTGCCGGTGCCGGAAGATTTCCCGGATGCCGAAGAACGGCGTTTGCTGTACGTGGCCATCACCCGCGCGCGGCACCGCGTGTGGCTGCTGTTCAACAAAGAGGAGCCATCCGTGTTTGTCGATATTCTGAAGAGTATTGATGTGCCGGTGGCGAGAAAACCATAACAGCGTCAGGCAAGATTTCCAGGCCGGGTAAGGCGTAGCCGCCACCCGGCAAAAAAGCTACTTCAGTCTCTCGGAAAGATAGCGCTGATAGTCCGGAATAAGGATCTCAACCGGCGAGTTAAACTGCGGGGATTCAATGATGAAATCCGCCGTCGACAGGTTCGTCGCTACCGGAATATTCCACACCGTTGCAAGACGCAGCAGCGCTTTGACATCCGGATCGTGCGGAACCGCATTCAGCGGATCCCAGAAGAAAATCAACACATCAATTTTCCCTTCGGAAATCTGCGCCCCGACCTGCTGATCGCCGCCCATCGGGCCGCTCAGCATCGCATTCACCTCCAGACCCGTTTCGCGCTGGATCAGGTTACCGGTGGTGCCGGTGGCCGACAGGGCGTGCTTTTCCAGCAGCGGCTGATGGCGGCGAACCCAGTTAAGCAGCATTTGTTTACAGTGATCGTGCGCCACCAGCGCAATGTGTTTGCGTTCAGGCAGCGTGCGTGTTGTCAGTTCCATAATCATATCCATCAGGTTAACTGACTACACGATGACGGGAACCGTCTGACGCTGCAAGAGAAAGGCGTAAAAAATGTGGCTTATGATGAAGGTTGTTGCTTTGCCCACTGTAAAAACCGGGCCCGCGTGTCGGGATCGGCCTGCTGGAACCAGAATTTAAGGCGCTGTTCCGTCAGGCTCTGGGACTGCGGCGGAATGACGTCCAGTTCCGAGACGCCGGATAGCAGCGTACTGTCGTCCGCCATCATGGTGGCAAACTGCGGAAGGGAGGCGCGTTTGCCGGCTTTGTTATAGACCTGCGTCGCGGCCTCGTAGTCCGGGCTTTTCGGGGCGCTGGTCAACGCCAGAATATCCAGCTTCACCGGGATCGGCATTGCATTCCCGTCCAGCAGTTCAACGCGCGGCTCGGCGTCAAAGGCCGCAGCCTCCTTCTCCGTTTCAAGGCGAGGCAGGGTAATGTTCACCTGACTGACTTGCCGGGTATTAAAGCTGACAATCAGCGGCGGAGAGATGTACATCCGCTGCTCATGGTTAGACAGGCCGATTGATTTTTCGACCCGGAACACCAGCTGATGCGGCCCGTTATCTAACTCAATGCTTTCAGCCCCGCGCAATAACGAGCTGGAAACTTTTTTCCCGTCCAAAACCAGAAGATCAATGTCGCCAGAGAGCCGAAGCGTGGTGGCAAAAACGCAAACCGGCATCACTAACGCAATCAGAGCAGTGGCAATACCGGTTTTCATAGAAGGCTCCCGTCAGACATATTTTCGCCGCATTAATGTATCTAAATCTTTCGGTAATCACGTTTACTAACATATAGACATATTTTGCCGTTTTGCCCTCATACATCTGTATGGGATGGATGGTTGAGATGTGCGCTTTGGCGTACACTTTTAAAAAAGCCAGGAGAAAAACCATGAAAGAGAACGATATTGCCGAGATTCTGACATCCACGCGTACCATTGCGCTGGTGGGCGCGAGCGATAAACCCGACCGTCCAAGCTATCGGGTGATGAAATACCTTCTCGATCAGGGCTATCACGTCATCCCGGTGTCGCCAAAAGTGGCGGGAAAAACGCTGCTGGGTCAGCAGGGTTATGCCACGCTCGCAGAGGTGCCGGAAAAAATTGATATGGTGGATGTCTTTCGTAATTCCGAGGCCGCATGGGGCGTGGCGCAGGACGCGATTGCCGTAGGGGCGAAAACCTTGTGGATGCAGCTGGGCGTGATTAACGAGCAGGCCGCCGTGCTGGCGCGGGATGCGGGATTGAAAGTGGTCATGGATCGCTGTCCTGCGATCGATATTCCCCGGCTGGGTCTGGCGAAGTAATAAAAAAAAGCCCGTCATCGGGCTTTTTTTACACGCTTAGTTCCGCAGGCGCGGAGCCTGTAACTGTTTGCGGATAGTCTGAGCAAGTTCATCCATCGTGGGTTGTTCCGGATGCTCTTCCTGCAGCTCGCTACTCAGCTGCGCTTCGGCAAGATAGGTATGAACGGGTTGTCCGTCATCACCTTCCATCACCACATGATACCAGGGCGCAGCGCGAAGCTCTGCGTTCACCGCCAGCTCGTCCGCTGACGGTTCATCAAGGGAATACTCCGGGTCGATATCCACGACCACACCCAAATACCCTAGCAAAGTGTGGCGGACCTGCTGGCCGATACCGAATTTGCTGGCAATCATAGTCACCTCCCGGGAAACACTACTTACACATTAAGTGTGGGCAATATTTCTCTTTTCAAGTTACATGACGCGACAGGCAAACCCTTTCAGATACAGTCCTTCCGGGTAGGTAGCAATCACGGGGTGATCGGCTGCCTGACGGAACTGCTCTATAAATTGTACATCACGCCCGGCATCTATTGCGGCATCGGCGATGATTTTTTGGAATAAATCGGTGGTCATCAGCCCGGAGCAGGAGAAGGTGAGCAGCACTCCGCCCGGGTTCAGCAGCTGGATGGCCAGCATGTTGATATCCTTATACCCACGGCAGGCGCCCATCAGCTGGCTTTTGTTCTCCACAAACTTTGGCGGATCCATCACGATGACGTCGAACTTCTCGCCCCCATCGCGATATTTACGCAGCAGCTTGAAGACGTCATCGCGAACAAATTCAGCTTTGCTCAGGTCAAGCTTGTTCAGCTCGACGTTTTGCTTCGCCACGTCCAGCGCTTCCTGCGACGTATCCACGCTCACCACCTGAGCACAGCCGCCCATCAGCGCCGAAACGGCGAAGCCGCCGGTATAGGAGAAACAGTTCAGGACGCGTTTGTCGGCAACGTACTGGCGGGTCGCCAGACGGCTGTCGCGCTGATCGAGGTAATAACCCGTTTTGTGCCCGCCCTGGATATCCACCAGCAGCTTCATGCCGTGCTCTTCAATCGGCAGAAGGGCAGGCGGCAGCTCGCCGGTAACCGGACCCTGGGCCAGCTCCATACCCTCTTTTTTGCGCACCGCCACGTCGCTGCGGTCGTAAATAGCGCATTCCGGGAACAGGGCTTGCAGCGCGCTAATCAGCGCGGCACGCTGGTATTCCGCTCCGGCGCTCAGAAGCTGCAGCACCAGAAAATTACCGAAGCGATCGATGGTGACGCCCGGCAGGCCGTCGGATTCACCGGCAATCAGGCGGTAGCTGTCCAGCCCGTCGCGCTTTGCCAGCCATTCGCGCCACTGCTGCGCCTGCTGCAGGCGGCGGACGAAGAAGTCGATGTCGATGGTTTCATCTTTATCAAAGGTCCAGACGCGCGCGCGGATCTGGGACGCTGGCGAGTAGGCGCCTCGCGCTAACCATTTCCCCTGGTGGTCAACAATATCAATGGTTTCACCGAGGCTGGCTTTGCCTTCCATACGGGCAACCGCGCCGGAAAAGACCCAGGGATGACGGCGCAGTAATGATTTCTCGCGCCCTTTGGCTAACACTAAACGTACACTCATAATTTGCTGTTCTGTCGATTTCAGGGAAATGGCGCGTAGAGTAGCACATTCAGCCTGGCGCAATCATCTGCGGATGTCGTTGAGCGTTTCGGCACAAAATCAAATCGCTTAGGCACATTACGGCATTGCAGCAGGCATTACAGTGGGGCTTCCGGTACAGCAAAGGAAGCACCCATGAAAAAGCGCAGTGTGATAGCAATAGCCGCTTTGGCGGCAATCAGTTTTCAGGTTTCAGCGGCAACGCCTTTCAGCATCACCAGTGAGGATATTTCCGGCGAGCGCCATTTAGCGCAGCCGCAAATATTCGAGGGATTCGGCTGCCACGGCGGTAACCAGTCTCCGCAGCTGGCGTGGAAAAATCCGCCAGCCGGTACGAAAAGTTTTGCCGTCACGGTATATGACCCGGATGCGCCCACCGGCAGCGGCTGGTGGCACTGGACCGTAGTCAATATTCCCGCGGAGGTAACGACGCTGCACGCTGATGCCGGAAACCCAAACGGCGAAAAATTACCTGCCGGCGCGGTGCAGGGGCGTAATGATTTCGGTTATTCTGGCTTCGGCGGCGCATGTCCACCTGCGGGAGACAAACCCCACCGCTATCAGATGACCGTCTGGGCGCTGGACGTGGATAAACTGCCTCTCGATAAAAATGCCAGCGGCGCGCTGGTCGGCTTTATGCTCAATAGTCACGTTCTGGCAAAGGCGCAGTTAACCGCAACCTACAGCAGATAAGGATAAACCGGTGCAGGAGTTCCATTTTCGATATAAACACCTCACGGCGGGTGAAGTGAACGCCCGCAAAATGCATCGTCTGCACCAGGTTAAGCTCTTTTTCCCGGCCATTTGCCATATCACGCATGGCAGTAAGGTAATTGTTCAGGACGATAACCGCCTGGTGGCCACCCGGGATGAGCTCATCATTATCCCGGCCAATACGACGATGGAGATTATCAATCAGCCCGCGAACGGTTTTTTTCATTCTGATTTACTGATGTTGTCCCCGGAGATCCTCGCCGAGTTTAAAGCGCATTACCTGAAGTCCTGGCCGCGAACGACATCACATTCCCTCTGTGCCCCGCTGAGCGAGGGGCTGGCGTTTATGTGGGATAACCTGCTGCACGCCGTGCGTCAGGATTTACCGGAAGCGCTGCAAAAACATCAGGCCTTCGGCCTTCTGCTGGCATTGCTGAATGATGGCTTGGCGGGTCCGCTGCTTATTGAGCGAAACAGTAACCTGACCGAGCAGGTGCGGCAGTTCATTATGCTGTCGCCCGCCAGAGCCTGGACCGCGCAGGACGTCGCCAGCCGTCTGGCCTTAAGCGTACCGACGCTGCGCAGACGCTTACGCGAAGAGTCGCAGAGTTTTCGCCAGATCGTGGAGGAGGTGAGGATGGCCGTGGCGCTGTCTCAGCTTCAGTCGACCCGACTACCGATTGGTGAAATCGCATTACAATGTGGGTATCTTTCCAGCTCTCGTTTCACCGCCCGTTTCCGGCAGCACTATGGCTGTTTACCGAAAACGCTACGTTAAGGAGAAGAAAAATGTCAAAAGTCTGCACCATTGCCTGGGTCCACGGCGTCGTTCAGGGCGTCGGGTTCCGCTACAGCACCCAGCGCGAAGCGATGACGCTTGGGCTAACGGGATACGCACGCAATATGGACGACGGCAGCGTTGAGGTCGTCGCCTGCGGCGACGCGGAGCAGGTTGAAAAACTGATGGCGTGGCTGAAAGCAGGTGGGCCGCGCAGCGCCCGGGTTGATAAGGTCTTAACGGAACCGCATCAACCCGGCAGGGAATATGTGAACTTCGGTATTCGCTATTAAATACACTTCACAGGTTTAGGCAGGCCGGCAATTTTGGTGGCCTGTTTGGCCGGGCCCTTCGGGAACAGGCGATACAGATAGCGGCTGTTGCCTTTTTCTTCGCCGAATTTGTTGGCCATGGCTTTAACCAGCATGCGGATCGCCGGAGATGTGTTGAATTCGAGATAGAATTCGCGCACGAAACGCACCACTTCCCAGTGTTCGGGGGAGAGGGCGATGCCTTCGTTTTCGGCGATTTTCTCCGCCAGCGGCTCGCTCCATAGCGTCGTGTCTTTCAGATAGCCTTCGCTATCGGTCTCAATTTCCTGGCCTGCAAAAATGAACATAGTGCTCTGTCGATAAAGTAAAAACCGCCCCTAGTCTAGCAAATAAGGGGCGGCGTGAGAAACCTCGACCTACAGAAGAAGCTGGAGCAGATTGTTGGCATTAAGCTTTTTTAGCGCGTTGCATTTATACGTCGAGACCTGTTTTTCACTCATCTGCGTCATATGCGCGACGTGCCTTACCGATTGTCCGTTCACCAGCCTGTCGAGAACGTTGAACTCCATGCCCGTCAGGCAACAGTTCAGGGTGCGCACCCGGCGGGGCTCTCTGGCAAGCAGATATGCCGCATCTGCAACGGCAATCCGGTCGTCAATGATATATAAGGTCAGCGCGGCAAACCGCTTTCGCAGATGGGTAGCCAGCGCCCAGCCTTTTTCATTGCACACCAGATACACCGTTCCTTCCCAGCGCCTGGCCTCCAGCTGCAGCAGAATGTCGACCAGCGCCAGATGCGCCCCCGCGACGGAAAAGCGGCAGCGAACAACGAGGGTGTTACAGGCCAGCAGCGAACGGCACCACTTTACCGTACCGCTCTCAACCTGCGTCTGAGCGTTACGGCGCAGAAGGGCGTAGCGCAACCCTTCGGCATAAAAACGATTGTTATCGAGGATGGCGTAACTCACGATGGCCTCTCTATAAGGTACTGGGCGTATAGATAACGCGCAGCGTGCCGGTGTAATCCCCGGCATTTTTACTGCTGGCAGCAAACGCGGGCGTTTTCAGAACGATGGGGGCGGGGACACACAGTACGCTCTCCCGTCCACCCGGCAGCACAACCTGACGCAGATATTGCGGGTCATTAGTGCCCTGCCAGACCAGCGTTTTGCCATTCGCCGCGGTTTCTGCTGCGCCCGTTACCGGGTTGATCACCGTCACCTGATAATCGAGCCGATCCCGCGCTTCGGTCTGGCTTCCACCGCGTCGTCTGACGGAAAACGCCCCCTCAGTACGGCCCGTTGCCGCTAAACCGTCATCCTCAAAGCGCAGATAGACGCGCGTGCTGGCGCTGTTTTTGCCGTCATACAGGCACATATCCAGCGCGCTCTCGCCCTGGATTTCGCTGCCGCCGGGCCGCCCCGGAAAATTGGTCAGGTTGAGGTTAACCATCGGGGTTGAGTGGGGGAACGCCGGCAGATAAATCTGATGGTTACCCGGATCGACCACCTCAATACGTATCGTCGCCTGCCAGCGGGCAATGGTGAGGTAGCCTGGGCACCCAACGTTGACGTCGTTAAAGTTGCCCCCGCAGTCGGCGCTTCCCCATTCGCGCAGGTCCTGCTTCAGCGTTGCGGTCCAGATGCCCGGCTGGGCGAGCTTGTCCAGTTCGCCTTTAACGATGTAAAAATCAAAATAGGGCTCCCGGTTCCAGGCCGAGAGATCGCCGGTACCGCCGGTCACAAAGCTGGCAAAAGTGAAAACTTTGTTGTTGATAAACATATGTTTTTCACCATAGACCTTCACATCTACTGTTTTATTTGTCGACGTGTGGGTAAAACGCAGCGTAATGGCGTAGGGGGCGGCCGGGTTCGCGGAAAACCAGACCGGTGCTGTCATACACGCCCCGTACGTCGGGTCGGTGCGGGACTGGCAGGTCAGGGTGTTGCGTCCCCACTTTTGTGGGTCAACGGTGTCGTAACCGCTCGGTTCATGGACCCAGATATCAAAGCGCGCAGGCGGCACCGCGCGATCGTAGCTAATCCCTACGCTGGAATTTCTTCCGGCAGGGACGCCCGCCAGCGTCTGGCAGCTCCACAAGGTCAAAAAAAGCAAAATAAAGAGGTAGTTGTTCACATCATTTCCCTTTGGTGAGGTGCTCTGCATTCATGGCCGTTGGCCCCGTCGGCACGTTACGTCCGGCGAGCATCAGCTGCGCCTGGTGCTGGACCGAATCCGGCAGGGCGGAGAAGGTGAGTTCCCGACACGGGATCGACCCGACGTAACGCACCACGTCGCGCATGCTTTTTACGCTCAGCTCACACTGATAAAACTGCTGCTGGCGCACCAGATAAAGGTTGCGGAGCAGGGCGTCGCTCTGGGCGCTGAAACCGCCATTGCCGAGATCGTTCCAGCCGTTCACGTTCAGCGGCACGCCGCCCACGAACGGCGAATGGTGTTCGTCAGTAAGCTGGCCGAGCCAGGTGTAGCGGGTGGTGGTTTGCACGTCCCGGCGAAGCATTTTGCCAGGCACCATAAAGAGCGTCCGGCTGCCGGAACCCTGCGTGATTTCACTGCTGGCGCCTGATGAGACGTTCAGCGACTCATTAACCGTCAGCGTTGTTGGCTGATAACCCGGCACCGCAAAAAGGGCGCGGCTGTTGGCCGGGATATCCGCGCTGCCGCCGTTATCCAGCGAGACGGCGACGCGTGAATCCCGGGAGTCCTCCGGCGTAGCCACGTTTACCGCAACGGCAGAAGCCGGGCGTCCGTCGCTCCAGCGGCCAAGCCACAGCCCGGCGCGCGACAGGGCGAGGGTGGAGCTGTAGTTGCCGCTGCTGCTTAACGTATGGCGCCGATCCTGGCGATCCCACGCGTCGCTCACCGTCAGGCTGGCGTTACCAAAACGTCCGCCCTGGCGCGTATACGCCGAGGCGTTGAGCGAATCGCTGTTGATCCCCGACGCGCTCAGGCCGTATTCATTCTCGCCGCGCGCGTCGGCATACCAGTTATGCGCCACGTTGTAGCTCAGCTGGTTTTTTTGATTCTGCTGGTGCTGCCAGGTTGCCCCAAGCGAGGTATAGCCTGAAGCATCGCCCTGGCGGTTATGCGCCATCGAGAGGCTAACGCTCAGATAGCCGCCTTTGTCTTTCCCGTCGCGAGAGTGGTCGTTGCGCATAAACAGGTTAATGCTGCTGTTGATGTTCAGACCGCGCGCGCTAATGGTATTACTCAGCCCGGCCTGCCAGGCCTGCGTGCGGGAGCGGGTCACATACACCGGCTCCCACGGCAGGCCGGCGTCGTGACGATCGTCATGGTCCGGCAGTTCCCGGCGCGTAACGTAGCGCCCTTCGTTGCGGTTATCCGAATACCCCAGGCTGGCGTACCACGAGCCGACAGGCACGGAGAACATGACTGAGAGGCTACGATAACAGCCGTTGACGGCGTCAAAACCTGCGCTGCGGGTATCACAATTTTCTGCGGATAACGCGTTGCGATAGAAGCTCAGCGAAAACCCGTCGTTATAGCTGATTTGCTGAATATTGCCGCGTTGGCCCTTGCTGCCGTAGAGGTAGCTAAAGCGTGTGCTTAACACCCCGTCGATCGGGCCCGCGTTAAAGCCGCGGCTCCAGTCGAGGGCATTTTCCAGAAAATGCTGCCTTTTCATGACGGTTGCGCCGCTGGTCAGCGCCAGCGTCGGGGTAACGGGCAGGCGTATACCCGCCTGCGCGACCGGGCTGCGTTCGTCATTTTGATCGTTATTGGCCGTTTCTCCTGCCTGCATAAACCACTCGACGCGGTCGAATGGCGTAATGCTCGTACGGGTAAACGGAACCTGCTCGGTACGCGTCAGTCGGTTGTTTTCATAAACAGACAGGGTCACGGTATAGCTTCCATCCGGAAACGCGCGGGTATCCAGGGTTTGTGCCCCGGCATTGAGGTAAAAGCTGGCCAGCAGCTCCTTGCCGCGTCGCGCGTCGATACGCGCATCGTGCGAAAGCAGCACCGTAATGGGCGTGCCCTTCGATTGCTGAACCGGGTTGATCCAGGCTCGCGTAGAGCCCGCGCGCAGGCCACGAATTTTGCCCAGCGGCAGCTGGCTGAGGTTAATATTCCCCCCGGCGTTGCTGAACAGGTCGCGGGTATCCATCTCGCCCATCTGTAGATAATATTCACGCCATAAATCCTGGCGGAACCAGGCATTGTTAACGGTCATTTCCTGCTGCTGCTGGTGACGCGAGCGTTGTCCCAGCCAGGTCCAGTCGAGGTTAAGATAGCCGTCCTGGGTCAGCGCCAGCGCCCCGTTGCCCTGAACGGTGGCGGACTGATAATCCCTGTCGGCAACAAAATTGATATTTTGCTGATGAATCAACGCATTTTCGGTCTCCTGCGTAGGCTGATACCACTGGTTTTCCACCGAGGGCTTTGGCAAAAAGCGCTTATCAAAAAACAGGTTTATGCGGGCATTGTTTTCGTCATAGATGATGGCCGCACGGCGGGTTTCGAGATAATCACACCCCGTCGCGGAGCCGTTGCTGCTGCAGGCCAGGTTGCCGTTACGGGCAAGCGGAACGGCCAGCGCGGCGGAAACGGAGCCGATAAGGGCAGGATCGTCGTTAAACTGACGTTTGATGGCCGCGACCACGGTTTCAGGCGCGACAAAACTGACCGTTTCAAGGTTGATATCGGTTTCGAAAAGGCCAAGCGACTCGCCGTATAAGCTCACTTCTGTCCACATGCGCTGCGTTTTTGCCAGATCCTCGAATCCGGCCGGGACGGCCATCTCGGCGCAGGCGAGGTGGACAGATGCAGGTAATAAAGCAACAAAAAGGAGAGTATTTCTGTGAAACGCCATGAACGAGCCTCGACATCATCCTGACGTCAGAGGGCGGGCGCCCTCTGACGTTATTCCTTAGGTGCTGTGGTGTTACGCACCGCCTTCCGTGGTGGTTGCCTGAGTCAGCATCAGGCTCACAACGCCGCTGTACTGGCCGGTTTTCAGAATGCCTTTGGTGGTCTGGGAAATGGTCAGAGGCAGAACCGCAGAACCGTTTTCAATGCTGCCCGGGAACAGTTCGGTTCCGGTAAATTCGGCATCGGTGGTGGAGAGGGTTTTATCACCCAGAAGAACCGTCATCGGTACAATCTGATCCCCATCCGTGTTGGTGAGCTTAGCTGCGCTAACGAGGCGTACTTTGACGTTGCTGGTAGCGGAGTTGGACCATACCTTGGTGTTCAGGCGGTAGCTTTCCAGGCCACGACCCGGCAGATACTGCATGTCGATGCTCGCTGGCAGCGGCGTGTTATCGGCCTGGGTCATGTCCAGCTGTGAATCAACGCTGGCGTTGACGGTAATATCTTTCTGGATCGCCAGCGCGCTGGCAGATGTGGTCATCGCGGCAACGATCATCAGAGGTTTAATAAATTTACGCATTGATATCTCCATATTTTACAAATGAGCACCCTGGCTCTTTAAACAAACCACAAGGGTTTTTACAGTGACGTCGTGTTATTGCACGACGGGTAAGTCAGCTTCTTCAGCGGTTTTTTTCACCCAGTTGAAGTAGCGGAATTTGTATTTCTTGCCGTTTACCTGATTAAGCGTTTTTAATTTCCGCTCGGTATCCGGGTAAATCGTGGCGTCTTCTTTAATCCATTTACAGACGTCGTCTGACTGACAAATACCGATCTCCCTGAGCGGCACGCGCAGGGTGCCGGCGTTGGTGACGGTCCCCCGTGCGGGATCGATATGCAGCGAAACGCGCTCCGTTGCGGGGGCCAGATGTACCAGCGCCCCCCAGATAACATTGACCCCCAGCTTTGCCGTCGCTGCCGTGCTTTCGGGCTGGCCGGGAATAATGCTGTCCGGCTGTTTCACCCCTTCAAAATAGACTCGCCAGGTGGTCTCTTTTTCCGGCGGCGTCAGTGAAACAAGGCGCACCACGCGCATTGCGCCTGCCGCCAGGGCAAATTTATCGGGCGTCACCACGACGCCGCCTTCTTTCCATGAAGCAACGTCAATCTCTTTTTCCTGGGCCGTTCCGGGGTTAAGAATTTTCTTTTGCCTCACCCGGATGAACTGAATATCATCCGTTTTCGATGCCACTTTTATTTGCGCTGCACCGGCGCTCTCCACGTTAAGTTCCATTGGATAGACGCTCATATTGGCCATTGTCATTTCTGAGAAAAATGACAGCGACAGCGCGGCGACATAAAACGCGGTTGTCATATTCACTTTTTGTTTCTGTTTCACATTCAGCCTGCCTGCTCTGAGTTCTTGTACGGTTTTTAACACCAGGACACCGTCTGCTTTCGTATCGCTTCAGGGCAGGGAAACTTTAACCAGAACAGCAGGTTGTGAAAATTTGTATTAGTTAACCGCTAATATACAGTGATTTATCCTGCTTTGATGGGCTTAAAGTTGTATAGTTAAAAGAAAATGCCGCTACCCAGGATGGGGAGAAAATTCCTGTTGATGAAAAAACAACCTGCTCAGGAAGCGATTTTCTTGCCGATGTCACAGGGATAAAAAAGCCTGCGGTAATAGCTGAGAGTGAAATATGTTTTTTATATGCAATAATTCGTTGTTATTTGATCCTGAAGCACATGCAATTAGCCTTGTTGGTCAACCGGAGTCTGTATTAACGCTCTCGGCGCCAGCCGTTCGCCTTTTACAGGAGTTTATTCGTCATAAAGGGCACGATCTGAGTCGGGAAGAATTAATTACGCGCGTTTGGGAGGAGTATGGCTTTACGCCGTCTGGAAATAACCTCAACAAAGCGGTCAGTGAATTACGCAAAGGCTTCCAGTCCCTCGGTGAACATCATAATTTTATTGTGACGATACCCCGGTATGGATTCCGTTTTGTTGCCGACGTTATTTGCCAGCCTGCGCAAACCGTTCACCCTGCAGAACCGCAGCCGCACTCTGCTGTGGCGCCGTCAGAGGCAAAACGTCAGCGTATATCCCTGAAATGGGGCGCCGCGGCGGCGGTATTGTTAGCATCAGCACTGGGGTTAGGCCTGCTGTTTAACCAGCAGCAGAAGATTGCTATACCGATGACGCCAAAGCCCGTCGGGCAGAAAATAGCGGGCTGCAGCATCTGGCTTATTAACGATCATGGCCGGCCGCTGGTGCTCTCGAAACTGGCGGTGCTGCTGGAGGCGAATAACGTGGCGTGCGCGCGCGAAGCGTACAATATCTACTATTTCAGCGCCCGCTTTAACCTTGCAGCCGCGGATGAAGTGTTCATTGGCGCATGCCCGGTCAATAAAACCAGCCTGTGCAAAACCATTCGCTATAAAAGCGGGGCAGAAAAATGAAAATGAGACTTCTGTTCGCCGCGGGCGGTGCGCTTGCCGGCGGCGCGCTGGCGCTGTTTATCTATTCGGGCGGCCTGTATAAACGCGATGCGCTGGCCTGCAGTACGGAATTTAATTTTACGCGCAATGAGGGAAAAGCGAATGAGGTCCGGGTCAATACCGTTGCCCAGTTCTATTTTCATCGGGACGGTACCGGATTAACAACGTACAAAGGTGCTGCTATGGCGGAAGGCCGGGGCATGATCGTTGACAGGGATGTGGATTTTACCTGGTCGCGACGGGATGATGATAACGTTATCGTGTTGAGCTACGCCAAAACCTGGCGTCGGCATAATGACAATACCCCGGACGAAAAGTGGGGAAGCTTTGCGAGGCCGACAGCCCGCTATTACCTCACGATCTCCGAGCTCGAACCCGCCGTGTGGTTGATACAGGACCGGCTCTATCCCACCTATATTTGCCGCGGTGACTAGGGCATAAAAAAAGGAGAATGCCTGAGGCATTCTCCTTTTTATTTCAGCAGGCCTGCTTAATCGCGGCTGGCGAAGCCCAGGATGCTGAGCAGGCTGACGAAGATATTGTACAGCGACACATACAGGCTCACGGTCGCGCGGATGTAGTTGGTCTCACCGCCGTGAATGATGTTGCTGGTTTCATACAGGATCGCGCCGGATGACAGCAGGATAAACACCGCGCTAATCGCCAGGTGCAGGGCAGGCAGCTGCAGGAAGATGTTTGCCACCATACCAATCAGCACCACCACGATACCCGCCATCAGCATACCGCCGAGGAAGGACATATCCTTGCGCGTGGTCAGCACGTAGGCCGAGCAGCAGAAGAACACCAGCGCGGTACCGCCCAGCGCCATGCCAATCACGTCGCCCATGCCGGCAGACAGGTACGCGTTCAGGATCGGCCCCAGGATATACCCCAGGAAGCCGGTGAAGGCGAACGCGGAAAGAATACCGACCGGTTTATCAGCGGTTTTGTAGGTCAGGAACATCAGACCGTACATCCCCACCAGCGTCAGGATCAGGCCCGGAGACGGCAGCATCAGCACGGTGCTGGCGGTAGCGGTGATCGCCGAAAACGCCAGCGTCAGGCTGAGCATAAAATAGGTATTGCGCAGCACCTTGTGGGTGCTGAGTAGCGATGTGCGGTCGCGTGAGGAAGTAATTATACGATCCATGAGTCACTCTCTTATGACAGATGTAATTAACGGAAAGAATAGGAAACGGCGCGCCAGTCTCAAAGTGGTTTTACCCATCTTTACTCAGCACGTTAGCGCTGAAGGTGGTTGTTTCTTCTGCAAAAGCATGTGTAACCAGTATGAACGGCGGTTTAAAAGTATTTACCAGATCAACCTCTTATAGGTTACTGAAAAATATTGCGTTATTTCCCTTCGGGCGCTAAGAGTTATCTCCGGATCGTCATAAAACAGACAATAAGGCGAAGGAAATGAAACCACAAACACGCACGCGCTTTACGCTCTCTTTACTCACCGCCGGGATCCTGTGCGCCAGCACGGCGACCTGGGCGGCTAACGTGCCGGCAGGAACAGCGCTGGCCGAAAAACAGGAACTGGTCAGAAACAACGGCAGCGAACCGGCCTCGCTCGACCCGCATAAAGTCGAAAGCGATGTCGAATTCAATATTATCAGCGATTTATTCGAAGGGCTGGTGAGCGTCTCCCCGTCTGGGGAAATTCAACCCCGGCTGGCGGAAAAATGGGAGAACAAGGACAACACCGTCTGGACGTTCCACTTACGTCCGGGCATCACCTGGAGCGACGGGACGGCCATTACCGCAGAGGATGTGGTCTGGAGCTGGCAGCGCCTGGTCGATCCAAAAACCGTTTCACCGTACGCCAGCTATCCCGGCAACATGCACATCGTCAACGCGGCCGATATCGCCCAGGGGAAAAAATCCCCCGACACGCTGGGCGTAAAAGCAATTAACGACACCACGCTGGAAGTGACGCTCACCCAGCCCAACGCGGCGTTTCTGGCGATGCTGGCGCATCCGTCGCTGGTGCCGGTGGATAAAGTGCTGATTGGCCGTTTCGGTGAAAAGTGGACCAAACCGGAGCATTTCGTTAGCAGCGGGGCGTATAAGCTGTCCCAGTGGGTGGTCAACGAACGCATTGTGGCGGAGCGTAACCCGCGCTACTGGGATAACGCGCATACCGTTATTAACAAAGTCACCTATCTTCCCATCACCTCCGAGGCCTCGGATGTGAACCGCTATAAAGCGGGCGAAATTGACATTGTGTATACGGTACCCATTAACCAGTTTGCTCAGCTGAAGAAAACGTTGGGCAGCCAGCTGGACGTCTCCCCGCAGCTGGCGACCTATTACTACGAATTCAACACCACCCGTCCGCCGTTCAACGACGCGCGCGTGCGCAAGGCGCTGAACATGGCGCTGGATAAAGACATCATCGCTGAGAAGGTGATGGGGCAGGGGCAGCGCCCAGCGTGGCTGATTAGCCAGCCGGATATTGGCGGGGTCAAGCTGCAGAACCCGGATTACGCCAGCTGGCCGCTGGACAAACGCATCGCTGAGGCGAAAAAACTGCTCAACGAGGCCGGGTATAACGAAAGCCATCCTCTGAGCTTCAACCTGCTCTATAACACCTCTGAATCGCACCAGCGCATCGCGATTGCGGCCAGCTCGATGTGGAAGAAAAACCTCGGCGTAGACGCGAAGCTGCAAAATCAGGAGTGGAAAACCATGCTGGACACCATGCACACCCACAACTTTGACGCGGTGCGCTACGCCTGGATTGCCGACTACGACGACGCGGCGACCTTCCTGAACAACTTCCGTACCGGCGACAGCGAAAACACCAGCCAGTACAGCAACCCGGACTACGATCAAGCCTTGATCAACGCCGCAAAGGCCAAAACGCCGGCAGAGCGGGGTAAGTTCTACCAGCAGGCGGAAGATCTGCTTGGGCGTGATGTGCCTGCCATTCCGGTTTATCACTACGTCCGTACGCACCTGGTGAAACCGTGGGTGGGTGGCTTTACGCCGGATAAGCTGGGGTACTATTTCACAAAAGATATGTACATCAAAAAGCACTAAGCGAGAGGGCTGGATTTTATGCTGATAAAATCGCCGATGTGTTGTCAGTTCAACCGATTAAGCACATTTTGGCTAATTTTAAAGCGAACGAATGCAGCCACTCTTTACAGCACGCGGTGAGGTGTTTATAGTTCGCCTCACTCAGGAAGTGTGGCCGAGCGGTTGAAGGCACCGGTCTTGAAAACCGGCGACCCGAAAGGGTTCCAGAGTTCGAATCTCTGCGCTTCCGCCAAATTAGAGCCCCTGCGATAGTTCTATCGCAGGGGCTTTTTTTATGTCCATATCTCAACATCGATCCCAGAGATAAGTCGGTAGGCACGTTTTCCTGTCTCACAATCACTCTGATTCTGAAGCTATCATGATTGTGTTTAATGCCCGGCACATCAACAGGTGATTTGATGAACGTAAGTTCAATTTATTTTTCACTCTGATGCGATACGCACTGGTGGTTTTTTCTGAAATGTTCATTAGACTGGCGATACGATGATTGCTTAAATGAGCGAGTTTAAAAAAATCATATTCTCTGTTCGTTAAATACGTTTGTTTGACTTTTTCTCTGTTATTGGCCAGGTTGCTTATATACTTGATCGAAGATCGTAATGACGAGTAAATACCACTGTCGATCTTGACCGCTGTGTCTTTTTTTATTTCATCTAGCATAACAATATGTGGTGTGCTCAAATCTCGTAGTAGACTTGTCGTTCTGACTCGTAACACTTCATTTTCAATAGCAACGATAACGGAGTTTGGGTTGTTCAAATAACATAACTTTTTGATCTCTAAAATATTGCTCACATTGCTTACAAAGAATACAGTAGAGGGGATTCCTTTGCACAAAAAATAATTATCGCTCACAAATGATATCATAGATCAACCCCTTTTTTATCTTCCATGGCGAAATGATACTAAAGTGATAATTATAATTGGAAGTGTTTAATGTTTAGATTATTTAAATTTTAAATTTAAATATCGAAAATAGTGTGAGCACTATGTTTCAGACCTGCTATCTATGGGGTGTTGAAGCATCAATGTATCCGAAATACGATCAAGGGCCAGCATGGCGATATTTTTCTCCATCGCCTGATGATAATGGATAAAACAGTCGAATGACATGTTAAAGCGTTCTGGCAATTGACATCCCTGAAGAGGAAAACGCTTTTGCAATGGTGCTAAAAACACCTTTGGTACCACCATAAGGTATTTTGATATAGCGCAATGCCATGCAAGTGACAGGAGATTTGGGCTCGTCCACACCACTTTGCGTTGCATAAAAAGGTCATAATCTATTTGCTCGACCAACCCTCTGATGCTGTCTAAACCGCGTTGCCAGTTGATAAATTCATACTCGTTCCAGTCATCCAATAGTATGCCATCCTTTATCCGAGGGTGATCCCGGTTAGCCAACGTACATATATCCGAGATAACCAGTCGCTTGCAGATAATGGCGCGGTCATCCGGCAATCTGCCTCCAATATCGATATCCACCTCCCGGTGTTTTAGCTTTTTAAGGCGCTCTTCCTCTGTGCTTCCCATCACCGTAAAGTGCATTAAGGAATCTGTTTTAGGGTGCAAATGATCGGCTAACAGCATCTCTATCAAGGAGTAGGTGGCGATAACAAACTCACTCTTTCCGGCATTAATTTCAGCAATTTCAGCGTATTTTTCCTGTAACTTGACTGCATATTCGGTAGGGCGTAATCCCTGACGCGTGCGTAAAAATAATGCCTGTCCAGTTTGCTTTTTCAGTTGGTTAAGAGCATAGCTGATTGAAGACGGTGAAATATTCAGTTCTTTAGCTGCGCTGACAGCACTCTTTTGTTCAATAAGCGTATTGATGATTTTTAATTGCCGCATATTTATCTGGCACATTCAATAAATCCTTTAAGGAGGGGTTACAAAATCGTCTTGATTGCCCTGATTTATATTTTTAAAATGAGAAACGATCTCATTAGCGGTGAGTTTCATCTCTTCATAATCAAAAAGTGTATTGCTAAAATGGAAATAGCAATCGTATTTAAGAGACAGTTCCGGTGGCATAGACAACTTTTTTACTGGAAACGTCGACGTAAAAACATGGGCAAAATAATCAGGGATCATCATAATGCATTTACTGTTGGCACAAAAAGCAACCATGTTAATGATACTGGCGGAAATCATGGCTATTTTTCTCTCCTCCATATGTTTGACAACATTTTGTGAGGATAAAAGATTATCGCAATAGTAATCACTGAAAACTGACCAAACCGCATGTTTTCTCTCCTGCCAGTCGATGAGCGTGATCGTATCTTCTAACCCTGAATGTTGATTCGCCAGGAGAGAAACGGGAGTCGAAAACAGCTTGATCTTATTAACGAGTTTGTCGGCTGGCAGTTTGGAACCAATATCAATATCGATCAGACCATTTTTTATTCTTTCGAGACGATCGTTGCTATTGGAGTCATAGGGAAAAAAGTTGAAGCGTAGATCGCTGTTCCAGACGCGACTCTCTTTAACGATTTTCGCTAACATCATTTCAACAGGTGTGAACGTCATGATATTCAAGGTATTTTTGCCTGTCGCACTTTCGCTAAAAGTGGGGGGAATACTGTTACCCGTAAATTTTTGATACCGTTGACTCAGTTCTTTAGCTGTCGTATCAGGTTTCATACCATTCCGTGTACGAATGAAAAGATGAGCGCCTGTGATGCTGCGCGCTTTTTTCAACGCATAACTGATGGAGCCCGGACTCACTTTTAATTGTTGAGCCGTTTTAGTGACACTTTGCGTCACGACCAGGGTATTGATGATGTTAAGTAGTTTTATATCTATTTCTTTTTTCATGCCACTCTCACGAATATTTAGATGCGCAGCGTTTGAATCTAACCGCCAGATGCTGGAAGATTAAGTGATAATTAGATTGTGATGTTTTTAATAATTCTAACCTCGATTTTTTAGAAAAAACAACAATAAAAATATTTTTTTAAAAATTACGTATGGCTATTTGTAACTTTCCGGGAGTAACGCTATGTATCTCAAGGTTATTTTTTAATTTAAATTCTTTTAAAAATACATTTCAACGTACTGCTAATTTAATTTTGAACTAAGAATGTATGAACACTTCCTTTTTGTATGGTATAGGCAGAGGAAATGCCCTTCGTCTCTCCATGAAATTTATTTAAAATTAAATTACCAGTATTGCTTTTTTCAGTGTTGAATTTAGCTTAACCCTTTAATTTTAAAAGTTTAATTGATATTCGATTGGTTTTTTTAAAAATCCGAGTCGGGTTGTTTGATTTTTTAAAATAGTTATATTTAAAGGGCTGAAGGATGTTGATAAGTAGCGTTGTCAATACTCAGCAGACAAAGGTTATTTATATTTAATAAGTGCGTGGATAATCCGTATCCACCACAAAAACACAGGTAATGATATGAAAAAATACTTGCTCACTATTGCTGCATCTATTGCGGCAGTAACCACTATTAATGCCTATTCTGCGGATGGGACAATTCACTTTACAGGCAGCATTTCAGATGAGGCTTGTACTGTTGATGCGGCCTCTCAGAATATGACCGTCGATTTAGGGAAAATATCTCAGTCCACACTAAATGGTTCTGCAGGTTTGCGTGCTGCACCCACTAGCTTTGTTTTGAGCCTGAGCAATTGTCCTGCAACGCTGACCGCGGCGAACGTCAAATTTGATGGGACAAGCGACAGTACGGATAGCTCACTTCTGGCGCTTGATTCAGAAGCGGGGGTGGCATCCGGTGTCGCTGTTGAATTGTCTGACGCTTCTGGTAATCCGCTTGATCTGAAGACTTCATCAATGGACTACCCCATTACCACAGGGGTCACAAATAATCTGCAATTCACGGCGCGTTATATCTCTACGGGCTCGACTGTTGTGGCAGGTACGGCTAATGCTACCACGGAGTTCACGATGAGTTATAAATAATGCGCAGATATTAAAAAGGAATCACTACAGGGACGTATCTTATTTAAGCTATTCCGAGAGGATATTATGTACGTATTTCATAAAAAGGCAGCCGTAACGGCTTCGTTGCTTGCGGCTACTTTGTTGATGGCTATCTCCATCCCGGCAGAGGCGGGTATATCTATCGGCGGTACGCGAGTGATTTATCAGGCTAAAAACAAAGAAGCTACGCTTTCTATTAAAAACCCTGCGAACTCCTCAGTCTATTTAGTCCAGAGTTGGGTAGAGGGAAACAATAGCTCCCGCAAAGCCCCGTTTATTGTTACACCCCCGTTGTATCGTTCAGAACCGGGTAAGGAAAATATTCTACGTATAGTGCATACCGGTGCGCAAACGGTGGGGAATAAAGAGACTCTGTACTGGTTAAATGTCAAGTCAATCCCCGCGACGGACAGTGAGGCAGCAAATAACAATACGCTGCAGATGGTGGTGAAGTCACGTATAAAACTATTTTACCGCCCTGCTGATATTAAAGGAAATCCGCAGGATAGCTATAAATCGCTACAGTTCAGCCGCAATGGTTCGCATTTGCATGTGAGTAATCCTACGGGTTACTACGTTACCTTTTACTCTCTGAAGGTTAACGGCAAAGACGTTAAGGAAGCTGATATGGTCCCACCATTTGGCCAATCCGATTATGTCGTACCTATGAATGGCCGTGTCAGTGTGACCTGGCAGGCAATTAATGATTTTGGTGGTATCACTGAGGCCGCCAATACAAGCGTATAACGCTACGCAGGTTATTTATCATGTTTATTAATACCAGATTAAAAATTCTGGCGGTCGCCATTATGGCGATTTCAGGTAATGCTTCTGCGAAAGAAATATTTAACCTGCATGCGCTGGAAATAGGTAATCCAGCAGGGCAGCCGGTAGATATTTCCCGGCTCATTTTGCCTGGTGGACAGCTGCCTGGTGTTTATCATGTGCGTATAGCCGTCAATGGCACACCGTTAGCTGATGCTGAAAATATAAGCTTCATTGAAGGCGATAAGGGAAACCTTACGCCACAAATTACACCGGCCATGCTTTCTCGCTGGGGCGTTAAAGTTGAGGCCTTCCCTGAACTGAATCGTGCGCCACAGGAAAAACCTTTGCGGGATATTGGGGAATATATTCCCGATGCAACAGCCGTAATCAATTTTGAGGCGATGAAACTTAATGTCACGATTCCACAGGCGGCGATGGATAAGCAGGCTCAGGGGTGGGTCGACCCTTCGTTATGGGATGAAGGTATTCCTGCGGTACTGCTGAATTATAACCTTAGCGGCTCAGATACCTGGCGGCGCGATCAACCGGGCAAAGCTGAAAAATCGTATTACGCGAACCTTCAGGGTGGGATCAATATCGGTCCGTGGCGTTTGCGTAACAGCTCAACCTGGGACTACAACGAAACGGATGGGGGCCACTGGAATACCATTAGTACCTCTTTGTCCCGTGATATTCAGTCATTGCGCTCGCAGTTTACGGTAGGGGATACCTACACAGATGCCGAAATCTTCGACAGCGTTAAAATGCGCGGGCTTCAGCTGGCGTCAGATGACAGCATGTTGCCGGACAGCCAGCGCGGATTTGCCCCGGTTATTCGTGGGATCGCCAAATCAAATGCGCAAGTGACCATCAAACAGCATGGTAACGTCATCTATCAAACCTACGTTGCACCAGGAGCCTTCGTTATCGACGATCTGTATCCCACCTCTAACAGCGGGGATTTAGACGTTACGATCAAAGAGGCAGATGGCAGTGAACGTCATTTCACCCAGGCATTTTCCTCGGTCCCTGTGATGCAGCGCGAGGGGCAATATAGCTATGCTCTTGTCGCGGGGAAATACAGCTCTTCCTCATCGGGAGCGAATGAACCTGACTTTATTCAGGGAACATTAATTTATGGCTTGCCCCATGGTCTGTCCCTGTATGGCGGCGTGCTTTATTCCCGTGATTATGCCTCTGCGGCAGTCGGGGCGGGGATGAGTCTTGGTGAGTTGGGGTCGGTTTCCGCCGATCTGACTCAGGCTAAAACAACCTTTAACACGGGTGATAGTGCTCAGGGGCGTTCAGTACGTGTTCAGTATGCGAAGAGCATTGATTCTACGGACACGAATCTGACGCTGGCGGCCTCGCGTTTTTCAACGGCAGATTACTACTCCTTCGAAGATGCGAATGAAAATTTTTATGGCCCGGACGCCCAGGACAATACAGACAGCCACAAACGTCAAAAGTTACAGCTTCAGATTAACCAGTCTGTCGGCGACTGGGGCTCCTTCTATTTAAGTGGCTATCGCCAGAGCTACTGGGATAACAGTGGTTCCGATCGCACGTTGAGTGCTGGCTGGAACGGAAGCGTGAAAGGTATCACCTATAGCCTGAGCTATACCCACACCCACTCGCTGGACGTCGATGAGGATGATGACCGTCAGGTTGCTTTCAGTCTGCAGGTACCGCTTTCCCGGTTCTTACCAAATGCCTGGGCCAGCTACAACATGAACAGCAGTACTCACGGAAGTACCCGTCATCAAATTGGACTCAGCGGTACGGCACTGGAAGATAACAACCTCAGTTACAGCATTCAGGAAAGCTTTAACGGTCGCGACGTGGGGACAAGCGGAAATGCCAGTGCCAGCTGGAAAGGGACTTACGGTGAGGTGCGTGGTGGCTATAACTATGATGCCGATAGCCATCAGATTAACTATGGCGCGCAGGGCGGGATCATTGCCCACCCCTGGGGGGTTACCTTCTCGCAAAGTCTGGGTGATTCGGTCGTACTGGTCAAAGCCCCTGGCGCGGCAGGCGCGAAGGTGCAAAACAACACTGGCGTGCGAACGGACTGGCGGGGTTATACGGTTGTCCCTTCTGCGCAGGCTTATCGCCTGAATCGCGTGGCGATCGATCCTGAATCACTACCCGATAATGTGGATCTGGATAACGCAGTAAAAACCGTGGTTCCCACAAAAGGGGCGGTTGTCGTTGCAGATTTCAACTCCCGTAAGGGATATCGCGTGCTGATGCACTTGACCCATCATGCCAAACCCGTGCCGTTTGGGGCTATCGCCACGATGGAAGGTGGTGCAAATGGCATTGTTGACGAAAAAGGTCAGGTCTATCTCAGCGGCGTACCGGCTAAAGGCCATGTCACCGTTTCGCTGGGCCAGAAGACCTGCTCTGCCAACGTTTCGATCCCAAAAAGCAAAATCAATCAGCCGGTCATTGAGATCGATGAGGTATGCAAGTGATGAATATTTTGAAAATAACCCTTTTGTTGGTTGGGGTTGCACTGTCCCGACTGGCCCTGGCTGGCTGCGATACGCTGGCACCAACACTGGCAATGCCGGAAAGCCACATCCAGTTTGGTAAAATTACCGTGGATTCGACTTTGCCTGTCGGCGGTGTCATCGCCAGTATCAGTCAGCCGCAGAATGGGGAGGTCGGGTGCGTCTGGTCCGCTGAGAAGTGGCGCTCGCCGGGAGTGGGTGGGGAGGGTGTCTATCAGACGAACCTGAAGGGGGTGGGGATCCGCATGACACAAGGCGGGAAGGTCATCTCCACCACAGCGCGTTCACCGGACGCAGCCATACCAGGGCCATTAAAAATTGAATTAATCAAGACGGGCGAGATTTCCGGTGGGGTGCTGGAAAATGGCATCATTGCGGAACAGAAAACACGAGAGGCTGAGCCGGTACGGTCATTGAAACTGAGTGGGGTCAATGCTCTGGCCGCAGCCACCTGTACCGTTACGACCCCCGATGTGAATGTCAATCTTGGCTTTCATCGTCCAGGTGAATTTGCTGAGAATACGGTCACCGCATGGCAAAAGTTCGCGATAGGACTGGACTGCGTTCAGGGTACCATTGTCTCAGTGCAGTTTGACTTTAGCATAGCTCCAGGGCGCCTTGTTTCGACAATGCCTCTGGACGACGCGGGCAGCAGTTCTACCGCGCAGGGGGTGGGCGTTCAAATGTTTTTTGCTGACGACACGCGTATCTACCCAGGTGAAATCGTTCAGGATTATTTGACCTCCACCAACGGCGGCACCGAATACATTAATCTGAAGGCGCGGTATGTTCAGATCAGTACGCCAGTCACTGCCGGCAAGGCCGACGCAACCGCGACCTTTACCATGACCTACCGCTAGTTTCCTTGTTATTTATCTGATAGCTCAACGGTAGTTTTGGGCATCATGCGGCCATAGTCATTAATACTTTGCCAGCTCAAAATACAACGTGAAGCCGGGTCGCACTCTGCCAACTGGCGGGTACTGAAGGGGGCGACCATGCCTGGGTCACGAACATTCAGCCCATTAACGTTAAGATTAACCAGTGTGACGTAATAGGGCGTAGGGTTGTTGACCTCAACCTTTCGAGCCACTTGTCTCCAGCGTAGCTGTTTACTGGCGTCCTGGGGCTTCCCTTGTAGACCCATCGGGCGGTAAAACAATTTCAGCAAGGAACGGGGCGCAACTTGCACACTATTGCCTGTGGCGTTTCCGGCAGGAATAGCTGCAATGCTGAGTGTAAAAAGCGTTTCCCGATCTTGCCGCAACGTCTGCGCGGTTTTCAGTATTCTCAGCGTGCCTTGTTTCTTCCCTTTTAACGCAAACAGGGGAGGGGCAATAATAAATGGCGCGGGTTGTGGTGAGGGGCGAACACCGTTCCATGTCCCACCCGAGGTAATATGGGTGTTAATTAACCAGGTTTCAGCACTGCTGTTCATGACAAGTACTGTCAATGCACGGGCTTTCTCACTGTATATAAAACGTGTTCCACCAATGCTGACGCCAGCAAGGGCGGTAGTGGTATAAGCAGTCAAAAATACCGCGGCGAGAAGTTTAATCATAATTCAGGGTGAATGTCGTGGAGGCCGTTGCAGAACCAGAGCGAACCGGGCTGCCATTTGCGAGGAAGCGAGCATAGAAAGAGAGGGTGACGTTTGCCTGGTTCGTCACCAGATCGGTCGCCGCGGATGGCGTATTTAGCGGAATAAGGGTCTGATCGCTATTATAGAGGGCGAGGGCAACGCCCTGTGCGCCAGATGTATTCGTGTCCAGCCTCAGAAAGTCCGGTGCAACCGTGTCCTGGATACCTGAAAAAGTAATACTTACCCGCTTCGCGGCATCCCCGCATCGTTCAAGATGAAGTGTAAAAGGTTGATAGGGCCCCCCTTCTCCGGCACGCGTAAACTGCGCTTTTGCAATATTTCCCATATCTACGGTCAGGGCGGTTGAATCTGCCGAAACAACACAGGTGTTATCTGTGATCCTTCCGGTGATATTTACCGTGCCGTCATAGGCATGCGTGTTCAGCGTAAAGAGTAGCAATGTTGCAGAGACGGATAAACCCACAGAAAAGCGTGTCACGTGATCGTCCTATTGATATTGAATATCGAAATACATCACTGCCGAGGCATTTCCGGGAGTGACGCTGTTTTGTGTGGATTTATAACGCAGATAAAACGGCAGCATGACGTCCCCGGATGTCAGAGGAACGTGACCCGACGTTACCGTATTTACTGCGATAGGTTGCTGTGTATTATCAAGTATCTCTATGGCGACGCCTGATGCCATACCGCCCTGACCAGACGTATCCGAGAGTGCCAGTAATGATGGGTTAGTGGCATCGGACGTGCCGGAAAACACCATTTTTGCGCCAGATGCTTTCGAGCCACAGCCGGTTAAATGGATGTTGAACTGAGTGGCTGACGAGGTGGCACCGGTAGAGGTGAACGAGCTGGCGTTGAATTGGCCCATATCGACATCCATATTCTGGCTATCGCTGGCAACATCGCAGGTCCGCGACAATATCGTGCCAGTGATCTGCAAATTAGGCGAGCTGGCAAGGGCTTGTACGCTTAACCCTGTTGCTATCACGCAGGTCAGAACTGCTATGGAATAATGTTTAAGTTTCATTTTTTATCCTCAGGCGAAATCAATGCGCAGTATCGCGAGGGCCGTAAATGTCCCCTCGGCAGGAGGCAGGCCAGTGGTGCTGACAGGGTAGGCCTGCAGCGAGACGTTGGTGGTGTAAGTATCACTGTCGACCATGTCCAACGTAATCGGAATGGCGCTGTTGGTATCTGTGGGGCGTAGCGTCATACCATCAGAAGTGGTGATTTTGACGCCAACATCCGGGTTCGTGGTCTCCAGGGCATCGGGTACACTGGTGGCAGGCGTTCCGTCCACACGCAAGGTTAGATTCGCCAGCGACGCCCCATAGTTACATGACACGGGAACGTTAAAGGATTTAGCATTTACGTTGCGTGGCTTCTCGCCAGCGGAGATAAAATCCGAACTGTACATTTCCCCCAGATCCAGTGAAATCACCGTTCCGGCATTGATGACGCAATTCTGGGGTACCGCCACCGTACCGCTTAAGAAAATCTGTGCGATGGGCTCAGGGCTGGTGGCAGTTGCACTCTTGGTGACATAAAAATCGGCCACATGGATATTTTCAAAATCGCTGCTACCCATAACAGCTTTCTTGAAACGGAGATCGAGTTTACCTGACCCTCCGCCGTTGACCTGAGTATTTGAGCTCGCATCATTCGCCAAACCACCGCGAACATTCCTGAAGGGGACGTAGCGTGCGGCCCCCTTAATATTCAGTGCGACGGTACTGTCCAGGTACTCATTGATATAGTACCACTGGTGTCCATCATTGGTGGTCGGTGTGAGCGGGGAGTCTGCAGAGAAGTAACGATAACGGTAGCCTGTAGTCGGTTCATCGCATCGAATGTGGCTACTGACGCTCTTGCTCCAGGTGGCTGCCGACATAAAGGTCTGACCCGGCACGTTCGCGGAGGGGTCTGTAATCGTGTAAGTCCCAAAATTGGCGATAATGGGGTTAGGCGTTCCCGTACGGGAATGACAGGTATAGGTATAACCCCAGGCATTTTGCAGTGATAAGGCGACGAATAAGAGTCCGCTTGCTATGAGAGTATGTTTCAGGGCTTTCATTATCGACACTCTATGTTCAATGTATTTATTGTTTTCCCGGCCGCATCCTCAGGAAGACGGTAATGACCAGTACACGCCTGTTGGGCTCCCGCGCCCCATTTGGCAACGATATCCCCCTCAGGCGACAGCCCTGACAGATAGGCCTGACCGGCATCGCCAACAATGCTGCTGTTTTGGTCTGTGCTAACCATTGTTCCAAAAGGAAGGGGTTTACCATTGTGGGTGAGGTTAATTAACGCGCGGGCACCCACATGAGGATTGAATTCGGCACGCACCAGCGCACCACGGGTAGGGACAACGTTGACCACGTTCTCTTCCAGCTCAACGTTAGCTGGCATATTAGTGGTGTCCAGGGACATCCGGTTGCGACGATATGTCGTGGCAAAAGGCACGACGGCATAACCCCGCCAGTCCGTTTTAAGGCCCTCAACATCATCGACTTTGACATTTTTCGCCCCTGGTGCGGCGATAAGAACATTGGTGTCACCCAACGGCTGGCTGAAGGTGATACCCTCGTCATGGATGACAATTCCACCACGCAAACTGTAATTAAGCTGTTGGTAGTCGCCGTTATCGCTGTAGTTATATCCCACGCTGGAGCTTCCCCAGGAGGTGTCGTAGCCGATGTTCACCGCACCGTTTGCGTTGCTTTCACTGCCGGTTTGATATCCTTGCTGGACGCTATAGTTGAGATTATTGTCCTCCAGCAACGTCCCGTTAATTCCTGCGCTGTGAGAGGCATTACCGTGTTGATCATGGCTGAAGTTATAGCTGGCATAGGCTTCGTGATGCTGCTGGGTAATATCGTCACCTGATGAGAGCCACAAACTCAGAGGAAAGGAGAAACCGAACGCAATACGCTTGTCGGCATCGCCTAATCCCGGAATTTTGTTGTAACTGTAGCTGACATTCCAGGAGATACCCTTGAGGTTTCCGCTGTAACCCGCCTGTAGCAACGTATTAGATTCATTCGTTTTCCAGTAGCTCTGACGGCTACCACTGAGATAAATTGACCCGTACTGACCTAATTGTTGCGACACGTTAACCTGGAACTTTGCACGCTTATTGTTTTTTAAATTGTAATAGTCGACATACGGCGACGCGTCGTTATTATCTGTATTACTTTCATCCTCGATAAACCCGGACATCTTTTTCCAGGTCGTTTCTTCGAGGGTATAAAAACCTTCTGTCGAATAGCGATAACCCAGTAACTGGAAGTTTGTACCCAGTTCATTCAGGGACTTTGCATATAAAAAACGAAGAGAGGCACCGCTGTGGTCGCTTCCGTCGATAAGCCTACTTTTGGCCTGTGTCACGTCAGCTGAAATGGCGCCAAATTGGCCGACATTGATTCCAAGACCTAATGCGAACGCCTTGTACTGGCTGGCAAGCTGTGTTCCACCATAGGCTGTCACACCGGCGGGTAAACCGTAGATTAACGTAGATTGCACAAACCCAACGCTGTCTTGCCGATCGTTATTACTGCGGTAATCCCCGGCGGTCAGAGCATATTTTATGTGACCTTCTCGCTGTAAAACCGGCACACTGGAATAAGGCACGGTGTAAACGTTCACGCTGCCATCAGCTTCTTTTACCTGCACGACAAGATCGCCACTTGACGAAGTGGGGAAGAGGTCATTAATTTCGAAAGCACCGGGCGGAACGTAAGTCTGATAAAGGGTATAACCGTTCTGTTTAATGGTGACCTGTGCGTGACTTTTGGCAATACCTCTCACGACCGGCGCAAAACCGCGCAGGCTATCGGGCAGCATAGTATCGTCAGACGCTAGCTGGACGCCCCTGAAACCAATGCTGTCGAACACATCTGATGGGGTCGTGCTGTCGCCGATCACCAGTTCACTACGCAATGGAATGATCGCGCGCTCCAGATAGGTATTAATATGGTTCCAGTGGTTTTCACCAGACGACCCGTCGCTGTAGTTCCAGGTAGCGTAATCCCGCAGACGCCAGGGGCCATAGTTAAATCCGCTATTTAGCCCCAGGAAATAATTTCGGTTTGATTCGTCATCATGCGTATCCGATCCCGAGAACGTGTAATTAAACATCAGTGCTGTAATGCCTTCATCCCAGCGAGAGGGAGGAATATAGCCACGGGCGGTATTCAGCATGGCAACCTGGGGAACGGTAATGTTCAGGCGCTGTTGGTCGAAGGCAAATTCCGTGTGAGCACCAGGGATAACCCGGGCTATATCGATGGTTGCGTCCGGATTCGATGCAGTAAGCTCAGGGATCGCGGTGACATTCAATCCCATCGATTTAACCATTTTCAGGGGAAGTTGAGGCCGAAGACCGGTATCGTCCAGTGAGGATTGATCGGTGGTATCCACTACAAAGGTAACATCTTGCGAGGACTGAAAAATATCATTTACCCATATGTCCACGCGATATTGACCGGGAGCCTGATTACCATTTTGAAATCGGGAAAGGTCGGCTACGGCATCAGGGTCGGCAGAGAGAAATGCCGGGTTGAAAATATTTTCTGCGTAGCAATTGATGGTGGCAAGCGATATAAAAAACGCAAGTGTAGTTTTTTTATAATGTTTATTAACCATCGTCGACAAGTTTCCTTTTAACGTTTATGGCAAAGCGGAACACCTGTCAGGTGCGACAGTGCTGTAGCGGTGTATTCGCACCGAAATCATTAAGGGTGCTGAATTTGACGGCGCCCTGGCCTGCCACTGTTAATGAGGATTTTGGGGCAACCATATTATTCGCCATTTTTTTTCCGCCGATGCTGAGCTGTACTAACGTCACGTAATAAGGGGAAGGGTTATTGAACACTGTTTTCGCGGACTCGACATGGCAGGTTATTGTTGCAGGAGCATCGACAGAACGTGACGGTAAACCTTCCGGACGCATGAACAATTTGATGACACTTTGTGTAGCAATCTGCAGGGTATTACCCTTAAGCGATTCTTTCGGGACTGAAGGTATGGCTTTGCTATTGATATAAAAAACGGATTCCCGATCCTGAGGCAGCATTGGACCAGTGTAAATAATACGTAACTTATTCTCTTTTTTAGGCTTAAGGACAAATAATGGCGGAGTGACGATAAAGTTAGCCGCCTTTGAACCATCTGCGCGTGAAATCCAGGTTTGTACAAGAAAACTCATGTTTTCTGACGTATTATTTAACGGTAATGAAATTTGCTTTTCATTTTCGCTATAGATTACTCGCGTCGCGCCGAGTGCAATTCCACCCGCATGAGCAGCACTGATACCTGCGATGTTAAGCAGGCTTGCCGTGATGGCTATTTTGAACATTTTCATATGGATATACATCTTCAGAGAAAAAGCCCCGCCAACGGGGCTTACCATTTACTCAGGAATAGGTCGTGGTGAAGGTGGCAACAGCGGCTACGCCACCTGCGGTAGCAGCACCGGCAGTGGCAACATAGTCCACACTAAATGGCAGGATGTTTTCGCCGGTAGTCATGGTGGTAGCATTACCTGTCGTGCCCAGGGTCATGGCATTACCATCCTGACCGTACAGCTGCAGAGCAACGTTTGTGGCTGCACCGGCACCGGCGGTGTTGGCTAAGGCTCCAACTGTGTTCGCGTCTGACTGACCGTTAAAAGTCACAGCAACGTTTGACCATGCGGTGGTATCACAATCTTCCAGCGTGATGTTGAAGGATTTCGCCTGACCCGCGGCCTGGCCGGCAGTTTGCAGGCGAGAAGCACGAACCTGATCCAATGTTACGGTCTGGTTCAGGCTGTCAGCAGAGACGGCGCATGCGCCATCGACAACCTGGCCTGTGAAGTTAATAGTACCGCCTGATAAGGTCGTTTCTGCTGCGTGCACTACGCCAGAAGAAATTGCTGCCGTTACAACGAAAGCCAGGGTCGTTTTAATTAATTTCATAGTTTTCCTTATTTTTCCTTTTATCCTAATAAATTAGGGTGGTTAAGTTGAAATATTGACAATTCTTTGTGGCAGTTACTGGTAAATAAATGTCACTTTTTATCGCTCTTCTTTCAGAGGTTTGATTGTTGCTGCGTGTTTGTCTGCTATTATCCCTTTTTTGACGTCACTCCTTGTTTGTCTGAAATATAACTTACATGATTTGTATGGTTATACCAAGAAGACTGCTTGTTGATAGTGTTGATATATAAATTTAAAAAAATAGAAATTTTGAATTTTAATGGGGTTGGCACGAAATAGCATATTGGCCTCCTTCCACTTTGCACTACTTTCCCTTGCCATATCCATGATCGTCGCTCGCTGGCGAAGGTCTTTCGACACCCCGAAATCATGGCGATTTCTTTACAACGTATTCTTCCCTGGCCGAGTCCGGTTCGGCTGCCCGTCTGAAAAAATACTCTGATTCTTGAACTGCTTCGCACACGTATGACTGATTTTTCACGGTAACTCGCGAGGTATATAAAAATGTCTATACTGATGCTGTATCCCATTTCGTTGCAGGCATTCATCCTGATGCAGGTTCACTTTTTGTAGCCTGAGCCGGGTAAATGAAAGCGGTAAGCGTATTAAGGAGCCGGTAAGGAACTATGAAACTTCCAGAAAAAAAGAAAACGCTCGCCGTCGTCATCTTCTCTGTCTTAGCAGTCTATTTCGTACAAAAAATACATACGCGGCATCAGGATAATAATGCGTTGGCTTATGTTGATGTGCAGCGTGTCCTCATGGAGTCCACTATTTTGAAGCAGGAAAAGGCTCAGCGTGAGGTTATCAAGAAACGTCTTGAGAATGATATGAAGAACCTTGAAAATGCTTACGCCAATATGCCCGAACCGCTCCGGCGTGAGAACCGTTTTGTTGATATGACAAACTTAAATAACCAGTTCAGAAATGAGACTAATCATCTCCGAATGAAAAGTATGTCGGTCATTAATGAAGCCATTGAAAATTACAGGCTCAAAAATAAATTATCTCTTGTGGTATATAATCAAAACATAACTGAAAATAATAAATACCGCGATATAAGTCCGATGATCATCCGGGAAGTTAATAAATCGAAAATTAACTACGACCCGCAACACACGGCACTGCAAAATTAATATATTTAAACTGCTTGTTTATGGTGCCAATGATATCACCGGCACGGTCGCCAGGAGGAGGTGAATAGCATAATGGATATCGTGGCGGAGTATGATACCACCGGTAATTTCTTCTGGCCCAGCCAGGGGATCTCTCTTAGCGGTGAATACCAGTTTTATGGTCACTACCTCGGGGGTGATTATCGCTACGATTTAATGACGCAGGGAGAGGATGTCAGCACGGTACAGACTCAAATTGCCTGGCAAGCAACACCGCAGTGGGTGATTCAGGGGTTCGTCGGCGCAGGGAGCGCAGCAGACCGCGCCAGTGATATCTATAGAACGGCGGAAGTCGCCTGGGAAATCGGGTTTCGCTATGTGATTGCCAAAGAATATGGTTTGCATTCGGGGATAGATATTGCCTTCAGCGACCATAAACAGGCGGTGTATTTCAACGTGGGCTCCGGGCTGTAAGCGGACAATGATACCCGGAATCTTCATGTTACTCAGGTTTCGGCATGGCTCTGGAGCGATCCTCCAGAGCCTTCACAATAACGTTAACGTCAGGGGCGTTTAGCGGTTTTCTTCAATATAGCGAGCCAGATCCGCCGGGGTTTTCAGCACCGTCGCCACGTCGGTAGGCGGGATCATACAGCCGTAAACGTCCTGCACCTCCAGCACCATGTCGACCGCCAGAATGGAGTCGAGAATGTCGGATTCAATCAGCTCATCGTGAAAGCCCACCTTGCGGGATAACACTTTTTCAAACAGGGCGAGAATATCGTGTTCCATCATTTTTCCTGGGATAATTAATGTGTGCGGGCGTAAGCGTCCAGCAGCTTGCGGTCAATTTTGCCGTTAGGATTCAGCGGCAAAGCGTCTTTTACGATAATTTGTGAAGGCACCATGTAGTGGGGCACCACGTTTGCCAGCGAGGTTTTGATGGCATCCGGCGCCAGCTCCGTCACGCAGAATGCGGCGATGCGCAGCACGCTGCCGCAGGGTTTCATCAGCGGCATCACCACCGCTTCGCTGATGCCGGACATGGCCAGCAGGCGGTTTTCAATCTCGTTGATCTCGATGCGGTAGCCATTCAGCTTGACCTGGCTGTCGTTGCGGCCCTGGCAGTAGATAAGCCCGTCTTCATAACCCAGATCGCCGGTCCGGTAGCCGCGAAACGCGTCATCTTCCCGACGCAGCAGTTTTGCCGCGTTCTCCTGCGGCAGGCCGAGATAGCCGCGCATGACGTTTTTACCCCAGATAATCAGCTCGCCCTCGGCGGAAACTTCCATTCGGCTGTCCGGCATCATCACCCCCACCGGCAGCACCGCGCTGTCGCTGTTAAGGATGGCATCCGTGATCTCAACCACGGTTGTCGCAATGGTCGCTTCCGTTGGGCCATAGGAGTTGATGATTTTGGCCTGCGGGAAGCGGCGGCGAAGCTGTTTAACCAGCGCTTTATTGAGCACTTCTCCAATGAAGATAAAGACGCTGAGTGCAGGTAAATACTCGCTGTTAAAGTGCGGGGAAAGCAGCTGCTGATAGGCAAAAGAGGGGGTGGAAACCCAGGCGGAGACCGCGTTGCTTTGCAGTCGCTCAAGCCAGTTCTCTTTCTGGATATCCTCTTTGGCATTCAGCACGATGTGGCCTCCCATCGCCAGGTTCGCCAGCAGAGGGATCAGGGAGAGGTCAAAGCTGAATACCGCGTGGTTCATCAGCACCGGCTTTTCCGGCAGCGAAAAGTCCCGGCTGACCCACTTCATGAAGTGCCATACGCTTTCACGCCCAATCTGCACGCCTTTCGGTTTTCCGGTGCTGCCTGAGGTAAACATGATATAGGCCAGATCCTGCTCTTCGAGCACCTTGCCCGCCTCGCCGGTGGCGATGAACTGCCGCGTCGCCACGTCGTAGTAGTAAGGGGCACTGGCAAGGTTGCAGATCTCGCGAAGCCGCTCCTGCGGGTAGATGCAGTCCACCGGGATGTACGGAATGTTGTGCAGCAGGCAGCTATAGATTGCCACGGCGAACTCGGCCTGCTGATGGCCGTACAGCACGACTGGCGTACCGTCTGCGGGCTGGCAGCGTCGATAGCGCTCTGCCCAGTCCGTCACGGCAGCGGAAAGCTGGTGCCAGCTTAGGGTTTCGTCGCTGCCGCTGATGGCCAGCTGCTGCGGGGAGGCGGGATCGCGCAGTGCAGCACGTAAGAAATCCTGCAGTTCCTGCAGGTCGGTATGCTTTTTCATAGAGGTGACATTCCACTGAAGATGTAAAGGGACCCTGCGGCGCTTCCCAGCGTCAGAATTCGTCCCAAAAACGCAACGGCCGGATACTGCAATCCGCGGTGTAACGTTGGGCTACGTTTGGCTGACCACAGCAGCATGTTGTGCGCGACGGAAATCGCGCCAAACAGCGCGCCGCTGATGACGTAATGGCGTTCCAGGCCATTCCACGCCCCCATGCAGAACAGGGTGCAAAAAATGCCGATATTTTGCGCCAGCGTTTTGTTCTGGCGGAAAAAGTTAAACTTCATCAGGTTCATATAGACGGGCATAAAGACCACGTCGCGCAGCCATTCGGACAGGCTGATGTGGAAGCGGCGCCAGAAATCCTGAGGGTTCTTCGCAAGAAGCGGCATATTGAAGTTTGCCGGAATATTCAGCCCAAACAGGCGACCCGCGCCGATGGCCATATTGCTGTAGCCCGCAAAATCAAAGTAGAGGTAGGCGCTGTAGGCAATCGACATCACTACGCCCACGGTCAGGGTAAACGGCTTATGGCTCCAGGGCTGCACGACGAGCGAATCGATCAGCATGGCAAACAGGAACTTCTGGATGATGCCGGTAATAATTTGCTCCAGCGCCGTTAAAAACTGTTCGCGATTAAGGACAAATGCCGGCTTATTTACATCGCTCATCCACGTCCGCCAGCGATACATCGGGCCGGCCAGAATAATAAATGGCATAAAGAGATAGCAGAAATAGTGCAGGAAATTCTGGCCCTCTTTTTTACTGCGATAGAGCAGCACGTCCACCGCGCGGAACGTCATAAAAGAGAGACCGAGCATGCCGAGATGATGATTAAGGTGTAATTTCACCAAAAACAGGGGCAGCAGCGTTAAAACGATCGCCTGCCAGGTTTTTAACCATCCCTTTTCTTTTAGCGTAGCGAAGAGATAAAAACAGCAAAAGACGGCCAGGGGGACAATGTAATCACCCTGAAAAATATAGCCCCAGCCTAATGCAGCAAGGACGGATAAGGCCGATAAATAAGTCAGACGATGACGTAATACGCGATTGACCAGCGCAAACGCCAGGGCGGATGAAAATAAACAGACAAAAAACATTCCTGAGCTGTACATCATTTCGCCTCAGAATTTTTGATATTCAAAATGCAGCTGCATACTCATGCTGTCATCGACAGCGGTCCATGCAACGACGGTGATCGCCAGCAGTAAATAAAGGCAAAAAAGACGGATCGCGATTTTCATTATTTAAAACTCTGTGCAATAAAGCGAAGCATTGGCACCCAGGCCAGTTCGGTAGGGTGCAGACGATCCCAGTTCCAGCCGTTCTGATACGGCATGGCGTACATATCTAAATACGGGATCTGGTTCTCTTTCAGAATGGTTTGAATCTGCTTATCGAACGGGCGGAAGGTGTCGGTATTGTAAAGCGCCCACGGGTTAACCGGGTCAACGATCGCAATCACCTGCACGTGATGCGCTTTCAAAAGCTGAACGGTTTTCCTGAACGCGGCGAACTGCCCCGGCACCACCGGCGTGTCATCCCACTGCTGCGGCTTTCCGTCCTCGTCGTAAATCGTTTTGTCCATCCACAGCGTGGCCGCGCTCTGATGGCGTTTTTTATTCAACTCCCGGGCATTCGCCAGCGCTTTATCCCAGTCAGGGGAAAGAGGGGCGGTCGGCTGCTGAGGCCAGGGCTGCGCCGTTTGTGGCGTAATGTTGAGCAGCGACAGCCAGTCGTTTTTAATCAGGGTGCAGAAATTCGCAAACTGAAAACTCAGCTCGTCCCACATCAGCGCCGGATGCCAGCCATAGACACCCATTTGCCCGAAGGTTAAATGGCTTATCTCTTTCGCATCAATATGCTTCAGGTAATTAACCAGTAACGGGCGCGCCTGAGGATCTTTCATCAGGGGATTAAAAACGGAGCCCGGAAAATTATCCGCATAGATAGCGGGCGGCAGGCCTTTTGAGTAAAAGGCGTCGGGTGCCAGCAGCAAAACGACTTTACTGTTTGCGTTAAGGCTATTTTTAAAACGCGAGAGAAGTAAAAATTGCGTTTCGTCATCGACAAACGCATCGCCATAGGCCACGACGGGCTGGTGCAATTGCTTATTAAAATAATTATATACCGCGTAATGCTCATCTTCTGAGGTGGCAACCTCAGACGCGCCGAGGAAGAAAATAGCGTTCCCTTCTAAAGCATGGGAAATAGTGGCTATTTTTTCCGCCTGTTCTTTTGTCGTCCCCGCCATAGATTTGATCAGCGGCTGGAATTTAAGCGGCGGTTCAAAGCTTGTCACCAGCGGGTGAAAGCTCAGGACTAAAATGGCCAAAACGGCCATCACGATATGTAAGCAAAACGTATTTTTGATTTTCATCATCAACCAGTAAGGCCCTATGACAGTAATGCGTTTAAACCCGCGTTACCCGGATTTATTACCATTACGAAACACATGGACGTCTATTTTTTTGGGCATTCTATACCACAGTGATTTAAAAGGATGAGCGTTGCTGTGTAACGGTATGTACAAGGGGGGAAGGCGCGAGGGCAGGAAAGCGTCCGGGTGACTTTTTGCGCAGTCAAACGCCTGCAGGCAAAAAACGAAAAATTCCTGCTTTACAAGGCGCTAATAGATGTTTATAGTGCGCCTCACTTTGGAAGCGTGGCCGAGCGGTTGAAGGCACCGGTCTTGAAAACCGGCGACCCGAAAGGGTTCTAGAGTTCGAATCTCTACGCTTCCGCCAAATTTGAAACCCAGGTCGTTATGCGACCTGGGTTTTTTTATGCGCAGAAAACCCCTTTCGATCTGTTAATGACGTTCAAATACGCGAACAGGACGTTCTGGCGCTGAGGATACTGCGCCGATACTGCAGTGGCGTCTGGCGCATCATCTTTTTAAAGCAGGTAATGTAATAGGTTACCTCACTAAACCCGACGGCCAGGGCAATGGCGTCAATAGGCTCATCGCTGTACCGTAACAAATCGCAGCTGCTTTTTATCCGCCGGGTCAGCAAATATTCGTGGATGGTACCGCCGGTCTGCTGGCGGAAAATTCGTGAGGTATAGCTGCGCGAAAGCCCCAGGTCGTGGGCCAGCTGGTCGAGCGAAAACTTGCGGGCATAGTGGGCTTCGACCCAGCTCATAATCCGCGAGGCGACGGTCTGCTGGCGCGGCGGGTAGGGCTGCGGCTGTTCGGGCAGAAACGTCATGAGCTGCATCACCAGAAATGCCACCTCACAGGCCTCGGTCTGTTCGTAGCCCTCCAGGCGCTGAAACTGTTCAAGGATCCTCTCGATAAACGCCGCATGTTCGCTGAGATCGTAAATCTGTGCTGGCAGATTGCTGGCGGCCAGCGCGGCGAACCGGGCCTGATGGCGAGGGAAGGCGCCGAGTGCACTTTCGACGACCGATTGCTCAATGTGCATGGTCGTGCGGTGGTAGGGATTCTTATCGCTATGATCGACCTGCACTTTGTGCAAACGGAAGGGCGGGAAGATAAATAATCGCCCCGGACGGGCGGTGTAGTGCTGATTATCCACCACCACGATGCCGTAGCCGCTGGAAATATAGAGCAATTCAACGCACTGATGCCAGTGGTAGTAAATCGCGCTGGTGGTGTACATGCGGTTAAAAGAAATGGCCTGCCGATCGAGCGTTATGCGTTCCAGCAGTTGCGTTTCACCCATTTTGCCTCCAGGACAACGGATTTAAATTTTTAGGCCATCATTTGTAATTTATCCCCCTCCCGATCGACAAAATCCAGCAAAAATGAAATAGCGGTTTAATTTTGTGAGTCTGCTCACTCAGCGCCGGGAATAAAAGCAGTTACTCTTCATTCAGACGTCGCACGTGTGGCTTTAAAAAAGCCAAATAACAATAACTTATCTCTACCCTCGTGTAATGCGGGAGGACCCTGTGCAACCTGAAAACATTCATCTGGATAATCCACTGACAAGCCGGGAAGAGGTGCAACGGCTGGTCAACGACATGCTGAACGCGGTGGCGCCCTTTTTTAAAAAAGACGCCAGCCGTATTGATTTAGCGAACTTTACCGCTCACTACGGCCAGCAGGTCGCGAGCATGGAAACCTTTTCCCGCCTGCTGTGGGGGGTGACGCCGCTGTTGGCTGGCGGCAGCGAGCCGCAGCACTTCTCTTTCTATATACAGGCGATAAAAAACGGCACCAATCCTCAGCATGCCGATTACTGGGGCGACGTGGCGCCTTACGATCAGCGAATTGTCGAGATGGCGGCCTACGGGCTGCTGCTGGCGCTGGCGGATGAAACCGTACTGGCGCACTTCACCGAGACGGAGAAAGAGAATTTATGGCGCTGGCTAAAGCAGTGCGAGACTCAGGAGATCCCCGATAACAACTGGCACTTCTTTCCGATTCTGGTGCAGGTCGGCTTCCATTATTGCGGCATGCCAACTAACCCGCAGGCGCTGGAAGATCATTTTGCTGCCATGGAGCATTACTACCTCGGCGATGGCTGGTACTCCGATGGTCCGGGCCGGCCGCGCGACTATTACATCTCGATGGGCTTTCATTTCTATGGCCTGATTTACGCGAAGCTCATGGCCGGGGTCGATCCACAGCGCTGTGCAACGCTGCATGACCGGGCCGCGCGTTTCTCCTCTGACTTCATCCATTTCTTTGCCGAAGACGGCGCGGCGATCCCGTTTGGCCGTAGCCTGACCTACCGCTTTGCCGAGGCGGCGTTCTGGAGTGCGGCGGCCTTCGCCGGGCTGGAGGTCTTTTCGCCTGGCGTGATGAAGGGCATCGTTCTGCGCCATCTGCGCTGGTGGCTGAAGCAACCGATGTTCGACCGCGACGGCGTGCTGAGCGTCGGCTACAGCTATCCGAACCTGGCGATGGCGGAAGACTACAACGCGCCGGGTTCGCCATACTGGGGCCTGAAGACCCTGCTGGTGCTGGCATTAGATGAGGGCAATGCCTTCTGGCAGGCGGCCGAGTTGCCGCTGCCGCCGTTGCCCTCGCAGCACACGATAGCCCACGCGGATCAGGTGGTGGTGCATCAGGCCGATCACCTGTGGATGCTGACGTTCGGCCAGATGGAGCTGAACAACTTCGTCAATACCGAAGCGAAATACTGCAAATTTGCCTATTCCACCCGCTTTGGCTTCACCATCGAACGCGGGCGCTACGGCCTGAACCATGCCGCGCCCGATTCGATGCTGCTGCTGGCCGAAAAGGATAACTACTGGCGTGGCCGCCGCGAATGCCAGCGCGTGGTCACCGCTGACGGCACCATTTACAGCCGCTGGCTGCCGTGGCGCGATGTAGTCATTGAAAGCTGGCTGCTGGCGCTGGGCGACTGGCAGCTGCGCGTCCATCGTATCAATACCCGGCGCGCGCTGGACTGCGCGGAGGGTGGCTTTAGCCTGGCGAACCGCCCGCAGCCGCAGGTACACGAGAGTGACGGTGCCTGCTGGTTACGCAATGTCCGGGATGTCTCTGCCATTTTCTGTTTACATCCGCACGCCCGCCGCGGCGAGACGGTGTTGACGCCGCCAAACAGTAATCTGCTGTTCGCCGAGCGCGCGGCGGTGCCAGTGCTGCGCGGTGAACTCGACCCCGGCAAGCATGTGTTAATCAGCGCGGTGTGGGCGGGAAATGCCGCCGACTTTGACCCGCAACGCTGCCCACAGGCCATCATTAGCGATGACGCGGTACGCTTCGTGACGGCACGACAAGAAACAACGCTCGTTCTGGCCCCGGAGGCATCGCTATGAGCACATCATCGTCCGTACGCGCCGCACAGTACAAAATGAGTACCTTTATTTTTCTTTACTTCTTCACCTGGTCATCCAGCTTTGGCCTGTACGCCTTATGGCTGAGCCAGAAAGTGGGTCTCGATAGCGTCACCATCGGCAGCGTGTTCGCTATTAACGGCGTCTTCGCGGTGGTCCTGAAGCCGGTGTACGGCTACATCATGGACAAAATCGGCATGAGCAAGTGGTTGCTCTATTTTGTCTGCGCCATCTCTGCGCTGATGGCGCCGTTCTTCGCGCTGGTGTACCAGCCGCTGCTGCAAAGCCATGCGATGGCGGGGATTATCATCGGCGCGCTGTATCTGAGCCTGGGCTGGTACGCCGGCGTGGCGGCGTCTGAATCTTACGCCGACCGCTTTAGCCGCCTGTACGGGCTGGAGTTTGGCCGCATCAGAATGTGGGGTTCACTGGGCTGGGCGATGGCGGCTTCAGTCTCAGGTCTGTTGTTTAACGTCACGCCGCTGGCCAACTTTCTGCTCAGCAGCGGTACCTCGGTACTGATGCTGCTGGTGCTGATGAGCCTCAAAATCGGCGACGAGCAGCTGCGCAATAACAGCGTCATCTCCGCCAATAAGATCGTTTTTGCCGACGTGCTGATGCTGCTGAAAAACCGCAAATTCTGGATGTTTAGCCTCTACGTTGCCGGGGTGGCGTGGATGATGTTTATCGCCGAGCAGCAGTTCCCGCGCTACTTCGTGTCGTTCTTCGTCACCAAAGAGCAGGGTAATGCCTGGTACGGCTACCTGAGCACCGTCCAGTCGGGGATGGAGTTCGTGATGATGATGTTTATCCCGTGGCTGGTGAACCACTACGGCGCGAAGCGCGGCCTGCTGTTCTGCGGCTGCGTGGTAGGAGCACGGCTGATCGCATCCGGGCTGACCAGCGACCCGATTGTTATCTCCATCATCAAACCGTTTTATGGCGTCGAGATCGCGCTGCTGCTGATTTCGGTCTTCAAATACATCGCCGAACATTTCCATCGTCGGGTTAACGCCACGATGTACCTGCTGGGCTACCAGGCGATGATTTATGTGGGCTCGATTGTGGTCGCCCCGCCTGCCGGCTACCTGTACGACAGGATAGGCTTTGAGCATACCTATCTGCTAATGGGTTGCTGCGCCCTGATATTTACGCTGATTTCCGCCTTTACGCTGTCGCGCTGCCAGTCGACGCGCGATGTCTCACGACCCTTTGCTCCGGCTTTAGATACCGCCCCGGTTGAACCGGCCAAACATTAACTCAGGAGTTGTTATGACCAAATCTGTTATCACCGAAGCGCTGCGGCCGATCGAACTGCATCAGGTCGATCGCCTGGCGCTGAGCCAGAAGCTGGAAGCGGCCTTAACCCGCGTCACGCGCAAGCTAGACAAGAATATTGTCGCCTTCGGCGATAAGTTCCCCGGCGAAGCCTGTGAGAAGGGGGTCTGGCCGCGCACCGATAACGTGGAATGGACCACCAGCTTTTGGCCTGGCCAGCTTTGGCTGGCGTGGGAGATGACCGGCAAAGCGCATTACCGCAAAGCCGCCGAGCGCTATTTACCGTCGTTCGCCCGGCGTATTGAGCAGCGTATCGACACCGCCACGCACGATCTCGGGTTTCTCTATTCGCTCTCCTGCATCAGCGCCTGGCGGCTCACCGGTAACGAAGCCGCTCGCCGGTCGGCGCTGCTGGCAGCCGAGCGCCTGATGGAGCGTTTTAACCCAACGGCCAGCATTATTCAGGCGTGGGGTGATTTAAACGACCCGGAGCAGCAGGGGCGAATGATCATCGACTGCAATATGAACCTGCCGCTGCTGTACTGGGCCAGCGAACAGACCGGGGATCCGCGCTATGCGCAGGCGGCGACGGCTCACGCCGGACAGGCAGCGAACTATATCGTGCGTGAGGATGCCTCGACGTACCACACTTACTATATGGATGTGCAGAAGGGTGAGCCGCGCTTTGGCAACACCCATCAGGGCTACAGCGATACCTCGTGCTGGTCGCGCGGCCAGGCATGGGGCATTTACGGCTTTCTGCTCAGCTATCAGCAAACCGGCGATAAGCAGATGGTTGAGTTGTCGCGCAGCCTGGCGCATTACTTCCTCAACCGCCTGCCGGAAGATGATGTTTGCCACTGGGATCTGGCGCTGCTCGGCACCGACGCCGTGCGCGACAGTTCAGCGGCGGCGATTGCCGCCTGTGGCCTGCTGGAGCTGGTCAAGGCGCTGCCGACGCTCGACGCACACCGCGCGTATTATGAAGAGATGGCGCTGCGTATTGCGCAGTCGCTGACCGATAACTACCTTGCTCACGACGACGATCCGACCGAAGGGCTGCTGCAGCACTCGGTTTATCATATGGGCAGCGGTAAGGGCGTCGATCAGTGCTGTAGCTGGGGAGACTATTTCTATCTTGAGCTGCTGGCGCGGCTGCGACAGATTTGGCATCCGTACTGGTAACCCTTAAGCAATGGAGAGCAAGATGAAAAGCGTAGCCGTGCTACTAGCCCCCGGTTTTGAAGAGGGGGAAGCGATTGTCACTGTCGATATCCTGCGCCGCCTGAATATTAAGGTGCAGACGATTGCCTGCGGCGAGAGTCGCGAAGTGGTGAGCTATCACGCCATCTCTGTGATGGCGGACAGCACTTTGCAGGCCAGCCTCGACCGGACCTTTGACGCCGTGGTGTTACCGGGGGGCCCGGAAGGCAGCGTCAACCTGGCGAAAAGCGCGGAGGTGATTGCCTTCGTTCGCCGCCATGATGAAGCGGGAAAATATATCTGCCCGATCTGCTCCGCCGCCGCCCGCGTGCTGGGTGGCAATGGACTGCTGAAGGGGCGTCGCTATGTCTGTTCCGGCGATTTGTGGAAAACAATCAGCGATGGCATGTACGTCGATGCCGACGTGGTGGAGGACGGCAATCTGCTGAGCGGCCGTGGGCTGGGTAAAGTATTTGATTTCGCCTTTACCCTGGCGGCGCGATTACAGGGCGATGAAGCGTTGGCGCGCGAGCAGGCCAGCCATATTGATTATGCGTGGCCGCCGGGACGCGTCTGATAACAAAGCGTTGCTGGCACATCTGAAAAACCTCCGGCTATGCCGGAGGATAGTTATTTCGTTTTACAGCCCAATCACCAGCTCCCTGGAGTGACTCCGCGAACAGCAGAGCGCCACCTGCTGGTTAGCCGCGCTTTTTTCTGCATCCGACTGCACGCTATCCCTGTGGTCCACCACGCCGTCAATCACCGGCGTCAGGCAGGCGCCGCAGATCCCCATTTCGCAGGACAGCGGCACGTCCACGCCGTTTTCCTGTAATACCTGAGCGATGGTCTTATCCGCAGGCACCGGCCAGCGCTCGCCGGTGGAGGCAAGTTTGACGGTAAAAATCTCGCCCGCGTCACCCGCGGCAGGAGGGGCTACAGGCTGAAACGCCTCGCTGTGGATATGGGCGTCATCCCATCCCTTCGCCGCCGCCACCTCGCGTGCTTTCGCCATAAACCCCGCGGGTCCGCACATCCACGCGTGCAGCCCCGCCTCAGGCGCCGGGAGATGCTCCGCCAGCGTGATTCGTGGGCTGGTGGTATGAATAACGCAGTCAGCGCACTGCGAGAGTTCGCGCGCAAACGCCGCGCTTTCCCGGCTTCTGACGTAATAGTGCAGCGTAAACGGCGTCCCGATAGCTTTCAAATGCAGAGCCATCGCATACAGCGGCGTAATGCCAATCCCTGCCGCCAGCAGCAATACCCGCTCTGCCTGATGCAGCGGAAACAGATTGCGGGGGGCCGAGATCGAAAGCCTCTGGCCCGGACGCAGCGTTTCATGAACGTAGCGCGACCCGCCGCGCGAGGCGGCTTCCCGCCCCACGCAGATAAGATAGCTCTCCTCCCCACAATCCCCGGTCAGGGAGTACTGGCGGACCACGCCGCAGGGCAGGTGGACATCAATGTGCGCGCCGGGCTGCCACGCCGGTAGCGCGTCGCCGTTTTCGGCCACCAGCCTGACGGCGAGGCTTTTATCCCCCTCGCGCCACAGCCCGTCAACGATCGCGTTCAGCATATTGGCCTCCGTCATACCAGGAAAAATTCGCCAAAGCCCATCTTCTTCAGTCCACGGCGGTAGGCAATCGAACTCTTATCTGCCGGAATATGGGCCTCCAGAGTGAGATCCAGCGGCAGACTTTCCGGGCGCTGGGTTTCGACCATCAGGCGATCCTCTTCGAAGATGCGCAGGTTGAAGGCATACACGTCTTCCACCGGAATATGCAGATCAAAGTTGCGCGCGATAGGCGCGAACATGCGGGTCACCCGTGACGAGACGGGCGAGGCGGCGTTCATAATCACCAGCCGCGATTCACCCGGAAAATGAATCGTCAGGGTGGCGGTAAACGGCAGATGCATTTCAAAATGGCGCAGCCACTGGAACCCTTCTGGCGCCTGCACGGGTGAACTGGCGGGATAGTTGCTCACGGAACTCCAGTAATCGGCCACGAAACCGAAGGGCGTCTCCTGCGGCTGATAGTGGGGCACCAGCGGGTTATTGGGGTCGGCAAAGGTATCGGTGTGGATCCAGGCAAAGTGCGCCACGTCCAGAAACCCCTCCACCTGGCGCCCGGCGAAGCCGTTCACCTCAAACGCCGGGCAGTTGATCTGCTGAAATCCGTCGTCGTCCCAGTGCGGCATGGTGGGCAGCAATACAGGATTGTCCGGGTCGAACGCCAGGCAGGTCCAGATCAGGCCGAAGCGCTCTTCCACCGCGTAGTTAATCAGGTTCAGCTTCGCCGGAACGGGCTGGTCGGGGCTGGACGGAATACGGTTGCAGCGCCCGTCCTCCCCAAAGCGGAGGCCGTGGTAGGGGCAGATAATCCCGTGCTCGTCGTGAAAGCCGAGCGTCAGCGGCACGCCGCGGTGCGGGCAGACGTCACGGGCGACCACGACCTGGTCGTTAATTCGGTAAATTACCAGCTGTTCATTCAGCAGGGTGGCTTTGATCGGCGCCGGGCCGACGTCGCAGGCGCGCGCGACCGGATGCCAGCATTTCGCCAGACGCAGCCAGTCTTCTGGCTCAAACGTGCAGTGGGCGGGTGGAGTCGGTTCTCTTTTCATCGTTGTCCCTCTTGTTCAGCCTAACGGGCCGCCCTGAATGGTCTCGCACAGACCGTTGATAATGCGCTCTCCGGTCTCCTCTTTGAGCTCCTGATACCAGGCCTGCGTCAACGCCATGTCTTTCCCGTGGGTGACGTCGCAGCGTTTACGCGCCTTCAGCACCAGGTCACGCACACGGTCGCAGCGCAGGGCTTCGTACTGCCGCAGCGCCAGCGTAATGTTGTGGTTTTCACGCAGGCATTCGCCCAGCACCACGGCGTCCTCCATGGCCGCGCAGCCGCCCTGGCCGATATCCGGCGTGGTGCTGTGTCCGGCATCGCCGAGCAGCGCGACGCTGCCGCGCACCAGGCTGTCGAACGGCTCGATGTCATGGATTTCAATGCGGTTGGTGGTATCGGGATCCAGCGCGGCGATAAGCTTCTGCACCGGCGGTGCCCAGCCGCGGAAGTAGCCCGTGAGATCGGCGCGCAGGGTGGTGCGATCCTCCGCCAGGCCTGCGGGCAGCGGCACGTCAAAAAAGAAGTAGAAGCGTCCGCCGGAGACGGGCATCAGCGAGACGCGTTTGCCCTCGCCAACGAAGGTGGTCCACTGGTGCGCCGGGGCAATCTCTTCGTCAATTTTCACCAGCCCGTTCCAGTTCACGTAGCCGGCGTAGCGGCGCTCCGGGGTATAGCCCAGCACATACGGGCGAACCGCCGAGTGGCTGCCGTCTGCGGCAATCAGGAAATCCCCGGCTGCCGTGGTGCCGTCGGTAAAGGTCACGCTCACGCCCGCGTCGTCTTCATGAACGTGTTCCACGCGCTTGCCGAACTGCACCCTGTCGCGCCCCCAGAAGTCCAGCATTTCGCGCTGGAGTTCAGCGCGCGAGACGGGGCAGGGACGCCCGCCGGTACGCTCAACCAGCGGGGCAAGGCTAAAGCGGGTCAGGGTGTCGCCGCGCCGGTAATCCTTGTAGGCCATAAAACGCATCGGACCGCCCCAGGTCTCGATAATGTCGCCCATGCCGAGGTGCTGCATACATTTCACGCCGTTAGGCCAGATGGAGATGGCCGCCCCGACGGGCCGGATCTCTTTTACGGCTTCGAACACGGTACAGTCGATGCCCGCTTTCTTTAGCGCGACGGCGGCGCTCAGGCCGCCAATACCCGCGCCAATGACGATTGCTTTCATGCTTCTCTCCTTTTGCAGGGTGTAAAAACATTCAGCAATTTGCGTACCAGGCTGCAGAGTGGCGAAAACAGCGTTGTGGGAGGTGGGTTTGCACTGCTAAGGTGCGCAAACGCGGTGAACATGCCTTTTTATGAATCAATAATTTCCTGTTCAGCCATACAGAATCGACTGTTTCACACCGGCCACAAGAGTGGCGCGGTTTGTGCAACAACCCGGAGGATGACAATAAAGGAGACACCATGATCGCTCTGCACGACTTCAATCATCTTCCTGAGAAAGAGGCTCTCGCGCTGCTCCATCCCTGCGTGGCGCTCCCCGGCTGGGCTGAGGTGCTGGTATGCGGTCGGCCTTACCCGAGCCGGAGTGAATTGACGATCGCGGCGCAGGCGCTGATGCAGCGCTGGGATGAGGCGGCGTTAGCGCAAGCCCTGAGCGCCCACCCGCGCATCGGCGAAAAGCCCGCGGGTGCACAGGCGGAGGCGGCGCTGTCGCGTCAGGAGCAGGGCGCGGTGAATGACCGGGACGCGGCGCTTGCGCAGGCGCTGCGCGAGGGCAACGCCCACTACGAGGCCCGCTTCGGGCGGGTGTTTCTGATCCGCGCGAAGGGCCGCAGCGGCGAGGACATTTTACAGATACTGAACGCGCGGCTGGAGAACAGCGACGCGCAGGAAGTGCAGACGGCGCTGGAACAGCTGCGGGAGATTACGCTGCTGCGGCTGGAAGGAGTAATTAGCGAATGAGCACGCTCAGCACCCATATTCTCGATATTTCGACGGGCAAACCCGCAGAGGGCGTGACGGTCCATCTGCAGCAGGACGGGAACACGCTGGCCATGGGCGTGACCAACGCGCAGGGGCGCATTGCCGCGTTCGTTTCGTCTCTGCCCGCAGGCCGCTATCGGCTGGTGGCGGAGATCGGCGCGTGGTTTCACGAAACCGGCCGGGAGACGATCTACCCCTGCGCGCAAATTGATTTTGTGACGGGAGAAACGGCAGACGAGCACTTCCATCTGCCGTTTGTGATTGCGCCCGGCGGGTGGTCAACCTACCGGGGCAGTTGACCACACCCGCTCGCCGTTGACCCAGGTCTCGCTGATGTTGCGCTCGTCGCCCAGGGTCATCAGCACGAAAAGCTGCTCGTAGATATCCTTATAGCGGCGATTGCGCAGGCGCTGCAGCGGCGTCACGTCAGGATCGATAACCACAAAATCCGCCTCTTTGCCGGGGGCGAAGTTGCCAATCTTGTCGTCCAGCCTGAGGGCGTGCGCGCCGCCCAGCGTGGCGTGATAAAACGCCTCGCTGGCGCGCAGGCGGTAGCTCTGAAGCTGGCCGACCTTGTAGGCTTCTCCCAGGGTGCGCAGCATGCTGAAGGTGGTGCCCGCGCCGACGTCGGTGCCGATGCCCATCCGCACCCTGTGCTGCCAGCAGGCGGGCAGGCGAAACAGCCCGCTGCCGAGAAACAGGTTCGAGGTGGGGCAAAACGCCACCGCCGAACCGGTGTCGTGCAGGCACTGCCACTCGCTGTGGTGGAGATGAATCGCGTGGGCAAACACGCTGCGCTCGCCGGTCAGGCCGTAGTGGTGATACACGTCCAGATAGCGCTCGTGCTCCGGCCAGAGATCGTTCACCCAGGCCACTTCGTTTGGGTTTTCGCTGAGATGGGTCTGCAGCCAGGTATCCGGGAACTCCTCTCTGAGCAGGCTGACCGCGGCGAGCAGCTCGGGTGAGGACGTTGGGGCAAAGCGCGGCGTAATGGCATACCCCAGCCGCCCCCGTTGATGCCAGCGCTGGATCAGCTCCCGCGTCTGCCGGTAGCTCTGCTTTGCGTCTTCGCTCAGGTAGTCCGGCGCGTGCCGGTCCATCATCACCTTCCCGGCGATAAGGCGCATGTTGAGGCGCAGGGCCTCGGTAAACAGCGCCTCGACCGATTCCGGATGCAGCGTGCAAAACACCAGCGCGGTGGTGGTGCCGTTACTCACCAGCTGGTTAATGAAAAATTCGGCGATCTCCTTCGCGTAGGCTTCATCGGCAAACTGGCTCTCCACCGGGAAGGTGTAGGTGGTTAGCCACTCAAGCAGCTGTTCGCCAAAGGCGCCGATCATCTCCGTTTGCGGATAATGGACGTGGGTGTCGACAAAACCGGGCAGCAGCAGCCTGCCGCGCAGGTCGGTGTAGCCTTTATGAGGGGCAAGATACTGCTCGCCCTCCTGCCACGCCGTGTGCGCCAGAATTTTACCGTTCTGGATAAACAGCAGCCCGTCCTCAAGGTAGCGCGCGTGTTGGGCGATCGCGTCTGCGCTGTCGCAGACCTGGGCGATATCGAAAAATGCACCGCGTATCGCAGTCTGGTATTCCATCGTGGGTCCTGCCTTAGTGTTTGCGTAGCGGGGTGAAAAGGCTCAGCAAGAACGGTGCCAGATTGAACGGGCCGCAGATAAACTGCGGCCGGAGGGAGGGGGTTACTCTTTTTGCGTTGCCACGCGGGAGCTGAACGAGGCCGCGCCTGCAGTCTCGCGCTCTTCCCGCGCCAGCCAGCGGTAGGTCACGCCGCCGAGGAAGACGCCGATAAACCAGCTGAAGTTTGCCACCTCATGCAGGGCCGGGATAAAGCCAATCACCAGCCCCACGGCAACGGACGGGATCAGCGCGCCAATGGCCTTCGGGTTAAAGCCGTTGCGGTACCAGTATTTGCCCTTTGGCGTGTCGTCGAACAGATCGTCTACCGACACCTTGCCGCGCTTAATCAGGTAGAAATCGGCAATCAGAATGCCGAACAGCGGCCCGATAAACGCCCCAAGCACGTCCAGGGTGTAGTGGATAAGCTCCGGCGAATTGAACAGGTTCCACGGGGTGAGCAGGATCGAGCCGACGGCGGCAATCATCCCCCCGGTGCGGAAGCTGATCTTCTGCGGCGAGCAGTTAGAGAAATCAAACGCCGGTGAGACAAAGTTCGCGACGATATTGATCCCGATGGTGGCGGTGATCATGGTCAGCAGGCCAATCGCCACGGCCAGATCGTTACCCACGCGGCTGACGGTTTCGATCGGGTCGGTGATCATGCGGCCAAACAGCGACTGGGTGCCGGAGACAATCACCACGGTGACGATGGAGAACAGCAGGAAGTTAAACGGCAGCCCCCAGCGGTTGCCGCGACGGATCTCGCCCATGCTTTTGCCGTAGCGGGAGAAGTCGCCAAAGTTGAGCAGCGGGCCGGAGAAGTAGGAGACCACCAGCGCGGTCGCGGTGATCATCTGCCAGGTCTGCTCGCCCGCGCTCAGGGATTTGCTGGCGAGGGTAAAGGAGATCCCGTCAAAGCCGGTCTTGTATACAATCCAGCCCGCGAGGGCCAGCATCACCACATAGACCGCCGGACCGGCGATATCAATAAAGCGCTTGATGGCGCTCATGCCGTGCCAGAAGACCATCGCCTGAAGGACCCACATGATAGCAAAGCAGATCCAGCCCAGCGGCGACAGGCCCAGGAAGGCACCGGTGGTAAGGCTCGCCAGAGAAGGCCAGAACTTAAGCACTACCAGCATCAGGGCGTTGGCGGCAAGCCAGGTCTGGATGCCGTACCACGCAAAGGCGATAAGCCCGCGGATCACCGCCGGAATATTGGCCCCGAAGACGCCAAACGCCTGGCGGCTGATCACCGCGTAGGGCACGCCCGCCATCTGGCTCGGTTTTGCGACCAGGTTGGCGCACAGCTGCACAATGCAGATCCCCACCAGCAGGCAGAGCAGCACCTGCCAGCTTGCCAGCCCGAGCGTAAAGAAGCTCGCGGCAACAACGTAACCCCCCATGCTGTGAACGTCCGACATCCAGAAAGAAAAGATGTTGTACCAGCTCCAGTTCTGGTCACGCGTTGGTGCCAGATCCTCATTGCAAAGACGTGGGCTGTAAACCGCACCGGAATCAGCGGCCGTACCCTGCTGTGCGTTTTGACTGTTTGGCATGAATCCTGCTCCTGTTAATGAAAACCCGTTGAGTGGGAGTGCAAACGGTATTGCAGGATCCAGGCCAAAATAATAAATCTTGTATGCAATATTTTATTTTTATGTATACGATTCGCTAACGAAAGGTAAAAGATGGAGTGGTAAATGAACATCGTAAACGCCCTGCAGACCGCGCCAGACCTGCATGACAAAGACGAATCGATCTTTCAGGCGCTGATGACCGCGATTGTCGAGCATCAGCTGCTGCCGGGAAGCAAATTGCCGGAAGAGGCGCTGGCCGAGGTGTTTGGCGTGAGCCGCACGGGCATTCGCAAGGTGCTTCAGCGACTCGCCGCTGTGCAAATGGTCACCTTAACGCCCAAGCGTGGTGCACACGTTGCCAGCCCGACGGTCGAAGAGGCGCGGCACATCTTCCGCACCCGCGCCCTGCTGGAGGTCGCCAACCTGCCGGACGTGCTTGCCCGCTGCCAGCCGCCGCACCTTGCCGCGCTGGAGGCCATTATTCGCCAGGAGCAGCAGGCGCACGAGGCGTACGACGGCCCGGCGGCAATTCGCCACTCCGCCAATTTCCACATTCAGCTGCAGGCCATCTCCGGCAACCAGGTGCTGACGGAGATGGTGACAGGCCTGAGCCAGCGCTCCTCGCTGGTGATTGCTACCTGGGGCGCGCCGTGGCGCCAGGGCTGCCGCTGCAACGACCACGAACAGCTGGTGGATCTGCTGCGTCAGAAGGCGCTGCAGCCGCTGAGCGATGCCCTAATGCACCATTTTGAACATATCGTTGCCAGCCTCTGCTTCGAGCGGGCGGGCGAGTGCCTGCCTGATTTTGCCCGGCTGTTTGCCGGCCACAAGGAGTCGTAATGTCATCTGTCTGTATACAAGTCATTAACCCCAACACCAGCCTCGCGATTACGGAAACCATCGGCGCGGCGGCCCGCGCGGTGGCGGCGCCGGGCACGGAGATCCTCGCGGTCTGCCCCAGCGCGGGCGTGCCGTCTATCGAGGGCCACTTTGATGAAGCCATCGCCGCCGTGGGGGTACTCGAACAGGTCAGGCTCGGGAGAGAGCAGGGCGTGCACGGTCACGTCATCGCCTGCTTTGGCGATCCGGGCCTGCTGGCGGCGCGCGAGCTGGCGCAGGGGCCGGTAGTCGGCATTGCGGAAGCCGCCATGCATATGGCGACGCTGGTGGCGACGCGCTTTTCGGTGGTCACCACGCTGCCGCGCACGCTGATTATTGCCCGCCATCTGCTGCACCAGTACGGCTTTCAGGACAAGTGCGCGGCGCTGCACGCCATCGATCTCCCGGTGCTGGCGCTGGAAGACGGCAGCGGTCTGGCGCAGGAGAAGGTGCGCGCGCGCTGTATACAGGCGCTGAAGGAGGACGGCTGCGGCGCCATCGTGCTGGGCTGCGGCGGCATGGCGACCCTGGCGCACGAGCTGACCCGCGAGCTGCGCGTGCCGGTTATCGACGGCGTCAGCGCGGCGGTGAAGATGGTGGAGTCGCTGGTGGCGCTGGGGCTCTCGACCAGCAAGCACGGGGATCTGGCCTTCCCGGAGAAAAAAGCGTTAAGCGGACATTTTCAGGCACTGAATCCATTTTAATTTTTGGGGGTGGCAATGGGGCTTTTTGAACAGGATTACCCGCGCGATCTGCACGGCTACGCGGGCAACCCGCCGCACGCGCGGTGGCCGAATCAGGCGCGCATCGCCGTGCAGTTCGTGCTCAATTACGAAGAGGGCGCGGAAAACCACGTTCTGCACGGCGATGCCGGATCCGAGCAGTTCCTGTCGGACATCATCGGCGCGGCCAGCTATCCGGACAAACACATGTCGATGGACTCCCTCTACGAATACGGCAGCCGCGCCGGGTTCTGGCGGATCCACAGTGAATTTCAAAAGCGCGGCCTGCCGCTGACGGTCTTTGGCGTGGCGATGGCGCTGGCGCGTCACCCGGAGATCGTTGAGGCGATCAGGGCGGCGGATTACGACGTGGTCAGCCACGGCTGGCGCTGGATCCACTACCAGAACATGGACATCAGCCAGGAGCGCGAACACCTGCATAAGGCGGTGCACGTGCTGACCGACCTGTTCGGCAAGCCGCCAACGGGCTGGTACACCGGGCGCGACAGCCCCAATACCCGCCAGCTGGTGGTGGAGCACGGCGGCTTCGACTACGACAGCGACTACTACGGCGACGACCTGCCCTTCTGGACGGAAGTGGGCTGCGGCGACGGCACCCGCAAACCGCACCTGATCGTGCCCTATACGCTGGATGCGAACGATATGCGCTTTGCGACCGCGCAGGGGTTTAACACCGCCGAGCAGTTTTATACCTACCTGAAGGACAGCTTTGACGTGCTGTACGAGGAGGGGGAAAGCGCGCCGAAGATGATGTCCATCGGCATGCACTGCCGCCTGCTGGGGCGGCCGGGGCGTTTTCGCGCGCTGCAGCGGTTTCTGGATTACGTGCAGCAGCACGAGCGGGTGTGGGTCTGTACCCGCCAGCAGATTGCCGACCACTGGCGGGAGATGCATCCGTTTCAGAAGTAAGTGTGCGGTGTTTTGCCGGGTGGCGGCTGCGCCTTACCCGGCCTATGTCATCAAACTCACCTGCGCCGCAACAATGCGCCACCCAAACGCAAACCGCACCCACGTCTGCTGCTGGCGGCCAATACGTTCCGTGCCCTGGCGGGTAAACTCGGTGCTGCACACGGCATAATCCTCCCCGAAGGTGGTAATCACGGTGTGGCGCAGCGTCCGCTGCAATCCGGCAGTCGGGCGCGCCGCCCTAAAGGCGCGGATTTCATCGATCCCGTACAGGTTTTCACCCGCTCCCAGACGCACCGTGTTTTTGTCGTGCCAGAACAGCTCGTCCAGCACGGCAATGTTGTTGCTCACCAGCGCGTCTTCGTAGCGATAAAACGCGGTGGTCACCTCGGCCACCACCCACGGCAGGTTAATGTCATCATGATTTATCATGCTGCAACCTCCGCCGGACGGGCATCGGTGATGCCGCTCTCTTCCAGCACGCGCGCGACGCGCAGGCAGGCCTGCTCGTTAAACGGCGCGGCAATCAGCTGCAGGCCAATCGGCGCGCCATGAGCGGTGCGCAGCGGAACGGTGGTCACGGGCAGGCCCAAAAATGAAATTGGCTGGGTCAGCATCCCCATGCTGGCGCGGATGGGGAGCGGCTGACCGTTAATCTCCATGGTTTGTTCGCCGATCCGCGTGGCGCTGCGCGGCGTCGCGGGGGCGATCAGCACGTCGGCCTGGGCAAACAGCGCGTGAAACGCCTGCCGCGCCTGCGCGCGGAACCGCTGGGCCTGAATATACCAGGCGGAGGGGATCATCGCGCCTGCCAGCAGGCGTTCACGGGAGTGCGGCTCAAAGCGCTCGGGCTCGCGGCGAAGCGCGGGCAGGTACTGATTTCCCCCTTCAGAGGCGCTGATGATAAACGCCGCGGAGCGCGCCAGCTCGGCGTCCGGGAACTGTAATTCATCCTGCACGTCGAGCGCCTTCGCCACCCGCGCCACGGCGTCTCTGGCGTCTGCATCGCACCAGGTTGTGAAGTAGCCGCCGAGCACCGCGCAGCGCAGGCCGTCAAGGCCGCGATCGAGCAGGGGGCGCGTCTGCTCGCGCGAGCTCTCTGCCTGAAAACCGTCGCTGCCGTCCCGGCCCTGCAGCGCGTCGTACGCGGACGCCAGGTCGCACACCCGGCGGGCAAAGGGGCCGATATGATCCAGGCTCGCGACAAACGGATGGCTACCGGATCGCGACAGGCGGCCGAAGGTGGGCTTCAGGCCGTAGATGCCGCACAGGGAGGCCGGGACGCGAATCGACCCGTTGGTGTCGGTGCCGAGCGAAAAGTGCACCAGCCCGGCGGCCACGGCGGCGGCTGAACCGCCGGAGGAGCCGCCCGCAATGCGCGTCAGGTCGTGCGGGTTACGCGTCGCGCCGTAGTGGCTGTTCTCGGTGGTAAAGCCGTAGGCGTAGGCGTCCATATTCACCATCCCGGACAGCAGCCCGCCCGCGCTGCGCAGCTGGCGCACCGCGAAGCTGTCAGCGGCCGCGGCGGGGCGCTGGCTGAACAGCTCTGCGCCCGCGAGGGTGGTATGTCCGGCAACGTCGAACAGGTTTTTTACCGCGTAGGGCACGCCCGCCAGCGGGGGCAGGGGGCGCTTTTCGCGGCGCAGGGTGTCGATGTTCTCGGCCTCGGCGAGCATGCGTGCTTCCGTCACGGTGGTCCAGGCGTTGATCTGCGGATTAACGCGCGCAATCGCCTCCAGCGTCTGGCGGGCAATCTCATGGGCGCTCAGCTCGCCCGCGCTCAGCGCCTGTTGAATGTCGCTGATACTCATCTCGTGTAGCGTCATGCTTTATACACTCCTGCGATCTCCAGACGGTCGTCGAGCGGCAGCGCCATCAGCGGGGCGGCCATGCCGGCAATGCGGCTGAATTGTAATTGCAGCTCGGCGCGGCGGGCATCGTCCAGCGTCACGCCGAGCACGGACTCCATGTGCGCCAGGTACGCTGGCCAGTCGGGTTGTTGTGTCGTCATTATTTTCTCCTCAGAATCCGGCGGCCGCGCCGTTGCTGCGCGGGTCAAACGCCCCTTCAAACAGCCCGTTGGGGTGGCGGACAATCGCGCCCGCGTGGCCCATCGCTTCGCTAAAGTCGGGGAACATTTCCACCTCGTGCCCCCGCCCGCGAAGCTGAGCGACCGTCTCAGCGCTAAAGCGTCCTTCCAGTTTTAAGGTGTCTGAGGTTTGTCCCCAGGTGCGTCCCAGCAGCCAGCGCGGGCGGGAAATGCTTTCCTGCAACGGCACGCCCTGAACCACGTAGCGGGTAAAGAGCGTGGCCTGGGTTTGCGGCTGTCCGTCACCGCCCATCGATCCGTAGACCATCACGCGCCCGTCCTTAAGACGCGCCGCCGCCGGGTTCAGGGTATGGAAAGGCTGTTTGCCCGGCGCGAGGGCCAGCAGATGAGCGGGGTCGAGGCTGAACGACGCCCCCCGGTTCTGCCAGACGATGCCGGTATCGGGCAGCACCACGCCGCTGCCGAACTCGTGATAAATGCTCTGGATAAACGACACGGCAAGCCCGCTGTTATCCATCACCCCCATCCACACCGTATCGCCGGGCCCTTTTCCGGTGCCCCACGGCGCGGCGCGGCCGTCGTCAACCCTGTCGGCAAGCGCCTGCAGGGCGGCGGGATCCAGCAGACCCTGAATATCGGTTTTCAGCTCGCGCGGGTCGGTGATGTGGGCATCGCGCAGGCCAAAGGCCAGCTTTGTGGCTTCAACGATGCGGTGAATGGTGTCCGCGTCGTCGGCCTCCGCCATATTCAGGCGGTCGGTGATGCCGAGTATCGCCAGCGAGACCAGCCCCTGCGTCGGCGGGGCGTGGTTAAAGATCTCCCCCTGCTGATGCTGCAGCTTCAGCGGCGCGGTGCGCCGGGCAACGTGCGCGTTAAGATCGGCCAGCGTCACGGGCAGGCCCAGCGTCTCCATGCCGTGCGCCAGCACGTCCGCCAGCGGGCCGCGATAAAAGCTGTCCAGACCGTCCTCTACCAGGCGCGTCAGGGTTGTGGCCATGGCGGGCTGGTAAAAACGGCTTCCGACCTGCGGCGGCTTACCGTCCACCAGCCAGGTTTCCGCGAAGCCGGGGATGGCCTTCAGTTCGTCGAATTTACTGGCCGTGGCATGGGCCTGTGAGGCCGTGACCGGCGTGCCTTTCTGCGCATAGTCGATGGCGTCGCCCAGCAGGCGGGCCAGCGGCAGCGACTTGCCGGTCATCTCGCGCGAGACCTTCAGCGCCTCGTCCCAGCCGCTCACCGTACCGGCAACGGTCAGCGCCGCCAGCGGTCCGCGATGGGGAATGTGCGTAAGGCCGTCGTAGGCGGCAAGCGTTGCCCGCGATCCCGCCGCGCCGCTGGCGTCAATGGCGATGGGGTCGCCTTCCGGCGGCACGATAAGCCAGAAGCCATCGCCGCCCAGCCCGTTCATGTGCGGGTAAACCACGGCGATGGTGGCCGCCGCCGCGACCATCGCTTCAATCGCGCTGCCGCCTTCGCGCAGGACCGCCAGCGCGCTCTGGCTGGCAAGGTGGTGGGGCGCAACGGCCATGCCGTGCGTGGAGACATTGCTTTGCATGAGAAGTCCTCGTAACCCTGAAAGTTACAAGGCGCTGCAAAAGCTGTTCCAGTTCTGAGAGAAAAGTTTCAGTAAACTGGCACGTATAATGAATACGTATTAAAGAATGGCATAATGTGATGAAACAAAAGTTACAGAGGCGCTATGGAACAACTGGATGAACGTCTGAAAGCACAGTACCCGTCGCTGTCGCCGCAGGAGCAGCGGGTGGCGGATTTTATATTCGACCATTTTGACGACCTGATTAGCTACAACAGCGCCGAGCTGGCGCAGCTGAGCGGGGTGTCGAAAGCCACGGTGAGCCGCCTGTTTAAGCGTCTGGGCTATGAGAAATATAAAGATATGCGCGACGAGCTGCGCACCCTGCGCCAGAGCGGGATGCCGCTCACCGATAACCGCGATGCGGTGCAGGGCAATACGCTGCTGGCGCGCCACTACAAGCAGGAGATGGCGAACCTGACCCAGTGGGTCAATGCCCTTGACGCGCAGCAGTTTGCCGACGCCATGGCCTGCATGGTGAAGGCGCGGCGCATCGTGATTATCGGCATGCGTAACGCCTATCCGGCGGCGCTGCACCTGCGTCAGCAGCTGCTGCAGGCGCGCGGTCAGGTGCTGGTCCTGCCACAGCCGGGGCAGAGCCTGAGCGAGGAGCTGGTGGACTTAACGCCGGACGATCTGGTGGTGATGATGGCCTTTCGCCGCCGCCCGCGCATCATCCGCCCGCTGATGCAGCAGCTTCAGAGTAGCGGTATTCCGGTGCTGCTGATGTGCGAGCCGCAGGCCCACAGCCTGTTTCCGCTGGCGAGCTGGCAGCTTTGCGCCCCGCTGGACAGCGTCTCGGCCTACGACAGTTACTCCTCGGTCAACAGCCTGATCAACCTTCTGGCAAACGCCTTCCTGCATGAAATTCTCGATAAAGGCCGTCCGCGCATTCACGAAATTGCCTCCCTTTACCAGCAGTTGGACGAGCTGGAACAACGATAATGGGGCATCAGGCTGGTGCTTTGCATTAAAATGGTGCAGTAGACGGGTAGGGAAAACGCAGGTTTTTTTGGCCCGTCCTCGTTTTATCAGGCTTTAAAAGAATATTCCCCGCTTCGCCTTATCTGGCACATTAGTTGCAAAATCACATTCAAAGAATCTTTTGTTTCATGTTAACGTTACGGGGAAGCACCATGAAAAAACTGTTAATTGCACTGGCCGGGGCCGCCTGTCTCTTCACTCAGCTGCCGGCAAAGGCTGACCAGCTTCAGGATATCGAGAAGCGCGGCACTATCCGCATTGCCGTTCCGCAGGACTTCCCGCCGTTTGGCTCGGTGGGGACCGATCTGCAGCCGCAGGGCTACGACATCGATATGGCGCGCTATCTGGCGAAACAGATGAAGCTCAAGCTTCAGCTGGTGCCGGTGACCAGCGCCAACCGCGTGCCGTACCTGCAAACCGATAAGGTGGATCTGGTCATTTCCAGCCTCGGTAAAAACCCGGAGCGCGAGAAGGTGATCGACTTCAGCCGCGCCTACGCGCCGTTCTTCCTCGGCGTGTTTGGCCCGAAAGGGGCCGAGCTGAAGGACGCCGCCGCGCTGAGCGGGAAAACCATCGGCGTGACGCGCGGGGCGGTGGAGGACATGGTGCTGACCGGCCTGGCGCCAAAAGACGCCAACGTGAAACGTTACGAAGACAACAACACCACGCTCTCCGCCTACCTCTCCGGTCAGGTGCAGTACGTGGCGACCGGCAACCTCGTGGTGGCGGCCATTTCGCGCCAGAACGCGGATAAAGCCCCGGTGCCGAGCTTTATGCTGAAAGATTCGCCGTGCTTTATTGGCCTGAAGAAAAACGAACCGGCCCTGAAGGCAAAAGTGGATGCGCTGATTGAGCAGGGCATCAAGGACGGCACGCTGAACGGCCTGTCCGAGCAATGGCTGAAGGCCCCGCTGCCGGCAAACCTTGGCGCCTGAGCCGATGACGGAGCAACTTGATTTTTCAGCCCTCTGGCCGCACTGGCCGGAGCTGCTGGCGGGGCTGTGGGTCACCATTCATCTGACGGTAATGGCGACCGTCGGCGGGCTGGCAATCGGGATTTTCGGGGCGGCGATCCGCAGCGGACGCGCCACCTGGTTCAGCCGGATCTGGGGCGCGTACGTGGAAATCATCCGCAACACGCCGTTCGTGGTGCAGCTGTTTTTCATCGTCTTCGGCCTGCCGAATCTTGGCCTGAAGATGACGGCGGGGGAAGCGGCGCTGCTGGCAATGGTGGTGAACCTGGGCGCGTACAGCACCGAGATAATCCGCGCGGGCATTCAGGTCACGCCGAAAGGGCAGTGGGAGGCCGGGCGCGTGCTGGGGCTGACCCGTCTGCAGACGTTTATTCGCGTGGTGCTGCCGCCCGCGCTGCAGCGCATTTATCCGGCGCTGGTGAGCCAGTGCATCATCGTAATGCTCGGCTCGTCGGTGGTGTCGCAGGTCTCGTATGAAGAACTGACCTTCGCCGCCAACCTGATCCAGTCCAGAACGTTTTTGAGCTTTGAGGTCTATCTGGTGACAACCGGGATTTACTTAGCGCTGTCGATTACCCTGCGCCAGCTGATGATGGCGGCAGGACGTAAATGGCTGGGGGTGCAGGCATGATGACCACCTTTACCGACTGGGACATTATTCGCAACCTGCTGCTGGCCGGACGCTGGACGGTGCTGCTGTCGCTGGTGGCGTTTGTCGGCGGGGCGGCGGTAACGCTGCCGCTCCTGCTGCTGCGCCTGACGGGCGGGCGCACGGTGAAGCGCATCATCCGCGGCTATATCGAGCTGTTTCAGGGCACCCCGCTGCTGATGCAGCTGTTCCTGGCCTTCTTCGGCGTGGCGCTGTTCGGCATCGACGTCTCGCCGTGGACCGCCGCCTCGCTGGCGCTGACGTTTTACACCAGCGCGTTTTTGCTCGATATCTGGTACGGAAGCATTCGCGCCCTGCCGAAGGGGCAGTGGGAAGCCTCGCGCTGTCTGGGGCTGACCTTCGGCCAGACCCTGTTTCGCGTGGTCGCCCCGCAGGCGCTGCGCATCGGCATCGCCCCGACGGTCGGCTTTGCCGTGCAGGTGATCAAAGGCACCGCGCTGGCGTCGATTATCGGCTTCATCGAGCTGACCAAGGCCGGGACCATGCTGACCAACGTGACCTATCAGCCGTTTAAGGTCTTTGCGCTGGTGGCGCTCGGCTACTTTATTCTGTGTTATCCGCTGTCGCGCTACAGCCGCTATCTGGAGACGAAATTCAATGCCTCTCATCACCATTAATCAGGTGCAGAAGTACTACGGCGATAACCACGTGCTCAAGGGCGTCGATCTGGATATCGACATGGGCCAGGTGATCTCCATTATCGGGCGCAGCGGTTCGGGCAAAAGCACGCTGCTGCGCTGTATCAACGGCCTGGAAGGGTATCAGGACGGGAGCATCAAGCTGGGCGGCATGACCATTACCGACCGGGACTCTCAGGCGCGTGAAATCAGCCGCTCGGTCGGGATGGTGTTCCAGAGCTTCAACCTGTTCCCGCACATGACGGCGCTGGAGAACGTGATGCTCGCCCCGCGTCGGGTGCTGAAGAAAAGCGCCGCCGAATGCCGCGAGCTGGCTCAGCGCATGCTGGAGAAAGTGGGGCTTGGCGATCGTCTGGATTACTACCCGTCGAGCCTCTCCGGCGGCCAGCAGCAGCGCGTGGCGATTGCCCGCGCGCTGGCGATGTCGCCTAAGGTTTTACTCTGCGACGAGATCACCTCCGCGCTCGACCCGGAGCTGGTGGGCGAAGTGCTCAAGGTGCTGGAGCAGCTGGCGGCGGAGGGGATGACCCTGATCCTCGTGACCCATGAAATGAATTTTGCCCGCGAAGTGGGCGACCGCGTGGTGTTTATGCACCAGGGGAAAGTCTGGGAGCAGGGCGACAGCAAAACGCTGTTCGCCAACCCGCAGACCACGGAACTGAAGCAGTTCATCTCCTCCGTGCGCGGCCTCAACTGATAAGGACTGACAAATGGATATCGCACGCTTTCCGCAAATTAACCCGCCCCAGCGCCTGCTGATGGGGCCGGGGCCGATCAACGCCGACCCGCGCGTGCTGCGCGCCATGTCGAGCCAGCTGATCGGCCAGTACGATCCGGCCATGACCCACTACATGAATGAGGTGATGGCGCTCTACCGCGGGGTGTTCCGCACCGAGAACCGCTGGACGATGCTGGTGGACGGCACCTCCCGCGCGGGGATTGAAGCCATTCTGGTCTCCGCCATCCGCCCCGGAGACAAAGTGCTGGTGCCGGTCTTTGGCCGCTTTGGACACCTGCTGTGCGAAATTGCCCGCCGCTGCCGCGCGGAGGTGCATACCATCGAGGTGCCGTGGGGCGAGGTGTTCACCCCGGACCAGGTCGAGGACGCGATTAAGCGCATTCGTCCGCGCCTGCTGCTGACCGTGCAGGGCGACACATCTACCACCATGCTGCAGCCGCTCGCCGAGCTCGGGGCCATCTGCCGCCGCTACGACGTGCTGTTCTACACCGACGCCACCGCGTCGCTCGGGGGTAACGCGCTGGAGACCGACGCCTGGGGGCTGGATGCCGTCTCGGCCGGAATGCAGAAGTGCCTCGGCGGCCCGTCGGGCACCTCGCCGATCACACTCAGCCCACGCATGGAGGAGGCGATCCGCCGCCGTAAATGCGTTGAGGAGGGCATACGCACCGACGCCCACCGCGACGGCGACGAGGAGATGATCTACTCCAACTATTTCGATCTCGGCATGGTGATGGACTACTGGGGGCCGGAGCGCCTCAACCACCATACCGAAGCCACCACCGCGCTGTTTGGCGCCCGCGAGTGCGCGCGTCTGATCCTGCAGGAAGGGCTGGATAACGGCATTGCCCGCCACAGGCTGCACGGCGACGCGCTGCTGAAGGGCATTCAGGCGATGGGGCTGGAGACCTTCGGCGACCTGAAGCACAAGATGAACAACGTGTTGGGCGTGGTTATTCCGCAGGGCATCAACGGCGACCAGGTGCGTAAGCTGATGCTGGAGGATTTCGGGATTGAAATCGGCACCTCGTTTGGCCCGCTGCACGGCAAAGTGTGGCGCATCGGCACCATGGGCTACAACGCGCGCAAGGACTGCGTGATGACCACCCTGAGCGCGCTGGAGTCGGTGCTGAACTACCTGAAATTCACCACCACGCAGGGTGCGGCGATGCAGGCCGCGTGGGACCACTATCGCCGCGAGACGCCGCAATGAGCCCGGCGGCAGAACGGGTGATGGCCCGCGCCGACGCGCTGGCCGCCATCAGCGAAACCCCGGATGCGCTGACCCGGGTCTACCTCTCCACGCAGCATCTGCAGGCCAACCAGCTGGTGGGGCAGTGGATGAGCCTGGCGGGAATGACCGTCTGGCAGGACAGCGTGGGCAACATCTGCGGCCGCTATGAGGGCGCGCAGGAAGGGGCGCAGGCGGTACTGCTCGGATCGCATCTGGATACCGTGCGCAACGCGGGACGCTACGACGGCATGCTCGGGGTGCTCACCGCCATTGAAGTGGTGGACAGCCTGCACCAGCAGGGCGTGCGTCTGGCACAGGCCATCGAGATTGTCGGCTTTTGCGATGAAGAGGGCACCCGCTTCGGCATTACGCTGTTAGGCAGCCGGGGGCTGACGGGCACCTGGCCGCAGGGCTGGCTGGAAAAAGCCGATGCCAGCGGCATCAGCGTGGCGCAGGCGATGACCCAGGCGGGGCTCGATCCCGCCCGCGTGTCGAATGCCGCGCGCCGTCAGGAAGATTTCAGCGCCTATCTGGAGCTGCATATTGAGCAGGGGCCGTGCCTTGAGCAGGAGGCGCTCGCGCTTGGCGTGGTGGAGGCCATCAACGGCGCCCGTCGTCTGAACTGCCGCTTCACCGGCGAGGCCGGGCACGCGGGAACCGTGCCGATGCACCACCGCAGGGACGCCCTTGCCGCCGCCGCCGAGTGGATGGTCATCATTGAAAACGCGACCCGACAGCAGGGCGGCAACCTGGTGGCGACGGTTGGTGAGCTGCGCTGCCTGCCGGGGGCGGTGAACGTGATCCCCGGCGAGGTTCAGCTCTCGCTCGATATTCGCGGCCCGCAGGATGCACCGCTGGACAGGTTGCTCAACGATCTGCTGGAACATGCCCGGGCGATCGCATCGCGCCGCGGGCTGGCGTTTAGCGCCGAGGAGTTTTACCGCATTGCCGCCACGCCGTGCGATCTCCACCTGCAGAACGTGCTGGGGGAGGCCATCAAATCGGTACAGGGGCGCTCGCTGTCGCTGCCCAGCGGCGCGGGCCACGATGCGATTGCCATCGCGGAACGCTGGCCGGTGGGCATGCTGTTCGTGCGCTGCAGGGGCGGTGTCAGCCACCACCCGGCGGAATCGGTGATGGCTGAGGATGTCGCGCTGGCGATTGAGGCGTTTTCGCGTGCGGTGATTCAGCTGGCGGAACGCGCTACTCCAGCCCCAGCGTATACTGCGCGATCTTGAAGTAGATAATTAGCCCGGTACCGTCGATAAGCGTCGCGATAAACGGCGCGGAGACGACCGCCGGGTCAATGCCGCAGCGCTTGAGCACCATCGGGATCACTGACGACACAATCGCGCTCCAGAGCGTAATGCATACCAGCGTCAGGCTAACGATAAGCGTGATTTCCAGCCCGATACCCATCATCCAGGCGCGGATGCACCCGGCAATACCGAGCGTGACGGCAATCATCAGCGAGGTGGTCATCTCTTTGCGCAGCACGCGGCCCACGTCGCGCAGATGCACTTCACCCAGCGCCATGGCGCGCACCAGCGTGGAGGTGATCTGCGTTCCGCTGTTCCCGCCCGTGCCGATCAGCAACGGAATAAAGAACGCCAGCGCGATGGCGGACTCCAGCGCCTCTTCAAAGTGCTGGATCACCGAGCTGGTGTAGGCTTCCGCGACAAACAGCAGCAGCAGCCAGACGGAGCGTTTCTTCCACAGGCTGAAGGCGCTGGTTTCCAGATAGGGCTTCTCCAGCGGCAGCGTCGCCCCCTGGAGCTGGGCGTCTTCGGTGACGTCATCTTCCAGCAGATGGGCAATTTCGCGCTCGGTCAGGCAGCCGACGAGCTTGCCGTGGGTCACAACCGGCACGACGTCCGCCTCGCCGTGGGCCAGAAGCCCGGCGACATCAGCGCGTTCATCTTCCGGTTTGACCTGCAAAAACTGAGAAATCATCAGGCTTTTAATTGGCTGCACGGTATCCGTGACCTGCAATAATTTGCGCACCGCAATCATGCCCGCCAGGCGTCCATGGTCTTCAATAAAAATATGCGACGGAATATCATCGTCTTTTAATTTTTCGAAGAATTGCTCGCGCGCCAGCGCCACGCATAATGAAACGTCGAGGACGATAAAATCGGTATTCATATATTGCGCAACCGCGCTGTCGTTGAATGCCAGGTTTTGGTTGTGAATAGCGTAAGACATAGTGAATTCCCTTTGAATAATAATATCTCTCAGGGGCGAGCAAGACAGGGCATGTCGAAGAGGAGATCCCCACGTCCTGGGTTCAGCACTGTACACCGTATCCCGCAAGGGAAGTTATACTGACAAAGCCTTGATTCGACAGTGCCTGTTTTACCCTGTGCCGGTTCTCTCGAACCCACCAGAGCGATAACGTGTATTTGTACAGGAGCCTCGCCATAACGAGATCGTTGTAAAACGTGAGGAATAATACGCCTGTTTAAATTTACCGCTCAGAAAATTAAATAATGTTTAAGAAAGGTTTAGGTAAATCTTAATAATAAAATGTTGAGGGTTTATTTAAGGTTATTCCTTTTAAATGAAGGATTAATTAACGGGGGGGAGAAAAATGGCGTGGTTTGATAATCTGCTGAATCATTTTGCGCATTATCCCGCACATCTGTTCGCGCTGTTATTCGTGATGGCGCTGAGCAAGTCCACGGTGCTGATCTCCTCCGTGCTGCCGCCCGCCTCGGTGATGCTGCTGGCGGGCATCGGCGTCAGCCAGGGGAGCATGCATCCCGCGCTGGCGTGGCTCGCCGTGGTGCTGGGGGCAACGGCCGGTTCGGCGCTGAATTACCATATCGGCCAGCTGATGGGGCACACCCGGCTGGTCGCGCGCTTTACGTCGAAGCATGCCGCTACGTTTTTACGGGTTCAGCATCAGCTGCAAAAGAACGGCGTCTTCGTACTGTTTACGTCGCGCTTTCTGGCGGTGTTGCGCTATGTCGTGCCGCTGGCAGCGGGGATGCTCAGGCTGAACGCCGTCAAAGTTTACGCCGTCAGCCTGCTTTCCGCCTGCGCGTGGGCGGCGCTGTATGTCGGCGCGGTCACCGGCATCAGCGCCTTTTGATTTACAAACTCCCCATTCCGCCGTCCACCAGCAGCTCTGTTCCTACCGTGTAGCTCGACTCGTCTGACGCCAGATAGAGCGCGGCTTTCGCCAGCTCCGTTGTCGAGCCCATTCTGCCGAGCGGCACCAGCTTGATGATGTCCGCCATCATCGCGTTAAGCGTCTCTTCGCTTAAGCCCGTTTTCGTAAACGCCGGGGTTTCCACCGGGCCGGGGCTCAGGCCGTTGACGCGGATCCCGCGCGGCAGCAGCTCCGCCGACAGCGTGCGCGCCAGCGACAGCAGGGCGGCCTTGCTCGCGGCATAGACGCTGCTGGTGGGCAGGCCGATGCGGGCGCTCACGGAGCCGCAGAGGATCACCGACGACGGGTTATTCAGCAGCGGCAGCAGCGCCTGAATTAAAAAGAACGGTCCCTTCAGGTTGATGCCCATCAGACGATCCCAGGCCTCTTCCTGCCACGCTTCCAGCGGCGCGTGCGTCACGTCGCCTGCGTTGAGAAACACCGCGTCCAGGCGCGGCCAGCGGGCGGCGAGGGTTGCCGCCAGCGCGCGTTGCGCTGTGATATCTCCCGCATCGGTTGGGATCACCCAGGCCTTATCGCCCAGAATGCGCTCTGCTTCGGCGAGGGTGTCCGGGTTGCGTCCGGTCACGGCGACGCGCGCGCCTTCTGCGATAAACGCCTGCGCGGTGGCAAGACCAATGCCGCTGGTGCCGCCGGTAATCAGCGTATATTTATCTGTTAAACGACCCATGTTCTTCTCCTGAAAAGTCACTGGAGAAAGCACTATAGAAACGTTAGTATCGAAAGGAAACCAGGTACCAAATGGATACTAAAGAGGCAAGAGGTGTGCTATGGCGGAAATGCTGACTGAGTGCTGTGAAAAAAAATCTGAGGTCTATACCTGCCCGATGACGCAGTTTGTGAACCTGATTTCCGGCAAATGGGCAATCCCGATCCTCTATCGTCTGATTGTGATCAACACGCCCGTCCGCTTCGGCGATCTGCTGCGTGCGGCTGCCCCCATCACCCAGAAAGAGCTGACGAAGCAGCTGCGCCTGTTTGAGCAGCGCGGGCTGGTGACGCGGACGGTCTACCCGGAGATCCCGCCGCGCGTGGAGTATCAGATAACCGGGCTGGGGTTAACCCTGCAGGACGCACTCTCGCCGCTGGCCGCCTGGATGAGCGAGTACGGCGACCAGCTCGAACGTTAAGCTACTGCTTCACGTAGCGCGGTGCCGGAATACCGGTGCGCGCGCTGTTAAACAGCTCAAGGCGCGCCGCTTCGTAGCGAGTCCACAAGGTGGCGTCATGCATCGGCGGAATAGTGATCTGTTCGCCTTGATCCAGACCCGCCAGTGACGCATCGACCATATCGTCGGTGGTCATCACCGACCCTTCCGGCAAATCGTTCACCGTAACCCCTGAATGGCTCCAGATCTCCGTCGCGGTAGCGGCGGGCAGCACCGCCTGAATGCGCACGCTGCTGTCGGCAAATTCTTCCTGTAGCCCGCGGGTAAAGCTCAATACCCAGGCTTTGGTGGCGCTGTACAACGCGCTGCCCGCACGGACATGAAGCGATAGCACCGAGGCGATATTGATCAGCGTCCCGCGATTATTCTTCGCCAGGCGGGGCAGGATGGCGTAGGTCAGACGCATCAGCGCCGTGGTGTTGAGGGTGTTGATGGCCTGATGCTGCGCCACGTCGCCCGCGAGGAACGGCGCCATCTGCGCGGTGCCCGCGTTGTTTACCAGCGTATCGATGGCGGTATTGCGGCGCAGTTCCTCTTCCACGGCGCGGATCCCGGCTTCATCGCTGAGATCGGCCACCAGTATATCGACGGCCACGCCATAGCGCGCGCGCAGGTCGGCGGCGAGGGCTTTCAGGCGATCCTCGCGGCGGGCGACCAGGACCAGGCTAGCGCCGCGCGCGGCCAGGCGATCGGCATAGACGGCACCGATCCCGGAAGAGGCGCCCGTGATCAGGGCGGTGGTGATTTGCGTAGTCATCGTGTGTTACCTCAAGGCAAAGTGGGTTATTTGGTTTCAATATGAAACTGAATTAACTCTCTGCTATTTGGTTTTATAATGCAACCATTTTACTGAGCATTTTGTGCTTTTGCCGTTGGGAACGATCAGGAGGGGAGTTTAGCCACGATCTCTTCAGGCGTCAGCTCGCGCCCATCGTCGGCGATAAGCGCCAGTTTACGCAGCGGTTTGCGCTGTTCGCTATCGACGAGAACGGTGCCGCATTCGTTTTCCGCGAACAAAAATTCATTGCCCCACTGGGACAGGGCGACCAGCACCGTCTGGAGCGCGCGTCCCTTGTCGGTCAGAACGTACTCCTGCCAGGCGCTGCCGTCGGAGGCGGGCTGAAGCCGGAGGATACCTTCGTCGACCAGCAGCTTCAGCCGCGAGGTGAGCATGTTTTTCGCGATACCGAGGCTTTTCTGAAACTCGCCGAAGCGTTTAATCCCGCGCAGCGCGTCGCGAACGATCAGCAGCGACCACCAGTCGCCGATGATATCCAGCGAACGGGCGACGGGGCAGGGGCTCTCTTCAAGGCGGGTACGTTTCACGGTAAGGTCTCCGGTGGGGTGTGGTTTTATTATAAAACTAATTAGCGCCCACCGTAAGCACGTTAATCATCAGTTTGAGAAATGCTTCCCGAAAAAACTGTCACGAATCTGTCACACTCAGCGGAACATTAAAAAAGCGTGAGGAACGAGGGATGAGAAAAGCACTACTCGCAGTGGCCGTGGCAGGTACCCTTTCAATGACCTTTGGCGCACAGGCGCAGGAGACGCCGGAAGGCTATCAGCTGCAGCAGGTGTTAATCATGAGCCGTCACAACCTGCGCGCGCCGCTCGCCAACAACGGCAGCGTGCTGGAGCAGTCCACGCCGAAGCAGTGGCCGGAGTGGGACGTGCCGGGCGGTCAGCTCACCACCAAGGGCGGCGTGCTGGAAGTCTATATGGGCCATTACATGCGCGAGTGGCTGGCAGAGCAGGGGATGGTGAAGACGGGAGAGTGCCCAGCGGCGGATAGCGTCTATGCTTACGCCAACAGCCTGCAGCGTACCGTCGCCACCGCGCAGTTCTTCATTACCGGCGCGTTCCCGGGGTGCGACGTTCCCGTGCACCATCAGGAAAAAATGGGCACCATGGATCCGACCTTTAATCCGGTGATTACCGATAACTCGCCGGAATTCCGCGAAAAAGCGCTGAAGGCGATGGAGACCGAGCGGCAGAAAATGCAGCTTGGCGAAAGCTATAAGCTGCTGGAGCAGATGACAAATTACGTCGATTCCCCATCCTGCAAAGAGAAAAAAGTCTGCTCCCTGGCGGACGCGAAAGATACCTTCAGCGCCGACTATGAAAAAGAGCCTGGCGTATCCGGCCCGCTGAAGGTGGGTAACTCGCTGGTGGACGCGTTTACGCTGCAGTATTACGAAGGCTTCCCGGCCGACCAGGTCGCGTGGGGTGAAATCAAGACCGACCAGCAGTGGCGCGTGCTGTCGAAGCTGAAGAACGGCTATCAGGACTCGCTGTTTACCTCCACCGAGGTGGCGCAGAACGTGGCGAAACCGCTGGTGAAGTATATCGATAAAACGCTGGTCACCGAACAGGCGAAAGCGCCGAAGATCACCCTGCTGGTAGGGCACGATTCGAACATCGCTTCACTGCTCACCGCGCTGGACTTTAAGCCGTATCAGCTGCACGACCAGCAGGAACGGACCCCGATTGGCGGCAAAATTGTCTTCCAGCGCTGGCACGACAAAAACGGCAATCAGGAGCTGATGAAAATTGAGTATGTTTACCAGAGCGCGGAGCAGCTGCGAAACGCCAGCGTGCTGTCATTGCAGTCGCCCGCGCAGCGCGTGACGCTGGAGCTGAAGGGCTGTCCGGTGGACGCGAACGGCTTCTGTCCGGTTGATAAATTCAATGCGGTTATGAATAACGCGGCGAAGTAAAAGAGAACCCCCCGCGGCGGCGGGGGGAAACGCTTAGACGTTTTTACGTTCGATGGTTTGCTCGCCCCAGAAGAGCGAGTCTTTGTCCGTTTTTTCGAAGGCGCGAATCAGCACTTCATCGTTGCCTTCTTCCCAAATCTGCTCGGCCAGCTTTTCATCGTAGTTCGCGACTTCAAAGATAGCTTCGGCAATCTCCGGAGAGGTGTTGCGTAAACTTGCCCATTCGCCCACGTGGTGAGCTTTGGATTCCTGTGTTGGCATACTTTTCCTCCTGTTGGGTTAGCCGTTCAGTTTTTTAGCGAGACCCGCAACGTATTCACCCTGATAGCGGGCGATAGAGAGTTCTTCATTGCTTGGCTGACGTGAGCCATCCCCACCGGCAATGGTGGTTGCGCCGTACGGCGTGCCGCCGCGCACCTGGGAAACGTCAAACAGCTCCTGCGCGCCGTAGCCAATTGGCACAATCACCATCCCATGATGAGCAAGGGTAGTCCAGGTTGAGGTAATCGTCTGCTCCTGCCCGCCGCCGGTGCCGGTAGAGCTGAATACGCTGGCGAGCTTGCCGTACAGCGCCCCGGATGCCCAGAGCCCGCCGGTTTGATCGAGGAAGGTACGCATCTGGCCTGACATATTGCCGAAGCGGGTCGGGGTGCCGAAGATAATGGCATCATACTCCGCCAGCTCCTGCGGGGTGGCGACCGGGGCATTTTGGGTTTTTCCCCCGGCTTTGGCGAACGCTTCCGCCTGCATGGTTTCCGGTACGCGTTTTACCACAACCTCAACGCCGTCCACTCTGTTTGCGCCTTCTGCTACCGCGTGAGCCATGGTTTCAATGTGTCCATACATGGAATAATAGAGCACCAGAACTTTTGCCATTTTGCATCACTCCTCGTTGGTTTTTTCTGACAGCGGATCGCTGCGTTCATTTAAAGATATGACATCACGGCCAGACTGCAAAAATGAACGGCATTTCTTTGATTTATAACAATATGGTTACAATAAGGCTACTGTAGCAAAATGAAACAACTTTCTGGTCGCCGAATTTTAAAATGATAAGAAAGGCTTATAGATTTCCGTCGCGTTATCTCACCCGAAAGGCGGAGATCATGTTGCAGAATATTACCCGTGGCTTGCCGGATAGCCTCAGTCCACTAAGCTTAGTTTCACGCGGCACAGATAAAGGCCCTGTCCTTTAGCCGCGAGGTGAAAGAATCCTCTTTTACTGAATGCAATATGATGTCTAATGTTTCACACTCTGGAGGTTAGAGATGGCAAACCATCGTGGTGGTTCAGGTAATTTCGCTGAAGACCGTGAAAGAGCATCAGAAGCAGGTCGTAAAGGTGGCCAGTCTAGCGGGGGTAACTTCAAGAATGACCCTCAGCGCGCGTCAGAGGCTGGTAAAAAAGGGGGTAAAAATAGCCACGGCAGCAACAAGTAGTACGCTGGGTTGACTCCCTGCCGCCGGGTTTCCCGGCGGCTTTTTTATTTCTGCAACATTGAACTGTAACCAAAGGCAACGCACACTACAGAATTGATCTCACTTGCTGGTGTCGCATGTCCGTCTCACGCTTTAAATTCTCCATAAAACCGCAGGAAGCCATCCTTATTCTCATCACCATGTTCTGGGGCGGGACCTTTCTTGCCGTCCAGTACGCGGTAACCCTCAGCGATCCGTTCTTTTTTGTCGGCCTGCGCTTTGCGACGGCGGCGATAGCCGTGGGGCTGATCTCCCTTAAAACGCTGCGGGGTCTGACGCTGAAGGAACTCAAGGCCGGCGTGGCGATTGGGATTGCGATAGCGATGGGGTACAGCCTGCAGACGTGGGGTTTGCAGACCATCTCCAGCAGCAAATCTGCATTTATTACCGCCATGTACGTACCGCTGGTTCCGCTATTGCAGTGGCTCTGTCTCGGCAGAATTCCGGGCCTGATGTCCTGCATTGGCATCGTGCTGGCGTTTATCGGCCTGATTTTATTAGCCGGGCCGGAAAATAACCTGCTGGCGCTGGGGCCGGGCGAGATCATTACCCTCGTAGGTGCCATTGCCATCGCGGCGGAAATTATTCTGATCAGCGCCTGGGCTGGGAAAGTGGACGTCAAGCGCGTGACGGTGGTGCAGCTCGCGACGGCGTCGCTGGTGGCCTTCGCGACGATGGTGCCTGCCGGGAAGTCCGTGCCGCCGATGTCCACCGGGCTGGTGGTGGTCGCGCTGGGGCTCGGCATCTTCAGCGCCATTATCCAGGTGACCATGAACTGGGCGCAGCGCAGCGTATCGCCAACGCGCGCGACGGTGATTTATACCGGCGAACCGGTGTGGGCGGGTATTTTCGGACGACTCGCTGGCGAGCGTTTGCCGCTGCTGGCGCTGGTGGGCGCGGCGTTTATTGTCGCCGGGGTGCTGGTGAGCGAGGTAAAGCTCAGAAAGCGGCGGCGTGAAGCGAGTCATTTGACTGCTGAGAAAGGTTTAGATTGAAAAAAAGCGCAACGTTACTTAGGGTGTGTACGGATTAAAACCGTACACGGTGATGTAAACCATGCCAGCACTTAAAAAACAGCGTATCGATCTTCGCTTAACGGACGAAGACAAAACAATGATTGAAGAAGCGGCGGCGATGACGAATCAAACGATCACCCAGTTTATGGTGAACAGTGCGTCAGAGCGTGCTGCAGAGGTCATCGAGCAGCACCGTCGTCTCGTGTTGAACGAAGCCTCATGGAATGCGGTGATGGATGCCATCGACAATCCACCAGAGCCAAATGAACGCCTCAAGCGAGCGGCAAAACGTCTTCGAAACATGGAGTGAAGCGTCCTGGAAAATCTCACGATTGAAATGTTTTCAGAGGGAACCGATTATGATTTCGGGGATTTTGATTGTGGTGAACCCTCGCTAAATGCCTTTCTGAGAGAACACCTGGTGCGCCAGCACAATGGGCGAATTCTACGAGCCTACCTGCTTAAAGAGCGCGACCATCCGCGCGTGCTGGGTTATTACACGCTATCGGGAAGTTGCTTTGAGAGAGCGATGCTTCCTTCTAAGACTCAGCAGCGACGTATCCCTTATAGCAACGTACCCAGCGTGACGCTGGGACGTCTGGCTATTCATAAAGAACTACAGGGAAACGAGTGGGGAACAACGCTTGTTGCACACGCTATGCGCGTGGTTTACCTGGCGTCGCAGGCTGTGGGCGTACACGGAATATTTGTTGATGCCCTTAGCGAGCAGGCTAAACGATTTTATCTGAAGCTGGGTTTTATCCCGCTGGCAGGCGAAAATAGCCATTCTTTGTTCTTCCCGACAAGATCTATCGAACGGCTGTTTGAGCAGGCGTGATCGCTCTTAAGGAGCATGCAGGTCGGGTAAGGCGTAGCCGTCACCCGACATATCGATTTCACGAATCCTGATGCACCACGGCGCCCTGCGGCGCAGCGGCCATCCGGCGGCTCAGCAGGGCGTTAAGCAGGATCGCGCCGAAGGTCGCTGTACCAATCCCGCCAATCGTAAACCCGCCCAGCGTCAGGGCAAAATCGCCCGCGCCCAGCACCAGCGTGACGGCCACCATGATCAGGTTGCTGTTCTGGCTGAGGTCGACCCGATGCTGCACCCAGATGCGCGCTCCGGCCACGGCGATCAGCCCGAACACCACAATCGACGCGCCGCCGATGACCGGCGACGGAATGGTGTGGATCAGCGCGCCGAACTTCGGTGAGAAACCAAGAAGGATCGCCATGACCGCCGCCGCGACGAAGACCAGCGTCGAGTAGACTTTTGTCACCGCCATCACGCCGATGTTTTCCGCGTAGGTGGTCACGCCGCTGCCGCCCACGGAGCCTGAGAGCATGGTTGCCAGCCCGTCGCCGACAAACGCGCGGCCCATGTACGGATCCATGCTGCGCCCGGTCATCCCCGCGACCGCCTTCAGGTGACCTAAGTTCTCAGCCACAAGGATCACCGCCACCGGGGCGATAAGCATCATCGCCTGCGTGTTAAAGGTGGGCGAGGTCACCTGCGGCAGACCGAACCAGGCGGCCTGATGAAGCAGGGTAAAATCCACCGGCTTGCCCATGCCGAACACGTTCGCCAGCAGGGCGTAGATCAGACAGGCGACAATCAGCCCGACCAGGATCAGCAGCCGCTGGATCATCCCCCGCGTGAACACCGCCACCAGGCCGATGCACAGCACGGTTATAACCGCCATCCAGCTTTCAAACGGCGAAGCGGAGACGCTTTTCACCGCAATCGGCGCGAGGTTCAGGCCTATTGCCATCACCACTGCACCGGTGACGACGGGGGGCATCATCCGTTCGATCCAGCGCGTGCCGATCTTCATCACCACCAGACCAATCAGGGTGTACACCAGACCGCAGGCGATGATGCCCCCGAGGGCCACGCTCAGGTTGGGGTTGATCCCCTGGCCGTTAAAACCGGTGGTGGCGATGACCACTCCGACAAAGGCGGCGCTGGAGCCGAGATAGCTGGGCACGCGCCCGCCGGTGACGAAAAAGAACAGCAGGGTGCCGATACCCGACATCAGAATAGACAGGTTGGGATCGAGCCCCATCAGCATCGGCATCAGCACCGTCGCGCCGAACATCGCGACCGCGTGCTGGACGCCCATCACCATCGTCTGCCCGAGCGGGAGGCGTTCATCCGGCGCGACCACGCCTGCTTCTGTGGAGGTCGATTTCAACTGCCAGTGGGGAAATCCGAACATGGTCTGTCTCCTTAAAGCGCCTTAGCAGGCGGGTCGCATAAGCGCGTGGTAGCCGCGGTCAAACCACACCAGACCTTGCGGCGCGGGGTGGCGAATAATGGAAACGATGTCGCAAAACAGAATGTCGTGAGTACCGACGCTCACCACCTGGCTGATGCGGCAGTCAAACGAGGCCAGTGCATCCTCCAGACGCGGGCAGCCCGTGTCGCCCGTCTGCCAGCGGGCGGCGGCAAAGCGTTCTTCCATCGGCGTTTTGCCGCCAAACAGATTGGATAGCGGCTCCTGTCCGGCGCTCAGGGTATTCACGCACAGGGTGCGGTTCTCGCTGAACGTGGGCCAGACGGACGCGCCGCGGTTCAGGCACACCAGCAGTGTGGGAGGGGAATCCGTGACGCTGCATACCGCGCTGGCGGTAAAGCCCGCCATCCCCGCCGGGCCGTCGGTGGTGATGATGTTGACCGCCGCGCCAACGCAGGCCATAGCGTCGCGAAAGGTCTGTTTATCCGGTGTCGTCATAATCGCTCCTTACGCCAGCCCGCAGGCATCGTCGAAGGTCAGGCGCGGCAGGCGCCCGTAAAGTTTGCGCGTATCGCCATAGCCAATGTTGATCAGCAGGTTGCTTTTAAGCGTTGTGCCGGTGAAAAAGGCCTCGTCGACCTTTTGTCGGTCAAAGCCCGACATCGGGCCGGTATCCAGCCCGAGCGCGCGACAGGCGAAGATCAGATACGCGGCCTGCATTGAGCTGTTGCGAAAGGCCGTCTCTTCCGCCAGCGCGGGGCTTGCGGTAAACCAGCTCTTTGCATCGCCGTGCGGGAACAGCTCGGGCAGGCGCTCGAAGAATTCCCCGTCCCAGGCGACGATGGCCGTGACCGGGGCGGTAAGCGTTTTCTCGAGGTTGCCGCTGGAGAGCGCCGGGCGCAGCTTCTCTTTTCCCTCTGCGCTTCGCACAAACACAATCCGCGCCGGGGAGCAGTTGGCGGAGGTCGGTCCCCATTTCATCAGGTTGTAGATCTCGCGCAGCGTCTCGTCGCTGACCGGCATATCCAGCCAGCCGTTGTGGGTGCGGGCGCCGGTGAACAGAGTTTCCAGCGCGGCGGGCGTAATGGCTTCGCTCATTAAAGCTCCTTATAAAGCGGGTTCAGGGCTGTGCAGCAGGCTGGCGAGCCCGTTCAGCAGCAGGGTGTTAAAGGTGTCCGGCTCGGTGACGTTGCAGGCATGCCCGCCCTGGCGCATCATCGTTTTGTGGGCGTGCGGGAGGGCGGCGTGCAGTTCAGCGGAACAGACGGACGGCACCAGCACGTCGTCGGCGGAACAGATAATGTGAACCGGGCAGCGAATGCGTGCGGCCTGGCGGCGGAAGTCGGCTTTTTTCAATGCGCTGAGCCTGTGCAGCAGATTGGTTTTACCCTGGAAATGGGCCAGCGCCAGCGCTTCTTCGGCCTCCAGACGCGGCGCGCGGGCGGCCATCCAGTCTGCCGGGTAGAGAAACAGCGGCTGCGCCTCGACCCATGCCTGCGCGCCGCCGGAATGCAGCAGCCGCTCGCGAACGTCAAAACAGCGGCGGGTGTGGGCATTGAGGGTCAGCCAGCCGTTGACGCACACCAGCGCGGTGAGGGCGTCGGGCCTGTCGAGAGCCAGCTGCAGGCCGACCAGCGCGCCGAGCGCGTGCCCGACGACGCTGTAGCGCGCAATGCCCGCGTCAGCCAGCGCCTGGGCGAGCTCGTCTGCCATCTGCGCAAGGCTGTAACCCTCCGGCAGGGTCTCGGGGTTATTGCCCGTTCCCCGCTGGTCATAGCACACCACCTGATATTCCGGCTCCAGCGCGGCCTGCTGGGGCAGCCAGTAGCTGCCGCTGCCGCCGAGACCGGAAATAAAGACCACCACGGGCGCACCCTCGTACGGCGGCGGCGAGACGGAAAGTTTCATGCCTGCCTCACTTCGCAACGTGCGCAACGGTGGCGATCTCAACCAGCGCGTCCGGTTTTACCAGCCCGCACTGAATGCAGAACCGCGCCGGTTTATCGCCGGGGAAGAACTCGGCGTAGATTTCGTTAATCGCGGCGTAGTTTTTCCAGTCGGTGATAAAGATGCTGTTGAAGGTCACGTCCTCCATGGTGCCACCCGCCGTTTCGATGACGGTTTTGATCGTCTCCAGCACGTGGCGGGTTTGCGCCTTTGGGTCGTTGATAAACACCACGTTATTGTCTTTATCAAACGGCAGCGTGCCGGAGACGTACACCACGCCGTCGGCGAGGGTGCCGGGAACAAACGGGGCAATGGGCGTGCTGGTCCCCGGCGGAATAATCACGGATTTCGGCATCAGGCGTCTCCTCAGGCGATACGGGCGAGCGGCGGGGTCAGGGCGTTGCAGAAATCGGCAACGTTACTGACCCAGCCAAAAAAGGTTTCGATATTGAACAGGGCGGCTTTCTGGGCGAACTCCGGCCCGGCCTGATGGGTCGCGTCCTCCAGCACCACGCCGAAATACTCAAGGAAAAAGCCGTCGCGCAGGGTCGACTCCACGCAGACGTTGGTGGCGATACCGGTGAAGACCAGATGGCGAATGCCCCGGCTGCGCAGCAGGCTGTCGAGCGGGGTATTGAAAAAGCCGCTGTAGCGCGGTTTCGGCAGGACGATATCGCCCGCCTGCGGCACCAGCTCGTCCACCAGCTGATAGTCCCAGCCGCCTTTGGCCAGCAGCTTGCCCTGCAGGTCTGGGTTCTTACGCATGGTTTTCAGGGCGTTGGACTTGTGGAAGTTGGGCGAGCCGGGGCCGCCTGCCTCGACGTACTGGTCATCCCAGCCGTTCTGGAACCAGATGATGAGCATGCCCGCCGCGCGCGCCGCGGCGACGGCGGTTTTGATGTTCTCGATCACAGGCCTTGTGGCGGAGACGTCGAACCCCGCCAGATCCAGATAGCCGCCTTTGCTGGCGTAGGCGTTTTGCATGTCCACCACGATCAGCGCGCTCTGCTGCGGCGCAAAGGTGATGGCTTCCGGGCGAGCGTTTAAGGTCGTCATTACGCCACCTCCTTCGTAACGGCAGGAATATGGGCGCGACACTGCATCAGAGGCTGGATGCGCTCGCCGAAGGTTTCCACGCCGGTGAGGAAATCATCGAAGGTCAGCAGGACGCCCTCCGCGCCGGGTACGGCTGCCACTTCGTCGAGCATTCTGGCGACGCTGGCGTACGAGCCAACCAGCGTGCCCATATTGATATTGACGGCGGAGGTCGGGTCGGCCATCTGGCGCACGTTGGTGTCTGCGCCGGAACGGGTGTCTTTCTGGCTCTGCTCGGTAAGCCAGCTCAGGGCTTCGTCGTCAGCGCCGTCCTTATATCGCTCCCATTTAGCGCGTGCGGCGTCGTCGGTTTCGTCGGCAATCACCATAAACAGCACGTAGGAGCCCACGTCGCGCCCGGTCTTGTCGGCGGCCTCTTTCATCCGCGCGGCGGTTGGGGCGAAGGCGGCAGGGGTATTAACGCCTTTGCCGAAGCAGAAGTTGAAGTCGGCGTATTTGGCGGAGAATTCCATCCCCGCGTCGCTCTGCCCGGCGCAAATCACCTTCATCGGCACAGACGGCTGCGGGCTGACGCGGCAGTCGTTCATGGTGAAGAAGTCGCCTTTAAAGTCGCTTTTGCCGGTGCCCCACAGGTCGCGCAGCACCTGCACGTATTCGGTCAGGTAGTCGTAGCGGCGGGAGAAATAATCGTCGCCCGGCCAGAGCCCCATCTGCTCGTACTCCGGTTTTTGCCAGCCGGTGACCAGGTTAACGCCGAAGCGCCCGCCGGAGATGGAGTCGATGGTGGAGGCCATGCGCGCCACGATTGCGGGCGGCAGGGTGAGGGTGGCCGCGGTGGCGTAGATCTGGATCCGCGAGGTGACTGCCGCCAGCCCGGCCATCAGGGTGAAGGACTCCAGGTTGTGGTCCCAGAATTCAGTTTTGCCGCCAAAGCCGCGCAGCTTGATCATCGAAAGCGCAAAGTCGAAATGGTAGTGCTCCGCTTTTTGCACGATGGCTTTATTCAGCTCAAAGGTCGGCATGTATTGCGGTGCAGTGGTCGAGATAAGCCAGCCGTTGTTGCCGATGGGTACAAATACGCCAATTTTCATCACGAACCTCTCTTCATTACGTCGCAGGTGTAACGGTGGTTTTGCAAAGGCAATGCCAGTTTTGAAAACGGCTGTGTTATTAATGTGTTAATCAGAGGTTGGGGAATTGATGCCGCTAAATGTGGACTAAATGGTCAAAAACATTGCACAGAAAACAGGCACTCATGCGCGATGGGAGTGCAGAATGTCGTGGCGAGACGGGGGTTTTGCTATGCTGAGGGCAACGCAGAATAAGGAGAGCGGGAATGACACAAGGCGCAGTGAAAACACCAGGTAAACGTTCGCAGGCGGTGAGCGCCAAGAAGCAGGCGATCCTCAGCGCCGCGCTGGAGACCTTTTCACAGTTTGGCATTCACGGCACGCGCCTGGAACAGGTGGCGGAGCAGTCCGGGGTATCCAAAACTAATCTGCTCTACTATTACCCGTCGAAAGAGGCGCTCTATGTGGCGGTGATGCAGCAGATCCTCGATATCTGGCTGGCGCCGCTTAAGGCGTTCCGCGAAGAGCTGGCCCCGCTGGTGGCTATAGAGGAGTACATTCGCCTGAAGCTGGAGGTGTCGCGCGATTACCCGCAGGCGTCAAGGCTGTTTTGTCTTGAGATGCTGCAGGGCGCGCCGCTGCTGCAGGCAGAATTAACGGGAGATTTAAAGCAGCTGGTGGACGATAAGTCGGCGATTATCGCCGGATGGGTTGCCAGCGGAAAGCTGGCCCCGGTCGACCCGCAGCACCTGATCTTTATGATCTGGGCCGCTACCCAGCATTACGCTGACTTTGCGGCCCAGGTCGAGGCGGTAACCGGTAAAACGCTCCAGGACGAGGCGTTTTTCCACAGTACCCTGCAAAACGTGCAGCGGATGATTATTGAAGGGATCCGCGTGCGCTAGTTCCCCCTCACCCTAACCCTCTCCCCGGAGGGGCGAGGGGACTGTTCTGTGCTGTCTTTTCGCCCTCGCCCCTATGGGGAGAGGGGACAGCTTAGGTCGCCCTCTTCACACTGCATCAGCGAGGACAGAAACGCTTCGCGCTCCACGGTTTTCTCCGCCAGGCACTGATTCACAATCATGGGCTGAACGCTGCCGCCCTCCGTACCCGAACCGATAAACGCGCAGTCCGCGTCGCGCAGGGCAATCCACGCCTGCTGCGCCTTTTTCAGCAGGTCGCGCTGGGGAGCCGCGGCACGCTTAATGGCGGCCTGATAGGTCTGGTTGAGCTTTTTATCGGCAGCCTGGTACTGCTGCGCGCTACAGGTGTTCATTTCAAGCTGGGTGGTCGCTTTGTCGCACTCGTTGGCCAGCGCGCTGGCGCTGAACAGCAGTGCCGCACCGGCGATAAGATATCGTTTCATATTCTCCCCAATAAAATAAGGCTCCGTCTCCGGAGCCTTATTAGCACAGCGTTAGCCGATTGTCATCAGGCTGGCGTTACCGCCCGCCGCCGCGGTGTTGACGCTGAGCGAGCGCTCCACGTACAGGCGCTCCAGCAGCAGGTTGGTTTCCCCGCGGGCGAAGCCCTGCACCGAAACAATCGCCCCGCTGCGGGCCGCCACCTGCTCGCAGAGCTCGCGCAGCTGGTCAGAATCGCCGTGGTAAATCACCGCATCAAACGGCTGGGTCAGCAGGGCATCGGCCTTCGCAAAGCGAATGCGGGCCGAGACCGCTTTCGGCAGCTGCTTGGCGAGATCGCGATGCAGCGCATCTTCCGGCCACAGCACTTCGCAGCCGGTAGCCATCGCCGCGGCCAGCTGCACCAGCGCGTCCTGCTCGTTATCCGCCACGCACAGCACGCGCTCGCGCGGCATCAGCGTCCAGGTGTTGCGCTCGCCGGTTGGCCCCGGCAGCAGGCGCTGCGTGCCTGCCTGCGCCAGCTCGCCGTACTGCCGGGCAACCGCACGCAGCTCAGGACGTTTTTCCGCCCAGGCGATCAGCGCCTCCAGCGGCTGGGTCAGCACGGTTTTCACCTGCGTATCTACCGGATAACTTGCGTCCTGGCGCGCCAGCGTCACGCCCAGGGCATTTTCCGGACGGTTCGCCAGCAGGCGGTACAGGTAGAGCGGGCCGCCCGCTTTCGGGCCGGTGCCGGAGAGGCCTTCGCCGCCGAACGGCTGCACGCCCACGACCGCGCCCACCATGTTGCGGTTAACGTACAGGTTGCCAACTTTGGCCGTGCCGGTGACCTGTGCAATGGTTTCGTCGATACGGGTATGCACGCCGAGCGTCAGGCCGTAGCCGGAGGCGTTGATCTGGTCGATAAGCTCGTTGAGGTTGTTACGGCTGTAGCGCACCACGTGCAGCACCGGGCCGAAGACCTCTTTTTTCAGCTCGTCGAAGCTTGCCAGCTCGATAAGCGTAGGCGGCACGAAGGTGCCGGTCTGCCACTCGCGGGCATCTTCGCTGTTCTCGCGCACCGCCTGGAACACCGGACGGCCTTTGGCGCGCATGGACTGAATGTGGTTTTCAATGTTGGCTTTGGCCTCCGCGTCGATCACCGGCCCGATATCGGTGGTGAGACGGCCCGGGTTGCCCATGCGGCATTCCGCCATCGCGCCGCGCAGCATCTTCAGCGTGTGGTCCGCCACGTCGTCCTGCAGGCACAGCACGCGCAGGGCGGAGCAGCGCTGACCGGCGCTGTCGAAGGCGGAGGCCAGCACGTCGACCACCACCTGCTCGGTGAGCGCGGAGGAGTCAACGATCATGGCGTTCATCCCGCCGGTTTCGGCGATGAGCGGCGTAGGGCGGCCCTGCGCATCCAGACGGGTGGCGATATTGCGCTGCAGCAGAGAGGCCACTTCGGTGGAGCCGGTAAACATCACGCCGCGCACGCGGTTGTCGGAGGTCAGCTTCGCGCCGACGGTTTCACCGCGGCCCGGCAGCAGCTGGACCACGCCCGCAGGTACGCCTGCTTCCAGAAGAATGTTGATGCCCTGGGCGGCAATCAGCGGGGTCTGCTCTGCCGGCTTGGCCAGCACGCTGTTGCCTGCGGCAAGGGCGGCGGCAATCTGGCCGGTGAAGATCGCCAGCGGGAAGTTCCACGGGCTGATACAGACCACCGGACCGAGCGGACGGTGCGTTTCGTTGTCGAAATCATCGCGCACCTGACCGGCGTAGTAGTGCAGGAAGTCGACGGCCTCGCGCACTTCGGCGATGGCGTTGCTGAAGGTTTTACCCGCTTCGCGTACCAGAATGCCGATGAGCGACTGCATCTGATCTTCCATCAGCACCGCGGCGCGTTCCAGAATGGCGGCACGCTCCTGCGGCGGGGTGGCGAACCAGATTGGCGCGTTGTTCACCGCGCTCTCCAGCGCCTGGTCCACTTCCGCTTCGGTTGCTTCACGCGCGTAGCCGACGATGTCCTTCGGCTCTGCCGGGTTGATCACCGGCTGCATGTCGCCATCCTCGACGGCCTGCTCAAGGATCGGTTTGGCCTGCCACTTCTGCAACGCGCTGTTGAGCAGGGCAGAGGAGAGGGACGCCAGACGGTGTTCGTTGGCGAGATCCAGACCCGCCGAGTTGACGCGGCCCTCGCCGTACAGCTCGCGCGGCAGGGCAATCTTCGGATGAGGCAGGCCAATCTGGCCTTCCTGCGCCGCCATCTTCTCTACGGCCTGCACCGGATCGGCCACCAGCTCGTCCAGCGGCAGGGTGGTGTCGGCGATGCGGTTAACGAAGGAGGTGTTCGCGCCGTTTTCCAGCAGGCGACGCACCAGGTACGCCAGCAGGGTTTCGTGGGTGCCCACCGGGGCATAGATGCGGCAAGGGCGGTTCAGCTTGCCGTCGGCTACTTTACCGGTTACCTGTTCGTACAGCGGTTCGCCCATGCCGTGCAGGCACTGGAACTCGTACTGGCCCGGATAGTAGTTCTGCCCGGCCAGGCTGTAGATCGCCGCCAGGGTATGGGCGTTGTGGGTCGCGAACTGCGGATAAATCAGGTTCGGCACGCCGAGCAGCTTTTTCGCGCAGGCGAGGTAAGAGACGTCAGTGTAAACCTTGCGGGTATAGACCGGATAGCCTTCCAGGCCTTCCATCTGGGCGCGTTTGATTTCGCTGTCCCAGTAGGCGCCCTTCACCAGGCGGATCATCAGGCGACGGCGGCTGCGGCTTGCCAGATCAATCAGGTAGTCAATAACGAACGGGCAGCGCTTCTGGTAGGCCTGGATAACGAATCCAATCCCGTTCCAGCCCGCCAGCTCCGGCTCGAAGCACAGTTTTTCCAGCAGATCGAGGGAGATCTCCAGACGGTCGGCCTCTTCGGCGTCGATGTTGATGCCGATGTCATACTGGCGCGCCAGCAGCGTCAGGGACTTCAGGCGCGGATAGAGCTCTTCCATCACCCGGTCGTACTGCGCGCGGCTGTAGCGCGGGTGCAGGGCGGAGAGCTTAATAGAGATGCCAGGGCCTTCATAAATACCGCGACCGTTGGACGCTTTACCGATGGCGTGGATCGCCTGCTGGTAAGAGACCATGTAGGCCTGCGCGTCGGCGGCGGTGAGCGCCGCTTCGCCCAGCATGTCGTACGAGTAGCGGAAACCTTTATCTTCCAGCTTGCGGGCGTTCGCCAGCGCTTCGGCAATGGTTTCCCCGGTGACGAACTGCTCGCCCATCAGGCGCATCGCCATGTCCACGCCCTTGCGGATCAACGGCTCGCCGCTCTTGCCGATGATGCGGTTCAGGGAGCGTGACAGGTTGGCTTCGTTATGGGTGGAGACCAGCTTGCCGGTAAACAGCAGGCCCCAGGTAGCGGCGTTGACGAACAGCGACGGGCTGCGGCCAATATGGGAGTGCCAGTTGCCGTTGCTGATCTTGTCGCGGATCAGCGCGTCGCGGGTGGCTTTATCCGGAATACGCAGCAGCGCTTCCGCCAGGCACATCAGCGCCACGCCTTCCTGCGAGGAGAGGGAGAACTCCTGCAGCAGCCCCTGTACCATCCCGGCGCGTCCGGTGGCGGTTTTCTGGTTGCGCAGCTTGTCGGCTAACTGATACGCCAGGCTGTGCGCCTGGGAGGCAATGGCTTCCGGCAGGCGGGCCTGCTCCAGCAGCATCGGCACGGCGTCGGTTTCGGCGCGGCGGTAAGCCCCGGTAATGGCGGCGCGGCTGACGGACTGCGGCAGGATCTGCTCGGCAAATTCGAGGAACGGCTGGTGGTTATCTTCCACCGCCGTCGCGGCGTCGTCGCTTTCGTTTGCTGCGCCCGCCAGCAGGGCAGGCAGCTCCGGCAGGCCTTCTTCGCTCTCAAGCCTTTCCAGATAGTTAAAAATCGCCTGCTTGATTAACCAGTGCGGTGTGCGGTCAATGCGGGTTGCTGCGGTTTTAATCCGTTCGCGGGTCGCGTCATCCAGCTTAACCCCCATGGTGGTCATCCCCATGCCAAAACTCCTGTTGTTCTGTAATAGCGTTCTGTTGATAGCGTGAAATATCCACCATGTTGCAACTTTGTGCAACCGTGTTAAATGTGACCTGGTTTGCAAGCTGGAAAATGAATGGATTGTTAACGATTAGTTAGCTGGGAAAAAGAACTGCCTGCTGTTTCTGAACCCAGTTTTTATGCGGTGCTTAACACTTTTTAAAGGTGCAACCCGCAAAAGCGTGAGCGAGTGCAACCTATAGGAAACTCGTATCAAACCGGGGATGAATTTGATGTAAATGCAGTGTTAAATCGTTTGTCAGCGGGATGCGCATACGGCAGGATAGCGCGCCCAACGGAAACACATACACACATCACTACGTTCCGGTGATGACATAACAAGGCAGCCCGGACGGCTGTCGCTCGACATTTTGGAGAATTTGAATGGCTATTAGCACACCGATGCTGGTGACATTTCTCGTTTATATTTTTGGCATGATCCTGATAGGGTTTTTGGCATGGCGTTCGACAAAGAACTTTGACGACTACATTCTGGGCGGCCGCAGCTTAGGCCCGATGGTTACCGCGCTCTCTGCGGGCGCATCCGACATGAGCGGCTGGCTGCTGATGGGGCTGCCGGGCGCGATTTTCATCTCTGGTATTTCCGAAAGCTGGATCGCCATCGGCCTGACCGTCGGCGCGTGGATCAACTGGAAGCTGGTGGCAGGCCGTCTGCGCGTGCACACCGAAGCCAACAACAACGCCCTGACGCTCCCGGACTACTTCACCGGACGCTTTGAGGATAACAGCCGTATTCTGCGCATTATCTCCGCGGTGGTGATCCTGCTGTTCTTCACCATCTACTGCGCCTCCGGCATCGTGGCGGGTGCGCGCCTGTTCGAAAGCACCTTCGGCATGAGCTATGAAACCGCCCTGTGGGCCGGTGCCGCGGCAACCATCCTCTATACCTTCGTGGGCGGGTTCCTGGCGGTAAGCTGGACCGACACCGTGCAGGCGAGCCTGATGATCTTCGCCCTGATCCTGACCCCGGTGATTGTGATTTTCACCGTCGGCGGCTTTGGCGAATCGCTGGAAGTGATCAAGCAGAAGAGCATTGAAAATGTCGACATGCTGAAGGGGCTGAACTTTGTGGCCATCGTCTCCCTGATGGGCTGGGGCCTGGGCTACTTCGGTCAGCCGCATATCCTGGCGCGCTTTATGGCGGCGGATTCTCACCACACCATCGTTCACGCGCGTCGCATCAGCATGACGTGGATGATCCTGTGTCTGGCGGGCGCGTGCGCGGTCGGCTTCTTCGGTATTGCGTACTTTAACAACAACCCGGCCCAGGCGGGCGCGGTGAACCAGAACGCCGAGCGCGTGTTCATCGAGCTGGCGCAGGTGCTGTTTAACCCGTGGATTGCCGGTATTCTGCTCTCTGCGATCCTGGCGGCGGTGATGTCCACCCTGAGCTGCCAGCTGCTGGTTTGCTCCAGCGCAATCACCGAAGACCTCTACAAGGCCTTCCTGCGTAAAGACGCGAGCCAGAAAGAGCTGGTGTGGGTAGGGCGCTTTATGGTGCTGGTGGTGGCGCTGGTGGCCATTGCGCTGGCGGCCAACCCGGAAAACCGCGTGCTGGGCCTGGTTAGCTACGCGTGGGCGGGCTTCGGTGCCGCGTTTGGTCCGGTGGTGCTGTTCTCCGTGCTGTGGTCACGCATGACCCGCAACGGCGCGCTGGCGGGGATGATCATCGGTGCGGTGACCGTCATCGTCTGGAAGCAGTTCGCGTGGCTGGGCCTGTACGAAATCATTCCGGGCTTCATCTTCGGCAGCATCGGTATTGTGGTGTTCAGCCTGCTGGGTAAAGCCCCGTCTGCCTCTATGCAGAAGCGCTTTGCGGAAGCGGACGCGCATTACCACACTGCGCCGCCGACTAAGCTTCAGGCAGAGTAAAAATATACCCACCTCCTCACCCTAACCCTCTCCCCAAAGGGGAGAGGGGATAGACCGTTCACCAGTTCGAGATGAAAAATGATGATTAAAACAGGGTTAATGGTGGCAGCATTAGTGATGCTGGCAGGCTGCACTGCTCCCACGCAGCGCGCGGCGGTAGAGACCTGCAAAGCGGATAACCAGATGCAGCAGACCACGCTCTATTTCGGCTTAAATCGCCCGGCAGGGGCGCAGATTACCGGTAGCGAGTGGCAGCAGTTTGTTGACCAGGACGTGACGCCGCGCTTTCGCGATGGCTTAACGGTATTTGATGCGCGCGGGCAGTGGCTGGGTAACGACGGGAAAGTAGCGCGTGAGCCCAGCAAGGCATTGATGCTGATCCACGGTAAAGACGTGCAGAGTGAAACAAATATCGAAGCGTTACGCGGGATTTATAAATCACGCTTCGCGCAGGAGTCGGTGATGCGCGTCGACCAGCCGGTGTGCGTGCAGTTTTAATAAAAACGGCGGGAAATCCCGCCGTTATTTGTAGCAAAGCAATTTACAGCACTAACCCCGCAAAGCTCGCCGACAGCAGGCTCACCAGCGTCGCACCGTACACCAGACGCAGACCAAACCGCGATACCACGTTGCCCTGCTGCTCGTTCAGCCCCTTAATCGCCCCGGCGACGATGCCGATGGAGGCGAAGTTGGCGAACGATACCAGGAAGACGGACAAAATACCCAGCCCGCGCGGTGACATTTCATGGGCAATTTTTTGCAGCTCAATCATCGCTACAAATTCATTCGCCACCAGCTTGGTTGCCATAATGCTGCCCGCGTTTAGCGCATCGCTCAGCGGAATCCCGATAAGCCACGCCAGCGGATAAAAAACATAGCCCAGGATCTGCTGGAAGCTCATGCCGAATACGCTGGAGAAGAGGGCGTTAACGGCGCTGATGAGGGCGATAAAGCCAATCAGCATCGCCAGAATAATCATCGCCACCTTAAAACCGGCCAGAATATACTCGCCCAGCATTTCAAAGAAGCTCTGGGATTCGTGCAGCTTTTCCAGCTTGATATCCGGCTCGGCTTCCGGACGCACCGGGTTAATGACTGAGAGAATAATAAAGGTGCTGAACATGTTCAGGATTAGCGCCGCAACGACAAATTTGGCGTCGAGCATGGTCATATAGGCGCCGACAATCGACAGGGAAACCGTCGACATCGCGGTTGCGGCCATGGTGAACAGGCGACGCGAGGAGAGATCCCCCAGCACGCCTTTATAGGCAATGAAGTTTTCCGACTGGCCGAGGATCAGCGAGCTCACCGCGTTGAACGATTCCAGCTTGCCCATGCCGTTCAGCTTTGACAGCAGCGTTCCGATGATTCGAATAAAAATCGGCAGGATCCGCCAGTGCTGGAGAATACCAATCAATGCGGAAATAAAAATAATCGGACACAGTACGCCGAGGAAAATAAACGCCAGCCCTTTTTCACCCATTCCGCCAAAGACGAAATTCGTCCCTTCCGAGGCAAATTTCAGCAGTGACTCAAAGAAGCCGGAAACGTATTTAATCAGGAATAGCCCGCTTTCGGCGTGCAGGAAAAAGAACGCCAGAGCAATTTCAATAACAATCAGCTGGAAAACATAACGAATGCGAATTTTTCGGCGGTCGAAACTCACCAGCCAGGCAAGCGCAAGAATAATCACCAGCGCCAGCAGGAAATGGACAATCTTAAACATGGGTTATTTTCGGTTGGTTTTTGAGGCGGATATTTAGCCACAGCGCTGGTTAACCGTAAATGGGCATTTTTATTATAACTTATAAACTTAACGGTAACGGCAGCAACTATTAACAGGCTTTACGTTTACAACTCGTCATCAAATCACCACACATTTCGCTTGTGTTTCCCTTCGCCGTAATGATAATCACTATCACAAGAATTTACCTTTCTTTGCATCAGTTGACCGCGATAAACATTTAAGGTGTCGGCATGTTTGTTCCATTTCTCATTATGTTACGTGAAGGCCTTGAAGCGGCCCTGATTGTCAGCCTTATCGCCAGCTATCTGAAGCGCACCCAGCGCGGGCGCTGGATTGGCGTGATGTGGGTTGGCGTCTTCCTTGCCGCGGCGCTTTGCCTGGGCTTAGGTATCCTCATCAATGAAACCACCGGCGAATTCCCGCAGAAAGAACAAGAGCTGTTTGAGGGTATCGTCGCCGTGATTGCGGTGTTCATCCTGACGTGGATGGTCTTCTGGATGCGCAAAGTTTCCCGCAACGTGAAGGTGCAGCTGGAGCAGGCGGTGGATAACGCCCTGCAGAAGGGGAATCACCACGGCTGGGCGCTGATTATGATGGTCTTTTTCGCCGTGGCGCGCGAGGGGCTGGAATCGGTCTTCTTCCTGCTGGCGGCATTCCAGCAGGACGTGGGCATCTGGCCGCCGCTGGGCGCTATGCTCGGTCTGGCAACGGCGGTGGTGCTGGGCTTTCTGCTCTACTGGGGCGGCATTCGCCTCAACCTGGGCGCCTTCTTTAAGTGGACCAGTCTGTTCATTCTGCTGGTGGCTGCGGGGCTGGCGGCAGGAGCGATCCGCGCCTTCCACGAGGCGGGCCTGTGGAACCACTTCCAGGACGTGGCGTTCGATCTCAGCAACGTTCTCTCCACCCATTCACTGACCGGCACCCTGCTCGAAGGCATCTTCGGCTACCAGGAAACGCCGAGCGTCAGCGAGGTGGCGATGTACTTTATCTATCTGGTTCCGGCGCTGGTGCTGTTCGCAATGCCGCCGCGTACCGGCTCGCAGGCGTCGCGCGTTGCGCCGTAATTATTGTTTTAGTTACAACATACTTTTTAAGGGAAGAGTCATGGCAATTCAGTTTCGTCGTAGTGCATTGTGCGCAGGCATTGCCGCGCTGTTCGCTTCTGCATTCGCCGCGCAGGCTGCGGATACTCCGCAGGTGAAAGTCACCGTTAACGATAAGCAGTGCGAGCCGATGACCATCACGGTTAACAGCGGTAAAACCCAGTTTATCATCCAGAACCACAGCCAGAAGGCGCTGGAGTGGGAGATCCTCAAAGGCGTGATGGTGGTGGAAGAGCGCGAAAACATCGCGCCGGGCTTCAGCCAGAAGATGACCGCCAACCTGCAGCCGGGTGAATACGACATGACCTGCGGCCTGCTGACCAACCCTAAAGGCAAGCTGATCGTCAAAGGTGCAGCGACGGCGGACGCGGCCAAAGGCGAGGCCCTGCTGAGCCTGGGCGACGCCATTACCGCCTATAAAGCCTACGTCACCAAAGAGACGGCGGACCTGGTCACGGGCACCAAAGCCTTCACCGACGCGGTGAAAGCGGGCGATATCGAAAAAGCGAAATCCCTGTACGCGCCAACCCGTCAGCACTACGAGCGCATCGAGCCGATTGCCGAGCTGTTCTCTGACCTCGACGGCAGCATTGATGCCCGCGAAGATGACTACGAGCAGAAGGCCGCCGATCCGAAATTCACCGGCTTCCACCGTCTGGAAAAAGCCCTGTTTGGCGATAACTCCACCAAAGGAATGGAGAAATACGCCGGGCAGCTGAACGCCGACGTGCTGGAGCTGCAAAAGCGCATCAGCGAGCTGGCCTTCCCGCCGTCAAAAGTGGTGGGCGGCGCGGCGGGGCTGATTGAAGAAGTGGCCGCGAGCAAAATCAGCGGTGAAGAAGATCGCTACAGCCATACCGACCTGTGGGACTTCCAGGCCAACGTCGACGGCGCGCAGAAGATTGTCGATCTGCTGCGTCCTCAGCTGCAAAAAGAGAACGGCGAACTGCTGGCAAAAGTGGATGCCAACTTCAAAAAGGTCGATACCATCCTGGCGAAGTACCGCACCAAAGACGGGTTTGAAACCTACGACAAGCTGACCGACGCTGACCGTAACGCGCTGAAAGGCCCGATTACGACGCTGGCGGAAGATCTCTCCCTGCTGCGCGGCGTACTGGGTCTGGACTAAGCACGATGAACAAGCACGACGAATTCGACGTGGCGGAACCTTCCCGACGTCGTTTGTTAAAAGGGGTAGGGGCGCTGGGCGGCGCGCTTGCCCTGGCGGGCGGCTGCCCGGTGGCGCACGCAGCAAAACCGCAAAGCGCGCCCGGCACGCTGTCGCCGGATGCCCGCATGGAGACCCAGCCGTTTTACGGCGCGCACCAGGCGGGTATTCTGACGCCGCAGCAGGCTTCCATGATGCTGGTGGCCTTTGATTCGCTGGCCAGCGATAAGGCGGATCTGGAGCGGCTGTTCCGCCTGCTGACGGCGCGCATCGCGTTTCTGACCGCGGGCGGGCCGGCGCCGGAGACGCCGAACCCGCGCCTGCCGCCGATGGATTCCGGTATCCTCGGTGCGTTTATCGCGCCGGATAACCTGACCATTACTGTGTCGGTAGGGGAGTCGCTGTTCGATGACCGCTACGGCCTGGCAAAACAGAAGCCGAAAGCGCTGCAGAAGATGACGCGCTTCCAGAATGACTCTCTCGACGCGGCGCTGTGCCACGGCGATCTGCTCCTGCAGATTTGTGCCAATACTCAGGACACGGTGATCCACGCCCTGCGCGATATCATTAAGCACACGCCGGATCTGCTTAGCGTGCGCTGGAAGCGGGAAGGGTTTATCTCTGACCATGCCGCCCGCAGCAAAGGCAAAGAGACGCCGGTTAACCTGCTGGGCTTTAAGGACGGCACGGCCAACCCGGACAGCAGCGATGCGGCGCTGATGAAAGACGTGGTGTGGGTGACGGCAGATCAGGGCGAACCGGCGTGGGCGGTGGGCGGCAGCTACCAGGCGGTGCGCATTATCCAGTTCCACGTGGAATTCTGGGACCGCACGCCGCTGAAAGAGCAGCAGACGATTTTTGGCCGCGACAAGCAGAGCGGGGCGCCGCTGGGCATGAAGCACGAGCATGATGTGCCGGACTACGCGAGCGATCCGGATGGCGACGTCATCGCGCTCGACAGCCATATTCGCCTCGCCAACCCGCGCACCAAAGAGACGCAGTCCAGCCTGATGATGCGCCGTGGCTACAGCTATTCGCTGGGCGTGACCAACTCCGGCCAGCTTGATATGGGGCTGCTGTTCGTCTGCTATCAGCACGATCTGGAGAAAGGCTTCCTGACCGTGCAGAAGCGGTTAAACGGCGAAGCGCTGGAAGAGTACATTAAGCCCATCGGCGGCGGCTATTTCTTTGCTCTGCCCGGCGCGCGCGATGCTGGCGCGTATCTCGCACAAGGTCTGATTGAAGCCTGATAATCGTCCCTGCGATAGTTCGCGGGGACATTATTTTTTCATATGACTATCTTATTGTTATATTTCTGTAATATTCATATATAAGACTGATTCCGCTGCAGGAACAGTCTTAAAAGTTGCATTCAGGTAAAATAAATGTTGCATTTATGATAACTCCTGATGTACTTAAGATAAGACAGCGGTAGTTCCCGGCAGTGATGCTGAATCACTATGGAGATCGCGAATGGTTGCGTCCTGTACTGGACAAGGTAAACATAACAACCGCAGCACCCGGCGCGGAGGCTCAGACTCCGGCAGCGATTTCCTCACCACTAAATTCTCCCCCACACCTCAAGAATCTGATTCGACCGACGTGCAGACCGGTGCGCGTAGCCGTTCTGTATCGTCATCTGATAAAGCAAGCAATGGCTTACAAGGAAGCCAACCCTCTGATGTTCGTGCGCATAATCGTGCCAAAGCTGGCGCGTGTGATGAATACCAACAACTCAAGGTGCTATCCATGGGAAGACAAAAAGCAGTGATCAAAGCTCGTCGCGAAGCAAAACGTGTGCTGAGACGGGACTCACGTAGCCATAAACAGCGTGAAGAAGAATCGGTCACCTCGCTTGTGCAGATGAGTGGCGTAGAAGCAATTGGCATGGCCAGAGACAGCCGTGATAATTCTCCAATTGTGGCGCGCAATGAGGCTCAGGCGCACTACCTGAATGCTATCGAGAGTAAACAGCTCATCTTTGCAACCGGTGAAGCCGGATGCGGGAAAACCTGGATCAGTGCGGCCAAAGCGGCGGAAGCGCTGATCCATAAGGACGTGGAGCGCATTATTGTTACTCGTCCGGTACTGCAGGCGGATGAAGATCTCGGCTTCCTGCCCGGGGATATTTCGGAGAAGTTTGCTCCGTACTTCAGGCCCGTCTATGACGTGCTGGTGAAGCGACTGGGTGCATCCTTTATGCAGTACTGCCTGCGACCAGAGATTGGCAAGGTGGAAATCGCGCCGTTCGCCTATATGCGCGGACGTACATTTGAAAATGCGGTCGTCATTCTTGACGAGGCTCAGAACGTGACCGCTGCGCAAATGAAGATGTTCTTAACGCGCCTCGGGGAGAACGTGACGGTTATTGTTAACGGCGATATTACCCAGTGTGACCTGCCGTCGGGCGTGAAGTCCGGCCTCAGCGATGCCATGTCACGTTTTGAGGAAGATGAGATGATTGGGGTGGTACGTTTCACCAAAGAGGACTGCGTGCGTTCAGCGCTGTGTCAACGGACGCTGGAAGTGTATTCCGATTAAGATCATTCTTTTTAAGCCATTTCTTCCCGGCGTCATGCCGGGAAGCGTCATTTATTATTTGCATTCCTCACCTGTTATTCATAATTAATCATTTCGATTATTTATTTATATTCGGCTGGTTTTTATTTGAGCGGTAGAAGTGTGACATGTGTTTATAATACCCACAAAATATCTATGAATATAATGATCGCGCTAATTGTTAGTTAAAAATTAAACGTGAATGTTGTCACAGATCATTACTACGAAGTAAAAATTAAGTTGGTGTCTGCAGGGGAGTTATCTATGTTTCGTACTTGTTCGAACAAAATTCTAAGAAGAAACACAACAGGGGATCCGTTCCCCCGAAACATCACGCTGAGGGTCATACATGAACGAACTGGTTGGTGCTATTAATGGTGTAATCTGGAGCCCTGCGTTAATATTTTTATGTCTGGGTGTTGGCCTCTATTTCTCACTGCGTAGTCGCTTTCTGCAATTACGTCATATCAAACATATGATTACCCTGATGTTCCAGGGGCGTCCTACCGATGCAGGCGTATCGTCGTTTCAGGCGCTGACGATGACGCTGGCAGGCCGCGTGGGGACAGGGAATATCGCCGGTGTGGCCACGGCAATTACCTTTGGCGGGCCGGGGGCGCTTTTCTGGATGTGGATAGTGGCGTTTTTGGGCGCCAGCTCAGCGTTTGTTGAATCCACTCTCGGTCAGGTTTATAAAGAAAAAATAAACGGTGAATATCGCGGCGGTCCTGCCTTTTATATTGAAAAAGGTTTAGGCGTGAAGTGGTATGCCTGGTTATTTGCCATTGTGACTATTTTCTCCTGCGGGTTATTACTTCCGGGCGTACAGGCAAACTCGATTGGTGCGAGCCTGGATATTGCCTTTGGTCTGAGCCCGAACGTCACGGCGGCATTACTTGCCGTGCTGTTAAGTTTTATTATTTTCGGCGGCGTGAAAAGGATCGCCAGCTTTAGCAGTATGGTCGTTCCTTTTATGGCGCTGGGCTATATTATTGTCGCCTGCGTGATTATCGCCATTAATATTAACCAGCTCCCTTCGGTTATTCTGCTGATCTGGAAAAGCGCGTTCGGCCTGGAAGCGGGCTTTGGCGCCATCCTCGGCCAGGCGATTATGTGGGGCGTTAAGCGCGGCGTCTATTCTAACGAAGCGGCGCAGGGGACCGGGCCGCATGCGTCATCCGCGGCGGCGGTAAGCCATCCGGTGAAGCAGGGGCTGGTGCAGGCATTCTCGGTCTATATCGACACGCTGTTTGTCTGCTCCGCGACCGGGTTTATGCTGCTGATCACCGGGCTGTATAACGTGCAGGGCGTCGACGGCGCGGCGCTGTATACCGGGATTGCAGGCGTGGCCGCAGGTCCTGGCTACGTGCAGACGGCGATGGAAAGTATGATGCCGGGCTTTGGTAATTACTTTGTTGCCATTGCGCTGTTCTTCTTTGCCTTCACCACGATTATTGCCTACTACTATATTGCCGAAACGAATATCGCCTTTATTAACCGTAAAATTCACCGCCCGTGGCTGACGTTCCTGCTCAAATTATGTCTGATGGCTTCGACGGTATATGGCACGGTTCGTACCGCGGATCTGGCCTGGGGGCTGGGGGATATTGGGGTAGGGCTGATGGCATGGCTCAACATTATTGCCATTGTTCTGCTGCATAAAAAAGCGTTTGCCAGCCTGAAGGATTATGAAACTCAGAATGCGCAGGGGCTGGATCCACAGTTTGACCCGGTTCGACTGGGGATTAAAAATGCGGATTACTGGCTGGAGGAGCGTAAGGACGAGAATGTTGCTAATCCTGGACAGGTTTCATCTCCTGAAGGAAAGCAGCCGGCAGGGAAGTTGAATAGCTGAGGAATAGAATAAGAAGGCCCGTGCTTTGACACGGGCTTTTTTTATAAGTGAGGTGCTGAGTCTGGACCGGGGGGGGATTGACTCGCTTCGCTCGCCCTACGGGCAGCCTGTTCGCTTCGCTCTCAGTCTGTCCAACTGGCTGCGCCAGTTGTCGAACCCCGGTCGGGGGTTCTCATCCCCCCTTACGGAGAATATAAAAGAAAAAAGCCCGTACTTTCGTACGAGCTTTTATCTTGAATATGGCGGTGAGGGGGGGATTCGAACCCCCGATACGTTGCCGTATACACACTTTCCAGGCGTGCTCCTTCAGCCACTCGGACACCTCACCATATTGTTTTGCTGCCTGACTGCTTGGGGGGCAACGGGGCGCTACTATAGGGAGTTGCGCGAAAGCGGTCAAGCAGATTTTCTGCATTCCTGCTTGTTCGGTTAAGCCTTAATCAGCTTATGCCGCACGGCGCAGGATTAACGCTGCGAATCGAGCACTTCGCTGTTTTTCACCACCTCCTGCGCTTTGCCGTAGCTTTCGATCAGCAGCTGGTAGGCCGGGAAGATGTGGGTGTAGACCTCAGCCCATTCAGCCGCGTCTTCACGGTTCCAGGTTCGCTGGATCTCAGAGGCCACAGCGGCGGTATCCATCGGCACCACGCCTGCCTGAACCACGCGTGCCAGGGTGATCTCCTGCGCCATTTTGCTGTAGGTGCCGGAGGCATCAATTACCGCAAACACTTTATACCCGTCCGCGACCGCGCTGATGGACGGGAAGGCCATGCAGACGCTGGTGATCGTGCCGGCAATAATTAACGTCCTGCGACCGGTGGCTTTTACCGCCGCCACGAATTCCGGGTTATCCCAGGCGTTGATCTCACCTTTGCGGGCCACATACTGCGCATGCGGCGCGTTGGCGTGGATCTCCGGGATAAGCGGGCCGTTCGGTCCCTGTGGAACGGAGGCCGTGGTGATCACCGGGATCTTCGCCAGCGTGGCGATCTTTGCCAGCGCCGCCGCGCGGGCGCGCAGCTCCGGCATGGGCATGTCGCCGACGGTCTGGAACAGACCGCTCTGGTGGTCAATAAGCAGCATGACGGCATCATTTACGTCAATGACGGGACGTGTACCGTTGAAGTTTGCAGGGGTAGACATATTGCGCTCCTTAATTACGTTCAGATCTGGCCGAAGCGGCCGGAGTTGAAATCACGAATGGCTTCCGCGATCTCGGTTTTACTGTTCATCACAAACGGGCCGTAGCCCACAATCGGTTCATTCAGCGGCTCGCCGGCCATCAGCAGCACTTTCGCGTCGCTGTTCGCTTCCAGATGCAGCCTGTCGCCGCTCTGGCTCAGCACGACCAGCTGCGCTTCACTCGCTGGCGTGGTGCCGTTCACCGTTACGCTGCCCTCAAGTACCACCAGCGCTGTGCTCCAGCCTTCGGGCTGGTTGAGCGTCAGATGGCTGCCCTGGTGCAGCGCCAGATCCCAGACGTTCAGCGGTGAGAAGGTATGAGCCGGGCCCGTCACGTCCTCAAAGCGACCGGCGATGACCCGCAGCGTGCCGCTGTTATCCGGCAGCGTGACCACCGGGATATCCGCTTTGGTGATGCTCTGGTAGCCGGGCGTCGCCATTTTGTCTTTGGCAGGCAGGTTAACCCACAGCTGCATCATTTTCAGTTCGCCGCCTTTCTGCGCGAAGGTGCTGGAGTGGAACTCCTCGTGCAGGATGCCTGCGCCCGCCGTCATCCACTGCACGTCGCCGGGGCCGATGACGCCGCCTCTGCCCGTGGAGTCGCGGTGCTCCACTTCGCCGGAGTAAACGATGGTCACCGTTTCAAACCCGCGATGAGGATGCTCGCCCACGCCGCGTTTCGCGCCGTCCGCCGGGAAGGTGTACGGCCCTGCGTAGTCCAGCAGCAGAAACGGGCTCAGCGGCTCGCCGTGCGTCTGGTACGAAAACATCGAACGAACCGGAAAACCGTCACCGACCCAGTGCGGACGAGGTGCGGTATAAACGCCTGTTACGCTTTTCATGATGAACTCCTGATGTTCTGTTGATGTAATTAGCTTATATTCAGGGTTAATATCCCGGTAGATAGTGAAAATGACATTCACTGTTCTGAAAATAGAACGATGAGGGCATATGCAGGATCTCAATGATTTCGCGTGGTTTGTGAAGGTGGTGGACCATGGTGGGTTTGCGGCGGCAGGCCGGGCGCTCGATCAGCCCAAGTCGAAACTGAGCCGCCGGATTGCCCAGCTGGAAGAACGCCTTGGCGTGCGGCTGATTCAGCGTACCACCCGGCAGTTTACGGTGACGGAAGTGGGGCAGACGTTCTATCAGCACTGTAAAGCCATGCTGGTAGAGGCCGAAGCTGCGCAAGAGGCGGTGGCGGCGTTGCAGGCCGAGCCGCGCGGCGTGGTCAGGATCACCTGTCCGGTCACCTTGCTGCACGTGCACGTGGGGCCCATGCTGGCGCGGTTTATGGCGCGCTATCCGGGGATCAATCTTCAGCTTGAGGCCACCAACCGGCGGGTCGATCTGGTGGGCGAGGGGATTGACGTGGCGATCCGCGTTCGCCCACGTCCGTTTGACGACAGCGACCTGGTGTTAAGAGTGCTGGCTGACAGGGGGCACTGCCTGGTGGCGAGCCCTGAGCTGATCGAGCGGATGGGCAACCCTGCCGTGCCGTCTGAGCTGAGCGAGTGGCCGGGTTTGAGCATGGGGGCGGGAAAGCAGCTGCATAAATGGGAACTGAGCGGGCCGGAAGGGGCGAAAGCGGAGATTCACTTTACGCCGCGCTTGATTACCACCGATATGCTGGCGCTGCGTGAAGCGGCGTTGGCGGGTGTGGGGGTAGTACAGCTGCCGATTTTAATGGTCAAGGATCAGCTGGCATCAGGGGAACTGGTACGGGTGCTGGACGCGTGGGAGCCAAGACGGGAAGTGATTCACGCTGTTTATCCCTCCAGGCGAGGTTTGCTGCCGTCCGTCAGAACGCTGGTGGATTTTCTTACTGAAGAGTATGCGCGGATGGTGGAGGAGTAACGATCCCTTCGCCCTGCGGGCTGAGGAGTCCCCGGAAACTAATGCGAGCAAGTGAACAATTCCCTCGCCCCTTTGGGGAGAGGGTGAGGGGCTCAGGCCGCACCGAGCTGCTTATAGCACCGGGGGGATTGACTCGCTTCGCTCGCCCTTCGGGCAGATTCCTCGCAGGCTCGTCATCTGTCCAACTGGCTGCGCCAGTTGTCGAACCCCGGTCGGGGGGCTCATCCCCCCACAGGCGTGCAATATGCAAAAAAAAAGCCCGCATTTTCATGCGAGCTCTTCTTTAAATATGGCGGTGAGGGGGGGATTCGAACCCCCGATACGTTGCCGTATACACACTTTCCAGGCGTGCTCCTTCAGCCACTCGGACACCTCACCATATTGTCATCCCGTTGTTGCCGGGACGGGCGCTAATGTAAGGAAAAGCCGAACTGCCGTCAACCCACTTTTTCAGTAATTTAGCGCGTTTAGACAAACTTCAGGCAACATGATTCTTAAATGTGCTGAAAGCGTCTTTTTTATCAACAACACAGTCGCGCAAGAAATTTGCTATGCTGACCGTCCAGTTAAAAAGCAAAATAAATCAGCGCAATAAAAGGCAGGATTGACTATGGATATACTCTTCTATCACCCCACTTTTGATACGGCTTACTGGATTAAAGCACTTTCTGCGGCTCTGCCGGGCGCTCGCGTTCGTGAGTGGAAGCGGGGCGATAACGAACATGCCGACTACGCGCTGGTCTGGCATCCGCCGGTAGAAATGCTTCAGGGCCGTAAGCTGAAGGCCGTGTTCGCGCTCGGGGCCGGCGTGGATTCCATTCTGAGCAAGCTGAAAGCACACCCTGAAATGCTGCCGGAAGATATCCCTCTGTTCCGCCTCGAAGATACCGGTATGGGCCAGCAAATGCAGGAATATGCCGTGAGCCAGGTGCTGCACTGGTTCCGCCGCTTTGATGATTATCAGGCGCTTAAGCAGCAATCCCGCTGGGAGCCGCTGCCAGAATATCCGCGCGAAGCGTTTACCGTTGGTATCCTCGGAGCCGGCGTGCTGGGTTCGAAAGTGGCTGAAGCGCTCGCGCCGTGGGGCTTCCCGCTGCGCTGCTGGAGCCGCAGCCGTAAAAACTATCCGGGCGTTGAGAGCTTTGCCGGAACGGATGAGCTTCCGGCCTTTCTGAACGGCACGCGCGTGCTGATTAACCTGCTGCCCAATACGGCGGAAACGGTGGGGATCATCAATGAAGGCCTGCTTAACCAGTTGGACGATCGGAGTTACCTGATGAATCTGGCGCGCGGCGTGCATCTGGTCGAGCCGGATCTGCTGAAGGCGCTGGACAGCGGGAAGCTTAAAGGCGCCATGCTGGATGTCTACAGCCGCGAGCCGCTGCCGGAGGAAAGCCCGCTGTGGCGACACCCGCGCGTGGCAATGACTCCGCACGTTGCCGCCGTGACGCGACCTGCCGAGGCGGTGGCCTATATCTCGCACACGATCGGTGAAATAGAGAAGGGTAACCCGGTCACCGGACAGGTCGATCGACAGCGCGGTTACTGAGAGAAACCCGGCGTTCGCCGGGTTTTTGCTAATATTCGCCGCTGATAACTGCTATCCTTTGGAAAAAACGCAGAGGAGAGAAAGATGTATCCCGTTGACCTGCATATGCACACCGTCGCCAGCACCCACGCGTATAGCAACCTCCATGATTATATCGCCCAGGCGAAGCTTAAGGGCATCAAGCTGTTCGCGATAACCGATCACGGCCCGGATATGGCGGATGCGCCGCACTACTGGCATTTTGTGAATATGCGTATCTGGCCACGTCTGGTGGACGGCATTGGGATACTGCGCGGCATTGAGGCGAACATCAAAAACACCGACGGTGAAATTGACTGTACCGGCCCGATGCTGACCTCGTTAGATCTGATCCTTGCCGGTTTCCATGAGCCGGTATTCCCGCCGCAGGATAAAGAGACCAATACCGCGGCGATGATTGCCACTATTGCCAGCGGCAACGTGCACATCATTAGCCACCCGGGCAATCCGAAGTACCCGATTGATATTCAGGCCGTGGCGCAGGCGGCGGCGAAACACCGCGTGGCGCTGGAAATTAATAACTCCTCGTTCGTGCACTCGCGTAAGGGCAGTGAAGCCAACTGTCGCGAAGTGGCTGCCGCCGTGCGTGATGCGGGTGGCATGGTGGCGCTGGGCTCTGATTCGCACACGGCCTTCACGCTGGGGGATTTTAGCGAGTGCCTGAAAATATTGCAGGATGTGGATTTCCCGGAAGAACGCATCCTGAACGTCACGCCGCGTCGTATGCTCGATTTCCTCGAGTCGCGCGGCATGGCGCCGATTGATGAATTTGCCGATCTTTAATTGAATAACGGAATAAAACAATGAATGAATTTTCCATCCTTTGCCGCGTGCTGGGCTCCCTGTATTACCGCCAGCCGCAGGATCCGCTGCTGGTTCCGCTGTTTACGCTGATTCGCGAAGGTAAGCTGGCGCAGAACTGGCCGCTGGAACAGGATGAGTTACTGGAACGCCTGCAGAAAAGCTGCGACATGCAGCAGATCTCAACGGACTACAATGCTCTGTTCGTGGGCGAAGAGTGCCGCGTGTCGCCGTATCGTTCCGCCTGGCAGGAAGGAGCGACCGAAGCGGAAGTGCGGGCATTTCTCTCCGAACGCGGGATGCCGCTGAGCGATACGCCAGCCGATCATATCGGTACGCTGCTGCTGGCCGCCTCCTGGATCGAAGACAACGCTGGTGACGACGAAAATGAGGCCATCGGGATCCTCTTCGAAACGTATTTGCTGCCGTGGGTGGGGACCTTCCTGGGTAAAGTGGAAGCTCATGCGACCTCTCCCTTCTGGCGAACGCTGGCCCCGCTGACGCGTGACGCCATCGCAGCAATGTGGGACGAGCTGGAAGAAGAGAGTGAAGAGTGATTTAAATCACAAAAATCCTGCAACGATACATTTCAACTTGCACGTAATGTGCTTCTGATCTCATTTCTGTGGCGCGCTTCTGCTAAGATGCGCGCCATGAACATATTACTTTGTATTGCGATCACGACGGGCATCCTCTCCGGTATTTGGGGATGGGTAGCGGTGTCTCTCGGTCTGTTAAGCTGGGCTGGCTTTCTGGGCTGCACGGCCTATTTCGCCTGTCCTCAGGGCGGGCTTAAGGGGCTGTTTATCTCTGGCTGCACGCTGATGAGCGGCGTTATCTGGGCGCTGGTCATCATGAAAGGCAGCGCGCTGGCGCCGCATCTGGAGATGCTGGGGTACGTCATGACGGGTGTCGTCGCCTTCCTGATGTGCATCCAGGCGAAGCATCTGCTGCTGTCGTTTGTCCCGGGCACCTTCATGGGGGCCTGTGCGACCTTTGCCGGTCAGGGGGACTGGAAGCTGGTGGTTCCTTCCCTGGCGCTGGGACTGCTGTTTGGCTACGCCATGAAGAACAGCGGTCTTTGGCTGGCGGCGCGACGGGAAAAAACGCAAAACATCACCGCGGTGAGTGAATAAAAAAAGGCGAGATAATCATCTCGCCTTTTTTATGCGCTGCCCGTCAGGATTCCGGAGGCACCGACATATCACGGTATTTCACCAGGATCGGGTTCTGCACGTCCGCTCTGTTTTGCAGATCCCACAGCCCGCGATCGATACCATCGTTGATTAAGAAGATCACGCCGGTTTCAATGGCTGACATCAGACACATCATGACCGGTTCGTTCGAGGTGTAGCCAATTTCTCCCTCCAGCAGGCGCTGGTAGTCGATGAAGCGGAATACCCCAGCCTGAACTTCATAAGACAATATCGTTTTGCTGGTGTTGACCGAAGAGAGCACTTCACCGGTACTGACGTTCACGACGCGCAGGTTAACCGCAATTTGGTCGAGCTGGTACTGGGTATCTGCGCCGATACCGAAGTAGCGCGCGCCCACGCCACCCGATTTCACGTTGCTCTCGTAACCGATAATCGACCCTTCAATCATCACGTTTGCGGCGGCCAGAGACTGCAGAGGCATCCGGTTATTGTCCGCGACGGTGCCATTCTCCTGCGCGGCACGAATGATTTTTCGTTCGTTTAACAGGTTCTGAAGCCCCTGGCGTTCCAGCGGTATAAACCAGCGCGAATCCTTCAGAGCGGTCACCAGCATGGCGGTGGCGCTTTGCGGCACCGCGGTGGAGAAGTTACTTGCCGGGTAAGGCTTAAATTGCCCGGTTTCATCCTGAATGTTGTATACCGAGACAAATATCTTGCCCGTAGGCGAAGGCAAATGGGTTAAATCACGATAACTCTGGGCCCGAGGCATTAATGTGGGTTTTGCAGCTTCTTTAGGCGGAGCAGTTAAACAACCGCTCAATAAGCACACTGCAACAAATATCAGGAAGCGCTGCATGGTCGTTGTCCTTATTTAGCTGTTGTTTAAAAGTCAGTTGAATTATTTTGCAGGCCGGAAACTTCTATGGTGGACGTTTTTCCGGTTTTACGATCGGTCACATTCAACTGAAGCTGTCCGTCCCTGTTGGCGATGTCGACAATAAAGTCGTTGGTCATCATTCGGCCGGGCTTGCCGGTATTAATGTTGGTCAGCAATCCCCCTAAAATTTGCGACTGGATAGCCTGGGTGAAGTTATCCAATGCGGAAGGGGTATCAACGGTAAAATCCTGATAGCTCGGATCTTTATAGGAGTTTTGTGCCTGGGCTTGATTCAGCAGAAAGGCACCGTTGTTGGGGTTACCGCCAAAGTTAGGGTTACGGAACTGGAAGGTCATATTTCCGGCCCAGCTCAGGGGAGCAATAAGCATGATCGAAACAACTGCATATGCAATACGCATGACAGCCTCCGCATATCGGTTCGCTAGAACTCATCTTTTGCTAAATCGCTGGTGCTTAATAGGGCTTTATCTATTTGCAGGCGATTAATAGCGTCTTCAGTTTGAGCCAGTGCTAAGGCTACGTTTTTATCGAAGTCTGTTTTCGAGGGGAATAAAAACGTTTGATAAATAACGTCCTGATTGGCCGTTATGGTTATCCAGCTTCCCCAACGTGCACTGGGCCGCTCGTTGATTGTTAAATTACCCGTGTAGGGACTGTCCCATTTATCGCTGAAGGCCCGGTAAAAACTGTGCCCGATCGATGAGACAGTGTGGTCAGTTAACAATCCGGGAACTTCGACCTCAACGGCCTGCAGGTTCCCTGCAGCGAGCAGAAAACTCGCTGCGGCGATCCAACTCAACGTGCGCTTCATGTGATTAACGCCTGAGGTTATCGTTTGCCCATGAAACCGCCTGAGTTCGGTTTTTAACAGCTATCTTCTTGAAAAGATTATAAAGGTGCGTCTTTACCGTATTTTCGCTGATAAATAACGAACGGGCGATTTCAATATTTGAAGCACCAATGCGTAATTTGTTCAGGATCTCTTTCTCACGGTGGGTGAGCAGCGCTGATTCCGAACTGTTATAGCGGTAATTTCCGGAGTGCGTGATGAGGTAGCTGGCGAGCTTTTGCGAGAAATAGCATTCGCCGCGCAATATGCCTTGCAGACCATCTACCACCCGAACTTCTTCTTCAGTGACGTAGAACACGCCATTGATATGCGGCCAGCTCTCAATATCTCTGAAAGGATATTCATCAGGCGTATTCAATAATAACACGCGGATATTATTGTTTTTCCTGCTTAAGTTATCTTGCCAGTAATGGATAAGCTTTTTATCGGCTTCCATCATATCAAACAGAATGATGCTGCCAGGCGCAATATCATCAAAAGAACGTTGAATATTATGCAATTTCCCGTTCAGTGATAAAGATTGCTTTAAATGTTGTAATAAAGCTGTCGCTTGCAGAGAAGGTTTTGTGATCAACAGTAATGTATGACCATGTAAACTATGGACTTCATTATACATGATGAAACCCCACTTATTTTTGGCACCTGACAGCAGCCCTCTTTGTAAAGAAGAGGGCACCAGAAGTACTGACAGATGTTGCACTGCTGTGTGTAGAATCAGAACATAACCTCCGCAGGGAGGTAAATATAAAACCAATTTCGTACATCTAATTTCAATCTAGCTTTTACGAATTTTAAAGCAAGTGTTAATCATGTAACAAGATGTAAAAATCAATATTAATTTGTGAAAATTACAGATTTTGAATGTTGTTATTTGATATGAAAGTTGTACATGTAAATAGTTGTGCATAGATTTTAAAAATCATACAAATATTATTAATTGGTTGATATTTATCAGTATTAATTATTTTCTTTCGCTTGTATCCAGGTATGAGTAACTGATACTTTCTAAGTCATGCCGTTCTGGTTTTTCTGGCTTAAGAAAACTCGCCTTGTGTCACGCACTGAAGAAAATGTCATCCTGTCGTTACGCTTAAACAACGCGGGGAGGGGCATGGACGGCTTTCTCGTCGTTGTACAACATGTCACGCATAAATATTTTTATAAAAAATAAAACCGGCCTGTGTAATGCCTTTTATGGTGCGAATTACAACTTTGTGGTGAGCTGAAAAATAAAAATAAGCCGCGCGGGTGAGATATTTAAAATGTTTCAACGGACATACTCTTCACCGTAACGACGCGTTAACAAAAACGAGCCGTTTAATACGAAATACGATCAGGGTGTTTTCAGGTAGCCGGGTCCAGGGTGACAACATGAAAAACACATCGTTATTTTTGATGTTTACATTACTGGGTGCGCCTGGATTTGTAACCGCAGCGAATTCAGATTTGGCAAACGCTGAATATAACTTTGCGGTTAATGAATTAAGTTATTCATCATTAAATCAGGCAGCTATTATTGGTCAACAGGGCGTATTTAATGACGCTCAGCTTCGCCAGGAAGGATCGAAACTCTTGTCCGTCATTTCCCAGGATGGGGTAGGCAACAGAGCGAGAGTTGATCAATCAGGGACTTACAATATTGCCTGGATCGATCAGAGCGGTAACGGGAACGATGCAGGTATTACGCAGGATGGATATGGTAATAGTGCGAAAATTATCCAGAAAGGGTCGGGTAATAGAGCAAATATTACGCAGTACGGTACGCAGAAAACCGCAGTTGTAGTGCAGAAACAGTCGCAGATGGCAATTCGCGTTATTCAGCGCTAGCTATTTCGCGACGACGTTAATCAATCCGATGGGGGTATACCATGAAATTTATCAAAGTGGCAGCACTTGCAGCAATCGTAGTTTCTGGTAGTGCTATGGCTGGTATGATTAATCAGGGCGGATGGGGTCATGGACACGGTCATGGTCAGGGCGGAAACAGTGGTCCAAATTCAACCCTGAATATTTATCAGAACGGTGGCGGTAACTCCGCGCTGGCGTTGCAGACCGATGCCAGAAATTCCGTTCTGAATATTAGCCAGACCGGTGGCGGTAACGGGGCTGATGTTGGTCAGGGTTCTGACGACAGTAAAATCAACCTGACCCAGAACGGTTTCGGCAACAGTGCGACACTCGATCAGTGGAACAGCAAAAAATCCGTTATGAATGTTAGCCAGTACGGCGGCCTTAACGGTGCGCTCGTAGACCAGACGGCGTCTAACTCCACCGTCAACGTTACCCAGATCGGCTTTGGTAACCACGCGACAGCGCATCAGTACTGATACTGAAATCTGTACTACAAAAAAACAGGGCCGATGCCCTGTTTTTTTTCGGGAGTTCCTCATGAATACCTTCATTCTCCTTGCCGCGCTTTCCGGCCAGATAACCTTTCAAACGTCACAGCAGGGAAATATGACGACCATTATTCCGCAGGTCATTTTGACGGAACCGTGTGATTGTCAGGTTCAGATCCACACCTTGAAGGAAGGGCAGAGCGGGCAAAGTGCTTCGCGGCAGCAAAATACCCTCTTTATTCCCGCTAATCAGCCGATTGATTTAACGCGGTTGAGTTTAACTATTTCTGCGGGGGACACGATAAAAATCGTTGTCACCGTCACGGATGGAAAAGCGCTTCATTTATCACAGCAGTGGTCGCCAGCCGGGGGTGCGCTGTAAATATTCATGAAATCAATAGATTGCGAATATTTGCCGTTGAACTAAGCTGTTATCAGGAACTGCGTTGTTAGGTTCCGTAACGTCAGCCTTCGTTTGCATAATGAAGCGCGTTTGCCCCTCATGGACGATTTTCATTGAGGAGTACATATCGTGACCCACTATTTTGCTCATCTTATTTCAGGTCTGGGCCTGCTCGTTTCTGCTTTTATCGCTCCAGCTTATTCAGCCACTATTGCAGAAGGTGGTGTTATTCACTTTCGCGGTGCAATCGTTGCTGACCCTTGTGAAGTCACACCGCAACAGCGGCAGCTTGCGCTGTCATGCCCGGAAAAAAACCGTATGCAAACGCGTACGATCAGTTTTGACGATGCGCTGAACGGCAAGTCGACGGCTTCAAGCCTTGCGACAGTCAATATGACGTACCTGAATCCTGAAAAAACGCTCGCGGTTGTTCAGATCCAGTACCGTTAATACCCGTGCGCGCCCGTCGGTGGGCGCGGTTTTATGCCTGTCATTTTTCTCAATAACCCCTCTGCGATACACTTATAAAAAAGCGGACAGCAGAGGGGCTTTATGAAACCGCAAATTGAAGTTATTCATGGCGATATTACGACAGTTCATGTCGACGTCATCGTCAATGCGGCCAATCCTTCCCTGATGGGGGGAGGAGGCGTAGACGGCGCTATTCACCGGGCTGCCGGACCGCAGTTACTGGAAGCTTGTAAAATCGTGCGTCAGCAACAGGGTGAATGCCCTCCGGGCCATGCGGTGATTACGCTGGCGGGCAACCTTCCTGCTAAAGCGGTGATTCATGCTGTCGGGCCCGTGTGGCATGGCGGCGACCAGCATGAAGCGAGCCTTCTGGAAGAGGCATACCGGAACTGTCTGCGGCTTGCTGCCGACAACGGCTTTAAAACGATGGCCTTTCCGGCCATCAGTACCGGCGTGTATGGTTATCCAAAGGCAGCCGCGGCGGCCATCGCTGTAGATACCGTCTACCGTTATCTGTCACTCAAACCGCTGCCAGAGAAGGTGATTTTTGTCTGCTTCGATGAAGACACCACGCATCTTTATCAGCGGCTTCTGACCCAGCGCAGACAAGAGCTGGAAAGCTGAAGTAAAGGCGGCGCACTCAGTGCGCCGCGCTGCTCAGGCGGCTTTCGGCTGTGGTTTTCCTGAAAACAGGAAACGCAGGAGAGGGATCCGCAGATGGATCTCATAGAGTACGACGGCAATCCCCACCACAAACACCAGCCCGGTAAAGAAGCCCAGCGTGTTGGATGCAATATGCGGCGTGATGTACGCCCCGAAGAACAGCGTCAGCGGGTGGTGCACCAGATAGATAAACAGTGAGGCGTTGACGAAGTAGGTCACGCGGCTGGACTTAAAGTTCAGCAAACGGTGGCCGAGCGCGAACACCACGTTCACCATCCACAGGCCCAGCAGCATGGTAATCACGCTTTCCGTTTCATACATCCAGGCGTCGCCGCTTCCGTAGCGCTGGTTCAGCAGGTAGGCCACGAAGGCGATGGCCGCACCCACCGCGCACCACGGTGACGGGGTGGTAAACAGCGCTTTAAGCTTCGGATGGATAAAGGCCAGTGCGCCAATTAAAAAGAATGGAATGTAGAACAGCGACTGCATCACCACAAAATTGAACAGGCCGTCGCTCAGTATCGGTGGATAGATGATAAACAGCGTGCGTCTCACCGCGGCATAGGCGATCCCCAGCAGTAAGAAGAGCACCGACAGTTTGCCCAGCGTGACGTTGGCGAAGAAAGCGTCTGCTGTCGTGCTGAGATGACGGCGCAGGCGGCTGAAAATCACCAGACTGACCGTGGTCAGCACCACCAGAACCAGCAGGAACCAGAGGTGAGACACCAGCTCCCAGACCAGCGTGTTGTACTTTTCATACAGCGAGAGATTCGGCCAGTTCTCCGCCTTGCCCTTAACGTACTGCAGCATAATGAACTGCGGCAGCGTCAGCAGCGGGATGGCGGTTAACATGGGAATACCTACGCGCTCCACGCGCACTTTCCACCAGCGCTTAAGCGGATAGCGTAAAAAAAGCATGTACGAAAAATAGCCGGATATAACAAAAAACACCTGCATGCGGAAGGCGTGAATAAAGTCATTAAACAGCGTCAGCCACCAGGAGGGCATCTGGCTATTAACATGCCACGTGTGGCTGGAGTAAATCAGTGAAATATGAAAGGGGATCCCCAATAGCATCAGCCATGCCCGGATCGAGTCGAGGAAATATTCCCGTTGTATCGGTGTTGTGCTCATATAACGTTGTGCATTCTCAGACTTTTCGCCTTATCCCTAAGGCTCATAATGGTTACATTCGAAGCCAACCCTACACCAAGACCGACACACTGTCTCCAGGATAAGCACGCAAAGTGAATAGCGGGTTCTTTCATTTGCTTAATCCATGAGCCAGCAGCTGAACAAAGCAGTGATTATGTTGTCGGATTGCCTGAGTTTCCATTAAAATGGATCGGATCGATATAAGCACACAAAGGGGGAAGTGCTTACTTATTATGAAACATAAACCACAGATGATGAAAATGCGTTGGTTGGGTGCTGCAGTGGTGTTATCACTGTATACCTCATCGGCACTGGCCTTTAACATCGACGATGTCGCAAAACAGGCAAAATCGATGGCAGGCAAGAGCTACGAAGCGCCGAAAAGTAACTTGCCCTCCGTTTTCCGCGACATGAAGTATGCGGACTATCAGCAGATCCAGTTCAACCACGATAAAGCGTACTGGAACAACATTAAAACCCCGTTCAAGCTTGAATTTTATCATCAGGGTATGTACTTCGACACGCCTGTTGCCATCAATGAAGTGACGGCAACCGCGGTACGCAAGATCAAGTACAGCCCGGATTACTTCAATTTTGGCAATGTGCAACACGACAAAGATACGGTGAAAGACCTGGGCTTCGCAGGCTTCAAAGTCCTTTATCCGATCAACAGCAAAGATAAAAACGACGAAATCGTCAGCATGCTTGGCGCCAGCTACTTCCGCGTGATTGGCGCGGGGCAGGTGTACGGGCTTTCTGCGCGCGGTCTGGCTATTGATACCGCGCTGCCATCAGGTGAAGAGTTCCCGCGTTTCCGCGAGTTCTGGATTGAACGTCCAAAACCAACGGACAAACGTCTGACTATTTATGCGCTGCTCGACTCTCCGCGTGCAACCGGTGCCTATCGCTTTGTGATTATGCCGGGTCGTGACACGGTTGTTGACGTGCAGTCTAAGGTTTACCTGCGAGACAAAGTGGGCAAACTGGGCGTTGCGCCGCTGACCAGTATGTTCCTGTTCGGGCCGAACCAGCCGTCTCCGGCAACCAACTTCCGCCCGGAACTGCATGACTCCAACGGTCTGTCTATTCATGCCGGTAACGGTGAGTGGATCTGGCGTCCGCTGAATAACCCGAAACATCTGGCGGTTAGCAGCTTTGCGATGGAAAATCCGCAGGGCTTTGGCCTGCTGCAACGTGGCCGTCAGTTCTCTCGCTTTGAAGATCTCGACGACCGCTATGACCTGCGTCCAAGCGCCTGGGTTACGCCGAAAGGTGACTGGGGTAAAGGCAAGGTAGAGCTGGTTGAAATTCCAACCAACGACGAAACCAACGACAACATCGTCGCATACTGGACGCCGGATCAGCTGCCGGAAGCCGGTAAAGAGATGAACTTCAAGTACACCATTACCTTCAGCCGCGACGAAGATAAGCTGCATGCGCCGGATAACGCGTATGTGACGCAGACTCGCCGCTCTACGGGTGACGTGAAGCAGTCTAACCTGATCCGTCAGCCTGACGGTACGGTAGCGTTTGTCGTGGACTTCACCGGTCAGGATATGAAGAAACTGGCTCCGGATACTGCGGTGTCGGCCCAGGCCAGCATCGGTGACAACGGTGAAATCGTAGAGAACACCGTGCGTTACAACCCGGTAACCAAAGGCTGGCGTCTGACCCTGCGCGTGAAAGTGAAAGATCCGAAACAGACCACTGAAATGCGTGCTGCGCTGGTCAGTGAAGATCAGCCGCTGAGTGAAACCTGGAGCTACCAGCTACCTGCCAATGAATAATACATCTGAATATATTGATGCCATGCCGCTGACGGATATCGAAAAAGCGGCGCTGCCTAAGAGCGACATCCGCGCGGTTCATACCGCGCTGGATGGCGAACATCGTCAGTTTTCCCGTGATGATGATACGCCGCTGGGGTCAGTCAAGGCGCGTCTGGAGCAGGCCTGGCCAGACTCGCTGGCAGAAGGGCAGTTGATTAAAGACGACGAAGGACGCGATCAGCTTCAGGCAATGCCGAAGGCGACGCGTTCCTCAATGTTCCCCGATCCATGGCGCACCAACCCGGTTGGCCGCTTCTGGGATCGCCTGCGCGGACGTGACGTCACGCCGCGCTATCTGTCGCGCCTGACGAAAGAAGAGCAGGCCTCCGAACAGAAATGGCGTACAGTGGGGACAATTCGCCGCTATATCCTGCTGCTTCTGACGCTGGCGCAGACGGTTGTCGCGACCTGGTACATGAAAACCATTCTGCCTTACCAGGGCTGGGCGTTTATCAACCCGACTGACATGATGGGCCAGGATCTCTGGGTCTCCTTCATGCAGCTGCTGCCGTACATTCTGCAAAGCGGCATTCTCCTGCTGTTCGCGGTTCTCTTCTGCTGGGTGTCGGCCGGTTTCTGGACCGCGCTGATGGGCTTCCTTCAGCTGCTGATGGGACGGGACAAGTACAGCATTTCGGCGTCAACGGTCGGGGATGAACCCCTCAATCCCGAGCACCGCACCGCGCTGATTATGCCTATCTGTAACGAAGACGTTGACCGCGTATTTGCGGGGCTGCGTGCAACCTGGGAGTCCGTGAAGGCGACCGGTAACGCGGAACATTTCGACGTTTACATCCTGAGCGACAGTTACAACCCGGATATCTGCGTTGCAGAGCAAAAAGCCTGGATGGAGCTGATTGCGGAAGTGCAGGGCGAAGGGCAGATCTTCTACCGTCGCCGCCGCCGTCGCGTGAAGCGTAAAAGCGGCAACATCGATGACTTCTGCCGCCGCTGGGGTAACCAGTACAGCTACATGGTCGTGCTGGATGCTGACTCCGTCATGAGCGGTGACTGCCTGAGCGGTCTGGTGCGTCTGATGGAAGCCAACCCGAACGCGGGGATCATTCAGTCTTCGCCAAAAGCGTCCGGTATGGACACCCTGTACGCGCGCTGCCAGCAGTTCGCCACCCGTGTTTACGGCCCGCTGTTTACCGCCGGTCTGCACTTCTGGCAGCTGGGTGAGTCGCACTACTGGGGCCACAACGCCATTATCCGCGTGAAGCCGTTCATCGAACACTGTGCGCTGGCGCCGCTGCCGGGCGAGGGTTCTTTTGCCGGTTCGATTCTGTCGCATGACTTCGTGGAAGCGGCGCTGATGCGTCGTGCTGGCTGGGGCGTCTGGATTGCCTACGACCTGCCGGGATCGTACGAAGAGCTGCCGCCGAACCTGCTGGACGAGCTCAAGCGCGACCGCCGCTGGTGTCACGGTAACCTGATGAACTTCCGCCTGTTCCTTGTTAAAGGGATGCACCCGGTTCACCGTGCGGTGTTCCTGACGGGCGTGATGTCCTATCTCTCCGCACCGCTGTGGTTTATGTTCCTCGCGCTCTCCACTGCGCTGCAGGTCGTCCATGCCCTGACGGAGCCGCAATACTTCCTGCAACCGCGCCAGCTGTTCCCGGTGTGGCCGCAATGGCGTCCGGAGCTGGCGATTGCGCTGTTTGCTTCCACCATGGTGCTGCTGTTCCTGCCTAAGCTGCTCAGTATCATCCTGATCTGGTGCAAAGGCTCGAAAGAGTACGGCGGATTCTTCCGTGTGACCCTTTCACTGCTGCTGGAAGTGCTGTTCTCCGTGCTGCTGGCGCCGGTGCGTATGCTGTTCCACACCGTGTTTGTGGTCAGTGCGTTCCTGGGCTGGGAAGTGGTCTGGAACTCACCGCAGCGTGATGACGACTCCACGCCGTGGAGTGAAGCCTTCATGCGCCACGGCTCTCAGCTGCTGCTGGGTCTGGTGTGGGCAGCCGGAATGGCCTGGCTGGATCTGCGTTTCCTGTTCTGGCTGGCGCCGATTGTCTTCTCGCTGATCCTGTCGCCGTTTGTGTCCGTGATCTCCAGCCGTTCAACGGTGGGGCTGCGTACCAAGCGCTGGAAGCTGTTCCTGATCCCGGAAGAGTATTCCCCGCCGCAGGTGCTGGTGGATACCGATACCTATCTGGAACAGAACCGCAACCGCACGCTGGACGATGGCTTTATGCACGCCGTGTTTAATCCGTCATTCAATGCTCTGGCGACGGCGATGGCCACCGCGCGCCACCGCGCAAGCCAGGTGCTGGAGATTGCCCGCGATCGTCACGTTGAGCAGGCGCTTAACGAGACCCCGGAAAAACTCAACCGCGACCGCCGTCTGGTGCTGCTGAGCGATCCGGTCACGATGGCAAGGCTTCACTATCGCGTATGGTCCGCTCCGGAGAAGTACTCTTCATGGGTGAACTACTACAAAGAGCTGAAGCTGAACCCGCTGGCGCTGAAGGCGAAGTAAGCGGTTAAGCAAAGCGCCACCCGCCAAATAAAATACCGGCTGCGAGGCCGGTATTTTTTTAGAGGTTACTGATGAAAATAATCATCGTCGTCATGATGGCATGCCTGCTAAGCGGCTGCGGCAGCATCATCAGCCGCACCATTCCAGGTCAGGGCCACGGCAACCAGTACTACCCGGGCGTGAAATGGGATGTCCGTGATTCCGCATGGCGCTACCTGACGGTGCTCGATCTGCCGTTCTCGCTGATTTTCGACACGCTGTTGCTGCCTATCGATGCCAGCCACGGCCCGTACGAGTAGCGTAAATTAACGCTCGTCCCATTCATCGGCTGCGGTTTGACCTTCTTCCGTATCCAGCGGTGGCTCGAGCTGAAATTCGCCCTCATCCCACTCGTGCAGCGTATTCTCCTCCAGCCATTCCTGGCGTAACTCAATTTCATCATAGTCGCCATCAAACACGGCCTGCGCACCTGCACCGCTCAGGACCGGCAAACATTCCCCTTCTTCGCCTTCATCGGCAAAGAATTCGGCCTGCCACATAATATCCCCATCCTGCAGAACATATTTTTGGATATTAAGTTGTTGCACGTCAGCATCTTCTTCCTCAACGCCGGGATTATCGGCAAGGAACTCTTCACGAGCGGCATCAATAGCTTCTTCCAGCGTGGCGTACATGGTCATTGGTGTCTCCCTGTTTTCCAGAAGGTTTCAGGGAAAGAATAGCTGAATATCAGATTCTGCAAGTATGAATGCGAAAATAAGCCGTCAGGCTTTCTTCTTATTCCGTCACCGGCCGTAACGCGCGGGATAAACTGAACCACGAGTAAATCGCGTTGAACAGCACCACGCCAGCCGTCACGATAAAGACGGCGCGAAAACCGAAGCTGGCTGAAATACCCGCCCCGAGAAGCGGTCCGGTGACGTTGCCGATATCGCGAAACGACTGGTTATAGCTAAAGATACGCCCGGCAATCTGGTTCGTGGAGTTGTAGACCAGCAGGGTCTGCACCGCGGGCAGCAACGCCCCGTCGGCGGCGCCCAGCAAAAAGCGCAGGACGCCCAGCTGCCACGGAGAGTGCACCATCGACATGGGGATAAGCAGCAGGACGGAGATGACCAGCGCACAGATTAGGATCTTCTCCGGACCCACGCGGTCCCCCAGCTTCCCCAGCCGCGGCGCACTAAGCAGCGCCGCCACGCCGGGCACGGAGGCAATCAGCCCGCTAATAAACGCAATATTGCTGACGTTACCCGCGAGGTCGCGAACGTACAGCGTCAGAATAGGAGCAATCGATCCGGTTGCCACCTGAATGATCAATGTCGTCACGAACAGGCTCAGCACCAGTCTGGGGTTTTTAAGCGAGGTCAGCACGTCTCTGGCATGGAGCATCTCTTTTTTGGCGACGGGCGTAAATTTTTCACGAATGCAGACCAGGGTGACAATAAAGCACAGGAACAACACGCTGGCGGTGATGAAAAAGACCGGGCGCAGGCCGTAGTTATCCGCCAGTAATCCCCCCGCCAGCGGCCCCAGCAGGGCACCGCTCACGCCGCCGGTTGAGAGCGTGCCAAGCGCCCAGCCGCTCTTATGGCGAGGAATTTGCGTGGCGATCAGGGCATTCGCGTTGGGAATAAATCCGCCCAGCAAGCCCAGCAATGCGCGCAATATCAGGAACTGCCAGACGTTCTGCGCCACGCCCATCAGCGCCATGATAATCGCCATTCCCAGCGCCGAACGCAGCAGCATAATTTTACGTCCCTTACGGTCGGCAAGGCCGCCCCAGAAGGGCGAGGCAATGGCGGAAAAGAGAAACGTGATGCTGAATACCAGGCCAGACCACATGTTGAGCGCACCGTGGCCCGTCACGCCCAGCTGTTCGACGTAGAGCGGCAGGAAAGGCATGACCAGGCTAAACGCCGCGCCGGTAAGAAAACAGCCAAGCCACGCAACCGTGAGGTTACGCTTCCAGTTTATGGGGGCATCTGAGGGTGACATAACAATCCGCATAGTGAGGTGCAGAGCACCTGAAGCATGAAGTAATAAGCCTGCTAATTATGCGCCTGGGTTATGATTGCCGCAATGAGGGGGAGCTTTTAAAGCTAAAACAGCATGCGGCCCTGAAGGCCGCATGAGGATTAATAGCGGGACGGCGTGCCTTCTGGCCGCGTTTTAAAGCGGCGGTGCAGCCACATGTACTGCTCGGGCGCCAGCATGATGCACTTCTCCACAACGCCGTTCATCCAGCGCGCGGTGGTTTCCGCATCTTCCAGCGGCGGCGCGAGTTCCGGCTCAAGCATCATCAGCTCGTAGCCTGAGCCATCCGGCATACGGCGGGGAACAAAGGGAACGATGGCGGCCTTGGACATCCGCGCCAGCATCCAGGTGCCGGTCGTGGTGGCGGCCTCGTCGACGGCGAAGAAGGGGACAAAGACGCTGGCCTGTGGGCCATAGTCGTGATCGGGGGCATACCAGACCACTTCACCGGACTTCAGCGCGCGGATCATGCCCTTCAGATCCTTACGGTCGATCATGCTTTTGTTGGAGCGCATGCGGCCGTTGGTCTGAATGAGATCGATAACCGGGTTGTCGTTAGGACGATAAACCCCGATGCCGGGCGCCTGCATGCCAAACATACGCGCCCCGATTTCGAGCGTCAGAAAATGGACGCCGATCAGCAGCACGCCGGTCTGATTGGCCTGAAGCGTATGTACCGGCTCCATGCCGGTGCCTGTAACCTTGCTCCAGCGGGCCATGCGTTTGTCCGACCAGAACCACGCCATGCCGGTCTCCATAAGACCCATGCCGACGGATTCGAAATTCTTCGAAACCATATCATGGCGCTCTGCCTCGCTCATCTGCGGAAAGCACAGCTCAAGGTTACGATACGCGATGCGGGCGCGGCGCTTCATAAGCGTTTGCGCGAGTCGGCCTAATGATTTACCTAACCGGAAGATAACAGGGTAGGGAAGCTGTACCAGTAGCCATAAAAAGCCAATGCCAAGCCAGGTCATCCAATAGCGGGGGTGCAAAAGGGCGACGGTAAATTTTGGTAACTGGGTCATGTCTTTCCTGTGTTCAAACGTCCTGTTTCGCTATTGTCGCATTTTTTGAGACATAGCCAAAATATCTGCCGTCGAAACCTGCACGACAGCAGTAATTGTTAAGCCTGATTCATCAGGGTGTGTGAAATGTAGCGTAAATTGTGTGGATGTAAATTGGTTTTGTTTGCTATATGATGCCGACCGATTTTGATTCTCTCTGACGATTGCAGGACTTGTACACCATGCCAGTGTTACACAACCGCGTTTCGAATGAGATGTTAAAGGCGCGCATGTTGGCTGAAACCGAACCGCGCACGACCATCTCCTTCTACAAATACTTCACCATTGACGATCCGCAGGCGACCCGCGATGCGCTTTATCAGGCCTTCACGGCGCTGAACGTTTTCGGGCGCGTCTATCTTGCCCGCGAAGGCATTAACGCGCAGATTAGCGTCCCGGAAAGCAAAGTGAACGCGTTCCGCGACGCGCTTTATAACTTCGATCCGGCCCTTAACGGCTTACGCCTGAACATTGCCCTGGATGACGACGGAAAATCGTTCTGGGTGCTGCGCATGAAGGTGCGCGAACGCATCGTGGCGGACGGTATTGACGATCCTGATTTTAACCCGGCGGACGTCGGCGAATATCTGAAGGCCGCTGAAGTGAATGCGATGCTGGACGATCCGGATGCCGTGTTCATTGATATGCGTAACCACTACGAGTACGAAGTGGGGCATTTCGAAAACGCGATGGAGATTCCGGCCGATACCTTCCGCGAGCAGCTGCCTAAAGCGGTGGAGATGATGCAGGAGCATAAGGATAAAAAAATCGTTATGTACTGCACCGGCGGTATCCGCTGCGAGAAGGCCAGCGCGTGGATGAAGCACAATGGGTTCAACAAGGTCTGGCACATTGAAGGCGGTATTATCGAGTACGCCCGCCGCGCCCGCGAGCAGGGCTTACCGGTACGCTTTATCGGTAAAAACTTCGTCTTTGATGAGCGTATGGGCGAGCGCATTTCAGAAGACGTGATTGCCCACTGCCACCAGTGCGGCGCGCCGTGCGATACCCACACCAACTGCAAAAACGACGGTTGCCACCTGCTGTTTATCCAGTGCCCGGCCTGTGCAGAGAAGTTTAACGGCTGCTGTAGCGAGCTGTGCAGCGAAGAGAGCGTCCTGCCGGAAGAAGAGCAGCGACGTCGTCGCGCAGGGCGTGAAAACGGCAATAAGATTTTTAATAAATCACGCGGCCGTCTGAATACCAAACTGGGAATTCCTGACCCGGAATGATAATAACGCCCGGCACGGCGCAAGCCTGCCGGGCGAATCTATTACGACTTCTGCTGCACGCCCTCAACGGAAATAACCAGCTCAACGTCCTGAGACGCCGGGCCTAAATCCGTTGTGATATTAAAATCTTTCAGGTGAATTTTACCCGCCGCTTCAAAACCTGCGCGTTTTCCGCCCCACGGATCGTCGCCCTGACCGATCAATTTCGCATCCAGAGTAACGGGTTTGGTTACGCCATTCAGCGTGAGGTTACCGGTAATAGCCAACTTATCACCGTCTTTTTTCACTTCCGTAGAGGTGAAAGTTGCCTGTGGGAATTTTGTGACGTTCAGGAACTCTGCGCTGCGCAGGTGTTTATCGCGCTCAGCATGGTTCGTGTCGACGCTGTTCGTATTAATGGTCACATTGACTTTATCTGCCGCAGGATTTTTCTCGTCAAAAGTAAATGTGCCGTCGAAATCTTTAAAGGTGCCGTACAGCCAGCTGTATCCCAGGTGCTGAATGCGGAAATTGACGAAAGCGTGCTGGCCCTCTTTATCAATTTTATAGTCAGCCGCCACGGCAGAACCGGCGGTGAATAACAGAGATCCAAGGGCGATACCCAGCAGGTGTTTTTTCATTTTATGCTCCAGAGTCAACTGACGAGCGGCCAAGCATGCGCTTAAGCGTATCGTCTTTATCAATAAAGTGGTGTTTAAGGGCGGCGAGCCCGTGCAGTACGGACAGGATCACCACGCTCCAGGCAAGCCAGAGGTGAACGACGCCTGCCGTGTCGGCCTGAGCCCCGGCATCGCTGAGCGTTGCCGGAACCTCGAACAGGCCAAAAACGCTAATCGGTTTGCCGTCTGCCGTTGAAATGAGATAGCCGCTGATAAAGATGGCAAAGAGCAGCGCGTAGAGCGCAATATGCGCGGCGACGGCGCTGACGCGGGTTATTTTACCGTATGTCTTTAGCGGCGCGGGCGGTGGAGAAATATGTCGCCAGATCACGCGAAACACCAGGCCCAGCATCAGCAGAACCCCGATGCTTTTATGCAGCTCGGGTGCCTGATGATACCAGCCATCGTAATAGCTGAGCGTGACCATCCAGAGTCCAAGTCCGAACATACCATAGACGGCAATGGCAAATATCCAGTGCAAGCTTATGGATATTATTCCGTAGCGCCGGGAGGAGTTACGCAATTGCATCAGAATGTCCATTTTCAAATTAACCGAAAGGTAAAAATGAACGGGAAGGCGCGATATTGCAACTGAAATAATTGACTATTGATTTTTATTTTATTTATTTCAGCGATTTTGAAAAGGAACCGCAAGATTAATTCAATGGCTTCGTGCAAGACGTATTTAGCAGAAGAAAAAAGCTTAAATAAACATAAAGTAACGTCAGTTAACGTCAATTGTCGCTTTCAATAAAACACAATGTAAATAACATCAACGATAGCGAGCAGCGCCCACAATAAGATATAGAGCATAAAGTGCTCGCGAATGTTATTGATGAGGAAATCCACGATCCTGCGCATAACGCCCCACGGTTGAGTACGAAGAAAACGGGCCCCGATACCGCCGGAGCCCGTGGCCGATTATCCGTTAAAACGCGAGAGTGAGAACGGCGTCAGATCAAACTGCGACGTGATACCCTGGGCAAACTGCGCGGCGATTTCACCCAGCACCGAAGCGAACTTAAAGCCGTGGCCGCTCAGCCCGGTAATCAGCAGGGTGTTGTCATGGCCCGGCAGCGTATCAATGATAAAGTCTTCATCCGGCGTGTTGTCATAGGTGCAGGCCGCGCCATAAAGCAGGCCACCGACGCCCGGGAGAATATTGCGCAGGAACGAGAAGGCTTCTGAACCGTCCTGCGGGCAGGCGCCAAACGGTTTGCGCTCCTCCGGTGAGGAGATGACCTGCCCGCCGTTATGTTTTCCAATCTTGAGGGCGTCCTTTTCGGAAGGGAAACCGTAGAACTGATCGCCGTTGGCTAACTCGCCGGTAAACGCCGGAAATTTATTTTGCGCGCTGTAGCGCCCGTCCGACTGGAACCAGGAGAAGACCTTGCGCACCGGCTGGATCGGCAGGTCCGGGAGAAGGCGGGTAACCCAGGTTCCTGCGCTAATAAGCAGGCGGGAAGCTGAATAGTCCCCGTCTACGGTTTTCACCGTAACGCCGTTTGCATCATGCGTAATGGCCTCTACGGGGCAATTAAACAGCTGCGCGCAGCCTGCTTTGGCAGCCAGATCGATCCAGGTTTTGATCGCCGTTTCACAGTGCAGCACGCCGGAGTTGGCTTCAAAGAGGCCGATATAATCCTCCGGGACGGTAATTTCAGGCCAGCGCGAGGTAATGGCCGTCGCGTCCAGCTTCTCAACGTCAAGATTAAAGGCTTTCGCGCTGCGTTCGACGTTGGCGAGGAATTCTGAACGGGCCGGACCGAGGTTGATGACTCCCGTGCGCTCAAAAATGCGCTCTTCAGTCTGTTTCGCCAGCTCGTCCCACAGCGTCTGGGCGCGAAGCACCAGCGGTACGTAGCGCTCCCCCTCGCCGTAGGCATGACGAATGAGGCGGGTGTCGCCATGATGGCTACCTTCGCTGTGAGGCGGCAGGTGGGCGTCAATCATCAGGACGTTCAGCCCTGCCCGCGTTGCGTAATAACCGGCGGCCGAACCAACGGAGCCGCTACCAATAATGATTAAGTCGTATCTCATATGCATCTCGTAAACTTACGGTTTGTTAGCAGAGTAATTAACAACGCGGGCGCAAACAAGCGGGAAATAAATAAGGCACCGCGAGGGTGCCTGTTGAGTGAAAAGTGGGCATACGGTTAGTGCCGTTTATACTCATTTTCCTGATAGTCGCCAGATTCTATTTTTGCAATGCCTGCCTCTAAAATAGAAATAAACTGACGGGCGACGTCTGTTGTTAGCCACAGCGTCTGTCCAACTTCCGCTTCGTCACGGTTGAGTTGATTTGGGGTCTGGTAGTGCAAACGCAGCATCAGCGCATCGTAGCTATCTACGGTACTGATATCCCAGCCTACAAGCGGATGGGTCTGGATGACTTCGTTATTCTTTTCCATTATAACCCCCTAAATGCGTGTTAGAAGACAACGGCTCTGAGGTTCAATGCATGTTTTTCTGAAAGCTTCTTCAGTATACCAAGTAATAAGGGTTCCAACGGGAAAAATAAACAGGTAGCAACACATTTTTCTGCTTTTTAGGATTGTTCGAACAATAAAACACCATCTCGTTCACGATTTTTTAAGAAGACGCTGAATTAATTTGAACTATCGAAATTACAGGCAAAAAAAAAGCCGGGGCGACCCGGCAAAAAACACAATGAGGGAGCAGTGTTAATCGGTAATGAACCAGTCGTCTGCGCTTTCCCACGTTTCCTGCAGGATTTCGCTGATGCGATCTTTGTCTTCTTTTGCGGCACCCATGACGGAGAGGTTGTTCGCTGCGGCGTAACGCACCGTTACGGCGCCCGCGTTGTCGGGAAAGGTGTTGTTAATACGACGGGATAATTCGCCTGCCAGAGCGTCAAGCGCGCCGGCAGGCAGAACGGTAGTTTTGGCTATGGTGACTTCAATACGCATAAATGCCCCCTGTGTAATATACTGTTTATTTATACAGGCATATTGTCGGTTTGACAACAAGGGGCGTTGATTTTTTAGCGTTTTACTGTCCAGCTTACGGTTTCACCTGCCAGGAAGGGGATCAGCGTGTCATCCGTTAGCGCGATAGACTCCTCAACCTGGCTCGCTTTGCGCTCCAGTTCAATGAAGGTGTCATTGACCGGCAGGCCGTAGAAGCGCGGGCCGTTGAGGGAGCAGAACGCTTCGAAATGCTCCAGCGCGTCCATCTCTTCAAATACGGTTGCATAGCTGGCAAGCGCCGTTGGGGCGTTGAAACAGCCCGCGCAGCCGCAGCTAGCCTCTTTACGATGGCGGGCGTGAGGCGCGGAGTCCGTGCCCAGGAACGCGCGCGTGAATCCGCTGGCGACCAGCTCGCGCAGCGCCTGCTGGTGAACGTTGCGCTTGAGGATCGGCAGGCAGTACAGGTGAGGGCGCACCCCGCCCACCAGCATATGGTTACGGTTAAACATCAAATGCTGCGGGGTAATGGTCGCAGCGATCAGCTCGTTACCGTCGCGAACATACTCTGCCGCATCTTTGGTGGTGATATGCTCAAAGACCACCTTAAGCGCGGGCAGGCGCTGGCGCAGAGGCTCCATCACGGTCTCGATGAAACGAGCTTCACGGTCGAAGATGTCAATCTCCGCATGCGTTACTTCGCCGTGTACCAGCAGCGGCATGCCCAGCTTCTGCATGCGCTCCAGCACCGGCATGATGGCATCAATGCTGGTGACGCCGTGGCTGGAGTTGGTGGTGGCATTCGCCGGGTAGAGTTTCGCCGCCGTAAATACGCCTTCGTTAAACCCGCGTTCCACTTCGTTCGGGTCCAGTGAATCGGTCAGGTAGCAGGTCATCAACGGGGTGAAATCATGTCCCGCCGGAACGGCATCCAGAATGCGCTGGCGGTAGGCAACCGCTGCATCGACGGTGGTGACTGGCGGAACCAGGTTTGGCATGACAATCGCGCGGCCATAAATTTCACTGGTATAGGGCACGACGGTTTTCAGCATATCGCCATCACGCAGATGGATATGCCAGTCGTCTGGGCGGCGGATTTTAAGAACCTGGGGTTGTGCAGTCATGGAAGCTCCGGCTTGTCAGGAATCAGTCATAAGGATGGCTGTTTTTGCCGGACACAAATCATAAGCGGAAACGTTTTCGTTTGCACACTTTTCCGTAAAAAAAAGGGCGCCGCAGCGCCCTTCAGGTTAATCGGTGAAAGGAATAACGATCTCTCCCGGCTTCACCTCTATCCCTTTTGCGTATTTTTTCGCGAGAGCTTCACCCTTGCTTTTGTCTTCGCTTAAGACGTACGCCGGCTGCTGGTTAAAGTAGTTTCGCAGCGACTGGTTCAGATAGGGCATCAGGGTTTGCAGTACCGGTGCCATTTTGTCCGGCGAAACCTGCGCATCGACCACTTCCATCTCCTGCAGGAATATCGCCCCCTTCTCTTTGTTGAAAACGGGAAGCGCCTTCAGCTTGAGCTTGATGTTGGCTTTCTGATTGCCAAAAAGGGAGGTCATATCAAGCGCGGCATCGCCTGCCAGAGTGACTTTATTCGGCTCTTCGCGACCAATCTGGCTGGTGAGATTGGTGAGCACGATGTGGGCATCGGCCAGCCCCGGCACGCCAATGTCTTTAGAGAAATTGTTATGTTTTTCCAGCGCCTGATTAATTTCCTGCTCACTGACGGTATATTGCGTAAGCTGGTTACAGCCCACCAGCAGTCCGCTGACAATAAATGCGGCGGCAATGACAATTTTCTTCATAGTGTTCCTCAACGAAAAATCGGCGCTTCTGTCCTGTTTCGCAAGTATGTCAGTGTGAAATGGCATAAACCAGCAGAAAATACTGAGAAGTGAGGCGGGAGTTTTCTCCCGCCGGAGGGAAGGTCTACGCGCCGGGCTCGAGCATGCCGCTCGCGCTGCGCTTCTGGCTGAACTGCCACCACAGGGCGAGGAGCGTCATGACACCCACCACGCCGAGCATCATCCAGGGGAGCTCCGGCTGGTTCAGCGCTTTGCCGGCATCGAACAGCCAGCCGCCGCCGGCGTAACCCAGCGCACCGCCAAAGGCCAAACCCAGGCGGCTGAAGCCCATATAGCTGCCCCGCGCACGCGCATCCGCAAGCGAGGCGCTCAGCGTTTCGCGGGCGGGCTCGGCAATGATGGAGCCGATGTAGAAGGTGCAGATCAGCGTAAAAAGCTGCTGAAGCGTGTTTACCAGACCGATCGGCATCATGCTCAGCGTCATCAGAAACAGCCCGGCCATCAGGCGATGCTCCAGGCGAAAACGTCGTTCACTCCAGCGGGCAATCGGGTAGAGCAGCGTTAACGACAGGCAGGCTTCGATGGCGTACATCCATTTTACGGCAGCAGGCGTGCCCGCAATATCGTTCACCATGATTGGCAGCATCAGCATCACCTGTACGGCCAGCATGTAATAGCCGGTCAGGGTCAACACGTAGGTGACAAAACGCCTGTCGCGCAGGACGCGTCCGAGCCCTTCGCGCACCGGGGCTTTTACCGTCGACAGCTTCCAGGCCGGAAGGTAGAGGCCGTTAAACAGCGCGCAAAGAATAAACAGCACCGCCCCGGCCGCGCAAACCAGACGGAAATCGTACTGCAGCAGCCAGCTGCCCAGCAGGGCGCCAACAACCGCCCCGGCGCTGTCCTGCATCATCAGAATGGAGAAGAAGCGGCCGCGGTGCTGGGGACGAATCAGCTTCACCACCAGCGCGGTGCGCGGCGGGTCAAACAGGGTGCCACCGATACCGGAGAGGAAGCAGGAGAACCACAGCAGCCAGGGCTCGTGGGCAACCGCCATCGTGGCAAAGCCTGCCGCGCGGAGCAGCATACCGGTAACGATCATCGGTTTAGCGCCAAAGCGGTCAGCGATCGCGCCGCCAAAGACGCCCAGACCCTGCTGGACAAACTGACGTAGCCCCAGCGCAATACCAACCATCAATGCCGCCCAGCCCATTTGATCGACAAAGCGGATCGAGATGAGGGGGAACACGACAAAAAAGCCGAGCACGACCAGCATGTTATCGACGAGCAGGAAATATTTACCCAGGCTCCTGGCCTGTGATACGCGGGACATTTTCCCTCCAGGGAAAATAAGAAGGTGAGCACGCTAACATTCTGCGGTGTCGCCGCGTTTTTTCCCACCCCCGGGCGCGACAATATTTTTTTATCAAAACGGTGCTTTGATAGAGAGTTCTCATCGAAAAATGTGAAAAGAGGTGAAAATGGTATGTCACTGTTTTCACAGACGGCACAGGCGCAGGTATAGTAAAGCTAATGGGTAAGCTGAAGCGACGGGAAGGAGTGGTATTGATGTTTGGCTATCGCAGTAATGTGCCAAAAGTGCGTCTGACAACTGACAGGCTGGTCGTTCGTCTTGTGCATGAGCGTGATGCCTGGCGTCTGGCGGATTATTACGCCGAGAATCGCCAGTTTTTAAAACCCTGGGAACCCGTTCGGGACGAGAGCCATTGTTACCCCTCCGGCTGGCAGGCGCGCCTCAGCATGATCGCTGAATTTCATAAGCAGGGCAGCGCGTTTTATTTCGCGCTGCTGGATCCAGAAGAGAAAGAGATTATCGGGATCGCCAATTTTTCAAACGTGGTGCGGGGATCGTTTCACGCCTGCTACCTTGGGTACTCCATCGGCCAGAAATGGCAGGGGCAGGGGCTGATGTACGAGGCGTTAACGGTAGCCATCCGCTATATGCAACGCACGCAGCATATCCATCGCATTATGGCGAACTACATGCCGCATAATCAGCGCAGCGGCAATTTGCTGGCGCGTTTAGGGTTCGAGAAAGAGGGTTACGCCAAAGACTATCTGCTGATAGACGGAGAGTGGCGCGACCACGTTCTGACGGCATTAACCACCCGTGACTGGACCGCAGGTCGTTAAGGAGAAAAGATGAAGTATCAGCTAAACGGTACGGAAGCGCGCGTGATTGGGTGCTTACTTGAAAAACAGGTGACGACGCCGGAGCAGTATCCGCTCTCTGTCAACGCCGTGACCATGGCCTGCAACCAGAAGACCAACCGCGAGCCGGTGATGAACCTCAGCGAGCATGAGGTTCAGGACGTGCTGGATGCGCTGGTGAAGCGCCACTATCTGCGCACCGTCAGCGGCTTCGGCAACCGCGTGACCAAATACGAGCAGCGCTTCTGTAACTCCGAATTTGGCGACCTGAAGCTGAGCAGCGCGGAAGTGGCGGTCATTACCACGCTGCTGCTGCGCGGGGCGCAAACGCCGGGGGAACTGCGAACGCGCGCTTCCCGAATGCATGAGTTCAGCGACATGCAGGAAGTCGAGCAGACGCTGGAAGGGCTGGCCGCGCGTGAGGATGGCCCTTACGTGGTGCGCCTGGCGCGCGAGCCGGGCAAACGTGAGAGCCGCTATATGCATCTCTTCAGCGGCGACGTTGACGCCGCAAGCGTGGCGACGGAATCGGGCCCTGCAACCCGTGACGACCTTGCCGCGCGCGTGGAGGCGCTGGAAGACGAGGTGGCCGGGCTGAAACAGCGGCTGGATGCACTGCTGGCACATTTGGGAGACTAACGGTGAAAAAATTACGCATTGGCGTGGTGGGGCTGGGCGGTATTGCGCAGAAAGCCTGGCTGCCCGTACTTGGCGCCGCGTCTGACTGGACGCTGCAAGGGGCATGGTCACCTACCCGAGAAAAGGCAGAACGCATCTGCGAAACCTGGCGTATCCCGTATGCGGCATCGCTTCAGGATCTGGCCCGCGAGTGCGATGCGGTATTTGTGCATACCTCAACGGCAACCCACTATCAGGTAGTGAGCGAGCTGCTCAATGCGGGCGTTCACGTCTGCGTGGATAAACCGCTGGCGGAAAATGTTCAGGACGCCGAACGGCTGATTGAGCTGGCGGCCCGTAAAAAACTGACGCTGATGGTCGGTTTCAACCGCCGCTTCGCGCCGCTTTACCAGCAGCTGAAGGCGCAGTCCGGCAATATGGCCTCGCTGCGCATGGACAAGCACCGCACCGACAGCGTGGGTCCGAACGATCTGCGCTTTACCCTTCTCGATGACTACCTTCACGTAGTGGACACCGCGCTGTGGCTGACTAACGGCAATGCACAGCTGAAAAGCGGCACTCTCGTCACCAACGAGCAGGGGCAGATGGTGTATGCGGAACACCATTTTGCCGTTGAGCATCTTCAGGTCACCACCAGCATGCACCGCCGCGCGGGCAGCCAGCGGGAATCCGTACAGGCGGTGACCGACGGCGCGCTGTACGACGTTACCGACATGCGTGAGTGGCGGGAAGAGAAGGGCAGCGGCGTGGTGATGCAGCCGGTCCCCGGCTGGCAAAGCACTCTGGAGCAACGTGGTTTCGCAGGATGTGCCCGCCACTTTATCACCTGCGTGGAAAATCAGACGGTTCCTGAAACGTCCGGCGAGCAGGCCATTCTGGCTCAGCGCATTGTGGAACGGCTCTGGCGCGATGCCATGAGTGAATAACTCGCTGTAACATCTGCGGATAGTAATTCGTTGAAATCGGGTTAGACTAAGCGCCGCTTGTTGGCTTTGCCGGGTGGCGCTTGCGCGTTCCTGGTCTATAAATCCGTATGGTTCTGGAAATTCACGTTAATGAACTTATTAAAATCGCTGGCGGCCGTCAGCTCGATGACCATGTTCTCTCGCGTTCTCGGTTTTGCGCGCGATGCCATTGTGGCAAGGGTCTTTGGTGCAGGGATGGCAACGGACGCCTTTTTCGTCGCGTTCAAGCTGCCGAACCTGCTGCGTCGCATTTTTGCTGAAGGGGCGTTCTCCCAGGCGTTCGTGCCCATTCTGGCGGAATATAAAAGCAAGCAGGGTGAAGACGCGACGCGCGTGTTTGTCTCTTATGTCTCCGGGCTGTTGACGCTGGCGCTGGCCGCGGTGACGGTAGTCGGTATGCTGGCCGCGCCCTGGGTAATTATGGTGACCGCCCCCGGCTTTGCCGACACGGCGGATAAATTTGCCCTGACCTCGCAGCTTCTGCGCATTACCTTCCCCTATATTCTGCTGATCTCGCTGGCCTCGCTGGTGGGGGCGATCCTGAATACCTGGAACCGCTTCTCCGTTCCGGCGTTTGCGCCGACGTTCCTCAACGTCAGCATGATCGGTTTTGCGCTGTTCGCCGCGCCGCACTTCAACCCGCCGGTGCTGGCCCTGGCCTGGGCGGTCACCGTGGGCGGGGTACTGCAGCTGGCGTATCAGCTGCCGCATCTGAAGAAAATCGGCATGCTGGTGCTGCCGCGCATCAACCTTAAAGATGCCGGGGCTATGCGGGTGATTAAGCAGATGGGGCCCGCCATTCTTGGCGTCTCTGTCAGCCAGATCTCGCTTATCATCAACACCATCTTTGCCTCTTTCCTGGTGTCGGGTTCCGTCTCGTGGATGTACTACGCTGACCGTCTGATGGAGTTCCCGTCCGGCGTGCTGGGCGTGGCGCTGGGGACCATCCTGCTGCCGTCGCTGTCGAAAAGCTTTGCCAGCGGCAACCATGACGAATACTGCCGCCTGATGGACTGGGGCCTGCGTCTCTGCTTCCTGCTGGCCCTGCCAAGCGCGGTAGCGCTGGGGATCCTCGCCAAGCCGCTGACGGTGTCGCTGTTCCAGTACGGTAAATTCACCGCGTTTGACGCCGCGATGACCCAGCGCGCGCTGGTCGCTTACTCGGTGGGATTGATGGGGCTGATTGTCGTCAAAGTGCTGGCGCCGGGGTTCTATTCGCGTCAGGACATTAAAACGCCGGTGAAAATTGCCATTGTGACGCTGATTATGACGCAGCTGATGAACCTGGCATTTATCGGCCCGCTGAAGCATGCCGGCCTGTCGCTCTCTATTGGTCTGGCGGCCTGCCTGAATGCCGGGCTGCTTTACTGGCAGCTGCGCAAGCAGGATATCTTTACGCCGCAGCCGGGCTGGGCAAGTTTCCTCGCGCGTTTGGTTGTGGCCGTGCTGGTGATGTCTGCGGCACTCATCGGGATGATGTACGTCATGCCGGAGTGGTCCCTCGGCACGATGCCTTATCGTCTGATGCGGCTGATGGCCGTGGTGGGCGTCGGGGTGGTAGCCTATTTCGCCACGCTCGCCGTGCTGGGCTTCAAAGTGAAAGAATTTACCCGCCGGACGGCATAAACGCCAAAAGGGGAGTTCACCTCAGGGTGCTCCCCACTGCATGATTTGTCGCTTAAGCTTCAAATCGAAATCTTTTTTACACCCGCAATACGTGCCGTCGCCGTCTGACCATCCGCGCCGTACAGTCCGGTTTCTTTATGCGGCTTCAGCACCTCAAGCGCCTGCTGATTACGCTCTATCTGGCCTTCAAGCAGCCAGCCGTTATGCTGGTTGAGATCGCGCAGATGCTGGGTTTTTTCGGTAATGGTCTGCCAGCGCTCGGCAATATCGTCATTGGCGCTGCGCTTCGAGTCCTGCTCGGCGCGGCGCTGCTGCTCCAGATAGTCCAGCGTCGCCAGCAGCGAACTCTTATCTTCAGTAACACGCTGCAGCGCGCTGCCGTTAATGTGACCGGAAGAGAGATGCTGCTGTTCAGCGTCCATTACCGTTTTCAGGTCGTTCAGGACAACCGTCATTTGATCCAGTATTTCTGACAGTCGACTCATACGGTTAGTTACTCTGTAAGAAACTCTGTGCTTCCTGAATCAGGGCATCAGCGATTTTGCTGGTGTCCATTTTCAGCTCACCGTTGCGAATAGCCGTTTTCAGCGCTTCAACACGTTCCATATTGATATCGTTGCTGCCTGGCTGCATCAGTTTTGCCTGGGCATCGCTCAGGGTCACGCTGGTGCTGTTAGACGTTGACGGTTTTTCCAGACGCGTTTTCTGAGGAGTTGCGTCGTTCGTTTCGCGAGGCTGTACAGCGCTTACCGGCTTCAGGGCTGATGTACGATCAATGCTCATAGTGTTGTCCTCATCGAGGGTTCGCGGCGTTTGCGCCTGACATCATCATTAGTGGAATATTTATCGGCACGCGCCGCGAAATCTTTAAAAAGATTATAGGTTAATCAGAATATTCCCATCAGAATCGACGGTTCCGCTCACCACCTGGCCTGAGGACATTCTGACGCGGGCGTTTTGCGCTACCGCGGCATTGTTTAACGCTTTCCCTTCACTGTTGATGCTAAAGCCGTCTCCATTGGCGACCACCATCACCTGCTGTCCCGCTTTGACACGCCACGCCTGGCGCAGCATGGAGAGCTGAATCGGCTGGCCCGGCGCGACGTCGCGCAGGCTGACGGCGTCCTGTGCCTGGTTAATGTCCAGCATTGTCCGCGGCGGGAGCTGATCCAGACGCCCGCGCTTTAACGTCACGCTGTTTGCCTGCAGCGCGCTGCCACGCACAATGGGTACGGCGGCGACAACATAATTGCCCGTCGCCTGAACTGCAACCTGTAAATAGCGTTTTTCGCTGGCGCAGCGTGCCAGGACGTTCACATTGCCCCACAGCTTGGTGGTCCCCGTCACGCTGAATGACGGTTGCTCGCAGGTCGGATACAGATTCGGCGGCGTGCGGATGGTCACGTTAACGTCATCGCTAAAGCCCGCCAGCTTCTGGGCAAAAAAATTGGTCAGCGCATCCTGTAAATCCCCGGCATTCACCAGAGGGCTAAACAGCAAGAAGGTTGCCATCAGGCCACGTTTTAACGTTTGCATCGCAAGTTCCACCGTTTCCAGAGTTGAGTGAATTCTACCTGCAGTGGTTTTGCATCAACGGAATAAATAGCGACGCATTTTGTGCTTATTCCGTCGATAGGGGAGACCGGGTGAGATTTAAGCTGTGAACTGAAATTTTGCCATCAGCGGAGGAGACATGCTCGATAAACTCGACGCCGCGTTACGTTTTCAGCAGGAAGCGCTCAATTTACGCGCCCAGCGGCAGGAGATTTTAGCCGCCAACATCGCTAACGCCGATACGCCCGGGTATCAGGCGCGCGATATTGATTTTTCCAGTGAACTCAAAAAGGTGATGGAGCGTGGACGTGCCGAAGGAACGGGTGTTGCACTCGCCATGACATCCTCTCGCCATATTCCCGCTCAGGCGATGACCGCGCCAGCGACCGATTTACTTTATCGCATCCCTGACCAGCCTTCACTCGACGGTAACACCGTGGATATGGACCGGGAGCGTACGCAGTTTGCCGATAACAGCCTGAAATACCAGACGGGCCTGACCGTACTCGGCGGACAAATCAAAGGCATGATGAACGTCCTGCAGGGGGGCAACTGATAAATGGCCTTGCTGAATATTTTTGATATCGCCGGCTCGGCGTTAACCGCCCAGTCCAAACGTCTTAACGTGGCCGCCAGTAACCTGGCGAACGCCGACAGCGTGACCGGACCTGACGGACAGCCTTATCGTGCCAAACAGGTTGTGTTTCAGGTCGACGCTGCGCCAGGCGCGGCAACGGGCGGCGTGAAGGTGTCTGACGTGGTAGAGAGCCAGGCGCCGGACAAGCTGGTGTACGAGCCCGGTAACCCGCTCGCGGACGCTAACGGATACGTGAAGATGCCAAACGTGGACGTGGTGGGCGAGATGGTGAACTCCATGTCGGCGTCCCGTAGCTACCAGGCGAACGTCGAAGTGCTTAATACCGTGAAGAGCATGATGCTCAAAACACTCACTCTCGGCCAGTAAAGGAGACATGCATGTCCATCGCCGTAAATGTGAACGATCCGACGAACACGGGTGTTAACAACACCAAAAGTTCGACAAGCTCCAGCTCCCTGACGGGAAGCAATGCCTCCGATTTGCAGAGCAGCTTCCTGACGCTGCTGGTGGCTCAGCTTAAGAACCAGGATCCGACTAACCCAATGCAGAACAACGAACTGACCACGCAGCTTGCGCAGATCAGTACCGTGAGCGGCATTGAGAAACTGAACACCACCCTGGGTTCCGTCTCCGGTCAGATTAACAGCGCCCAGTCCCTGCAGGCGGCAAGCCTGATCGGTCACGGCGTGATGATCCCGGGGACCACGATCCTTGCGGGCACCAGCACCACCGACGGTACATCGACCACCACCACTACGCCGTTCGGCGTTGAACTGCAGCAGGCGGCTGACAAAGTGACGGCGACGATCACCGACTCAACCGGCGCCGTGGTTCGCACCATCGACATCGGCGAGCTGAAGGCGGGCGTTCACACCTTTACCTGGGACGGCAGCCTGACCGACGGCACGAAAGCACCAAATGGCTCCTACAAAGTCGCGATTAGCGCCAGCAACGGAACGACCCAGCTGGTGGCGCAGCCGCTGCAGTTCGCGCTGGTTCAGGGCGTGATTAAAGGGGGCGACGGCAACAAACTGGATTTGGGTACCTCCGGTACCACCACACTCGACGAAGTTCGGCAGATTATCTAAGCCTTAACACTTATCAGGAGTAAGTCATGGCCTTTTCTCAAGCGGTCAGCGGCCTGAATGCTGCGGCCACCAACCTGGACGTCATTGGCAACAACATCGCCAACTCCGCGACCTATGGTTTCAAATCCGGTTCTGCGTCCTTTGCAGATATGTTTGCCGGTTCCAAAGTGGGTCTGGGCGTAAAAGTTGCGGGCATCACTCAGGACTTTACCGACGGCACCACCACCAACACCGGTCGTGGCCTGGACGTTGCCATCAGCCAGAACGGTTTCTTCCGTATGGTCGATGCAAACGGCTCGGTGTTCTACAGCCGTAACGGCCAGTTCAAGCTGGACGAAAACCGTAACCTGGTGAACATGCAGGGGATGCAATTAACGGGTTATCCGGTTGCCGGAACGCCATCAACGGTTCAGACCGGTGCGAATCCACAGGCGATTAATATCCCGACCACGCTGATGGCCGCGAAGTCCACCACCACGGCTTCCCAGCAGATTAACCTTAACTCTACCGATGCCGCACCGACCGCCGCCTTCGATCCGGCTAACCCGGATACCTACAACAAAAAAGGTACGGTAACCGTCTTTGATAGCCAGGGTAATGCGCACAACATGAACCTGTTTTACGTCAAAGATGCAACCCCGGCTAACTCCTGGAAAGTGTATGCCCAGGACGGCAGCGTAGCAGGCAGCACGGCGGCAGTGGCCACGACGTTGACCTTCGATAATAACGGTACGTTGATTGGTGGTGGAAACATCAACATTACTACCGCGACTATCCCAGGTGCGGACCCGGCGACCTTCGCGATGAGTTTTGCTAACTCCATGCAGCAGAACACCGGTGCGAACAATATCGTGGCGACCAACCAGAACGGCTTCAAGCCGGGCGACCTGGTGAGCTATCAGATCAACGATGACGGCACCGTCGTCGGGAACTACTCCAACGAGCAGACCCAGGTGCTGGGCCAGATCGTGCTGGCTAACTTCGCCAACAACGAAGGCCTTAAATCTGAAGGCGATAACGTCTGGTCGGCTACCCAGTCCTCCGGCGTGGCGCTGCTGGGTACGGCGGGAACCGGTAACTTCGGCACGCTGACCAACGGCGCACTGGAAGCCTCTAACGTGGACCTGAGTAAAGAACTGGTGAACATGATTGTCGCGCAGCGTAACTATCAGTCGAACGCGCAGACCATCAAGACCCAGGATCAGATCCTCAACACGCTGGTTAACCTGCGTTAAGCGGCTAACAGGAAAGCGCAATGGATCACGCAATATATACCGCGATGGGCGCGGCAAGTCAGACGCTCAACCAGCAGGCCGTTACCGCCAGCAACCTGGCCAACGCCTCTACGCCGGGCTTTCGCGCTCAGCTGAATGCGCTGCGCGCGGTGCCGGTGGAAGGGCTCTCCCTGCCGACCCGTACGCTGGTGGCGGCATCCACCCCGGGCGCAGACATGACGCCAGGGCAGATGGATTATACCTCGCGCCCGCTGGACGTTGCTCTGCAGCAGGACGGCTGGCTGGCGGTGCAAACGGCGGACGGCGGTGAAGGCTATACCCGTAACGGGAATATCCAGGTCAGCGCGACCGGCCAGCTGACGATTCAGGGGCATCCGGTGATGGGTGAAGCGGGCCCGCTGACCGTACCGGAAGGCTCTGAGCTGACCATCGCTGCGGACGGTACCATCTCGGCGCTGAACCCGGGCGATCCGGCCAACACCGTTGCCCCCGTCGGGCGTCTGAAGCTGGTCAAAGCGGAAGGCAAAGAGGTGCAGCGCGGCGACGACGGCATGTTCCGTCTGACCCAGGCGGCCCAGGCTACCCGTGGTGCCACGCTACAGGCCGATCCGAGCATCCGCGTGATGTCCGGCGTTCTGGAAGGCAGCAACGTTAAGCCGGTAGCCGCCATGAGCGACATGATCGCCAGCGCCCGTCGTTTTGAAATGCAGATGAAGATTATCAGCAGCGTGGACGAAAACGCGGGCAAGGCTAACCAACTTCTGTCGATGAGTTAACAGGACTCTTTATGATCAGTTCTTTATGGATCGCGAAAACTGGCCTGGACGCGCAGCAAACCAATATGGACGTGATTGCCAACAACCTGGCAAACGTAAGCACCAATGGTTTCAAGCGTCAGCGTGCCGTTTTCGAAGATTTGCTTTATCAAACCATCCGCCAGCCGGGCGCGCAGTCTTCTGAACAGACGACGCTGCCGTCAGGCCTGCAGATCGGTACCGGCGTTCGCCCGGTGGCGACCGAGCGTCTGCACAGCCAGGGCAACCTGTCTCAGACCAACAACAGCAAAGACGTGGCGATCAAAGGCCAGGGCTTCTTCCAGGTGCAGCTGCCTGACGGGACCTCTGCCTACACCCGTGACGGTTCCTTCCAGGTCGATCAGAACGGTCAGCTGGTAACGGCGGGCGGTTTCCAGGTTCAGCCTGCGATCACCATTCCGGCGAACGCCCTGAGCATTACCATCGGCCGTGACGGCATCGTGAGCGTGACCCAGCAGGGGCAGGCCGCGCCGGTTCAGGTCGGTCAGCTCAACCTGACCACCTTCATGAACGATACCGGTCTGGAAAGCATTGGTGAGAACCTCTACACCGAAACGCAATCCTCCGGCACGCCAAATGAAAGTACGCCAGGCCTGAACGGTGCCGGTCTGCTGTATCAGGGGTATGTCGAAACCTCCAACGTGAACGTGGCGGAAGAGCTGGTGAATATGATCCAGGTCCAGCGCGCGTATGAAATTAACAGTAAAGCAGTCTCGACGACCGATCAGATGCTGCAGAAACTGACGCAACTCTAAGGTGTAGCCCGGTGCGGTAAACCCCGCACCGGCTCCCTGTTTTCGAAGATGAAGGCAATGCAAAAAAACGCGGCGTTTCGTTATCCGATACTGACTGTTCTGGCCGTCACCCTCAGCGGGTGCGCCTTGATCCCGTCTAAACCATTGGTCCAGGGTGCGACGACTGCCCAACCCGTTCCTGGCCCTGCGCCAGTCGTAAACGGCTCCATTTTCCAGACCGCGCAGCCGATTAACTACGGCTATCAGCCGCTGTTTGAAGATCGCCGCCCGCGCAATGTCGGCGATACATTGACCATTGTGCTGCAGGAAAACGTCAGCGCGAGCAAGAGCTCGTCGGCGAACGCCAGCCGCGATGGCAAAACCAATTTTGGCTTCGACACCGTTCCACGTTATTTGCAGGGTCTGTTCGGCAATGCCCGTGCGGATGTTGAGGCCTCCGGCGGCAACACCTTTAACGGTAAAGGTGGCGCGAACGCCAGCAACACCTTCAGCGGTACGCTGACCGTCACGGTTGACCAGGTGCTGGTTAACGGCAATTTACACGTCGTGGGTGAAAAACAGATCGCCATTAACCAGGGCACTGAATTCATTCGCTTCTCGGGCGTGGTGAATCCACGCACCATCAGCGGCACCAACACCGTTCCGTCCACCCAGGTGGCGGATGCGCGCATTGAGTACGTCGGTAACGGCTACATTAATGAAGCGCAGAATATGGGTTGGCTGCAGCGCTTCTTCCTTAATTTATCGCCGATGTAAGCGAGGTGACCCATGTTTAAATCGATCTTCGCCGCGGCGCTGGTTCTTGTCGCAACGTTTGCTCAGGCCGACCGCATTCGCGATCTCACCAGCGTTCAGGGCGTTCGCGGGAACTCGCTGATTGGCTATGGCCTGGTGGTGGGGCTGGACGGTACCGGTGACCAGACGACCCAGACGCCGTTTACCACCCAAAGCTTAAACAACATGCTTTCCCAGCTCGGCATTACCGTGCCGGCGGGAACCAACATGCAGCTGAAAAACGTGGCCGCGGTAATGGTCACGGCCTCCTACCCGGCGTTTGCGCGCCAGGGGCAGACCATTGACGTGGTGGTCTCCTCAATGGGTAACGCCAAAAGCCTGCGCGGCGGTACGCTGCTGATGACCCCGCTGAAAGGCGTCGACAGCCAGGTCTACGCGCTGGCGCAGGGGAACATCCTGGTCGGCGGGGCGGGCGCATCCGCTGGCGGAAGCAGCGTGCAGGTGAACCAGCTGAACGGCGGGCGCATCACCAACGGTGCGATCATCGAGCGTGAACTGCCGACCCAGTTTGGTGCGGGCAACACCATTAACCTGCAGCTGAATAATGAAGACTTCACGATGGCGCAGCAGATCGCCGACACCATCAACCGCAGCTATGGCAATGCCACGGCACTGGATGCGCGTACCGTGCAGATCCGCACCTCCACCGGCAGCAGCAACCAGGTGCGCATGCTGGCGGATATCCAGAATCTGGAAGTGAACGTGCCGGTGCAGGATGCCAAAGTGATCATCAACTCCCGTACGGGCTCCGTGGTGATGAACCGGGAAGTGTCGCTGGATAGCTGTGCCGTGGCGCAGGGTAACCTGTCGGTGACGGTTAACCGTTCTGCCAACGTCAGCCAGCCGGATACACCATTTGGCGGTGGACAGACGGTAGTGACGCCGCAAACGCAGATTGATTTACGCCAGAGCGGCGGTTCCCTGCAGAGCGTGCGCTCCAGCGCCAACCTGAACAGCGTGGTGCGTGCCCTGAACGCGCTGGGCGCGACGCCGATGGATCTGATGTCCATTCTGCAATCCATGCAAAGCGCGGGCTGTCTGCGCGCCAAACTGGAAATCATCTGATGCTGACCGATAGCAAACTGTTGACCAGTGCCGCCTGGGACGCCCAGTCGCTCAACGAACTGAAATCCAAAGCAGGTAAAGATCCGGCGGCGAATATCCGCCCGGTTGCCCGCCAGGTGGAAGGGATGTTTGTACAGATGATGCTGAAAAGCATGCGTGAAACCCTGCCGAAAGACGGGATGTTCAGCAGCGATTCAACGCGTCTTTACACCAGCATGTATGACCAGCAGATTGCGCAGCAGATGACCGCCGGTAAAGGCCTCGGTCTGGCTGACATGATTGTCAAACAGACCGCCGCCGCACAGGGTGTTCAGCCTGAAGAGCAGCCGCAGCAGGTGCCGATGAAGTTCGACCTTGAAACGGTGACCAGTTATCAGAACCAGGCGCTGACGCAGATGGTGCGTAAAGCGATACCGAAGGCAACGGGCAGCGGCGACGAGGCGCTCTCCGGTGACAGCAAAGACTTCCTGGCGCAGCTTTCTCTGCCTGCGCGACTGGCCAGTGAACAGAGCGGCGTGCCTCACCACCTGATTCTCGCCCAGGCCGCGCTGGAGTCGGGCTGGGGCCAGCGCCAGATCCGCAAGGAAAACGGCGACCCGAGCTTTAACATTTTCGGCGTGAAGGCCACCTCCAGCTGGAAGGGGCCGACCACGGAGATCACCACCACCGAATACGAGAACGGCGCGGCGGTGAAGGTGAAAGCGAAATTCCGCGTTTACAGCTCTTATCTGGAAGCCTTGTCCGACTATGTGGGGCTGCTGAGTCGAAATCCGCGTTATACCGCCGTTACGCAGGCGGCGACGGCGGAGCAGGGCGCCCAGGCCCTGCAAAACGCGGGCTACGCGACCGATCCGAACTACGCCCGTAAGCTTACCAGCATGATCCAGCAGCTGAAATCCATGGGCGAGAAGGTCAGCAAAGCCTATAGCGCAGATATCGAAAATCTGTTCTGAAAGTTCTCAAGTCCCGGTGGAGGTTGCCGATAACCTTCATCAGGACTCGTGTCTGAACGTATAAAAGGAACCCCCATGTCCAGTTTGATTAACAGCGCCATGAGTGGCCTCAGTGCCGCGCAGTCGGCACTCAATACCGTCAGTAATAATATTTCAAGCTATAACGTGGCAGGTTACACCCGCCAGACGACGGTGCTGGGTGCATCTAACAGCACGCTGACCGGCGGTGGCTGGGTGGGTAACGGGGTGTATGTCTCCGGTGTCCAGCGTGAATATGACGCTTTCATCACCAACCAGCTGCGCGCCGCGCAGACCCAGAGCAGCGGCCTGACCACGCGCTATCAGCAGATGTCAAAAATTGACGATGTGCTCTCCGATACAACCAACTCGCTTTCCACCACCCTGCAGGATTTCTTCAAGAGCCTGCAAACGCTGGTGAGCAACGCCGAAGATCCGGCTGCGCGTCAGACGGTGCTGGGAAAAGCGGGCGGCCTGGTCAATCAGTTTAAAACCAACGATCAGTATCTTCGCGATCAGGATTCGCAGGTGAATACCGCAATTGCGACCAGCGTTTCGCAGATCAACAACTATGCCAAACAGATTGCGAATCTGAACGATCAGATTTCCCGCCTCACCGGCGTCGGCGCGGGCGCATCGCCTAACGATCTGCTCGACCAGCGCGATCAGCTTGTCAACGAGTTGAACAAAATCGTGGGTGTGGAAGTTTCGGTTCAGGATAGCGGCACGTTTAACATCTCTTTCGGCAATGGCTACAGCCTGGTGCAGGGCAGCAAAGCTAACCAGCTGGCGGCCGTAAAGTCCAGCGCCGATCCATCCCGCACCACTATCGCCTACGTCGATGAGGTTGCGGGTAATGTCGAGATCCCGGAAAAGATGATCACCACCGGCTCGTTAGGCGGTTTGCTGACCTTCCGCGCGGAAGATCTGGATAAGGCCCGTAACACCCTGAACCAGATGGCGCTGGCGTTTGCTGACGCGATGAACAAGCAGCACGAGGCCGGCTTTGATGCCAACGGCGATGCGGGCGGCAAGCTGTTCGGCTTTGGCTCTCCGGCTGTGCTTTCCAACAGCAAAAATAGCGGTACGGCGGTCGTCAATGCCACCGTTGCGGACAGCACCAAAGTTCAGGCAACGGACTATAAGCTGCAGTTCAACGGCACCGACTGGACCATTACCCGCACGTCGGACAAGACCAGCTTTACCATGAGCCCGGATGCCAGCGGCAATCTGTCGTTTGACGGTCTCAACGTGAACGTCAGCGGTTCGGCTAACGCCAAAGACAGCTTTACCGTGAAGCCTGTTTCCGACGTCATCATGAACATGGAACTGTCCATCAGCGACGAGTCCAAACTGGCCATGGCCGGGGTGCAGAACGGCGGTGAGAGCGACAACCGCAACGGGCAGAAAATGCTCGATCTGCAAAACAGCAAAGTGGTCGGCGGAAACAAAACCTTCAACGATGCCTACGCCTCGCTGGTGAGCACCGTGGGGAGCACCACCGCTTCACTGAAAGTCAGCAGCCAGACGAAAGCCAATGTGGAAACGCAGTTAATTAAGCAGCAGCAGACCATCTCCGGGGTAAACCTCGACGAAGAGTATGGCAACCTGCAGCGTTATCAGCAGTATTACCTCGCCAACGCGCAGGTGCTCCAGACTGCCAGTACGCTCTTTGATGCAATTATCAACATTCGTTAAGGTTGAGGTGAAAAATGCGTATTAGCACCCAGATGATGTACGAACAGAACATGCGCGGGATCACCGATTCCCAGAGCAGATGGCTAAGCTATGGTGAACAGATGTCCACCGGCAAGCGCGTTAACCGTCCGTCGGACGATCCTATCGCGGCTTCACAGTCTATTGTGCTGTCACAATCTCAGTCTCAAAACAGCCAGTTCGCGTTAGCGCGCACCTTTGCCACGCAAAAAGTGTCGCTGGAAGATAACGTGCTGACCCAGGTGAACACCGCGTTATCAAGCGTGCGTGAGAAGCTGGTCTATGCGTCAAACGGCACCTTAAGCGATGACGACCGCCTCTCTCTGGCGACCGATATCCAGGGGATCCGCGACCAGCTCATGAACCTGGCTAACACGACGGATGGCAATGGTCGCTTTATCTTTGCGGGTTACAAAACCGAGAGTGCACCTTTTGATGCCGCAACCGGCACCTACAATGGCGGCACTGAGGCGATCACCCAGCAGGTTGATACGGCGCGAAACATGGCGATCAGCCATACCGGCCAGCAGATCTTCGAGAGCATTACCAGCAATGCGCAAGAGCTGCCGGGCGGGGGCTATGGCGATACCAACATGTTTAAAATCCTTGATTCCGCCATTGCTTCGCTGAAGACGCCGATTGAGAACGATCCGGCCGCGGCTGCCGCGCAAAGCCAGGTGATTTCCAATGCGCAGATCGGTATTAAAAACGCTCAGAACAACGTCCTGACGGTCGTTGCGGATGTGGGTACCAAGCTGAATGAGCTGGAAAAACTCGATACCCTGGGTGACGACCGCGCGCTGGGTCAGACTAAGCAGATGAGCGACCTGGTGGACGTGGACTGGAACGAAGCGATTTCCTCTTACACCATGCAGCAGGCGGCCCTGCAGGCCTCTTATAAAGCGTTTAGCGATATGCAGGGCATGTCTCTGTTCCAGCTAAACAAATAACATCTTGACCTCTTGGAACATGTCTTGAAACTGGGCATGTTTTACTGCCCAATCCGTCTGGATTGGGCATTTTTTTTATGCCATTTCTGCTGGTGCCGAGGCGACGCGCGCGCTTTCAATCATACGGATTGCCAGCGCAATGATGCCGCAGACCGTTGCCAGCGCAACCACGCCCGTCCAGCCAGCCAGCGTATAAATATTGCTGCCTAACGCGGAACCTAACGCCATACCGATAAAGATCACGGTAAAGAGCAGGGCGTTCAGACGGCCACGAGCCTGTGGCTCAAGGCTGTAAACCAGATTCTGGTGCGCGACCAGGCTGGACTGCAGGCCCAGATCGAAGCCGATAGCAGAGACGGCAATCAGAATCAGCTGTCCGTGAACCCCCAGAGCGGGCATCAGGAACATCAGGGCAAACGAGACGGTCACGAGGACGGCGCCAAGCTGCGTGACTTTTCCTGCACCCAGTTTATCCGCCAGGCCGCCCGCCAGCGGGGCTGCCAACGCGCCGGCTGCACCTGCGATACCAAAACCACCGGCGACGGCACTCCCGAGGTGATAGCGTTCCAGCAGCATGACCGCAAGCGTAGACCAGAAGGCGCTAAAGGCTATCGACAGAAAACCCTGGGCCAGCGCCGCGCGGCGCAGAGCGGGATAGCGACGCCACAGATGTTCCATCGAGCGCAGCAGAGCGGGATAGCTCAGCGTGGAGTGAACCGCGAAACGAGGGAGCACGGCCCACATCACCACGCCGATAAACGCAATACTTGCCGCAGCCAGCTGATACATCACGCGCCAGCCAAACGCTTCACCCACCACGCCGCTGACGGTTCTGGAGAGCAAAATGCCCAGCAGCAGACCGGTCATCACCGTACCCACGGTTTTCCCCTGTTTGCCTTCCGGCGCAAGGATCGCCGCAGCCGGGACAATATCCTGCGCCATGGTAGCGGCCATACCGATAAGCAGGCTTGCCAGCAGCAGGGAGTGGATCTGTCCGGTCAGGCTACAGCCCAGCAGAAACAGCGCCAGCGCCGCGCTCTTTATCAGGATTAACGTTCTGCGGTCGTGGCGATCGCCGAGCGGCAGCAGGAACAGGATCCCCAGGGCATATCCCGCCTGGGTGAGGGTCGGGACCATGCCCATTCCTTCGATACTGAGGTGAAGGTCTGCGCCCATCAGGGGCAGCAGAGGCTGGGCATAATAGATGGATGCCACGCTGAAGCCCGCACCGAGCGCCAGCATTAATATTACCCAGCGGCTTACGGCATGGGCGGCGGTTGTTGTGTTCATAAGACGTTCCTCATTCATCGTGTGAGGCTATTTTTTATCACTACGCCTTGCGGCGGTAGCGGGCGTGGTGGTAAAACGCTTATACGTTGGGCGTATAGGTAAGAATGAGATGAAAAGAGCTGAGCGTATAGACAGGGTGGAGCTGATGCGGACGTTTGTGCGCATTGTGGAGGCGGGTTCCCTCTCTGCGGCGGCACGGCAGCTGGCCACAACCCAGGCCACGGTGAGCAGGCGGCTGCAGTCGCTTGAGACCATGCTGGGCGTGCGTCTGATGTTGCGCACCACCCACACGACGCGGCTGACGGATGATGGGGAGCGCTGCTACCAGCACGCCCGTCGCGTGATTGACAGCTGGCTGGCGCTGGAAGATGAGGTGGGGCAGACGGAAGATGAACCGGTAGGCGTGCTGCGGGTGCGGGCACCGCACGCGTTTGGTCAGGATCAGCTCCTGAAACCCTTAACCGAATTTCTACAGCGTTATCCGCAGCTTTCAATTGAGTGGATGCTCAACGATCGGTCGGCTGATTTTCTGGGCGACAACCTTGACTGCGCTATTCGGGTGGGAATGGAAGTCGACCCGGCAACCGTGTCCGTGCTGCTGGCCGAAGTGCCGCGCTCGGTGGTGGCCTCTCCGGCATTGCTGGACCGTTTTCCGACGGTTAACGCCCCGGAGGATCTGCAGCAGCTTCCCTGGATTGCCATCAGTTCTTTCTACCAGCGCCATGTGGAGCTTTTTCACGAGGCATCATCCGCCACCGCGCGCGTGATAATTACCCCACGCCTGAGCACCGACAGTCTGTACGTCGCACGCAATACGGCACTCACCGGTCTTGGCGTGGCGGTGGTATCCAGCTGGACAGTACAGGATGATATTCGGGAAGGGCGGCTGGTGCATTTACTGCCAGAGTGGCAGCCGGCGGCATTACCAGTGCATCTGGTTTACCCCTGGTCCCGGTATTATCCGGCGCGCTTGCGGCGTTTTCTGGAGCTGATGCGGCAGATCATGCCGGAGGTCACCGGGATGAGAAAGCCCGTGCAGCAGGCATAAAAAAGCCGACCCGAAGGTCGGCTTTTTACTTTCTGCATCGTTATTCGACAGACTGCGGACGCGTCGCCGGTGCAGTCGCCTGATGCGTTGCACTGTGGCCGCCTGCAGCGCCTTTACCGTCAAAGCTGAACGCCGGGCGAACCCAGTCGCTGTGACGCGGTGCTTCTGGCACATACTCTGGTGCCGGAGCGCGCGTCATCGGCGCTGTCGCAACGTGAGCTGGCGCAGGTGCGGCAACAACCTTAACCGGCTCTGGCTCCACTTCAGGCGCTTTCGCTTCTTCAACAACCGGTTCAACCTGAATCTCAACGTCCTGAACGACTTCTTCAGTGGTGGTTTCGACGAGGGTTTCAGCAGTTTCTTCCACCGCGGCTACAGGTTCGGCCTCTTCAGCGACTTCCTCAGCCACCACGACATCTTCTTCGGCGATAATCTGCGGTGCGGCATCAACCGGCGCGGCAATCACTTCAGGATGGGTGGTTTCGACGTCCACTGCGTGTGGTTCTGCCGCTTCAACAACCTGAGGTTCAACCACGGTTGCTGCTTCGGTCACAGCCTCTTCAACCGCTGCTACAGGGGCAATCACCTCTTCGGCCACAGTCTGTTCTTCAACAGCCTGCTCCAGGCGAGCGACCGGATAACGGATCCAGACTTTGCCGGATGCCATTTCTGGTGACGCGCACGCCACGGCCAACGGCATTGGAGACTGAGTCGGATAACGCTCGTCACGGTAGCGACGACGGCGCTGGCCACTCACGCGCAGATGACGCGGAGAACGGCGGGAGCGACGCGGCATACCTGCGTTGTCACGGTTTTCACCGTTTTCATCCTGCTCAACGTTATTGTCCACGACGGCTGGCAGGTCAACTTTTGCAACCTGCGTGCCTGTTGCGGTTTCTGCCGCTTCAGCCGGAACTACGGTGGTTTCTTCTACCGGAGCAGCACCGATGCGCACTTTCTGCGCCATCTGGCGCTGCTTACGACGTGGCATAACCTGAGTACGTTCTTCCTGCTCGCCGTCCTGCTGCTCAGCGGGCTCTTCGCGGTTCAGGTTTTTAACTTCCTGCTGCGCCTGACGCTTCTCGTCGTTACGACGGCGGTTGCGTTCGCGGCGTGGCTGCTGCTCGTCGCGCTGTTTGCTCTTCTCGGACTCATCGCCCGCCTGCTGGCGAATTTCACGATCTTCAACGTTCTGCTGCTGTTTCTCGCGACGGTTGCGACGGTTGTCTTCGCGCTGCTCACGGCCTTCGTTATTGTCTGAACGGCTGTCACGGCGCTCGTTACGGTCGCTGCGGTCATTACGATCGCGGCGGTTGTTCTGACGCTTGCGACGGTCCTGCTGACGCTCAGGTTTGGCTGCTTTTGGTTCTTCTTTCGGCTGCTCTGGCTGAACTTCTTCACCCGCAAACATCTTCTTCAGCGCGCCGAAGAAGCGGCTCAGCAGACCCGGTTGCGCCGGCTGGGCTTTCGCTGCCGCGGCTTCTGGTTTCTGTGCCGCCGGTTTGGCTGCCGGTTTTTCCAGCGCCGCTTCCGGTGGTGCTTCAGGCATAATGAAGGTCGCTAACGCAGGCTGCTCAGGCAGTTTGCGCTCGGCAGGTTCTTCATCGGAAGGCAGCGCCATCTCTTCTTCATGCAGCTTCGGCAGCAGGTAGCTGAGGGTGCTGGTCTCTTCGCCTTTACGGACACGCAGCACGTGATAGTGCGGGGTTTCCATCTGGTCGTTTGGCACGATGATGCAGCGAACGCCACCCTGACGGGCTTCGATTGCGCTGACCGCTGCACGTTTTTCGTTCAGCAGGTAAGAGGCAATTGGCACAGGCACAATCGCGTGAACCTCTTTGGTGTTCTCTTTCAGCGCTTCTTCTTCAATCAGACGCAGGATAGAGAGGGACAGAGATTCGTTATCACGCACGGTACCGGTGCCGGAGCAGCGCGGGCAGACGTGATGGCTGGACTCACCCAGCGACGGGCTCAAACGCTGGCGGGACATCTCCAGCAGGCCGAAGCGCGAGATATGGCTAATCTGGATACGCGCGCGATCCTGACGCACCGCTTCACGCAGGCGGTTTTCAACCGCTCGCTGGTGGCGAACAGGCGTCATGTCGATGAAGTCGATAACAATCAGACCGCCCAGGTCGCGCAGGCGGAGCTGGCGGGCGATTTCATCAGCGGCTTCAAGGTTGGTGTTGAAGGCCGTCTCTTCGATGTCGCCGCCGCGGGTTGCCCGCGCGGAGTTGATGTCGATAGCGGTCAGCGCTTCGGTGGTATCGATAACGATAGAACCGCCGGACGGCAGGCGCACTTCACGCTGGAAGGCGGATTCAATCTGGGATTCGATCTGATAGTGGCTGAACAGCGGGATTTCACCGGTGTACAGTTTAATTTTGCTGGTGAAATCCGGACGACCCAGCGCGGCGATGTGCTGGCGAGCCAGCTCAAGCACTTTCGGGTTATCGATCAGAATCTCACCGATGTCCTGACGCAGGTAATCACGGAAGGCACGCACGATAACGTTGCTTTCCTGGTGGATCAGGAACGGAGCAGGGCGGCTTTCTGCAGCTTTCTGGATCGCTTCCCAGTGCTTCAGACGGAAGCTCAGGTCCCACTGCAGCGCTTCGGCAGATTTGCCCACGCCCGCGGTACGCACGATAAGCCCCATGCCATCCGGCAGCTCAAGGCTTGCCAGGGCTTCTTTCAGCTCGGTACGGTCATCACCTTCGATACGGCGAGAGATGCCACCCGCGCGCGGGTTGTTTGGCATCAGCACCAGATAGCTCCCCGCCAGGCTGATAAAGGTAGTCAGTGCGGCACCTTTGTTGCCGCGCTCTTCTTTATCAATCTGAACGATAACTTCCTGACCTTCACGCAGAACATCTTTGATGTTTGGGCGGCCATGGGCGTTGTAGTTTGCAGGGAAATATTCGCGGGCGATTTCTTTCAGAGGGAGGAAACCATGACGCTCAGCACCGTAATCGACAAATGCAGCTTCAAGGCTTGGTTCAATGCGGGTGATTTTACCTTTGTAAATGTTCGCTTTTTTCTGTTCGTGTCCAGGACTTTCGATATCCAGATCGTACAGGCGCTGCCCATCCACAAGGGCGACACGCAACTCTTCTTGCTGAGTTGCGTTGATTAACATTCTTTTCATCGTAACTTACTCGTTATTCTTACATTGACGACAAAGCTGCGGGCAAGGTGACGCTTTCCGGGGTATGAACCGATGGCCTCGTGTCTGTTCACGTCGCCAACCTCACGGTTGTCGCTCGCTTAAGAGGCGCAGAGTGTCGGTTGCCTGTATTTCATACGGAAACACAGCGCAATTATCAGGGGAATTGCCTGGGTAGAACTCTCCAGAGAACAATCCTTATACCGGGAAGTACTGCAACCCGCAGCCCGCTAACTGCCTGAAAGATCAATACGTCTTACGCCATTGCTGCGTGGATGATCGGTCAGACAAAATTGGTCATTCCGTCGACATCCTTACAAAACCCGGATTTAACGCGGAAAACGGTCTCATTATTCCACTGCTCGCCGGGTTATAGCAAGATGACTTTTACCAATTATCACCCGGTTACTCACAGTTTCTTCACCTCAAGGTGGTGATTGGTTTAATAACCACCAAATCGATTGCGTGAAACAGGGCGCAGGCCGGATAAAAGTAAATATAAGCATAGAAAAATGAGTGGCGCTAATGGCTGACGATATTTAGAATCGCCAACCATGAAAACAGAGACTCCAGCCGTAAAAATGGTTGCTATCGCGGATGACTACGCGGGGCAACGTATCGATAACTTCTTGCGCACCCAGTTGAAGGGCGTGCCAAAGAGTATGATTTACCGCATCCTGCGTAAGGGCGAGGTGCGGGTGAATAAAAAACGCGTGAAGCCTGAGTACAAGCTCGAAGCGGGCGATGAAGTGCGTATTCCACCGGTGCGCGTGGCAGAACGTGAAGAAGAGGTAGTTTCGCCGAAGCTGCAAAAAGTCGCGGCCCTGAGCGATGTCATCCTTTATGAGGACGATCATATTCTGGTGCTGAATAAGCCATCGGGTACCGCGGTCCACGGTGGTAGCGGCCTGAGCTTCGGCGTGATTGAAGGGTTGCGTGCGCTGCGTCCGGAAGCCCGTTTCCTCGAACTGGTGCACCGTCTGGACCGTGATACCTCAGGCGTGCTGCTGGTAGCGAAAAAGCGTTCTGCGCTGCGTTCACTGCACGAGCAGCTGCGCGAGAAGGGCATGCAGAAAGATTATCTGGCGCTGGTGCGCGGTCAGTGGCAGTCCCACATGAAGGTGGTGCAGGCGCCGCTGCTGAAGAACATTCTGCAAAGCGGCGAGCGCATTGTTCGCGTGAGCCAGGAAGGAAAACCGTCTGAGACGCGCTTTAAGGTAGAAGAGCGCTACGAGTTTGCCACGCTGGTGCGCTGCAGCCCGGTGACGGGGCGTACCCACCAGATTCGCGTCCATACGCAGTTTGCGGGCCATCCGATTGCGTTTGATGACCGCTACGGCGACCGCGAATTTGATAAACAGCTGGCCGGTACGGGCCTGTCGCGTCTGTTCCTGCATGCGGCCGCGCTGAAGTTTACCCATCCTAATACCGGTGAAATCATCCGTATTGAAGCGCCGCTGGATGAGCAGTTGAAACGCTGCCTGAAGGTTCTGCGCGGTTAAGGTAAATGTAAAACGGCAACGAGGTTGTCGTTTTTAATGTTTGCTCCCTCTCCCTGTGGGAGAGGGCCGGGGTGAGGGCATCAGGCCGCAGTTTAGTAGCCCCATGCAATTGAAGCGCCGCTGGGCGAAAGTCACATGGACAGCGGATTACATTCTTCTCTTCTTAACATCTGGCACAGCGCAATCAATGGCAGCCCCACCAGCGTATTCGGATCCCGCCCGTCCAGCTTGTCGAACAACGCAATCCCCAGTCCTTCACTCTTAAAGCTCCCTGCGCAGTTCAGCGGACGTTCCCGGCGCACGTAGTCCATAATTTCCTGCTCGCTTAGATGGCGGAAGTGCACGTCGAACGGCTCGCATTCGGTTTGCAGATGGCCGGAGGCGGAGTTATAGAGCGCCAGGCCGGTATAAAAGGTCACGATACTGCCGCGCGCGCGCAGAAGCTGCTGGCAGGCGTTTTCTTCCGTATGGGGCTTGCCGGTGATTTCGCCGTCCAGCACGCAAACCTGATCGGAGCCTATAATCAAATGTGCAGGATAACGTGCGGCCAGCGATTGCGCTTTCTCCTTAGCGAGACGCGTCACCAGATGACGCGGTGATTCACCCGGCTGCGGCGTCTCATCAACGTCCGGCGCGGCGCATTCAAACGGGATCCCGAGCTTTTCCAGCAGCGTTCGACGGTAGGGAGAAGTGGAAGCAAGTACGAGATTTGGCATATTTTTATCACCAGATATAGCGTATCGATGCCAGCCATTTTAAACTACAGGCCGCAATGTGTGCGAATAATTGGCAAAAGGCAGCTCTGGTTGCCTTTTTCTTTGACTCTATGACGTTACAAAGTTAATATGCGCGCCCTATGCAAAAGGTAAAATTACCCCTGACTCTTGATCCGGTTCGTACGGCTCAAAAACGCCTCGATTACGAAGGTATCTATACTTCCGATCAGGCCGAGCGTATTGCCGAATCTGTAGTCAGTGTGGACAGTGATGTAGAATGCTCCATGTCGTTCGCTATCGACAACCAGCGTCTCGCCGTTTTAACCGGTGATGCAAAGGTAACGGTAACGCTCGAGTGTCAGCGTTGCGGGAAACCGTTTGTACAGCATGTTCACACAACGTATTGTTTCAGTCCGGTTCGTTCTGACGAACAGGCTGAAGCACTCCCGGAAGCGTATGAGCCGATTGAGGTTAACGAATTCGGTGAAATCGATCTTCTGGCTCTGGTTGAAGATGAAATCATCCTCTCCTTGCCAGTGGTTCCGGTGCATGATTCTGAACACTGTGAAGTGTCCGAGGCGGACATGGTCTTTGGGGAACTGCCTGATGAAGCGCAAAAACCAAACCCATTTGCCGTATTAGCCAGCTTAAAGCGTAAGTAATTGAGGAGTAAGGTCCATGGCCGTACAACAGAATAAACCAACCCGTTCCAAACGTGGCATGCGTCGTTCCCATGACGCGCTGACTGCAGTTACCAGCCTGTCTGTAGACAAGACTTCTGGTGAGAAACACCTGCGTCACCACATCACCGCTGACGGTTTCTACCGCGGCCGCAAGGTTATCACTAAGTAATCACGCGTCAGCGTGATTAGGCTTAGTGAGGATTTCCCCGTGCAAACGGGGAAGTTACCGAACCAGGCTGCGACGATACCTTGACACGTCTAACCCTGGCGTTAGATGTCATGGGGGGAGATTTTGGCCCTTCCGTGACAGTGCCTGCAGCATTGCAGGCACTGAATTCTAATTCGCAACTCACACTTCTTTTAGTCGGCAATCCCGACACAATCACGCCATTACTTGCAAAAGCTGACTTTGAACAACGTTCGCGTCTGCAGATTATTCCTGCGCAGTCAGTTATTGCCAGTGATGCCCGGCCCTCGCAGGCGATTCGCAATAGCCGCGGCAGCTCTATGCGCATCGCGCTGGAGCTGGTAAAAGAAGGGCGAGCGCAGGCTTGCGTCAGCGCCGGCAATACCGGTGCGCTGATGGGGCTGTCGAAATTACTGCTCAAGCCGATTGAAGGCATTGAGCGCCCGGCGCTGGTGACGGTGTTACCGCATCAGCAGAAGGGGAAAACGGTGGTGCTCGATTTGGGCGCTAACGTGGATTGTGATAGTACCATGCTGGCTCAGTTCGCCGTGATGGGGTCGGTGCTGGCAGAAGACGTGGTCGGGATTAACAATCCCCGCGTTGCGTTATTGAATATTGGTGAAGAAGAGACCAAAGGCCTGGACAGCATTCGCGAAGCTGCTGAAATGCTCAAACAGGTTCCCTCCATCAACTATATTGGTTATCTCGAAGCCAATGAGTTGCTGACGGGAAAAACGGATGTTCTGGTGTGCGATGGCTTCACCGGAAACGTAACGTTGAAGACCATGGAAGGGGTCGTGCGCATGTTCCTTTCTCTGCTGAAATCTCAGGGAGAAGGCAAAAAAAGCGCCTGGTGGTTGATTTTATTGAAGCGTTGGTTACAAAAGAGCCTGACGCGGCGATTCAGTCACCTCAACCCCGACCAGTATAATGGCGCCTGTCTGTTAGGATTGCGCGGCATCGTGATTAAGAGTCATGGCGCCGCCAATCAGCGAGCATTTTCTGTCGCCATTGAACAGGCAGTGCAGGCGGTGCAGCGACAAGTCCCTCAGCGGATTGCCGCTCGCCTGGAATCTGTATTAGCTAAAAGTGACTGAGCGTACATGTATACGAAGATTTTAGGTACCGGCAGCTACCTGCCAAAACAAGTGCGTACCAACGCCGATCTGGAAAAAATGGTAGATACGTCTGACGAGTGGATTGTCACGCGCACAGGTATCCGCGAACGTCGTATCGCCGCGCCAGACGAAACCGTGTCCACCATGGGTTACGAAGCCGCACAGCGCGCTATCGAAATGGCGGGTATCGATAAAGAAGAGATTGGCTTGATCGTGGTTGCCACGACGTCTGCCACGCATGCTTTCCCAAGCGCGGCGTGCCAGGTGCAGAACATGCTCGGTATTAAAGGCTGCCCGGCGTTTGACGTTGCCGCCGCGTGCGCAGGTTTCACCTACGCGCTGAGCATTGCCGATCAGTATGTTAAATCTGGCTCCGTCAAATATGCGCTGGTCATCGGTGCTGACGTGCTGGCGCGTACCTGCGATCCAACCGATCGCGGAACGATCATTATTTTCGGTGATGGTGCCGGTGCGGTGCTGCTGGGGCAGTCCGAAGAGCCGGGTATCATCTCCACGCATCTGCATGCCGATGGCCGTTACGGCGAGCTGTTAACGCTGCCTAACGCCGATCGCGTTAATCCGGACAGCTCCATCTACCTGACCATGGCGGGTAACGAGGTGTTCAAGGTGGCGGTGACCGAGCTTGCGCATATCGTCGATGAGACGCTGGAAGCGAACAACCTTGAACGCACCGCTCTCGACTGGCTGGTGCCGCATCAGGCGAACCTGCGAATCATCAGCGCAACGGCTAAAAAGCTGGGCATGTCGATGGATAACGTTGTGGTGACGCTGGATCGTCACGGCAACACCTCTGCGGCGTCGGTACCGTGCGCATTTGATGAAGCGGTACGCGATGGACGAATCAAACGGGGCCAGCTGGTCTTGCTTGAAGCCTTCGGTGGCGGGTTCACCTGGGGTTCCGCGCTGGTTCGTTTCTAGTATAAGGAATAAAAAATGACGCAATTTGCTTTTGTGTTCCCGGGCCAGGGTTCTCAAACCGTTGGGATGTTGTCTGAAATGGCAGCAAACTACCCGGTTATTGAAGAGACTTTTCGTGAAGCTTCTGATGCGCTGGGTTATGATCTGTGGGCGCTGACCCAACAGGGTCCGGCCGAAGAGCTGAACAAAACCTGGCAGACTCAGCCAGCGCTGCTGACTGCGTCAGTTGCGCTGTGGCGAGTATGGCAGCAGCAGGGCGGTAAAGCGCCAGCGCTGCTCGCGGGCCATAGCCTGGGTGAATACTCTGCGCTGGTGTGCGCCGGTGTGATTGCGTTTGCTGACGCGGTGCGCCTGGTAGAACTGCGCGGTAAATTCATGCAGGAAGCGGTGCCAGAAGGAACGGGTGGCATGTCTGCCATTATTGGTCTGGATGATGCCGCGATTGCAAAAGCGTGTGAAGAATCTGCTGAAGGGCAGGTGGTTTCTCCGGTTAACTTCAACTCGCCGGGCCAGGTCGTTATTGCTGGTCATAAAGAGGCCGTTGAGCGTGCCGGTGCAGCCTGTAAAGCCGCGGGCGCCAAACGCGCACTGCCGCTGCCGGTCAGCGTACCGTCTCACTGCGCGCTGATGAAGCCCGCTGCCGAGAAACTGGCGGCTGAGCTGGAAAAAATTACCTTTAACGCACCGACGATTTCCGTTGTGAACAACGTCGATGTGAAATGCGAAACCGCGCCGGAAGCGATTCGTGACGCACTGGTTCGCCAGCTCTACAACCCGGTGCAGTGGACCAAAACCGTTGAGTTTATGGCCGCTCAGGGCGTTGAGCACCTGTATGAAGTCGGTCCTGGTAAAGTCCTCACCGGTCTGACGAAACGTATTGTTGACACCCTGACTGCCTCGGCGATTAACGAGCCGGAAGCGATGTCAGCGGCACTCTCGCAATAAAAGAGGAATACCATGAGTTTTGAAGGAAAAATTGCCCTAGTTACTGGCGCAAGCCGCGGTATCGGGCGTGCAATTGCTGAAACACTGGTCGCGCGCGGCGCGAAGGTGATTGGTACAGCAACCAGCGAGAATGGCGCTCAGGCCATCAGCGAGTATCTGGGTGCGAACGGTAAAGGTCTGGTACTGAATGTGACCGAACCTGCATCTATCGAATCTGTTCTGGAAAATATTCGCGCAGAGTTTGGTGAAGTGGATATTCTGGTCAATAATGCCGGGATCACTCGCGACAACCTTCTGATGCGAATGAAAGATGATGAGTGGAACGATATTATCGAAACCAACCTGTCATCTGTATTCCGTCTGTCAAAAGCGGTAATGCGCGCTATGATGAAAAAGCGTCATGGTCGTATTATCACTGTTGGTTCTGTGGTTGGTACCATGGGAAATGCTGGTCAGGCTAACTACGCTGCGGCGAAAGCAGGTCTGATCGGTTTCAGTAAGTCGCTGGCGCGTGAAGTCGCGTCCCGCGGAATTACTGTAAACGTTGTTGCTCCGGGCTTTATTGAAACGGACATGACGCGTGCGCTGACTGATGATCAGCGTGCGGGTACGCTGGCGGCAGTTCCGGCGGGTCGTCTTGGCGACCCTAAAGAAATCGCCAGTGCGGTTGCATTTTTAGCCTCTGACGAAGCGGGTTACATCACTGGTGAGACCCTCCACGTCAACGGCGGGATGTACATGGTTTAATCACGATCGAAAATATTTGCGTTATTAGGGCAAATGGCCTCAAAATAACGTAAAATCGTGGTAAGACCTGCCGGGATTTAGTTGCAAATTTTTCAACATTTTATACACTACGAAAACCATCGCGAAAGCGAGTTTTGATAGGAAATTTAAGAGTATGAGCACTATCGAAGAACGCGTTAAGAAAATTATCGGCGAACAGCTGGGCGTTAAGCAGGAAGAAGTTGTGAACTCCGCTTCCTTCGTTGAAGACCTGGGCGCAGATTCTCTTGACACCGTTGAGCTGGTAATGGCTCTGGAAGAAGAGTTTGATACTGAGATTCCGGACGAAGAAGCTGAGAAAATCACCACCGTTCAGGCTGCCATTGATTACATCAACGGCCACCAGGCGTAAGTGAACATCTCCAGGCGGTCATTCGACCGCCTGAGTTTTATCTTTTTTAGTCCCACGAATCTCTTTTTTTATCCCTCCCTGGAGGACAAACGTGTCTAAGCGTCGTGTAGTTGTGACCGGACTTGGCATGTTGTCTCCTGTCGGCAATACCGTAGAGTCCACCTGGAAAGCTCTCCTTGCCGGTCAGAGCGGCATCAGCCTAATCGACCATTTCGATACTAGCGCCTATGCAACGAAATTTGCTGGCTTAGTAAAGGATTTTAACTGTGAAGAGATCATCTCGCGCAAAGAACAGCGCAAGATGGATGCCTTCATTCAATATGGAATTGTCGCTGGCGTTCAGGCCATGCAGGATTCTGGCCTTGAGATTACGGAAGAGAACGCAACCCGTATCGGCGCCGCTATCGGCTCCGGGATTGGCGGTCTTGGCCTGATCGAGGAAAACCATACATCGCTGATGAATGGCGGACCGCGTAAGATCAGCCCGTTCTTCGTTCCGTCCACGATTGTTAACATGGTGGCAGGTCACCTGACCATTATGTTCGGCCTGCGTGGGCCAAGCATCTCTATCGCTACTGCGTGTACGTCTGGCGTACATAACATCGGCCAGGCCGCGCGTATTATTGCGTACGGCGATGCAGATGCTATGGTTGCGGGCGGTGCTGAAAAAGCCAGTACCCCACTGGGTGTCGGTGGCTTCGGCGCGGCGCGTGCGCTCTCTACCCGTAACGATAACCCTCAGGCGGCGAGCCGTCCGTGGGATAAAGACCGCGATGGTTTCGTACTGGGTGACGGCGCAGGTATGCTTGTACTGGAAGAGTACGAACATGCGAAAAAACGTGGCGCAAAAATTTATGCTGAAGTCGTTGGCTTCGGTATGAGCAGCGACGCGTATCACATGACGTCTCCTCCGGAGAACGGTGCGGGTGCTGCGCTGGCGATGGAAAACGCGATCCGTGATGCGGGTATTACCCCGGCACAGATTGGCTACGTTAACGCGCACGGCACTTCTACGCCTGCAGGCGATAAAGCTGAAGCGCAGGCGGTTAAGTCTATCTTCGGCGAGGCTGCCAGCCGCGTTATGGTCAGTTCCACAAAATCCATGACCGGTCACCTGCTGGGTGCGGCGGGTGCAGTAGAGTCAATCTACTCCATCCTTGCGCTGCGCGATCAGGCTGTACCGCCAACCATCAACCTGGATAACCCGGATGAAGGTTGCGATCTGGACTTCGTTCCGCACGAAGCGCGCCAGGTTAGCGGTATGGAGTACACCCTGTGTAACTCCTTCGGCTTTGGCGGCACGAATGGTTCTCTGATCTTCAAAAAGGTCTGAGCCTGACTGCGCGAAAGCTATAAAAAAAGGTCCGCTTGCCGGGCCTTTTTTATTAGGGAAAATCCCCTTGTCCGGCTTTTAACATCCTGCCAGACTGAGCCTCCACGCATAAGGAGCCACCATGTTTTTAATTAATGGTCTTGAGCAAGAAACGCTGCCGGCAAGCGACAGGGCAATCCAGTTTGGCGACGGCTGTTTCACCACTGCGCGTATTCTTGACGGTGAGGTGTGCCTGCTTGACGCCCATATCCGTCGTTTACAAAAAGCCTGCGAGAAATTGCTGATTCCCTTCATGCAGTGGGACATTATCGAGCGCGAGATGCGTCGGCTGGCGTCAGGTAATACAAGCGGCGTATTAAAAGTTATCCTCAGCCGCGGCAGCGGCGGGCGAGGGTACAGCGGTGCCGCCTGTCAGCATCCCACTCGTATTCTTTCTGTATCAGCGTATCCTGCCCACTATGCGCGCTGGCGTGAGGAGGGGGTGACGCTGACGCTGAGCCCGGTACGGCTGGGGCGAAACCCAATGCTCGCCGGAATAAAACATCTTAATCGCCTTGAACAGGTGCTTATTCGTACTCATCTTGAACAGACGGACGCCGATGAGGCGCTAGTCCTTGACAGCGAAGGGTTCATTACGGAATGCTGTGCGGCTAATTTATTCTGGCGGAAGGGCTGTGAGGTATTCACCCCTTCGCTGGAGCAGGCTGGGGTTAACGGCATCATGCGTCAGTTTTGTTTGCAGCAGCTGGCACATGCAGGCTTTCGCGTTGTCGAAGTAAACGCGAAGGAAGAGGCGCTGCTGTCCGCCGATGAAGTTGTCATCTGCAATGCACTGATGCCTGTTATACCCGTCCGGGCGTATGGTCAACAACGCTGGTCTTCGCGCGAGCTGTTTACGTTTTTAGCCCCGATATGTGAGCAAATCAGATAGTCATGAAGAAAATGTTGCGCTTTGTCCTTCTCCTGATCGTTGCGCTGGGTATCGCCGGCGGAGCGGGAGTATGGAAAGTTCGCCAGCTGGCGGACAGTAAAATCCTGATTAAAGACGAGACGATTTTTACCCTGAAAGCAGGTACCGGGCGGATGGCGCTCGGCGAGCAGCTTTACGGGGATAAAATCATCAACCGTCCACGCGTGTTCCAGTGGTTATTGCGTATCGAGCCTGAACTGTCTCACTTCAAGGCTGGTACCTATCGCTTTACGCCCGGCATGACCGTCAGAGAGATGCTGCAGCTGCTGGAAAGCGGTAAAGAGGCACAGTTCCCTCTGCGTTTTGTCGAAGGGATGCGCCTGAGCGATTACCTCAAACAATTGCGTGATGCGCCTTACATTAAGCACACGCTCAAAGATGACCGCTATGAGACGGTCGCCGAGGTGTTGAAATTTGAACATCCTGAGTGGGTGGAAGGCTGGTTCTGGCCAGACACCTGGATGTATACGGCGGGCACGACCGATGTGGCGATTCTTAAACGGGCACACAAAAAGATGGTCGAAGCAGTTGATTCCGCCTGGGAAGGGCGCATGGACGGGCTGCCTTATCAAGATCAAAATCAGTTTGTGACAATGGCCTCGATCATCGAGAAAGAGACGGCCGTGGCGGCCGAGCGCGACCGGGTCGCGTCGGTATTTATCAACCGCCTGCGCATCGGCATGCGTCTGCAAACCGACCCGACCGTCATCTACGGCATGGGCGAGAGCTATGCCGGCAAGATCTCCAGAAAAGATCTGGAAACGCCAACGGCGTATAATACCTACGTGATTAACGGCTTACCGCCGGGCCCGATAGCCACGCCGAGCGAGGCTTCGCTCAAAGCCGCCGCGCACCCGGCCAAAACGCCGTATCTCTATTTTGTGGCGGACGGAAAAGGCGGGCATACCTTTAATACCAACCTTGCCAGCCACAATCGCTCTGTTCAGGACTATCTGAAGGCACTTAAGGAAAAAAATGCGCAGTAAATACATTGTCATTGAGGGACTCGAAGGGGCGGGTAAAACCACCGCCCGCAACGTGGTGGTAGATACGCTGAAATCGCTTGGCGTCGCTGACATGGTCTTTACTCGCGAGCCGGGCGGTACGCAGCTGGCGGAGAAACTGCGCAGCCTGGTGCTGGACATTAAATCCGTTGGCGATGAAGTTATCACTGACAAAGCCGAAGTGCTGATGTTCTACGCGGCCCGCGTGCAGCTGGTTGAGACCGTGATTAAACCTGCGCTGGCCGAAGGCAAGTGGGTGATCGGCGACCGTCACGATCTGTCGACTCAGGCCTATCAGGGCGGGGGACGCGGTATTGACCAGGCGATGCTGGCAACCCTTCGTGATGCCGTGCTGGGGGATTTTCGCCCGGACCTGACGCTCTATCTGGATGTGACCCCGGAAGTGGGCCTCAGGCGCGCCCGCGCGCGCGGTGAACTGGACCGCATTGAGCAAGAGTCTTTCGATTTCTTTAACCGCACGCGCGCGCGCTATCTTGAGCTGGCCGCACAGGACAGCGCAATTCGTACCATTGATGCCACGCAATCTCTGGACGACGTCACGCGCGACATTCAACAGACCGTTACGCAGTGGCTACAGGAGCAGCAGGAATGAAATGGTATCCATGGTTGCGCCCGCACTTTGAACAGCTGATCGCCAGCTATCAGGCCGGTCGGGGGCATCATGCGTTACTGATTCAGGCGCTGCCGGGAATGGGGGATGATGCGTTGATCTACGCCATCACTCGCTTCCTGATGTGCCAGCAGCCGGAAGGGCATAAAAGCTGCGGTAAATGTCGCGGCTGCCAGCTGATGCAGGCCGGCACGCATCCTGACTACTACACGCTTGAGCCTGAAAAGGGCAAAAGCGCGCTCGGTATTGATGCCGTTCGTGAAGTCAGCGAGAAACTGTATGAACATGCGCGACTGAGCGGGGCCAAAGTCGTCTGGCTCAACGACGCTGCGCTGCTTACCGAGGCGGCGGCGAACGCGCTGCTTAAAACCCTGGAAGAGCCGCCGGAAAAGACGTGGTTCTTCCTCTCATGCCGGGATCCGGGTCGATTGCTGGCGACGCTGCGCAGCCGTTGCCGTCTTCATCATCTCGCGGTGCCCCAGGAATCGTGGGCGTTGAGCTGGCTGGAACGCGAGGTGACAACGTCACAGGAAAGTGCGCTGTCTGCGCTGCGCCTCAGCAGCGGCGCACCCGCGGCGGCGCTGGCATTACTGCAGCCTGACGTCTGGTCGCAGCGAGAAGCGCTCTGCCGGGCCGTTGAGGCTTCACTTAACACCCAGGACTGGCTGGGTTTACTGCCTGCGCTGAATAGCGATCGGGCCGTTGAGCATCTGCACTGGCTGGCCGCCTTATTGCTCGATGCGCTAAAAATCCAGCAAGGGGCTACGCTGCTGACTAACCCGGACGCGTGGCCCCTGGTCAACATGCTGGCGAGCCGCCTTACAGGCGCGTCTCTGCACGCTATCCTTCATGATGTTTGCGAGAGCCGCGAACAGCTTTTAACCGTGACGGGTCTTAATCGCGAGCTTTTGCTGACCGACCAGTTACTGCGTATTGAACACTACCTGCAACCAGGCGTTACGCCGCCTGTTTCCCATCTCTGAGAGAGACATTATGTTTTTAGTCGACTCACACTGCCATCTTGATGGCCTGGATTATCAATCCCTGCACAACGACGTGGATGACGTGCTGGCAAAAGCCGCTGCCCGCGATGTGAAATTTTGTCTTGCGGTGGCGACGACGCTGCCGGGGTATCGCTCAATGCGTGAGCTGGTGGGCGTTCGCGATAACGTGGTGTTCTCCTGCGGCGTTCATCCGCTGAACCAGGATGAAGAGTATGACGTAGAAGAGCTGCGCCGACTGGCAGCAGAAGAGGGCGTCGTGGCGATGGGTGAAACCGGGCTGGACTATTTTTACACGCCGGAAACGAAAGCGCGCCAGCAGGCGTCTTTCCGCAACCATATCCGCATCGGCCGCGAACTGAATAAACCGGTCATCGTGCATACCCGCGATGCGCGCGCCGACACGCTGGCGATCCTGCGGGAAGAAAACGTGACGGATTGCGGTGGCGTACTACACTGTTTCACAGAAGACAGAGAAACGGCGGGTAAACTGCTTGATTTGGGGTTTTATATTTCGTTTTCCGGGATCGTGACGTTCCGTAACGCTGAGCAGCTCCGTGATGCTGCGCGCTATGTCCCGCTCGATCGCATTCTGGTGGAAACAGACTCTCCGTATCTGGCGCCGGTACCGCATCGCGGTAAAGAGAACCAGCCGGCCATGACGCGAGACGTTGCGGAGTACATGGCCGTGCTTAAAGGCGTCAGTATCGAAGAACTGGCCCGCGTCACGACGCAAAACTTCTCTGCGCTGTTCCATATCGACCCCGCCCGCCTGCAATCCGTCTGATAAGCCTGTTTTTTTTAGGCTCGTAATTAATAAGTAAAACGAGTAAAGTTCACCGCCTCATTTGGGGCGGTGACGGCGTTCTTAGAAACATCCAGACATGCTTTTTGTAAATTACTGAAAGTTTTTCGACCGTCTTAAGCTGAAACGTGATAGCCGTCAAACAAACTCAGAGGGAATTATTTTACTCTGTGTAATAAATAAAGGGCGCTTAGATGTCCTGTCCACGGCACGGTACTCCCCCCGGGCCAATGCGTGAAAGCGTAAAAAAAGCACAAATACTCAGGAGCACTCTCAATTATGTTTAAGAATGCATTTGCTAACCTGCAAAAGGTCGGTAAATCGCTGATGCTGCCAGTATCCGTACTGCCTATCGCAGGTATCCTGCTGGGTGTCGGTTCTGCTAACTTCAGCTGGCTGCCAGCCGTAGTTTCCCATGTGATGGCTGAAGCAGGCGGTTCCGTCTTTGCTAACATGCCTCTGATCTTCGCTATCGGTGTGGCGCTGGGCTTCACCAATAACGACGGCGTTTCTGCGCTGGCTGCAGTGGTTGCTTACGGCATCATGGTGAAAACCATGGCCGTGGTTGCGCCGCTGGTTCTGCATTTACCGGCAGAAGAGATTGCCGCGAAACACCTGGCAGATACCGGTGTTCTGGGCGGTATCATCTCCGGTGCGATTGCAGCGTATATGTTCAACCGCTTCTATCGCATCAAGCTGCCTGAGTATCTGGGCTTCTTCGCGGGCAAGCGTTTTGTTCCGATCATCTCTGGTCTGGCAGCGATTTTCACTGGCGTGATCCTGTCCTTCATCTGGCCACCAATCGGTTCCGCTATCCAGACCTTCTCTCAGTGGGCTGCTTACCAGAACCCGGTTGTCGCGTTCGGTATCTACGGCTTCATCGAGCGTTGCCTGGTACCATTCGGTCTGCACCACATCTGGAACGTTCCATTCCAGATGCAGATTGGTGAATTCACCAACGCAGCAGGCCAGGTGTTCCACGGCGATATCCCACGTTATATGGCGGGTGACCCAACTGCAGGTAAACTGTCTGGTGGCTTCCTGTTCAAAATGTACGGTCTGCCGGCTGCTGCGATTGCAATCTGGCACTCTGCTAAGCCAGAAAACCGTGCAAAAGTGGGCGGTATCATGATCTCCGCAGCGCTGACCTCGTTCCTGACCGGTATCACCGAGCCGATCGAGTTCTCCTTCATGTTCGTTGCGCCGATCCTGTACATCATCCACGCTGTATTGGCTGGCCTGGCGTTCCCAATCTGTATCCTGCTGGGTATGCGTGACGGTACGTCCTTCTCTCACGGTCTGATCGACTTCATCGTTCTGTCCGGTAACAGCAGCAAGCTGTGGCTGTTCCCAATCGTGGGTGCGTGCTACGCCGTTGTTTACTACACCATCTTCCGCGTGCTGATCAAAGCACTGGACCTGAAAACTCCGGGTCGTGAAGATGCAACTGAAGACAGCAAAGCAGGCGCGACAAGCGAAATGGCTCCGGCACTGGTTGCTGCGTTCGGCGGTAAAGAGAACATCACTAACCTGGACGCGTGCATCACTCGTCTGCGTGTGAGCGTTGCCGACGTTGCGAAAGTGGACCAGCCGGGTCTGAAAAAACTGGGTGCAGCGGGCGTTGTTGTTGCAGGTTCGGGCGTTCAGGCAATCTTCGGTACCAAATCCGATAACCTGAAAACCGAAATGGATGAGTACATCCGCAACAGCTAAGCTGTGACCTGGGGAGACTAAGGCAGCCGAATGGCTGCCTTTTTTATTGCTGTGGTTTGTCGTGCCAACACTCAGAAGTCGTAGCTCGCGCTCACCGAGACGTTCAGCGGCGCGCCATAAACCACGTAAGAGCCGACGTAATCGTAATACTCTTTGTCGAACAGGTTGTTAACGTTCGCCTGAACAGCGAAATCTTTGGTGACCTGATAGCGGCTGAACAGGTTAACCAGCCCGTAGCTGCCTTGCTCTGCGCGGGATTGTCCCGCCGGGCCGCCGTCCACATCCGTCCACACTTTGTTCTGCCAGTTTACGCCACCGCCCACCGTCAGCGCCGGCAGCATTGGCAGTTGATAACGGGTAAACAGCTTCATCGTCGTGCGCGGCTGATCGGAACTGACAGCGTTGCCGTTCTTATCTTCCGCAATGTAGCGGGTCGCGCCGAACGTCAGCTGCCAGTTATCGGTCAGGGCGCCGTTTAGCTCGAACTCAATCCCTTTGCTGACCACGCCGTCCAGCGATTCATAAATCGACTCACCGCTCGGCATGTAGGTATAGGTGTTGCTCGCCACGTTATCCTGCTCAATGCGGAAAATCGCCAGCGAGGTGGTCAGACGGGTATTGAACCAGTCTGCCTTTACGCCGGCTTCGTAGCTTTTGCCCGTGGTTGGATCGAGATAGCGTCCGCTGGCGTCACGCTTGTCCTGCGGCTGGAAGATGGAGGTATAGCTGACGTAGGTCGACCAGTCTTCGTTGATATCGTAGACCAGGCCCGCGTAAGGCGTTACGTCATCTTTGGTGCTTTCCAGCCGGGTGTCAGGGGAGCCCGCCGGGTTATAGCGAATGTTGTAGTTGGTGTAGCGCGCCCCGAGGATCAGGTGCAGCGGGTCGGCCAGCGAGAAGCGGGCGGAGGTATAAGCTGAGGACTGGCGAATGTCGTCCTGGCTGTAGAGCTTCCACGGCGTCCACTGCGGATCGGCGATATTTCCGTTCCAGTTTTTGAAATTCCCCACGTCCACCATGCCGTACAGGGCATCCGGCATTCTGTTGTCATAGTGGTTGCGCTGTCGGCTGAAGCTGCCGCCAAACATCATCTCATGCTGGCGGCCAAAAAGATCGAAGCCGCCGCGCAGGAAGGCATCAACCGCATCCTGTTTGCGTTCACCTCTGTTCCAGCCGCCGTAGCCCACCATGCCCGCACCGGTCTCTTTATCAGGATAGCCGGACATATACATCAGCTTGCTGTCGAAGTTGGTCTCCGCGTGCATGCCGTTGACGTGCGCTTCCCAACCGTTGTCGAAACGCTGGGTCAGGTTAGCGAAGATGCGGGTGCTGTCCTTGTCCGAGTAGGCCCAGTCAGGCGCGACGGTCTGGCTGCGATTGTAGTCGGTTTTACTGCCGTCGCTGTACCAGGTCGGCAATCCGCCCCAGGTCGGATCGGCGGTGTGGCTTTCCTGATATTCATAGCCCACAGAGAGGGTGGTGCTGTCGGTAACGTCCGCATCCACCACGCCGTAGAGGAATTTCTTCCGGTAGTGGTAGTTGTCCACGAAGCTGTCGTTGTCCTGATAGCCCGTAATCAGGCGTCCCCGTACCTTCCCGGACTCTACCAGCGGTGCCTGGAGATCCAGCACGTAGCGCTGCTTATCCCAGCTGCCGTAGCTGGCCGAGACATTGCCTTTGAATTCATTGCTGTCCGCATGCTTACGCACCATATTGACGTACGCCGCCGGGTTGCCGGTGCCGGACATCAGCCCGGTCGCGCCGCGAACCACTTCGATACGGTCGTAAATCGCGGTATCGGCGGCGGTGTCGCCGAAGTTCCACACCTCGCTGGTGGAGGTTGGCAGGTCGTCAAAGGCGTAGTTACTGACGAAAAATCCGCGCGAGTAAAATACGGTACGGTCGCTGTCCTGCACCTGCGCCGTTACGCCAGTCGTGTTGGTTAACACCTGGCCGATAGACTGCAGGTTTTGATCCGCCATGCGCTGTTGGCTAATGACGCTAACGGACTGTGGGATATCGCGTGGCACGAGGAGTAGTTTGGTCCCCGTGGTGGTGGTCTTTACGCTGTAATCCCGATCCTGCCCGCTGGCGGCATCCGGGGCGCTATCGAAACCGCCCTCAACCACAACGGTATCTTCGCCTGTGGCGGCGGCAAAACTCACGGCTGGCATCAATGCCATGGCAATACAGGCTGCCAGCAACGAAGGCGTTGCGACAGGCTGACGTTGCCCATCCCTGGTGTGATGATTGAAAGACATTATCAAACCCTTAATGAACGGTGAAGGTGAGCTGCATCAGTCCCGCAGACACGGTCTGACGTCGTTTTCTATGTTAAAAATGCGCATGAAAATGCAAATGCGAAATATACGCATTGCTATTAATGCTGTAAACAGATGTGTCATGCGAAACTGAAATAATGTTTCAGCCCGTTAAGGCGCGCGAGCGGTCACTCTTCAGTCAGCTGATGAATATTCAGCAAAGAATTCGGGGGAGGAGGTTGAAAGGACAGGAGAAACTCGCTCATACTCTTGAATTGTGTCACACAGTCCTCCAGAGAGTGTGTTAACAGCGGACGCACCTAACAAAAAAGGAAAAGGTCATGGCTGAAGAAACGATTTTCAGTAAAATTATTCGCCGCGAAATCCCGTCGGATATCGTCTATCAGGATGAACTGGTAACGGCTTTCCGGGACATTTCCCCTCAGGCACCGACACACATCCTTATCATTCCCAATATTCTGATTCCTACCGTAAATGACGTAAAAACCGAGCACGAAGTGGCGTTAGGTCGTATGCTGACGGTGGCTGCGAAAATTGCCGAGCAGGAAGGTATAGCGGAAGACGGCTATCGTCTGATCATGAACTGTAATCGTCATGGCGGCCAGGAAGTTTATCATATTCACATGCATCTGCTGGGTGGACGTCCGCTGGGACCGATGCTGGCTCACAAAGGTCTGTAACATGTTTAAAGGGCGTATTGCAGCGCTGGTAATGACGATGATGATTGTGGGGTGCAGCACGCGTCCGGCGATCCCCGTCAGCGATGAACAGACGCTGGTAATGGAATCCTCCGTGCTGGCTGCGGGCATCACGGCGCAACAGCCCGCGCTGACCATCAGTGAAATTAAATCTTCTGCCTCCTCTACGCTCTTTAACGAAAGAAATGAACCGGTGACGGTCCACTACCGTTTCTTCTGGTATGACGTAAGAGGTCTTGAGATGCACCCGCTGGAGGCGCCGCGCAGCGTCACTCTTCCGGCAAGGTCGTCGGTAACGCTCTATGACAGCGCCAGCTATTTGGGTGCGCATAAGGTGAGACTTTATCTTTATCTCTAAGGGGTGAACCTTGATTAAAAATATGAGCCGTTATGCGCTCGTGACCGCATTCGCGCTGTTTCTCGCAGGGTGTGTGACCCGTACAGAACAGCCAGCACCTGTGGAAGAGGCAAAGCCGGGTACCGAGCAGCCGACACCACCAACGCAGACCCAGCCAACCGTGCCGTCTGTACCGTCTATTCCGGCACAGCCTGGCCCGATAGAGCATCAGGACCAGACGTCACAGCCTGCGCCGCGCGTGCGCCATTACGACTGGAACGGTGCGATGCAGCCGATGGTCGGTAAAATGCTGCAGGCTCAGGGCGTGACGGCAGGCAGCGTACTGCTGGTCGATAGCGTGAATAACCGCACCAACGGTTCGCTGAACGCGGGCGAAGCGACAGAAACGCTGCGCAACGCGCTGGCAAACAACGGTAAGTTTACGCTGGTCTCTGCTCAGCAGCTCGCGTTAGCCAAACAGCAGCTGGGGCTGTCGCCGCAGGATAGCCTCGGCACCCGCAGCAAGGCGATTGGCATTGCCCGTAACGTTGGCGCCCAGTATGTGCTGTACTCTAACGCGACCGGTAACGTGAATACCCCAGCCCTGCAGATGCAGCTGATGCTGGTTCAGACAGGCGAAATTATCTGGTCAGGTAAAGGTGCGGTTACGCAACAATGACACCACGCGTGAAGAGATTCTGACGCGTTATTTTCCACAGTACCGCCTTATCGCGCCGCAGGCCCACTCCGGGCTTAGCGGCGCGAGTTGCATTATAGCGCAGGGCGCGCACCGTCTGGTCCTGCGGCAGAACCACGATCCCTTCGCCCCGGCTTTCCAGTTTCGCCGTCAGTTTCGCGCTCTCAAACGTCTTCCCTCGGATCTCGTGCCTGAACCCCGTTTTTTCAAACAGGGCTGGATGGCCGTTGACTATCTGAAGGGGGAGGTGAAAAGCGCGCTGCCGGACACTTCAGCGCTTGCGGCGATGCTGTATCATCTGCACCAGCAACAGCGTCTGGGGTGGCGAATCGCCTTACTTCCGCTGCTGGAAAACTACTGGCAACAAGCCTCTCCAGCAAGACGTACCCCGGTGTGGCTTGAGCATCTCAAACGGCTGCGTAAAGCGGGCGAGCCGCAACCGATTCGGCTCTCGCCGTTACATATGGATGTGCACTCCGGGAACATCGTGCATACGCCACAGGGAGCCAGGCTTATCGACTGGGAATATGCCGGAGACGGCGATGTGGCGCTGGAGCTGGCCGCGGTCTGGACGGACAGTGAAGCCGCGCGGCAGAAACTCATCAGAGAGTATGCCAGAGTGGCGGACGTTGACGCCGATGCGCTGGCCCGCCAGGTGAGACGCTGGCGGCCCTGGGTCATCATGCTGATGGCGGGCTGGTTTGAGATGCGTTTGCAGCAGTCCAGAGATAAACAATTTATTGCGCTGGCAGACGATGCCTGGCGCCAGTTACAAACGAAAGGATAAGAGAGGTGAGTGTGGGTCCAGTCATGTTGGATGTAGAAGGGTTTGAGCTGGATGCGGAGGAGCGTGAAATTCTGGCGCATCCGCTGGTGGGCGGCCTGATCCTGTTTACCCGCAACTATCACGATCCGGCGCAGCTGCGGGAACTGGTGCGCCAGATCCGCGCCGCGTCGCGCAATCATCTGGTGGTGGCCGTCGATCAGGAGGGGGGCCGCGTGCAGCGTTTTCGCGACGGTTTTACCCGCCTGCCGGCAGCCCAGTCTTTTGCCGCGCTGCTCGGCACGGAAGAGGGTGGGATACTGGCGCAGGAAGCCGGCTGGCTGATGGCCAGCGAAATGATCGCCATGGATATCGATATCAGCTTTGCTCCGGTACTGGATGTGGGCCACATCAGCGCCGCGATTGGCGAGCGCTCATACCATGAAGATCCGCGTATTGCGCTGGCAATGGCGACCCGGTTTATCGACGGGATGCACGAGGCGGGAATGAAAACCACCGGGAAACACTTCCCGGGCCACGGGGCGGTGACGGCGGATTCCCACAAAGAGACCCCGCGCGACCCGCGCCCGGAAGCGGAAATTCGCGCCAAAGATATGTCGGTGTTCCGCTCGCTTATCACCGATAACAAGCTGGACGCCATTATGCCCGCGCACGTGATTTACAGCGACGTCGATCCGCGTCCTGCCAGCGGCTCCCCGCACTGGCTGAAAACCGTTCTGCGCCAGGAGCTGGGCTTCAACGGCGTGATTTTCTCCGACGATTTGTCGATGGAAGGGGCGGCAATTATGGGCAGCTACGCGGAACGCGGCCAGGCGTCGCTGGACGCAGGTTGCGATATGATCCTGGTCTGCAATAATCGTAAAGGTGCCGTTAGCGTGTTGGATAACCTGTCACCGATCAATGCAGAGCGTGTTACGCATTTGTATCATAAAGGTTCATTAAGCCGTCAGGAGCTGATGGATTCGGCGCGCTGGAAGTCGGTCAACGCCCGGCTTGAAGACCTGAATGAGCGCTGGCAGGCACATAAAGCCAGCCTGTAAACCCTCCCGGAAGGCGTAGCGTGGTGAGAAGACGATGATCATCTATTTACACGGTTTTGACTCAAACAGTCCTGGTAATCATGAGAAGGTGCTGCAGCTGCAGTTTATCGATCCCGATGTACGGCTGATTAGCTACAGTACGCGCCATCCAAAGCATGATATGCAGCATCTGCTCAAAGAGGTGGATAAGATGCTGCAGCTTAACGTCGACGATCGCCCGTTGATTTGCGGCGTGGGGCTGGGCGGCTACTGGGCGGAACGGATTGGCTTCCTGTGCGACATCCGCCAGGTGGTCTTCAATCCTAACCTTTTCCCGAATGAGAACATGGAAGGCAAAATTGACCGCCCGGAAGAGTATGTCGATATTGCGACCAAGTGCGTGAGCAACTTCCGTGAGAAAAACCGCGATCGCTGTCTGGCGATCCTCTCGCGTAATGATGAGGCCCTCAACAGCCACCGGGCCGCAGAGCTGCTGCATCACTATTACGAGATCGTCTGGGACGAAGAGCAGACCCACAAGTTCAAGAACATCTCTCCGCACCTACAGCGCATCAAGGCCTTTAAAACGCTGGGCTAAACCCAGCCTGCCGCTTCAGAAATCCGGTCGTGAACGCGCACCGGGTTTCTTTTTGTCCAGAATTGTCTACTTTTAAGCCATCAAAACTTGATGCATATCAATTTTGGTATGACCAATGCGCCTGACGTGATATTCTCAATGCACCTGAATGGTTTCAGTGATGTAACCTGTTGTTAATTAAGGGTTATTTTTATAACTTTTAATTAACAATTGGTTAATAATTTGAGGGGGTCACGTTGACTACGCCATTGAAAAAGATAGTGATTGTAGGCGGTGGTGCTGGCGGGCTGGAGCTGGCCACACAGTTGGGCAAGAAGCTGGGGCGCGGTAAAAAAGCCAAAATCACGCTGGTGGATCGTAACCACAGCCACCTGTGGAAACCGCTGCTGCACGAAGTGGCGACCGGCTCGCTGGATGAGGGCGTGGACGCGCTGAGCTATCTGGCGCACGCGCGCAACCATCATTTCCAGTTCCAGCTGGGCTCGGTGGTGGACATCAACCGTGAAAGCAAAACCATTACCCTGGCCGAGCTGCGTGATGAAAAAGGCGAGCTGCTGGTCCCCGAGCGCAAGCTGGCGTATGACACGCTGGTGATGGCGCTGGGCAGCACGTCTAATGACTTCAACACGCCGGGCGTGAAAGAGCACTGTATCTTCCTCGATAACCCGCACCAGGCGCGTCGTTTCCATCAGGAAATGCTGAACCTGTTCCTGAAGTACACCAGCAATCTGGGTGCGAATGGCAAAGTTAACATTGCCATTGTCGGCGGCGGCGCGACGGGCGTTGAGCTGTCCGCGGAGCTGCACAATGCGGTGAAACAGCTGCACAGCTACGGCTACAAAGGGTTAACCAACGAAGCGCTGAACGTGACGCTGGTTGAAGCGGGTGAACGCATTCTGCCTGCGCTGCCTCCGCGCATTTCCGGCGCAGCGCACAATGAACTGACTAAACTGGGCGTGCGCGTACTGACGCAGACCATGGTGACCAGCGCTGACGAAGGTGGCCTGCACACCAAAGACGGCGAGTACATTAAAGCAGATCTGATGGTCTGGGCGGCAGGTATCAAAGCGCCTGACTTTATGAAAGATATCGGCGGTCTGGAGACGAACCGCATTAACCAGCTGGTAACGGAGCCAACGCTGCAAACCACGCGTGACCCTGAAATCTTCGCTATTGGTGACTGTGCCTCCTGCGCGCGTCCTGAAGGGGGCTTCGTACCGCCGCGCGCACAGGCCGCTCACCAGATGGCAAGCCTGGTGCTGCACAACATCCTGGCGCAGTACAAAGGCAAGCCAATGAAGGCCTATGTCTATAAAGACCACGGTTCTCTGGTATCGCTGTCAAACTTCTCTACCGTCGGTAGCCTGATGGGTAACCTGATGCGCGGCTCGATGATGGTGGAAGGGCGCATTGCACGCTTCGTGTATATCTCCCTTTACCGTATGCACCAGATCGCGCTGCACGGCTACTTTAAAACGGGCCTGATGATGCTGGTGGGCAGAATCAACCGCGTCATTCGTCCACGTCTGAAGCTGCACTAATCTTTCACTCCCTCCGGGCCATCCGGAGGGATTTTTTAGCATATCATGCTGTTCGTCGTGGATTAGGTGCTTAAGAGTTCTCCTAAACACGATATATCTCTCCCCGATGCCCACTTTTTGATCCTTTGTCTTATTGGCGAAGCCGCGCCTCCATTGCAGAATTGTTACCAATAGCAACAAAGGAGGAAGTCCCGTGAATAAATCAATGTTGGCGGGTATAGGGATCGGCGTCGCAGCTGCGTTAGGTGTGGCTGCTGTTGCCAGTCTCAACGTTTTAGATCGCGGCCCGCAGTATGCGCAGGTGGTTTCCGCAACGCCTATTAAAGAAACCGTAAAAACCCCTCGTCAGGAGTGCCGTAACGTCTCCGTAACCCACCGTCGTCCGGTACAGGATGAAAACCGTATTGCCGGCTCTGTTCTCGGTGCGGTAGCGGGTGGGGTGATTGGTCACCAGTTTGGCGGTGGCCGGGGTAAAGATGTCGCGACCGTAGTCGGCGCGCTGGGTGGCGGCTATGCCGGTAACCAGGTGCAGGGCGCGATGCAGGATAACGATACCTACACCACGACCCAGCAGCGCTGTAAAACCGTCTATGACAAGTCGGAAAAAATGCTGGGTTATGACGTGACCTACAAGATTGGCGATCAGCAGGGCAAAATCCGTATGGATAAAGACCCGGGCACCCAAATTCCACTGGACGGAAATGGCCAGCTGGTACTGAATAACAAAGCGTAAAAAAGATGTTCTCTGAACTTAGCTCCTCAAGCGCTCAGGCTGAGGAGCTTTTTTTTGCGTCAGATTTTGAGCAGTTCTGGCCACAGGCGCAGCGTGGTGTCGGAAATGTTCTGCAGTTTTTCGAGCGTCGCCCCTTCACGGGCGCTGATCGACATTCCCTGCAAAATACAGCTCAGGTACTGCGCCAGCATCTGAGGCTGGCAGTGCGCGGGAATTTCACCGCGCTGCTGGCGCTGAGCCAGAAATGCGCTGAGCGTCTCCTCCTGCATCGCATGACGCGATTTAACCGTATTGGCGATCTCTTTCGATGCTGCCGCCAGGGTGGCTGAGGTGTTAATCATAAAGCAGCCCGCGGGCGTCTCTTTACTGGTGAAACAGGTGGCAACGGCGGTGAAGTAATCCCGTAGCGCCTGTTCCACGCTTTTCTCTTCACAAAATAGCTGGGCTTCGTGTTTCGCTGCAAAGCGCGAAATGTACCTGTCCAGCACCGCCCTGAACAGCCCCTCTTTATTGGTAAATTCAGCATAAAGCGTCGGCGCTTTGGCTCCGGTAGCTTCTACCAGATCGGAAAGCGAGGTCGCTTCATACCCATGTTGCCAGAAGAGAGTCATGGCCTTATCAAGCGCTGCATCCCTGTCAAACACTTTTGGTCGGCCACGGCTTTTCTTCGCACAACTCGTGACGTCGGTTGTCATTTGCCGTTGGTCCTCTGTTGGTTTGTTGAATGACCATTATAAAAATAAACGCAACCCACCACCAGTGCAGAATGCTTAAAAATAAATTAATCATATATGTATGAAAAATAACGACTTTAAAATTTAATTAATGCTCGTTATAAAAATGTGTTGACGCGTGAGCTGGATCACACTTATGATTTACCTATCGATCGTTAACTAAATAGCTAGCGACCTAAAAATTCATCTGCCAAAGGTAAACATTATGAAAAACGTAAAAACCCTCATCGCTGCTGCTGTTCTGAGTTCACTCTCTTTCGCAAGCTTCGCTGCTGTACAGGTACAATCCACTCCAGCCGATCAGCATAAAGTCGGGACGATCTCTGCGTCTGCCGGGACTAACCTGAGCTCACTGGAAGATCAGCTGGCACAAAAAGCGGAAGCAATGGGTGCAAAATCTTACCGAATCACCTCCGTGACCGGTCCTAACACCCTGCACGGCACCGCTGTTATCTACAAATAAGCCGGGCATAAACCCTCATTTATGCCACTGCAATGAAAAACGCCCTGCTAAGCAGGGCGTTTTACTTTCCGTCTTACATGGACTGCTGGACGACATCGTGATGCCGGGTGACATCGGTCGGCATGCCTGACCGCGCTTCCATCGCGCGCTCCATCACCAGGCTATCGGTGTTCGCATTCGTTTTGAAGCTCACCATCGCGGCATTCAGGTTAATGGGTAACGTCTGCGGATCGTCGCCAATATTTTTCGATAGCGGCTGGTGAATCTCAACCAGTCGCACGCCGCCTGGCTCTTCAGAGACCTTAATCGGCGTATTGATAATATTCACCTTCGTTCCCGGCGTAACCACGTTAAACAGCGTTTTGATATCGTCATCGCGCAGACGAATACAGCCGGAGCTGACGCGCATGCCGATGCCAAAATCCGCGTTTGTGCCGTGCAGCAGGTAGACGCCGCCGTATGCGGCAAGGCGGATCGCGTGATGACCCATCGGATTATCCGGGCCTGCCGGAACCACGGCAGGAAGTTCGATGCCCTGGGCCTTATAGCGGGCGCGAATGTTGGCCGTCGGCGTCCAGGTTGGGTTGGCGCGTTTATCCGAGACGGTGGTGACCATCGTTGGCGTCAGCGTATCGCCGCCCAGCTGACCAATACCGATAGGGTAGACGGTGACCTCATTTTTACCCGGCGGGTAATAGTACAGACGCAGCTCCGCCAGGTTAATCACGATCCCCTCGCGCGGGGCGTCCGGCAGGATAGTCTGTAACGGGATGGTCAGTACGCTGCCCGCGCGCGGGACGTACGGGTCGACGCCGGGGTTCGCCTGCAGCAGGGCCAGAAAACCGACGTTATATTTTTTGGCTATCGCCTCCAGTGAACCACCATTGTTTTCAACCACATGAAAGCGGTTTTCGCCCACCACCTTGCTGCCGGGCGGGGGAAGGGGCCAGGTGTTTGCCCGCGCAGGAAGCGCAACCGCGACGGTGGCTGCCAGCGCAAACAGGGTTATCCAGCGGGTAAAACGCGAAGAGGTCATCATCACCATAATCCATGTAAATGATAAGGTTATTGTTTTATAAAGGGTTAATGATAATTATGGCGAATGGGTGTGTCGGGAAGATCGGGTGAAGTGCAAAGAGTTTGTAAATTGTCCCCCCCGGCAGCACTGCGCTAACGGGGGGGAAGGGCGAGTTACGCGACGGCGTTCTCTTCCAGCTGACGCATAAAGTTACGCACCCAGTCCATGCGGGTTTTACGCTCCGTCAGCTCCTGGGTAAATTTCAGACGCGTCGGGCCATCAAGACGGAAATGCTGCGGCTGTTTTTGCAGCAGGCCGATCAGCCACATCGGGTTGACGTGGTTCTTCTCGGCAAATTCAATCATGCCGCCTTTTTCGTTGCCTTCAAGCTTGCGAATGCCCAGCTTCTGAGCCTGCTGGCGCAGGCGCGCGATATCCAGCAGGTTACGCGCCGCATCGGGCAACAGGCCGAAGCGGTCGATCAGCTCCACTTTGATCTCTTCCAGCTCGTTCTCATTCTTCGCGCTGGCGATGCGCTTGTAGAACGACAGGCGGGTATTCACATCCGGAATGAAATCGTCCGGCAGCAGGGAAGGCATACGGAGTTCAACCTCGGTCTGCTGGCTGGTCAAATCTTCCAGAGACGGCTCGCGTCCGGCCTTCAGGGCGTCTACCGCGTTTTCCAGCAGCTCCATATAGAGCGAGAAGCCGATGGTCTCCATGGAGCCGCTCTGGTCCTCACCCAGCAGCTCACCCGCACCGCGGATCTCCAGATCGTGCGTGGCCAGCGCGAAGCCTGCGCCGAGGTCTTCCAGCGAGGCGATGGCTTCCAGGCGCTTTTGCGCGTCGGTGGTCATCGCTTTCGGATGCGGCGTCAGCAGCCAGGCGTAGGCCTGATGGTGCGAACGCCCGACGCGGCCGCGCAGCTGGTGAAGCTGGGCCAGGCCAAAGTGATCCGCGCGTTCGATGATAATCGTGTTCGCGGTCGGAATGTCGATCCCGGTCTCAATGATGGTGGTACACACCAGCACGTTAAAGCGCTGGTGGTGGAAGTCGTTCATCACCCGCTCCAGCTCGCGCTCGCGCATCTGTCCGTGGCCGATGGCAACACGCGCTTCCGGTACCAGTTCCGCCAGCCTGTCGGCGGCTTTCTGGATATTTTCAACGTCGTTATACAGGTAATACACCTGGCCGCCGCGCAGCACCTCGCGCAGGATCGCCTCGCGCACCACCAGATTGTCGTACTCGCGGACGAAGGTTTTTACCGCCAGACGGCGCGCCGGCGGCGTGGCGATAATCGACAGATCGCGCATGCCGCTCATCGCCATGTTCAGCGTGCGCGGGATAGGCGTGGCGGTCAGGGTCAGAATGTCGACGTCCGCGCGCATCGCTTTGATGCGCTCTTTATGACGCACCCCGAAGCGGTGCTCTTCGTCGACGATCAGCAGCCCCAGATCTTTCCACTTCACGTCGCTTTGCAGCAGCTTGTGGGTACCGATCAGAATGTCAATTTTGCCTTCGCTTGCCTGCTCCAGGATCTGCGTCTGCTCTTTGGTGCTGCGAAAACGCGACAGCATCTCGATGCGCACCGGCCAGTTGGCGAAGCGGTCGCGGAAGTTGTCGAAGTGCTGCTGGGCGAGCAGGGTGGTCGGCACCAGCACCGCCACCTGCTTGTTGTTTTCTACCGCAAGGAAGGCGGCGCGCATCGCCACTTCGGTTTTGCCGAAGCCGACGTCGCCGCAGACTAAGCGGTCCATCGCCAGCGGCTGGCACATGTCGCTCAGCACGGCGTTAATGGCCTGGGCCTGATCCGGCGTGGTTTCAAACGGGAAGCTGTCGCAGAACAGCTGGTACTGTTCTTTGTCGTGCTTAAAGGCGAAGCCCTCTTTGGCCGCGCGCTGGGCGTAGATATCCAGCAGCTCGGCCGCCACGTCGCGCACTTTTTCCGCGGCCTTCTGGCGCGCGCGTGCCCAGGCGTCGCCGCCCAGCTTGTGCAGCGGCGCGTTCTCCTCCGCGCCGCCCGCGTAGCGGCTGATCAGGTGCAGCGACGAGACCGGTACATAGAGTTTGGCGTCATTGGCGTAGGTCAGCATCAGGTACTCACCTTTGATGCCGCCCGCTTCCAGCGTGGTCATCCCCTGATAGCGGCCAACGCCGTGCTCCAGGTGAACAATCGGCTGGCCCGGGTGCAGCTCGGCCAGGTTGCGGATCAGCGTGTCCGGGTTAATGGTCCGACGGCTGTCCTGACGGCGGCGCGCGACGCGCTCGCCCAGCAGGTCGCTTTCGCAAATTAGCGCCAGGTTGTTGAGCGTGTCGATGAACCCGTGTTCGGCGGCGCCAATCATCAGGTAACGACCGTTTCCGGTCGCTTCGCTCAGGCGAAGAATGCGCTTCGGCGCCACCTTAATGCGTCCCAGCAGCTCACCTAAAGCTTCGCGGCGGCCTTCGCTCTCAACGGAGAAGACCACCGGACCGGTAAAGGACTCCAGAAACTTGCGCAGATTGTCCAGCGGCGATTTCTGCTGCGCCTGAACGGCCAGGTCCGGCAGCGTGCGGAAGGCGAGGTTGGTGTTGGCGGCCTTATCGGCAAGCGAATCGGTTTTCAGCTGCATGCGCGGCCAGCGCTTCAGCTCGGCGTTGAGCTCGTCGGTGCGCAGCCACAGCGATTCCGGCGGCAGGAGCGGACGCATCGGGTCAACGCCCCGGTTTTCGAAGCGCGCGCGGGTTTCGCTTTCAAAGCGGCTGGCGCTGGCGTCGATATCGCCGGTGTTCACAATCAGGGTATTCGCCGGGAAGTAGCTGAACAGGGGAGGCAGCGGCTCGCTGAAGAACAGCGGCTGCCAGTATTCGATCCCGGCCGGGAGCGTACCCTTGCTGACCTGCTGATAGATATGTTCTGCATCACGCTTCACGTCGAACCTGTCGCGCCACTGGCTGCGGAACAGCTCGATGGCGGTTTTGTCCGTCGGGAACTCGTGGGCAGGCAGTAAATTGATGGATTCCACCTCTTCCAGCGTGCGCTGGGTGTCGGCATCGAACACGCGCAGGCTGTCGATTTCATCATCAAAGAAATCCAGACGATATGGCTGGTCGCTGCCCATCGGGTAAAGGTCGAGCAGCGCGCCGCGGGTCGCATATTCCCCGTGTTCCATAACCTGATCGACATGGCGATATCCGGCACCGTCAAGCTGGTCGCGCAGGGTGTCGCGTGACAGGCGCTGGCCTTTTTTCATCACCAGCGCGTGACCGTGCAGATAGCTGTGCGGGCAGACGCGCTGCATCAGGGTATTCACCGGCACAATCAGCACGCCGCGCTGCATGGTCGGGAGTTGATACAGGGTCGACAGGCGCGAGGAGATGATCTCCTGATGCGGAGAGAAGCTGTCATACGGCAGCGTTTCCCAGTCGGCCAGGCTGAACACCAGGCTATCGGTGAACTGGCGGATTTCGTCGTGCAGGCGCAGGGCGTTTTGCATATCCGGGGCAACCAGCACCACCGGGCCAGGGTGCCGCTCAGCGATTTCTGCCACCAGCGTGGCGCACGCCGCGCCCGTGAGTTCACCCAGCTGGCGCTGGTCGCCCGCTTTGACGGGCAAGGAATAACGATAGTGTTCAGGCATGGCTATGTCAGAGTCTCTTATGGATATACCAACAGTATTGGGGCATATCACTGATACGCAATGTCTTTATTATCCTCGATCGTTTTACATAAGCAAATCGTAACCGCACGGCAGGGCTAAACGCCCCCAAAACGGGGGCGGAGAGGGCATTAACGCGTGGAAGGTGACAGGGTCCGCGTAGACGGAGGAGAGAAGAAAACGTCCCCGAACAGGGCGGTGGAGATTTTACGCACCCCGAGCCCGGCAAGGGTACAGATAAGCAGGCTGGCAAACGGGTAGACCAGAATTAAGGACAGCTCGGCCCAGACCGGCCAGTATGCTGCATTCATCTCGCCAATCAGGATCAGGCTGAAGGCCTCAATTAAGATGCGGTGGGTGGTATAGATCGCAATGGTGTTTGAGCCAATCACGTTCAGCAGGTTGTTGGGATGCACGGCATAGCGCTGCTCAAGGCTGTAGAACAGCTTCATGATCAACACAATCGACAGCAGAGAAAGCAGGAGAGGAACGTTAGCAAACCACAGCACGACGGAGACGGCCGCGAAAGCGCCAGTAGCCAGCCAGGTGCGGCGCAGGTTAAAGCTTTTCATCCACGCCATCAGCTCTACGCCATACCACGCCCCCAGGCTGTAGTAGATCATGTTGCGTACCACGCTGTTCATTCCCCACCACGGCAGCGGCAGGAAGTTGATCGCGATGCTCGCCAGCGCAAGCAGTCCGAGTACCGGCAGCTTCCAGCGGCTCAGCAGTTTACACAGCGTGAAGTAGACCACCAGGGCATACAGATACCACAGGCTGGTGCTGGCGGTGAGCATGCCCCGCACAAATCCTGCCAGGGAATCGGCGTAGGCCGCGTTCGACGAGGTGGCAAGCTCGCGATCGGGCGCCAGCCAGGCGTTCAGGTGGGTCAGCGCCTGCCATTGCAGGATCCCCCACAGCGCCAGAACCCAGACAATGCTCCAGATCCGCTTGTCGAGGCTGGTGTGCCAGTCTACCTCATCAATATAACGACGGATCAGATAGCCGGAGATAAAGAAGAAGACCGGCATCCGGAACGGGGCGAGATAGAGGTTAAAATAGACCCAGCATTTGGCGAGGAGCCCGGAGAGCGGGTGTTGCAGCCCGCTCAGATGCGGGTAAAAGGTGATGACCGAATGGTAGATAACCACAAGGCAAATACACAGCCCTTTTATCTGGTTAATCCATAATGCTTTTTGCTTCATTGTTCGCGACTACCTTATTGCCATAAACGAACGAGCAATTGTTGTTAAACGAAGCCGGGATGTAACGGGTAACAGTCTGTATCAGGAGGTTTTTCGGAAAAGGTGGAGGCTGCGAGGTGAGGATTCAGTCAATAGCACGCTGATTTATCTGAATTTATCGGAAAAATGATTACCAAAGCTTACGGTTTCAGTCATTTACCCTTAACGGATTCGCTTATATACTCGTGGGTCTGCTATCAGCAAACAGACGGACTTCATGTATCAACCTGTCGCACTCTTCATAGGCTTACGTTACATGCGTGGGCGCGCCGCGGACCGCTTCGGTCGCTTTGTCTCCTGGCTTTCGACTATTGGCATTACGCTCGGCGTGATGGCTCTGGTGACGGTGCTTTCCGTCATGAACGGCTTCGAGCGCGAGCTGCAAAACAATATCCTGGGGCTGATGCCGCAGGCCGTTCTCTCCTCAACCAACGGTTCCGTTAACCCGCAACAGCTGCCGGAAAGCGCGGCGAAGCTACAGGGCGTCACGCGCGTTGCGCCGCTCACGACGGGCGACGTGGTGCTGCAAAGCGCCCGCAGCGTGGCGGTGGGCGTGATGCTGGGGATTGACCCGGCGCAAAAAGACCCGCTGACGCCGTTCCTGGTTAACGTGAAGCAAACCGATCTGGAAGCCGGAAAATACAACGTGATCCTCGGTGAACAGCTTGCCGGGCAGCTTGGCGTCAACCGTGGCGACCAGCTTCGCGTGATGGTGCCGTCGGCCAGCCAGTTTACGCCGATGGGGCGTCTCCCGAGCCAGCGCCTGTTTAACGTGATTGGTACCTTTGCCGCCAACAGCGAAGTTGACGGCTATCAGATGCTGGTGAACATTCAGGACGCTTCACGCCTGATGCGTTACCCGGCGGGGAATATCACCGGCTGGCGCCTGTGGCTCGATCAGCCGCTGAAGGTCGATACTCTCAGCCAGCAAAAACTGCCGGACGGCACCAAATGGCAGGACTGGCGCGAGCGTAAAGGCGAGCTGTTCCAGGCCGTACGCATGGAAAAAAACATGATGGGGCTGCTGCTGAGCCTGATCGTCGCCGTGGCTGCATTTAACATCATCACCTCGCTGGGCCTGATGGTGATGGAGAAGCAGGGCGAGGTTGCCATCCTGCAAACCCAGGGGCTGACGCCGCGACAGATCATGGCGGTCTTTATGGTGCAGGGGGCCAGTGCAGGCATTATCGGCGCGCTGCTGGGCGCCGTGCTCGGCGCACTGCTTGCCAGCCAGCTTAACAACTTGATGCCGATCATCGGCGCGCTGCTTGACGGCGCGGCGCTGCCGGTGGCTATCGAGCCGCTGCAGGTGGTCGGTATTGCGCTGGCCGCGATGGCCATTGCGCTGCTTTCTACGCTTTATCCTTCCTGGCGCGCTGCCGCCACTCAACCCGCTGAGGCTTTACGTTATGAATAAGATCCTGTTGCAATGCGACAACCTGTCCAAACGCTATCAGGAAGGCACTGTGCAGACCGACGTGCTGCACAATGTGAGCTTTAGCGTGGGCGAGGGCGAGATGATGGCGATTGTCGGCAGCTCCGGTTCCGGCAAAAGTACGCTGCTGCACCTGCTGGGCGGGCTGGACACGCCAACCAACGGCGACGTGATCTTCTCCGGCCAGCCGATGAGCAAAATGTCCTCTGCGGCGAAGGCCGAGCTGCGTAACCGCGAGCTGGGCTTTATCTACCAGTTCCACCACCTGCTGCCGGACTTCACGGCGCTGGAAAACGTGGCGATGCCGCTGCTGATTGGCAAAAAGAAACCGGCAGAAATTAACGCCCGCGCCAGCGATATGCTGAAAGCGGTAGGGCTGGGCCACCGTGGCAATCACCGCCCGTCGGAGCTGTCCGGCGGCGAGCGCCAGCGCGTGGCGATTGCCCGCGCGCTGGTCAATAATCCGCGCCTGGTGCTGGCGGATGAACCGACCGGTAACCTGGACGCGCGCAATGCGGACAGTATCTTCCAGCTTCTCGGCGAGCTGAACGCTTCTCAGGGTACCGCGTTTCTGGTGGTGACCCACGACCTGCAGCTGGCAAAACGCATGGGTCGCCAGCTTGAGATGCGCGACGGCCATCTGAATGCGGAACTGACCCTGATGGGGGCAGAGTAATGGCGTCACCGTTATCGTTACTCATCGGGTTACGCTTTAGCCGCGGCCGCCGTCGCGGCGGCATGGTGTCGCTGATCTCCGTGATCTCCACCATCGGTATTGCGCTGGGCGTGGCGGTCCTGATTGTCGGCTTAAGCGCCATGAACGGCTTTGAGCGCGAGCTCAATAACCGCATTCTGGCGGTGGTGCCGCACGGGGAGATCGAGCCGGTTAACCAGCCGTGGACCAACTGGAGCGATGCGCTCGCCAAAGTTGAAAAAGTGCCCGGCATTGCGGCGGCTGCACCTTACATTAGCTTTACCGGGCTGGTGGAGAGCGGGGTAAACCTGCGCGCCATTCAGGTAAAAGGGGTCAACCCGGCGCAGGAAGAGCGGCTCAGCGCGCTGCCGAAATATGTCCAGAACGGCGCGTGGGCTAACTTTAAGGCCGGCGAGCAGCAGATCATTATGGGTAAAGGCGTTGCCGATGCCCTGAAGGTGAAGCAGGGCGACTGGGTGTCAATCATGATCCCGAACGCCAGCGCCGACCACAAATTACAGCAGCCCAAGCGCGTGCGCCTGCACGTCGCCGGTATTCTCCAGCTGAGCGGCCAGCTTGACCATAGCTTTGCGATGGTGCCGCTGGAAGATGCGCGCCAGTATCTCGACATGGGCGACAGCGTGAAGGGCATTGCCATTAAGGTGAACGACGTCTTTAACGCCAACAAGCTGGTGCGTGATGCCGGCAGCGTCACCAATAACTATGTCTATATCAAAAGCTGGATCGGCACTTACGGGTATATGTACCGTGATATCCAGATGATCCGCGCGATCATGTATCTGGCGATGGTGCTGGTGATTGGCGTGGCGTGCTTTAATATCGTCTCGACGCTGGTAATGGCGGTTAAGGACAAGAGCGGCGACATCGCCGTGCTGCGTACCCTCGGGGCAAAAGACGGTCTTATTCGCGCCATCTTCGTCTGGTACGGTTTGCTGGCAGGGCTGTTCGGCAGCCTGTGCGGCGTGGTGATTGGCGTGGTGGTTTCCCTGCAGCTGACGCCGATCATCAACGGGATTGAAAAGCTCATCGGCCATCAGTTCCTGTCCGGTGACATCTATTTTATTGACTTCCTGCCGTCTGAACTGCACTGGCTGGACGTTTTTTATGTGCTGGTTACAGCACTTTTACTGAGTCTGCTGGCAAGCTGGTATCCGGCGCGTCGCGCAAGCCGAATTGATCCGGCGAGGGTATTAAGTGGCCAGTAATTACGTCATGGCGTAGCGGTCCTGAGGCCGCTATGTCAGAAAGAGGAATGCACTATGTATTATGGATTTGATATTGGCGGCACCAAGATTGCGCTCGGCGTGTTTGATAAAGATCTCAAACTGCAGTGGGAAACCCGCGTTCCCACGCCGCGCGAAAGCTACGATGAATTTTTAACCGCCATTGCCGCGCTGGTGGCGCAGGCGGATGAACGCTTCGGCGTGAAGGGCAGCGTCGGCATCGGCATTCCGGGGATGCCGGAAACCGATGACGGCACGCTGTATGCCGCCAACGTGCCGGCCGCCAGCGGTAAACCGCTCCGCGCCGACCTCTCGGCCCTCCTTGAACGCGACGTGCGTTTAGATAACGATGCCAACTGCTTTGCCCTCTCTGAAGCCTGGGACGATGAATTCCGCCAATATCCGCTGGTGATGGGGCTGATCCTCGGTACCGGCGTCGGCGGGGGGCTTGCGATCGACGGTAAGCCGATTACCGGGCGCAGCTACATCACCGGGGAGTTTGGCCATATCCGTCTCCCGGTGGATGCGCTGGAGGTGGTGGGGCGTGATTTCCCGCTCACCCGCTGCGGCTGTGGTCAGCACGGCTGTATCGAGAACTATCTCTCAGGACGCGGGTTTGCATGGCTTTACGAACACTTCTATCATCAGAAACTTGAGGCCCCTCAAATCATTACCCTGTGGGAGCAGGGGGATGCGCGGGCGCGTGAGCACGTTGAGCGCTATCTGGATCTGCTGGCGGTGTGTCTGGGAAATATTCTCACCATCGTCGACCCGGATCTGCTGGTTATCGGGGGAGGGCTGTCAAACTTTACTGCGATTACGGAACGGTTGTCCGGGCGTCTGCCCCGACATTTATTGCCGGTCGCCCGCGTGCCGCGCATTGAACGCGCGCGACACGGGGACGCAGGAGGCATGCGCGGAGCCGCATTCCTTCATCTTACCGATTAGTTTACGAGGTCTTTATGCTGTCGCGTCGCCAGGGTCGACTCAGCCGTTTTCGCAAAAACAAACGCCGCTTACGAGAGCGCTTGCGCCAGCGGATCTTTTTCAGAGACAGAATCATGCCAGAAGCGATGGATAAACCCAGAGTGGTGGTGCTGACCGGCGCGGGGATCTCCGCCGAGTCAGGAATTCAAACCTTCCGTGCAGCGGACGGGCTGTGGGAAGAGCACCGCGTCGAGGACGTGGCGACGCCGGAAGGCTTTGCCCGCGATCCGGATCTCGTGCAGGCGTTTTACAACGCTCGCCGTCGGCAGCTTCAGCAGCCTGAGATTGCGCCGAACGCGGCGCATATGGCGCTGGCGAAGCTGGAAGAGGCGCTCGGGGATCGTTTTCTGCTGGTGACGCAGAATATCGACAACCTGCACGAGCGGGCCGGTAACAAGAACATCATCCACATGCACGGTGAGCTGCTCAAGGTTCGCTGCGCCTGGAGCGGCCAGGTGCTGGACTGGAAAGAGGACGTGCTGCCAGAGGACAAGTGCCACTGCTGCCAGTTCCCGTCGCGCCTGCGCCCGCACGTGGTCTGGTTTGGCGAAATGCCGCTGGGGATGGATGAGATCTACAGCGCGCTGGCGATGGCGGACGTGTTTATCGCTATTGGCACATCAGGACACGTTTACCCGGCGGCGGGGTTTGTTCACGAAGCGCGACTGCACGGAGCGCATACGGTAGAGCTCAATCTGGAGCCGAGCCAGGTGGGCAGCGAGTTTGAAGAGAAGCAATACGGCCTGGCGAGCGAGGTGGTGCCAGCGTTTGTGGATAAGCTTCTGAAGGGGCTGTAAGCGTAACGGGCGACGTTGCGTCGCCCGTTACGTATTGCATTAACGACCTGCTTTTAACTTCTGATAATACTCTTCGTAAAGGCGGCTCGCGTCGCCTACATCGTTCTGCCATTCACCTTTGCTGATGGTTTCGGCATCCGGATAGAGTGACTTATCGTTAGCCACGTCAGGCTTCAGCAGCTTGCGGGCGGCCAGGTTTGGCGTCGGGTAGCCAATCGTCTCGGCAACCTGTTTCGCCACGTCCGGACGCAGCAGGAAATTAATCAGCTTCAGCGCGCCGTCCACGTTCTTCGCGTTGGCCGGGATCGCGAGGCTGTCCATCCAGAAGATCCCGCCTTCCTTCGGCCAGACCACCTCCAGCGGCGTACCGGCCTGGCGGGCAACATACGCAGAGCCGTTCCACACCATCCCCAGATTTACTTCGCCTTCCATATACGGGTTTGCCGGGTTATCAGAGTTGAATGCCGCCACGTTAGGCATCAGCTTTTTCAGCTCGTTGTAGGCCGCTTCGATCTCTTTCGGATCGGTGGTGTTACCGGAATAGCCAAGTTTACGCAGCGCGATCTGGAACACTTCGCGCGCATCGTCGGTTAACAGCAGGCTGCCTTTGTATTCCGGTTTCCACAGATCGGCCCAGCCGGTGACCGTTTTCGGATCGATGGCCTCGCTGTTCACGCCAATAGCGGTTGCACCCCAGATGTACGGAATGGAGTAGTCGTTATTCGGGTCGAACGGCTTATTGAGCATCTCCGGATCGAGATTTGAAAAATGGGTTAGCTTCGTTTTATCGATCTTCTGGATCATGCCTTCTTTGCGCATTTTGTCGACAAAGTAGGTGGAGGGAACGACCAGATCGTATGCACCGTCTTTATAGGTTTTCAGCTTGGCGTACATGGTTTCATTCGACTCGTAGGTTGAGTAGATAACCTTGATGCCCGTCTCTTTGGTGAACTGCTCCAGCAGGCCCGGCGGCACGTATTCGGTCCAGTTGTAGAAGTAGAGCGTTTTGCTGTCATCAGCGTGTGCGGCACCCATGCCAAGCACCAGCGCCGCAGCGGCGAGCATTTTTTTCATTTCATTGTCCCCTGAGGTTTTGTTTTATCACGAGCAATAACCTGGCTGGCGATCACCAGAACCAGCGAAAACACCAGCAGAATGGTCGCCAGCGCGTTCACCTCCGGTGAGACGCCGACTTTCACCATTGAATAGATCTTCAACGGCAGAATTTCGTAGCTCGGCCCGGTCACGAATGAGGAGACCACGACGTCATCCATCGACAGGGTAAAGCTAAGCAGCCATCCGGCAGCGACAGCAGGCATCGCCAGCGGCAGGATGATTTTGCGCAGGATGGTCATTTCGCTGGCACCCAGATCTTTCGCTGCCTCCAGCATGCGCACGTCGAACCCTTTCAGGCGGGCATAGACGGTCACCACCACAAACGGCAGGCAGAAGGTGATATGGGAAAACAGCAGCGACCAGAAGCCAAGCTGTACGCCCAGCAGCATAAACAGCACCAGCAGCGAAATCGCCATCACGATGTCCGGCGACATCATCACCACAAACAGCATGCCGCTGACGAACGGCTTGCCGCGAAAGCGGTAGCGGTACAGCGCCACGGCGGTGAGGGAGCCAATCAGCGTGGCGAAGGTGGCGGAGACGATCGCCATCGTCAACGAGTGCTGGGCTGCCTGCAGCAGGCTGTCGTTGTTCATCAGCAGGCTGTACCAGCTGGTGGTAAAGCCCTGCCAGTTAATCCCGAAGCGCGAGCTGTTAAACGAGTTCACGATCAAAATGATAATCGGGATATAAAGGTAAGCGTAAATGGCGGTCATAAAACCGCCGCGAAGCAGTCGACCGATCATTCGAGCTCCACCTTTTTATTCAGCAGACGCGAAGCGCGCCAGTAGACCAGCAGCATCAGGCCCATCACCACCGTGAGCGTAATGCTGGTCGCGGAGCCGAACGGCCAGTCGCGGATGTTGAGGAACTGGCTCTTGATCACGTTACCGATCAGCAGGTTTTTCGCCCCGCCCATCAGGTCCGACACGTAGAACAGGCCCATCGCAGGCAGCATCACCAGCAGACAGCCCGCGATAATGCCGGGCATGGTCAGCGGAATGATAATCCGGATAAAGGTCTGCAGCTTGCTAGCTCCCAGGTCTTTTGCCGCTTCCAGCAGCGGTTTATCCAGCTTCTCAATGCTGGAGTAGAGCGGCATCACCATAAACGGCAGCAGGATATAGACCAGGCCAACGATCACCGCGCTCGGGGTGAACATAATGCGGATCGGCGTATCAATCACCCCCAGCCACAGCAGAAATTCATTGAGGTAGCCTTTGGTGCTGAGGAAGATTTTCAGCCCGTAGATGCGAATCAGTGAGTTGGTCCAGAACGGCACAATCAGCAGAAACAGCAGCAGCGGGCGCACCTTTTGCGGCAGTCCCGCCAGGAACCATGCGAAAGGATACCCCAGCAGCAGGCAGGCCACGGTGGCAATCAGCGCCATATTGAGCGAGTGCAGCAGCACGTCAAAATAGAGCGGATCGAGCAGGCGCGCGTAATTATCCAGCGTAAAGACCAGAGAAACGAAGTTTGCATCGTCGCGGGTCAGGAAACTGGTGGCAACGATCATCAGGTTGGGTAAAAAGACAAATAGCACAAGCCAACCGACGATTGTGGCAATCACCACCTTCTGGAACTTACTTGTGTTCTTCATCAGCCAGCACAACCTCCCAGCTTTCTACCCAGTTGATAACCATTTTCTGGTCAAGAGAGTGGTCAAAGTCAGGGTCGTCCTCGTTAAAGAATTCGCTGACCATCACCATTTTGCCGTTCTCCAGTTCAACCACGGACTCAAGGGTCATCCCTTTATAGTTACGTTCGCGAACGTAACCGATCAGACCTTCGACGTCGGCCGCGTCGTGGATCTCATCAACGCGGAGATCTTCCGGGCGCAGCAGGACGTTGAGTTGTTGGCCTTTCTCGACGGCAAAGTTCACGGTGATAATGCAGTCGCGTCCCTCGACGTTCGCGCGAACGCGCTGCGCATCCAGACGCTCAAGCACCGTGGCGTTGAAGATATTGATCTCGCCAATAAAGCTGGCGACAAACAGGTTTTTCGGCTCTTCGTAAATTTCACGCGGCGTACCGTCCTGCTCGATTTTGCCGTCGCGCATCACCACGATGCGGTCAGACATGGTCAGCGCCTCTTCCTGATCGTGGGTGACAAACACGAACGTGATACCGAGCTTGCGCTGTAGCGCCTTCAGCTCGTTCTGCATCTGCTTGCGCAGCTTGTAGTCCAGCGCGGAGAGGGATTCATCCAGCAGAAGCAGGCGTGGTTTATTGACGACCGCGCGGGCAATGGCCACACGCTGCTGCTGACCGCCGGAGAGCTGGTGGGGCTTTCGCTGGGCAAACGCTTCCAGCTGTACCATGCGCAGAGCTTCGGTGACGCGCGGTTCGATCTCATTAGCCGGGGTTTTTTGCATCCGCAGGCCAAACGCCACGTTCTCAAACACGGTCATGTGCGGGAACAGAGCGTAGCTCTGAAAAACGGTATTGACGTGGCGATCTTCGGCAGGAACCTGGGTGATGTCCTGGTTCTCAAGATGGATGCGGCCATTATCAACGCTTTCCAGCCCGGCGATAAGGCGCAGTACGGTGGTTTTGCCGCAGCCGGAGGGGCCAAGCAGCGTAAGAAACTCACCATCATTGATGGTCAGGTTGAGGTCTGAAATGACGTCTTTGCCATCAAAGCTTTTACGAATTCGTTCCAGTTGCACCAGCGGTGAACGAGAACGGGATTGTGTATTCAATTTTTGCGCTGTCCCATATAGACGCCTCAGGCAGCAGACTGAAGCGGGGTTTGTGTGTAACCACCTTGGTGACTCGTAATGAGGGCGGACATTCTACGGCAATCCCCCGTAATCGCCAATCCTTGTCACTGATTCATAAGCTACATTTATTAACGCATAAAGATATAAACGTAAAAAGTTCTCGTTTGCGGGATAAAAGTGACCTGACGCAATATTTGCGTTTTGATGCTTACTGATAATGTTGTCACAAAAAGTGAGGGTGACTGCATGGATAAATTACTTGAGCGTTTTTTACAGTATGTTTCGCTGGATACCCAATCTAAGCCGGGTGTCCGCCAGGTGCCAAGCACCGAAGGCCAGTGGAAGTTGTTAAACCTGCTTAAAGAGCAGCTTGAGGCCATGGGGCTGGTCAACGTCACGTTAAGCGAAAAAGGCACTGTGATGGGAACGCTGCCGGCGAATGTGCCAGGTGATATTCCGGCGATTGGCTTTATCTCCCATGTCGACACCTCTCCGGATTTTAGCGGCAAACACGTGAACCCGCAGATCGTGGAAAACTACCGCGGCGGCGATATTGCGCTGGGTATTGGCGACGAAGTGCTCTCTCCGGTGATGTTCCCGGTGCTGCACCAGCTGCTCGGCCAGACGCTGATCACCACCGACGGCAAAACGCTGCTGGGGGCGGATGACAAGGCGGGCATCGCGGAAATCATGACGGCGCTGGCGGTGCTGAAAGGTAAAAACATCCCGCACGGGGACATCCGCGTGGCCTTTACCCCGGACGAAGAGGTGGGTAAGGGCGCGAAGCACTTCGACGTGGAAACTTTTAACGCGCAGTGGGCGTACACCGTCGACGGCGGCGGCGTGGGCGAGCTGGAGTATGAAAACTTCAACGCCGCCTCGGTGACCATAAAAATTGTCGGAAACAACGTTCACCCGGGCTCTGCCAAAGGGGTGATGGTGAACGCGCTGTCGCTGGCGTCGCGTATTCATGCGGAAGTCCCGGCGGAAGAGAGCCCTGAACAGACCGAAGGGTATGAGGGCTTTTATCACCTCACCAGCATCAAAGGCACCGTGGACAGCGCGCAGATGCACTACATCATCCGCGATTTTGACCGTAAAGCCTTTGAGGCGCGCAAGCGTAAAATGATGGAGATCGCCAAGAAGGTTGGGAAGGGATTGCATCCTGACTGCTATATTGAGCTGATCATTGAAGACAGCTATTACAATATGCGCGACAAGGTGATGGCCCATCCGTACATTCTGGATATCGCCCAGCAGGCGATGCGCGACTGCGATATTGAACCGGTCTTAAAACCGATTCGCGGCGGCACTGACGGCTCGCAGCTGTCGTTTATGGGGCTGCCGTGCCCGAACCTGTTTACCGGTGGCTACAACTACCACGGCAAGCATGAGTTCGTGACGCTGGAAGGAATGGAAAAAGCGGTGAAGGTGATTGTGCGGATAGCGGAGTTGACCGCGAAGCGGTAAGCAAAAGCCCGGTGGCGCAGCGCCACCGGGCATTAAAGCAACTCAGTCTTCAAAGAACCAGTACCCGCTGTTGACCAGCGCGGCCAGCATCGCGAGGAAGGATGGGTCTTCCAGCGCATCGCCAAAGGTGTCAGCCGTCAGCACCATATGGCTGGCAATGGCTTCCAGCGCCGGGCGGTGCGGGGAGTCGAGCTTCTCACCGTTGACGAAGACCTCTTCACCAATGCGCAGCACGCGCAATCCGCCCAGACGAACCAGCTTGTCACCCTGCTGCAGCGCATCATAAATCTCGTCTGCCTGATACGGCGGCTCCGGCGGTGCAACGTCCAGCTCGTGGCGGGACTGGCTGATAAACTCGCCAAACCATTGTTTAAAGTGCTCCGGCTCGTTGATCAGATCCAGCATCATGCCGCGCAGCTTATCCAGCTCTTCCGGCAGGATGTCAGCAGGATGCTCGCGCGCGGGCACGTCCGGATCGCTGTAGCGATAGCTGCCCAGCTCGCGCTGCAGGACGTAGTCGGCAAAGCCGCTGATCATCTCGCGGCCGCTCGGCGCGCGGAATCCAACGGAGTAGTTCAGCGAGTTCTCCAGGGAGTAACCTTCGTGAGGGAAGCCTGGCGGAATGTAGAGGATATCGCCCGGCTCCAGCTCTTCGTCGATAATGCCTTCGAATGGGTCAACCTGAAGCAGATCCGGGTGCGGGCAGTGCTGTTTCATCGGCACTTTTTCGCCCACGCGCCAGCGGCGGCGGCCCGTACCCTGAATGATAAACACGTCGTACTGGTCCAGATGCGGACCCACGCCGCCGCCAGGTACGGAGAAGGAGATCATCAAATCGTCCATGCGCCAGTCGGGCAGGGCGCGGAACGGGCGCATTAGCGCGGCAGTCGGCTCGTGCCAGTGGTTGACCGCCTGCACCAGCAGCGACCAGTTGCTTTCGCCGAGATGATCGTAACTTTCGAAAGGACCGTGGCTGACCTGCCATTTCCCGTCCTGGTGGCTGACCAGGCGGCTGTCGACTTCGTTTTCCATGGCCAGACCGGCCAGCTCGTCAGGTGAGATAGGGTCGACAAAGTTGCTGAACCCGCGTTTCAGAACCACCGGGCGCTTTTGCCAGTAACGTTCAATAAACTCGGGCCAGTTAAGTGTTAAGTGATAATCCATATTTTTTTATTCCGCAGGCTCTTACTGACTCGGATTATAACGGAAGCTCAGCCCCCCGGCTGCGAGATCCTCGCATTTTTCACATAACGGGTTAACTATCGTCCGATGTGGGCTGCTGACGACCAAAAATCACTTCCATTCTGGCCCCGCCGAGCAAGCTTTCGCTGGTTTCGATTTTTCCGTCGTACTGGTCGACAATCTCGCGGGCGACGGCTAAACCCACGCCCTGACCGGGGCGCAGCGTATCCGCTCGCTGACCGCGATCGAACACCACATCTCTTTTATTGAGCGGGATCCCCGGGCCATCATCCTCAACGATAACGTGTAACGCGTTATCCGTCTGGCGCGCCGACACTTCCACAAACTCCAGGCAGTATTTGCAGGCGTTATCTAACAGGTTGCCCATCACTTCCATAAAGTCATTTTTTTCGCCGACAAAGCTAATCTCAGGCGAAATATCGAGGCTAATGTTCACCCCTTTACGCTGATAAACCTTGTTGAGGGCGGACGTGAGATTATCCAGCAGCGGAGCCACCGGGTGCAGCTCGCGGCTCAGGAGCGCGCTGCCGGAACGCATGCTGGCGCGATGCAGATAGTAGCCAATTTGCTGCGAGATTCGGCTGATCTGCTCCAGCATCACCGGCTCGGCATCGTCGACGCTCAGCCTTGAGCTGCGCATGGAACGCAGGGTGCTTTGCATCACGGCCAGCGGCGTTTTCAGGCTGTGGGTGAGGTCGGTCAGGGTCGTACGGTACTTATCATAGCGTTCACGCTCGCTTTTCAGCAGGCGATTGAGGTTACGCACCAGGCTGGTCAGCTCACGGGTGGTTTCCGGATTGAGCTTTTCACGATGGTGTTCCTCCAGCTCGCGCACCTCTCGCGCCAGGGACTCAATAGGGCGCAAGCTCCACCACGCCGCCAACCAAAGCAGCGGGATCACCAGCAGCAGGTTTGCGGCCAGAACATAAACGAACCAGCCCCAGACCTTATAGGAACGTTTTAGCTCAACCGGAATGGTGTCGATCACCACAATGGTCAACTGCGGCATGTTCATGGTCGCCGGGTAGATATTGATCGCCACCGAGTGCGTCATTTCCGTTTCGGCATCGTCAGCACGGATTTCATTGAGCTTTTGCTGCATCGAGCGATCTTCGCGGATCAGCGTGCTGGTGGTATTGAGATCGGCTTCTATCTCATGAAACCCGTTGGTTTTGAGCCACTCCGGACGAATGCTTTTCGCCAGCCACGGAATATCGCGTTGCGCCCAAAGCAACTTTCCCTTTTCGTTATAGATCAGGGCTAAAGTGGGGCTCTGTTGATCCAGGTTCTCCGGCATTTCAACGGTGATATGGTTGTCTTCCCATTTTGCCAGGGTATAAAACAGATTGCTTTCGCCGCGTAGCAGTCGAAAGGTCGTTTTATCGAAGCTGACGCTGTAGCCCACCAGGGCGACCAGACCGTAAGAGAGCGACAGCACCAGCACCACCGCGGCCGTTGCCAGCAAAAAACGAACCCGCAGCGAGAGGGGCAGAATGTGGCGCAAAATCCGTCTCATTTAGCGTAATTCGAACAGGTAGCCCTGGCCGCGGACGGTCGTAATCACGTCCTGCGGATACTGCGCCTGGATTTTCTTACGCAAACGGCCCATCAGCACGTCAATGGTGTGACTCTCGCGCAGCTCAGCGTCAGGGTAGAGCTGGAGCATTAAGGAGTCTTTGCTCACTACCTTGCCGCTGTTACGGATCAGCGTTTCCATAATGGTGTATTCGAACGCGGTGAGCTTGATCACTTCATCGTTGATCGAGAGCTCGCGCCGGGAGAGGTCCACCTGGAAAGGCGGAATGGAGATAACCTGTGAAGCCAGCCCGCTGTTGCGCCGTAACAGCGCCTGCATGCGCGCCGCCACTTCTTCAATATGGAACGGTTTGGTGACGTAATCATCGGCACCGGCGCTGAGCACTTCAACTTTGTCCTGCCAGCCTTCGCGGGCGGTGAGAACCAGAACCGGCAGGGAAACGTCATGGCTGCGCCAGCGACGAATTAACGACAGGCCGTCTTCATCAGGCAGGCCTAAATCGACAATGGCGATGTCCGGCAGATGTTCATTGAGATAATAATCGGCTTCTTTTGCATCTTCAGCATCGTCCACCTGATGTCCCATCTCCTGAAGCTGAACCTTCAGGTGGTGGCGTAGCAATGCGTTATCCTCAACAACCAGTACGCGCATCATCTTTTCTCCCGGAATAAATAGTATGAATAGTTTAACGCTGATTATGTTGCTGTGGGGATAAACATTCAGTAAACCGGGGAAAAGCAACCCCCTTTCCGGGCGGAAAGGGGGGAAGGAACATTACTTCAGCTCATCAACCATGGTGATGGCGCGGCCAATGTAGTTCGCAGGGGTCATCGCCTTCAGGCGGGTTTTCTCTTCTTCCGGCAGTGCCAGACCGTCGATAAACTGTTTCATGCCTTCGGCATCAACGCGTTTACCGCGGGTCAGCTCTTTCAGCTTCTCGTACGGTTTTTCGATACCGTAGCGGCGCATCACGGTCTGAATCGGCTCTGCCAGCACTTCCCAGTTGTGATCCAGCTCGTCCAGCAGACGGTCACGGTTCACTTCCAGCTTGCTCACGCCCTTCAGGGTGGACTGATATGCGATCAGCGCATAGCCAATGCCCACGCCCAGGTTACGCAGCACGGTGGAGTCGGTCAGGTCGCGCTGCCAGCGGGAAACCGGCAGCTTGCTCGCCATATGCTGCAGCACCGCATTCGCCAGTCCCAGGTTGCCTTCGGAGTTTTCGAAGTCGATTGGGTTCACTTTGTGCGGCATGGTAGAGGAGCCAATTTCACCGGCGATGGTTTTCTGCTTGAAGTGGTTCAGCGCGATGTAGCCCCACACGTCACGATCGAAGTCGATCAGGATGGTGTTGAAGCGCGCGATGCAGTCAAACAGCTCGGCGATGTAGTCGTGCGGCTCAATCTGGGTGGTGTACGGGTTCCACTGAATGCCCAGCGAGGTCACGAACTCTTCGCTGAACTGGTGCCAGTCAACTTCCGGGTAAGCGGCGATGTGGGCGTTATAGTTACCGACCGCGCCGTTGATTTTGCCCAGAATTTCAACCCGTTCCAGCTGACGGTACTGGCGCTCCATACGGTACGCCACGTTCGCCATCTCTTTGCCCATCGTGGATGGGGTGGCTGGCTGGCCGTGAGTGCGGGAAAGCAGCGGAATGTCGCGGTATTCAACGGACAGCGCTTTCACCGCGTCGATGATTTTACGCCAGTAAGGCAGCACCACTTCTTTACGCGCGGTGGAGAGCATCAGCGCGTGAGACAGGTTGTTGATGTCTTCGGAAGTACAGGCGAAGTGAATGAACTCGGATACCGCGTGCAGGGCCGGGACGCTTTCCACTTTCTCTTTCAGGAAGTACTCAACCGCCTTCACGTCGTGGTTGGTGGTGCGTTCAATGGTCTTAATGCGCGCGGCATCTTCTTCGCTAAACTCAGCAACGATTTTATCAAGGTAATCGTTTGCCTTTTCGTCAAAAGCAGGAACTTCCTTGATTGCTGCCTGGGCGGCCAGCTTTTGCAGCCAGCGTACTTCAACCTGAACACGGAACTTCAGCAAACCATATTCGCTGAAGATCCCGCGCAGCGCGCTGACTTTATCGCCGTAGCGTCCATCGACAGGGGATACGGCGGTCAGTGAGGATAATTCCATAATTCGCAACTCCGGGAGGTTAACAATGAGCAAGAATTTGTTTTGCCTGAGTGGTCAGGCGATTACGAGAAAACATTAACTGCAGGCGGCCACCGCCAACCTGATGCCACAGCACGGCGGCGCGGATCCCAGCCAGCAGGGAAGCGCGGACCTTCGCCTGCACCTGCGGGCTTTGCAACACGGCAGGGGAGCCGGTGACCTGAATGCGCGGGCCCAGCGGGCTGATAACGTCAACGTAAATGCCCGCCATGGCGCTCAGCAGCGTTTCAGACTGCAGGTCAAAATGGTCGAGCTGACGCTGTAGCCCGGCGATGCGATCGCCCAGGGTATTGAGCGCGCCTTTCGCCGCGCTCAGCTTACGCTCCAGCACCATCAGGCTTAAGGTGTAGCGGGTCAGTTCCGCGTTTAACCCCTGGCGGCTGCTGGCGTTAAGCACGCCAAGCAGGGTTTCAAGACCGAGACGAAGATTGGTTTCACTGCCGCCGAACACGCCCAGGGTTGAACCGGGGTTGAGGTCGATAACGCTGTTGAGCGAAACGTGCAGGGCATCAGCGTCACAATGACCCTGATGCGCCAGCTGTTGCACCAGACGAGCAGACTGGCAAATTCCTGCCAGCGCCAGGGTGATGTCATAGTAATTCTTCGCCACACGGTCTCCTTTATGTGTGCAATCGGTTAAACAGCGGGCAGCGGCAGGCGCTGTTCAATGATCCCGCCGCCCAGGCAGATTTCGCCGCTGTAGAAGACAGCAGACTGGCCCGGGGTAACGGCGGCGACCGGCTCGTCGAAACGGACGTCAATGCGGTCGTCATCGAGCGCGGTAATGGTGCAAGGAATATCGGTCTGGCGGTAGCGCGTTTTCACCGTGCAGCGCAGCGTGCCTTTCAGCGGCTTGCGATCGACCCAGTGCAGCTGCTGCGCGATAAGACCAACGGACATCAGACGCGGATGGTCATGGCCCTGGGCGACAATCAGAATATTGTTTTCGACGTCTTTATCGACAACGTACCACGGATCTTCGCTACCTTCTTTAGTTCCGCCAATACCCAGGCCTTTACGCTGGCCTAAGGTGTGGTACATCAGCCCCTGATGCTGACCAATCTCGTCGCCGTCAACGGTGACAATTTTCCCCGGCTGTGCAGGCAGGTAGCGGCCCAGGAAATCACGGAATTTGCGCTCGCCGATAAAGCAGATACCGGTAGAGTCTTTTTTCTTCGCGGTGATCAGGTCCAGCTCTTCGGCAATTTTACGCACTTCAGGCTTTTCCAGCTCACCCACCGGGAACAGGCTTTGCGCAATCTGTTCATGGCTTAGCGTATAGAGGAAGTAGCTCTGGTCTTTATTGCCGTCGAGGCCGCGCAGCAGCTGGCTTTTGCCATTCACGTCCGCACGACGCACGTAGTGACCGGTCGCAATGTAGTCAGCGCCCAGATCTTCCGCGGCGAATTCCAGGAAGGCTTTAAATTTGATCTCTTTGTTGCACAGAATATCCGGGTTCGGGGTGCGTCCGGCTTTGTACTCCTCAAGGAACAGTTCAAAGACGTTGTCCCAGTATTCTGCGGCAAAGTTAACGGTGTGCAGTTCAATGCCGAGCTTATCGCATACGGCCTGCGCGTCGGCGAGATCCGCAGCGGCAGTGCAGTATTCCTCGCCATCGTCTTCCTCCCAGTTCTTCATGAACAGGCCCTCCACCTTATAGCCCTGTTGCTGTAACAGGTAGGCGGAAACGGAGGAATCGACACCGCCGGACATGCCGACGATCACTTTTTTCTGGCTATTATCTGACATGGAATACTCACGACATTGAACTTCAAGGCGGCGTATTCTATCACGCCCCCCCACCGTTGACACCCTCTGTAAACGGCCAGTTAAATTCTCCGATGACCTCCAGCGGCAGGCGTGCGCCTGACTGCCAACAGCGGATGCTTTCCGCAACCAGCGGCGAGCGCAGGTTTGGCGCGTTCAGGATCTCCTCGGCGGTGACCCACAGGCAGCGATCGATATCGTCATCATGAGGTTCTGTGGCGCACGTTTCGCTAAGCTCAACGGCGAATAAAAAGCGCAGGAATGGGGTGCTGTCGGGCGCAATCCACTGGTGCATGCGGATGAAGTGCTGTGGCTCCGCGCGGATGCCGGTCTCTTCCCAGAGTTCACGTTTTGCTGCCTGTAATAAGGTTTCATTGGCTTCCAGATGCCCGGCTGGCTGATTCCACAGCGCTTTGCCGTTGATGCTCTCTTCTACAACCAGGAATTTACCCTGCGCGTGCACCACGCAGGCGACCGTGACATGAGGTTTAAACATCGTTTCTCCTTAAGGGGCTACGTCCCGCCATTCACCGTTTGCCAGGGAATCCAGCGTGTAGCTGCCCATGGCGTAGCGAATCAGGCGCAGGGTAGGGAAGCCCACGTGGGCGGTCATGCGCCGAACCTGACGGTTACGGCCTTCATACAGAGTGATTTTGAGCCAGCTGGTAGGAATAGATTTGCGCTCGCGAATGGGCGGGTTGCGCGGCCACAGCCACTCCGGCTCATTCACGCGTTCAATACCGGCGGGCAGGGTGGGGCCATCGTTCAGCGTCACGCCGCTGCGCAGTTTCGCCAGCGTCTCTTCGTCCGGCTCGCCCTCGACCTGAACGAAGTAAATTTTTCCGGTGCGTTTGCCCGGCTGCGTGAGCTTCGCCTGCAAGGCGCCGTCGTTGGTTAAGACCAGAAGGCCTTCGCTATCCCGGTCCAGACGACCGGCGGCGTAGACGCCCTGAACGGGGATGTAATCCTTCAGCGTGCTGCGCCCGGCTTCATCGGTGAACTGCGGCAAAACATCGTAGGGTTTATTGAACAAAATCACCCGCTTCGGCTGGTTTTGCTGGGGTCTTTTGGTGGCTTGTCGCGAGCTGAATCGCTCAACCCGGTGTTTTGTAAAAGAAGTTTTCTTCATGGTATTTTCAGGCGTTATCAATTGCCGCATTATAGCCTAATAACGAAGACCTTTCATGGCGCAGGACAATCAGGTACTATCGAAGGGCTCATTACAATTTATTAACATAAGATCAGTAACAACCAGAAGCGCTCGAAGGAGAGGTTAATGGAAAGCAAAGTAGTTGTTCCGGCGGAAGGTAAAAAGATCACCCTGCAAAACGGCAAGATTAACGTTCCTCACAATCCGATCATCCCGTTCATCGAAGGTGACGGTATCGGCGTAGACGTTACCCCGGCAATGCTGAAAGTGGTTGATGCCGCTGTTGAGAAAGCCTACAAAGGCGAGCGTAAAATTTCCTGGATGGAAATTTACACCGGTGAAAAATCTACTCAAGTTTATGGCCAGGACGTCTGGCTGCCAGCGGAAACGCTGGACCTGATCCGCGACTACCGCGTTGCTATTAAAGGCCCACTGACCACCCCGGTCGGCGGCGGCATCCGTTCCCTGAACGTGGCACTGCGTCAGGAGCTGGACCTGTACGTGTGTCTGCGTCCGGTTCGTTACTATCAGGGCACCCCAAGCCCGGTTAAGCACCCTGAACTGACCGACATGGTTATCTTCCGCGAAAACTCAGAAGACATCTACGCGGGTATCGAATGGAAAGCGGACTCTGCTGACGCAGAAAAAGTGATTAAATTCCTGCGCGAAGAGATGGGCGTGAAGAAAATTCGCTTCCCTGAGCATTGCGGTATCGGCATCAAGCCGTGCTCCGAAGAAGGGACCAAACGTCTGGTGCGCGCGGCAATTGAATACGCGATCACTAACGACCGTGACTCTGTGACCCTGGTTCACAAAGGCAATATCATGAAGTTCACCGAAGGCGCGTTCAAAGACTGGGGTTACCAGTTGGCGCAAGAAGAGTTCGGCGGTGAGCTGATCGACGGCGGCCCGTGGCAGAAGATCAAGAACCCGAATACCGGCAAAGAGATCGTCATTAAAGATGTCATCGCCGATGCGTTCCTGCAGCAGATCCTGCTGCGTCCAGCGGAATACGACGTGATTGCCTGTATGAACCTGAACGGTGACTACATCTCCGACGCCCTGGCTGCACAGGTTGGCGGTATCGGTATCGCCCCAGGCGCGAACATCGGTGACGAATGCGCCCTGTTCGAAGCAACCCACGGTACTGCGCCTAAATACGCAGGCCAGGACAAAGTGAACCCAGGCTCTATCATCCTGTCCGCAGAGATGATGCTGCGTCATATGGAATGGTTCGAAGCCGCAGACCTCATCGTCAAAGGTATGGAAGGCGCGATTAACGCGAAAACCGTAACTTACGACTTCGAACGTCTGATGGAAGGCGCTAAGCTGCTGAAATGTTCAGAGTTTGGCGACGCGATTATCGCGAACATGTAATCCAGATTTTGGGTCAAACAAAACGGGAGCCTGATGGTTCCCGTTTTTTTATTTTATTAAGAAGGATAGAGAATACGTGTCCTGAACCTTTAAAAAATTACGCCCTCAGATGGTATCAATGATATTTGGGCGTAGCGCTAAATATTCAGAAGCCAAATCGCCAGCTAGCTGGCTGATTTTTTCGGATCAGATTATTCGTAATAAACGAGCTTAAGCCCTTGCTCACCTGACTGCAAAAGCAACGGATATTTGCTACCCTAAGGAAGATAACGCTTTAGATCCAGAGCGTTCGAAAGTTAATGGAATAAATTACGATGAGTGAAAATGATACTATCCCAAAGAAGTCTACAAGCCAGATTAACAAAGCGGTATTCTTCACATCTGCTTTGTTAATTTTCCTTCTTGTCGCCTTTGCCGCTGTATTCCCGGATTTGGCAGACAAAAAATTCAAACTGCTTCAGCAACAAATATTCACGAATGCCAGCTGGTTCTACATTCTTGCTGTCGCCCTGATTTTACTGAGCGTTACTTTCCTCGGTCTTTCACGTTACGGTGATATCAAACTGGGGCCGGATCATGCCCAGCCTGATTTCAGCTACCATTCCTGGTTTGCGATGCTGTTTTCGGCAGGGATGGGGATCGGCCTGATGTTCTTTGGCGTTGCCGAACCGGTGATGCATTACCTTTCGCCGCCCGTCGGCACCCCTGAGACCGTCGCCGCCGCGAAAGAAGCCATGCGCCTGACGTTCTTCCACTGGGGGCTGCATGCCTGGGCAATCTATGCCATTGTGGCGCTGATTCTGGCATTCTTCAGCTACCGTCACGGTTTGCCGTTAACGCTTCGTTCTGCACTTTATCCCATCATCGGCGATCGCATTTATGGGCCTATAGGCCATGCGGTTGATATTTTTGCCGTGATAGGGACTGTTTTTGGCGTCGCGACATCGCTGGGTTACGGTGTTTTGCAGGTTAATGCCGGTCTGAACCACCTTTTTGGGGTGCCCATCAATGAAACGGTGCAGGTCATTCTGATTGTAGTCATCACGGGGTTAGCGACGATTTCAGTGGTGTCCGGTCTGGACAAGGGAATACGTATCCTCTCTGAACTCAATCTGGGTCTGGCTGTTTTACTCCTGGCGCTTGTGCTGTGTCTTGGACCAACCGTCCTTTTACTGAAATCTTTTGTCGAAAATACCGGCGGTTATCTTTCGGAATTAGTGAGTAAAACCTTTAACCTTTACGCCTACGAACCGAAATCAAGCAACTGGCTTGGTGGCTGGACGCTATTGTACTGGGGATGGTGGCTTTCCTGGTCGCCGTTTGTCGGTATGTTCATCGCGCGCGTATCCCGTGGCAGGACAATTCGTGAGTTTGTTACGGGCGTGCTGTTTGTTCCCGCTGGTTTTACCCTCATGTGGATGACGGTGTTTGGTAACAGCGCCATTTATCTCATCATGAACCAGGGAGCCACTGACCTGGCAAATACCGTCCAGCAGGATGTCGCGCTGGCGCTGTTTAATTTCCTGGAACATTTCCCGTTCTCGTCATTGTTGTCATTTATTGCAATGGCGATGGTCATTGTCTTCTTTGTCACCTCGGCTGACTCCGGGGCAATGGTTGTTGATACGCTGGCGTCTGGCGGCGTCGCGAACACGCCTGTCTGGCAGCGAATTTTCTGGGCATCGCTCATGGGAATTGTTGCTATTGCATTGCTGATTGCGGGTGGCCTGAGCGCGCTGCAAACCGTGACAATAGCGAGCGCATTACCGTTCTCCGTGATCTTATTGATCTCAATTTACGGACTGTTAAAAGCCCTGCGTCGAGATTTGACCAAACGTGAAAGTCTGAGCATGGCCACCATTGCGCCGACTGCCGCACGTAACCCTATTCCGTGGCAGAGAAGGCTGCGTAACATTGCCTATCTGCCAAAACGCTCTCTGGTGAAACGGTTTATGGACGAGGTTATCCAGCCTGCCATGACGTTGGTTCAGGAAGAGTTGAACAAGCAGGGGACGTTGAGTCATATCAATGATGCGGCTGACGATCGTCTCCGGCTTGAAGTGGATTTAGGCAATGAGCTGAACTTTATTTATGAAGTAAGGCTTCGTGGCTATAATTCGCCTACTTTTGCGCTTGCCGCGATGGATAATGATGAGCAGCAGGCGGAGCAGCACCGTTATTATCGCGCAGAAGTTTATCTGAAAGAGGGCGGTCAGAATTATGATGTCATGGGCTGGAATCAGGAACAGCTTATTAACGACATACTTGACCAGTATGAAAAACACCTGCACTTCTTGCACCTGGTTCGTTAATATGTTTTGCCGCCCTTAGGGCGGCATTACGTTAGGGTAGGCACTCTCTTCCAGCAGGAAAAAATAATGTTAGCCACCATTCTTATCGCTGTCGTTGCATTCATCCATATCTACATTCTTGTGCTGGAAATGTTCCTGTGGAACACCAGAACGGGGCATAAGGCCTTTAATCTGCGTCCCGATTTTGCGCGCAACACCCGCGTGCTGGCCGCGAATCAGGGGCTGTATAATGGTTTTCTGGCTGCGGGTCTGCTCTGGAGCCTCTGGCTTGGTGAAAAGGGGTTATCCGTAGCCATCTTCTTCCTGACCTGCGTGTTGATTGCCGGTCTCTTTGGCGCAGCGACCGCCAGCCGAAAGATTCTGTACGTTCAGGCCATACCTGCTCTTGCAGCCCTGCTTGCTCTGCTTATCTGACGCAGCGCGTTGGTTAACCGTACGTCGTCGGATATACTTGTGGCTTCACCCTCAGAGGTTAACGCTGTTATGAATAACGAAATCCCACTGAAGTATTATGACATCGTCGAAGAATACGCGACGGAAGCCACAAAGCCCGTGAGTGAGTCAGAGCAGGACTCGCTGGCGCATTATTTCCAGCTGCTTCTCACCCGTTTGTCGAATAATGAGGAGATCGATGAGGAAGCTCAGCAGGAGATGGCGCGTGAAGCCGGGGTTCGTGCCGAACGTATTGACGATATTGCGAATTTTCTCAACCAGTGGGGAAACGAGTAGCCTACCGCGCGATCCCAGCGAGTCGCTTCGCAAGCTCGCTCCGGGTGACGGATTTTGAGAAATACCATCCCTGAATCAGCGCCTCGGGGTATCTTTCAGCAATAAAGCGATACTGTATTTCGCTCTCTACGCCTTCGAAAACAAGCGTTTTATTCAGTTTTGCGAGGGCGTCGCTAAAGATGACAAAAATGTTCTGCTTGTAATGTTCACTGATGCCATCGACCAGCGACTTGTCGATTTTGATCTCATCATATTCAAGCAGCGATAGCCTTGCCAGGTTTGAGTTTTGCACCCCGAAGTCATCAATGGATATTCTCACGCCAAGATTTTTTAAATCCTTGCAGAAATCTTCCAGAATATTCCCCGTTGAAATAGCTTTTTCAGAAAGCTCGATTTTTATCAGAGAGAGCGGAATATTATTAGCTAAACAGCTACGGCGCAAAATGCTGATAAACTGTCCGTCTTCAATTTCCGTTCGGCCAACATTGAGCGAAACAACCAGATGATATTTAATAATAAGCGGCGCGATATCCGAAAGGGATTTTTGCAGAATATTAATATAGTAATTTTTATACAGGCCGATCTTTTTGATTAATGGAATAAACAGTTCCGGGGAGACGTCACCGTATCTTGCGTCACGCCATCTCGACAAGACCTCAACGCCCACAATCTTTTTATCCTCAATCCGAACAATCGGCTGGTAATGAACGCCGATGGTATTAGTGATAACCGCTTTGACCAGCGTCCGCTCCAGGGAGAACCGGTCCTCGTTGAGTCGAAAGAAAAATAGCGTTATTGCAATCCAGACAAAACATAAAATGACCGCGAGAACGATAAACAAGACGGGAGATAACGAGGCCAGTCCCGCGTTGTGATGCTTCACAATGACACACAAATCCCAGGAGGTGCTGCACTGGGTGAGGGTCAGGGTAAACAAGGATGAATGCAGTTCGCTCTGTTGGTTTAATTCAGGCGTAGCCGAAAAAAATGTCCTGCTTAAGTCCCTGGTGGTGGTGCTCAGAGAATAGCTCTCCGTAACCGGGGTGAATTTATCGTAAGCGTAGCGGGAGGTGAAGATAATGTGATTATTATAGATGGCCGCATTGCCGGTAAAAAAATCTTTTCTGGAAAATTGTGCGAGGAGAAATCCTCTGGGCGTTTCATGGAGTTCTTCAGGAAGCGGAACAGGGTTAACGAGTTTACCCCAAAAAGCGGTACAGACTATTTTTCCCTTTTCAATAAAACCGACGTCTGCAACATAGAGGCTTTCAAGCTTGACCTGCCGGTAGCGATCGAGACTGTCTTTGTCGCATCCCTGTGCGGTCAGGTTTTTGAGGGTCTGCGCTACGCTCTGGGTCAGACCTTCTGAGTGCTGTAAAAGGGTACGGGAAATCTCAAGCTGTTTGCTTTTCTGCTGGCTCACGATAACTGCATTAACCGCAACAAGAGACAGGAAGACCAGAAACGCTGAAACGATAGTAACGGCAATGATCTTTTTCATTTTCCAGATACCCTGTCCGCTCCCTCATCTCTCAAATCTTATCACAGGCAGGACAAGCTACAAGCCTGATAATAACGGCGGCCGTTACGCTTAAGTGCAATTCGTTTTCCTCTTAACCTGAGCTTTGTTACAGTGAAAAGAGTTGTCAGCCAGGGATGCCTGGCGTGATAAGGTGGAAAAGCTCGTGCATGTGAAAAATACTTTTTACACAACAACCATTACCGTCATCATTGTCTCATTGATTGTTTCATTGTCGCTTGCCGTCCAGATTGCCACGTCCCGACAGCAGTCAATTCAGCAGATCAATACCAGCGTTGCCAACCTGAGCCATACCCTGAACGTCTACACGGAAGGGATCATTCGCCAGAGTGAAATGTTGATTACCACCGTTTCTGACACAATTGAAATTTATGGTATGACCCCGCAACAGGCGATCAATATTCAGCTAATGATAAGCAATCAGGATAATCTTCTTACTCAGATTAATAACGTGGTTGTCTATGATGCGCATGGGGATATCTTCACTGCATTGCACAAGAATTTTGCCGGCCCGCATAAAGGCGCGGACAGGGCATTTTTTGTCTATCACAAGGAAAATAAAAGTCAGCAGATTTATATTGGTGAGCCGGTGATAAGCAGAACCAATGGTAAATGGGTTATTACCCTTAGCCGACGCCTTGAAACCCACACCGGTGCATTTAACGGTGTTGTGGTGGTGACGCTGGGTATCGAAAATTTTTTGGCGCTTTATGGACAGATTAATATTGGTCACGCGGGCGTTATTGGTTTAACGACGCAAGCAGGCGTTTTACTGATTCGTTATCCCTTTAAAAATAACTATATCGGTACGATTTTTTCTGACTCACCTCTCTTTAGAAAATACCTCAAGGTACAAAATACAGGTATAGCCAGCTCCGTCTCCCGGTTTGATAAAATCGAACGCATTTATGCCTATGAGAAAAACAGGCGCTACGGACTGGTTACCACGGTAGCGGTAAGCATTGATGAAGCCCTTTCACCGTGGCGCAAGCAGGCGATTCAGCTTGCCGCACTTATTTTGGTGTTTACCGCGACGCTCATCGTGGCGTCCTGTTTCCTCTATTCCGACTTATCCAGAAAAGCACGGGATAACAAAGCGCTAAAGATTATTGCCTCGGAGGATGCGCTGACAGGGCTTTATAACAGGCGCATCTTTGATGAAAAAATCCTCTCGGAAATCGCGGCGTGTGCGGAAAAGGACGCGCCGGTTTCGCTGCTCCTTGTGGATGTGGACTACTTCAAAAAGTACAACGATAACTACGGCCATCCGGAAGGGGACAGATGCCTGGCGTTGCTGGGAAACTGCCTCAGGGAAAGCCTCACCCGCGACAACCAGGTTGTGGCGCGGTATGGCGGGGAGGAGTTTGCGCTGATTTTGCCTGAAACGGATATCCAGGAGGCGCTCCTCCTTGCGCAGGCGATTATTCGCAATGTTTTCTCTCAGCAAATTGAACACGCGTTTAGCCCCTTCGGGCGGGTCACGGTAAGCGTGGGGGTCTCCAGCGCGCGTGCTGTCAACATCGCGGGTAGCCAGCAGAATATTGTTAATGCTGCCGACCAGGCGCTCTATCAGGCAAAACGCGGCGGACGCAACCGGCACGCTTTCGTTGGAGCTTGATCAAAAAAAAGCCCACTCAAGAGTGGGCAAGAAATACTGGAAGCAATGTGAGCAATGTCGTACTGAATACCTGAGTATTTTTCTCAACTATTCAGTGTTGAGAAAGATAATCTTTCTCAACAAAAGATGCAACCCCACAGTTCTTGTGGAAGGGTGTGTTGATGAAGAAATGCGCAGACTCTCTCTGTGAGGCTTATCACAAATTTCCTTTCTCAGATCCTGTGCTATCCTTTTTGTGTCGTTGATTTAATGACAAAAACCATACAGAGAGGAAAGTTATGGGAATTTTATCCTGGATTATCTTTGGGCTTATTGCGGGTATTCTGGCGAAGTGGATCATGCCGGGCAAAGATGGCGGTGGGTTTATCGTCACCATAATACTGGGTATTGTCGGCGCGGTAGTCGGCGGTTGGATCAGTACGCTGTTCGGTTTTGGTAAAGTCGATGGCTTTAACTTCGGCAGTTTCGCGGTCGCGGTGATCGGCGCGCTGGTTGTGCTGTTTATCTACAGAAAGATCAAAAGCTAATACTGAAGCGTTAAAAAGGCTGCCAGATGGCGGCCTTTTTACGTAACGGGGTTACCACCAGCCAAACTGCGTGCCGGCAAACGCCACGACGGCCACGATCAACATAATCAGGGTGGTTTTTCTCATTTATGCCCCCGGAGCCGCGTAACCACCGACAAAAAACCACGCCAGAAATACCACCGCCGTTATAAAAATAACGACCGGGAAGAGGATCCCTATTCTCATATCATCACCTGTTTCGGTTTTTGTAACGCCGTAGAGTGTACGGGGTTAATCCATCGTGAGAAAGCCTGTTTTACTTTTTCCTTTCTTATCCTGATACATCGCGATATCCGCGGCACGTAACGCACTGTCCGGATCGGTTACGCCGGGGTCCACTTCGATAACGCCGAGGCTGGCGCCAGGATAAATAATGCTGATGCTACCCAGCCAGTACTCCCCCGCAATTCGAGCGCTGAGGCGCGTTCTGAGAAGGTGAATTTGCTCCTCATTTTTGACGTTGCTCAGAGTGGCTACCAGAAACTCATCGCCGCCCAGCCGACCGATGATATCGTCCTGCTGTTTTTCTGCGGTCAAACGCTTGCCCACTTCAATCAGGAACTGGTCGCCTGCTTCGTGCCCGTAGCGATCGTTAATCAGTTTGAAATCATCCAGATCGATAAAGGCAATGATGGCGTTACGTTTCAGATGACGCGCCAGGGAAAACAGGGTGGTCAGATCCTCAAAAATGGCGCGACGGTTGGGTAATCCTGTAAGGGCATCCGTGTAGGAGTGCGCGATAAGCGCCGCGTTGGCTTCACGGAGCTGGGTCACCAGAGACTCTTTCTGAATGTACTGACTAATCAATCCGGCGAAGAGTTTTAGCATCTGCTCGCCGCGCGCGCTGAGCGGTTTTTTGGCCGTGCTGGTGGCGCAGAGCGTACCGTATAGCGAGCCATCGGCAAGATGAACGGGGATGCTCATGTAAGTGGTAATGCCGAGTGCTTTCGCCGCTTCACACTCCGGCCAGCGCTCGGGAACATCGTTACTGAACAGCGTGTCGCTATCGAGCGCGCGCTTGCACAGCGTTTCATCCCACGGCACGCTCAGCCCCTCGGGGATCGTCATCTGCTTGCTGTTTCGGGCATAGAGGATGTGCTGCAGCCGCGCTTTGATATCCACCTTCGTCAGGTAAGTCGACTCCATGTCGGTGACGATTTCCAGCATCTCCAGCAGCTGGCGAACAAGACTTTCAAGAGATTGCTCAGTGGCGAGGGTTTCTGAAACACGGGCAAGGATAATATCCGACATGACGTAGAAAGACTCCCAGGCAGAAGACGTCTGCATCTGCATGTTATGCTGAATTCGTAGGCTTCCGGCATAGTTAAACATGAATGCAGAAAATTTAATACAGGCTGAAAGAAGGGGGATTGGGCGGGGAAAAAAAGCCCCGTTGTTGAGAGCGGGGCAAAGACATCTTGATTACGGAATGATGTTCTCTGGTCAAAGTGAGAACATGCCAGACTATAGCGTTGAAAAGTGCAGTTAGAATGGAGAAATCATGGAGAAAGCGGCGACAAGCCGTTACCCTTAGCCAACGATGATGTTAAAAGGATCAACAAGATGAGATTTCTGCTACTGGCGCTGGCGCTTCCCCTGGTTGCCTGCACCGCAAAAACAACCCCACCCGACGCCCCGAAACCGCCCCACGCCGTGGGTATGGCGAACCCGGCTTCCGTTTACTGCCTGGAAAAGGGCGGGGAACAGGTCCCGATTCAAAGCCCGCAGGGTGTCCGCACCGAGTGCAAGCTGCCCGGCGGCGAAGTGATCGACGAATGGACGCTCTATCGTCGCGATCATCCGCAACCCGCCAGGTGACAGAGGGATAGTAGCTGCGATACACTTCTCTTTAGGATTATTCTTAGCCAGTATCTGGCTACCGTTACCGCGAGAGAAGTATGTTTCAGCTTAAACCGGGCAGCATGGCGATGATCGTTGGTGCCCGCACGGCGTCAGGCCGCCGCAATATTGGTAAATCCGTTGAGCTATTTGGCCTTTGCCAGCCCGGCCAGCGTTTCGTTAACCCGGTCAACGGCGTGATGACGCAGTTACCCGCAAGCGCGGACCGCGCGCTCTGGCTGGTGACGGGAGACGTCTACGCCTTTGACAATCAGCACGGCTTTGCGTTTGTCCGCGCCGAACACCTGATGCCGCTTACCCCGGACGAAGCTCCGCAAATTCAGAATGCGCTGACGGTCGGCTGATCACAGATGGCGCAGCCAGTCGGCTAAGACCAGAGCGTGATTCTGCTTCGTGTCCTTCGCGCCGTAGAGCAGGGTTACGGTCTGCTTGTGCGCCAGCGCCGCCAGACGCTCTCCCTCGTCCTTATGCTGCGCCAGTTCGTCCTTGTAGGCTTGAGTGAAGGCCGCGAAATCAATCGCTTCGCTATGAAAGTCCTTGCGTAACGCACTGGACGGCGTGAGCGTTTTACACCATTCATCATACGCGAGGTCCGTTTTTTTAACCCCGCGGGGCCAGAGCCTGTCCACCAGAACCCGATAGCCATCGTCCGGGCTTGCCTGCTCATAGACGCGTTTGCACTGAATCATGATTCCACCCTCCCAATTTAAGGTATTGTGATAATTGCAGAAGATCGGTAGTCTGAGGTTCCTTATGTTATCTGATAATACTCTGGCATAAGGAACCTTTCATGGAACACCTCCCGGTTAAAACGACGCTGCGCATTGCGCTGGTTGGCGATTACAATCCTGACGTTATTGCACACAAGGCGATCCCGCTGGCTATTGACGACGCCGCCGCAGTCCTTGACCTCACCGCCGATTACGACTGGCTTGCCACCACGGAATTAACCAGTTCTGAGGATCTGGTGGGCTACGATGCCATCTGGCTGGTTCCCGCAAGCCCCTATAAAAATACCGAGGCGGCCTTTATTGCCGCACGCTACGCGCGTGAAAACAGCATTCCGTTCCTGGGCACCTGCGGTGGATTCCAGCATGCGTTAATTGAATATGCCCGTAACGTGCTGGGCTGGCGCGATGCGGCACATGCTGAGACGGATACCGAAGGTACGATGGTGATTGCGCCGCTGGCCTGCTCGCTGGTGGAAAAAACCGAAGCCATTGAGCTGCGCAATAATACGCTGATCGCGAAGGCCTACGGAAAGCCGGAAATCGTAGAGGGTTATCGCTGTAGCTATGGCGTATCGGCGGCATTTGCCCGGGAACTGGAGAGCGGTGATATGCGCGTGACGGGCTGGGACGAGCAGGGGGAAATCCGCGCGGCGGAGCTGGTGACCCATCCGTTCTTTGTGATCACCTTATTCCAGCACGAGCGTGCTGCGCTGGAAGGGCGTCCGGTGGTGCTGGTGCAGGCAATGCTGCGCGCGGCGCGCGGGTAAAAAAGGCAGACCCGATGGTCTGCCATCGTGTTTATCGGGGCGCGATTTCCCGGTCGCGCCCGGCAAGTACGCCGCAGATGGCCATGACGACAGCGGCCAGCGCGCAGGCGAGAAGCGGGATCCGCCAGTCTCCAGCCGAATCGTGAATTTTGCCCATCAGCGGCGGACCGCAGGCGGCGAGCAGATAACCAATAGACTGCGCCATACCGGACAACGCTGCCGCCTGGTGTGCGGAGCTGGCGCGCAGGCCGATGAACGTCAGGCCGAGGATCATCGTTGCCCCGGTACCAAAGCCAAACACCAGCGTCCACATCACCGCCATATCAGGCATAAACCACAAGCCCGCCGCGCTAACCGCGCACATCAGCCCAACCGCTCCGGCGATGGTTCGCTGATCCTTCAGACGATGGAGGACGAGCGGAACGGCAAGCCCCGGCACGGCAGTAGCCAGCTGTAAAAGGCCATGCACCGAGCCGGCCTGCGCTTCGCTGAAGCCATGGCTGAGCAATATGGCCGGCAGCCAGCCGATGACAACGTAATAAATCAGCGAATTAATCCCCAGAAAGAGCGTCACCTGCCAGGCGAGTGCCGAGCGCCAGATCGCGCGGTTATGCAGCGCGCCGGCGCCCGTTACCGTTGCGACGTGTTTTTGGCGCCACTGCGGCAGCCAGAGCAACAGGGCAATCAGCGGAAACACCATCAGCATCAGCAGCGCGCCATGCCAGCCCGCTTCACCCTGCGCCAGCGGAACGATCAGCGCCGAGCCTAGCGCGGCAGAGACACCCATAGTCAGGGAGTAGGCGCCCGTGAGTCGGGCAACCTGGCCCGGGAAATCACGCTTAATTAAGCCGGGCAGCAGCACATTTCCGAGCGCGATCCCGCAGCCGATGACCGCCGTTCCGATGAAAAGCAGGGTAGCGGAAGGCAGGGAGCGAACCGCAATCCCGATGCAAATCAGCATCAGGGCGATAAACAGGCTGCGCTCCATGCCGATACGCCGGGCAACGCCTGCCGCGAGCGGGGAGACAAGAGCAAAGGCCAGCAGGGGCAGGGTGGTCAGCAGACCGGTCTGTGCCGTGCTTAAGCCATAATCAAGGCGAATGGTATCGAGCAGCGGGGCTGCTCCGGTAAAGGTGACGCGAAGCGTGGTGGCAATCATCAGAATGCCTGCAATCAACAGCGCGCCCTGTTTTCCTGAGGTGCGAAGAGCAGTAGTCATTGTGTTCTCATACGTTCAAGCGAGCGCACACAATACCGATTTTCTCAGCGGTTGAAATCAGGCTAAAATGACAGTTTATCGCTAATATCGGACAACCTGATGATTGGTCTGGGACTGGACGGCTACGATCCTGATAGCCAGCACGATGCGGCCGTCGCGTTTCGCATCCGCGTGGTGGCGGAAGAACAATATATTCCGCAGCATCAACACCGTAAGGGGCAGCTGATTCTGGCCCTTGGCGGCGCGATCACCTGCGAAGTGGAAAATGCCATGCTGATGGTACCGCCTCAGTACGCCGTCTGGATCCCAGGCCAAATGCCGCACAGCAACAGGGCCACGCCGGGGGCGCAGCTGTGCTTTTTGTTTATTGAGCCTGGTGCCGCCAGACTGCCCGACCGCTGCTGCACCCTGAAAATTTCTCCCCTCGTGCGGGAGCTGATTTTATCCCTGGCGGAGAAAACGCGTGAACAGCTGCATCTTGCGGCCACATCGCGCCTGGTGGGCGTCCTGTTTGACGAGCTGCCGCTCCAGCGCCAGGAGCATCTGCAGCTGCCCGTCTCACCCCACCCTAAAATCCGGCTGATGAGCGAGAAGATGGCGGAAGAGCCCGCCGCCTGGCAGACGCTGGCCCAGTGGGCGAGCCACTTCGCGATGAGCGAACGTAACCTGGCGCGGCTGGTGGTCAAAGAGACCGGCTTAAGCTTTCGTCGCTGGCGTCATCAGCTGCAGCTGATTTTGGCGTTACAGCATCTGATAAGCGGGAAATCCGTACAGCAGGTGGCACAAACGCTGGGCTATGACTCCACCACCGCGTTTATCACCATGTTCAGGAAGGGGCTGGGCCAGACGCCGGCGCGTTACATGGCCAGCCTGACTATGACTTCCCGATAAACAGGGAAACCAGCCCTGCCGCAATCAGCGGGCCCACCGGCACGCCGCGGAAGAGCGCCACGCCCAGCACCGTGCCCACCAGCAGGCCAGCAACCAGCGAGGGCTGGCTGCTCATCAGCGTCACGCCGCGCCCGCCCAGCCACGAGACAAAAATGCCTACCGCGATCGCCACCAGCGATTTCCAGTTCACAAACGAGTGCAGCAGCGTCGAGGCGGGAAGCGTTCCGCTGGCGATGGGCGCCATCACCCCGATGGTTAGAATGATGATCCCGATGGTGAGGCCTTGTTTTTCTATCCACGGGAAAAAGGTGTTTAACGGGGTCACGCGCACAATTATCAGTACCAGAATCGAGATGGCGACGGTGGTGTTGTGGCTGATAAACCCGAGCGCGGCGAGAGCCAGAAGAATGAGCAGAGTAGGGTCAAACATGGGAAGTCCTTGCCAGAATAGTTACCCTGCTTACTGTACGCGGAAAAGCGGCGGAGAACAGTTTTAAAAAGATTATATTGTTGTCATAACCTTGTCATTTGCGCGGATTAAAACGGAAGCAGGTATCGCAAAGGGGCCGCCATCATGCACGATCACATGTTTGTTGAAACGCTCATTATCTCCTCATCGTTTTTTGCTATTGCCGTGATTCTCGTCGCCTCCGTGCTGTTTCTGGAAAGAAGAGGCTAGCGCCGTCACGACGACGCTTTGTGGAAGTTAACAAGCTCAGGACGGGCAATGCGCAGGTAATCCTGGGTATCCATGATCACGGATTTCTCCAGTAAACCGGCGTTAAAGGCGATTTCGTCGAAACGCTCGAACAGAAGCGGGTCGGCAACCAGCGCTAAATCAGGATGGAAGCTAAAGGGCGGAATAGCGCCAAAAACGCAGGCGGTCAGGGTATCAACCTCGGCCGGGCTGGCGAGGGAGGCCTTAAGCCCGCCAAAGTGGCTGGCAAGCTGGCTCAGATCGGCCTGCAGGTCGGCGGCCAGAATCGCCAGTACGTGTTTTTTAACGCCGTTGCCCTTCACTTTGCAGACCAGCGCTTTTGCGCCCTGGCGCAGATCGGTCCCGCGAATTTCACTCACCGCTTCGCATTTCCCCACCGCCTCGTGCTCCATGACGCGAAAACGCGCGCCCTGCGCGGTAAGTAAGGTGATCAGCTTCTGGTGGGTTCCAGCCCCAATAGCGTCGTCAGTCATCACAATTTTCCCGATGATAATCCAGTATGCAGCTTGCTACATTAGCACGGGATAAACGGGGTCGAAAGAAAACAGCCAGCGGATTCGCTGGCTGTGGGTTATGCGTTGCTGGTTGCAGATTGTTTGTGGAACAGCTCCCTGAACACAGGATAAATATCATCCTGATCGCGGATATGCTGCATGGCAAAGTTATCGAACATGGACTGCAGATGTTCATACTCCCGCCACAGGGTCTGGTGGGCGCGACGGGTGATTTCGATATAGCTGTAGTAACGCACCACCGGCAGAATTTTCTTCGCCAGGATCTCGTGACACAGCGGTGAGTCGTCGGCCCAGTTGTCGCCATCCGACGCCTGCGCGGCATAAATGTTCCACTGCGCCGGGTCGTAACGCTCTTTCACCACTTCATCCATCAGCTTCAGGGCGCTTGATACAATGGTCCCCCCGGTCTCCTGGGAATAGAAGAACTCATGTTCATCCACCTCTTTGGCCTGGGTGTGATGTCGGATATAGACCACTTCTACGTTCTTATAGGTTCTGCTCAGGAACAGGTAGAGCAGGATATAGAAACGCTTCGCCATATCCTTGGTGGCCTGGTCCATCGAGCCGGAGACGTCCATCAGACAGAACATGACCGCCTGGCTGGAGGGTTCAGGCCGTTTTTCGTAGTTCTTGTAGCGCAGGTCGAAGGTGTCGATAAACGGCACGCGGTCAATCTTCGCTCTTAGCTCGGCAATCTCTTTACGCAGGCGCTCCTCTTCCAGCAGCTGCGCCGGCTCCGTGTTTTCCACGACCTTCAGGCTGCTCTCCAGCTCGCGCAGTTCGCGACGCTTGCCTGCCGTCATGGCCGTGCGACGCGCCAGAGAATTCTGCAGCGAACGCACAACGCTGATATTGGCGGGCACGCCGTTAGCGGTATAGCCCGCACGATGGGTTTTGTACTCGTTAAGCTGACGGTGCTGATTCTTTTTCAGATTCGGCAGCGCAAGGTCCTCAAACAGCAGGTCGAGATATTCATCTTTCGAAATCTGGAAAACGAACTCATCCTGGCCTTCACCGTCCTGGCTGGCCTGTCCCTGACCGCTTCCTGAACCACCGCCGCCGCCCTGAGGGCGCTCAATTCTGTCGTTCTGAACGAAGTGGTCATTACCCGGGTGTACGCGATGGCGCAGGCCGCCGCGCCCCTGATGAAACATCGGTTCGCTGATGTCATCGGTAGGGATGGAGACAGACTCGCCGCTGTCGACGTCGGTCACCGAGCGTTTGTTGATGGCCTCGGAGATCGACTGTTTGATTTGCGCTTTGTAACGGCGCAAGAAGCGCTGGCGGTTCACCGTGCTCTTGTTCTTGCCGTTAAGACGCCGGTCAATAAACCAGGTCATATACCCCCCGTACTGCATTTGCCAACTTGCGTTTTTGTTGGCCCGGCAGGCGCAGGCGCTACCGGGCGCTTGTTTTAGGACGATTTACGCACGCGCAGATACCATTCGCAGAGCAGGCGAACCTGTTTGCGGGTGTAACCTTTTTCCATCATACGGTCGACAAAATCGTCGTGTTTCTTCTGCTCGTCGGTTGAGGTTTTGGTGTTAAACGAGATCACCGGCAGCAGCTCTTCGGTATTGGAGAACATTTTCTTCTCAATGACCGTGCGCAGCTTCTCGTAGCTGGTCCAGTTCGGATTGCGCCCGTTGTTATGCGCTCTGGCGCGCAGAACGAAGTTCACAATCTCATTGCGGAAGTCTTTCGGGTTGCTGATCCCGGCAGGCTTCTCGATTTTTTCCAGCTCCGCGTTCAGGGATTCACGGTCAAACAGCTGGCCGGTATCCGGGTCGCGGTACTCCTGATCCTGGATCCAGAAGTCAGCGTAGGTGACATAGCGGTCGAAAATGTTCTGCCCGTATTCTGAATAGGATTCCAGATAGGCCGTCTGGATCTCTTTGCCAATGAACTCGGCGTATTTCGGGATCAGGTAGCCTTTCAGGAACTCAAGGTAGCGTTCAGCCTGCTCCTGCGGGAACTGCTCGCGCTCGATTTGCTGCTCAAGCACGTAGAACAGATGAACCGGGTTGGCCGCCACTTCCGCGTGGTCGAAGTTAAAGACGCGGGAGAGGATCTTAAACGCGAAACGCGTGGACAGACCATTCATCCCTTCATCAACCCCGGCGTAGTCGCGGTACTCCTGATAGGACTTCGCTTTCGGGTCGGTATCTTTCAGGCTTTCACCGTCGTAGACGCGCATTTTCGAATAGATGCTGGAGTTTTCCGGCTCTTTCAGGCGCGACAGGATGGAGAAGCGCGACAGCGTTTCCAGCGTGCCCGGTGCGCATGGCGCGTGTACCAGCTCGCTGTGGTTAAGCAGTTTCTCGTAAATTTTGATCTCTTCGGAGATCCGCAGGCAATAAGGCACCTTGACGATGTACACGCGGTCAAGGAAGGCCTCATTGTTTTTGTTATTACGGAAGGTCACCCATTCAGATTCGTTCGAGTGGGCGAGAATAATTCCGTTAAACGGCAGGGCGGAGATACCTTCCGTCCCGTTGTAGTTCCCTTCCTGGGTCGCCGTCAGCAGGGGATGCAGCACTTTAATCGGTGCTTTAAACATCTCGACGAACTCCATAATCCCCTGGTTGGCGCGGCACAGCGCGCCGGAATAGCCATAGGCATCCGGGTCGTTTTGTGCGAAGTTTTCCAGCTTACGGATATCGACTTTACCCACCAGCGCCGAGATATCCTGGTTGTTCTCATCACCCGGTTCCGTTTTGGCGATAGCGATCTGCTCCAGGATGGATGGCCACACCTTCACCACCCGGAATTTGGTGATATCACCGCCAAACTCGTGCAGGCGTTTTGCCGCCCACGGCGACATAATGGTGCCGAGGTAGCGGCGCGGGATGCCAAACTCTTTATCCAGAATTTGCGCATCTTCCTGCGGATTAAACAGGCACAGCGGATGGTCGTTCACCGGGCTGCGCTCGCCGTTAGCGCTCAGCACGTAAATCGGCACGCGCTGCATCAGCGACTTCAGGCGTTCAGCCAGCGAGGATTTACCGCCGCCGACGGGGCCGAGTAAATAGAGGATCTGTTTCTTCTCTTCCAGACCCTGGGCGGCATGCTTCAGATAGGAGACAATCTGTTCAATGGCATCTTCCATACCATAGAACTCTTCGAACGCCGGATATCGGGCAACCACCCGATTCGAAAACAGACGGGAAAGCCGTGGCTCCAGGGCAGTATCAACCATGTTTGGCTCACCAATAGCCATCAATAGCCGTTCTGCCGCATTGGCATAGGCACTGCGATCTTGCCGACAAATGGTAAGAAACTCCTGCAGTGTGAACTCTTCGTCCTTGGCAGCTTCGTAGCGCTGGCGATAGTGATCGAATATATTCATGGCATGCCGTCCTTTCGTTTTTTAGCACAGGATAAGAGCCGTTCGTATGAGTAGTGGAGGCTCCCGGAAGAGAATCTCTCGCACCCCACTGCCAGAGCAGCAACCTGTGTGCCAGGTCAGACGCTAAGAACCGCAGGTGTTCAGGAAAACTCTTCTTAAATTTAAGCGTAGATGGCATTTGCCAAACTTGCATGCTGAGAAAAACTAATTTCAATGACATATCAATAACTCATCCAAAAATTTCCACCCTGGTTATAAGGCTTAAGCACGTTTTTCATTCAGCGGTCATATAAATGAAAGCGGGTTGTCATCTGAAAAGTTAAAAATAATGGGTTAATCAGACTGATTAGCAGGCAAAAAATTTTGGGATGTACGGGAATGGCGGTTACACTTCACCCGCTGATTATTTGACTACAGGAAAGAATGGATTGTGACCAAACTCAAACTTCTGGCATTGGGCATCCTTGCCGCGACCGCAGTTAGCACCGCTCAGGCGGAAAGTCAGTGGACGGTGGGTGCGGGCGTTGGCGTCATTAACAGCCCATACAAACAGTATGACCGCGACGTTTATCCTGTCCCCGTTATCACCTACGAAGGCGATAACTTCTGGTTCCGCGGTCTCGGCGGCGGCTACTATCTGTGGAACGATACGGCCGATAAGCTTTCTATCATGGCCTACTACGATCCAACGCACTTCAAGCCGGGCGACAGCGACAGCCACGCGCTTCGCCAGCTAGACAAGCGCAAAAGCTCCATGATGGCCGGGCTTTCATACGTACATAACACCCAGTATGGCTTCCTGCGTACGGCCCTGGCGGGTGATACGCTGGATAACAGCAACGGCTTTATCTGGGATCTGGCGTGGTTGTATCGCTATACCAACGGTGGGCTCACCCTGACCCCGGGTATCGGCGTGCAGTACAACAGTGAAAACTACAACGACTACTACTACGGCGTCTCTAAAAACGAGTCCCGCCGCAGTGGGCTGAAAAGCTACAGCGCCGATGACGGCTGGGATCCTTACCTGGAGCTGACCGCGAGCTACAACTTCCTTGGCGACTGGAACGTCTATGGCACCGGTCGTTACGAACGTCTGAGTGACGAAGTGAAGGATAGCCCGATGGTTGATAAGTCCTGGGCTGGCATCTTCTCTGTGGGTGTGACCTACAAGTTCTGATTGTGTATTATTGCGGTGCAATCTTTGCATCAAAACGGGGCGCTTGCGCCCCGTTTGCTTTAGTGCGGTGCAGCGACATTATCGCTTAACGATGCGAATCGTCTGCCCTAAACGAGACGGCTTTTCTTCACTCGCTTTTTGCGGGGTGGTCACGCAGGCCGTTTCCACGCAGACGAACGTTTTGTAACCGTCATCCGGAATGTCGGCCATGCTGATGGAGAGGGCAGGGCCCGGGTTCCAGCCCACCACGTTGCTGTGATGGTGATGAACCACCTCAATGCCGCGGTTCAGGGCACCGTCGTGGATCACGCTGCACGCTTCCGGGTGCAGATAGACGCGGTCGGTACGGTCCGGGAACGCCTGAACGCCGTCGCTCAGTTTGCCTTCCTTCGCGTTATCAACTTTGTCGATAAAGGTATCGCCAAGGCCGCTCACCTTCACAGCGCTGATGTCACCAACGTTGAAGTAGGTATGCAGGGCAGAGGTGGTGTCGAACTCGCCGTGGGCTTCCAGCTCAATCTCGCAGCTTTGACCCAGCTTGAAGCGGGCATACAGGGTGAAATCATGCGGCCACAGGGCGCGGGTTTCGTCATTAGCCTGCAGCTCAAAGGTCAGCACAGCGCCGTTGTCGTCTTCGTTATGAGCCTTCAGCGTCCACTGCTGGTTACGGGCGAAACCGTGAGAAGGCAAACCCGGCTGTGCGGACGGGCCAAACCACGGCCAGCAGATCGGTACGCCGCCGCGAATCGCATCCCCTTTTTTGAACGAGGTGGCGTCGCTCAGCCACAGCGCTTCCGCTTCGCCTTCCGGTCTCCAGGAGAGCAGGTGCGCGCCGTTCAGCGCCACGGAGGCTTTAACGCGCGGGTGGTCAACGACGATAACGTCGGCACCGTCAATCTGACGGCGGGAGAGCACAGGGGTAAGTTGTTCGACTACCGGAAGTGCAAAAATTTTATTAATCATTAAGCAATCCTCTGTCTAAAAACAATAAAAAAGGCGACCGAAGTCGCCTTTTTGGATCAATCACTCATCTCAACTTATTTGGAGATGTGAGCGATCAGGTCCAGTACTTTGTTAGAGTAGCCAGTTTCGTTGTCGTACCAGGAAACCAGTTTCACGAAGTTGTCGTTCAGTGCGATACCTGCTTTAGCATCGAACACGGAAGTGCACACTTCGCCGTTGAAATCGGTAGATACAACGTCGTCTTCGGTGTAGCCCAGAACGCCTTTCATTGCGCCTTCGGAAGCAGCTTTGATTGCTTTCTTAATTTCTTCGTAAGAAGCAGCTTTTTCCAGACGAACGGTCAGGTCAACAACGGATACGTTAGGAGTTGGAACGCGGAACGCCATACCAGTCAGTTTGCCATTCAGTTCTGGCAGTACTTTACCTACAGCTTTAGCAGCACCGGTAGAGGATGGGATGATGTTCTGAGCCGCGCCACGGCCGCCGCGCCAGTCTTTGTGAGACGGGCCGTCAACGGTTTTCTGAGTAGCGGTGGTCGCGTGAACGGTAGTCATCAGACCTTCGATGATGCCGAAGTTGTCGTTGATAACTTTAGCCAGCGGTGCCAGGCAGTTGGTGGTGCAGGATGCGTTAGAAACGATGTCCTGGCCAGCGTAAGTTTCGAAGTTTGCACCGCGAACGAACATTGGGGTGTTGTCTTTGGAAGGACCAGTCAGAACAACTTTCTTCGCACCCGCAGTGATGTGTTTACGTGCAGTTTCGTCGGTCAGGAAGATACCGGTTGCTTCAGCAACAACGTCAACACCGATTTCGTTCCATTTCAGGTTAGCTGGGTCTTTCTCAGCAGTAACGCGGATGGTTTTGCCGTTAACAACCAGGTGGCCGTCTTTCACTTCAACGGTGCCGTCGAAACGACCGTGAGTTGAGTCGTACTTCAGCATGTACGCCATGTATTCAGCGTCCAGGAGATCGTTGATACCAACGATTTCGATGTCAGAACGTTTCTGAGCAGCACGGAAAACAATACGGCCGATACGGCCAAAACCGTTGATACCTACTTTGATAGTCATATATTCCACCAGCTATTTGTTAGTGAATAAAAGGTTGCCTGTAAAATTACAAAAACCTTACGCAGCGTCAAGCGGAATCGTGTCAATCATTGCGACAAATCAATCCTGTGACTAACGTTTGTGCGACTGACTCGCCTCACTTTCCCTTTGAGCTTGCAACCACATGGGGGCTGCGCCCGGAATTTTAAAGTCCTTGCAGGATAAAAATGTGAACATGATCACAATTGCCTGACCGCCTTTTCGCGACACATAAGTTTAGAACAAAAGTGCACGCAAGGGTGTTAATGTTTTGTTAGAATCCGGGTTAAAAGATGTCTGTTTCTACAGCGAGATGTAAGCATATGTCGAACCAACGCAACCCTGACGATTTGAAAAAAAACCTCACAGAAATGCAGTTTTACGTGACGCAGAACCACGGCACGGAGCCGCCATTTACCGGGCGTTTATTGCACAACAAGCGAGACGGCATCTATCACTGTCTGGTCTGTGATGCCCCGCTGTTCAATTCACAAACGAAATACGACTCCGGCTGCGGCTGGCCGAGCTTTTACGAGCCGGTGAGCGATGACGCAATCCGCTATCTGACGGACTCGTCGCACGGTATGGTGCGCACGGAAATTCGCTGCGGCAACTGCGACGCGCACCTGGGCCACGTCTTCCCGGACGGTCCTCAGCCAACGGGTGAGCGTTTCTGCGTAAACTCAGCTTCTCTGAGCTTCAGCGACGATGAAAACGGCGACCAGATCAAAGGTTGAAAAAACGATTCAGCAAATTATTCCTTTAAAAGGGAGAGATCGTGAATATTGAGGACATGATTAACGGGATGACCCCGGAAGTTTATCAGCGTCTGGTGACCGCCGTTGAGCTGGGTAAATGGCCCGACGGTGTGGCCCTGACGCCTGAGCAAAAAGAGAACAGTCTGCAGCTGGTGATGCTGTGGCAGGCGCGCAACAACACTGACGCGCAGCACATGACTATCGACACCAACGGTCAGATGGTGATGAAGAGCAAGCGCGAGCTGAAGGAAGATTTTGGCATCACGCCGAAGCCGATTGCGACGATGAAAATGCAATAACGGTGCGGGCTGATGCCCTTACACCCAGCCCTCTCCCACGGGGAGAGGGCTTGATGTCTTACTACTTATGCGGGATCCCGAGCGACTCCGCCAGCTGTTTCGCTAACTGATTATTGTCGTCCGCTCCGTACTCCCAGAACATCGCCCCGGCGAGGCCTTTCTCTTTGATGTAGTCCGCCTTGATCGCGACGGAACGCGGGTTCTCATACGAAATCGCAAACAGCGCGTTGCCATCGGCACCCTTTACCGAGAGCCACGGTACCTTCGCCTGGTCGTCCCAGTGCTCGGTAAAACGCTTCTGCGGATCGTTCAGCAGCTTCTTCACGATATCGTTGTACTTCACGTAGGTATCTTTGGTCAGGTCATAGCCGAGCGACTTAAACAGGTCGATCTCATGCGTTCCAAAGTAGGGCTGGGTGACCGGATTTTTTTGCGCGTCCGGCTTGCTCCAGTCAATGCCCGGTTCAACCGCACGTTTCGGTACGCGGCCGTAAAAACCGATCCCGAGGTTCATCTGCTTTGGCTTAAGTCCGGCGGCCAGATAGTTGTTCACCACAAAATCGACGCTGTATTTATCGGCGGCAGCCACCGTTGGCCAGGCGCTGGAGTCATACAGGTTCGCGTTGAAATACTGGGTGCCGTACGCCATGTCGTAGGTCATCAGGTTGATGTAGTCGAGGAGCGGGGCGATGGCTTTGACATCCACCCAGCTTTTCGGACTTTCCGCATTCGCGCCCACCGCAATGGTCACCAGCTTTTTCTGCCCGAACGCGTCGCGCATCTCTTTCAGCAGGGCGGTGAAGTTATCCCTGTCGGCGGGCGTGCTTGCAACCAGCCCCCACGCGCCGTTGACCGGATACTCCCAGTCGAGATCGATCCCGTCCAGGCCGTATTTCTCAACAATCTCCTGCGCGGAGCGGATAAACACCGCGCGACTCTCTTTGGTTGCCGCTGCGCCAGAGAAACCGCGCGCCCCCCAGCCGCCAACGGAGAGCAGGACTTTCAGGTTCGGGTTTTGTTTACGCAGGGTGGGGATGAGAGCCAGATCGGACGCCACTTTTGGCGACAGCCAGATTTGATGCAGTTTCGCCGGATCTTTCAGCGCGGCGTTGGTCTCGTCTTTCTCGTCGTTATAAACAAGCCCAAACGAGTAGTTCAGGTGGGTGATCTGACGAACGTCCAGCTTATTGATATCGCCACCCGGTCCGGCGGTGACATCGCCACCCCCGTTAAAGTAGCCCACGGACATCAGAGGCGCGGCGGAAGCAAGCGACGCGCAAAGCAAGGGTAATGCTGCCAGCAGGGGCAAACGTTTCATACAAGTTCCTCTTTGACCTAATAAAAATAACCACGCCACAGAAAAAGCGTGGCGAAAAAACAGCCTGAAGAGAATAGCATTGCCGTTTCGCTTAGGATGCGAGGGAGTTCACTTTATGAGGATTGGGGAGGGTTTTTGCCGGGTGGCGGCTGCGCCTTACCCGGCCTACGGGGAAAGGTAGGCCGGGTAAGCGTCAGCGCCACCCGGCTAAAAAGGCTACGCCTGCGTTTCCAGCCAGTCTGCCAGCGTATACAGCGTTGCGCCTTCGGCGGCCATATCCATAAACGCCTGAGCGCTGTCCTGCGGTTGGATGTTCACCCCGCGACAGCCGTCGGTGATGACGCTAACGGTATAACCCAGCTGGAGCGCGTCCAGCACGGTAAACTTCACGCAGTAATCCGTCGCCAGACCCAGCACGATCAGCTCCGTGATTTCATGGTGACGTAACCACGCGTCCAGCGCCGTCTTCTGGCGATGCCCGTTATCAAAAAACGCGCTGTAGCTATCGATGGCCGGGTTTTCACCTTTATGAAATACCGCGTCGATGGCCTTCTGATTCATGAGCGGATGCAGCTCCGCGCCTTCCGTCTGCTGCACGCAGTGATCCGGCCAGAAGGTTTGCGCCAGCCCGTCGAGTTCCCCCTGGGTGAAAGGCTCGACGTTGTGCTGGCTGGCAAAGCTGCCGTGGTTCGCCGGGTGCCAGTCCTGGCTTGCGACAACCGCTTCACCGCGGGCTTTACACCAGTCAATCAGGGTATTTGCCACGTCAACGGTGCTGTCACCTTCGGCGACGGCCAGCGCGCCGCCCGCGCAGAAATCATTTTGCAAATCGACCAGTAGCAGGGCGCGTTGCTTCATGAGAGCTCCTTATTCGTCCGGGGTCAGCTCGCCGCGCAGGTTTTGCATCATCGCGCGGCGAATGGACTGAATGTCCAGATCCTGACTCAGTAAATAGTGAAGTTTAGTCAGCGTCGCCTCAACGGTCATATCGAAGCCGCTGATCACCCCAGCGTGCGCCAGCGCGTTGCCGGTGGCATAGCCGCCCATGTTCACTTTGCCAGACATGCACTGGGTCAGGTTCACCACCACAATTCCGCGCTCGCTGGCTTCCTGAAGCTCCTTCAGGAATTCGCCGTTCTGCGGGGCGTTGCCGACGCCATAGGAGCGCAGGATCAGCGCCTTAACCGGCTGGCGCAGGAAATTGCGCACCACGTCCGCGGAGATGCCCGGATAAATGGTGACGACGCCAATCGGCTGCGGGGTAATCGGGTGCACAATCAGCTCACCGGCGGTGTTCGGCGCCGGAGGCGTTCCCAGACGACGGATATGAATACCGGCTTCCAGCAGCGGCTGCAGGTTAGGGGAGGCGAAGGCGTCAAAACCGTCGGCATGGGCTTTGGTGGTGCGGTTGCCGCGGTACAGACGGTTGTTGAAGAAGAGCGACACTTCGTTGATCGGGTAATTCGCCGCCACGTACAGGGAGTTCAGCAGGTTGATCTGCCCGTCAGAGCGCAGCTCCGCCAGCGGAATTTGCGACCCGGTAACGATAACTGGTTTGCTCAGGTTCTCCAGCATGAAGGAGAGCGCCGAGGCGGTAAACGCCATGGTGTCGGTGCCGTGCAGGATCACGAAGCCGTCGTACTGGTCGTAATGGGCTTTAATGTCATCCGCGATGTGCTGCCAGTCTTCCGGCGTCATGTCGGAGGAGTCCATCAGCGGCTCGTACTCGTGGATCGTGAAGTCAGGCATTTCCGGACGGTGGAATTCAGGCATCAGCGCAAGCTGACGCTGAAGATGGCCGGAGACAGGGATATAGCCATTTTCAGAGCGCTGCATACCGATGGTACCGCCAGTGTAGGCTACATAAATCGATTTCTTCTGCATGGTAGTGAGTTCTTGTTCTTCAAAAGAAAAAAATCCCCTCTTCACGGGAAGAGGGGACGGTTTTTAACGGACGTTAGCGCAGGTCAGGCAAAACGCGTAACGACTTTGTGGATCGTTAAAGGCCGCGAGCTTATCGCTTTCCGCCTTCATCGCTTTCGCCGCCGTGGCCACCGGGGCCGGCAGGTACGCCTGCAGCGCCTCCGGCAGCATGGCGCGTACGGAAACAGACATGCTGTCCATCACCATATCGAAGAACGACGGCTCGTCCTGATAATACTCAATATGCCACTGCTTGAGCTTCGCCAGTTCGGCGGCTTTCTTCACCGCGTCGTCGAAGTCGCCCAGGCTGTCGACCAGACCGTTACTCTTCGCATCCTGTCCGGTCCAGACGTGGCCCTGTGCAATCTGGTCGATCTGTTCCGGCGTCTTCTTACGCGAGTCGGCAACCAGCGTGATAAAGCGCTTATAGCCGTTCTCAATGCTCAGCTGCATCATCTCTGAAACTTCCGGCGGCAGGGATTTGGTCATCGACACATCCGCCAGCGGTGACGTGGAAACGCCATCGGTATGCACGCCCAGATAATCCAGACTGTTTTCCACGGTGTTAATCACCCCGAAGATGCCGATCGAGCCGGTCAGCGTGCTTGGGTTCGCCACAATGTAGTTGGCAGGCGTGGAGATCCAGTACCCGCCTGACGCGGCCATTCCGCCCATGGATACAACGACCGGCTTGCCAGCGGCACGCGCTGCGGCCAGCTCTGCGCGGATCACTTCGGAGGCGCTAACGCTGCCGCCAGGGCTGTTCACCCGCAGAACAATCGCTTTCACTTTCGGATCCAGGCGAGCATCGCGGATCTGCGACGCGGTGGTATCACCGCCGACGTTCCCCGGCGTTTCCTGGCCGTCCATGATGGCGCCGTTAGCAAACACCACGGCTACGCTGTCGCCGCTGTCGTCCGGCTTTTTCGCAGCATAGTCATACATGCTGATGGCGCTGTAGTTTTTGTCCTCTTTGCTCCAGCCAAACTGTTTGGTCAGGGCTTTTTCGATATCCGCACTGGTGCCCAGCGCGTCAACCAGCTTATTGTCGAGCGCATACTTCGCGGTATCGCCGTCGACCTTGCGCAGTCCGTCCAGCACGCCGCGAGCGCCAGGGAATACCTGCTCAGCGGTAATTTGACGGTTAGCGGCAACGGTGCCGAGATAGTTCTGCCACAGCTCGCCAATCCAGCGGCTGTCCGCTTCACGGGCGGCAGGGGACATATCGTCGCGGATAAACGGCTCCACGGCAGATTTATAGGTGCCGACGCGGAAGACGTGGGTGGTGACCTTCAGCTTGTCGAGCAGCGATTTGTAGTACAGGCCGTTGGTGGCAAAGCCGTGCAGATCGACCGTACCCTGCGGAGAAAGCCAGATCTTATTGGCGAAGCTCGCCAGATAATATTGCCCCTGACTGTAGCTATCGCCCACGGCAATCACCGGCTTGCCGCTGTCGCGGAACTCGCGCAGCGCTTTACCGATGTACTGCATGGAAGGCTGGTCGCCGCCGGCAAAATCTTTCAGATCCAGCACGATCCCGGTGATGTTTCGGTCGTCTTTGGCCTGACGGATGGTATCGACGATATCGAACAGGGAGTTCTCCTGCAGGCGGTCTGACGTCGCGCCAAACAGCTGGCGGCTGATAACCCCCAGACGGTTGCTGGTGGACGGTTTATCAACGATTACGCCGGTGATATCGAGTAACAGGGCCCCGCGAGTCGAATGCTGCGCCTGATTCGCGTTGCTGATATGCATCCAGATGCCCGCGCAAACCAGAACCAGCAGGATGAAGAAGATGTTCATCACCAGGTTGCGGACGAAGTTGAGCAGTCGCCACGTCCATTTAAAGAAACCGGCAAAGATTCGCCAAAGGGTTCGCATGTATTCTCCCTAACCAGAAAATGACTGTTTCCGTCGCCACTGGACGGTAATGTTGGGTTATCGTAATGACCCAACCGCCACTTGTCAGCAGGAATCGCCTGCCAGGCTGTAACAAAATCTGCCGTCGTGTTAATTTTGTGAGTAAATTTCAAGAAAGGAGTTAACCAATGGATGCACTCGAACTGCTTGTTAACCGTCGTAGCGCGTCACGTCTGGCTGAACCCGCCCCTGCGGGCGAGCAGCTGGAAAACATTCTGCGTGCCGGTATGCGTGCCCCGGATCATGGCACGCTGCAGCCATGGCACTTCTTTGTGATTGAAGGCGAAGGCCGCGATCGCTTCAGCCAGCTGCTGGAGCAGGGGGCAGTTGCCGCCGGGCAGGATGAGAAAGGTATCGACAAGGCACGCAATGCCCCGTTCCGTGCCCCGATGATTATCGCTGTCGTGGCGAAATGCCAGGCCGACCATAAGGTGCCGGTCTGGGAGCAGGAAATGTCTGCCGGCTGTGCGGTGATGGCGATGCAGATGGCCGCCGTTGCGCAGGGCTTTAACGGTATCTGGCGCACCGGTCCGCTGACCGAGAGCGCCGCCGTGCGGGCAGGGTTCTCCTGCGGCGAGCACGACAAAATTGTCGGCTTCCTCTACCTCGGCACCCCGCAGCTTAAAGCCTCCAGCACCATTAGCGTGCCGGACACCACGCCTTTCGTCAGCCGTTTTTAATTACACGCGCTAAACTGTCTGGATTCTGAGCATCCGCCGCAGAATTCAGACAGTCATACTTACCTCTTTATGGAATGAGCGCTACCATAGCGCGATTGAGATGACAGGAGACGTCCATGAGCGAGCAAACCATTCGTTTAACGCAGTACAGCCACGGAGCCGGTTGCGGTTGTAAAATTTCCCCGAAAGTGCTGGAGACCATTCTGCACAGTGAACAGGCGAAGTTTGTCGACCCGAACCTGCTTGTCGGCAATGAAACGCGTGACGATGCGGCGGTTTATGACTTAGGTAACGGCACCAGCATTATCAGCACCACTGACTTCTTTATGCCGATTGTCGACAACCCGTTCGACTTCGGGCGCATCGCGGCCACCAACGCCATCAGCGATATCTTCGCCATGGGCGGTAAGCCGATCATGGCGATTGCCATTCTGGGCTGGCCTGTCAACACCCTTCCGCCGGAAATCGCCCGCGAGGTGATTGATGGCGGGCGTTTCGCCTGCCAGCAGGCGGGGATTGCCCTGGCCGGCGGCCACTCGATTGATGCGCCAGAGCCGATCTTCGGCCTGGCCGTCACCGGCGTGGTGCCGACCGAGCGCGTGAAGCGCAATAGCACCGCGCAGGCGGGCTGCAAGCTGTTCCTTACCAAGCCGCTGGGCATTGGCGTGCTCACCACCGCCGAGAAAAAATCCCTGCTCAAACCGGAGCACAAAGGCCTGGCGACGGAAGTCATGTGCCAGATGAACCTCGCCGGCGCGGCGTTCGCCAATATCGACGGCGTGAAGGCGATGACCGACGTCACCGGTTTTGGCCTGCTGGGGCACCTCTCCGAAGTCTGTCAGGGGGCGGGCGTGCAGGCGCAGGTCTGGTATCAGGACGTACCGAAGCTGCCGGGCGTGGAAGAGTACATTGCCCAGGGCGCGGTTCCGGGCGGTACCCAGCGCAACTTCGCCAGCTACGGTCACCTGATGGGCGAAATGCCTGAGGCGTGGCGCAACCTGCTGTGCGATCCGCAAACCTCCGGCGGCCTGCTGCTGGCGGTCACGCCGGAATCCGAAGCCGAGGTTCAGGCAACCGCCGCCGAGTTTGGTATCACCCTGACTGCGATCGGCGAGCTGGTGACCGCGCGCGGTGGCCGACCGATGATTGAGATCCGTTAATTCAATGCGGTTGTTTATTGCCGAAAAGCCGAGCCTGGCCCGTGCCATCGCCGACGTGCTGCCTAAACCGCATCGCAAGGGCGACGGCTTTATCGAATGCGGCAACGGGCAGGTGGTCACCTGGTGTATCGGTCACCTGCTTGAACAGGCGCAGCCGGACGTCTACGACAGCCGCTACGCCCGCTGGAACCTCAACGATCTGCCCATCGTGCCGGAAAAGTGGCGTCTTCAGCCTCGTCCGTCCGTCACCAAACAGCTCAACGTTATTAAGCGTTTTCTGCATGAGGCGACGGAAGTGGTCCACGCGGGTGACCCGGACAGAGAAGGGCAGCTGCTGGTGGACGAAGTGCTGGACTATCTTGAGCTGGCTCCGGAAAAGCGGCAGCAGGTGCAGCGCTGCCTGATCAACGACCTCAACCCGCAGGCGGTTGAGCGTGCCATTTCGCGCCTGCGCGCCAACAGCGAATTTATCCCGCTGTGCGTCTCCGCGCTGGCGCGCGCCCGAGCGGACTGGCTGTACGGGATCAACATGACCCGCGCCTACACCATCCTCGGGCGTAACGCGGGCTATCAGGGCGTACTCTCCGTGGGCCGCGTGCAGACGCCGGTGCTGGGGCTGGTGGTGCGTCGCGATGAAGAGATCGAGAACTTCGTCGCCAAAGACTTCTTTGAAGTGAAAGCGCACATCGTCACGCCAAAAGACGAACGCTTTACCGCCGTCTGGCAGCCGAGCGATGCCTGCGAGTCGTATCAGGACGAAGAGGGGCGGCTGCTCCATCGTCCGCTGGCGGAGCACGTGGTTAACCGCATTACCGGCCAGCCTGCCATCGTTACCAGCTATAACGATAAACGGGAATCAGAACCCGCGCCGCTGCCGTTCTCACTTTCTGCTCTGCAGATTGAGGCCGCGAAGCGCTTTTGCCTCAGCGCGCAGAACGTGCTGGATATCTGCCAGAAGTTGTATGAAACCCACAAGCTGATCACCTATCCGCGCTCGGACAGCCGCTATCTGCCGGAAGAGCACTATGCCGGACGCCATTCGGTGATGAACGCCATCGGCGTCCACGCGCCGGATCTGCTCCCGCAGCCCGTCGTTAACCCGGACACCCATAACCGCTGCTGGGACGACAAAAAGGTCGATGCCCACCACGCGATTATCCCGACGGCGCGCGCCAGCAGCGTCAACCTGACCGATAACGAAGCGAAGGTCTATAACCTGATCGCCCGTCAGTACCTGATGCAGTTCTGCCCGGACGCGGTGTTCCGCAAGTGCGTCATCGAGCTGGAAATTGCCAAAGGCAAGTTTGTCGCTAAAGCGCGTTTCCTCGCGGAAGCGGGCTGGCGCACGCTGCTGGGCAACAAAGAGCGCGATGAGGAGAACGACGGCACGCCGCTGCCGGTGGTCGCTAAAGATGACGAACTGCTGTGCGAGAAGGGCGAAGTGGTTGAACGTCAGACCCAGCCGCCGCGCCACTTCACCGATGCAACGCTGCTGTCGGCCATGACCGGGATCGCCCGCTTTGTGCAGGATAAAGATCTGAAGAAGATCCTGCGCGCCACGGACGGTCTGGGGACGGAAGCGACCCGCGCGGGGATCATCGAGCTGCTCTTTAAGCGCGGTTTCCTGGAGAAAAAGGGACGCTACATCCACTCAACGGAACCGGGCCGGGCGCTGATTCATTCGCTGCCGGAACTGGCCGCGAGGCCGGACATGACCGCGCACTGGGAATCGGTTCTGACGCAGATCAGCGAAAAGCAGTGCCGCTATCAGGACTTTATGCAGCCGCTGGTGGGGACGCTTTACCAACTGATCGATCAGGCCCGCAGCACGCCGGTGAAGCGATTCAGAGGAATGGTTGCGCCAGGGGCGAGCAAAAAACCAACGTTTAAACGTAGCGGGAAAAAACCGCGGGCAAAAGACAATCATGCCGAACAGCCCTCATCCTGAGGGCTGCTCATCCCGGCAGAAGGGCGGTGTTTAATCGTCCAGCGCGCCATAGATCTGATCAACTATCCAGCCGTAGGTTGCCGCAGGCAATAATCCGCTGACAAAAATATTCGGATTTGTTTTGGGATCGGCAACCGGCGAGTGGGGCCGGTTGCCCAGGATTGCAATCGCCATTTTCTTGACGGGATCGATGGCCGTGAGCGTGCCTGTCCAGCCCGTATGACCATACGTTTGCGGGCCGGCCAGCACGCCAAAGGTGGGCGTCATGGATGAATTGCCGTTAACCCGCCAGCCCAGACCAAAGGTAGCATCTGCTGCTGAGCTACGGGTAAAGGCATCTACCGTATTCTGATCGAATAACGTTACGCTGCCGTAATGGCCGCCGTTAAGCATGGTCTGCATCAGGACGGCGATATCATGCGTATTCGAGAACAAACCCGCGTGACCCGAAACGCCGCCCATGGAGTACCAGGCTTTTTCATCGTGTACCTGGCCCCACAGGGTGGAGGTACGAATATGGGGGAAGCTGATGACGCCATCGCGAGTGTTACCGTTCAGTTCCGTGGCGGCAATCTGCTGCGGCTTGAACCCCTTCGTTAAGGGATTAAATACCGTGTGCTTCAGGCCGAGAGGATGGTAGATATGCTTTTCGACATAGGCGTCAAGCGGCATGGCGGTAACGGCCTCAATGATAAAACCCAGGATCATGTAATCGACGTCGCTGTAGACATGTTTTGAACCAGGCGGGTAATCAAGCGGCGTGCGCGTAATCATTTTCAGCGTGGTCTGTTTATCCTGTGAATACAGGCGGCCCGCAACGCGCGCGTTTGGATACTGCGGATCGGCAGGGAAACCGGCCGTATGATGCAGAATATCAATAATGCGCAGGGACTGTTTACCCTTAATCTTGTCTTCGGGCGCATCGGTAAACCCCGGAATGTACTTCGCGACAGGATCGTTCACGTTAATTTTGCCTTCATACACCAGCTTCTGTAGCGCAAAGTTTGTGGCGTACATTTTGGTGTTGGAGGCCAGGTCGTACAGCGTATCCGTTGTGGCCCTGATGGGATGCGTATCCAAACCAGAACCCTCGTATTTTTTGGCGTAGCCCCAGGCTTTCTGCAAAACGATTTGATTGTCTTTTATCACCACGACATTCATACCGGGATAACCGGCATCGACCTGCTGCTGGATCCAGCGGTCCAGCCTGTTTAGCTTTTCGACATTAAAGCCTGCCTTTTCCGGCGGCGCACTGGTTAACACCGGATAATCAGCTGCCAGTGTCGATGCGGATAACGCAATCAGAGACGCAAAAATCATACAGAGTTTCATCATTGTTCCTTCAATGTAGGTCCACATTTTTGTACGCAAAGCAGGCGGCCATAATAAACCTGCTCGACTGTAAAAAATTATGCCTGGGTCATAAAGGGGAACGACGGGCGACGGACCTCAATTGCTGCCGGCAATCATCCCGGCGACGGCCATCACGTTGGCAGGCGGTTGCTGATGGCGGATCTGCTCCGCCATAAAGCGCATATAGGGATCCATATGGCTGAACATGGCTTTATAGCCTGCGCAAAGATGGTTGTGCCAGCGTTGACCGCTTTTATGGATACGGTGCTTAGGACACCCGCCGTGGCATGCGAAGCGCCAGTCGCAGCGCATGCACTCTGCACAGACGGCGGTTTTCGCTAAGCCAAATTTCCGCTGCTGTTTGCCGTGGGCCATTTTTGCCAGGCTATCCCGTCGCAGATTGCCCAGGCGGTGTTCAGGATAAACGTAGTGATCGCAGCTGTAGACATCACCGTTTTGCTCAACCACCAGCCCAAAACCGCAGGATGACTGCATCACGCATAAAGAGGGCGTTTCCCCGAGCCACGCGGCAAGGGCGCTGTCAAACAGCTGGACATACACCTGGCCCACATCCTGCCGAACCCACACGTCGAAAACGCCGTTAATAAACGTTCCCCACTGCTCACCGGATACTGACCACTCGGTAACTTTTCCTCCGCATAGCGACTGCGGATAAAGCAGTTCACCGTATTTCTCCCCTGGCGTCCTTTGCTCGACGGCAGGGATAAACTGCACAAATTTGGCCCCCAGCTCGCGAGTGAGAAAAAGATAGATTTCCTGCGGATGCTCGGCCGTGAGGTTATTTACGACAGCCAAAACATTCACGTCGACACGGTGCTGCTGTAGCAGCGACATTGCGCGGACAACCTTGTCAAATACTGAGCCTCCGCTGCGGGTTTTGCGGTAGCGATCGTGCAGCCAGGCGGGGCCGTCAACCGATAATCCCACAAGAAAATGGTTTGCAGCGAGGAACGTGGCCCACGCTTCGTCGATGAGCACTCCGTTGGTCTGAATGCTGTTCGTGATGCGCTTCCCGTCCGCATATTTTTGCTGCAGCCGCAGCGCCTGCTCGTAAAACGCGATGCCCGCCAGCGTCGGCTCGCCGCCTTGCCAGGTAAATTCCACCTCCGGGCCCGGATTTGCCGCTATGTACTGCCGGACAAAGGCCTCAAGCGTTGCGTCATCCATGTGTCTCGACGACTTGCGGGGCTGAAGCGTCCCGTGTTCTTTTTCCAGATAAAAGCAGTAGTCGCAGGCGATGTTGCATTGATAGCTCACGGATTTGGCCATCAGATGAAACGGACGGTTCATTCGGGCTCCTTAGCCTTTGAGAAAAAAGGTGATGCTGTTCACTTTTCTCTCACTGGGTTTTGACATTATAAAAAAACGATCGAAATATAGATTTCATATAAACACGAATAACATGAAATATAAACTTCATTTCGCCAATATCAGGGGCTTTTATGAGCAAATTGTTTGCGGGCGCACAAAATCTGGGTAAGTCGTTTATGTTGCCAATTGCCGTTCTTCCCGCGGCCGGGCTGTTGCTGGGCTTTGGTGGCGTCTTTACCAATCCGGTCACGCTTGCGACCTATCCGATGCTGGACAGCACGCTGTTCCAGACCCTTTTTACCGTCATGAAGCTATGCGGAAGCGTGGTGTTCGATAACCTTTCGCTACTGTTTGCGGTGGGGATCGCGGTTGGAATGGCGCGTAGCGACAAAGGGACTGCCGGGCTGGCGGCGGTGCTCTGTTATATCGTCATGAATAAGGCCATTAACGCCTCGCTGCTGCTTTCAGGCACGCTGGCGACAGATAATCTGGCCGCAGCGGGGCAAGCGAACGTCCTTGGGATCGTCAGCCTGCAAACCGGCGTGATGGGCGGCATTATGAGCGGGCTGCTGGCCTGGTGGGTGCATAAACGCTTCGGTAAAACGGCGTTGCCGGATCTGCTGGCCTTTTTTAGCGGCTCGCGCCTGGTGCCCATCCTCAGTTCGTTCTTCGCCATTTTTCTCGGCGTGGCGCTCTTCTTTGTCTGGCCGCATATTCAGGCAGGCATCAGCCATCTCGGTGGGCTGGTGGAAAAAACAGGCTACGTGGGGACATTGTTCTACGGCATGATCCTTAAATGCCTGATCCCGCTCGGCCTGCACCACCTGTTCTACCTCCCGTTCTGGCTGACCAGCGTGGGGGGAGAGGCGGTGGTTAACGGTCAGGTGGTGCAGGGGACGCAGAAAATTTTCTTCGCCCAGCTTGCTGACCCAGCGGTCACCCAGTACTACATTGGCGTGTCGCGGTTTATGGCTGGCCGCTTTGCTGACTTTATGTTTGGTCTGCCAGGGGCCGCACTGGCTATCTACCACGCCTCTCGGCCGGAGAACCGTAAAAAAGTCGCCAGCCTGATGCTTTCCGCCGCGCTAACCGCATTTGTCACCGGCATCACCGAGCCGCTGGAGTTTGCGTTTATGTTTTGTGCGCCACTGCTCTACGGTGTTCACACCGTGTTAACCGGCGTGGCATTTATGTTGACTCATATCCTGCAAATCACCGTCGGACAAACCTTCTCCGGCGGACTTATCGACTTTCTGCTGTTTGGCGTGCTTCAGGGCAACGCCAAAACGAACTGGCTGCTGATGCTGCCGCTTGGTGCGGTGATGTTCTGCCTCTACTACTTTTCCTTCCGCTTCCTGATCCAGTGGCGACAGTTGAAGACGCCTGGCCGTGAGCAGGACGAGGAGGCCGTGGAGGCCGCCATTGCAGGCAATGAACGTGCAGCAGGGATCGTGCGCGCGCTGGGAGGACGCGACAATATCGTCGACGTGGACTGCTGCGCCACGCGACTGCGCGTAACGGTGAAGAATGCAAAAAAGGTTGTCGTTGATGACTTTAAACGGCTCGGCAGCCGCGGCGCCTTTATTCGTGGGGAAGGGGTGCAGGTGGTCTATGGGCCTCATGTCACCCTGATCAAAAACGAAGTCGAAGAATTTATCGGTTCATAAAGAGAGACGTCTTATGAAAGCAGTTATGTTGATGTTCGACACGCTAACCCGCCATCATCTTGCCCCCTATGGTGGCGAGGCGATTACCCCCAATTTCACCCGGCTTGCGCAGGCATCGGCGCAGTTCGACCGCTTTTACGTTGGCAGCATGCCCTGCATGCCCGCCCGCCGGGAGCTGCATACCGGCCGCTATAACTTTTTGCATCGCAGCTGGGGACCACTGGAGCCGTTTGATTTCTCTACCTTTCAGGCCTTACGCCAGGCCGGGATCCATACGCATCTGGTTACCGACCACAAACATTACTGGCGGGACGGCGGAGCCACCTACCATACCCGCTACTCCACCTTTGAGTTTATTCGCGGTCAGGAGGGGGACTGCTGGAAAGGTCAGGTCGAGAAACCGACCATTGCCTGGCAGGGGCTAGAAGATGAAGACACGCTGCGCAGGCGCAGCGGACGAATGACGCAGGATCTGATAAACCGAGCCGCAATGCCCGCGCAGGAAGATCACTATACGCACCGCACTATCCAGGCGGGGATGGACTTCCTTGAGGTTAACCAGCACCAGGATAACTGGTTCCTGCAGATCGAATGCTTTGATCCTCACGAGCCGTTTTTTGTCCCGGAAAAATACCTCGCGCAGTATGGCTGTACTGCCGATGAGTTCGACGGCTGGGTTCCCTATTATTGCGGTGCGCCCGGCGGGCAGAACGACGAAAAGGTGAGGAAGTTTTACCAGGCGCTGGTCACCCTGTGCGACGACTATCTCGGGCAGGTGATGGATAAACTCAAGGCGCTGAACCTGTGGGATGACACGCTGTTTATCGTCTGCACCGATCACGGTTTCCTGCTCGGCGAGCACCAGTGGTGGGGCAAAAATATCATGCCGGTCTACAACGAAATCGCCAACACGCCGTTTTTCATCCGCGATCCGCGCAGCCGCAGCTACGGGGTGAGGCGGCAGGCGCTGGCGCAGACCATCGACATACCGGCCACGCTGCTCGACTATTTTGATGTGCCGCCCCCGGCATCAATGACCGGGCGGCCGTTGCGCGAGGCTGTCGCGCACGACGCCCCGGTACGTGACTACGCCCTGTTCGGCTACTTTGGCGGTCATATTAATATCACCGACGGCGATTACGTCTATATGCGCTGCCCACGAGAGGAGGGTAAAGGCCGTCTGTATGAATACACATTGATGCCCACGCGCATCGACAGCATGTTTAACGTGAGTGAACTGCAAAATATCGCTCTCCATCCGGGGTTTGACTTTACGCAAGGCGCGCAGGTAATGCAGATCCCGGCCACCTTTGGCTACCTCAATCCGTGGCGCTTCGGCGATAAGCTGTTTGATCTGCGAACCGATCCGGGGCAGACGGTTTCGCTGGCGGACGGTGAAAAAACGCTGCATTACGCGCAGGCGATGCGCGCGATGATGCAGGCGCACGATGCGCCTTCGGAGCTGTATATCCGTTTCGAACTGGACGCGATCGGCGCCGCGCGCGAGTCGGCCTTCGCCGAGCGCTGGTCACGGCTGAATCTTCTGGCCGAGTGCGAGCATCATGGCGTGGAAGAAGCCCTGCGTTTTATCCTCCGCGCCGGGCAGGCTCAGGGGATATCCCGCGACGTCCTGCTGGCCCACCTGCCCGAAGGGAAAACAGTCCGCGAGGCCGAGATTTTTTCCCTCATCGACGCCTTTTTTAAAGGGGATCCGCATCGGGCGCTGGTCTACCAGATCCGATTGTTATTAAGGACAGCGTAACGCCATGTGGACGGTGGAAAACGAGCACTTTACGGCAACGGTACGGGCATCCGGCGGCGAGCTGGTCAGCCTCTGGCACAAGCAAATGCGCACAGAACGGTTATGGCAGCCGCAGGCGGCGGTCTGGAACCATACGGCCACGCAGCTTTTTCCGGTGGTCGGGAGGCTGATACACGACGGACTCTGGCTGGACGGCCAGTTCTGGCCGCTCCCGGCGCATGGTTTTCTTCGGGAGCAAACGTTCTACTGTGTTGAGCAGAGCCCGGACAGGCTGACGCTGGAAGCCTGTTCCACCCCGCAGGCGCGCAAACAGTGGCCGCGCCGTTGGCGGGTGCGGCTGGCGTTTGCCCTCGACGCCTGTGGACTCACTTTTCAGCAGACGGTGATCAATGAGGACAGCAGAACGTTGCCTTATTCGGCTGGCTGGCATCCTGGCTTTGCTCTGCCCGTTGCTTCCCGCTCCGGGTGGTGGGTGGAGTTCAGCCCGGCGGTGACCGGCCCGTTCTTTACCGATAATCGCACGCTAAAAACAGACGGGTCTCAGCGGTGTGTCGCCCGTTTTGCGCTAACAGGGACAAGCTTCGCAGCAGGGGCTGTCTATTTTGGCGACTGCCAGCACAGGGTGATTCGCGTTCGTGCCCCCGACGGCACGCTCGCCTTAACGCTGGAGACCGGCGAACAGCCCTGGCTGGCCTTGTGGGGCGTGCCGGGAGCGGATTTGCTCTGCATTGAACCGCTCGCTGGCACCACCGATGCCCCGGATGCTGACGGGCAGACCGTTAACAAGCGCGGCATGCAGCATCTGCCCGCCGGAGAAAGCCAGACTTTTACCGTCCGGTTACGCTTTGCGGTGGACGCATGAGCGGGGGATTGCCAGAATACGGGCAGTCTTTATCGCAAAAGGAGCGAAACGTCGCCATGAGCGTGAATCGGGAAAACGTGAGGGTCTATATCAGCAATATTTTGGGCGGCTTAAGCGAGACCGATCGCCACATCGCCGGGTTTATTCTGGGGCAGCCTGCTCAGGTGGCGCAGATGCCGGTCAGCCGACTGGCAGAGGCGATTCAGGTCAGTGAGGCAACGATCGTACGTTTTTGTAAAAGGATTGGCTATGGCGGCCTGCTGGATCTAAAGGCGGCGCTGAAGCGCGAGCTGCTTGAGGAGAGCGAGCAGCCTCTGCCGGTGTCGCCGGATATTTTCCTGGACGATTCACGCAACGAGGTGGCGCAGAAAATTGCGTTGACGCTGGATACCACGGTGAAAGAGACCATCGGTCTGCTTGATATGAAGGTGGTGCATCCGGTCGTCGATCGTTTTCTGACGGCCAGCCGGGTGCTGTTTGTGGGGTTTGGTGCATCGGGTCTGTCCGCCATGGAAGCCAGGGATAAAATGAACCGCCAGGGGATCGACTCGGAGGCGTACACCGATCGTTTCACCATGACCCTGAAGCTCGCCAACCTTAAGCAGGAAGATTTGGTCGTGGCCTTTTCTCACTCGGGCGAAACGCCGGAGGTGGTCAACGCTTTCCGACTCGCGCGAAAGGCCGGGGCGCACTGCCTGGCGATTACCCATAACCTTCAGTCGCCGCTCATCGAGCTTGCCGACACCTGGCTGTTAACCTGCGGCAGCGCAGGGCCGTTTCAGGGCGACTCCATCGCCACGCGGCTTTCTCAGCTTTTTATTATTGAATTCCTTTGTACCGAAATCACCCGGCACAACCTGCGCGACAGCGCTTCAACCGGGCTTTCCATAAAGGAATTGTTGATTAAGGAAAGAATCAAACGTGAGTCTTCAGGAGAATAATTCGTCTGTTCCTCCACGTCCGCGGGGGAAATGGTGGCTGGCGGGCAAAACGCCGGACTACCGTTTTACGCTGGCAAATGAGCGTACCTTTCTGGCGTGGATCCGCACCGCGCTGGCCCTGATGGCGGGAGCGGTGGGGATAGAACAATTCTCACCTCAGCTCTCCTCCGTTGGGCTGCGCACGACGCTTACGGCGCTGCTGCTGAGCGCCGCCTCTGCGCTGGGTATCATTGCCTGGCGGCGCTGGCGTCACAATGAATACGCGATGCGCCTGGGCAGCGATCTACCCTATACGCGAGGGTTACTCCTGCTGGGGGGATTTATCATGGTGTTGGCAGTCTTGCTTGCGGTTATGCTCTGGCAGGCTTCGCAGTGAACCGCGATCCGGGGCGACAGCCGGAGCGAACGCTGCTGGCCTGGCATCGTACCGGATGGGCGACGCTGGTCCCGGCTCTTCTCTGTCTGCGTCGCTGGCTGCACGGCGGCGAACCGCTGTATGCGGTGAGTGCGTTCCTGCTGCTGACGCTCGGGGTGGCCATGCTGTGCGGCCTGCTGCGCAGGCAGAGCGTTGTTTCACTGCTGATCGCCAGCAGCGGCGTGCTGCTGCTGGTTGGAATAGTGGTACGCTTATAGCCCGGCGACACCCTCGCGCCGGGCGGTTCTCTGTTAAATCACACCCTGCCCAATCATCGCATCCGCCACCTTCACGAACCCGGCGATATTCGCGCCGCGCACGTAGTTGGTTTGCGATGCCTCGCCGCCGTACTCCACGCAGGCGTGGTGAATATCGAGCATGATGTGGTGCAGACGGGCATCCACTTTTTCCGCCTTCCAGCCGAGACGCGCGGCGTTTTGCGCCATCTCCAGGCCGGACGTCGCCACGCCGCCCGCGTTCGCCGCCTTGCCCGGCGCAAACAGCACGCCCGCCTCCAGGAACAGATCCGTTGCCTCGATAGTGGTCGGCATATTCGCCCCTTCGGCCACCGCCTTCACGCCGTTGGTAATCAGCGTGCGCGCGGCGTCTGCGTCCAGTTCATTTTGCGTGGCGCACGGCAGGGCGATATCCACCGGCACGCCCCACGGCTGTTTGCCTTCCAGATACGTCAGGCCAAACTCTGCGGCGTAATCGGCAAGTCGGCCATCGCGGCTGGCTTTGATTTCGCACAGGCGCGCCAGCTTCTCAGCCGTAAAGCCCGCTTCGTCCACCACCGTGCCTTTAGAGTCAGAGGCGGTCACCACGCGGGCGCCAAACTGCATCGCTTTTTCGATAGCGTACTGCGCCACGTTACCGGAGCCGGAGACCGCCACGCGCATCCCTTCGAAACCTAAGCCGTGACGCTTGAGCATTGCCTCAGTGAAGTAAACCAGGCCGTAGCCGGTCGCCTCAGGGCGGATCAGGCTGCCGCCAAACGATAATCCTTTACCGGTAAAGACGCAGGCGCTGTTGTTGGAGAGTTTTTTCATCATCCCGGCCATGAAGCCCACTTCGCGGGCACCCACGCCGATATCTCCCGCCGGTACGTCGGTGTCCGGGCCGAGATGGCGGTAGAGCTCGGTCATCAGCGCCTGACAGAAACGCATCACTTCGCCTTCGCTTTTGCCTTTTGGATCGAAATCACTCCCGCCTTTACCGCCGCCCATTGGCAGGGTGGTGAGCGCGTTTTTAAACGTCTGCTCAAAGCCGAGGAATTTCAGAATCGACAGGTTCACGGAAGGGTGGAAGCGCATGCCGCCCTTAAACGGACCGATGGCGGAGTTAAACTGCACGCGCCAGGCGCGGTTGACCTGCACCTGGTTGCGGTCATCCACCCAGGTCACGCGGAACTGGATCACGCGTTCTGGTTCAACCAGACGCTCCAGCAGCGACAGTTGACGATAGCGCGGGTTTTCTTCAAGGAACGGCCAGAGGGTGGTCATTACTTCACGAACGGCCTGAGCAAACTCGCTTTGGTGCGGGTCGCGCCGCTGAACATGGGCAAGGAAACTTTCCAGAGAGCGTGTCTGATCCATAGATATAAGAACCTCTTATAGTAATTTATGTATGTTGCTTATGCGATTTGTGTTGTTTTTTTGACTATACCACCCGTACCGCTTTGTGAAGCAAGCGGAAATGTTTGCCGAAAGGGAAATTAATGACCCGGGCCGCGTCATAACAAAAAGCGATGACGCGCTAAATTAAAGATTCTCCCCGATTTACCGTTATAGTCATTATCAGGACACAACAGGAAGAGAAGTCTATGAACCGTTATGTGATGGCCGCGTTATCATTAATGTTGACCGCAGGCGCGCAGGCTGACCGCATTCGCCCGGACGTAGAAGTGAATGTGCCGCCGGAGGTGTTTAGCTCCAGCGGCCAGCGCGCGCAGCCGTGTAACCAGTGCTGCATCTACCAGGATCAAAACTATTCTGAAGGGGCCGTCGTGAAGGCGGATGGCGTGCTGCTCCAGTGCCAGCGCGATGAACGTACCATCAGCACGAATCCGCTGGTCTGGCGTCGCGTAAAAGAATAAACGCCTCCAGCAGCGGAATGTCCGCCGGGGCTAAGCTGTAGCCGAACGCCTCTTCCGGCGTACACCACACCAGCGCGCTGTGGTAGTGCGCCGTTAACTCTCCGCTGAAGCGGGGTACGTGCCAGGCGTGCAGGTTGATTAACCGCTGCGATACTTCGCGCTGATGGCTTGCCACGTACTGCTCAGGCTGCGCCTCAATGCCTAACTCTTCACGCAGCTCGCGGATAAGCGCCTCAGGCTGGGTTTCTCCGGCCTCCACTTTACCGCCAGCGAACTCCCACATACCCGGCTGGTCGGCGTGAGCAGGGCGCTGCGCCAGTAAAATTTTGTCGTCTTTTTCGATGATGGCCGCAACGACATCGACTGTTTTTAGCATGGTCGTCAATACTTGATAGCGAAAAACGCCATATTATCGTGCCCTTTCAAAGAGTCCAGCCATCAGGAGAATCAGGTGAAAGAGACGTCCACCTGGGTAGATCCCGTCCCAACCCTTCCGGCGAGCGTAAAACCCATTGCCGCCGTGCAGCAAAAACACTTCGGCACCGTGCTGAACCCCACGCGCTGGTGGGGACGCGTGCCGCGTCTGTTCTGGCTGGTCGCCTTGTTTGTGGGGTTTCTGGAGCGCAGAAAAGCGCGCCTGACGCCCGTGCTGCGCTCGCTGCTCATGACGCGCGTATCGCAGCTCTGCCACTGTGCGTTCTGCATTGATGCCAACAGCCTGCGCCTGGCCGAGCGCTGCGGCGCGCTGGATAAAGTCCAGGCCGTGAGCGGCTGGTCAGATTCTGACTTGTTCAGTGAACAGGAGCGCGCGGCGCTGGCCTATGCGGAGGCCGTGACCGCCACGCCGCCACGGGTGGATGAGGCAGTCAAAACGGCGATGAAACGCCACTTTACGGATGATGCCATCACTGAAATGACGGCGCTCATTGCCTTTCAGAATCTCTCGGCCCGGTTTAATGCCGCGCTGGATATTCCGGCGCAGGGGCTGTGCGCCACGTTTAAAGGGAAGCCTGATGCTTGACCGTCACCTGCACCCGCGGGTAAAGCCCGCGCTGAATCGTCTGGTTTCCGTGCTGGATAAGCCGGGCATTACGCCCGACGGGCTAACCCTTGCCGGGTTTGCTATCGGCCTGCTGGCGCTGCCGTTTCTGGCCCTCGGCTGGTATCCGGCGGCTCTGGTTGCCATCGTCCTGAACCGCCTGCTGGATGGCCTGGACGGCGCGCTGGCGCGTCGGAGAGGGCTGACGGATGCGGGAGGTTTTCTGGATATCGCCCTCGATTTTCTGTTCTACGCGCTGGTGCCGTTTGGCTTTGCGCTGGCTGCACCGGCCGAGAATGCGCTGGCGGCCGCCTGGCTGTTGTTCGCGTTTATCGGCACCGGCAGCAGTTTTCTCGCCTTTGCCGCGCTGGCGGCGAAGCATAATATCGACAACCCCGGCTATGCGCACAAGTCGTTTTACTATATCGGCGGGTTAACGGAAGGGACGGAGACGATCGCGCTGTTCGTGCTGTGCTGCCTGTTTCCGGCGCACTTTACGCTGTTCGCGTGGATATTCGGCGCGCTGTGCTGGCTGACCACCACAACGCGCATCTGGAGCGGCTACGTGACGCTGAAGTCACTCACCCGTTAGAGAGCGCTCTCTGGCCCGCGCGCTCCGGCGGTGACCGGGTTCTGCGGGTGGCTGCTCCATTCATACCAGCCGCCGTCATAGACGGCGACGTGCTTCCAGCCCATCGCCCGGGCGTACATAAAGGTTTCTGACGCTCGCCAGCCGGTGCCGCAGTAAAACGCGACGTGCTGGTCCGGCAGGATATTCCAGCTTTTCCACTGGGCGGCGATATCGTCCGCGCTGCGCATGGTGCCATCCGGGTTATGGAAGTCTTCCATATGGGTGGCATCGCTGCCCGCATGGCCCCAGCGGGCGCCGGCAATTTCACCTTTTGGCTTGATGTAGCTGTAGCCGCTGGTTTCGCCGATAAACTCCGGCCACGAACGAATGCTGACCAGGGAGGCATCCTGACGGTGCAGCATGCCGCGCGCCTGCTCCATATCCACCATCAGCTGCGGCTGGCCGGGGATCGGCGCGCCAAAATCAGGAGCAGGCGCCACTTTGCCGGGCGTGCCGCGCTCAACCGGCAGACCTGCATCTGACCACGCCTTCCAGCCGCCATCGAGAAGGCGCACATCCTTCACGCCCGCGTAGAGCATAATCTGCGCCACGCGCGCGGCGGCGTAAACGTCACGTCCATACAGAATGACGGTGGTATCGTGACGGATCCCGTGCTTCGCCAGCATTGATTTCAGCCTGTCGTCGGAAACTTTGTTCCACAGCGGCTCGCTTTCCACCTCGTTGGTGTCGATGTAGCCCGCGCCGGGAATGTGGTTAAGCAGGTAAAACTTCGGCGCGCCCCATGCCGCTTCTATGACTTTCCATTCGCCCGCCGGCGCGGCGGTCACCGGTTTGCCCTGCTGGAGCTGGTGGATCCACTGGGGGTAGACGAGCTGTTCAAAGTGCGCCAGACGCTGCAGGCGGTCGGGCGACTGGAGGGCATCGCTGAGGAACGAAACATGGCGGTATCCGGCTTTCTCCAGGCGGGCTTTCACCGCCTGAGTGGCGCCGTCGTCGCCGTACAGCGCGATGGTCGTTGCCGGCGTCAGCTGATGCTGTCTGGCCCAATGCGCAATCTGCTCGTCGCTCATTGCGTCAAGCCAGGCGGCTGCCAGGTTGAGCGCTGCGGGTTCGTGCCCGGAAGGACCGCTGAGGGTCTGCGGCCAGCCGTTATAGAAGGCGCTGGGGCGGGTGTCGATTGCCGCGCCGTGCTGCGCCTGAAGCTGAGACAGCGTCATCGCGTTGGCCATATCAGCTGCCAGAGAGGAAAAAGAGGCGAGGCCGCAGATCAGGGCCAGCGCGGTCAGTTGAGAAACACGTTTCATCGAAAAACCTGACGTCAGTAAAAGAGGGGGGCATTGTCGTCTCTCCCGAAACGGAAAACATTGCGTTAGCACATTATTGCCAGCGAGAAATCTCCATCACCTCGCCGCCGGGCGGAATATCGTCCTCGTCATGGGTGACCAGCACCACCGGAATATTGCGCGCGCGGACGGCGTCAAACACCCATGCCCGGAACGACGTGCGTAACGCTTTATCGAGGCGGCTGAACGGTTCGTCCAGCAGCAGCGCCTGCGGCTCTGCGAGCAGGGCGCGCAGCAGGCTAACCCGGGCGCGCTCACCGCCGGAAAGCGTGGCCGGATCGCTGGCGTAATGACCGCCAAGCCCGGCGGAATCCAGCGCCTGCTCGACCGCTTCCCGCCGTGCGCGTCCCGCGATCCGCTCAGGCAAGGCCAGCAGCAAGTTTTGCCCAACGCTGAACGGGTCAAACAGCAGCGCGTCCTGAAAAAGAATCCCCAGGCCGCGGGATTCAACGGGCAAACCGTCGCAGCGGCGTTCGTCGAGCCACAGTTCGCCCCGCGCGTGAAAATTATCTGACAGCGCGCCAACCATCCAGGCAAAGAGGGTCGATTTGCCGCTGCCGGACGGTCCCATCAGGGTGACAATCTCCCCGCGGGGTACGCAAAAATTGACCTCGCGGAAAAGCGGTTCGATGGTGAGATCGTTGACCTTAAGCATTAACGTAATCCTTGACGGTAGCGGCCCGCGAGCCGGGATAACAGCGCGGCAAGACCGAATACGACGCCCGTGACCAGCAGTAATCCCAGGGCGCGGTTAGCGAGAACCGGGATGCTGCCCCCGCTGCTGAGCGCGACGGTCTCGGTGGTCAGCGTGGCGAAACGCCCCGCGCCCAGCCAGAGCGTCGGCATATATTGCGCCATGCTGACGGAAAAGCCGGTGGCAAAGGCCAGCAGCGCAGGACGCACCAGCAGGGGACATTTCAGCAGGCAGAAAATTTTTGCCCGCCGCCAGCCGAGCGTTCTGGCGGTAAGGATAAGCCGGGGATCGATCCGCCGCCACGCGGGCTGGAGCACCAGCAGCATCCACGGCAGTACCCACAGCAGATGGCTCCAGAGGACGGCGATAAAGCCTCCGTCGAGTTCCAGATGCAAAGCAATTGCGTATTGCCCGGTCACGAGCGGCAGTGCCGGAAGGGCGAGCGGTAGCCACACCCACGCCGCACCGCGCTGCGGCCCCCATTCCAGCCAGAGAAAAATGACGATGAGGGCGATAAGGCTCGAAAGCAGACCGAAGGAGAGGCTGGTGCCCACGGGACCCACGTCGTCCCGTTGCGCCAGCATCAACAGCACGGCGGCGCAAAGGAGGCCGCATGCGGGCAGAAACCCGCTGAATGCGCGCTCTGGCAGCGCGATATGCAACCTGCGGCGCGTCCCGCTCAGGTCCGGAATAGCGCGACGCCAGACCTTCCACAGGCCGTACCCCAGCGCGGCAAGCGTGGCCAGTAAAAGAAGGAGCAGCAGGCACAGCAGCGTCCCTTTTACCTGCTGCTGCGCGTCGCCCTGGCTCAGCCACTGCCAGGCCAGCACGGCCAGCGTGGGCGGGTTGCCGGGCCCGAGAACGATCGCCACGTCCACAACCGACAGCGACCACGCCAGCACCGCCAGCATCACCGCCCCGAGGACGGGCGCGATCGCCGGAAGGATCAGCCAGCTGAGCGTCTGAAAACGCCCGTAGCCGAAGGTTTGCAGGACGATCTTCTGCTGCGCGAGCCCTTTTTCCGGCAGCCCGGCGTAAATGGCCCACAGCACAAACGCGCTCTCTTTGACCGCGAGCGTCAGGCCCAGCCCAACGCCGTAGCGGTCAAGCGGCGGCGAACAGGCGGTACAAACCTGATAAAACAGTCCGCCCTCGGCAAACAGCAGCAGCGCGCTGGTGGCGAAGGCTACGTGGGGGATCGCCAGCAGCCACGGCAGGCGCGTGCTGAGGCGCCGCCAGCGGTTGCCGGGCCAGAAAAGAGCCACGAGGGAAAGGGCGATAAGCAGGGCTCCCAGCGTGGCGATAAGCGTTGAGACCAGCGTGGCAACGGCTGCCTGCGGCAGCTGAGGATCGTTCAGCAGCCGCTGCCAGTTCGTCACGGAGAATGCCGGCGCGAACAGCACGGTGCCAGCGGGCAGGATCGGCAGATAAATCACCGCCATCGCCAGCCAGACAAGCCAGCCTAACGGGTGCCGTAACGACGCAGCCATTCCTGCTCCAGCGCGTTCACCCACGCGGACTGCGGCTCGGGGAGCACCTTCGGCAGCCCCTGAGGCGTATGGGCCTGCAGCTGTTTCGCGTCACCGTCTGGCAGCGTTTTCGCATCCAGCACGCTCGGGTCTCCCCACACGGCCGGGTTGGCCTTGCGGATCTGCGCCTGCGGCGACAGCAGGAAATTGGCGACTACCTTCGCGCCCGCGCTCGCGCTGGCGTTGGCCGGAATAGCCACAAAATGCACGTTGCCGAGCATCCCGTCGCGAAAACCAAAGCTGTAGCTGTCGGCAGGCAGTTCTCCGCTCGCCACTTTTTGCTGCGCATGCGCCGGGTTAAAGGTCAGCGACAGGTTCAGACTGCCGCTGGCGAGCAGGGCATCCATCCGGGCGGGGGAAGGAGGGAAGTCTTTCCCTTCACGCCACAGCAGCGGGTGCAGTTTATCGAGGTAGGCCCAGAGCGGCGCCGTAACCAGGGCAAACGTATCATCAGGCGCTTTTTGTAACGCCTCGGGATGCGCCGTAAGCGTCAGCAGCAGCTGCTCCAGAAAGGCCGTGCCGGTAAAATCGGGCGGGCGAGGATAGCTCACCTTGCCCGGATGCTGCTGCGCGTACGCCAGCAGCGCCTGCGGATCCTGCGGCGGCGTCGGCATGCTGGCTTTGCGGGTGATAAAGGTCAGCTGCGCGCCGCCCCACGGCGATTCCGCGCCGTCCGTGGGAATGGCAAAATCTTCCGTGACGGGCTTACGGGTATCGACATAGCGCCAGTTGGGCAGACTCTGCGCCCACCCGGTTTTCAGCAGGTTAGCCTCTTTGAGGGTGCGGAAGTTCTCGCCGTTCACCCACAGGAGATCGACCGAGCCGTTGGTCTTACGCCCTGCGGCGGCTTCCGTCTGAATACGTTTGACCGCATCGGCGGCATCCGCCAGCGGGACGATTTTTAGGGTGATGGCATAGTGCGTTTGCATCTCACCGCTAACCCACTCAAGGTAGCGGTTGACCGCCGGATCGCCGCCCCAGGCGTTAAACCAGACGGTTTGTCCTTTGGCCTGCTGTTGAATAGCGTGCCAGCCGTCGGCGGCATAGAGGGGGGCTGCCAGCAACAGACCGGTCAGAAACGTGCAAAAACGCACACGGCGCATAATGCCTCACTTTTTAGCAGAAGGGAGATAACGGGAAAACAGCCGGCGCGTAACCAGCGGTAATAACCCCAGTAGTGTAAAGGCGAATACCATGCCCGGCGACAAAATATCGCGAAGCGATGCCACTTTTCCCAGCTCCCGCCCGGCGTTCAGAAAGATAACCGTTGCGGGCAGCATGGCGACCTGGCTGACCCACCAGTAGCGCCGCACCGTGATGCGGGTCAGCCCCATCAGTAAATTCACCAGGAAAAACGGGAACAGCGGCATCAGGCGCAGGGCAAAAAGATAGCCCGCGCCGTCGCGCGCCATGCCGGCGTTCACCGTTGTCATCTGCCGGGCAAACCGCCGCTGCACCCAGTCGCGCAGCAGGTAACGGCTGGCGAGCATCGCCAGCGTGGCCCCGAGCGTGGAGGCAAATGAAACCAGCACGGCGCCTTCCCACAGGGCAAAAAGCGCCCCGCCCAGCAGGGTCAGAACCGCCGCGCCGGGTATCGATAGGGCGGACACCGCCACGTAAAGCGCAAAGAAGATCAGCGCGCTACGCAGCGGCGCGCGGTCGACATAGGAAAGTAGGGCCTGCTGGTGCGTTTTTACTCCTGCCAGAGAGAGCGTGTCAGGCGGCAGAATGACAAATGTCATAAGAAATGCGCCCAGAAGGGCGCACAGGAAGAGTGTTTTTCGCATGTTCACGCGCGATTACAGCTTGAATTTAGCCCATACCGGCGCGTGGTCCGACGGTTTTTCCATGCTGCGGATGTCGTAGTCGATCCCGGTTTCAATGCAGCGCTCCGCCAGCGGCGTGCTGGCCAGCAGCAGATCGATACGCAGGCCGCGGTTGTCGTCAAAGCCCTTCGAGCGGTAGTCAAACCACGAAAAGCGATCCTGCGTTTCCGGGTTGGCATTGCGGAAGGTATCCACCAGGCCCCAGCCCAGCAGACGCTCCATCCACTCACGCTCTTCCGGCAGGAAGGAGCATTTGCCGGTGCGCAGCCAGCGCTTGCGGTTCTCTTCGCCGATGCCGATATCCAGATCCGTCGGGCTGATGTTCATGTCGCCCATGATCAGTACCGGATTCTCTTTTTTCAGTTCGGTCGTCAGGTAGTTCTGCAGATCCTGATAAAACTTCGCTTTGGCCGGGAATTTTGTCTCGTGATCGCGGCTCTCGCCCTGCGGGAAATAGCCGTTAATGACCGTGATGTTCCCGAGCGCGGAAGGCACTTCCGCCATGATGATGCGGCGCTGCGCTTCTTCACCGTCGCCGGGGAAGCCGCGGCGCACGGAAACCGGCGTGTCTTTGGTGAGCAGCGCGACGCCATAGTGACCTTTCTGACCGTGGTAAAAGACGTTGTAGCCGAGTTTCGCCACCTCTTCGAGGGGGAACATGTCGTCGTGAACCTTGGTCTCCTGCAGGCCGATCACATCTGGCTGATGTTGCTCAACAATGGCTTCAAGCTGATGAGGGCGGGCGCGCAGGCCGTTGATATTAAAAGAGACAAATTTCATAGTCGCTGCCAGTGCAAGGTGAATAGTGCATGGATGGTAGCAGAATTTGCGTCAACTGTTACCGGGTTCGACCAATAACTGCGACAGATAATGCCGGTGGTGCAATATTTGCACCATTCTGACGCGCTTCGCCCTCAAACAGGGCGTAAATGGCCAATAAATTTCGCGAGCGATCACAATTCCAGAATTATATTTGGCCTCTGCATACTCTTTCTGATTTTCATGCGGCAAAGCGCCGCTTGTCGTAAAAATATTCACTTTTTATGCACTAACAGTGAATAACTCCATATTGTAACCTATTGATATTCTGTTACCTCAACCCGTTTATGCAATTTTATCGCTGGCTGGCACGAAGGCTGCAATCTACATTCACAGTGCAAACACTCAATTATTTAACATTCAAATAACTTTTTATTTACCGGATGAGGTCGCTATGTCTCTGTCAATTACGCGTGAAAATTTCGATGAATGGATGATGCCGGTTTATGCTCCGGCGGCTTTTATTCCGGTTCGCGGGGAAGGCTCACGCCTGTGGGATCAGCAGGGTAAAGAGTATATCGACTTTGCCGGGGGGATTGCGGTGAACGCGCTGGGTCATGCCCACCCGGCGCTGCGTCAGGCGCTGAACGACCAGGCTGCGAAGTTCTGGCATACCGGCAACGGCTTTACCAACGAGCCCGCGCTGCGCCTGGCGAAAAAGCTGATTGACGCGACCTTCGCCGAAAAAGTCTTTTTCTGTAACTCCGGGGCGGAAGCCAACGAAGCGGCGCTGAAGCTGGCACGTAAATATGCCCACGATAAGTTTGGGACGCACAAGAGCGGGATTGTGGCGTTTAAAAATGCCTTCCACGGGCGCACGCTCTTTACCGTGAGCGCGGGCGGCCAGCCTTCTTATTCGCAGGATTTCGCTCCGCTGCCGCCGGATATTCGTCACGGCGTCTATAACGATCTGCAGTCCGCCAGCGAGCTGATTAACGACACCACCTGCGCGGTGATCGTCGAGCCGATGCAGGGCGAGGGCGGCGTGCTTCCGGCGCAAAAGGCATTCCTGCAGGGGCTGCGCGAGCTGTGCGACCGCCACGACGCGGTCCTGATTTTCGACGAAGTGCAGACCGGCGTGGGCCGCACCGGCGAGCTGTATGCCTATATGCACTACGGCGTGACGCCGGACGTTCTCTCTACCGCCAAAGCGCTGGGCGGCGGCTTCCCGATTGGTGCGACGCTGACCACCGAAAAATTTGCCAGCGTGATGACCGTGGGCACCCACGGCACCACCTACGGCGGCAACCCGCTGGCAACCGCCGTCGCCGGACAGGTTCTCGACATCATTAACACCCCTGAGGTGCTGAAGGGCGTTAAGCAGCGTCACGAGTGGTTCGTTGAGCGCCTGAACGCCATCAACGGCAAGCTTGGCCTGTTTAAAGAAATTCGCGGCCTGGGGCTGTTGATCGGCTGCGAACTCACCGCTGAGTTTGCCGGAAAAGCGAAGCTTATTTCACAGGAAGCGGCAAAAGCGGGCGTGATGGTGCTGATTGCCGGTGCCAACGTGGTGCGTTTTGCGCCTGCGCTGATTGTGAGTGAGGAAGAGGTGCAAACCGGTCTGGACCGTTTTGCGCTGGCGTGTGAGAAGGTGAAATCCGGGGTGTCATCATGATGGTCATCCGTCCCGTTGAGCGCGGCGATATCGCCGGGCTCATGCAGCTTGCCGGTAAGACGGGAGGCGGGCTGACCTCGCTTCCTGCCGATGAAAAAACGCTGTCGGCGCGCATTGAGCGCGCCCTGCAAACCTGGCAGGGGACGTTGCCAAAAAGCGAACAGGGTTACGTGTTCGTGCTGGAAGACACCGACACGGGAACCGTGGCCGGGATTTGCGCCATCGAAGTGGCCGTCGGGCTTAACGACCCGTGGTACAACTACCGCGTCGGCACGATGGTTCATGCCTCGAAAGAGCTGAACGTCTATAACGCGCTGCCCACGCTGTTTCTCTGTAATGACCACACGGGCGCCAGCGAGCTCTGCACGCTGTTCCTCGACCCGGCGTGGCGCAAAGAGGGCAACGGCTATCTGCTCTCTAAATCGCGCTTTATGTTTATGGCCGCCTTCCGCGATCGCTTTAACGAAAAAGTGGTGGCAGAGATGCGCGGTGTGATCGACGACAAAGGCTACTCGCCCTTCTGGGAGAGCCTGGGCGAGCGCTTCTTCTCGATGGAGTTCAGCCGGGCGGACTATCTCTGCGGCACCGGTCAGAAAGCGTTTATCGCGGAGCTGATGCCTAAACATCCTATCTATACCCATTTCTTAACGCCGGAAGCGCAGGCGGTAATTGGCGAAGTGCATCCGCAAACCGCGCCGGCCCGCGCGGTGCTGGAGAAAGAGGGCTTCCGCTACCGTAACTATGTGGACATCTTTGACGGCGGGCCGACGCTTGAGTGCGATATTGACCGCGTGCGCGCGATCCGCAAAAGCCGCCTGGTTGAGGTATCCGAAGGCCAGCCCGCGCCGGGTGACTGGCCGGCGTGCCTGGTGGCGAACGAAAATTACGCCAACTTCCGCGCCATGCTGGTGCGGACCAACCCGAAATGTGAACGTCTGGTGCTGACGGCTGCAGAGCTTGATGCCCTGAAATGTAACGCCGGCGATACGGTTCGCCTGGTGCGTCTCTGCCCTGAGGAGAAAACAGCATGACATTATGGATTAACGGTGACTGGGTAACAGGCGAAGGCGAACAGCGCACAAAGACCAACCCGGTAGGAAAAGAAATTCTGTGGAAGGGAAATGACGCCAGCGCCGCGCAGGTCGAGCAGGCCTGCCGTGCCGCACGCCGCGCGTTTCCCGCGTGGGCAAAACGGCCTTTCGCCGAGCGCCAGGCGCTTGTTGAAAAATTTGCCGGGCTGCTGGAGGCGAACAAGGCCGAACTGACGCGCATCATCGCCTCCGAAACCAGCAAACCGCGCTGGGAAGCGGCGACCGAAGTGACGGCGATGATCAATAAAATCGCCATTTCGGTTAAGGCGTACCACGTCCGCACCGGCGAGCAGCATACCGAGATGCCGGACGGCGCGGCCACGCTGCGCCACCGTCCGCACGGCGTGCTGGCGGTGTTTGGCCCGTATAACTTCCCGGGGCATCTGCCGAACGGCCACATTGTGCCCGCCCTGCTGGCGGGCAATACCGTCATCTTCAAGCCGAGCGAGCTTACGCCGTTAACCGGCGAGGCGGTGGTGAAGCTGTGGGAGCAGGCCGGGCTGCCGCCGGGCGTGCTGAACCTCGTGCAGGGCGGTCGGGAAACCGGCCAGGCGCTGAGCGCGCTGAGCGATATCGACGGCCTGCTGTTTACCGGCAGCGCCGGAACGGGCTATCAGCTGCACCGCCAGCTGGCGGGGCAGCCGGAGAAAATTCTGGCGCTGGAGATGGGGGGCAATAACCCGCTGATTGTCGAAGATCCTGATGATATCGACGCTGCGGTGCACCTGACGATCCAGTCCGCCTTTATTACCGCCGGACAGCGCTGCACCTGCGCCCGCCGCCTGCTGGTCAAGCGCGGCGCGCAGGGTGATGCCTTCCTGAAGCGTCTGACAGAGGTGAGCGCGCGGCTGGTGCCTGGCGCGTGGGATGCCGACCCGCAGCCGTTTATCGGCGGGCTGATCTCCGAACAGGCCGCGCTGAACGTGCTCAAAGCCTGGCAAGACCATGTAGCGCGCGGGGCGAAAACCCTGCTGGAGCCAAAGCTGGTTCAGCCGGGTACCTCGCTGCTGACGCCGGGCATTCTTGAGATGAGCGGCGCGAGCAGCGTGCCGGATGAAGAGGTGTTTGGCCCGCTGCTGTGCGTGTGGCGTTACGACGATTTTGATGCGGCCATTGCGATGGCGAATAACACCCGCTATGGCCTGTCGAGCGGGCTGATATCGCAACATCGCGAGAAGTTTGATCGGCTGCTGCTGGAAGCGCGCGCCGGGATCGTGAACTGGAATAAACCGCTGACCGGGGCCGCGAGCACCGCGCCGTTCGGCGGCGTGGGCGCCTCGGGCAACCATCGCGCCAGCGCATGGTATGCTGCGGACTACTGCGCGTGGCCGATGGCGAGCCTGGAGACCCCGGCGCTGACGCTGCCGGAGACGCTCAATCCGGGGCTGGATTTTAGCGAAGGGGACCGACATGAAAGCGCGTGAAGTCAATTTTGACGGGCTGGTGGGGCTGACGCACCACTATGCCGGCCTGTCTTTTGGTAATGAAGCCTCGACGAAGCACCGCTTCCAGGTCTCCAACCCGAAGCTGGCGGCGAAGCAGGGGCTGCTAAAAATGAAGGCGCTGGCGGATGCCGGCTTCCCGCAGGCGGTGATCCCGCCACAGGAGCGTCCGAACGTGGCGGTGCTGCGCCAGCTAGGTTTTAGCGGTACGGACGAGCAGGTCGTCGAAAAAGCGGGTACGCAGACGCCGCACCTGCTCTCTGCGGCAAGCTCTGCCTCTTCAATGTGGGTGGCAAACGCGGCCACCGTCGCCCCGTCGGCCGATACGCTGGATGGTAAAGTCCACCTGACGGTGGCGAACCTGAACAACAAATTCCACCGCGCCACCGAAGCGGAGACCACCGAGCGCGTGCTGCGCGCCATTTTCAAGCATGAAACCCATTTTGAGATCCATCAGGCCCTGCCGCAGGTGGCGATGTTTGGTGACGAAGGCGCGGCCAACCATAACCGGCTGGGGGGCGATTACGGCGATCCCGCCGTGCAGCTGTTTATCTACGGTCGGGAAGAGGGCGGCCATACCGCGCCTACCCGTTATCCAGCGCGTCAGACGCTGGCGGCCAGCCAGGCGGTTGCGCGCCTGAACCAGGTCAATCCTTCCCAGGTGATTTTTGCCCAGCAGAACCCGCACGTGATCGACCAGGGCGTGTTCCATAACGACGTGATAGCCGTCTCCAACCGCCAGGTGCTGTTCTGCCATGAGCAGGCCTTTGCCCATCAGGATAAGCTGCTCGCCACGCTGCGCGAACGCGTGCCCGGCTTTATGCCGATCCAGGTGCCAACGCAGGCGGTCAGCGTGCAGGACGCGGTGGAAACGTATCTGTTCAACAGCCAGCTGCTGAGCCGCGATGACGGCAGCATGATGCTGGTGCTGCCGCAGGAGTCCCGGGACCATCAGGGCGTGTGGCGCTATCTCACCGAACTGGTGAAGGCCGATAACCCGATTGACGAGCTGCGCGTGTTTGACCTGCGCGAAAGCATGGCCAACGGCGGTGGCCCCGCCTGTCTGCGCCTGCGGGTCGTGTTAACGCCAAATGAAATGCAGGCCGTTAACCCGGCAGTCATGATGAATGAGACGCTCTTTAACACCCTGAATGACTGGGTGGACCGCTACTATCGCGACCGGTTAACGCAGGCCGATCTGGTTGACCCGCAGCTGCTGCGCGAAGGGCGCGAGGCGCTGGACGCGTTATCGTCAATCCTGCAGCTGGGCTCGGTTTACCCGTTCCAGCGCTAAAGGAGTGGATATGGAAAATTTACTGGCGCTGACCCTGGCCGATGAAACGCCGGACCAGAGTGAGGGGGAAGGCCCCTCATTCCGCTGGCGGTGGCTGGGGCGCGGGGTGCTTGAGCTGACGCCGACGGCCAGCAGCGCGTTATCGCTGCTGCTTTCCACGGGGATCCACGGGAATGAAACCGCACCCGTTGAGATCGTCGATGGGCTGCTGCGCGCGCTGTATCGCGGCGAGATCGCCCTTGCGTGCCGCGTGCTGGTGGTGCTTGGCAACCCGCCTGCGCTGGCGCAAAACAAACGGTACCTGGTTAGCGACATTAACCGCATGTTCGGCGGCCGCTGGTCGCAGTTTCCGCAGAGTGACGAAACGGCGCGCGCGCAGTGGCTGGAGAACGTCGTGACGACGTTTTTTGCCGCGGCGGGACCGGCGCGCTGGCATCTGGATCTGCATACGGCGATCCGCGCCTCTTACCACGTGCGCTTCGGCGTTCTGCCGCAGCGCAATCAGCCGTGGGATGAAGCGTTTCTGAGCTGGCTGGGGGATGCCGGGCTGGAGGCGCTGGTGTTTCATCAGTCGCCGGGCGGAACGTTTACGCACTTTACCTGTGAAAACGTCGGGGCGCTGTCCTGTACGCTGGAGCTGGGAAAAGCGTTGCCGTTCGGACAGAACGATCTCACGCGCTTTGCGCCAACGGGTCTCGCGCTTCGGGCGCTGCTCGGTGGGACGGATCCCGAGCACGCGCATCAGCCCGTTGAGCGGTACCGGGTCGTACAGCAGATCACCCGCCGCAGCGAGGCTTTCCAGCTTCACATGGCCGCGCACACTCTGAACTTTACGCCGTTTCGCAAAGGGGCTCTGCTGGCGGAAGATGGCGAAGAGCGTTACGAGGTGCAGAAAACCACCGAATATGTGCTGTTCCCCAACCCCTCCGTGGCGTTTGGCCTGCGGGCCGGTCTGATGCTGGAAAAACTCTCCTGAACGTTTCCCCTCCCATCATCCGGGAGGGGACGTAAAAATGTTTTCTTAGCGATTAAAGCGCTCTGACTTCTTTTACGGAATATTCCTGGCGAATTGCTTTATTATTCACCGTCACTTCGTTATACTTCTGCTAAATATCTTTAAAATCATCGTTTTGAATATTTCTTGTTGCAACTCTCCACGCTTTATCCTTATTTCCTCCACATTTGGCGAAAAATTGTTTTTTACACTTTCATTGTTTTACCGTTGCTCTGACTAATTGACGATAAACCCCGTAAAGTTAATCTCGTCAACACGGCATAGCGCCGAAGAATAACTGAAAGAAAGGAAATAAATTATGCGTAAGTTTACTGCTCTGTTTGTTGCTTCTACCCTGGCTCTGGGCGCTACCAGCATGGCGTTCGCCGCAGATACCGCAACCACCACCGCCGCGCCAGCTGAAGGCAAAATGATGATGCATCATAAAGGCAAGCCGGGTATGCACCACGAGATGATGATGTTTAAAGATCTGAACCTGACGGACGCGCAGAAGCAGCAGATCCGCGACATCATGAAAAGCCAGCGTGACCAGATGAAGCGTCCTCCGCTGGAAGAGCGCCGCGCAATGCATGACATCATTGCCAGCGACAGCTTCGATAAGGCGAAAGCCGAAGCGCAGATCGACAAAATGGCCGAGCTGCACAAAGCCCGCATGCTGGCCCACATGGAAACTCAGAACAAAATCTACAACATTCTGACCCCTGAACAGAAAAAACAGTTTAATGCCAATTTTGAGAAGCGTCTGACAGAACGTCCGGCGATGGAAGGTAAAATGCCAGCACCAACCGAATAATCGGTTCACTCTCTTAAGACCGCCGGGATCCTGTCCACAAAAGCGCAATCGCTGTGGACAGGACCGGCGGTTTTTCTATTCTGCCCTCTTGTCTGCCGCCGCCAGCGCGGTATTCTCCTGTAGTAGCTTCAGAGAATGTTTGTAGAGTCATGGCGTTAGCATTTTTATTAACGTTCCGCTAAGGCCTGCCCGCTCTGCTGCCGATACTGTGTCTGTGAATACCTAACGATAACAAACAAGACTGCAAGGGTAGCGATACTCTTGCCCTGGCACGGGTTGTGCCATTCAGGAGTGGTGATGGAGTTCTTTGATATTCGTAAGATGCCGGTCAGCCTCTGGCGCAATGGCGCAGGCGAAACGCGAGAAATTTGCTGTATCCCTCCCGCGACGCGCGATTTTTTCTGGCGTGCCAGTATCGCGACCATCGCCAGCAACGGCGAATTCTCCTCGTTTCCCGGCGTCGACCGGGTCATTACCCTGCTGGAAGGCGGGGAGGTGACGCTGGATGCCGGTCAGGCGTTCTGCCATACCCTTAAGCAGCATCAGCCTTACAGTTTTGCCGGCGATCTGCCGGTGAAGGCGCTGCTTTCCGACGGCAGGATGGCGATGGATTTCAACATCATGACCCGGCGCGACTGCTGTCAGGCAAAGGTGCGGGTTGCCGATCGTACCTTTACCACCTTTGGCTCGCGCGGGGGCGTGGTGTTTGTATTAAGCGGGGCGTGGCAGCTGGGTGATAAATTGCTGACGGCCGATCAGGGCGCCAGCTGGCAGGAGGGGACCCATACTCTGCGTCTGCTGGAGTCTCAGGGTACCCTGCTGTTCAGTGAAATTAACTGGCTGCCGGGTCACTGAGCGCGACGATCTCGAACTTGCCCGTTAAGACGGGCTTGCAGAGGATTTTGTAGCCGTCGTGGTCGAATCCCGCGGGGGTGCGCAGCAGGGTTGCCGCGTCGCTTAAATCATCGACAGCCCCCAGCCAGAGCCAGTTGTTGACGATGTGATACTGCGTCATGGTTTCACCCACTTCTTTTAGCGCAACGGCGCCGTCCCAGGGCCAGCAGTTGACGCTGATCCCCGCCAGGCCCTCGAGGAGCCTGGCGTGATGCGCCTCTACGCTCTCTTTTCCGCAGCAGGCGCCTGCGCAGCGCTTGAGCGCGAAGCGGAAGCAGGCGCGGCCCCGCGTGGTGCCCTCCAGCCCTAAAAGGCTATAGCAAAGCTGCAGCTCGTCGGCGAGCGCCTGCAGAGACTGCAGGGCGGCACGCTTGTTTGCGAACAGCCCGAAGAGGTTCGGGGCATGGGAGAAATCGACCTCGCGGGCGTAAACGACCTGCGGCTTGCCGTCGGCGATCTGCAGGGAGCAGAGCTGGCGGTTGCGGCGCAGGCGCTTATTGAAGAGCGGCTGCTGCTCTTTTATCAGCCGGGCTTCCAGCAACAGCGCGCCCATTTCTCCCGCCGTCTGGAACCAGGTAATACGGCGCGACTGGCGCAGCATGGCGGCTTCGTCCGGGGTACGCAGGTGAGATAACACCCGGCTGCGAATGTTAACGCTTTTGCCGATGTAGAGCGGCAGGGTCTCGCTTTCACCGTGAAAGATGTACACGCCCGGCTGTTTGGGCAGCGCCTCAAGCCAGGGACGGAGATGTTCGGGATATTCATAGATAGCCGCCGCTTCAAACTCAAGACGCGGGGCGGATTGACGCCTGCTCACATACTGCTCCATATACTGTTCAGGTATACAGTGTAGCAGGTGTGCTGTGGTTAAAAAAGAGCCGGGTGGCGACTGCCCCTCACCCCCACAGGGGAGAGGGGATTGTCCACTGCTCGCATAAACTTGTGGAGATGCGTTTATTTCCAGAAATCGTCAAACACCGTAATTGGCGTGTGGCGCTTGTGCTCGGTTTTCAGGTACCAGCCCTCGATAATTTTCGCGGTACCTTCATCCAGCGTTTTGCCTTCCAGGTAATCATCAATGTTGTCATAGGTGACGCCAAGGGCCGCTTCATCCGGCAGGGAAGGGCGATCGTCTTCCAGATCCGCTGTTGGCGCTTTCTTGTACAGATGCTCAGGGCAGCCCAGCGCGGCGAGCAGCTGCTTGCCCTGACGCTTGTTGAGACGGAAAATCGGGTTGATGTCGGTACCGCCATCGCCGTATTTGGTGAAGAAACCGGTGATCGCTTCTGCCGCATGGTCGGTGCCTACCACAACGCCTTTGGTCATCCCGGCGATGCTGTACTGCGCTTTCATGCGCTCGCGCGCTTTCTCGTTGCCGCGCACAAAATCGCTTAGCTCAATGCCCGCTTCGCGCAGCGCCTGCTCGCTTGCCAGCACCGAGCCTTTGATATTGACGGTGAGCACGCGATCGGGCTGGATGAACGCGATGGCATCCTGGCAATCCTGTTCGTCCGCCTGAACCCCGTAAGGCAGACGCACGGCGATAAACTGCAGCGCGTCATCGCCCGTCTCTTCGCGAAGCTCTGAAATCGCCATCTGGCACAGTTTACCCGTCAGGGTAGAATCCTGACCGCCGCTGATGCCCAGCACCAGGGATTTCAGGAAAGCGTTCTTTTTTAAGTACGACTTTAAAAAATCCACGCTGCGGCGGATCTCTTCCTGTGCATCTATCGCAGGCTTAGCGCCCAGCGCCTGAATAATCTCTTGTTGCAGAGCCATCATGCCCTCCGTATGCAGAACATAAACAGAATGTGTTAACTGTTAAAACTAACCCTTTGGGCGGAAAACGACAAGGATCACAGTTTCGAGTGCGTTAATTTGCGGCGATTTAGCAGCTTATCGTTGTTTTATTAGAATTTTCCGAAATTCGTCTGGCGTAAATCACAAGGTTGAACAATAGTACTTTTTATCCCATGCTTAGATAACACGCTGATAAACAAGAGGACGGAATATGAACAAGAACGTAGCAGGAATTCTTAGCGCAGCGGCGGTACTGACGATGCTGGCAGGGTGTACGGCTTACGATCGCACCAAGGATCAGTTTACCCAGCCCGTGGTGAAAGACGTTAAAAAAGGGATGACCCGTTCGCAGGTGGCTGCGATCGCCGGTAAGCCTTCTTCTGAAGTGACCATGATTCACGCGCGCGGTACGTGTCAGACTTATATCCTGGGTCAACGTGATGGTAAGGCAGAAACCTACTTCGTCGCGCTGGATGATACCGGACATGTGATTAACTCCGGCTATCAGACCTGTGCTGAATACGACACCGATCCACAGGCACCTAAGGCGCAGTAACCCTGCTTGCCTGGAGATGTTAACAAACCGGCCTCTGGGCCGGTTTATTTATGCATACGTTAATCTTATTTCTTTGCGCGAATTATTTGCCTGAAATGTGAAGGTAGTCAACAAGCCAGGTCAATGAGAGACAATTTAGGTCTGTTCAGAATTATCTCCCCTCTGTACCATTGCGTATACTCACTCCAACGATAAACAACAGTACGCAAGCTACCTGTCTGCCGGGACAGCGAGTCGAGTGATAGCGCGACGGCAGGTAGTCATACAAGAGGGAAATTACGATGGAAAAGAAACATATCTACCTGTTCTGCTCAGCGGGCATGTCAACCTCGCTCCTGGTGTCAAAGATGCGCGCGCAGGCTGAAAAGTATGAAGTCCCCGTGGTGATTGAAGCGTTTCCGGAGACGCTGGCGGGCGAAAAAGGGCAGAAAGCCGATGTTGTGTTACTGGGGCCGCAAATTGCCTATATGTTGCCCGAAATTCAACGGCTGTTACCGAATAAACCGGTCGAAGTGATCGACTCGGGGCTGTACGGCAAGATCGATGGTTTAGGTGTACTTAAAGCTGCTGTGGCAGCAATTAAAAAAGCTGCTAATTAATTTTTATTTTTCCCGTCAAAGAGTTATTTCACAAACAATTACGCCGTAACATGCGTTACGGCATTTAAGGGTATTTTCCTATGAGTAAAGTCATCGCTTCACTTGAAAAGGTACTCCTTCCTTTTGCTGTTAAAATAGGAAAGCAGCCTCACGTTAATGCCATCAAAAACGGTTTTATTAAATTAATGCCGTTGACGCTGGCCGGGGCCATGTTCGTTTTAATAAACAACGTTTTTCTGAGCTTTGGTGAAGGTTCCTTCTTTTATTCATTAGGAATTCGGTTAGACGCTTCCACTATTGAAACCCTTAACGGTTTTAAAGCCATCGGCGGCAACGTATATAACGGTACGTTGGGTATTATGTCGCTGATGGCGCCTTTCTTTATCGGGATGGCGCTGGCTGAAGAGCGGAAAGTGGATCCGCTGGCCGCAGGGTTATTATCCGTTGCCGCGTTTATGACCGTCACCCCTTACAGCGTGGGGGAAGCCTACGCCGTTGGCGCTAACTGGCTGGGCGGAGCCAACATCATTTCCGGTATTGTTATCGGCCTGGTGGTGGCAGAAATGTTCACCTTTATTATTCGTCGCAACTGGGTCATCCGCCTGCCGGATAGCGTGCCGGCCTCCGTTTCTCGTTCATTTTCCGCGTTGATCCCGGGCTTCATTATTCTCTCCATCATGGGGATTATCGCCTGGGCGCTCTCTCACTGGGGCACTAACTTCCACCAGATCATCATGGACTCTATCTCTACGCCGCTGGCGTCGATGGGTGGCGTGGTCGGTTGGGCGTATGTGATTTTCACCTCTCTGCTGTGGTTCTTCGGCGTGCACGGTTCACTGGCACTGGCCGCGCTGGACAGCGGAATTATGACCCCGTGGGCACTGGAAAACGTTGCGCTTTACCAGCAGTATGGCTCCGTTGACGCGGCGCTGGCAGCAGGTAAAACCTTCCATGTGTGGGCGAAGCCGATGCTTGACTCCTATATCTTCCTGGGTGGTACCGGGGCGACCCTGGGTCTGATCATCGCGGTCTTTATTGTCTCTCGTCGCGCTGACTATCGTCAGGTGGCGAAACTGGCCCTGCCATCAGGCATCTTCCAGATTAACGAGCCGATTCTGTTTGGTCTGCCAATCATCATGAACCCGGTAATGTTTATCCCGTTCATCCTGGTGCAGCCGCTGCTGGCAGCGATCACCCTGACGGCCTATTACATGGGTATTATTCCACCGATCACCAACATTGCACCGTGGACCATGCCGGCAGGTCTGGGCGCGTTCTTTAACACCAACGGTAGCGTCGCGGCCTTCCTGCTGGCGATATTCAACCTCGGGATTGCCACTCTGCTGTACATGCCGTTCGTGGCGATTGCGAACAAAGCCGCCACCATCATTGATGAAGAAGAGAGCGAAGAGGAAATTGCCCTCTCACTGAAATTCTAAGATTGACCGGCGCGGGGAAGCCCGCGCCAGCCACAAGGAGCTTAAACATGTTAGATTTGGATAGTATCGTCGCAGACGAAGCCGCAGAGAACGATCTCGAAGAAGTGGTGATGGGCCTCATCATCAACTCCGGGCAGGCGCGCAGCCTGGCGTATGCCGCACTGAAGCAGGCAAAGCAGGGCGATTTTTCCGCCGCGAAAACCATGATGGAGCAGTCCCGCACGGCGCTGAACGAAGCGCACCTGGTGCAGACAAAGCTGATTGAAAGCGACCAGGGCGAAGGGAAGATGAAGGTCAGCCTGGTGCTGGTACACGCCCAGGATCACCTGATGACGTCCATGCTGGCGCGTGAGCTGGTGACGGAGTTGATTGAGCTTCACGAGAAAATGCACTAGGTCGGATTGAGCAGCAGGAGGTCAGCACGATGGAAATCAAAACCGCATTTGAACAGCAACTGTTTAATGGCAAAAATTTTCACGTGGTTATCTACAACAAGACGGAGAGCGCCAGCGGTCTGCACCAGCATGACTACTACGAGTTCACGATTGTTCTGACCGGCCGCTACTACCAGGAGATCAACGGTAAGCGCGTCCTGCTGGAGCGAGGGGATTTTGTCTTCCTGCCGATGGGGTCCTATCACCAGAGCTTTTACAAATTTGGCGCGACCCGCATTCTGAACGTGGGCGTCAGCAGACGCTTCTTTGAGAAGCACTATCTGCCGCTGGTGCCGTTCTGCTTTGTGGCATCTCAGGTTTATCGCGTGAAAAACGAGTTCATGACCTGGATTGAAACGGTCATCGCCTCGCTTAACTTCCGCGACAATGAATTTGATGAATTTATTGAAACGGTGACCTTCTACGTGATGAACCGGTTGCGGCATCATCGTGAAGAGCAGCAGGTGACGGATGATGTTCCACAGTGGCTGCGCAGCACCGTGGAACTGATGCACGATAAAGGCCAGTTCAGCGAAAATGCGCTGGAAAATATGGTATCCCTCTCGGGGAAATCCCAGGAATATCTGACCCGCGCGACGCAGCGTTATTATCGTAAAACGCCGGTGCAAATTATTAATGAAATTCGCATTAACTTTGCCAAAAAACAGCTGGAGATTACCAACTATTCTGTTACCGATATTGCGTATGAGTCAGGATACAGCAGTCCCAGCCTGTTTATTAAAACGTTTAAGAAATTGACCTCATTCACACCGAACAGCTACCGGAAGAATTTAACGGTAATTAATTAACTTTCGGCGGGTTACCCGCCATAAATATTGCTTTAATGGCTTGCCCAAATAGCGGGAAGAGTACGCTATACCTTGCAGGCGATTAACCTGATACGCTAAGGGAGATATTATGCAAAAGAAATTAAAAGTCGTAACCATTGGTGGCGGCAGCAGCTATACCCCGGAATTACTTGAAGGCTTTTTAAAACGCTATCACGAATTACCGGTCAGCGAATTATGGCTGGTGGACGTTGAGGAAGGTCAGGAGAAGCTGGATATTATTTTCGACCTGTGTAAGCGCATGGTTGAGAAAGCGGGCGTGCCTATGACCGTGCATAAATCCCTCGATCGTCGCCTGGCGCTGAAAGACGCGGATTTCGTCACCACCCAGCTGCGCGTCGGCCAACTGAAAGCGCGCGAACTGGACGAGCGTATTCCGCTGAGCCACGGCTATCTTGGGCAGGAGACCAACGGCGCGGGCGGCCTGTTCAAAGGACTGCGTACCATTCCGGTGATTTTCGACATCGTCAAGGATGTGCAAGAGATCTGCCCGAACGCGTGGGTGATTAACTTCACTAACCCGGCCGGAATGGTGACCGAGGCGGTTTATCGTCATACCAATTTCAAACGCTTTATCGGCGTCTGTAATATCCCGATCGGCATGAAGATGTTTATCCGCGACGTGCTGGAGCTGACCGACAGTGACGATCTCTCAATCGATCTGTTCGGCCTGAACCACATGGTGTTCATTAAAGACGTCATCGTGAACGGAAAATCGCGCTTTGCCGAACTGCTGGACGGCGTGGCTTCCGGTCGCCTGACCGCGGCCTCCGTGAAGAACATCTTTGACCTGCCGTTCAGCGAAGGGCTCATCCGCTCGCTGAATCTGCTGCCGTGCTCGTACCTGCTTTACTACTTCAAGCAGAAAGAGATGCTGGCTATCGAAATGGGCGAGTACTATAAGGGCGGCGCGCGTGCGCAGATCGTTCAGAAAGTTGAGAAGCAGCTGTTCGATTTGTATAAAGATCCGAACCTGGACGTCAAACCGAAAGCGCTGGAGCAGCGCGGCGGGGCCTATTACTCCGATGCGGCGTGTGAAGTGATCAACGCCATCTACAACGACAAGCAGGCGGAGCACTATGTTAACGTGCCGCATCATGGCCATATCGACAATATCCCGGCGGACTGGGCCGTCGAGATGACCTGCATTCTGGGACGCGAGGGGGCCAAACCGCATCCACGCATCACCCACTTTGATGACAAAGTCATGGGCCTGATCCACACCATTAAAGGCTTTGAAGTGGCAGCGAGCAACGCGGCGCTGAGCGGTGAGCTCAATGACGTGCTTCTGGCGCTGAACCTCAGCCCGCTGGTGCATTCTGACCGCGATGCGGAGCAGCTGGCCAGCGAGATGATCCTGGCGCATGAAAAATGGTTGCCGAACTTTGCCGCCACGATTGAGAAGCTGAAGTTCAAACAACACTGAGAGGACGCACAATGGAAAACCTGCTGATCGTTAATGCTGATGATTTTGGCCTCTCTAAAGGCCAGAACTACGGCATTATTGAAGCCTGTCGCCGCGGGGTAGTGACCTCTACAACGGCACTGGTGAACGGTGAAGCGGTTGAGCACGCGGCGCAGCTGAGCCGCGAGGTGCCAGAGCTGGGCGTCGGCATGCATTTTGTGCTGACGCTTGGGATTCCGCTTTCGCCCATGCCGGGCCTGACGCGTGACGGCCTGCTGGGCAAATGGATTTGGGAACTGGCGGAGCAGGACGCTCTGCCGCTCGAAGAAATTACCCGTGAGCTGGACTGCCAGTACAACCGCTTTGTTGATCTGTTTGGCAAGGCGCCGACGCATATTGACAGCCACCATCATGTGCACATGATCCCGGCGATTTTCCCGATCGTTGCGGCGTTTGCCCAACGCAAAGGCGTGGCGATGCGTGTGGATCGTGAAGTGCAGGGCGTGCCGGACTGTGCCGTGACAACAACTGAGGGGTTCAGCAGCGCCTTTTACGGCGACGAGATCGACGAAGCGCTGTTCCTGAAGGTGCTGGAGGATTCCGCCGCAAGGGGAGAGCGGTCTCTGGAGGTCATGGCGCATCCTGCTTTTGTCGATAACACCGTGCGTAAGAGCGCCTACTGCTGGCCTCGTCTGGCGGAACTGGACGTGCTGACGTCGGCGTCGCTGAAGTATGCGATTGCCGAGCGTGGGTATCGTCTGGGGACGTTTAGGGATCTTTGAGAAATTTCCCCTCACCCTAACCCTCTCCCCAAAGGGGCGAGGGAACTGGGCGGTGCTGTCCGTAATGTAAGCGCAGGTCTGCATTTCACCCTCTCCCTTTCAGGGAGAGGGCCGGGGTGAGGGTGTTTTTTTACGCCGGTATCTGGTCAATCTTACTGCTGCGCGACCAGACGCGGTGCGCGGCAAGCAAATCAAACAGCTTCGTCATAAACGCATCGTCAACGTTATCGCCCTCGACAATGCCGTCCTCGCCCTGCTCGGCAACCTTCAGCTGCGCCTTAAACTGACGCGCGTCGCCGGACAGCGCGATCGGTTTCAGGTGCTTATAGGCTTCCAGCAGATAATAGACGGCGTCACCGTTGTTCAGCAGGCTGGCAATATCCCCACACGGCACAATCACCGCATCGACGGTCAGCGACGGCGCGCCGGCAAATGTCGCCGCCACCGGCAGCACGGAGCCGTCATCGGCCGTCACTTCACCCATGCGGGAATAGAGCAGTTTCGCGTGCACGCCCTGGGTTTTCAGCGCCTGCATAATTCCCAGCACGTCGCTGGCGCGGGTTTTGTCGTTCAGCAGGATGGCAACCACGCGGCCTTTAATCGAGCCTCCCGGCACCGCATACAGGCTCAGCGACGGATCTTTCTTCACGCCGTTCACCTCTTTCGGTGGAGCAAGGTTGCGCTGTTCGTCCGTAAGCGTGATGCCCAGGTTATCCGCCACGCTCTGGGCAAGCAGAATATCAATATGCGCCAGCTGGTCGACCACGCGCTCGCGGATGTAGGTGCGCACCACTTTGCTCAGTTCGAAGCTAAAGCCGCCGATGATGTGCTGTTGCTCAATCGGCGTCTGGCTGTTCCAGAACAGGCGAGGGTGGGCGTAATACTCACCGAAAGAGGGGCTGCGCTCGCGAATTTTGTTGCCGTCGATACGCTCCTGATACGATTCGAATCCGCCGCGTTTTGGCCCCGGCGGGGTTTCTCGCGGCCAGTTGTCGTTGATGGAGTTCGGCTCATAGTTTGCCGGGTTGGTATCAATATCCTGACGGTGCATCCCGTCGCGCTGGAAGTTATGGTACGGACAGGTTGGGCGGTTAATCGGGATCTCGTGGAAGTTCGGCCCGCCAAGACGGCTAATCTGCGTATCGGTATACGAGAACAGGCGTCCCTGTAAGAGCGGATCGTTGGTGAAGTCCAGTCCGGGAACGATGTGGCCCGGGTGGAACGCGGCCTGCTCGTTTTCGGCAAAGAAATTATCCGGGTTGCGGTTGAGCACCATTTTCCCCACCAGCTGAACCGGCACCAGCTCCTCAGGAATGAGTTTTGTCGGGTCAAGCAGGTCGAAATCGAACTTAAATTCGTCCTCTTCCGGAATAAGCTGCAGGCCCAGCTCGTACTCCGGGAAGTCGCCTGCTTCAATGGATTCCCACAGTTCGCGGCGATGGAAGTCCGGGTCGCGTCCGGTGAGCTTCTGCGCTTCATCCCACACCAGCGAGGCTTTGCCCGCTACCGGCTTCCAGTGGAAGCGGACAAACGTAGCTTTTCCTTCCGCGTTGATCATGCGGAAGGTATGAATACCGAACCCTTCCATCGTGCGATAGCTGCGCGGGATCCCACGGTCAGACATTGCCCACATCACGTTGTGTAAGGTTTCAGGCTGTAGGGAGACATAGTCCCAGAAGGTATCGTGCGCACTTTGTCCCTGGGGTATGGCCCAGTGGGGCTCCGGTTTTACCGCATGGACAAAGTCAGGAAATTTATGCGCATCCTGAATGAAAAACACCGGGGTGTTATTGCCTACCAGATCGAAAATACCCTCTTCGGTATAAAACTTGGTGGCAAAGCCGCGGATATCACGCACCGTGTCTGCCGAGCCTGCGCCGCCCTGCACGGTGGAAAATCGCACAAACACCGGGGTAATTTTATCCGGGTCGGAGAGGAAATCCGCTTTGGTAATGTCTTTCAGGCTCTTATAGGGTTGGAAATACCCGTGCGCAGCCGAGCCGCGCGCGTGAACGATGCGTTCCGGTATGCGCTCGTGGTCAAAGTGGGTAATTTTTTCCCGCAGGATGAAATCTTCCAGCAGGGTCGGCCCACGCGCGCCTGCGCGAAGAGAGTTTTGATCGTCAGCAATCCGCACGCCCTGATTGGTGGTGAGCGCAAAACCTTCGCCGCCTTTACGGTGCGGCTCAAGCGATTTCAGCTTCTCGTTTCCGGTGTCCGGCGATTTCATGCTTCCCGGCGCGGTTGGTTGTTCGCCAGGGGCTGATGGGCCAGGCGAGGGGCGGTGAGAGCCGTCAGCAGGGGCGAGAGAGTCCATACCCGGTTGAGATTCTTCAGTGCCATGAATCGGTGATTGATGTGATTTATCTTTGTTCGACATTGCACGCTTCTCCTTTATCCATTGCTAAAAACCCTATTAAGGATAGAACAATGTCGTGAGATGGCTCGCTAACTAAGAGTTTTCACATGACGTTATTAACGAAAGGAGCCATCTCACCCACTCGGAGCGCGACGTAAGGCAGCAGGATCGGCTATCATAGAATTTTCCTGCTTCAAGAATTTGCTTTAGTGAACCAGTCGCTTATGAAACCTCTTCGTCAACAAAACCGCCAGGTTATTAGCTATGTGCCCCGCGTTGAGCCCGCGCCGCCTGACCATGCCCTGAAAGTGGATGGTTTTCGCGATGTCTGGCTGCTTCGCGGTAAATATGTGGCTTTTGTCCTGATGGGGGAACATTTCCGCCGGTCGCCGGCGTTTTCCGTGCCGGAGTCAGCCCAGCGATGGGCGACGCAAATCCGCCAGGATGAAGAGGTTGAAGAATAACAGCCATAAAAAAACCGCCATCAGGCGGTTTTTTTATTTCTATCGAGATTAACGGTGCGCCAGCTCGGCGTCGTCTTCACTTTCCAGAATGGCTTTGTCGGTCTGCTTCAGCCACTGGCTGGTCAGCGTACCGGCAGTCATGGAGCCGCTCACGTTCAGCGCGGTACGGCCCATGTCGATCAGCGGTTCAACGGAGATCAGCAGGGCGACCAGCGTCACGGGCAGGCCCAGCGCGGGCAGCACAATCAGCGCGGCGAAGGTTGCACCGCCGCCGACACCTGCAACGCCTGCGGAGCTGATGGTAACAATCCCGACCAGAGTGGCGATCCAGACCGGATCCAGCGGGTTGATGCCCACGGTCGGGGCAACCATCACCGCCAGCATCGCTGGGTAGAGCCCCGCACAGCCGTTCTGACCAATAGTGGCACCAAAGGAGGCAGAGAAGCTGGCGATAGATTCCGGCACGCCCAGGCGACGGGTCTGCGCTTCAACGTTCAGCGGAATAGACGCTGCGCTGGAACGGCTGGTGAAGGCAAAGGTCAGTACCGGCCATACTTTGCGGAAGTATTTCAGCGGGCTGACGCCGTTCACGCCCAGCAGGATACCGTGCACCACGAACATAATGCCCAGGCCCAGATAAGAGGCGACAACGAAGCTGCCCAGCTTAATGATGTCCTGCAGGTTAGAGCCGGCTACCACTTTGGTCATCAGCGCCAGAACGCCGTATGGCGTCAGCTGCATCACCAGACGGACCAGCTTCATCACCCAGCTTTGCAGGGTATCAATAGCGGTCAGCACGCGTTCGCCTTTCGGCGCATCGTCCTTCAGCAGCTTAAGCGCCGCCACGCCCAGGAACGCCGCGAAGATCACCACGCTGATGATAGAGGTTGGGCTTGCACCGGTCAGGTCAGCAAACGGGTTCTTCGGAATGAAGGAGAGCACCATCTGCGGAACCGTCAGGTCAGCCACTTTACCCACGTAGTTAGTTTGAATTGCGGTCAGACGCGCCGTTTCAGCGGTACCCTGAACCAGACCTTCGGCAGTCAGGCCAAACAGGTTGGTGACCAACACCCCCACCAGCGCGGCAATCAGCGTGGTAAACAGCAGCGTACCAATGGTCAGAAAGCTGATTTTACCCAGCTGGGTTGCGTTGTGCAGGCGGGCTACGGCGCTCAGAATAGAGGCGAACACCAGCGGCATAACGATCATCTGCAGCAGCTGGACGTAGCCGTTACCGACAATGTTGAACCACTGAATGGACTCTTTCAGTACCGGGCTATCGGAGCCGTAGACGGCGTGTAGGGCCAAACCAAACGCCACACCCATGACCAGACCGACCAGCACTTTTTTCGCCAGGCTCCACTGTTTGTGGCGCGCCTGCGCGAGAAGCAATAGCAATACGACGAACACGACTATGTTCGCGATGAGTGGAAAATTCATCCCCGTTCTCCTGATTTATTATGTGGGATCGGTTTTTCCCGATCCTGTTGGCGGAAGGTTAGCAGAAGTGTGATGTGGCGCTTATATCCAAATGGAATGGTTTATGACAAATGGAATGATTTTGTTGGTTTACTGTTCAATCTGGTGATGAATAAAACGATTGAACTGAAATTGCAGCGAATTGATCATCTGGGAAGACCAGCGGACTGCACTGTTTTCGGGCAGGGTTTGCGGCATCCAGACGGCGTAGGCGAACAGCGCCATGCACAGCACGCGCTCAAGCTGGTTCCCTTTCTGCGGCGCGAGGATCGGAAAACGGAAGCGCCAGCGGCAGGGCCACAGCAGCGGCACGCCCGCGGGCGTCAGCATATCGGCGAGAATATGGCTTAAATAACCCAGCACCATGCCCTGAATGGCATCGCCCGGCACTATCCAGCTTTCAGGGACTTTTAAATAGAAAAGCGTTAGCAGGCCAAATACGGCCAGCAGGCTGTGGGTAAACCCGCGGTGACCGAATGCGCGGGCGATGGGCTTCGACACCCACTTCAGGCGCTGTCCGAGGAAGGATTTCGGGTGGTCAATATCGGGCAGCAGGCAGGTTAATACCGCGGAAGGGACAATATGCCACCAGTCTCCCTGTGCAAGCACGGGAGTAAGTTCTGCGTTTTTGGCAAATACTGCGCACGCAATTGAAAAAAGCAGGTGGCCTTCCGCCGTCATGATAAAACCCACGAAACTGTCAATTTATACAGTATAGGGTTTTTATACAGTGGGCGAAAGAGGTGACGGTGTAACTGTTTGTCACAAACGCGCGTCAGCGCGCCAGCCAGCCGCCGTCGACGGCTAAGGTGTGACCATTCACGTAATCCGAGGCGGAGGAGGCTAAAAAGACGACCGGTCCCTGAAGGTCATCCGGTACTCCCCAGCGACCTGCCGGGATGCGGTCAAGGATCTCCGCATTACGCTGTTCGTCGGCGCGCAGCTGCTGCGTATTATTCGTCGCCATGTAGCCCGGCGCGATGGCATTCACGTTGATGCCGTGTACCGCCCACTCATTTGCCAGCAGGCGCGTGATCCCCAGTACCCCGCTTTTCGAGGCGGTATACGACGGCACGCGAATGCCGCCCTGGAACGAGAGCATAGAGGCAATATTGATAATTTTGCCGCCCTGGCCCTGGGCGATAAATTGTTTAGCGACCGCCTGTGAGAGGAAAAAGAGCGACTTGAGATTCAGGTTCATGACGTCATCCCAGTCTTTTTCGCTGAACGTCAGAGCCTCCTCCCGGCGAATCGTCCCGGCATTGTTCACCAGAATATCAATTCGTCCCATCTCCGACACGGCGGTGTCCACGACGTGCTGAAGGTTTTCCTGCTGGCTCAGATCGGCCCGAATAGCCACAAAACGTCTTCCCAGGCCGGTGACGGCGCTGGCCGTTTTCTCCGGATCTTTGCGATTTACCCCAACGATATCGCAACCTGCCTGCGCCAGCGCAATAGCCATGCCTTGCCCCAGCCCGGTATCGCACCCGGTGATGAGGGCCACTTTGCCTGAAAGAGTAAAGGTGTCCAGTATCATACGCGCCTCAGAAGACTGATTATCGTCGTGCTGACGTTAAAGATAGGAGGCAGAAATGAGAAAAGCAAACAAAAATGAAACGATGTTTTGTTTTTCATCAGGCAGCATGACGCTGCCTGTAAGAGGGGCGCTATTCGCCGCGCAGGTGTTGTACCGTCAGTTCAGCCAGCGAATTCAGCTTGACGTCGGCAAGAGCATACCGGGGATCGTGGCGGTTTTCTTCATCGGGAACCACAATGGAGCGCATACGCGCGGCTTTGGAGGCTACCATGCCGTTAACGGAATCTTCCAGCGCGACGCAGGTCAGCGGATCAAGACCCAGCTTCGCCGCGCAGTCCATATAGACCTGCGGATGCGGCTTGCTGTAGGGCAGCTTTTCCGCAGACGCCAGGGCGTCAAAACTGTCGCGCAGCTCAAACATGATCAGCACTTTTTCCAGCATATGCAGCGGTGAAGCAGAAGCCAGGCCAACCTTCAGCCCCTGAGACTTGCACAGCGCGACAGCCTCACGTACGCCCGGCAAGAGCGGCTTGTTCTCCTCCACCAGCGCGATGGCGCGGCTGATAATGCGCGAGGTGACTTCGTCGCGATCGGGCCCAACCCACGGCTGTTGGGCGTACCACAGGTCGACGACCATATCAATGCGCAGGCCCAGCGTGTCGGGAAGTTCATTACGGCGGCTGATATCAACGCCTAGGCTGGCCATCACGTCCAGCTCGGCGCGATCCCACAACGGCTCGGAATCAATCAGTAATCCATCCATGTCAAAAATAGCGGCAAGTATCTGGCGCGGTGTCGACATCACAACGTCTCCTTATCCAGGTGTTCGACAGACGATAAGTGCTAAGCACACTCTGCAATTTAGCATATTGCTTTTAAAGAGCGGGCGAAATTGATGACCAGCAGGTAGACTTAGGCTCAAATCACGCGTCTTTATGAAGAGGAACTGATGACGTATCAACAAGCTGGACGCATTGCTGTCTTAAAACGTATTGCAGGCTGGGTGATTTTTATTCCCGCCGTCATTTCTACGCTGATATCCGTGCTGAAGTTTATGTACGATCACAGCGAAAAACAGCCGGGCATTAATGCGGTAATGCTTGATTTTGCGCATGTCATGATTGAGATGGTGCGGTTTAACACCCCGTTCCTGAACGTCTTCTGGTTCAACTCGCCAACGCCGGATTTTCACCAGCAGCTGAATGTTGGGTTCTGGATTATCTATGCGCTGATTTTTATTGCGATGGCGCTGCAGGCATCGGGCGCACGCATGAGCCGCCAGACACGTTTTTTACGCGAAGGGGTGGAAGATCAGCTTATCCTTGAGAAGGCGAAAGGCCCTGAAGGAATGAGCCGGGAGCAGATTGAATCCCGCATTGTGGTGCCTCGTCACACCATTTTTCTGCAAATTTTCCCGCTCTATATCCTGCCGGTTATCATCATCGTGGCGGGATATTTCTTCTTCTCACTGCTCGGTTTTCTGTAACGAATAAGGGTGGCGGCAAGGCCACCCGCTTTGTCTTTAAGCCGCAAGCACGCGTTCAAGCGCGCGCTGGGCGTTGACCAGATGTTGCCCGCCAAAAAGAATGGCTCGGTTCATCAGCGTATAGAGCTGGTACACGGGCTGGCGCTCAAGGAAGTCCGGCGGCAGGGGGGAGACAGACTGATAGCCATCGTATATTTGCGGCGGTTGTTCGGGATGCAGGGGCAACATGGCCAGATCGCACTCTCTGTCGCCCCAGTAGCAGGCCGGGTCGAAGATATACGGGCCGTTGGGGCCCAGCGCGCAGTTATCGGACCATAAATCGCCGTGCAGTAAGGACGCCTGAGGCTGGTGGGAGGCCAGGCGCTGCTGCACATGCTCGACGATGGCGTCAATGTTGCCAAATTCCAGCCCTTTCTCGGCGGCCAGCTCAAGCTGCCATCCGATGCGCTGTTCGGCAAAGAACGTCGACCAGCGGCGCTGCCAGGCATTGGGCTGCGGCGTGGTGGAAAGGTCGTTGTCAAAGTCGAGACCAAACTGGGGCTGGTCGCTCCACTGGTGCAGGCGCGCTAGCTGTTGCCCGAGAATAAAGGCATTATGGGCGTCCAACGGGCGGGCAGGGAGATAGTCCATCACCAGAAAGCTGTAGTCCCGGTCACTGCCCACGGCCAGCACCTCAGGTACCGTCACCGTTTTGCTGCGGGACAACAGTTCAAGCTGATCGGCTTCAGCGGTAAAGATCGGGAGCAGCTCTCGCTCGTCGCATTTAACGAACAGATCGCGTCCTGCGTAGCGTACATGCCACGCGGCGTGAATTTCCCCGCCCGGCAGCTCGTTACGCAGTTCAATTTCACCTTCACCCATTTGCTCATGTAAAAGATGACTGATAGCCTGCCACATGTTGACTCTCCCATGTTGTCTGCCAGATCATAAAGTTAGCGCATAACTGCGGTAAAAAAATACGAACTAACGCACACCTGAGCGGTTTAATTTCATGCAGGGCACTTATTGTTCTTTTTTCTGCCAGCGTTCCCACGTCTCTACGGTGATGTCGGCAGGCTTGTCGGTCACGCTTTCCACCAGACTGGCGGCCAGCGCATGCACTTCTTCTTCACTCAGGGCTGCGATCAGGCCAAACGCCAGGGTGCCTAAATCATGAATATGACCTTCGTCATCCGTTAGCGTGAGCAGGAAGTTCGCCCGTGTAAAGGCGTTGTTGAGCTCATTAAGCTCGGTCAGCGATGCTTCATGAAGGCCGATGGTCACGACGTAGCGGGTGATATCACCACTGCTCATAATTCACCTCGTTGTTATCCTGAAAGTTTTTTTAGCATAGTCGATACGCCATATTTGGCGACTTCGACGTGTATCCCCCTCCGTCAGGAGGGGGGATATCGGTTAGCTTCGTGACAGGTAATCGACGATTTTCTGCGTATCGGCAAGCGAACACAGGCGCGTTCCCTGATTGATGGTGGCGGCACTCCCCGCCGCGACGCCGTAGCGCGTCATCTCCAGAAGTGAGGCGCCCTGCGCCAGCTTCAGCGCCATCGCGCCGACCATACTGTCGCCTGCGCCGACGGTGCTCTGGCTCTTCATTGGGGGCGGCACAACCTGCACAAAGCCCGTCTTGTCGACGGCCAGCGCACCCTGAGGACCCAGAGAAACGACAACGCGGTGCGCTTTCCCGCTGCGAACCAGTTCTTCTGCGGCAGTACGCACGTCATCCGGCTGGCTAAGTTCGCGATTAAGAAGCGCGCTCAGCTCTTTCTGGTTAGGCTTAACGAGCTCAAGCTGTCCGGGTTCTAATGCCGCCTGCAGGGCTTCGCCTGAACTGTCGACAATGCAGCGGATGCCGCGCTGAAGTACGGCATCAACCAGCGCTGTCAGCTTTTCTGTTTTGACGCCCGGCGGCAGGCTACCGCTGATGACCAGCAGCGAGCCGCTTTCAATGGTCAGCACCTTCTCTTCCAGTTGACGAAACTCATCATCGCTCAGCCTGGCGCCCGGCATAACGAAACGATACTGTTCACCGCTGGACTCAACGTGGACATGCAGGTTCTGCCGGGTCCAGTCTTTGGCGTCTACAGTATCCACGGCAACCTGTTCATCGGCCAGCAGGGCGACAAGATGTTCCCCCGTGGCGCCACCGGCCGGGAAAATGGCGGTCGCTTTACCGCCGAGGTGGGTAATCGCGCGCGCAACGTTAATCCCGCCACCGCCCGGCTCAAACACGGGTGCGCTACAGCGTAGTTTACCTTCGGGGTAAATTTGCGGCGTTATGGTCGCGGAGTCGAGGGAAGGGGAGAGCGTCAGCGTATAAATAGAAGCCATCATAACCTCCTTTTAGCATGGGTTCTTTTAAGCCTGGCACCGATCGGCAGGAAGGCAATGTAAATAACAGTATGATTTTAAAAATGAATGCTGACATAAATGCGATGAGAGATATATAAAATAAAACGCGTTTTGAGATCGTTCTTATTCAAAAAATGAAATAAGAAAATATTGCTATGTTATTTGCGCCTTTTTATAATTTGTTACCTTTCTCTGGACGCCTTGTCATTGATCCTCAAGAAAGTTTCCGAGACCGTGGTGGTCTCTTTTTTTGTTGTACGGACTCCTTAAATAAAATGAAGCTTTTGAAGACAGTACCCGCAGCACTGATGCTGGCGGGTGGCGTTTTTGCATCACTGAATGCAGCCGCCGATGACACCGTTTTTACTGTCATGGACGATCCCTCCACTGCCAAAAAACCGTTTGAAGGTAACCTGAACGCCGGGTATCTCGCGCAATCGGGTAACACGAAAAGCTCTTCTCTGACGGCGGACAGCACCCTGACCTGGTACGGCAATACCACTGCATGGTCGCTGTGGGGAAATGCCAGCAACACGTCCGCTAACGATGAACGCTCATCCGAGAAATACGCGGTAGGTGGACGTAGCCGTTACAACATGACCGACTATGACTACATCTTTGGTCAGGCAAGTTGGTTAACCGACCGCTTCAACGGCTATCGCCAGCGCGATGTATTCACCGCCGGTTATGGTCGTCAGTTCCTGAATGGTCCGGTACACAGCCTCCGTTTCGAATTCGGTCCTGGTGTCCGCTATGACGAGTACACCAATGGCGAAAATGAAACCCAGCCGCTGGGCTATGCTTCCGGCACGTATGCCTGGCAGATGACCGACAACACTAAATTTACGCAGGGTGTTTCTGTGTTTGGTGCCGAGGATACGACGCTGAACTCCGAAAGCGCGTTGAACGTGGCTATCAATGAACACTTCGGTTTGAAATTGGCCTACAACGTGACCTGGAACTCTTCACCGCCAGAAACGGCACCGGATCATACCGATCGCAGAACCACGATTTCGCTGGGCTATAAAATGTAATCATAGCGGGCCGATGTTAGTGTCGGCCCGTTTTCATTATTATGGTTAACCCGCGCCAATAAATTCTCATCACGCGCAACGGCATTAATTTTTATTTGGACTGCTAATATGTGTACTTAGCCCCAAATCATTGCCGCCCACCGAAATAACAGCATTGCGCCGCAGATGGCAACCAGCACCAGCACCATTTTCCAGTGTTTTACGGCAAATCGTTTTGTTGGCATAACCTAATCCTTGTTCGTTGATACGCATAGTCTATCAAACGGGGCCAAAAGATGCGCCTTCCCGGGATCGATCGGGTTATGCCAACGAGGGTTCGGCTCAGAACCAGTGGAATCGTTCGGCGAGGATCAACAATAAACCTGTTGCGGAAAGGACGTTTAAAATCACAACCGTTCTACTGGATACATTCATGGTATGCACCTGTTGATATAAAAGGCATGTTCAAGAGTAGCCCAGCATGTCTGAAATGCGAGCGCCGGAGAGATGCAATCTGCAAATTCACGCTAAGTGCCAGCCCATCAATCTGGCTGCAGAGGGTGCAATCTCCTTGCTGATAGTGTTAACATTACGTCGCTTGCCGTAAATCCGCATTAATCTGAATTCGGCAGGTGCATGATGACGAACCAATTTGACGATTGTTGGTCAGATGGTGTCGTAATCTATTGTCAAATCACGATTATTTTCTTTGTATATGCTCTTATGTGTGGGGCATCACTGCAAATAAGGATATAAAATGCCTGTAATTACTCTTCCTGATGGCAGCCAACGCCATTTCGACCACGCTGTTAGCCCTATGGATGTCGCCCTGGACATCGGTCCTGGCCTCGCGAAAGCGACCATCGCCGGCCGTGTTAACGGTGAGCTGGTTGATGCGTCCGATCTGATTGAAAACGATGCGACGCTTGCGATCATCACCGCGAAAGACGAAGAAGGTCTGGAGATCATTCGTCACTCCTGCGCGCACCTGTTGGGTCATGCTATCAAGCAGCTGTGGCCAAACACCAAAATGGCGATCGGTCCGGTTATCGACAACGGTTTCTACTACGACGTTGATCTTGACCACACCCTGACCCAGGAAGATATCGACGCGCTCGAAAAACGTATGCACGAGCTCGCCGAAACCAACTATGACGTCATCAAGAAGAAAGTCAGCTGGCACGAAGCGCGTGAAACCTTCGTCAAGCGTGGCGAGAGCTATAAAGTCTCTATTCTCGATGAAAACATTGCTCATGATGACAAGCCTGGCTTGTATCATCACGAAGAATACGTCGACATGTGCCGTGGACCGCACGTGCCGAACATGCGCTTCTGTCATCATTTCAAACTGATGAAGATCGCCGGCGCCTACTGGCGTGGCGACAGCAACAACAAGATGTTGCAGCGTATCTATGGTACCGCGTGGGCGGATAAGAAAGCCCTGAACGCGTACCTGCAGCGCCTGGAAGAGGCCGCGAAGCGTGACCACCGTAAAATCGGTAAGCAGCTCGACCTGTACCACATGCAGGAAGAAGCGCCGGGTATGGTGTTCTGGCATAACGATGGCTGGACTATCTTCCGTGAACTGGAAACGTTCGTACGTTCCAAGCTGAAAGAGTACCAGTATCAGGAAGTGAAAGGCCCGTTCATGATGGACCGTGTGCTGTGGGAAAAAACCGGCCACTGGGACAACTATAAAGATGCGATGTTCACCACCTCGTCTGAGAACCGTGAATACTGCATTAAGCCAATGAACTGCCCGGGCCACGTTCAGATCTTCAACCAGGGTCTGAAATCCTACCGCGACCTGCCGCTGCGTATGGCGGAGTTCGGTAGCTGCCACCGTAACGAGCCATCAGGTGCGCTGCACGGTCTGATGCGCGTTCGTGGCTTTACTCAGGATGATGCGCATATCTTCTGTACTGAAGATCAGGTTCGTGACGAAGTTAACGCCTGTATTCGTATGGTCTACGATATGTACAGCACCTTTGGCTTCGAGAAGATCGTAGTCAAACTCTCAACGCGTCCGGAAAAACGTATCGGTAGCGATGAGACCTGGGATCGCGCAGAAGCGGATCTCGCCGTAGCGCTGGAAGAGAACGGTATTCCGTTCGAATACCAGCTGGGTGAGGGCGCCTTCTACGGTCCGAAAATTGAATTTACCCTGTATGACTGCCTCGATCGCGCATGGCAGTGCGGTACTGTACAGCTGGACTTCTCCCTGCCGCAGCGTTTAAGCGCCTCTTATGTTGGCGAAGACAACGAGCGTCAGGTGCCGGTCATGATTCACCGTGCCATTCTCGGTTCTCTGGAGCGCTTCATTGGCATCCTGACCGAAGAGTTCGCGGGCTTCTTCCCAACCTGGCTTGCGCCGGTGCAGGTCGTGGTGATGAACATTACCGATTCTCAGGCGGATTACGTTAAAGAATTGACGCAGAAACTACAAAATGCGGGCATTCGCGTAAAAGCAGACTTGAGAAATGAGAAGATTGGCTTTAAAATCCGCGAGCACACTTTACGTCGTGTCCCGTATATGTTGGTCTGTGGTGATAAAGAGGTGGAAGCAGGCAAAGTTGCCGTTCGCACCCGCCGTGGTAAAGACCTGGGCAGCCTGGACGTAAGTGAAGTGATTGAGAAGCTGCAACAAGAGATTCGCAGCCGCAGTCTTCAACAACTGGAGGAATAAGGTATTAAAGGCGGAAAACGAGTTCAAACGGCACGTCCGAATCGTATCAATGGCGAGATTCGCGCCCAGGAAGTTCGCTTAACAGGTCTGGAAGGCGAGCAGCTGGGGATTGTGAGTCTGAGAGAAGCGATCGAAAAGGCTGAAGAAGCTGGAGTAGATTTAGTTGAAATCAGCCCTAACGCCGAACCGCCAGTTTGTCGTATCATGGACTACGGCAAGTTCCTTTATGAAAAGAGTAAGTCTTCTAAGGAACAGAAGAAGAAGCAAAAAGTTATCCAGGTTAAGGAAATCAAATTCCGTCCTGGTACCGACGATGGCGATTATCAGGTAAAACTCCGCAGCCTGATTCGCTTTCTGGAAGATGGCGATAAGGCCAAGATCACGCTGCGTTTCCGCGGTCGTGAGATGGCCCACCAACAGATTGGTATGGAAGTGCTTAACCGCGTCCGTGACGATCTGAGTGAACTGGCAGTAGTCGAATCCTTCCCTACGAAGATCGAAGGCCGCCAGATGATCATGGTGCTCGCTCCTAAGAAGAAACAGTAAGGCCTTCAAGCAGCAAAATCTGTGGAGCCTTCGGGTTTCATAGGTTTTGTTCGCCTATGTTTCGTTTATTTAACAATGCGAAGTGGAAGTTATTAAGATGCCAAAAATTAAGACCGTACGCGGTGCTGCTAAGCGCTTCAAAAAAACCGGTGGTGGTGGATTTAAGCGTAAGCACGCAAACCTGCGTCATATTCTGACCAAAAAATCTACTAAGCGTAAACGTCACCTGCGTCCAAAAGGCCTTGTTTCTAAAGGCGATCTGGGTCTGGTTATCGCGTGCCTGCCGTACGCATAAGCCGTTAACGTTTAATTTTTTACTAAGAATATAGATACAGGAGAGCACATATGGCTCGCGTAAAACGTGGTGTAATTGCACGTGCACGTCACAAGAAAATTTTGAAACAAGCTAAAGGCTACTACGGTGCGCGTTCACGCGTATACCGCGTTGCCTTCCAGGCTGTTATCAAAGCTGGTCAGTACGCTTACCGTGACCGTCGTCAGCGTAAGCGTCAGTTCCGTCAACTGTGGATTGCGCGTATCAACGCAGCAGCACGTCAGAACGGTATTTCTTACAGCAAATTCATCAACGGCCTGAAAAAAGCCTCTGTTGAAATCGACCGTAAGATCCTGGCTGACATCGCAGTATTCGACAAAGTAGCGTTCACCGCTCTGGTCGAAAAAGCGAAAGCAGCACTGGCATAAGCCAGTTGAGAGAGGGAGCTTTGCTCCCTCTTTTGTTTTAACGTCATCAGAACATTGACTTTTACCCGTGCAGGCTTTTCAATAAGGTCTTAACGGTTTTTACCAGACAAGGTAACGCAAGCATGAATGCTGCTATTTTCCGCTTCTTCTTTTACTTTAGCACCTGACTCCAGGAGGCTAGCGCGTGAAAGATGAAACGAAAAACAGCGCCAGATAAGCCTCCCGATGGAGGCTTTTTTTGTGCCTGAATTTGAGAGAATAACTCCACCAAATCGGTGTCTGCACCGACATAATGAGGAAAATCATGTCACATCTCGCAGAGCTGGTTGCCAGTGCAACAGCCGCCATTAATCAGGCCTCAGATGTTGCCGCGTTAGACAATGTCCGCGTCGAATATCTTGGGAAGAAAGGGCACCTGACCCTTCAAATGACAACCCTGCGTGAACTGCCGCCAGAAGAACGCCCGGCAGCGGGTGCGGTGATTAACGAAGCCAAAGAGCAGGTTCAGCAGGCGCTGAACGCACGTAAGGCCGAGCTGGAGAGCGCGGTACTGAATGCGCGTCTGGCGGCAGAAACCATCGACGTTTCTCTGCCGGGTCGCCGTATCGAAAACGGCGGTCTGCATCCGGTTACCCGTACTATCGATCGTATTGAAAGTTTCTTCGGTGAGCTCGGCTTTACCGTGGCGACTGGCCCGGAAATCGAAGATGATTACCACAACTTCGACGCCCTGAACATTCCAGGCCATCATCCGGCACGCGCTGACCACGACACTTTCTGGTTTGACGCGACGCGTCTGCTGCGTACCCAGACCTCTGGCGTTCAGATCCGTACCATGAAGGAACAGGAACCGCCAATCCGCATCATCGCGCCGGGCCGCGTCTATCGTAACGACTACGATCAGACCCACACCCCAATGTTCCACCAGATGGAAGGGCTGATTGTTGATAAAAACATCAGCTTCACCAACCTGAAGGGCACGCTGCACGATTTCCTGAACAACTTCTTTGAGGAAGATTTGCAGGTTCGTTTCCGCCCGTCCTACTTCCCGTTCACTGAACCGTCTGCGGAAGTTGACGTGATGGGTAAAAACGGCAAATGGCTGGAAGTGCTGGGCTGCGGCATGGTGCATCCAAACGTACTGCGCAACGTGGGTATCGATCCGGAAGTTTACTCCGGCTTTGCGTTCGGCATGGGCATGGAGCGTCTGACCATGCTGCGCTACGGCGTGACCGACTTACGTGCATTCTTCGAAAACGATCTGCGTTTCCTCAAACAGTTTAAATAAGGGCAGGACAGAACAATGAAATTCAGTGAACTGTGGTTACGCGAGTGGGTGAACACCACGCTGCACAGCGAAGCGCTTTCCAACCAGATCACCATGGCGGGCCTGGAAGTTGACGGCGTTGAGCCGGTTTCAGGTGCCTTCAACGGCGTCGTGGTGGGTGAAGTGGTGGAGTGCGGCCAGCACCCTAATGCTGACAAACTGCGCGTGACAAAAGTGAACGTTGGCGGTGACCGCCTGCTGGACATCGTCTGCGGCGCGCCAAACTGCCGTCAGGGCCTGAAGGTGGCCGTGGCGACCGTCGGTGCCGTGCTGCCGGGAGATTTCAAAATTAAAGCGGCCAAGCTGCGCGGCGAGCCGTCTGAAGGCATGCTGTGCTCCTTCTCCGAGCTGGGTATTTCCGACGATCACAGCGGCATCATTGAGCTGCCGCTGGATGCGCCGATCGGCACCGATATCCGTGAATACCTGAAGCTCGATGACAACACCATCGAAATCAGCGTTACGCCAAACCGTGCCGACTGCTTAGGCATTATCGGCGTGGCGCGCGACGTGGCCGTGCTGAACCAGACCGAACTCAACGCGCCGGAAATTGCGCCGGTTGAAGCGACCATCAGTGACGTGCTGCCGATTCAGGTTGACGCTGCGGACGCCTGCCCGCGCTACCTCGGTCGCGTGGTAAAAGGCATCAACGTTAAAGCGCCAACCCCGCTGTGGATGAAAGAGAAGCTGCGCCGCTGCGGTATCCGCTCAATCGACGCCGTGGTTGATGTGACCAACTACGTTCTGCTGGAGCTGGGCCAGCCGATGCACGCGTTCGATAAAGATCGTATCGACGGCGGCATCGTTGTGCGCATGGCGAAAGAGGGGGAAACCCTGGTGCTGCTGGACGGCACTGAAGCCAAACTGAACGCCGACACCCTGGTGATTGCTGACCACAGCAAAGCGCTGGCGATGGGCGGTATCTTTGGCGGCGAACACTCTGGCGTCAACGACGAAACGCAAAACGTCCTGCTGGAATGTGCGTTCTTCAGCCCGCTCTCCATCACCGGCCGCGCGCGCCGTCACGGCCTGCACACCGACGCGTCTCACCGCTACGAGCGCGGCGTTGACCCGGCGCTGCAGTACAAAGCGATGGAGCGTGCAACCCGCCTGCTGATCGACATCTGCGGCGGCGAAGCGGGCCCGGTTATCGACGTCACCAACGAAGCGACCCTGCCGAAGCGCGCCACCATCACCCTGCGCCGCAGCAAGCTGGATCGCCTGATTGGCCACCACGTTCCGGATGCGCAGGTGACCGACATCCTGACGCGCCTGGGCTGCGAAGTGACCGAAGGCCAGGACGAGTGGAAAGCCGTTGCGCCATCCTGGCGTTTCGACATGGAGATCGAAGAAGATCTGGTGGAAGAAGTGGCCCGCGTCTACGGCTACAACAACATCCCTGACGAGCCAGTGCAGGCGGGTCTGGTTATGGGCACCCACCGTGAAGCCGACCTGTCCCTGAAGCGTGTGAAAACCATGCTGAACGACAAAGGCTACCAGGAAGTGATCACTTACAGCTTCGTTGATCCTAAGCTGCAGCAGCTGATCCACCCGGGTCAGGAAGCGCTGATCCTGCCAAGCCCAATCTCCAGCGAAATGTCCGCGATGCGTCTCTCCCTGTGGACGGGCCTGCTGGGGACTATCGTTTACAACCAGAACCGCCAGCAAAACCGCGTGCGCATTTTCGAAAGCGGTTTGCGCTTTGTGCCGGATAATCAGGCAAATTTAGGCATCCGTCAGGATCTCATGCTGGCTGGCGCCATCAGCGGTAACCGCTACGAAGAGCACTGGGACCTGGCAAAAGGCACGGTTGATTTCTACGAAATGAAGGGCGATCTGGAAGCGATTCTGGATCTGACCGGTAAATTATCTGAAATTGAATTCCGCGCGGAAGCGATTCCTGCGCTTCATCCGGGCCAGAGCGCGGCGATTTATTTAGACGGCAAACGCGTTGGTTTCATTGGGGTTGTTCACCCTGAGCTGGAGCGTAAGCTGGACCTGAACGGCCGTACCATCGTGTTCGAGCTGGAGTGGAGCCCGGTTGCAGACCGCGTCATTCCTCAGGCGCAGGACGTCTCCCGCTTCCCGGCGAACCGCCGTGATATCGCGGTTGTGGTCGCTGAAAACGTGCCTGCAGCAGATATTTTGGCCGAATGTAAGAAAGTTGGCGTAAATCAGGTAGTTGGCGTAAACTTATTTGACGTGTACCGCGGCAAGGGCGTAGCAGAAGGTTTCAAGAGCCTCGCTATCAGCCTTATCCTTCAGGATACCAGCCGTACACTCGAAGAAGAGGAGATTGCCGCTACCGTCGCCAAATGTGTAGAGGCATTAAAAGAGCGATTCCAGGCATCATTGAGGGATTGAACCTATGGCGCTTACAAAAGCTGAAATGTCAGAATATCTGTTTGATAAGCTTGGGCTTAGCAAACGGGATGCCAAAGAGCTGGTAGAGCTGTTTTTCGAAGAGATCCGTCGTGCTCTGGAAAATGGTGAGCAGGTAAAACTCTCCGGTTTTGGCAATTTTGATTTGCGAGACAAAAACCAACGTCCGGGCCGTAACCCGAAGACGGGGGAAGATATTCCCATTACAGCCCGCCGCGTGGTGACCTTCAGACCCGGCCAGAAGTTAAAGAGCCGCGTCGAAAACGCAACGCCTAAAGCAGAGTAATATGAACTAACCAAAAAGGCCGCACACGCGGCCTTTTTTCTTTGCGCTCTCCGGCAAACCCGCCGTAAAATCAATTACATCACTCGCTAACAAACCGTACACATGCTTGATTATGCTCATCGCCAGCACCGTTCCGACCGGCGTCGCCTGCTTCTGCTGGTGCTGCTGCTTATTCTCGCCGCGGGTATCAGCCTCTGCGCGGGCGACAGCTGGATCGGGCCTGAACGCTGGCTGGGGCCTGACGGGCAACTCTTCGTCTGGCAAATTCGCCTGCCGCGCACCGTTGCGGTGATCCTGGTCGGCGCCGCGCTGGCGCTGTCTGGCACCATTATGCAGGCGCTGTTCGAAAACCCGCTGGCGGAGCCCGGCCTGCTCGGGGTGTCGAACGGTGCAGGCGTCGGGCTGATTGCGGCGGTGATGCTGGGCGGGGGAGAACTCTCCGGCTGGAGTATTAGCCTGAGCGCCATTCTCGGCGCACTGCTGATCACCGTCATTCTTCTTCGCTTCGCCAGACGGCACCTGTCGACCAGCCGGCTGCTGCTTGCCGGCGTCGCGCTGGGGATCATCTGTAGCGCGCTGATGACCTGGGCGGTCTACTTCTCGACCTCCTTTGACCTGCGCCAGCTCATGTACTGGATGATGGGCGGCTTTGGCGGCGTTGACTGGCAGCAGGGCTGGCTAATGGCGCTGCTGGTGCCAGTCATCGCGTGGGCTGCGCTGCAGGCCCAGCCGCTGAACCGGCTCGCGCTGGGGGAAATCTCTGCCCGCCAGCTCGGCATGCCGATTGGTTTCTGGCGTAACGTATTGGTTATTACCATTGGCTGGCTGGTGGGCGTCAGCGTGGCCCTGGCGGGGGCGATTGGCTTTATCGGGCTGGTCATTCCGCACATGCTGCGTCTGTGCGGCTTCACGGATCATCGGACCTTGCTTCCGGCCTCGGCGGTTGCCGGGGCAGCCACGCTGCTGGTGGCCGACATCATCGCCCGTCTTGCCCTGACGGCCGCAGAATTGCCTGTTGGCGTGGTGACCGCTACGCTGGGCGCGCCAGTCTTTATCTGGCTACTATTAAAAGCTGGACGTTAAATCGATAACCTGAGGAAATGCTATGCAGTCAGATATCCTGAATACCGAAGTGACCACCATTGATGGGGATAACACCACGCTGGAAGGCTACAAAGGCAAGGTGTTGCTCATCGTCAACGTGGCATCGAAATGCGGCCTGACGCCGCAGTACGAGCAGCTGGAGAATATTCATAAGGCTTGGGAGAAAGACGGTTTTACCGTGCTGGGCTTCCCATGCAACCAGTTCCTGGGCCAGGAGCCGGGCAGCGAAGAAGAGATCAAAACCTTCTGCAGCACCACCTATGGCGTGACGTTCCCGATGTTCAGCAAAATCGACGTCAACGGTGAAGACCGCCATCCGCTGTATGCGAAGCTGATTGCTGCCGCGCCGAAGGCCGTTGCGCCGGAAGAGAGCGGTTTTTACGAGCGTATGGCCAGCAAAGGCCGCGCGCCGCTCTATCCGGACGACATTCTGTGGAACTTCGAAAAATTCCTGATTGGTCGTGACGGCCAGGTCGTTCAGCGTTTTTCGCCGGATATGACGCCTGAGGATCCGATCGTCATGGAATCTATTAAGCTGGCGCTGGCGAAATAATGTCGCTGCTGATGCAGCTCACGGACGTCGCCGAGAAGGGGCGTCTGGAGCCGATAACCTGCGACATCAATTCGGGGGAAATCCTGCATCTCGTCGGGCCAAACGGCGCGGGTAAAAGCACGCTGCTGGCGCGGATGGCGGGGCTGACCACCGGGCCAGGGCAGATTACGCTGCTGGAACAGGCTTTGGTCGACTGGTCACCCGCCTCGCTGGCACATCGGCGCAGCTACCTGGTGCAGCAGCAGGTACCGCCTTTTGCGATGCCGGTCTGGCATTATCTGATGCTGCATCTGCACGACAAACAGCATACGGCACTGCTGGAGGAGGTGGCTGCGGCGTTAGGGCTGGAAGATAAACTCTCCCGGCATGCCAGCCAGCTTTCCGGGGGGGAATGGCAGCGGGTGCGTCTGGCGGCGGTCATTCTGCAGATCCATCCCGTGGCCAATCCTCACGGGAGGATGCTGCTGCTGGATGAACCGATGAGCGGTCTGGATGTTGCCCAGCAGGCGGCGCTGGATAGCCTGCTAAGCGCGCTGAGCAGGCAAGGTATTGCCATAGTGATGAGCAGCCACGATCTTAACCATACGTTACGTCACGCCCATCGCGTGTGGCTCCTGTCGCGCGGCAGGATGGTCGCCAGCGGTACGCGGGATCGGGTCCTTACGCCGCCCAATCTCGCCCGCGCCTACAACATGTCGTTCCGCAGGCTGGATATAGAGGGGCATAAGATGCTGATTTCTACCGGGCTGGAGTAACCGTTTCTTGCCTGTTGACACAATTGCACGCTAAATTACCGAAAGAACAATAAAAGCAGAGGATTCGTCTGAAAATGCGATTCTGGTTTCTCCTCGTGGCGGCACTCTTTCTTGCTGGATGCAGCAGCCATCGTGCACCGCCGCCTAATCCGCGGCTATCAGATTCTATCACCGTCATTGCCAGCCTTAACGATCAGCTGAGCAACTGGCGCGGCACGCCTTATCGCTACGGCGGCATGAGCCGCGGCGGGGTGGACTGCTCAGGCTTTGTGCTGATGACGTTTCGTGACAAGTTTGATTTACAGCTTCCGCGAGACACGCGCAAACAGGCGGAAATAGGCACTGAAATTGATAAAGACGATCTCCTGCCCGGTGACCTGGTCTTTTTCAAAACCGGCTCGGGAGAAAGCGGCCTCCATGTTGGGATATATGATACAGACAACCAGTTTATTCACGCCTCTACCAGCCGCGGCGTGATGCGCTCTTCTCTTGATAACGTGTACTGGCGTAAAAATTTCTGGCAGGCGCGACGTATTTAGACTGCCCGTACACGATTCTTATGTCGGCATGGTAACTATTAAGCCATGCCGTTTTTCTCAAATAAGCTGATTAAAGTTAAATTTACCTAAATTAGCAACATCCTTATGTGTCTGTTTTATCTAAAACTGGCTATTATTCAGTAACCAGGATAAGATTATTTTAGATTCAGGGATAAATCTGAAAATTAATACGGAACTAATGAAATTAAACTTATTAAAATCAAGACAGTGGAATTGTGTCAGCAATTGCTCCAGGATGTCCTCTCTCATCTTTAATGCGGGGCGAGTGCAATGATTATTACGCTAGATAATGCTTACCAGTCTGAACTGATGCTTCTGCCTGCCCGTAATAGCGCAGGCGAGCTAAAAGGTTTAGAAATACTGGTTAACTTTACTGGCGTCGGCACCGATGTGAGGATCCCCACCGAGCTCGTTATCCCTCGGCTTTCAGCGGCAGAGGAGTTAGCGCTGTTTAACGAAAAACTGCAATTGCTTGATACCTGTAAACTGTTTTTTATTCAGCATCAGTTAATTGCATGGATCAATATTACACCAGCAATTGTTGAGTTTTTATTAAGTAATGGGAATGCTGTTTCAATTCTTGAGCGTTATCCGTTTCTTGAGTTTACTGTTAATGAGAACTATCCAGGTTTAAATAACGGAAAGGACGATCTGCAACTGGCAAGAATGGCAATCCATTTTCCGCTGGTGCTGGCAAACTTTGGTGCCGGTGCGGCATCGCTCAAGGCCGTCTATGATGGATTATTTAAACGGGTTATTCTTGATAAAGGATTCATCCAGCAGCGCGCTTCTGAGCTTTCTTTCGAGCCTTTTATGCGGGCGATCCTCTGGCAAATAACCCCGCACTGCCAGTCGGTGATTGTTTCCGGCATTGACGACCACGGCCTGCTGCAGCGCGTCCTGTCCTTCAATTTTGGTGCCATGCAGGGCGCGCTCTGGCCAGCCGTCTCGGCGGAGCACGTCACGACGCTCGTTCAGCAGCGATAACCCTGCCTTTCGCCCGTGTTTAAGTCCGGGTAAACCCTCTACACTAAAAGCAGGAGGACTTATGACCCTGTCTTTTACTGCTCACTGGCATGACGAGTTGCCTGGCTTTTACACCGCACTCAAACCAACACCGTTACATAATTCACGTCTTATCTGGCATAACGATCGGCTGGCCGATGAGCTGGCCATTCCGCCCGATCTGTTTCAGCGTTCAGAGAGCGCTGGCGTCTGGGGAGGCGAGACGCTTCTCCCCGGCATGCAGCCTCTGGCTCAGGTCTATAGCGGGCACCAGTTTGGCGTCTGGGCGGGGCAGCTGGGTGACGGCAGGGGGATCCTGCTCGGCGAACAACGGCTTCCCAACGGGGAGACGGTTGACTGGCATCTGAAAGGCGCAGGCCTTACCCCTTACTCACGCATGGGCGACGGGCGCGCGGTATTGCGGTCAACAATACGCGAAAGTCTGGCATCCGAAGCGATGCATGCGCTGGGTATTCCCACCACCCGCGCGCTGTCGATCGTCACCAGCGACACGCCGGTGGCGCGCGAAACGGTGGAAAAGGGGGCAATGCTGGTGCGCATTGCGCAAAGCCATCTGCGCTTTGGTCATTTTGAGCACTTTTACTATCGCCGCGAGCCGGACAAGGTTCGCCAACTCGCGGACTTCGCCATTCGCCACCACTGGGCGCATCTGCAGGATGAGGCGGATAAATACGTTCTCTGGTTCCGGGACGTGGTTGCCCGTACCGCCACGATGATTGCGCGCTGGCAAACGGTAGGCTTTGCTCACGGGGTCATGAACACGGACAACATGTCGATTCTCGGCCTGACCTTTGATTACGGTCCGTTTGGTTTCCTTGACGATTATCAGCCGGGGTATATCTGCAACCATTCCGACTATCAGGGGCGTTACAGCTTTGACAACCAGCCCGCGGTTGGGCTGTGGAATCTCCAGCGGCTTGCACAGACCTTATCGCCGTTTATTGACGTTGATGCCCTGAACGATGCGCTCGACAGCTATCAGGAGCTTTTGCTGCGGGAGTACGGCACGCTGATGCGTAACAAGCTGGGGCTGATGACCCAGGAGAAGGGCGACAATGACATTCTCAACGGCCTGTTTGCCCTGATGGCGCGTGAGGGAAGCGATTACACCCGCACCTTCCGCATGCTGGGCCAGACGGAGCAGCATAGCGCCGCCTCGCCGCTGCGCGACGAGTTTATTGACCGTCAGGCGTTTGACGACTGGTTTGCACAGTACCGCACGCGGCTGCAGCAGGAGCAGGTAGACGACGCTACCCGTCAGGCGCAGATGAACGCAGCGAATCCCGCGATGGTATTACGCAACTGGCTGGCGCAGCGGGCGATTGAGCAGGCAGAGCAGGGTGAGTACGACGAGTTACACCGGCTGCATCTGGCGTTGCGCACGCCGTTTGCCGACCGGGATGATGACTACGTCAGCCGCCCGCCCGACTGGGGCAAGCGGCTGGAAGTCAGCTGCTCAAGCTAGAGATGTTGGCCGGGCGGCGGCGTTGCCTTACCCGGCCTGTTCATCACTGAGCAACCCAGCCGCCATCCATATTCCACGCGGCGCCGCGAACGTTCACGGCGCCGTCGCTGCACAAAAACAGCGCCAGCTCGCCCAGCTGTTCCGGGGTAACAAACTCCCCTGAAGGCTGTTTCTCCGCCAGTAGCTGTTCGCGGGCCTGCTCCGGCGGTACGCCATCCGCGATACGCTTGTCGATTTGCTGCTGCACCAGCGGGGTCAGTACCCAGCCGGGGCAAATAGTATTGGCGGTAATCCCCGTGCGGGCGGTTTCCAGCGCCAGGGATTTGGTAAAGCCCACCACGCCGTGCTTGGCCGCAACGTAGGCCGATTTCTCTTTCGACGCGACCAGCCCGTGAACGGAGGCGATATTGATGACGCGCCCCCAGTTTTTCTCCCGCATGGCCGGCAGCGCCAGCCGGCTGGTGTGAAACACCGCGGAAAGGTTAATGGCGATAATGTCGTTCCATTTCTCCACCGGAAAGGCGTCAACCGGGGCCACGTGCTGGATCCCTGCGTTGTTCACAAGAATATCCACGCCGCCAAACTGCGATTGGGCGAAGCGCATCATGGCCTCAATCTGCAATACGTCCCGCAGATCCGCATCGTGATAGCCCGGCTTTTTGCCCAGTTGCGCAATCTCTTCCCGTGCCGATGCGCTGTCGCCGAAGCCGTTGAGGATCAGCTGCGCGCCCGCCTTCGCCAGCACGCGGGCGATCCCCAGGCCAATGCCACTGGTCGAGCCGGTTACCAGGGCGGTTTTACCGTTCAGATTCATATTTCTCTCCTTACACAATGCCGGTCAGATAGAACACGGCAATGACAAAAAGCACTGCCAGACTTTTAATGATGGTGATAGCGAAAATGCCGCCGTAGGCCTGGCGATGGCTCAGGCCGGTGATAGCCAGCAGGGTAATCACCGCGCCGTTATGGGGAAGGGTATCCATCCCGCCGCTCGCCATCGAGGCCACGCGGTGCAGCACCTCAAGCGGAATATTGGCCGCATGGGCGGCAGCAACAAAGGTATCGGCCATCGCCGCAAGGGCGATGCTCATTCCGCCGGAAGCCGAACCGGTGATCCCCGCGAGGACGGTCACGCTGATGGCCTCGTTCAGCAGCGGATTCGGAATGGCCGCCAGCGCTTTGGATAACACCAGGAACCCAGGCAGCGCCGCGATAACCGCGCCGAAACCGTATTCCGAGGCGGTATTCATCGCCGCCAGAATGGCTCCGCTCACCGCCGTCCGGCTGCCTTCGGCCAGACGCCCCCGGATATTGCGAAAGCCAAAAATCATCACCAGCACGATACCGGCGATCAGCGCCGCCTCCACGGCCCAGATGGCGGTGATCTTGCCCACCTCGGTCACAATCGGTTTCGCCAGGCCGGGCAGGGTTAATTCGTGACTCACGCCGTACCAGCCGGGGATCCAGCGGGTAAACAGCAGGTTCAGTATGCCTACCACCAGCAGCGGGGAGATAGCAATCAGCGGATGCGGGAGATTAATATTATCCGGCGTCTCGGGTTCATTTTTCAGATCCGTGCCGTAACCTTCATTGTTATTGAGCGCCTTCCGACGCTGGCGCTCCAGCCAGAGCAGGCCAAAGACGATAATAAACAGAGAGCCGATAAGCCCCAGCCACGGGGCCGCCCAGGCGTTCGTGCCGAAGAAGCTGGTGGGGATGATATTCTGGATCTGCGGCGTGCCGGGCAGGGCGTCCATGGTAAACGAGAATGCCCCCAGCGCCACGGTGGCCGGGATCAGCCGCTTAGGGATGCCGCTCTGGCGAAACAGCTCGGCGGCAAACGGGTACACCGCAAACGCCACCACGAACAGCGAAACGCCGCCGTAGGTTAACAGCGCACACACCAGGACAATCACCGGGATGGCGTGCCGACGCCCGAGGATCTGGATCGCGGCGGCGACGATGGAGCGTGAAAAACCGGAAAGCTCAATCAGCTTGCCAAACACCGCACCCAGCAGGAACACCGGGAAGTAGAGCTTGACGAAGCCCACCATCTTTTCCATAAACAGGCCGGTAAACGTCGGGCCGACGGCACCCGGATCGGTCAGCAGCACGGCACCGAGCGCTGCGATCGGCGCAAACAAAATAACGCTGTATCCGCGGTAGGCCGCCAGCATCAGCAGTGCCAGCGCCGCCAGGGCTATTAACACACTCATTACGACTCCTCACTTTAATTATTATTCGGGTACCAACGAGAGGTTTAACGCGCGACGGTCAGGGCAATGCCTTGTCCGCCGCCTACGCACAGGGTGACGAGCCCTTTTTTTACGTCACGGCGCTGCATTTCGTACAGCAGGGTCACGAGGATGCGGCAGCCGGAAGCCCCAATCGGATGGCCCAGGGCGATGGCGCCGCCGTTAACGTTGACCTTGCGCTCGTCCCAGCCGAGCTGCTGGCCCACCGCCAGCGCCTGGGCGGCAAAGGCTTCATTGGCTTCAATGAGGTCCACCTCGTCGAGCGTCCAGCCCGCTCGCGCCAGCGCCGTCCGGCAGGCGCTGACCGGGCCCATGCCCATCACCGACGGGTCAACGCCCGTCACGGCGTAACTCACGATGCGGCCAAGAACAGGCAATCCGCTCTCCCGCGCCTTTTCCTCACTCATCAGCAGCACCGCGGCGGCACCGTCGTTAAGCGCGGAGGCATTCCCCGCCGTGACGGTACCTTCCTCGTGCAAAAAGGCGGGGCGCAGCTGCGCAAGCTGCTCTGCGGCGGTGCCCGGTCGGGGCTGTTCGTCACGGCTGATAACCAGCGGCGGCTTTTTACCCTGTTTCACCGTCACCGGCGCTATCTCGGCGTCAAAGCGACCCGCTTCGATGGCGGAGGCCGCTTTTTGCTGCGAGCGGGCGGCGAAGGCGTCCTGCTGCTCGCGGGTAATGCCATACTCACGGGCGACGTTTTCAGCGGTGATCCCCATGTGGTAATCGTTGAATGCGTCCCACAGGCCGTCGGTAATCATGCTGTCCTTGAGGCCCGCATGCCCGAAACGCAGCCCGGCACGCGCGCCGTCAAGCAGATACGGGGCGTTGCTCATGCTCTCCTGACCGCCGGCGATAACCACCTCCGCGTCGCCGCAGCGGATCGCCTGGGCGGCGAGCTGCACCGCTTTTAAGCCCGCGCCACACACCAGGTTGACGGTGGTCGCCGGCGTGCTGACGGGCAATCCGGCGCCGATGGCCGTCTGGCGGGCGGGGTTTTGCCCGCATCCGGCCGTCAGCACCTGTCCGAAAATCAGTTCGTCTACCTGCTCTGCGCTGAGACCGCTGTTCTCCAGCAGGCGCCGTACCGTGACGGCCCCAAGCTCAACCGCAGAAAGGGGCGAGAGCGATCCGCGAAAACTGCCGATGGGGGTTCGCGTTGCCCCGACAATCATGACCTTGTTCATGCTGACCCCTCAGTTGAAGCGCATCTCGCGCACGTCGTCCGCCACAATGATTTTCCCTGCCGTTTTACGCACGATCTCGTCAGTACTGACGCCCGGGGCGTATTCCCGCAGGATGAACGCGCCGTCCTGGATTTCCAGCAGCGCGAGATCGGTCAGGACCCGACGGATACAGCCCGCGCCCGTGAGCGGCAGCGTGCAGCGCGGCAGCAGCTTCGACTCACCGCTCTTTGAGGCGTGGGTCATCACCACGATGATGTTCTGCGCCCCGGCAACGAGATCCATCGCGCCGCCCATGCCCTTCACCATCTTTCCGGGAATCATCCACGAGGCGATGTTGCCCTCCACGTCCACTTCAAACGCGCCCAGCACGGTCAGGTCCACATGGCCGCCGCGGATCATGGCAAACGACTGGGCCGAGTCGAAAATGGCTGCGCCGATCCGCGCGGTCACGGTCTGTTTACCGGCGTTGATCATGTCGGCGTCGAGGCTCTGCTCGTCAGGAAAAGCCCCCATCCCCAGCAGGCCGTTTTCCGACTGAAGCATCACGTCCATCCCGTCCGGGATGTAGTTCGCCACCAGGGTAGGGATGCCGATCCCCAGGTTGACGTAATAACCGTCGCGCAACTCGCGGGCGACGCGCATGGCCATCTGTTCACGGGTTAACATCGTCACACTCCTTGCGCGCGCAGGGTGCGCTGCTCAATGCGTTTTTCAAACTGGCCGACAATCAGCCTGTCGACGTAAATTCCCGGAGTGTGAATGGCCGACGGCGGCAGTTCACCCGGCGGAACAATCTCTTCCACCTCCACCACCGTGATCCGGCCCGCCGTTGCCATCAGCGGATTAAAGTTTTGCGCGGTATGGCGATAGATGACGTTGCCGTACCAGTCCGCTTTCCAGCCCTTGATCAGCGCGAAATCGCCGACGATCGCCTCCTCGAGGATGCAGTGCTTGCCCGCAAACTGGCGCACGTCCTTGCCGGCCGCCACGGGCGTGCCGTAGCCGGTGGCCGTGTAAAACGCCGGAATACCGGCCCCGCCCGCGCGCACCTTTTCCGCCAGCGTGCCCTGCGGGGTGAGCTCAATCTCCAGCTCGCCGCTCAGCACCTGCTGCTCAAACAGCGCGTTCTCGCCGACGTAAGAGGCCACCACTTTGCGAACCTGCCGCGTTTCGAGCAGTATCCCCAGACCGAAACCGTCCACGCCGCAGTTGTTTGACACCACGGTCAAATCTCTCACCTGACGGCGTCGGACCTCCGCAATCAGGTTCTCCGGAATGCCGCACAGGCCGAAGCCGCCCGCCAGCAAGGTCATTCCGTCCGTCAGCCCATCCAGCGCCTGCGCATAGCTGCCAACGCGCTTATCCAGTCCTGCCATAGTCATCCCTCCCGTTAACCGTGCCGGTATCATTAGGGGCGGCGACTCATTTGTTAATTTTGAATTTGTGACCCACTCATTTGGTTTTCTTATTAATTTCCTGTTAACTAATTCTTTTCAATTAGTTAACAGGATGGAAAATGAGAATGAGTGTCAAACAGTTACGCGCGTTTTTAGCGGTAGCTCACACTCTCAATTTCGCGCACGCCAGCGAACGCTTAAATCTCTCCCAGCCGGCCCTGAGCCTGACGATTAAAAGTCTGGAAGACGCGCTCGGCGGCCCGCTGCTGCAGCGGAGCACGCGCAAGGTTGCCCTCACGCAGGAGGGTGAGACGTTTCTGCCGATGGCGCGGCAGCTGCTTGCCGACTGGGATAATGTGGAAGAGGCGATGCACCAGTGCTTTACCCTGCAGCGCGGCAAAATCTCCGTCGCGGCGATGCCGTCATTTGCCGCCAACGTCTTGCCTGAGGTGCTCAAGGCGTTTCGCGATCGCCACGCCGGGATCAACGTCACCGTGCATGACGTCATCAATGAGCAGGTGATTGAGATGGTGCGGGAAGGGCGGGTTGAGATGGGGATCGCCTTTGAGCCGGCCCCCACGTACAACCTGCTGTTTACGCCGCTGGGGCTCGACAGGTTTGTCGCCATTGTGCCGAAGGACTCCGCGCTGGCGGGCAAAAAGCGGCTGGCCTGGGAAGAGCTGCTGACGCTGGACTTCATTACCCTGCAGCGCCCTTCGGCGGTACGTCTGATGATGGAGGAGGAGCTGGCGCGAAGCGGCAGAAAGCTGGACGTGGCGCTGGAGAGTCATCAGCTGGTGACGGTAGGACGCATGGTCGCCAGCGGGCTGGGCGGCAGCGCCGTACCGGCGCTCTGCGAAGCGCAGATGACGGCACTGGGCGCGGTCTGTATTCCGCTGGATAACCCGCCCATAGAAAAGTGCATCGGGGCGATCCATCCGGGGCACACGCAGCTCTCTAAAGCGGCGCATGCCCTGCTGGAAACGCTGAAGGATTTTTACCAGCCCGCTCAGGGGGCGAGAAATACCTGCGGTACGGGGTGATCCGGATGGCTGCCGACGCGCACCTGCGCGCCGTACCAGCGCGCCAGCGTCCCGGCCTGCAGCACGTCCTCCGGCGCGCCACTGGAGACCAGCCTGCCGCTGTGCAACAGCAGAATGCGATCCGCCCACAGCGCCGCCAGATTGAGATCGTGCAGCACCACGCAGACGTGGAGATGACCCCGACGGGTCAGGGATTTCATCAGGCGCAGCAGATGCTGCTGGTGGTAGAGATCCAGCGCGGAGGTGGGCTCATCAAGAAACAGCCAGCCGCGCGGTGCTCCGTCGCACCAGAGCTGGGCCAGAGCGCGGGCGAGCTGGATCCGCTGCTGCTCGCCGCCGGAGAGCGTCGAATAGCGTCTGCCCGCCAGCGGTAGACAGCCCGTTATCGCCATCACTTCCTCAACCACCGACGCTTCAGGGGAGCGAGCCCAGGGGGCGCGTCCCATACCGACCACCGCTTCTACCGGCCAGTCGAATCCGGGCTGTGTATTCTGGCGCATCACCGCCCGGTAGCGGGCGAGGGTATCCGGCGGCCAGTCCGCAAGCGGCGTGCCGGCCAGAGTGCAGCGTCCGCTTGCGGGCTTGAGATAGCCGGTAAGCAGCCGCAATAACGTCGATTTCCCGGCACCGTTTGGGCCAATCAGTGCGACCAGCTCACCCTGAGAGAGGGTAAGCGACACATCGTCGATCAGCGTCCGCTGCCCGGCGTGAAAGAAAATGTTTTCTGCACAATAGCGTTCAGCCATGCGTACCTCCGCGACGAAAGATAAGCCACAGGAACCACGGCGCGCCGAGAAGGCTGGTCAACAACCCGACGGGCATCTCCGCCGGAGAGACCAGGGTGCGCGCCAGCGTGTCGGCAACCAGCAGCAGCAGCGCGCCGGCCAGCACCGAGCCGGGAACGACGGCCCGGTGGTCGGCCCCCAGCCACATGCGCATCAGGTGCGGCACCACAAGGCCAATAAAGCCGATCACCCCGCTGACGGACACCGCCGCGGCAACCAGCAGGGCGCTGCACAGCAGAAGGATCCGCTGTACCATCGCGACATCCACCCCGAGATAGTGCGCCTCTTCATCGCCCAGCTGCAGCAGGTTGAGCGGGCCGGCCAGCCGCCAGATAACCAGCACCGCGGGCACCATCAGCGACGTTACCGCCAGCAGGGTGGACCACTGCGCCTGCCCGAGGCTGCCCATTCCCCAGAGGGAAAGCTGGCGAAGCTGGGCATCGTTGCTGAGCCATGAGAGCATCCCGACGGCCGCGCCGCACAGGGCGTTGATGGCGATCCCCACCAGCAGCAGGCGGGACAGGGAGCCGTGACGCTGCTGGCTGAGCAGGAAGATAATGACGGTTGCGGCCAGCGCGCCGAGGAACGCCGCGAGCATCGGGGCATACAGCATCAGCAGGGCAGGTAAAGCGGCGGGAATGACCACCCACAGCGCCACCGCCAGCGCCGCGCCGCTGCTGATCCCCAGCAACCCCGGGTCCGCCAGCGGGTTGCGGAACAGCCCCTGCATCACACAGCCGGCCAGCGCCAGCGCTCCGCCAATCACCAGCGCCAGCAGTACGCGGGGCAGGCGAATGGTAAGCCAGATCTGACGCATGGCCTCATCGCTGCCGCTCCACAGCAGGCTGACCGGCAGATGCAGTGCCCCAAACCCGGTCGCGGTGAGCGTCATGATGCTCAGGATCGCGGCCAGCATCCACAGCGACAAGGCGATCCGCCGGGACATCAGGGCAGTTGCTCCGCTTTGGCGCGCAGCTTCTGGATGGCATCCGGCGTTCGCACGCTGAAGCCCAGCAGCGCCATATCATCAATCGCCAGCACCTGCCTGTTCCGTCCCGCCGGGGTTTGCGCCAGACCGGGCAGTTTCCAGAGGTTTTCCTCGCCGCCCAGCGCGTTCACGCCGTCCTGCGAAATCACCACCAGATCGGGCTGGCTGGCAATGACCCCTTCCTGAGACAGCGGCTGGTAGCGGGTGAATCCCTGCATCGCGTTCTGCAGCCCGGCGGCACGGATGGCGGCGTCTGCGCCGGTCTGCTGCCCGGCGGCCATCGCGGTCATTCCCCCGTGATAGAGGATAAACAGCACCCGCTTGTTGAGGGGCGCGGTGGGCAGAGCCGCCAGCGCCTGACGCAGCGTGTGGCGCAGGGCTTCTCCCTCGGCTTCACGGTGCGTGGCGTCTGCAATCACGCGAACCTTTTCGTCAATGACTCTCAGGTCGTTGCGGCCGGGAACGGTTACCACCCTGACGTGACTTTGTTCGACCTGCTTCAGCGCCAGAGACGGCTGCGCCTGGTCGCTGGCCAGCACCAGCGTGGGGCGCATGGACAAAATGCCTTCGGCGTTAAGCTGGCGTAAATACCCCACGTCAGGCAGATCGTTTGCCGCCTGCGGCCACTGGCTGGTGCTGTCGCGCGCGACCAGCGAAGACTGCGCGCCAAGCGCATAGACAATCTCGGTCACGTCGCCGCCAAGGGCGACAATTTTCTCCTGCGCGGCGGCAAACGCCACCAGAGGCAGGGCGCTCAGCAGGGCTAACCACGTTTTCATGCGGCCAGCCCTTTTGGCGTCAGGGCGTCAATCTGGCTGCGCCACTGGCTCTGCTCCGGCTCGCCTTCGGTACGCTGGCCGTAAAGCTGGGCGATTTGCGTGCCGTCGGCGGCAAACAGCTCCAGGCTGGTGACGTGACCGTCAGCGGTAGGCTTGCGCGTCACCCAGCTCTCCGCGATCGTCTCCTCCAGCAGATGCAGGGTAAAGGCAGGGTTAAAGATGTTCAGCCAGCCTTTCATCGGCACGACTTTCTCCACCGCGCCGGTGAAGATCTGCACGCAGCCGCGGTTGCCGACGAAGACCATGATTTCGTTGCCGTCCTGGCGTGCCGCTTCCAGCAGCTGTGCCAGCGCGCTGTTCTCCACCATACAGGCAAGGTCGTCGCCCACCAGGCGAAACGCCTGCTGGCGGCTGAGATTGTGGCGTTTGAGCAGGCTGAAGAACTGATGCACGTCGGTCATGGCGCGCCACTCCTTGTCCACCAGAGCGGCATCCGCGTTTTCGGCGTGAGCCGGGGCATCCCCGGCGCTCAGCTCAAGCGGCGGGTTATCGGCAAAGATAAAGCGGGTCAGCACGTCGCCCCAGGCGGCGAGGTCGGTGTTGTCCGTGGTGTAGATCTTCAGCACCGCATCGCCCTGGCGATCGAAGAACTGAATGCTCTGGCGCTCGCCGCGGGCGGTGGCTTCGCTGAGGTGAAACGCGCTCGCCCACTGGTTGAGGAACAGGCGCAGATCCAGCGCGCGCGGGTTCAGCACCAGCCCGGCGTGGCCGTTCAGGTGCTGGTTGGTGAAGCTGCCCACCTGCTCGTGAACGGCATACTCGTTGCGGCAGATGCACTTGGTTTCACCCACGGCTTCCAGCGCGCCCAGGATATCGCGGATTTCGCCGCGCAGTCGCCAGGCGTCATGGCCCACGCGCGCAAAGGTCAGCTCCGCTTCGCTGATGTTCATTAACCCGGCGATGTCTCGCGCGTACTTACCCGGATGTTCTTCTTTTAGCTCAAGCCAGCGTGTGTAGTGATGCATTGTCTTATCCTTCTGAAGAGTGGCCCCGAAGGGAATTACCACTGATAGCTTACGAAAATCTTGCCGTTACGACCGTCCTGCGGAATACCCTGCGGAGACCAGTACTCCTTGTCGAAGGCGTTGCCGAGCACCAGCGTGGTGGTGACGCCCTTGAGCTGCTCCTGACCCTTATAGCTGACGTAGAAATCGTTAACCGCATAGCCCGGCTGCTTGCTGTAGCTGCTGCTGACGTGGGTTGAACGATCGGCAAAGGTGCCGATCCAGCCCACGGAGAAACCGCTTTGCGCCACCGGAACGTCCAGCTTGCTGGTGACGGTGTCCGGGTTGATGCTGGAGATGTACTCCCCGGTATCGGTATCTTTCCCGCGGGTGCGGTTATAGGCCACGTCGAGGTTAAACAGATCGGCCGAGTATTTTGCCATCACGTCCCAGCCCCAGATTTTGGCGTTGGGAACGTTGTACGACATGGTGGTCGCCGCGGCAAAATTGACGGTGGTGGAGATGTAGTCTTTGGCTTTGGTATCGAAATAGCTGGCCTTGAACTCCAGCGCGTCGTTGGCGAGCATCAGGTCGTCAAAGCGCAGGCCGAAACCAAACTCCTGCGTTTCGTTGGTTTCCGGGCGGAGGTTCGGGTTAGGCACCCAGTAGTTGGTGTAGAACCGGCCGATGGAGAAGTGTTTGGCGTCGTTATACATTTCGCCCATGGTCGGCGCGCGGAAGGCCTGCGCGTAAGATCCGAACAGCATCAGCCAGTCGGTCGGGCTGACGGTTAATCCCGCCCGGGAAGACCACTTATCGGCATTGACGTCATCGTAGCCCTCGCTGCTGCCGCGATAGTTGTCATAGCGCGTGCCGCCCAGAAGGGTAACGGGCAGGTCGCGCAGGGTGATTTCATCCTGCAGCCAGCCGGAGCTGAAGTCGATTTTCGCCTCCGGGAAGCCGGTCGTGGCCCCGCCCGGACGCTGCTCCTGACGATAATATTCTCCGCCGTAGGTCAGCAGGTGAGAGGCAAAGGAGTCGCTGAACAGGCGGGTACGGTTTTCCACCTTGCCGCCTTTGGTGGTCTGCTTACGGAACTCGCCGGTGCTGTCGATGTTCTGGGCATTAATGCGCGCTTCGGACCAGTAAACCTTCGCATCGGCATTCAGCCAGTCGTACCCTTCCGGCGCAATGTGGTAGCCAACCTGCGCATCGCGCTGAATGGTGGACCGGTCGGTCATCGGGTTGCTGCTATTGGCATCAGCGGTTTGCGGGTTTTTCGGCTCCTGCGCGGCGTTGTTGTAGTAGCGCAGGGCGCCGCTCAGCGTCTGGGCCTGGTCGATTTTCCAGCTGCCTTTCGCCAGCATGTTATTGATGGATTCGTCGTTCGGCGCCGTCGCACCGTCGCTCTGGCGGATATCGCCGCGGTCGCGGCTGGACCACGACACCAGGCCGTCCAGGGTATCGGTACGGCCATAGGCGCTGGCCCCGAGGCCGAGGCTGTGATCCCCCGTCGCGCCGGTACCAAACACGCGGTATCCGCTGTTTTTGCCCGGTTCCAGCAGATCTTTGGCGTCGACGGTGTCATAGGAGATGACGCCACCCAGCGCGCCGCTGCCGTAGAGCAGAGCAGACGGACCGCGCACCACTTCAATACGTTTAATCAGCGCCGGATCGAGAAACGTGCTGTTAAGGTGTCCGGTGTCGGTACCCTGGCGCACGCCGTCGACCAGCACCAGCACGCCGCGGCGGTCGTAGCCGCGCAGGTTAACGTCCTGACCGTTGGTGCGGCCGGTGCCGTCCAGCGTCAGGCCGGGCACGTTGCGCAGCAGATCGGCGGCAGAGCTGGCGGTCTGTTTTTCCGGGGCGGTGGCGTCAATCACGCTCACCATCATAGGGGCTTCGAAGGCGCTACGGGCGTTGCCCGTGGCGGTGACGGTGATTTCATCTGCGGCAGCAAACGCGGCGCCCGGCAGGGTGCTGACAATCGCCAGCGCCAGAAGGGACGGGCGTAAACGTGCGGTATGCAGGTGTGGCATAGCAACTCTCCATAAAGTATCGAAAGCGCTGGCTGCCTGGGGATCACCTGGGTGGCTGGCGAAAGTTTTGGTTTATTTTGTGAGGATCAATTTTCCGGCATTCGTCTGGCGCAGCAGATAGTGCTGGCCATCATGCTCGATAATTACCCGGCCCTCATCACCCAGCAGCGTTTTGCTGTCGATGCGACGATCGGTAGGGGTAGGGGACGGTGCTGTGTGTGTTTTAGCTGGCGTTGCCGCGCTGTTATCCGTAGGTGACATCATGTTTATAAATAACAATCAATGTAACAATGATAATTATTATCAATAAACTGCAATTTCACGGCAAGCGTTTTTGTGAAAATTGTGTGACGGGATCAAATTTAGGGGAGGTGCGGCCTGATCCCCTCACCCCAACCCTCTCCCAAAGGGAGAGGGAGAAGGGTGCCATCCGACAATAACATCAGAAGCGAGAATCAACCGCACCTGCCAGCTTCTCCAGCAGCAGCTCGCTGTCTTCCCAGCTCAGGCACGGGTCGGTGATAGACTGGCCGTACACCATCTGCTGTCCGGCAACGATTTTCTGCGTGCCTTCTTTGATAAAGCTTTCGGCCATAATCCCGGCAACGGCGGTCGAGCCGCTGCGGATCTGCTGACAGACCTCATCGCAAACGTCCAGCTGGCGGCGATGCTGTTTCTGGCAGTTGCCGTGGCTGAAATCCACCACAAGATGTTCCGGCAGGTCGAATTCGGCCAGCGTTTCGCAGGCAGCCGCAATATCTTGTGCATGGTAATTAGGCTTCTTCCCGCCGCGCATAATGATGTGCCCGTAGGGGTTACCGCTGGTCTGGTAGATGGTCATATGGCCGCTCTTGTCCGGCGAGAGGAACATATGGCTGGCACGCGAGGCGCGGATCGCATCCACCGCAATCCGGGTGTTGCCGTCGGTCCCGTTTTTAAAGCCGACCGGACAGGAGAGGGCGGAAGCCATCTCGCGGTGGATCTGGCTTTCGGTCGTGCGCGCGCCAATCGCGCCCCAGCCGATCAGGTCGGCGATAAACTGCCCGGTCACCATATCGAGAAACTCGGTGGCCGTCGGCACGCCCAGCTCGTTGACCTGCAGCAGCAGCTTGCGCGCCAGCTCAATGCCGTGGTTCACGCGATAGCTGCCGTTAAGGTCTGGGTCGGAAATCAGCCCCTTCCAGCCCACCACGGTACGCGGTTTTTCAAAGTAGGTGCGCATCACTATTTCAAGGCGATGCTGGTATTTATCCCGCATCCCCTGAAGGCGTGTTGCATAATCCATCGCGGCATCCAGATCGTGGATGGAGCAGGGCCCAATCACCACCAGAAGACGCTTGTCTTCACCATTGAGGATTTTTTCAATGCGGCGGCGGGAGGCCGTCACATGTTCCGCGACCGCGGCGGAAACGGGGTGCCGCTCGGCCAGTTCAGCCGGGGTGACCAGGCTGTCTATGCGCGCCGTGCGGAGTTCATCGGTTTTATTCATGACGTGTCTCAGAAAATTTGTGCTTCATCGGCAGACTACCGGGAAGTGATGGGCATCACATTAAACCAATCCCTGCTGATTTCAAGTTCGGGGCGACACCGCCCCGCTGTTGAAAAGGATGATACATGAATCCGAGCCAATGTACTAGCATATTAGTACATGCGGCGGTTAAGCCCCATGATGTCGAGAATTTTGGTGGCGATCTCTTCTACCGAATAGTTCGTGCTGTTCAGCCACGGGATCTGGTTTTTGCGGTACAGCGCCTCCACTTCGGAAACCTCCATGCGGCACTGGCGCATCGAGGCGTAGCGGCTGTTCTCGCGGCGCTCTTCGCGGATCGCCGCGAGACGTTCCGGGTTAATTGTCAGGCCGAACAGCTTGTGCTGCAGCGGCTTGAGCGCAGCGGGCAGCACCAGGTTATCCATATCGTCAGCAATAAAGGGATAGTTTGCGGCGCGGATGCCAAACTGCATCGCCAGATAGAGGCTGGTCGGCGTTTTGCCGCAGCGCGACACGCCGAGCAAAATCACCTGCGCCTGGTCGAGATTGCGCAGCGAGATCCCGTCGTCGTGCGCCAGGGTGTAGTCGATGGCGGCGATGCGCGCGTCGTACTTGGTCAGGTTGCCGGGGTTCAGCCCGTGGGTGCGGTGGGCGATAGGCGTCGGGTCAAGCTTCAGCTCGCTCTGAAGCGGAGCCACCAGCGCCTGCACGATATCCTGGCAGAAGCCTTCACTTTGCAGAATGATGTGGCGAATCTCTGGAATAACGATGGAGTAGAACACCAGCGGGCGCACGCCGGTCTGCTGGAAGATGGCGTCAATCTGGTCCTTCACCGCTTTGGCGCGGCTCTCATTTTCCACAAACGGCAGCGTGATGCTGTTAATCGAAACGGGGAATTGCGACATCACCGCGTGGCCCAGCACCTCGGCGGTGATCGCCGTACCATCAGAAATATAAAAAACGTGGCGATCGACAGCATTATCCATTTTACCCACCCTGAATATCATACGTAATTGTCTGAAAGCATAAATTAAAAAAGTTAATTGCACAGCAAAGAAGTTATCTGAATTTAAAATGAAATGATGTTTTTGGTTTTCCTGAAAAGCGGATTTCATTTTTCAAATAGCGGCTTTATTTTTGTGGTTTCTGGCTGAATATAGAGGAATCATCAGCTTATTGGCTGGTGGGAAACTATCCGAAAAGTTGAAAATTTAAATTGCTTACACGATTCACCGTTTTTTTAGCGCAAATAATTATGCCAGTATAAATACGTAGTCAGGTGTTACTTACTCCGATCAAATATCACAAAAGGATTGTTTCGATGTCCAACAATGGCTCGTCACCGCTGGTGCTTTGGTATAACCAACTCGGCATGAATGATGTAGACAGAGTTGGGGGCAAAAATGCCTCCCTGGGTGAAATGATTACAAATCTGTCCGGTATGGGTGTCTCCGTACCAAACGGGTTTGCCACGACCGCCGACGCGTTTAACCTGTTTTTAGACCAGAGCGGTGTAAACCAGCGCATTTACGACCTGCTGGATAAAACGGATATTGATGACGTCACCGAGCTTGCTAAAGCCGGCGCGCAGATCCGCCAGTGGATCATCGACACACCTTTCCAGCCGGAACTGGAAAAAGCTATCCATGACGCGTACAACCAGCTCTCCGCTGACGACGCGCAGGCCTCCTTTGCCGTGCGTTCTTCCGCGACCGCAGAAGACATGCCGGACGCGTCGTTTGCCGGGCAGCAGGAAACCTTCCTGAACGTTCAGGGCTACGATGCCGTGCTGGTGGCGGTGAAGCACGTGTTTGCTTCCCTGTTCAACGACCGCGCCATCTCCTATCGCGTGCATCAGGGCTACGACCATCGCGGCGTGGCGCTCTCCGCGGGCGTGCAGCGCATGGTGCGTTCGGACGTGGGTTCCTCCGGCGTGATGTTCTCCATTGATACCGAATCCGGCTTCGACCAGGTGGTGTTTATCACCTCCGCATGGGGCCTGGGTGAGATGGTGGTGCAGGGCGCGGTGAACCCTGACGAATTCTACGTACACAAGCCTACGCTTGCTGCGGGCCGTCCGGCGGTGGTGCGCCGCACCATGGGCTCGAAAAAAATCCGCATGATCTATGCCCCAACCCAGGAGCACGGCAAGCAGGTTAAGATTGAAGATGTGCCGCAGGAGCAGCGCGACCGCTTCTCCCTGACCGACGCCGAAGTGCAGGAGCTGGCGAAGCAGGCGGTGCAGATTGAAAAACACTATGGCCGTCCGATGGATATCGAATGGGCGAAAGACGGGAACACCGGCAAGCTGTTTATCGTGCAGGCGCGCCCGGAGACCGTTCGCTCTCGCGGCCAGGTGATGGAGCGTTATACGCTGCACGCGCAGGGTAAAATCGTGGCGGAAGGCCGCGCCATCGGTCACCGCATCGGTGCTGGTCCGGTCAAAGTGATCCACGACATCAGCGAGATGAACCGTATTGAGCCAGGCGACGTGCTGGTGACCGACATGACCGACCCGGACTGGGAACCGATCATGAAGAAAGCCTCGGCCATCGTCACCAACCGCGGCGGCCGCACCTGCCACGCGGCGATCATTGCCCGCGAGCTGGGGATCCCGGCGGTTGTCGGCTGCGGTGACGCTACCGAGCGCATGAAGGACGGCCAGAACGTGACCGTCTCCTGTGCGGAAGGCGATACCGGCTACGTCTACGCCGATATCCTTGACTTCAGCGTGAAAAGCTCCAGCGTGGATACCATGCCGGATCTGCCGCTGAAGATCATGATGAACGTCGGTAACCCGGACCGCGCGTTTGACTTCGCCTGCCTGCCGAACGAAGGCGTTGGCCTGGCGCGTCTGGAATTCATCATCAACCGTATGATCGGCGTTCACCCGCGCGCGCTGCTGGAGTTTGACGACCAGGACGCGAAGCTGCAGAACGAAATCCGCGAGATGATGAAAGGCTACGACTCGCCGAAAGAGTTCTACGTTGGCCGCCTGACCGAAGGGATCGCCACGCTGGGCGCGGCGTTCTACCCGAAACGCGTGATCGTGCGTCTGTCTGACTTTAAGTCTAACGAATACGCTAACCTGGTGGGCGGCGAGCGCTACGAGCCGGAAGAAGAGAACCCGATGCTGGGCTTCCGCGGGGCCGGACGCTACGTGTCCGACAGCTTCCGCGACTGCTTCGCGCTGGAGTGCGAGGCGGTGAAACGCGTGCGCAACGACATGGGGCTGACCAACGTCGAAATCATGATCCCGTTCGTGCGTACCGTGGATCAGGCGAAAGCGGTGGTGGACGAGCTGGCGCGTCAGGGGCTGAAGCGCGGCGAAAACGGGCTTAAGATCATCATGATGTGCGAGATCCCGTCCAACGCCCTGCTGGCCGAGCAGTTCCTGGAGCACTTCGACGGCTTCTCTATCGGCTCGAACGACATGACGCAGCTGACGCTGGGCCTGGACCGCGACTCCGGCGTGGTCTCCGAGCTGTTCGACGAGCGTAACGAGGCGGTGAAAGCGCTGCTCTCTATGTCCATCCGCGCGGCGAAGAAGCAGGGCAAATACGTCGGGATTTGCGGTCAGGGACCATCCGACCATGAAGACTTTGCTGCCTGGCTGATGGAAGAGGGGATCGATAGCCTGTCCCTGAACCCGGACACCGTGGTGCAAACCTGGCTGAGCCTGGCGGAACTGAACAAGTAACGGCAACACGATCGCAAAAAGGCGAGGATTTTATTCCTCGCCTTTTTTATTTCACCTCTAATTTGCTCCCCATCACAAATAAACTAAAAAACCAAATATCATAATTTGTCTGTTAATTAAGATAATTGTTAGTGCGCAACGCGTTGCTAATACTTGAGCCTTACTGCGCATTTCCCTTCAGAAGATGCGCAACTGGTTGAAATACGTTTTAACCTGATAAAAAGGCAAATAACAATGACACTCTCCTCTGTATTGCGTACCAAAGATAAAATAGGTTATGGCTTAGGCGATATGGCCAGCGCGCTGGTCTGGCAAACGGCCACATTATTTCTTGCTTATTTCTATACCGACGTTTTTGGTTTGCCTGCCGCGATCATGGGTACCATGTTTTTAGTGGTGCGCGTGGTGGATGCGTTTGTCGACCCGTGCATTGGCGCGCTGGTTGACCGCACCCAGACGCGTCACGGTCGTTTCCGTCCCTGGCTGCTGTGGTTTGCTATTCCCTTTGGCGCAAGCTGCCTTATCACCTTCTACGTACCGGACGTGGCGCCGACGGCGAAAATCATTTATGCCTGCGCGACCTACGCGATTTTAAGTCTGATTTACTCCGCCATAAACGTGCCTTACTGCGCCATGCCGGGCGCGCTGACGCTGGATCCGCGCGAGCGCCACTCCCTGCAGTCCTGGCGTTTTGGCCTGTCATTTATCGGCGGGCTGATCGTGACGGTTATCGCTCTGCCGCTGGTCTCACTGTTGGGCCAGGGCAACGTGCAGAAAGGCTATTTCTATGCCATGAGCCTGATGGGGCTGCTGGGGATTGTGCTGTTCTTCTGCTGTTTCCTGATGACCCGCGAGCGTTATTCCCCGCGCAATGATACCTCCGGCTCCATGCTCACCGATTTAAAACTGCTGGCCGGCAACAGCCAGTGGCGCATTGTGTTCGTGTTTAATATTTTGCTGTTAACGGCGGTGGTGACGCGCGGCTCTGCCACCATGTATTACGTTAATTATGTGCTGTTGCGCCCGGAGCTGGTTTTTGCCTTTATTGTTTCCGGAATGGTGGCCTCGTTAAGCGGCGCGTTATTATCTGAACGCCTGCTGGGGAAATTTGACCGCGTACGCGCCTATCAGTGGACGATAATTTCCTTCGTCATTTTCGGCGCGCTGATTTTCTTCCTGCCGCCTTCGCAGGTGTGGCCGATCTTTGGCCTTAACATCGTCTTTAGCTTTATTCAAAACCTCACCACGCCGCTCCAGTGGACCATGTTCTCCGATGTGGTCGACTACGAAGAGCATCGCAGCGGCCGCCGTCTGGACGGGCTGGTCTTCTCTACCGCGCTGTTCGCCATCAAGTTTGGCCTTGCGCTGGGCGGGGCGGTGGTCGGCTGGGTGCTCGGCATGGTGGATTACGCCCCGGGCCAGGCAGCCCAGGCGCCGCACGTGCTCTCCACCATCAACGCGCTGTTCACCCTTATTCCGTGCGCGCTGTTCCTCTGCATGGTGGCGCTGCTTTCCATCTACAAGCTCAACAGCCGGCTGGTGGATTCCATCGCCCGGGAGCTGGCCAGCAAGCGTGAGGTAAGACCCGACGCGGGGCCGCTCGGCCCGTCAACCCCTTCCGCACTACAGGAGTAAAATATGACTGCTATCTATAAGGACGCGGGACGTCCCGTGCACGAGCGCGTCGCCGATTTACTGGCGCGCATGACCCCGGAAGAGAAGTTCGCCCAGATGCACGCCTACTGGCTGATCCTCGATGAAAACGGCAACCACCGGGAGCGCAGCGATTTGAGCGACGAATTCGCCGGCGTTAGCGAGCAGGCGGCGCTGAGCGAACGGCTAAAGCTGGGCGTCGGGCAGATCACCCGTCCGCTCGGCACCCACATCGTTGACGCGAAAACCGGGGTGCGCGCCGCTAACCGCCTGCAGCGCATGATGATGGAAGAGACGCGGCTCGGCATTCCGGCGTTGTTCCATGAAGAGTGCCTGGTGGGGCTGCTCTGCAAAGACGCCACGCTGTTCCCGTCCCCGCTGAATTACGGCTCCACCTGGGACCCTGAACTGGTGCAGCGCGCGGCGGAGCAGATCGGTAAAGAGGCGCGTTCCGTCGGCTGCCAGCAGGGGCTGGCCCCGGTGCTGGACGTTTCCCGCGACGTGCGCTGGGGGCGAACCGAAGAGACCTTCGGGGAAGATCCCTGGCTGGTGGGCGTGATGGCAACCGCCTACGTGAAAGGGCTGCAGGGCGACAAGCGCGATCTGCTGGCGACGCTCAAGCATTACGTAGGCCACTCGTTCAGCGAAGGGGCGCGCAACCACGCCCCGGTTCATCTGGGCTTCAGCGAGCTGAACGACACCTTCCTGCTGCCGTTTGAAATGGCGGTCAAGCTGGCAAACGCCGGTTCGGTCATGCCCGCCTACCACGACATTGATAACCAGCCGGGGCACAGCGACGGCTTCCTGCTGACCACCGTCCTGCGCGAACGGTGGGGCTTCGACGGCATTATTGTGGCGGACTACGGCGGCGTCAGCCTGCTGCACCAGCACCACGGGATTTCCCACGACGCAGCGGAGTCCGCCGCACTGGCCTTTAACGCCGGGCTGGACGTTGAGCTGCCGAAAGACGACTGCGCGAGGCATCTGGCAGACGCGGTTGAGCGCGGGCTGATTTCCATGGCGAAGGTGGATGAGATCGTGGCGCGTACGCTGACCGAAAAATTTCGCCTCGGCCTGTTCGAGAACCCGTATGCCGATGAAAACGGCATCGATCTGCAAAATGCGTTGACCCGCCAGGCGGCGCGGGAGGTGGCGACAAAATCGGTCACGCTTCTGGAAAACAACGGTATTCTGCCGCTGAACGGTAAACCCCGCGTGGCGGTGGTGGGGCCGACGGCAGACGATCCGCTGGCGTTACTCAGCGGCTACAGCTTCCCGGTGCATCTGATCATCAGCGATATGGTTGAGGAGACCTCGCAGGTGACGACCCCGCGCGCGGCGCTGGAGCAGTACCTGGGGGCCTCGAACGTGCGCTACGCGAAAGGATGCCACATTATCGAAAAACGGATGGCGGGCGCGCCGGTCTTCCCCGGCGACAGCGGCGGCAAGCCAATGCAGCAGTCTCCGGTTTCGCACAGTACCGCACTTATCCCCGAGGCGGTCAGCGCCGCGCAGGAGAGTGACGTGGTGGTGGCCTGCGTGGGCGATCTCGCCGGGCTGTTCCAGAGCGGCACGGTAGGGGAAGGCTCCGATACCGATTCCCTGAATCTGCCCGGCGTGCAGCAACGGCTGCTGGAGGCGCTGGTCGCCACCGGCAAACCGGTAATTGTTGTGATGACCGGCGGGCGCCCGTACAACCTTCAGGGGCTGGAGGAGAAGGTTGCCGCGCTGATGATGGCCTGGGCGCCGGGGCAGGAAGGGGGCTGGGCGATTGCCGATGTGTTAACCGGTCGCGCGGAGCCGCAGGGCCGGCTGGTGGTCAGCGTGCCGAAAAGCGCCGGGGCGATGCCGTTCTACTATAACCACAAGCTGAAAAGCGGCGGCACGCCGTTTGCGTTCCATTTCGGTGCGCGTTACCCGTTTGGTTTCGGCCTCGGCTGGACGCAGTTTAGCTGGGGCACTGCCCGCGTCGCTGAAAGCAGCGTGCCGGTCGACGGTGAGGTGACGCTGAGCGTGGATATCACCAATACCGGTGAGCGCAGCGGCAGCGAAGTCGTGCAGGTCTACGTGCGGGATAAGGTCGCCAGCCAGGTGCGCCCGCTTCAGGAGCTTAAGGCCTTCCAGCGCGTTACGCTCTCGCCGGGCGAAACCGCCACGCTCAACTTCACGCTGCCGGTCGATATGTTCAACTTCACCCGTCGTGACGGCCAGCGCGTCGTTGAGCCGGGCGAGTTTGAAATTCAAATTGGCGCATCGTCGGCGGATATCCGCGAGGCGGTGACGGTCAATGTGACAGGGGAAACGCGGGTGCTGCCAGCGGAGTGGCGGATGCTCAGCGCCTGTGACGTGAAGCGCGCGTAGTCAGGATAAAAAAAAGCCCATCGTGGGAGATGGGCAAAGACTACACACAGCAATTCGTTGTTTCACTCAGGGGATTTCCATGCTTATAAATCAAGGTGTTGATTTATAACCGTGAGCTAATAGTAGGCATTGTAATTTTTAGCGTCGATCGGATTCGTCTCAATAGTTAAAGAGACGTAAAGATTTCTTGAGAATAATAGCGGACTTAATGCTGAAATGGCGGGTCTGACCAGTGCGTAACGAATAAATACTTTAGCAGTGTTTAAGTATTGCGTGAAATAGTTAAGGCCGGGTAAGCGTTAGCGCCACCCGGCAAAAAAACTTACTGCGTGTTCTTCTCTTCCAGCTCTTCCAGCTCGCTCAGAATCGCGTCCGGGTCGGTTCCCGGCGGCGGCACTTCATGAACCCAGGCTGAGAACAGGCGCCAGGTAACGGCGAGCAGCACCGGGCCAATGAACAGGCCGATCATCCCGAAGGCAATCAGTCCGCCGATAACCCCGGAGAGGATCAGGATCAGCGGCAGGTCTGCGCCCATGCGGATGAGGATGGGGCGAATCACGTTATCCATGGTGCCAACCACGCAGCTCCAGACCAGCAGAACCGTTCCCCACGTGGTATCTCCCGTCCAGTAGAGCCAGATAATGCTCGGAACCAGCACCAGCAGCGGCCCCAGTTGCGCAAGGCAGGTCATCAGCATGACCACGGTAAAGACGGTGGCGTACGGCACGCCGGAAATCGCCAGGCCAATACCGCCCAGCACCGCCTGCACCAGCGCCGTCACCACAACGCCCAGGGCGACCGCGCGCACGGCCTGCGCGGCCAGCAGAACCGCGGCGTCACCGCGTTTTCCCGCGAGGCGAGTGGCAAAGTGACGCACGCCTAAAGCCACCTGCTCACCGCGCCAGTAAAGCAGGGCGCTGAAGACCAGCATCAGGGTACAGTGCATCATAAAGCGGCCGATATGCGCGGCCTGACCGACAAACCAGGTGGTGGTGGTGCCAATATACGGGCGCACTTTCGCCATCAGCGCGCTGCCGCCCATCTCCAGCAGGCTATGCCAGCCGCTGTAAAGTTTAGCGCCCACGACCGGAATGCTGTTCAGCCAGCCGAGGTCCGGCAGCGTCAGGTCGCCGCTGGTCACGGCGCGGATCACCGGGCCGCTGGAGTCGACAAGGCTGTTTACCAGCAGCGCAATCGGAATAATAAACAGCAGGAACAGCAGCAGCGTCATCACCAGTACGGCTAGCCCGCGGCGGCCAAACAGCAGCTTCTGCAAGCGCAGCAGCAAAGGCCACGTGGCGACGACAACGGTCGCAGCCCAGGCGAAGCCGAGAATAAACGGTTGAACAATCCACAGACACGCAATAATCATGAGGGCCAGGAACAGCACCGACAGCAGAATTTGCGCAACATCCCTGGGCTGGCGAAGATTGACCATAAATGAAACTTTCCTTAAAAGAACGCCAGTACGACTGGCGGGAATGGAAAACCGCGTTTCTCTAATCATTAGCGATATCAGCGGTTTTTGACAGGCGAATTCTGCCTGTAATTCAGCAGAGATTATAAGAAAAAAATGTGATAAAACTTTTAAGATACACGCAAACGATTCCCACAACTCTAATTAGGGTCGACAGTAATGATCCCACAGATTTCTCAGGCACCTGGCGTCGTTCAGCTGGTGCTTAATTTTTTGCAGGCACTGGAGCAACAGGGTTTTACAGGTGATACCGCCACGAACTATGCCGACAGGCTGACGATGGCAACCGATAACAGTATCTACCAGCTTCTTCCCGATGCGGTCGTTTTCCCTCGTTCAACGGCCGACGTGGCGCTTATCGCCCGGCTGGCAACGCAGGAGCGGTTTGCCTCTCTGGTCTTCACGCCGCGCGGCGGTGGCACCGGAACCAACGGTCAGGCGCTGAACCAGGGCATCATTATTGATATGTCGCGCTATATGAACCGCATCATCGAGATCAACCCTGAAGAGGGATGGGTGCGGGTTGAGGCGGGCGTGATCAAAGATCAGCTTAATCAGTACCTCAAGCCTTACGGCTACTTTTTTGCCCCAGAACTCTCCACCAGCAACCGTGCAACCATCGGGGGAATGATCAACACCGATGCCTCCGGGCAGGGGTCGCTGGTCTACGGCAAAACCTCCGATCACGTGCTGGGCGTGCGGGCGGTATTGTTAGGCGGCGACATTCTTGATACCCAGCCGATGCCGGTCGAACTGGCGGAAACGCTGGGTAAAGACAATACCGCCAGCGGGCGCATCTACCGCACCGTGCTGGAGCGCTGCCGCGACAACCGCCAGCTGATTCTTGACAAGTTTCCCAAACTGAACCGCTTCTTAACGGGCTACGATCTGCGCCACGTCTTTAACGACGACCTGACGCAGTTTGATTTAACCCGCGTGCTGACCGGCTCCGAAGGGACGCTGGCGTTTATTACCGAGGCGCGGCTTGATATCACCCGCCTGCCGAAGGTGCGTCGCCTGGTGAACGTCAAATATGACTCCTTCGACTCCGCGCTGCGCAATGCGCCGTTTATGGTGGACGCGAAGGCGCTGTCGGTGGAAACCGTCGACTCGAAGGTGCTGAACCTGGCGCGGGAAGATATCGTCTGGCACTCCGTGCGCGAACTGATTACCGACGTGCCGGATAAAGAGATGCTTGGCCTCAACATCGTGGAATTTGCCGGTGATGACGCGGAGCTGATTGAAAGCCAGGTGACGACTCTCTGCCAGCGCCTGGATGAGCTTATTGCTCAAGGCGAAGGCGGCGTGATTGGCTGGCAGCTTTGTCACGATCTGGCCGGTATCGAGCGTATTTACGCCATGCGTAAAAAAGCCGTGGGCCTGCTCGGCAATGCGAAAGGGGCGGCGAAGCCGATTCCGTTTGCCGAAGACACCTGCGTGCCGCCTGAGCATCTGGCGGATTATATCGTGGAGTTTCGCGCCCTGCTGGACGGCCACGGCCTGAGCTATGGCATGTTCGGCCACGTGGATGCCGGGGTACTGCACGTGCGTCCGGCGCTGGACATGTGCGACCCGCAGCAGGAGATCCTGATGAAGCAGATCTCCGACGACGTGGTGGCCTTGACCGCCAAATACGGCGGTCTGCTGTGGGGGGAGCATGGGAAAGGGTTCCGCGCGGAATACAGCCCGGCCTTCTTCGGGGAACAGCTTTACGCGGAGCTGCGCAAGGTGAAGGCGGCGTTCGACCCGGATAACCGCCTCAACCCGGGGAAAATCTGCCCGCCTGAAGGCGTGGACGCGCCGATGCTCCAGGTGGATGCCGTGAAGCGCGGTACGTATGACAGACAGATCCCGATTGCGGTGCGCTCGTCCTGGCGCGGCGCGATGGAGTGTAACGGCAACGGCCTGTGCTTTAACTTCGACGTGAAAAGCCCGATGTGCCCGTCAATGAAAATCACCAGCAACCGCATCCACTCGCCGAAAGGGCGGGCGACGCTGGTGCGCGAGTGGCTGCGTCTGCTGGCGGACCGCGGCGTCGATCCCCTGAAGCTGGAGCAGGAGCTGCCGGAAAAACGGGCCAGCCTGCGCTCGCTGATTGAGCGCACCCGCAACAGCTGGCATGCCAACAAGGGCGAGTATGATTTCTCCCACGAGGTGAAAGAGGCGATGTCCGGCTGCCTGGCCTGTAAAGCCTGCTCTACCCAGTGCCCGATTAAAATCGACGTGCCGGAATTCCGCTCGCGCTTCCTGCAGCTCTACCACACCCGCTATCTGCGCCCGGTGCGCGACCATCTGGTGGCGACGGTAGAAAGCTACGCGCCGCTGATGGCGCGCGCGCCGAAGACCTTTAACTTCTTTATTAATCAGCCGCTGGTGCGCAAGCTCTCCGAAAAACACATCGGCATGGTCGATCTGCCGCTGCTGTCGGTGCCGTCGCTGCAGCGCCAGCTTGTCGGCCACCGCTCGGCGAACATGACCCTGGAACAGCTCGAAGCGCTTGCTCCTGAGCAAAAAGCGAATGTGGTGCTGGTGGTCCAGGATCCGTTCACCAGCTATTACGACGCGCAGGTGGTCGCTGACTTCATCCGCCTGGCTGAAAAACTGGGGTATCAGCCCGTGGTGCTGCCGTTCTCGCCAAACGGCAAGGCGCAGCACATTAAAGGCTTCCTGAACCGCTTTGCGAAAACGGCGCAAAAAACCGCTGATTTTCTCAACCGGATCGCCGAACTTGGGATGCCGATGGTCGGCGTCGATCCAGCGCTGGTGCTTTGCTATCGCGATGAATACAAGCAGACGCTGGGTGATAAGCGCGGCGATTTCCACGTCATGCTGGTGCACGAGTGGCTGCCGGCAGCCCTGGAAGAGGAGGCCATTCAGGAGGCTGGCGGTGAACCGTGGTATTTGTTCGGCCACTGTACGGAGGTGACGGCGCTGCCCGGCGCCACGGCGCAGTGGGCGTCTATTTTTGCGCGCTTCGGCGCGAAGCTGGAGAGCGTCAGCGTGGGCTGCTGCGGCATGGCGGGCACCTACGGCCACGAGGTGAAAAACCACGCCAACTCGCTCGGTATTTATGAGCTCTCCTGGCATCAGGCGATGCAGCGATTGCCAAGAAACCGCTGCCTGGCGACGGGCTACTCCTGCCGCAGCCAGGTCAAACGGGTAGAGGGTAACGGCGTACGCCACCCATTACAGGCTTTACTGGAGATAATTGGATGATCTGGAAACGTGCCGTCACGCTGCAGGCGCTGAACGCCATGGGCGAGGGGAATATGGTGGGGCTGCTGGATATCCAGTTCACCCGCATTGGGGACGACGATCTGGAGGCGACGATGCCTGTCGATAGTCGCACCCATCAGCCGTTTGGCCTGCTGCACGGCGGGGCCTCCGTCGTGCTGGCGGAAACCCTGGGCTCCGTTGCGGGATATCTCTGCACCGAAGGCGAACAGAAGGTGGTCGGGCTTGAGGTGAATGCCAACCACATTCGCTCGGTGCGCAGCGGACGCGTGCGCGGTATCTGCCGCGCGCTGCACGCCGGCAGCCGCCACCAGGTGTGGCAGATTGATATTCTCGATGAGCAGGATCGCCTCTGCTGCTCGTCGCGGCTGACGACGGCGGTCGTGTAAAGTTTTCAGATGAATTGCCTTTGGTCAAAAACTAGCCAGCACGATGTGATATACTGGTCAGGATTTGTACATAAGCGAGGACATCATGGATACTGAAATAACCCCAACACAGCTGGCAATTGAATATTTACGTCGCGATAAGAGCAACCTGTCTCCGGCGCAATACCTGAAAAAGCTGAAACAGCTTGAGCTGGAGTTCACGGATTTGCTGGCGCTCTCTTCGAATGAGCTGAAAGAAGAGATCTACTTTGCCTGGCGGTTGGGCGTTCACGTCCATTGAGTGAGTGTTGTTGAATAGGCCGCGAGTGCGGCCTTTTTTGTGCCCGCAATTCAGTAGCGGGCGGGAAGCTTGTTGATCCTGATGAGTCTGCCTTCTTCTATTTCAATAAAGCCGCCGGTTTTTAAATCCGCCAGAATACGCATCACGCCGCTGCGGGAGAGCTGGGTTTTCTCCCGAATATACCTTTCCGCCGTCACGCTGCTGCGATAGCTTTCATCTTCCTCCATCAGCTTTATCAGCTGCTGGCGAATCATCTCATACGCCGTCGGCGCGCCCTGCGGCATCACGTTGTTATAAAGACGACTATATACAAACATAAGTTGTTTCGAGAGCAGCCCCCACAGCGCCTTTTCCTTGATAATTTCATTCACCCGCCCGGTGGTGAGCGTGCCTATCAGGCACGGGCTAACGGTCTTCAGGTAATCGTTGAAATAAATATCTGTCAGATTAGCGAGCCCGAACAGGGCGGGGCTGCGGGCCGTGGAGAGCATCATGTCGTCGCTTCTTCTGTAGATAGCGACCGTTCCCTCAAGAATTAAATAGCACATTCCCTGACCGTCAATCTGAAGATCGAGCCGCTCACCGCGAGCGGTGCGTCGCGTTGTACAATCAGGCAGTAAGTGAGAAATAAGCTCTTGTGCGTAGGGCGAGCCGCGGTGAGACGTTTCTGGAAGGGACATGGTAGCCGGTAACCTTAAAAATAACCTGGCTAATTATAGCGTTTCTCGCCCGTACAGGCACGGTGGCAATCAATATTTTCGCGGTAAATGGTGAATTTCAAGCAGCACGCCGCGCTCCATGGTGATGTACTTCCCGGTACGCAATTCCGCCAAAATACGCATAATTCCGCTACGTGAAAGATACGTCCGGCTTTTGATGTAGGCTGCCGCCGTCGTATTTTGCCGTATGGCGTCCGGCTCCTGCATCAGCTCAACAAGCTGGAACCGGATGATATCGTAGGCAGACATCTGCGATATTTGCGCGCAATGCTCGTATACCCGCGAGGCGGTATAAATAAGCAGCTTTGAAAAGTGCTCCCATAAATCATGTTGCGACACAATCTGGTTAAAGCTTTCCAGCGACACGCGGGCGATTTCCGCGGTCTCCAGCGCCCTGACGTACAGATGTTCAGAGGAGAATTGACTGCTTACGCCCAGAATAAAAGGCGCACATTCAGAATTTAACACAATGCCGTCACCCCGGCGATGAAGCGCCACGCTGCCCTGGATAAGCAGAAAGCACTGCCGAACATCATCTTTATAATAATGGACGGTTTCACCACGACTGATGATCATTCTGTTGGCCGCCGGCAACACATGTTTAATCAGCATGTCTATATGGGAGAACGGTTTTAAATCCAGAACGGAGGATTCGTTATTATTCAGTGGGGTGGTTAAACGCGTATTCATAAGTTACCTCACAGCGACTTCATGTGTGATCATTTTTTGATCTGCGAAGAGAATTATCTTAAAAATGAAGAACTCAGGGAATATTTCAGCGAGGTCTAAAAGTAGACCGAGACACTCTTGAAATCTAACCAGTTGAATAAAAAGAAAAAGTGAGGCGAGTCTAATAATAGACCTGGCGCAATAACAGATAAGATTCCCCTGAAGTAAATGTTGCTTATTCGTTAAATTCCAGTCTACAGCTAGACCATCAAAAAGTTGTATTCACGAAAATAATTATATAAATTTTGACCAATCAGTGAGAAACGCCTTATCCCATTTATTGGGAAATAAAAAATCTGAAGAGGTTTTTTATCGGCTTTCTGCTGCACGAATCTCAGTAATAAATAAAGTGATACAGGGTAGAGCATTATGAAAAAGCAATTAATGATGGCAATGTTTGCAGCCGGTTCTTTACTGACCATGACAAATACATTCGCAGCGGCAGGTACCGTTAATTTTAACGGTAATATTCTTGATTCTGCCTGCGATGTCGATGTGGCTTCTCAGAACCAGGTGGTGGTGCTGGGTGATTATAATAAAACGGAATTCCCGGCTGCGGGTTCCAGAACGGCTGCAACACGATTTGATATTGTACTGAAAAACTGTCCAGTTACGGTGACTAACGCAAAAGTCCGTTTCGACGGCACGCCGGATCCAACCAATGCCAACCTGCTGGCAATTGATTCGTCAGTGGCTGGGGCTGCAACAGGGGTAGCAATTAACCTGATGTCGGCGGATAAGGTCGATCTGCCGTTACACGGCAGCAACAGTTATTCCTATGTGCTCAGCAGTACGATGGATAATACGCTGAATTTTTACGCGCAGTATATATCCACTGCGTCAGCGATAACCGCCGGACCTGCAAATTCCGTGGCTAACTTCTCCGTTGTCTACAACTGATTTTCTTGACGGAAACCATTGGGGGGCCGTCTGTCGGCCCCTTTGTTATTGAGGTATAAAATGTATTTTCTGAGTAAAGCTCTCATTGCCTGCGTATTTCTTTTAGCCGGTATTTCTGAAGCCACTGCTGGTGTGGTCATCGGTGGAACGCGCGTTATTTATGATGGCAATAAAAAGGAGTCTTCTATTAGCGTCACTAACCCCGACACAGCACCATATTTAATTCAGTCGTGGGTGGAATCGCAAAGCGGAAGTGCTGAGAAAACACCTTTTATTATTACGCCACCGCTCTACCGACTGGATAAAGGCCAGCAGAACGTGGAACGTATTGTACTGACAGGCCCAGTGGCCGAGGATAAAGAGTCGCTCTACTGGCTAAATATCAAATCTATTCCGGCGGCATCGCGAAAAGATAACACGCTGCAAATTGCGGTAAAAACCCGCATCAAGTTGATCTATCGTCCAGCGGCGCTGAAAGGGATCATTCCTGAAGATCTGGCAGATAAATTAACCTGGCAGCGTAGCGGGAATCAAATCCAGGTCACTAACCCAACGAACGTGGTAATGAACTTCAATGAAATCCGCGTCAACGGTAAAAAACTGGAGGACGTAACCTATGTACTTCCCGGCGCTAGCGCAAGGTTTGATTTGCCGAAAGGTATTACCGGCGGTTCGGTAACGTTCAAAATAATTAATGATTACGGCGGCACCGGAAATGTGCATAACGCCACCCTGTAATTCGCATTGTGCCAGATGTCCCCTTTATTCTCGGTATGGATTAACGTCGTGATTAGCCATAATAAGCAGGCGGTTTTAATTAAACCGGTACTGTTAATCGCTGTCGTACTCGGTTCGGTTACCGGGACCGCTTATGCCGGCGAGTATTTTAACCCTGAGCTGATTGAACTGGATAACCCCGGCATGAAAGGCGCCGATCTTTCGGCGTTTGAGTCCGGCTCGCAGCTGCCCGGCACCTATCGCGTTGATGTGCTCATTGACGGGCAGGTTGTTGACACGCGCGAGATCAAATTTGACGCGGTAAAAAATGCGGAAGGCGAGACCTCCTTGCAGCCGTGCCTGAGCGTGGCGCTGTTGAAAAGCTGGGGGGTAAAAACCGAGCTATTCCCTGACCTGGCTTCAGGCGGCGAATGTGCGAAGCTCTCGGCGATCCCGCAGGCCTCCACGGCGTTCATTTTCAGTGCCCAGCACCTGGAGATGACGATTCCACAGGCGGCGCTATCACCGCAGGCTCGGGGATATGTGCCGCCAGAAATGTGGGACGAGGGGATCACCGCCGCGCTGCTTAACTACAGTCTGAGCGGCTCAAACATCTGGGGACGTGACGGCAACAGCAGTAACGCGAACAGCCAGTACGCCAACCTGCGCCCGGGCATTAACGTCGGTCCGTGGCGGATCCGCAACTATTCCACCTGGAGCCGCGACAGCAGCGGCAACGACAAATGGGATACGGTCTACACCTACGTACAGCGGGCGATCGTTCCGCTCAAGGCTCAGCTAACGACCGGCGACAGCACCTCTCCGGCTGACGTGTTCGACAGTATTCCATTCCGGGGCGCGCAGCTGGCCTCTGACGACGACATGATGCCGGACTCGTTGAAAGGGTACGCTCCGGTGGTGCGCGGTATTGCCCGCACCAACGCCCAGGTCATCATTCGCCAGAATGGCTACCAGATTTACCAGAGCGATGTAGCGCCGGGCGCGTTTGAAATTACGGACATCTACCCCACTGGCGGCGCGGGTGACCTCGACGTTACCGTGAAAGAGAGCGACGGCAGCGAGCAGCACTTTTCCGTGGCCTTTGCTTCACTGCCGGTGTTGCAGCGTGAAGGGCGCTTTAAGTATGCGGTCACCGCAGGCCAGTACCGATCCTATAGCAGCGACGTTGATAAAACCCCGTTCGCACAGTTGACCGGGATCTACGGCCTGCCGCATGGCCTGACGCTCTACGGCGGTATCCAGGAGTCGAGCAAGTATCGCTCTCTGGCGGCAGGGATCGGTAAAAACATGGGCGACTTTGGCGCCTTCTCGACGGATGTCACCCAGGCGTGGTCAACCCCGCAAAACCTGCCGGGAAGCAGCGGCCAGTCCTGGCGCATTCGCTACAGCAAAAACTTTGTTGAGACGGGAACCAACTTCGCCATCGCGGGCTACCGCTATTCAACCAGCGGCTACTACGGGATGCAGGAGGTGCTGGATTCCTATAGCGACAGCAGCGCGCTGCAGAACCGCCGTCGTAACCGCGCCGAGCTGACGATGAGCCAAAACATCGGTCAGAGCCTGGGCTCGCTCATGCTCAGCGCCGTACGTGAAGATTACTGGAATTCCGGTAAGTCCACGGCGTCTTACAGCGCCGGGTATAACAATGCGTGGGGAAGCGTGAACTATGGGATCACCTATACCTACAGTAAAAACGGCAGCACTGACGGCAACGGTCGTTCAACCCGCAACGATACGGATCGGCAGATTGCACTGAACGTCAGCGTGCCGTTAGAGGCCTTCCTGCCGCGTACCTGGGCCAATTACAGCATGAACGCCAGCAGGAACAACGGCACGACGCACAGCGTCGGCCTTAACGGTACCGCGCTGGAAAACAACGCGCTCAGCTGGAACGTGCAGCAAGGTTACGGAACGGATTCCGTGGGGTATACCGGCAATGCCAGCGCTGATTTTAAAGGTACCTATGGTGAAGTCTATGGGGGGTACGGTTACGACAAAGGCGGCGATCGTCTGAACTATGGGTTACAGGGTGGGATCGTTGCCCACGCCGACGGGGTGACCTTCTCGCAGCCTCTGGGTGAAACCAACGTGCTGATAAAAGCACCCGGCGCGAAAGGGGTGAGCATCCAGAATCAGAGCGGCGCAAAAACCGACTGGCGTGGCTACACCGCGGTGAGCAACCTGACGCCGTACCGTAAGAACGACGTGGCGCTGATGACCGATACGCTACCGGATGACGTGGAGCTCGAGCTGACCAACAAGACGGTGATACCGACCCGCGGTGCGGTGGTCAGGGCGGATTATGTGGCAAATGTCGGGATGCGGGTGTTGATGACGCTTAAGTATCGTAATGGCCAGCCGGTTCCGTTTGGCGCTATCGCCACCATCAAAGGGCTGAGCGGGAACAGCTTTATTGTGGGAGATAAAGGCCAGGTTTATTTGACGGGGTTAAGTCCAAACGGAACGTTATGGGTTAAATGGGGTAGTGATAATTCAGAACAATGTCAGGTTAACTATGCGATTACTGAAAAAGAGAGATCCAACAGTATCCCTGACGTTGTTTATGATTGTCGTTGAGGATGAGTTATGTATTCAGCAAATAAATATCGGCCGTATGGGCAAATCATTTTTCTGGCACTGTTAGGGTTATGCTCACTACGTGCTGAAGCAGACTGTACGTTTGGGGGTAGTGGATTTAACCCAGCACAACCGTTCAACATACAGCAGCCTGCCGTGACGGTTCAGCGCGATGCTCCCGTTGGCACAGTGATAAGTAGCTTTATTACCAATGGCAGCGGTGATATTGACCTCTGTGTCGGTTCGGGAATAATTACGTATGAAATGAGTATGTTCAGTACGCCTTCGTCAATAGCGAATTATTATAATACAAATGTTCCTGGTGTGGGTATTGCGTTAAAATTTACCTCTGCAAGCTGGTATTTTTCAAAGGTCAGGCAATATACAAACTCGACGCCGACACAGACAGTTGTTTCCCCTCTGGAGGTAACTTTAATAAAGACAGGGGATATTACGTCAGGCGTGATAGGCTCCGGACTGCTGGCAACGGCCCATGGTGATGATAACGTTCAGTCGTTAACGGTTAACTATATTGGTAACAAAGTGACGCAATTAGCATGCTCAATAACAACGCCTGGATTAAGTTTTCCTATCGGTGATATTTCAGCATCGGCTTTTGGCAACGCTGTCGGCACCATTCCTTCTGGCGCTCAAAACACGCAGAATCTGGGCCTCGACTGCGATGCGGATGCGAATATTAATGTCATGCTGCAGGGAATGCAAAACCCTGACGTCAGTACTACCAGCGTATTAGCCTTGACCGGTCAGGGGAGCGCGGATGTGGCGAAAGGCGTCGGCGTGCAATTGTTATATAATGGAGCGCCTTTGGAATTAAATAACCGAATCGTTTTGAAGCAATCCGCTGGCGGCCAGGAAACTTTTCCGATTACTGCCCGTTATTATCAGACGCAGGCGAGTGTTTCAACCGGTAAAGCCAACGCATCAGCAACTCTTGATTTAACGTATCAGTAATGGATAAGAAGATGAATATTTTGCGCGCGGCAGCGCTTGCCGCCACGTTAATAAGCTGCAATATCTTTGCGGGAGACGCTGTTAATATGAGCGTTACCGGCAATATTATTGCTTCTCCCTGCATATTTAACGGCGGGAATGACAACATGGATATTGATCTCGGCAATATACAGGCATCAAACATGGCCACGCCGGGGTCATCATCCGATCCTGTGCCGTTTAACCTGCTGTTTACCCAGTGTCCGACAGGAACGAGCAGCGTGACGGTTTCATTTACCGGAAACCCCGATCCCGTCGCGGGGGCGGATTACTATATGAACAGCGGTTCGGCCACGAATGTCGCGATAGGGATGAGTGAGGCGGCAACCGGTGCGTTAAAGGGGACGGGGACTAGCATTACGCAGACGATCGCAGCAGACAGAACCGCGACGATGGCCATGCTGGCATCGGTCAGATCCTTTACCGGCGGCGCGACGCCGGGAAGCATCAGCGCAGTCGTTGTCATGACGATGCAGTACAACTAATCAGTAGATGGGTTGATTTTTCTTAATGATTGACAGATGTCGGTAACTGCTATGTTGAATATTCTGATTAAAGAGAAAGATTCATTTTTCAGAGATGGGTTGCAGCGTTTTCTTGTGGATTTCTTCACGCATAATTTCAGGCATTCGCTCCATTTTGACGTTGAGCTTTCTCATGAATATGTCAGCGCCGCAGATATTATTTTTCTCGCGTTATGTCAGGGGGAAAACCTGACCTGTTATCCAGAATTACTGGCGCGCAAAAAAGGGATTGTGATTGGCCTGGTCGAGGATGAGCAACGTTTCACGGCATGTCCGTCCTGTTATCAGGATATGATATTTATCTCTCGGCGCACCTCGCTTGACAGAATGACCGAGGCGCTGTTTATCGCCTGGTATCGTACGCAATTACCCAGCTTTCGCTGGAAGAATAAAAGCTGCGAAGAATGCCAGCATAAAATATTATCTATGCAGCAGATTCGCGTTATGGTGCATTTTTACCGCGGGTTATCGGTAGGACAGATTGCGAATAAGCTTAACACCAGTGATAAAACCATTTTCACCCATAAATATCTGCTGATGCAGAAATTCGACCTGCGCAGCGATTTTGAACTCATGGCCCTGATTCACCGGATGGTAGAGAAAAATGCCTGTCCGAACCGGTTGCGTGATTATCTGACTAACAGCTGATAACCCGCAGTACGGCTAAAGCGTGGCGCTGTTGCCGGGTGGCGCTGACGCCACCCGGCAGGTGCATCAGACGTTCACGGCATTAATCAACCGCGTTTTCATCGACTGGTAAGACGACGCCGCAAAATCCTCCGCCCAGCGCTGGTCCTCAATGGCCTCCAGCTGCACCGCACAATACTTTGTCTCCGGCGTTTTTGAGACGGGGTCGAGATTATCCTGCGTTAACTCGTTACAGGCCCCGATCCACCACTGATAGGTCATATAGACCGCCCCGGCGTTGATGCGCTCGCTAAGGCTGGCGCGGGTGATGACTTTACCCCGGCGCGAACGTACCCAGACCAGCTGGCCGTCGGTAATACCCAGCCTGTTCGCATCGGCAGGATTGACCTGCACCCGTCCGGGCTCATCGGCGAGGCTTTGCAGCGCGGCGCAGTTACCCGTCATCGAGCGGCAGGAGTAGTGCCCAACTTCGCGCACCGTGCAGAGCACCAGCGGGTAATCATCATCGGGCGTCTCTGCCGGCGCGCGCCACGGCGCGGCAAACAGTTGCCCCTTGCCTGTTGGCGTATCGAACTGATTGTTTTTGTACAGGTACGGCGTGCCGGGGTGATCGAGCGTCGGGCACGGCCACTGCACGTGGCCCATCTCGCCCATTTTTTCATACGTCACGCCGTAGAAGAGAGGGCACAGCTCGCGCATCTCGTCCCAGATCTGCTGGTTATCATCGTAGTGCATCGGGTAGCCCATCTCGGTGGCGAGCAGGCTGACGATCTCCCAGTCGCGCTTCACGTTGCCTTTGGCCTCAATGGCTTTGCCAAAACGCTGGAAACCCCGGTCGGCGCAGGTAAAGACGCCGCCGTGTTCGCCCCATGAGGTGGCAGGGAGCAGAACGTCCGCCGCTTCCGCCGTTTTGGTCATAAAGATGTCCTGAACCACCACGAAGTCAAGCGCCTCGAAACCGCTGCGGACCAGGCCGAGATCGGCTTCCGTCTGGAGCGGATCTTCCCCCATGATGTAATAGGCTTTAACCTTGCCTTCCAGCGCAAGGTGAGGCACTTCGGTAATGCGCGTCCCGACGCGATCGTCCATGTTATTCACGTCAATCCCCCAGGCGTCGGCGAACTTCTGCCTGACAGCCGGATCGGTCACATCCTGATAGCCGGGGAACATATTCGGCAGAACGCCCATATCGCAGGCGCCCTGAACATTGTTTTGCCCGCGCACGGGACCGACGCCGACGGCAGGGCGGCCGAGGTTGCCGGTCAGCAGCGCCAGGCTGGAAAGCCCTTTAACGACGTCGACGGCCTGGCCAAACTGGGTCACGCCCATACCCCACATAACGGTGGCGGAAGGGGCCGCCGCGAAGGTGCGCATTGCCTGACGAACGTCGCGGGAAGGGATGCCGGTGAGGTGTTCTACGCGCTCCGGGGCATACTCTTTGACCGTCTGCCGATAGGCCTCTAGCCCCTCCGTAAACCGCGCGACGTAGTTCTTGTCGTACAGCTCCTCTTCCAGCAGCACATAGCCAAAGGCGTTCACCAGCGCCATGTTGCTGCCGTTTTTCAACTGCAGGTGCTGATCGGCAATGCGCGCCGTTTCGATGCGGCGCGGGTCGCAGACGATGATTTTCGCACCGTTTTCACGGGCTTTTAGCACGCGCCGGGCGACGATAGGGTGGGAGTCTGCGCAGTTATAGCCAAATACCAGCAGGCATTTGGAGTGTTCAATATCGTTGATAGAGTTGCTCATCGCACCGTTGCCGAGGGTCTCCTGTAGCCCGGCGACGGAAGGACCGTGACAAACGCGCGCGCAGCAGTCGACGTTGTTGGTGTGCAGCACCGCGCGGGCAAATTTTTGCATCACGTAGTTGGTTTCATTCCCGGTTCCGCGCGACGACCCGGTGGTCATAATCGAGCGCGGGCCGAACTGGGCTTTAATGCTGCTGAGCTTCTGGGCGGTGTAGCGGATAGCCTCCTCCCAGGTCACGGGAGTGAATGCCTCTCCCTTGCGGTAGCGGATCATCGGCTGGGTCAGGCGTGGGGTGAGCAGGCGGGTATCGTTAAGGAAGTCCCAGCCGTAAAATCCTTTCAGGCATAGTGTGCCCTGGTTTGTGGCCCCCTCTGCCGCTTCGGCACGGATGATACGGTTATTCTCAACAACAAGGTTTAGTTTGCAGCCTGCACCACAGTAAGGGCAGACGCTGGCGATTTTTTTCATCAATAACAGACCTGTTAAGAAATGAAGCAAAATGACTGGTAACCCCAGTCCCGTAACAGGGAGTAAGCAGAAACCATGCCATTTTTATAGCGCTTATTTTACAGGGGGTTATGAAGAGAGGGGGATGTCATCGTCAGAATCTTCGTCAGTTCTGACGATGACATGAGTGCTGAATGGCAGGGCGTTTAAACGTCATCCATGGTGTAGCCCACAACGATTTCAAGCGTCTTACGAATAACATCCGCCTGAACAACGTCGCTGGTCGCTTCCAGCGTCTGAATGAGCCAGAGGATGATCGCTTTGTTAGAAATATGACCTTCAGAGGCCAGAACACAGCGTACTGCAGTAGAAAAAACAGCAGACTCTTCAGCAAAACGATCGCCTGCGTGACGGAAATATTCCGCCAGCGCGCTTTCTAAAAAAGCAGAATGGTATTCGGGTTGCAGCTGAATATTTTGTCTCATTTGGTCTCACCGTAGCTGTTAAAATGCAGTCAATGTATTTTTTTGGGATCGGACGGTTTTCCCTTTCCAAACAACGACACTACATTGCCTCTGTTATCATTGAGAGGTCCCTCTCTGCTCATTCGTCCTTGCGCGGTTCTGCGACGTTTTAATCCGAGGCTTTTTGATCCGATATCGGCAATCGCCTTCGCCAGTGTCTCCCGCCGCCGGGGATTCTTTTCATGTGCTTTCATATGCCGCAGACGCTGAACCAGAGCTTCAGTTGTAACGGGGCCACGCTCTCTCAACAGAGAAAGAACGGCTTCGCCTATCAACTGATCGGTCAGTTTGTCCGCGTCACTGCTGTTCATCACGTTATCGTTCGAAGAGCAGGCCAAGCAGCATGTGGTAATGCTGTTCCTCTTCTGGGCCCTCGGCCCTTTCAAGGCGACTTAACAGTTTGGTACAGAGCGATTTGCGATTGAGATTTCGCCCGTCGCTAAGGATCTCAACAACGACCTGACCCAGCGTTTCCTGTTGAGTAGGAAGCGTGGCTTTTTCGAAGTACTGTGCGATCGCTGCTGCGGAATCTGCGACGTAACCTTTCTGCTGCATGTTTCGCTCCTGTAAAATTTTGTAATCAGTAACGTTACATTTAAGGTATACACATTTTCTAAATCTGTACATGAAAAATGTACAGATTTTTAATAAAATCAGGATATATTTTATAAATAACATATTTATCAGTGAGTTATTTGTTGTTCACGGAACGGTAATGCTACAGAATATATTGTACAAATTGCATGGTCGCTGTTAAGTTGTACAACGCTTTTGAGCGTGCCATTAACGGCAGTAAATGATTGAGATGTAAATTATTTGTGAGGCAATTAATGTGCTATAAGAGAAGTCTCTCCACTTGTTTTTGTGGCCAAAACCCTTAACCCCCCAGGAATCGCATGCTTACAACCATCATTTACCGCAGTCATATCTGCGAGGACGTTCCAGTGAAAGCGCTGGAAGCTATGGTCGCTGCTGCAAATAGTAAAAACCGGCAAGCCAACGTCACGGGGATCTTGCTGTTTAACGGCACACATTTTTTTCAGTTGCTTGAGGGGCCAGTTGATCATGTATCTGCTATTTATGAGGAGATCTGTAACGACCCGCGCCACCACAACGTGGTAGAGCTGATGCGGGATCACGGGCCAGTTCGGCGTTTTGGCAAGGTGGGCATGGAGCTTTTTGATTTGCGCCAGTTCGACAGAAGCGAGGTGCTGCAACAGGTGCTGAACAAGGGAACCACACGCTATCAGCTGACCTACAACGACCGTCCGCTGCAGTTTTTCCGTACCTTTGTCGAGGCCACGGAAAAAGCTAACTATTTTGAACTGCCGCCTGCGGATTCCTGGGAGTTCGTTCGCGAAGAAACGCGGTTGTCAGCGCAACCCGAGGTGGTCGCGAAAGGAGCGGATTGCAGCTTTGCCTTCCAGCCGATAGTCGATCCGTTTATGCAGCGGGTCGTCTCCTGGGAGGCGCTTCTCCGCACGCCTGACGGCGGCGCACCGGAAGTTTACTTCGCCAATCTGCCGCGTGACGACGTGTATACCTCTGATTTGCACAGCAAGCAGGTGGCACTCTCAATGGCCAGCGCGCTCGGGTTACAGAACCAGACGTTATCTCTCAACCTGCTGCCTATGACGCTGGTTAACATTCCTAACGCCGTAGATTTCCTGCTCACCGCGATTGAAGCAAACGGTTTTGTCCCTGAGCAAATTGTGGTGGAGTTTACTGAAAGTGAAGCCATTTCCCGTTTTGACGAGTTCACGGATTCAGTCAGACAGCTAAAAAGTGCGGGCATCAGCGTGACGATCGACCACTTTGGTGCCGGTTTTGCGGGACTACAGCTACTGGCCCAATTCCAGCCCGACAGAATTAAGATTAATCGCGATCTCGTCGCGAACGTGCACAAAAGTGGCCCTCGACAGGCCATCATTCAGGCGATTATCAAATGCTGTGCCTCGCTTGAAATTCAGTTCTGCGCGGTCGGCGTGGAGAAGGCAGAAGAGTGGATGTGGCTGGAATCTGCGGGCATTTCCCAGTTCCAGGGCCATCTCTTTGCCAGCCCCCGGCATGGCGGAATTCCGGCGATTGCATGGCCGGAGAAAAAATTCGATTTCTGATAAAGCTGTACAGAATTCGGCAGACTTAGCTGTACGAGAAGCAAATTTTAGACAACAATGTATTAACAGGTGAAGGGAGAACGACCCCTTTCACCTGGGCAAATTGCGGTCTTAGTTATACAAATGGTTTGTACAATCTGATAAGGTTGGTGTAGTTAGGTATGGAAGTTCTGAGCGTGAGGGAGTTAATGGCCTATTACAGTATCGGCGAAGTGGCCGAACGATGCGGTATCAACCCCGTTACGCTGCGTGCCTGGCAGCGACGTTATGGATTGTTGAAGCCGCAGCGCAGCGAAGGGGGTCATCGTCAGTTTGACGATGAAGATATCCTGCGTATTGAAGAGATCAAGCGCCTGATGAAAAGCGGCGTTTCGGTCGGAAAAGTAAAAGCCTTGCTGGAAAACAAAGAAGTCCTGACTCAGGGCAACTGGGTTTCGTTCCAGGAAGAGATGATGACCGTTCTGCGTTATGCCAGCCCGGCAAAGCTGCGTGCCAAAATCGGCGAATTCCGCCGCAATCACGCCATGGATGCGCTGATTGATAACATCATTTCCCCCGTCCGTCAGCGAATGAATCAGGATCAAAATACGGTACGCCACATGGCGAGCATGCTTGACGGTATCCTGATTGAATTCGCGGTTCTAAGCCTGGCGGAGTCGCGCAAGAAAGCGGGTAAAGATGCGTTGCTTATCGGCTGGGAATGCGATGACCGTACCCATCTGTGGCTTGAAGCCGCGCGGCTGGCGCAGCAAGGCTGGCATATTGACGTACTGGCGGACCCGATTGATTCCCCGCGTCCTGAACTCTTCCCGGGGCAAAAAATCTTCGTCTGGACGGGAAAAACGCCAACACCGCGTCAGCAGGAACAGCTCGATCACTGGCGTGAGCAGGGTTTTACCGTTTCATTTCATCAATAATAATCAGAGGCCTTGAGGGCCTTTTTTTGTTTTAGTCACTTCCAGAACAAAAGCTATCTCAAAAATAGGCATTTCCGATGCATATTTTACTTTTCCTCTCTTCGCTATTTTCTCCGTTAGATAATCCATTAATTTTCAAAGCATTGAAGAATTAAATCCATCCCGCCCGCATCTTCTGACAGGGTCTATGCTTAATAAAAGTAGACAAAAAGGGCGGTTTAGCCGAATGCCCCTGCTGACAGAGGGTTGAAGTGATAATCGTTATCACTAACATGGTGTTATGCCCTGATGGCTAATCAGATGAGGTGGACCTATGGAACTGCATTCAGAAACCTTCAATCCTGCCGATTTTGCCTGGCGCGGATTAACGCTCACGCCTGCGGCGGCGGCGCATATCCACGCGCTGGTGGCGAAAAAGCCCGAGATCCTCGGCGTACGCTTAGGCGTAAAGCAGACCGGCTGCGCGGGCTTTGGCTACGTGCTGGATACCGTCACCGCACCGGAAAAAGATGACCTGGTGTTTGAAACTGACGGCGCAAGGCTGTACGTCGCGCTGCAGGCTATGCCGTTTATCGACGGAACCGAAGTGGATTACGTGCGGGAAGGTTTAAACCAGTTATTCAAATTTCATAACCCGAAAGCCCAGAACGAATGCGGCTGCGGCGAAAGCTTTGGGGTATAGGCGGTACTATGTCTCGTAATACTGAAGCAACGAGTGATGTAAACACCTGGAGCGGCGGACACCTCAACTATAAAGAGGGGTTCTTCACGCAGCTGCAGACCGACGAGCTGGCGAAAGGCATTAATGAAGATGTCGTGCGCGCCATTTCGGCCAAACGTAACGAGCCAGAGTGGATGCTCGAATTCCGCCTGAGCGCCTTCCGCGCCTGGCTGGAGATGGAAGAGCCGCACTGGCTGAAAGCCCACTACGACAAGCTGAACTATCAGGATTACAGCTATTACTCCGCGCCATCCTGCGGCAGCTGTGACGACACCTGCGCCTCGCAGCCCGGCGCGGTCCAGCAGACCGGCGCCGAGAACAGCTTCCTGAGCAAAGAGGTAGAAGAGGCGTTTAACCAGCTGGGCGTGCCCGTGCGCGAGGGGAAAGAGGTGGCGGTGGACGCCATTTTTGACTCCGTCTCGGTGGCGACCACCTACCGTGAAAAGCTGGCCGAGCAGGGGATCATTTTCTGTTCCTTTGGCGAAGCCATTCATGACCATCCCGAGCTGGTGAAGAAGTACATCGGCACCGTGGTACCGAGCAACGATAACTTCTTCGCCGCGCTGAATGCCGCGGTAGCCTCTGACGGCACTTTTATCTACGTGCCGAAAGGCGTGCGCTGCCCGATGGAGCTCTCCACCTATTTCCGCATCAACGCCGAAAAAACCGGCCAGTTTGAACGCACCATTCTGGTGGCGGACGAAGGCAGCTACGTCAGCTATATCGAAGGGTGTTCCGCACCGGTGCGCGACAGCTATCAGCTGCACGCGGCGGTGGTAGAGGTCATCATCCACAAAGACGCCGAGGTGAAATACTCCACGGTGCAGAACTGGTTCCCCGGCGACGGCAACACCGGCGGGATCCTGAACTTCGTCACCAAGCGCGCGCTGTGCGAAGGCGAAAACAGCAAAATGTCCTGGACGCAGTCGGAAACCGGCTCCGCCATCACCTGGAAATACCCGAGCTGTATTCTGCGCGGGGATAACTCCATCGGTGAGTTTTACTCGGTGGCGCTGACCAGCGGGCACCAGCAGGCCGATACCGGCACCAAGATGATCCACATCGGGAAAAACACCAAATCCACCATCATCTCGAAGGGGATCTCCGCCGGGCACAGCCAGAACAGCTATCGCGGGCTGGTGAAAATCATGCCGACGGCCACCAACGCGCGTAACTTCACCCAGTGTGATTCGATGCTGATCGGTGCCGACTGCGGGGCGCATACCTTCCCGTACGTGGAGTGTCGCAACAACACGGCTCAGCTTGAGCACGAGGCGACCACGTCGCGTATCGGGGAAGATCAGCTCTTCTACTGCCTGCAGCGCGGCATCAGCGAAGAAGATGCCATTTCGATGATTGTGAACGGCTTCTGTAAGGACGTGTTCTCTGAACTGCCGCTGGAATTCGCCGTTGAAGCACAAAAACTCCTCGCCATTAGTCTTGAACACAGCGTCGGTTAAGGAAAGCACATGTTAAGCATTAAAGATTTACAGGTTAGCGTGGAAGAGAAAGACATCCTGCGCGGTCTCAATTTTGACGTCAAGCCGGGTGAAGTTCACGCCATCATGGGGCCGAACGGCTCCGGGAAAAGTACGCTTTCAGCGACGCTGGCGGGACGCGAAGATTACGAAGTGACTGGCGGCTCGGTCGAATTCAACGGCAAAGATCTGCTGGAGATGTCGCCGGAAGACCGCGCGGGTGAGGGCATCTTTATGGCCTTCCAGTACCCGGTGGAAATTCCGGGCGTCAGCAACCAGTTCTTCCTCCAGACGGCGCTGAATGCGGTGCGCAAGTATCGCGGCCAGGAGGCGCTGGACCGCTTTGACTTCCAGGACCTGATGGAAGAGAAGATCAAGCTGCTCAAAATGCCGGAAGACCTGCTGACCCGCTCGGTCAACGTTGGCTTCTCCGGCGGTGAGAAAAAGCGTAACGACATCCTGCAGATGGCGGTGCTGGAGCCCGAGCTGTGCATTCTGGATGAGACGGACTCCGGTCTGGATATCGACGCCCTGAAGATTGTCGCCGACGGGGTGAACGCCCTGCGCGACGGCAAGCGTTCGTTCATTATCGTCACCCACTACCAGCGCATTCTGGACTACATCAAGCCGGACTACGTCCACGTGCTTTACCAGGGACGTATTGTGAAATCCGGTGATTTCACGCTGGTTAAACAACTGGAGGAGCAGGGCTATGGCTGGCTTACCGAACAGCAGTAATGCGCTCCAGCAGTGGCACAGGCTGTTTGAGGAGCAGGGGCATACGCGCTCCGAGCAGGCGCAGCAGCACCTGCAGCAGATGCTGCGTCTCGGCCTGCCGACGCGTAAGCATGAGAACTGGAAGTACACCCCGCTCGACGGCCTGATGAAAGGCGAGTTTGTGACGCGTCTGGCGGATCTCGCGCCTGCGCAGCGTGACGCGCTGGCCGTAAACGTGGATGCCGTGCGCCTGGTGTTTGTCGACGGTGCGTTCCGTCCCGAGCTGAGCGACGCGCTTCAGGGGAGCGGATTTGAGATTGAGATAAACGACGATCGCCAGTCCCTGAGCGCCCCGGTTCAGTCGGAAGTATTTCTCCACCTGACCGAGAGCCTGGCCCGCAGCGTGACGCATATCCGCGTGAAGCGTAACCAGCGCCCGGCAAAACCGCTGCTTCTGATGCACATCACGCAGGGCGTGGAGGGCGATGAGATCAACACCGCGCACTATCGCCACCACCTTGAGCTGGCGGAGGGGGCAGAGGCCACGGTGATTGAACACTACGTCAGCCTCAACGAAACCCGCCACTTTACCGGGTCGCGGCTGACGATGAACGTCGCCGCGAATGCGCAGCTTCACCACATTAAGCTGGCGTTTGAGAATCCGCAGAGCCACCATTTTGCCCATAACGATATCCTGCTGGGCCAGGATGCCGCGGCGTACAGCCATAGCTTTCTGCTCGGCGGCGCGGTGCTGCGCCACAACACCAGCACGCAGCTTAACGGTGAGAACACTACGCTGCGCATCAACAGCCTGGCGATGCCGGTCAAATCAGAAGTGTGCGACACGCGCACCTGGCTTGAGCACAACAAAGGCTACTGCAACAGCCGCCAGCTGCACAAAACCATCGTCAGCGATAAAGGGCGGGCGGTGTTTAACGGCCTGATTAACGTGGCCCAGCACGCCATCAAAACCGACGGGCAGATGACCAACAACAATCTGCTGCTGGGGCGCCTGGCGGAAGTTGACACCAAGCCGCAGCTGGAGATCTACGCCGACGACGTAAAATGCAGCCACGGCGCGACGGTCGGGCGGATCGACGATGAGCAAATGTTCTACCTGCGCTCGCGCGGCATCGACCGGCAGGCGGCGCAGAAAATGATCATCTACGCCTTTGCGGCGGAGCTTACGGAAGCGCTGCACGATGGCGTATTGAAGCAGCAGGTGCTGGCCCGCATTGGTCAGCGTCTGCCCGGAGGCGAAGCATGAGTTTTCCCGTAGAAAAAGTGCGGGCCGATTTCCCGGTTCTGACCCGTGAAGTGAACGGCCTGCCGCTGGCGTATCTCGACAGCGCGGCCAGCGCGCAGAAGCCGAATCAGGTGGTGGATGCGGAAGCCGAGTTTTACCGCCACGGCTACGCCGCCGTGCATCGCGGTATTCATACCCTGAGCGCCGAGGCGACCCAGCGCATGGAAAACGTGCGCACGCAAATTGCAGCCTTCCTCAATGCGCGCCTGCCGGAAGAGCTGGTGTTTGTGCGCGGCACCACCGAGGGGATTAATCTTGTCGCCAACAGCTGGGGCAACGCCCAGGTGCGCACGGGGGATAACATCATCATCACCCAGATGGAGCACCACGCCAATATTGTGCCATGGCAGATGCTCTGCGAGCGTGTCGGCGCGCAGCTGCGGGTCGTTCCGTTGAACGAAGACGGCACGCTGCAGCTTGAGCAGCTTGACGCCCTGCTGGACGACAGGACGCGGCTGGTGGCGGTCACCCAGGTCTCTAACGTGCTGGGCACCGAAAACCCGGTGGCAGAGATTATCGCAAAAGCCCATCAGGCCGGCGCGAAGGTGCTGATTGACGGCGCGCAGGCGGTGATGCACCACGCGGTGGACGTGCAGGCGCTGGACTGCGATTTCTACGTATTTTCCGGGCATAAGCTCTATGGGCCGACCGGGATCGGCGTGCTGTATGTGAAAGAGGACATCCTGCAGGCGATGCCGCCGTGGGAAGGGGGCGGATCGATGATCGCCACCGTCAGCCTAACGGAAGGGACGACCTACGCCCGAGCGCCGTGGCGTTTCGAGGCGGGCACCCCCAATACCGGCGGGATTATTGGCCTGGGGGCGGCGGTGTCTTACGTCTCCGCAATCGGCCTGGACGCCATCCAGGAGTACGAACAGCTGCTGATGCACTACGCGCTGCAGGAGCTTGCCAGCGTGCCGGATCTGACCCTGTATGGCCCGGCTGACCGGCAGGGCGTAATTGCGTTTAACCTGGGGAAACACCACGCCTATGACGTGGGCAGCTTCCTCGATAACTACGGCGTGGCCGTCCGGACCGGGCACCACTGCGCCATGCCGCTGATGGCCTTTTACCAGGTTCCGGCAATGTGCCGCGCGTCGCTGGTGATGTATAACACAATGGAAGAGGTCGACAGGCTGGTGGCGGGGCTTAAGCGCATTCACCAGCTGTTGGGCTAAGAAGAGGCAAAAGATGGCAGAACTGCCGGACAGAGACAAATTGCTGCGCAACTTTGGGCGTTGTGCAAACTGGGAAGAGAAGTACCTTTACATCATCGAGCTGGGGCAGCGTCTGCCGCCGCTCGGAGAAGAGGCGCATAACCCGGAAAACATTATTCAGGGCTGCCAGAGCCAGGTGTGGATCGTGATGGAGCAGTCTGATGACGGCACAATCGCACTGCACGGCGATAGCGATGCGGCCATTGTAAAAGGGCTGATTGCGGTCGTCTTTATTCTTTACCACCGGATGTCGGCGCAGGATATTGTCGCGTTCGATGTCCGCCCGTGGTTTGAAAAAATGGCCCTGACCCAACACCTCACCCCGTCCCGCTCCCAGGGGCTGGAAGCAATGATTCGCGCCATTCGCGCCAAAGCTGCAATCCTTAGCTAGACTTACAGAACAGCATTCATTCTGTTTCGCGAGGTGGTTCCCGCCTCGCTGGTTTTTCAGCTTTCTGGCGTCCTGCCAGTGAATAAGGAATCTCAGCATGAAGCGCGCGTCTCTAATAACTCTATTACTCCTCAGTTCGCTCGGTACGTTTAATTCGGCCCGCGCGATGGACTATCCGTTGCCGCCCGCAGGGAGCCGCCTGATTGGGCAAAATCAAACCTACACGATACAGGAAGGGGATAATAAGCTTCAGACCATCGCCCGTCGGTTTAATACCGCGGCGCAGGTGATCCTTGAAACGAACAATACCATTGCGCCGGTAAACCCGGCGCCGGGTACCGTTATCACCATTCCGTCGCAGATGCTGCTGCCGGATACGCCCCGCGAGGGCATTGTGGTGAACCTGGCCGAGCTTCGGCTCTACTACTTCCCGCCGGGAGAAAATATTGTCCATGTATTCCCGCTCGGCATCGGACAGCTGGGGCTGGAAACGCCGGTAAGCACTACCCGCGTCAGCCAAAAAATACCTAATCCAACCTGGACGCCAACGGCGGGCATCCGAGCGCGTTCCCTGGCCCAGGGAATTAAATTGCCTCCGGTTGTACCAGCCGGCCCAAATAACCCGCTGGGGCGTTACGCACTGCGTCTGGGTATTGGTAATGGGGAATATCTTATTCACGGCACCAGCGCGCCGGACAGCGTAGGCCTGCGCGTCAGTTCCGGCTGTATGCGAATGAACGCCCCGGATATTAAAGCCCTGTTTGAGCAGGTGCGGGTTGGCACGCGGGTACAAATTATCAATGAGCCGGTCAAATTCTCGGTTGAGCCGGACGGCAAGCGCTATATTGAGGTCCACCGTCCGCTGGCGCAGGTGGAAGGCGAGAACCCGCAAATTTCGCCCATTACGCACTCCGCAGACTTTGCCGCCTTTGTTTCTCAGTCCGGAAGCGATAAAGCGCTTATTGATAAAGCGCTGGCGCGCCGTGCGGGGATCCCGGTGGTTGTATCCGCGGGTAGCGGGCCCTCGGCCAGCAACAGCGTGTTGTCAGTGCAGAACAGCCGGGTGTCTGCTGCGGTAGCAGAAGAGGAAGGGGAGAAGGTAACGCAGTAGGGGTTTGACGCAGGCAAAAAAAATGGCGCACAATGTGCGCCATTTTATTAACAGGTACTATTACTTACGGTATTTAGTAGCCTGGTTGTCCAGACGCTGGTTAGCGCGAGCTGCGTCGTCTTTAGCAGCCTGAACGTCGGAACGCATTGCATTCACGTCGTTGCTCAGCTGGTCAACTTTAGCGTTCAGAGTCTGAACGTCAGAAGACAGCTGATCGATTTTAGCGTTGCTGGAGCAACCAGCCAGCAGAGTAGAACCCAGGATTACCGCGCCCAGTACCAGTTTAGTACGATTCATTATTAATACCCTCTAGATTGAGTTAATCTCCATGTAGCGTTACAAGTATTACACAAACTTTTTTGGGTTGAGAATATTTTTTTGATGGGAATACGCCTATTTTTGATCGTTCGCTCAAAGAAGCATCGAATCAGTGCGTTTTGAGTAAAAAGCTATGTAAAAAAAGGCATTTTTCATCGGATTCATCTTAGATAAATCGCATTTAAATAGAAAAACCCGATTTGCTTTTTGAATGAATTTGGCTAATACCGCTAATAAAAAAAGCGCCCATTGGGCGCTTTTTATCAAATTTAATTCGTTCGTGAATTATTACAGCACGTGAACGGAGGCAGTGTTGGTTGTTCCGCTTGGTACCAGTGCACCAGAAACCATCACAACAACGTCGCCTTTCTGCGCCAGACCGCTTTCCAGAGCCATTGCTTTACCCTGAATGTAGAAATCGTCAGTAGAGGCGATCTCTTTGACCAGGTGCGCAACCACGCCTTTGCTCAGCACCAGTTGACGTGCGGTGGTTTCGTTGGTGGTCAGGGCCAGGATGGTGGCATCCGGGAAGTATTTACGCACTGCGCGCGCAGATTTGCCGCCCTGGGTCGCAACCACAATCAGTGGCGCTTCCAGTTTCTCAGCGGTTTCTACCGCACCGCGGCATACTGCTTCGGTGATGCGCAGCTTGCGGCTGTCGTTGTTGAAGTCCAGACGGCTGGTCATCACGCGGTCTGTACGTTCGCAGATGGTCGCCATGATGCCAACCGCTTCCAGTGGGTATTTCCCTTTCGCGGATTCACCGGACAGCATCACTGCATCGGTACCGTCGAGGATGGCGTTCGCCACGTCGCCTGCTTCAGCGCGGGTAGGGCGTGGGTTTTTGATCATGGAGTCCAGCATCTGCGTAGCGGTGATAACCACTTTACGCGCGCGAACACATTTCTCGATCATCATCTTCTGCGCGAAGATCACTTCTTCAACCGGGATTTCAACGCCCAGGTCGCCACGTGCAACCATGATGCCGTCAGACGCTTCGAGGATTTCGTCGAAGTTGTTCAGGCCTTCCTGGTTTTCGATTTTGGAGATGATCTGGATCTTCTCGCCACCGTGGGCTTTCAGGTGCTCACGAATTTCAACCACGTCGGAACGCTTACGGATGAAGGACGCCGCAACGAAGTCAACGCCCTGTTCGCAGCCGAAGATCAGGTCCTGTTTGTCTTTCTCAGCCAGAGCCGGCAGCGCGATAGAAACGCCCGGCAGGTTAACGCCTTTGTTTTCGCCCAGGTCGCCGTTGTTCAGCACTTTACAGATAACTTTGTTACCTTCGATAGCGGTCACTTCCATACCGATCAGACCATCGTCGACCAGCACGGTGTTACCCACGGACAGATCGCTGGTGAAGCCTTCATAGGTTACCGCAACGATTTCGCTGTTACCGACAACGGATTTGTCGGTGGTGAAGGTGAAGGTCTGGCCCGCTTTCAGAGAGACGTCGTTACCGCCTTCCAGTTTGATGGTACGGATTTCCGGACCTTTGGTATCGAGCAGGATCGCCGCTTTTTTACCGGTCTTGCTCATCACGTTGCGCAAGTTCTGGATACGCTGACCGTGCTCCGCGTAGTCACCGTGGGAAAAGTTCAGACGCATCACGTTCATGCCGGCGTCCAGCATTTTGCTCAGCATCTCTTCGGATTCGGTTTTCGGGCCGATAGTACAAACAATTTTCGTCTTTTTCATGACAGTCTTAGTCTTTAAGTTGGGAAGGATATGGAAATCTCGCTCCGGGGGCGCACCGCCGCGGAGTCAAACCTGTGTTGCAAAAGAGTATATGACACGCACTAAGGATAGGAGACATCAAATGAGCGTGCAGAAGAAAGTGTGCCTGCGTGACAGCCCAACGAAGGAGAGGGGAAGTTGTAGGTTGTTTTTTGTATTCCAAGCGCTGAAACCATTCACCAGGGATTTGGCGCGCATTATACGCTGATTTTAAGATAAAAGGAAAATGGATACGGCGTTTCAGAATTAATCAATGCCGTTTCACATAATATTGTTATCAAGGCGTTAAGCCATGATGACAACTTTTGGCGGCAGGCGATCGACCTGCCGCATTTTGCCTATTTTTGCAGCGCCTGACTGAGGTCGGCAATCAGGTCTTTCGGATCTTCAATGCCCACCGACAGGCGAATCAGCTGCGGCACAATGCCGTTTGCCAGCCGTTGCTCCAGCGGAATCGAGGCGTGCGTCATGCTGTAGGGCTGGCTCACCAGGCTCTCCACGCCGCCCAGGCTTTCCGCGAGGGTGAACAGCTTCAGGTTGCGAATCACCTCGCTAGCGCGTTGCGCATCGCCTTTCACCACGACGGAAATCATCCCACCCGGCAGGGCCATCTGCGTGCGGGCAAGCTGATACTGCGGATGCGATTCCAGGCCGGGGTAGAACACTTTTTCGACCAGAGGATGCTGCGCCAGCCATTGCGCAATCTCCAGCGCGTTGCTGCTGTGCTTTTCTACCCTCAGCGCAAGCGTGCGGATACCGCGCAGGGTCAGGAAGCTGCTAAAGGGATCCAGGACGCCGCCGACCGCATTTTGCAGATAGCCAAGCTGGTCCGCCAGCGCCGGGTTATCACCCACCACCGCCAGCCCGGCCACCACGTCCGAGTGGCCGTTAAGGTATTTGGTGGCGGAGTGCACCACGATATCAAAACCCGACGCCAGCGGGCGGTGGATCGCCGGCGACGCGAAGGTGTTATCCGCCACGCTGATGACGTTATGACGCCGCGCGATAGCGGCAATGGCCGCCAGATCCGCCAGCTTCAGAAGCGGGTTGGTCGGCGTTTCCACCCACACCATGCGCGTGTCCGGGCGAATGGCGGCCTCAAGCCCGGCTAAATCGTCCGGCTTAACCCAGCTGACCCGAAGGCCGGTGCTGCGCTTGCGCACGTTTTCGATCAGGCGATACGTCCCGCCGTAAACGTCATCAATGGCGACGATATGGCTGTCTTTATCCAGCAGTTCGAGCACCGTGGAGATGGCGGCGAGACCGGAGGCAAAGGCGTAGCCGCGCGTGCCGCCTTCGAGCTCGGCGATGGCGGTTTCCAGCGCGTGGCGCGTTGGGTTGCCGCTGCGGGAATACTCATAGCCGGTATGCTCCCCGGGTGACGGTTGCGCAAACGTCGACGTGGCGTAAATCGGCGGCATGACGGCGCCGTGCTGGTCGTTAAACGCGCCGCTGTGGACGCTCAGGGTTGCCAGGTTTTTCATCGTTTAATCCTTTATTGCTGTAGACGGTAGCGCCACGCGGTCAGGACGTCGCTGCGCGTAATCAGGCCGAGAAAACGGTCATTGTCGTTAATCACGGCCACCAGACCGCGGTCGAAGATGGCGTGCAGGGCGCTCTCCGGGGCGCGTTTGTCGAGGAATTCCACCTGACGGGTCATGGCCGCCGTGACCGGCAGGGCAAAGCGGTCGCCGTCGCCGCCGATATGCCGCAGCAGATCCCACTCGTCGATAATGCCCACCACCTTGCCGTTCTCAAGGACTGGGAGCTGGGAGATGTCATACAGGCGCATGCGTGCCAGCACGGTGGAAAGCGTGTCGTCCGGAGCGGCAGTGACGGTGGCGCCTTCATCGTGGCGCAGGGCGATGTAGTCGGAGAGATCGCCCGCCTGAGGGCACGTGATAAGCCCCTGCTGGCGCATCCAGTCGTCGTTGAACATCTTGGAGAGATATTTATTGCCGCTGTCGCAGGCGAAGGTCACCACGCGTTTAGGTATGGTCTGCGCCTGGCAGTATTTCAGCGCCGCCGCCAGCAGCGTGCCGCTGGAAGAGCCCGCCAGAATACCTTCCGTTTTCAGCAGCTCGCGCGCGGTGGTGAAGGCTTCCCGGTCGGAGATGCGCCAGGCGCGATTCACCCCTTCGATGTGGGCCAGCGGCGGAATAAAGTCTTCGCCAATTCCCTCTACCAGCCAGGAGCCCGCGTCGTGGTAGCGTCCGGTTTCCACCTGGTCGGCAAGAACCGACCCGGCGGGGTCAGCCAGGACAAACTCCGTGTGCGGCGAGTGCTCGGCGAACCATGCCTGCAGGCCGCCGAGTGTCCCGCCTGAACCGACGCCCACCACGATGGCGTCAATCCTGCCGTCAAGCTGCTCAAACAGCTCCGGGGCCGTGGTGGTGCGGTGCGCCAGGGGGTTGGCCTCGTTATTAAACTGGTCGATATAAAACGCGCCGGGCAGCTCGTTGGCCAGGCGTCGGGCGTAATCCTGGTAATAGGCGGGGTGGCCCTTGTTGACGTCGGAGCGGGTCAGCACCACCTGGGCACCCAGCGCGCGCAGGTGGAAAATCTTCTCGCGGCTCATTTTGTCCGGCACCACCAGGATCAGCGAGTAGCCTTTCTGGGCGGCGATCAGGGCCAGGCCGAGGCCGGTATTTCCCGCCGTTGCCTCAATAATCGTGCCGCCCGGCTGCAGCTGGCCGGTGCGCTCCGCTTCGTTAATCATCGACAGCGCAACGCGGTCTTTAATTGAGCCGCCGGGGTTCTGGTTTTCCAGCTTCAGAAACAGCGAGCAGGGGCCGGTATCAAGCTTATGCAGCTGGATCAGCGGCGTGCGGCCAATCAGTTCGGTGACGGAGTGGTAAATCGTCATGATGTTTTCCTTTCTGGATGTCATGACGGGATGATAGGGCGGTGAAATTTTCTCAATAAAGAACCATTCACTGCAGTTTAGAACAGAAAGGAATATAAATGCCGTTTTTGGATGTCAGGACAGCAAGACGTACAGTTGTCTGGATGTGAGGATGGCTATATCGGCATAAAATGCTGAAAAAAAGACCGCTTTTACGGAAGGTAAGCCAGCACATATGCGTCTGGCAGATAATCATTGCTGAAATTAGTCTAAATACTTCCCGCCCGGCAAACTCGCTGTTTATTTCTGAAAGTTATAAGACATGCTTTTTTGTTCATTTCAAAGCTGATAACGCCTGTTTACTATCGTTTGGACATCCATACTGCTAAACCGCTATATGCGCAACGGATAACGTATAAGAATGATCGTACTCAGGAATATTTCGAAGATTTTTGACAACGGAAAAGTCGCGCTGACCGCCGTTGATAACGTCAATTTGACGATAGAGCAGGGACAAATTTACGGCATTATCGGCTACAGCGGGGCCGGGAAAAGCACGCTGATTCGCCTGCTGAACGGTCTGGAGAAACCCAGCGCCGGGAGCGTCACCATTAACGGGCAGGATATCTCCGCCGCAAAAGGTGAAGCGCTGCGCCAGGCGCGCCTGAAGATCAGCATGGTGTTTCAGCACTTCAACCTGCTGTGGTCGCGCACGGTGAGTGAGAACATTGCTTTCTCAATGCAAATTGCCGGTGTGCCAAAAGCTAACATTAAGGCGCGCGTCGCCGAACTGGTGGAACTGGTTGGCCTGAAAGGGCGCGAGAATGCATATCCGTCTCAGCTGAGCGGCGGGCAAAAACAGCGCGTGGGGATTGCGCGCGCGCTGGCCAACAACCCCGACGTGCTGCTCTGCGATGAGGCCACGTCCGCGCTCGACCCGCAGACCACCGATCAGATCCTCGATCTGCTGCTCGACATTAACCGCCGCTTCAAACTCACCATCGTGCTGATCACGCACGAGATGCACGTGGTGCGCAAAATCTGCGACCGCGTGGCGGTGATGGAGAACGGCAAAGTGGTGGAAGAGGGTGACGTGCTGAGCGTCTTTACCCATCCGCAGCAGCCGATTACGCGGCAGTTCGTCCGCCAGGTGAGCCAGTACGCAGAGGAAGAGACCTTCAATACCGAACTGGCAAACGATCTGGAAGGCACGGTGATCAGGCTGACCTTTACCGGGCACAGCACCCATAAGCCGATTGTCGGGGAATTAACCCTGCGCTACGGCCTGCCGTTTAACATCCTGCACGGAAAAATGACGCAAACCGCCCACGGTGTCTTCGGGCAGCTCTGGGTCCACGTGGTGGCCTCCGATGAACAACTGAACAATATCCTCGCCGACCTGAAGCAAAGCGATATTGAAGGCGAGGTAATTAAACATGGCTGAGAATCTCTTTCCGCATCTCAAGTGGGATCAGCTCTGGGCTGCCACGCTGGAGACGCTGTACATGACCGCGCTTTCCGGCGTGGCAACCTTTGTTCTGGGCATCGTGCTGGGCCTGGTGCTGTTTTTAACCGCGCGCGGTGGCTTGTTCCACAACCGTACGGTCTACAGCGTCATTTCGATCGTGGTGAACGTGTTCCGCTCTATTCCGTTCATCATTTTAATCGTCCTGCTCATCCCGTTCACCAAGACCGTCGTCGGTACCATCCTTGGCGCTAACGCGGCGCTGCCGGCGCTGATTGTCGGCGCCGCGCCGTTCTACGCGCGTCTGGTGGAGATCGCCCTGCGCGAAGTGGACAAAGGGGTCATAGAAGCAACGCGCTCGATGGGCGCACGACTGAGCACGCTAGTGTTTCGGGTTTTACTGCCGGAATCATCACCTGCACTGGTTTCAGGTATTACGGTGACGCTGATTGCGCTGGTGAGCTACAGCGCAATGGCGGGGGTGATTGGCGCCGGTGGTTTGGGAAATCTGGCTTATCTGGAAGGATTCCAGCGCAACCATGGTGACGTCACGCTGGTGGCAACGGTGACCATTTTAATCATCGTTTTCATTATCCAGTTCTGCGGCGATGTCGTTACTTCACTGTTAGATAAACGCTAATACCCGTCATATTTCGAGCCTCAGGCGCGTTGGCTGCATTCGTTCACCCCAGTCACTTACTGTATGTAAGCTCCTGGGGATTCACTCACTTGCCGCCTTCCTGTGACTCGAACTATTTAGGGTAACAACAACACACAGGAACCACATCATGAAAAAGACACTGACGCTGATCGCCGCCGCCACCCTGAGCGCCCTGAGCTTCGCCTCCTGGGCCGACACCCTGACCGTGGGCGCGTCCAACACCCCGCACGCCGAAATTCTGGAGCATGCAAAGCCGATTCTGGCGAAGCAGGGTATCGACCTGGAGATCAAACCGTTCCAGGACTACATTCTGCCCAACACCGCGCTGGCTGGACGTGACATCGACGCCAACTATTTCCAGCACATTCCTTACCTGAACAGCGTTCTGAAGGATCACGCGGGGGATAAGGACTACGATTTTGTCAGTGCGGGCGCGATCCACATTGAGCCAATCGGCATCTACTCCAAAAAATACAAATCCCTGAAGGACCTGCCGGAAGGTGGCAAGATCATCATGCGTGATGCGGTTTCCGAAGAAGGCCGCATTCTCTCCATCTTCGAAAAAGAGGGCGTGATCAAGCTGAAGCCGGGCATCGACAAAGTGACGGCGCGCATCAGCGATATCGTTGAGAACCCGAAAAAACTGAAGTTCACGCCGAACGTGGAAGCGTCCCTGCTGCCGCAGATGTACAACAACGACGAAGGCGACGCGGTGGTGATTAACGCCAACTACGCGATTGACGCCGGTCTGGACCCGGTTCATGACCCGATTGCGGTAGAGAGCGGTGAAAACAACCCGTACGCCAACATCATTACCGTGCATCGCGGCGACGAGAAGAAGAAAGACATCGTCGCGCTGGTGAACGTGCTGCACTCCAAAGAGATTCAGGACTGGATCCGTACCAAATACAAAGGCGCGGTCATTCCAGTAAACAACTAATTGTTTGATTTTCCAGATGAAGCCCGGCGAGATCCTCGCCGGGCTTCTTTTTTGTATCCGGGGGGAGAATCATTTAAGCTCAACGTTTAACAGGCAATGGAGTGATGACGATGGGTAACGTGACCAAAGATGAAGCGCTGTACCAGGAGATGTGCCGGGTGGTCGGAAAGGTGGTGCTTGAGATGCGTGATTTAGGGCAGGAGCCAAAGCATATTGTCATTGCGGGCGTGCTGCGAACCGCGCTGGCGAACCAGCGCATCAAGCGCAGCGCACTGACAACCGAAGCGATGGAAACGGTGGTTAAGGCGCTGGCCGGGTAAGGCGTCAGCGTTTCGCGTGTTACTCAGATCCTGCATATCAACAGTCGTTATTGTTATTTCCTCTCCCTGATGGAGGCGTGTTTTACTGAACTCAGGTAAAGCAAGAGGGGTAAAGACGATGAAAAAATGGATCGGCACGCTACGGCGGTTTTTTGCGACCCGGCCCGCGAATGCGGAGAACAGCGCGCAGCGTGTTCTTGAGTCAATACTGCCTGTTGCCAGCCTCTATGGCGTGGACGTCGCCAACATAGACCCGGAGTGGTTCCATGATAAAACGCCACGCTGAACTTCGCCGCACGCGCGAAACGTACTGGAATGAGCTGTGCGTGATGCGTGTAAAGCAGGGATGAACGGAAAAATACGCGGGCAAATCCTCGGTAAACCGTAGCCGTTTTGTTACCAATATCTCCTTTCTCAGAAGGAGATGATAATGAAACGGATAATACTCACCCCGGCACTTTCTGCCACCGCACTACTGATTGCCATGCAGGCGGCGCACGCTGCGCCTCAGGCGCACGTCGTCTGCGGTTACTCCCACACGCTCGGCGACGATGCCATTATGATGTACGGCATGCCCAATGAGGCCATGCTGCACGATTTTTTTGGCAACGTGCAAACGGATGCCTTCTCCAGCCGCGAATCGCTGCGTACGCATGAAAAGACCACCTGCGATAATAAAGCAGACAGCTCGGCCTACTGGGCACCCTCTCTGAAACTGCCTGACGGAACGGTGGTCAAACCTGCCTATCAAAAAACCTATTATCAGGCATCGAACGTGGACGCCTGGCCGCTGCACCCGTTCCCGGCGGGGCTATCGCTGCTGGCGGGCGATCATCACGGCACCGCGCCGAATCCACATATCACCTTCCTGTGCGCTAACGGCCACGGCTACACCACCAAAACGGGTGAGGTCTGCGGCTTACGCAAGGCGAACGATGCCGTGCAGTTTAATATCGGCATTCAGTTTCCGAACTGCTGGGACGGGGTAAACCTGAAGCCCGCCCACGGTCTGGTCAACGCCACCTACGACACCAAAGGGCAGTGCCCGTCCGACTTCCCGGTGAAAATTCCCACCGTGAACATGAACATTGCGTACGTGCTCCCGACAATTAGCTCGCTCGATACCAGCAAAGCGCAGCTTTCCCTCGACCCCATCATGCACGGCGACGAGCGTGAAGAGCGGTGGGGGAGCCTGTATACGGCCCATGCTGACTTTATGAACGGCTGGACGGAAGACGCCGCGCGCTTTATGACCGACCTGTGCATGAACCGCGGGCTGGACTGTGGCACCACCGTTCCGTACGGTTATTCAAAGGCGAAGGCCAACGTCTGGCTCAGCAGCCTGGAGCCAGCGCTTTCCCAGCCCGATCCCCAGGCCCTGCTGGTGCAGGATAACTGGCAGAACGGCGGACGCACGAAAAACAGCGAAACGCTGTCGCTGGTGAAGTTCCACATTCCCCCGCTGCCAGCCGGACAGGATCCGTCGCAGTTTAAATACCGCGTGCGTATTTATGGCGGGAAAGTGGAAACCAACGGCGCGGATCAAATCTTCTTCTATCCGGCAAGCAACGACTGGGATCCGGCCAGCGTGAGCTGGCAGTCGCGGCCAGCCTGTAACTACCGTTCGGATGCGGTGCTTTACCTTAACCACTCCCGCGAATACCGGATGGTGGACGTGGATAAAGCGGTGCGCAAGGCGCTGGCAGAAGGGAAAAGCGAGGTTTCGTGGTACATCGGCGGCGATCGTCAGGGAAATCACTACCAGTTTGAGACGGCATCCTCCCCGCAAAGCCTGATCCTGATGCTGACCGGCTTTAGCAAAACGCCGGAGATCTGATCGCGCCGCGTTTTTTTGTTCTCATCATCGTTAACTGGTAATGTCGTCAGTCTGAATGACGGTGCCAGTTAACGCTATGAGCATAAAAAAGATGATAAAGCGCAGCATCGCGGTGTGGGTGGTAGTCTGCCTGATAAGCGGCGTGCTGCTGTATGCGGAACAGATACGCCGCCAGTTCTGGGAGCGCGATCGCGAGTTTACGGCGCTGTATTCGGCGATCGGCGCCGTGCTGACGCAAAACGAGTCGGTGCTTCCGCTTCTGACCGGCGATGAAGATATCACCGCGTTACGCAAAAAATTCCCCCATATTAAGGCCCTGGAAAAAACTACCGGTCGCGCGCTCGACGCCGCCCGCGTTGAGCCGTTTCGCGGGGTTCAGTACTGGCTATACAACCCGTGGCGGCAGATCCGCGTCCTGATCGACTTAAGCGCGCTGCTTGCGCCGAGCCATAGCTTTGCAGAGCTGCATCTGAACCTCTCGAATAACGATCGGCCGTGGTCTACAGACGCTTTCTGGCACTGGCAGCGCACCTTCCCGCAGCATACTCAGCCCTTTATTCTCTCTGCCGCGGCAGATCCGGACTGGTTCAGGGTCTCCTGGCTGGCGTTTCCGCTGCTCTTTCTGACGTGGGGGATGGTGATTGCGGGCGCGGGAGCCGTGCTCTGGCAGCGCAAACAGCGCCAGCAGGCCGAGCAGCGTGCGCTCTATTATCAGCATGCCAGGCTTAACACGCTGGGAGAGATCACCGCGGGCATCGTCCATGAAATCAACCAGCCGCTGACCGCCGTGCAAACCTGGGTCCAGGGGGCGCAGCGACAGCAGCAGCAGGATAATCCGCAGGCCGTGTCGCAGGCGCTCGCGGCCGCGCTGCTGCAAACGCAGCGTATCAGCGCCTTGCTGACGCGGTTTCGCGAGCATGTTGTCCAGGAGAAGGTGACCCTGCGCGAAACCGATCTGGTGCAGTGCTGGCTGCAGGTGGAGAATTTACTGGAGCACGAGCTTAAATCCCGGCGTATCGCGGTCATCCATGTATTTGCTGTGGATGCTACGACCGTGCTGGCGGACCGACTCTGGCTGGAGCAGATCCTGCACAATCTGCTCAGCAATGCGATTCAGGCGCAGCAGGAGAGCACGCACGGCTGGGTGCGAATCGACAGTCAGAAAAATGAGAAGGGCATTCTGGTTACCCTGACCGACGGCGGGCCCGGGTTTAGCCCGGATGCTCTGCAGAACGCATTTATGCCATTCTTTAGCGGACGCCCCGGCGGAATTGGGCTGGGGATGACGTTAACGGAAACGTTGATAACGCGCATGAACGGCTCGATCACCCTGGGTAATGCCCCGCAGGGTGGGGCGCAGGTCCGCTTGCAGCTGGCAGCAGGAGAGGAGACAAAGCATGGATAAGGTTGTCTGGCTCATCGATGACGACGAGTCCATCAGAGAATCCCTGGCGTTTTTACTGTCGGGGATGGGCTGGCAGGTTAAGACGTTTGAGAGCGTCGAAGCCTTTACGAAAACGCAGGACGGTCACTCGGCGCTTGTCGGCTGTCTGCTGCTGGATATGCGCATGCCGGGCAAAGGCGGGCTGACGTGGCTGGAAGAGGGCGAATGGCCCTGGCCGCTGCTGCCGGTGATTATTATGACCGGGCACGGAACGATCGACGCCTGCCGTCGCGCGTTTCGCAACGGCGTGTTTGAGTTTTTCACCAAGCCGTTAGACGCCGATAAGCTCATCGAAACGGTTGGGCAGGCCTTTGAGGAGAGCCAGCGACGGTCTGCCGCCTGGCAGGATATTTCGCAGATCAAAGCACGCTTTGAACAGCTAACCGCGCGGGAGCACGAGGTGTTGACCGTACTGATGGAAGGGTGCAGTAACAAAGAGGTGGCTGCACGTCTGAATCTTTCCCCGAGAACCGTGGAAGCGCACCGCGCGGCGGCGTTTGCCAAGCTCGGCGTCACCAGCCTGGTCCAGGCGAGCCGGGCATACGACAAATTGCAATCCGTATAACTACCAGGTGGAGTGCGTAATCAACCGAATTACGTTTCGTTGTGCAGTTAAGTAACCTTTGAGATGTCAAACAACACTCGAGGAAGTGCAATGAAAAAAGTAATGATGGTTGCGGCACTGGTCGCGGGTAGCGTAAGTCTGGCCGCGCAGGCCGAGACGTTGACCCAAAAGAATCTCTCTCTGGCGCAGGCTAACGCGCTGGCAACATCCGCCATTCAGTCCTGTGCAGCGAAAAATTATCAGGTCGCGGTTACGGTGGTTGACCGTGCGGGCGTGGTAAAAGCGGTGCAGCGTATGGATAACGCCGGTCCTCACACGGTAAAAGCCAGCGAAATGAAAGCGTTTACGGCACTTAGCGCAAAGAATGCGTCAGGCAAAGTGATGGAAGCGGCGCAGAGCAATGCGGGCGCACAGAATATGCGTGATATTCCAGGTTTCCTGCTGCTGGCAGGTGGACTGCCGGTAAAAGAAGGCGATGAGGTGATTGGGGCGATCGGCATCGGCGGTGCGCCGGGCGGTCATCTTGATGAAGCCTGTGCTCAGGCGGCCATTGACGGGCTGAAAAAGTAATCTAAAAAAGCACCGGTTTACCGGTGCTTTTTTTATCAAATCTTGCAGGCATCACCGCAGTCGTCGTCGGCAACAACCGCCTGCGCTTTTTTATCCGCGTCGTCCAGACGTTCCGCGTTACGCTCTTCCGCTTCATCCAGTCCGTTAAAAACTAAGTTATCGAGATCAATTTCCATGTTGCACCTGCTCTGTTCGGTTTTTGATACTGGCACAGTATAGGGTAAAAAACGTCGGCAATGTACCTCGCAGCACATAAGGATAATCCCTGCCATACTCAGTGCTTTATCACCGAGGAGCGCTCATGATTACCCTCTGTAAAACCTGCGGTACCTCCTATGACGGAAAGCCGGAGAGATGTCCGATTTGCGAGGACGAACGCCAGTATGTCCCTGCCAGCGGTCAGGCGTGGATTGATTACGCGACGGTGACGGCCACGCACGCGAACAAATGGCAGCAGCTGGAGCCCGCGCTGTTCAGTATCAAAACGGTACCGTCCTTTGCAATTAGCCAGCGAGCGCTGCTCCTGCGCACGCCACACGGCAATATTCTGTGGGACTGCATTGCCAACCTCGATTCCGCAACCCAAACGCTCATCACCGCGCTCGGTGGCCTTCACGCCATTGCGATTTCGCATCCGCACTATTACACCACGATGCAGGAGTGGGCCGCGGCTTTCGATGCGCCGGTCTATCTGCACGCCAGCGACCGCGAATGGGTGATGCGCAACAGTCCGGCGATTCACTTCTGGGATGGCGATGCGCTGGAGATTATGCCCTCGGTCACGCTGCTGCGTCTCGGCGGCCATTTTGCGGGCGGAACGGTGCTGCACTGGCAGGAGGGTGAGGGCGTTTTGCTGGCGGGGGATATTTTGCAGGTCACGCCGGGGAAAAATGCCGTGTCGTTTATGTGGAGCTACCCGAATATGCTCCCGTTGCCTGCCCGTACGGTTGAGGACGTTACCCGGCGCCTGGCGGGAAGATCGTTCGCCCGTCTTTACGGCGCGTTTGAAGGGCAGAACATCCCGGCGAACGCCGACGATATCGTGCAGCGGTCGGGCCAGAAATATATTGCTTGTCTCAGGTAAAGTACGATGGGTAAACTTTACGAGTGTGATCGCGATCATACCTAAACGAAAACAGATAAAAGAGAAATTGCTATGCAACATATCATTGAAGGTTTTCTCAGCTTTCAAAAAGAGATTTTCCCGCAACGTAAAGAGCTCTTTCGCAGTTTAGCGTCCAGCCAGAATCCCAAAGCGCTGTTCATCTCCTGCTCCGACAGCCGTCTGGTTCCTGAACTGGTCACCCAGCAAGAGCCGGGACAGCTCTTTGTCATTCGTAATGCTGGCAACATTGTCCCGCCTTTCGGGCCGGAGCCGGGCGGCGTCTCCGCAACTATCGAGTACGCGGTGGTGGCGCTGGGCGTGACCGACATCGTGATCTGCGGCCACTCCAACTGCGGCGCGATGAAGGCGATTGCCGATAACGCCAACCTGGAGCCGATGCCTGCCGTATCGCACTGGCTGCGCTATTCCGACGCGGCAAAGGCCGTGGTAGAGAAGAAAAGCTGGGACACGCCTGTCGATAAAGTGAATGCGATGGTGCAGGAGAACGTGTTTGCGCAGCTGAGCAACATCAAGACCCACCCGTCCGTCGCGGTGGGCCTGCGTAATAACTCCATCCGACTGCACGGTTGGGTGTACGACATTGAAAGCGGCAAAATCCTTGCCCTGGATAAGAACACCAAAACGTTCGTATCGCTGTCGGAAAACCCGGAGGTCTTCTTCGAGTAATCACCGATAGCAGGGCATGGAAGCCCTGTCAGTTCTCCACGTACGGTAACCTACGCCGTCTCCCTGAGGCTTGTTTTTCAGCCGCCTTCGCCATCGCCTCTGCAATCTCCGCACACTCCGCCAGCCCCTGAACGAAGGGACGATCGTGCATCAGCCACGGTATTGCGCCGAAAGCGATGCGCCCGCGAACCGTTTCAGGCGCTTTAAGCGTGTAATCCTCGCCAACGTCGGGTATCTCGTCGCCCGTCTCTGCCAGCTGTTTACGCAGCGTCGGGAAAGGCAGGTCCTTTGTTTTGAGCGGCTTTTGTCCGCGCGCATCAATAAACACGTCGAAACGATAAACGGTCTCTTTGGTGGTAATGACCGTCCGATCGCTGCCGGCATCAAGCGTGTAATCATCGCCGAGCGCCGCCACGCTAATGATGCTGGCCTCGCGAAGCGCAAGCAGCCTGCGGATAGACTGCGGCGGGATCGCGGCATAGTTGTCGATAAACACGCGGGCGAGGCCCTGCTTAAAGCGCTCTCTGTCCTCTTCGTTGAGGTGGGGCACAATCTCCTGAACCACCTCATGCAGCCGAAGGACGGTATAGCGCCAGGCCACGGTGCGCCGTTCGCGTTTGTTGCGCTCAACCTCGCTGAGGTTCTCTTCCGCCCAGGTAAAGGGCCCGTGCCGCTTACGATCCTCAAACCACGCCTCACGAAGGCTGTCGGCATCCTGGTTACGCAAGGAAATTTTCTCGCACCAAGCCGGGTCGGCGAGCTCGAGCTCTTTCACCATCAGGGCAAAGATGCGGTCAAGCAGGCCGTCCGTTCCTTTGGCTATCTCGCTTTCAACCACGAATTCGGTCAATACCGACAGCGGCTCGTAAGGGATAGGGCAGTAAAAATCGGCTTCCGGCAGAATGCCCGTTCGGGACATCAGCGTAATGTTTAACCCTTCGCTGCCCTTGTCGAGGATGAATTTACCGTCACGAAACTCACCGTGCTGCATCACCACCGCCATAGCCGCGTCCAGACCGCTCAACGAGGTTCCCATAATGCCCACGCGGCAAGGGGGAATGCTGGCGTCCATCAACCCCGACCACGGGCTGGGGAAGTACGTGCGCGTGGCTTCCTTCTCATCCGGCCAGACATGGCCGGTGGCGATAACCGCCAGGTCGAACCGATCGGCCAAGGTGGTGTCGTTGACGGAAAGGGTGACGCCGGTTGTCGAGGGGATGATGTCCGTTACCTTCGCGGATTCATGAACCGTCACCTGGAACCCCAGCTTTTTTGCCTCTTTCACGATTGAACGAAAGCTGTCGCGAAAATACTCTCCCAGCAGGAGCCTCGGCAGGAACTGCCGGTCATGCAGGCGGGCTTTATCAACCTTAAAGCGCGCCAGATGGGCGTCGCTCTGTTCTTTAAGCCAGTCGAGGTAGGTCATAAAAATGGGCGGGATTTCAATGCTCGCAATGTTCGCCAGCATCAGCCGGGAATTATCGTCGTCGTTATAGGGCATGCCCACGCCGGCTTCATCGGCCTGTTCGAAGATGGATACGGAGAGCGGAGTGCTGTTATTTAGCAGATGATAAAAGGTGTAAATCCCTGTGGGGCCGGAGCCGATAATCGCGATATTCTTCATTGACGCGCTTCCTGTTTTTTTTCCATAAGAAAAGCGTAGCAGGAGAATAATGATGAAAATAAGGGATTAAGAAAATTCAGGCTAACAGGAGAGAATTTGCACCATTTCAGGACTGAAATGGTGCGTCCGAGTGGACTCGAACCACCGACCCCCACCATGTCAAGGTGGTGCTCTAACCAACTGAGCTACGGACGCAGAATGGTGCGTTCAATTGGACTCGAACCAACGACCCCCACCATGTCAAGGTGGTGCTCTAACCAACTGAGCTATGAACGCAACGTGTTGTGGGTGACAACGGGGACGAATATTAGCGGCACAGCATCAAGGAGGCAAGAGGGAAAATACATTTTTCTCTCTGATTTCACGCGATTGCTTCATTACCGCGCAAAGTGAAGAGAAAGTAGCCGCCAGCGGGCGGCTACTGCATATTTAACGCGCAGCGCGCTGCAAAATTACCGTTGACGGCTGGCGCTGCAGGAAGCGCATGCGCAGCATCATCATGATTGCCGCCGACGTCAGTCCGATGATAAAGCCCATCCAGAATCCGGCTGGCCCCATGCGATCAACGACCAGATCGGTCAGCGCCAACACGTAGCCAGCCGGCAGACCCAGCACCCAGTAGGCGATAAAGGTAATAAAGAAGATCGAACGCGTGTCTTTATATCCGCGCAATACGCCGCTGCCAATCACCTGGATGGAGTCAGAAATCTGATACACCGCAGCCAGCAGCATCAGGTGCGAGGCCAGCGCCACCACGTCCGGGTTGTCGTTATAGAGCAGGGCGATTTGCTCGCGCAGCGCCACCGTGAACAGCGCCGTACAGATGGCCATACAGACGCCGACGCCCAGCCCGGTCCTGGCGGCCGTTTGCGCATCCAGGGTGGAGCCCTGTCCCAGGCGGAAGCCAACGCGAATCGTCACCGCCGCCGCGAGCGACATCGGCAGGACGAACATCAGGGAGCTAAAGTTGAGCGCAATCTGGTGTCCGGCGACGTTAACAATCCCCAGCGGGGAGACCAGCAGGGCAACCACGGCAAAGAGCGTCACCTCAAAGAACAGGGCCAGCGCGATCGGCAAGCCTAGCTGTACCAGACGCGTCATGATGCTCCAGTCAGGCGTGCTGAATTTGTTTGCGTTGCGAATATCGCGCATTGAACGGGCGCGTTTCACATAGGCGATCATACTGAAGAACATTACCCAGTAAACCGCAGCCGTCGCCACGCCGCAGCCGACGCCGCCCAGCTCCGGCATGCCGAAATGACCGTAGATAAAGACATAGTTCACTGGAATATTCACCAGCAGGCCGATAAAGCCCATCACCATGCCGGGCTTGGTTTTCGCCAGTCCTTCACACTGGTTACGTGCCACCTGGAAGAAGAGGTAGCCAGGCGCACCCCAGAGCAGGGCGCGCAGATAGCCCACGGCTTTATCTGCCAGCGCCGGGTCAATATTGTGCATAGCGCGGATGATATGGCCCGCGTTCCAGAGCACGACCATAATCAGCACGGAAACAAACCCTGCCAGCCAGAAACCCTGGCGGACCTGATGGGCAATACGCTCGCGACGACCCGAGCCATTAAGCTGAGCGATAACCGGCGTGAGGGCGAGCAGCAGACCGTGGCCGAACAGGATGGCCGGCAGCCAGATTGACGTGCCGATGGCAACGGCCGCCATATCGGTGGCGCTGTAGCCACCCGCCATTACCGTATCCACAAATCCCATTGCGGTCTGGGCCACCTGCGCGACGATCACTGGTATAGCCAGTGCCAATAACTGGCGCGCTTCATTCATGTACTTCTGCACGTGAACACCTTTATTTTGTAGTTATATGAGAGACTAAAAAAGCCGCCGTAACTGGCAGCAAGAAGAAAATGCAGGGGGGTGCCAGCTATTGTAGCGGGCTTTAGCTATTTATCTAGTGAAAAAATCGCCAGAAAATGCGCTCCGCTGGCAACCTGTTTTTCCAACTGTTATTGTGGTGGGATTAAACGGTGTCACCACCGTCCGGAAAAAACAGGAGTTGTAAGCATGTTTACTGGTATTGTGCAGGGCACCGCCAAATTGGTGTCCATTGATGAAAAACCTAATTTTCGTACTCATGTTGTAGAGCTGCCGGAATATATGCTTGATGGCATTGAAACCGGCGCCTCGGTTGCTCATAACGGCTGCTGCCTGACCGTCACCGAAATTAATGGCAACCAGATTAGCTTTGATTTAATGAAAGAGACGCTGCGTATTACCAACCTGGGCGAGCTGGTGGTGGGGGACACCGTCAACGTTGAGCGGGCGGCGAAGTTCAGCGATGAGATTGGCGGCCATCTGATGTCCGGACACATCATGACCACCGCCGAAGTGGCGAAAATCGTGACGTCGGAAAATAACCGTCAAATCTGGTTTAAAGTGCAGGATCCGTCATTAATGAAATACATCCTCTATAAAGGGTTTATTGGCATTGATGGGATTAGTCTGACGGTGGGAGAAGTGACGCCAACCCGTTTTTGCGTGCATTTAATTCCCGAGACGCTGCAGCGCACCACGCTGGGTTCGAAAAAACTGGGGCATCGCGTGAATATCGAAATCGATCCGCAAACCCAGGCGGTTGTCGATACCGTTGAGCGCGTGCTGGCCGCAAAAGAAGCCGCAATAATTAACGCTGTAGAAGAAGAATAAAAATAACCCCGGCTGGCCGGGGTTATTTTTTTAGCGTGCGACCCGCAATCCGTGTTCAATCCCACGGCTGAAAACAACCTGCCAGAGCTGAATATCGCGCGCGCGAAACGCCCCCGCGCAGGCGTTCAGATAATAGCTAAACATCCGCTTGAATCGTTCAGAATAGTTGTCCGCAATTTCAGGCCAGGCTTCCTGAAAACGTGCATGCCACGCCATTAACGTGGTGTCATAATCCGCGCCGAAGTTATGCCAGTCTTCCATTACGAAATGGGATTCGCTGGCGTTGGCAATCTGGCGTACGGACGGTAAACAGCCATTCGGAAAGATGTATTTGTTGATCCACGGGTCGACGTTATTGTCGGTCCGCTTAGAGCCGATGGTGTGCAGCAGGAAGATGCCGTCCGGTGTCAGATTACGGTCAACCACCTCGAAATAGGTGTCGTAGTTTTTCGGCCCGACGTGCTCAAACATGCCCACGGAAACGATGCGGTCAAACTGTTCGTTCAGGTCACGGTAATCCTGCAGCCGGATATCAACATCCAGCCCCTGGCAGCGCGCCTGCGCCATTTTTTGTTGTTCAGCTGAAATGGTGACGCCGACCACGCTAACGCCGTAGTGCTTCGCCATAAAATAGGCCAGCCCGCCCCAGCCGCAGCCGATATCCAGCACGCGCATGCCGGGCTGAAGCTGCAATTTCTCGCTTATCAGGCGCAGCTTGGCCTGCTGAGCCTCTTCAAGCGTCGACGCCTCTTTCCAGTAGGCGCAGGAGTATTGCATGAAGGGGTCCAGCATGCGGCTGAACAGATCGTTGCCGAGATCGTAATGCTCTTTGCCGACGATCCAGGCGCGTTTTTTACTTTGCAGGTTAAACAGACGGGCAGAGGCGACACGCAGGGTGTCTTTTAGATTGCGGGGGAGCTGTTTTTCCAGACCGGCACGCAGCACGCTGGCGAAAAAAGTATCCAGCCGTTCGCACTCCCACCAGCCGTCCATATAGCTTTCTCCCAGGCCTAACGAACCTTCCCGCAACACGCGTTTAAAAAAATCGGGATGTTTAACCTGAGGATCGGAGGGGGATGAGCCATTAATTGTAATGCCCGCACGTCCCAACAGTTCACTGACGATCCGGGACCAGTTATCGTCCGGAACGCTGACTTCTTCTATACACGATGAACTCATAGCTTCTCCATCACCCTACTGTGATCAGAACCTTAAAACAGCGTAGACGCTTTTTTTGGTTTGTGAGAAATCTCACGGTAAATACCGCGAGGCTAGTATCCGACGTAGAACAGAGGAAGGGAGATAACCCTTGCCGAAATGCCTTCCATGGTAAAACGGGAGCGCTCCGGCTCCCGTTAACACTTAATATTTATCGTATTTAATCGAGCCAAATTTAGTATAGGCCTCAAAATTTGGTGATTCAATAGAAAATTCTTAGCAACCTAATCACTGAAAATTAACATAGTTTCTGGCGCGATTAGGCATGCGAGGTTTCCACCTGCGTGCTCTTATCCTGCGCGCGCTGCGCGGCGGCCTGCATGCGATAACCCAACGCCGCCAGCGCGACGGTGACCAGCATCACGCTGGTCGTCGTCAGCAGCGGCGTGGCAATCAGCGCGGAGACCACCAGGCTTGCCAGGAAGCACAGCCCCAGCTGCAGGGTGTTCTGCAGCGCAGCCGCGCGGCCTGTCGCCTGCGGGAACGGACGCAGCGCCTGCGCCACAACGATAGGGTAGATCGCCCCGTTCGCGATGGCCATCACGCAGAATGGAATCAATATTTCGGCCAGACCTGCGCCCGGAATAAAGCCAACGGCCCAGGTGCCGATGACGCTCAGCGCATAGAGCACCAGCAGCCACGGCAGCATCTGCTGACCTTCCCATTTTTGCAGCGCCGCGCGACAGCCGTAACCGCCAACCAGGAACGCGATGGTCTGCGGAACGTAGCTCAGGCCAATGGCCGCCGGGCTGTAGCCCATATCGTGCAGAATAAAGGGCGACCCGGTCAGCCACGCGAAGAAGCTCGCCGAGCAGGCGGCATAGATCAGAACGTTGCCGCGATACGCCTTAGCGCTCAGCAGGGAGGTGAAGGTAATCGGCTTCGCGTCTGCGTGCGCCTCTTTTTTATGCGCGGGCTTGAGGGCGAACGCCGGCAGCATCAGCACCAGCGTAATGGCAAACAGCGTGGCGAAGATGGCCTGCCAGTCGAAATGCGCGAGGATCCAGCTGCCCAGCAGCGGGGCGAGGGCCGGTGAGAGCCCCACCAGCGGCATAATGGTGGCGAAAATACGGTTTGTGCGGTTTGCCGGGTAGTAGTCGGTGACCAGCGCCTGCCAGGTCACGGCCGCGGCACAGACGCCGACCGCCTGAACAAACCGCAGCACCAGCAGCCAGGTGGCATCGCGCACCCATAGCATCCCCAGGCAGCCCACGGCAAAAATGGCCAGCCCCAGCAGCAACACCGGTTTACGCCCAAAGCGATCCGAGAGCGGTCCCCAGAGCAGCTGCGCGAAGGCAAAACCGGCGAGGAACAAACTCAGGCTGGCGCTGATGGCGGCGGCAGGGGTTTGCAAATCTTCCTGCATGGCGGCGAAAGCCGGCAGGTACATATCGGTGGCCAAAAAGCCCAGCACGCTTAAGCCGCCGAGCCAGACTAAAAAACCTTTCCTGGGTTGCACTGTTTTATTCTCCTGAGGAGGCAGGTATACGTTGGCGCTGAGTGTAGGGAGTGCAAAGCCGCTTGTGAAACGCTAATATTTGGCGGGTGCATTCAAATTTTTTGCAGGCAGAAAATGTGGTCAGATTATTCTCTTGAAGTGGTCGATGCTGTCGCGCGTAACGGCAGCTTTAGCGGGGCGGCGCAGGAGTTGCACCGCGTCCCTTCGGCCATCAGCTATACGGTGCGACAGCTTGAGGAGTGGCTGGCGGTTCCGCTGTTTGAACGGCGGCATCGTGATGTGGAATTAACGCCCGCAGGGGCGTGGTTTTTGAAGGAAGGGCGTTCTGTTATCAAAAAAATGCAGATCACCCGCGAGCAGTGCCAGCAGATCGCGAACGGCTGGCGGGGACACCTTTCCATCGCGGTGGATAACATCGTTAAGCCCGAACGCACCCGGCAGATGATCGTCGACTTCTATCGTCATTTTTCGGATGTCGAGCTGCGGGTCTCGCAGGAGGTGTTCAACGGCGTCTGGGATGCGCTGGCGGACGGCAGGGCAGAGATGGCGATTGGTGCGACCCAGGCGATCCCGGTCGGTGGACGTTACGCCTTTCGCGATATGGGCATGCTGAGCTGGAAATGCGTGGTGGCAAGCGATCATCCGCTGGCGAAGATGGAAGGGCCGCTGAGCGACGATACGCTGCGCAGCTGGCCGTCGCTGGTGCTGGAGGATACCTCCCGCTCTCTGCCCAAGCGTATTACCTGGCTTTTAGATAACCAGCGGCGGGTGGTGGCCCCTGACTGGGAATCGTCGGCGACGTGCCTCAGCGCCGGGCTCTGCGTCGCGATGGTACCCGTTCATTTTGCGCGTCCGCGCATCGACACCGGCGAGTGGGTTGAACTGACGCTGGAGAATCCGTTCCCGGATGCGGCCTGCTGCCTCACCTGGCAACAAAATGATGTCTCGCCCGCCATGGCCTGGCTTCTGGATTATCTGGGGGACAGCGAAACGCTTAACCGGGAGTGGCTGCGGGAGCCAGACTGACTGGCTCCGCAATGAGATTAACGACGATAGTCGCGGAACGGACCGTCCGCAACGGAACGGCGTTCGATGAGGCGAGGGTGAACTTCAATGGACTGCGACTCTTCACGCTTGTTGACGATCCTGTCCAGCAGCATATTGAAGGCGGTTTCACCCAGCGAATCTTTCGGCTGGTGAATGGTGGTCAGCGCTGGCGTGAAGAAGCGCGCGTTGCGCACGTTGTCATACCCGATCACGGAAATATCCTGCGGGACGCGCAGGCCCAGCTCGTCGGCAGCGCAGAGCGCGCCCATTGCCATGATGTCCCCCCCGCAGAAGACGGCGGTTGGACGGTGCGGCTGAGAGACGATCTGCTGCATCGCGCGGTAGCCTGATTCCGGCTCGAAGTCACCCTGCACGATCCAGTTTTCCGGCACGGTAATCAGCGCTTCTTCCATCGCTTTCATAAAGCCGGCCAGGCGGCCAGCGCCGGTGTTGCGTTCCAGCGGGCCCGGGATCACGCCAATCTCGCGGTGGCCGCGTTCGATCAGATAACGGCCCGCCATATAACCGCCTTCGAAGGCGTTATCGATGACGGAGTCCGTGAAGTCGGCGCGCGCTTCGCCCCAGTCCATCACCACCATAGGGATATGGCGATACTCTTCCAGCATCGACAGCACGGATTCCGGGTACTCGGAGCACATCACCAGCAGGCCATCCACGCGCTTTTGCGCCATCATCGACAGGTAGGCGCGCTGTTTTTCAATGCTGTTCCAGGCGTTGCCCAGAATCAGGGTATAGCCTTTCTGGAAGCAGTTTTTCTCTACCGCTTCAATGATCTCGGCAAAATAGGCCGCTTCGCTGCTGGTCGCCAGCAGACCAATAGACTTGGTGTGGTTAACCTTGAGGCTGCGCGCAACCGCGCTCGGGGAGTAGTGCAGCTCTTTAATTGCTGCCCAGACGGCGTTGCGCGTCTCTTCCGCCACAAAGCGGGTTTTGTTAATTACATGTGATACGGTTGTAGTGGAAACGTTTGCGCGTTTTGCTACGTCTTTAATTGTTGCCATTAAATGTCACTCCAGACCATATCCTAAGCTCCTGAAAAACTTGAAGGTAAACGTTTGCCTTCTCTCACCCTTATCACGCAATTTTGGATTGCGGCACGCCGGGAAAACGACACGGGACGTCAGGAGGGGGTCAATGGCCGGTACGCTAATAAATTTAGCGTGGAATTTTGGCCTATCTTGATGAAAAGGGGAAGAGGTAAAGTGTTTATCAGCTTAAATCATGGAAGATTTTTGACGTAAACTGTGCAAAAATGAGCAAGCTCACTTTTCGTGGGGGGATTAAAAGGAGAAAAATTGATGAGTTCCGATCTGAAGTTTTCGCTGTTCACCACCGTTATTGTGCTGGCGCTGATTGTGGCGGCTGGCCTGACGGCTGCGCTGCACTGATTTACGCGGGGGGAGAGCCTTCTCCCTCCCGAACGTCCCGATTGTTACTTCCCTGGCAAAAATCTTTTGCCATTTTGTTAACTTCTCATTTTTTGTGATTGATGTCATGCTTTCCGCTTCTTTGTTCTGTGTCACTACATGACACGGCATCCGGAGTTGACGCATGAAAATCAATTTTCCCCTGCTGGCCCTGGCGATTGGCGCTTTTGGGATTGGCACCACTGAATTCTCCCCGATGGGGTTACTGCCTGTAATCGCCCGGGGCGTGGACGTCTCGATCCCGGCCGCCGGGATGTTAATCAGCGCCTACGCCATCGGCGTGATGGTGGGGGCGCCGCTGATGACGCTTCTGCTTTCGCACCGCGCGCGCCGCAATGCGCTGATTTTCCTGATGGCGATTTTCACCCTGGGCAACGTGCTTTCGGCCATTTCGCCGGACTACACTACCCTGATGCTGTCTCGCATTCTGACCAGCCTCAACCACGGTGCCTTCTTTGGGCTGGGATCGGTCGTGGCCGCAAGCGTGGTGCCAAAACACAAGCAGGCAAGCGCCGTGGCGACCATGTTTATGGGGCTGACGATTGCCAACATCGGCGGCGTACCGGCGGCGACCTGGCTGGGTGAAGCGATCGGCTGGCGTATGTCTTTCCTGGCAACGGCCGGGCTGGGCGTGGTCGCGATGGTGGCGTTGTTCTTCTCCCTGCCGAAAGGCAGCGCCGGAGAACGTCCGGAAGTGCGTAAAGAGCTGGCGGTGCTGATGCGCCCGCAGGTACTCTCCGCGCTGCTCACCACGGTGCTGGGGGCAGGGGCGATGTTTACCCTCTACACCTATATTTCACCGGTGCTGCACGATATCACCCACGCAACGCCTCTCTTCGTTACCGCGATGCTGGTGCTGATTGGCGTCGGCTTCTCGATTGGCAACTATCTCGGCGGGAAATTTGCCGACCGTTCCGTGAGCGGCACGCTGAAGGGCTTTTTAACTCTGCTGATTGTCATTATGGTCGCTATCCCGTGGCTGGCGCGGAATGAGTTCGGCGCGGCGATTGCGATGGTCGTCTGGGGAGCCGCTACCTTTGCCGTGGTGCCGCCGCTGCAGATGCGCGTGATGCGCGTCGCCCATGAGGCGCCGGGCCTCTCGTCTTCCGTAAATATCGGGGCGTTCAATCTCGGCAATGCGCTGGGTGCCGCCGCCGGAGGCGCCGTGATTTCAGGCGGTCTGGGGTACAGTTTTGTGCCGGTGATGGGGGCGATTATTGCCGCGCTTGGCCTGCTGCTGGTGATGATGTCCGGCCGTAAACAGCCTGAAGCGGTTTGCACGGCTGAATAAGCAAAAACGCAGAAGGGTTGCCCCTTCTGCGTGTCTCTTACGCGGCGAAGTTCTTCGCGACAAAGTCCCAGTTAACCAGAGCCCAGAAGTGCTCCAGATAGTTCGGGCGCGCGTTGCGGTAATCAATGTAGTAAGCATGCTCCCACACGTCCACGGTCATCAGCGGCGTAGCGCTGGTGGTCAGCGGGGTGCCCGCGTTAGACGTGGATACGATAGCCAGTTTGCCATCCGCCTCTTTTACCAGCCACGTCCAGCCAGAACCGAAGTTCTTGATGGCTGCATCGGTAAACTTCGCTTTAAACTCCGCAAAGCTGCCAAAGGCGGCGTTGATGGCGGCTGCCAGTTCACCGGCAGGTTCGCCGCCGGCATTCGGCGCCAGGCAGTGCCAGTAGAAAGTGTGGTTCCACACCTGAGCCGCGTTGTTAAAAACGCCACCCTCTGAGCTGCGAACGATCTCTTCCAGCGTTTTGCCTTCAAAACCGGTGCCCTTGATGAGGTTGTTCAGGTTAGTGACGTACGTCTGATGATGCTTGCCGTAGTGATATTCCAGGGTTTCCGCAGAAATGTGCGGTGCCAGGGCGTCTTTTGCATACGGTAGTGCAGGTAATTCGAACGACATTGCTTCTCTCCTTATTGTATTTTGTGTTGCCAATAACCCTACAGACAACAAGGACAGGATAGCAAATTGAAAGGGTATGCAAAAGAGGAACTTACCCTGCCGCCGATGCGGCAGGGCAGGGATTAACGAATGGTTTTTGGCGTCATGACGCGACGCGCGCCAACGTAGTGACGTACCCAGTAATCTTCGCTGAGCGAGGTGATCTGAATGTCCTGACCGCTGCGCGGAGACTGGATGAATTTCCCGTTGCCGACATAGACGCCCACGTGGTCAGCCGTACCGCGACCCTGCGTGCGGAAGAAGACCAGATCGCCGTTTTCCAGCTCACCCCGGTTAACCGGCGACGCATCGCGCAGGTGATACATCTCATTGGCGGTACGTGGAATACGGAATTTAACCAGATCTTTATAGGCGTAATAGACGAGGCCGCTGCAGTCGAAACCGGTACGCGGTGAACTTCCGCCCCAGCGATAAGGTTTGCCAATCTGCCCCATCAGTTTATTCATCGCGGTTTTTTGCGCTTTTTGCACACGCACTTTATGCACGTCCGCCAGCTTCGTTACCTTCGTGCATTTTGCTTTATGGCCTTTACGGGGAATGCATTTTTCTGTAACGAGGTTAGCGGCGGTCTGCGAAGCTTTATTTTTGGCGGTGCGGGTAGTGCGGGAAGATTTTGTTTTCGTTTTGCTGGAAGCGGTTTGTTTAGTCTGAGCGGTAGATTTTTTCTTGACGTTCTTCGTGGTGGTTTTTTTCTTACGTTCTGTGGCTTTTACCAGATGGCTTTTTTGTACAGCAGATTGCCGCGCCTGCTGAGAGGCGTTTGCCGCTGGCGTTAATGTGAGTGATGTAAACAGTAAAGCACAGAGCGTGATCGAGATTTTAGTTATCCGCGCCACTGGGCAGTCCCCTGATATATGCAGGTCATCAATAATACCCGCGTGTGATTTACAAAGCCCGTCGATTCTAATCCATAAAAACCCGAGAAGTTAATAGCATTTTTCAATCTAAAAACGTGTTTCGTTAGCAAGTGCAAAAAAATTCATCGTTCTGTCGCACAATTGTTCACTCCCTAAGCAAAACCCTGACGAGCGACGGGGTAAACGTCATTTGCAATGCAACTTTTGTGGAGTCGGGGTAAAATATATAAACGTGACGAAAATGTTATTTTCCGATGCCAGCCTGACCCGCTACAATGTCAGACTACTGCCGTAACAGAAGTTAAAGGAAGCAAGACATGAGCACCACTATTGAAAAAATCCAGCGCCAGATCGCTGAAAACCCGATTCTGCTGTATATGAAAGGTTCTCCGAAGCTGCCAAGCTGCGGCTTCTCCGCGCAAGCGGTTCAGGCGCTGTCAGCCTGTGGTGAGCGTTTTGCTTACGTTGATATCCTGCAGAACCCGGACATCCGCGCTGAGCTGCCAAAATACGCTAACTGGCCGACCTTCCCGCAGCTGTGGGTAGACGGCGAGCTGGTGGGCGGCTGCGATATCCTGATTGAGATGTATCAGCGCGGCGAACTGCAGCAGCTGATCAAAGAGACGGCGGCGAAGTACAAAACCGAAGAGCCGGACGCTGAGTAATTATCTGCGTTAATAAAAAGCGACCTGAAGAGGTCGCTTTTTTTATACTTCACTGTCGCCCATCGGCAGCGGCCAGCCGCCCAGACGCTTCCAGCGGTTGACGATCTCACAGAACAGCTCCGCGGTGCGCTCCGTGTCGTATAAGGCGGAGTGCGCCTGGGTGCCGTCAAACGGTATACCCGCCGTAATGCAGGCTTTGGATAAAACCGTTTGTCCCAGAGCCAGGCCGCTCAGCGCGGCGGTGTCGAAGGTCACGAACGGGTGGAAAGGGTTGCGTTTGAGCGACGCGCGTTCGGCTGCGGCCATGGTAAAGCTGTGATCGAAGGTGGCGTTATGGGCTACCATGATGGCGCGGCTGCAGTTGCTCTCTTTCATGCCTTTACGCACCATTTTAAAAATGGCGTGCAGCGCATCATATTCACTGACTGCACCGCGCAGCGGGTTATGCGGATCGATACCGTTAAACGCCAGCGCCTCCGGCTGTAAGTTTGCCCCTTCGAAAGGTTCAACGTGGAAATGCAGCGTGGTGTCCGGTGTAAGCCAGCCCTGTTCATCCATCTTCAGCGTGATGGCGGCAATTTCGAGCAGCGCATCGGTTTTAGCGTTAAATCCGGCTGTTTCTACATCAATGACAACGGGATAAAAACCACGAAAACGGTCGCACAGACCGCTAAATTGAGCGTTATCGGACATCAGGGTCTCTTACAAGGGGAAAAAGCAGTGCGCATTATGGCAAATTTTGCAGAGTGATGCAGTAAAACTACGGGCGCATGTTGCGCCCTGAGGGATCAGTTGCCCAGACCGCGTCCCGCGTCTTTGGCTTCAATCAGCTCGATCTTGTAACCGTCCGGATCTTCCACGAACGCAATCACGGTGGTGCCGCCTTTTACCGGGCCGGCTTCGCGCGTGACGTTACCGCCGTTGCTGCGGATGCGTTCACACGCTTCGGCAGCGTTGTCCACTTCCAGCGCGATATGGCCGTAGGCCGTACCCAGCTCATAGCTGTCCACGCCCCAGTTGTAGGTCAGTTCGATGACCGCTTCATCCGTTTCCGGGCCGTAACCCACGAACGCCAGCGAGTATTTGTATTCCGGGTTTTCGCTGGTGCGCAGCAGCTTCATGCCCAGGACGTTAGTGTAGAAATCGATAGAACGTTGCAGATCGCCAACGCGCAGCATGGTGTGAAGTAGGCGCATAATTTCCTCATTAACCAATGGAGTAGAGTATCTTTTTGAACAGAAACGATGTTTTAGTATAGCGGCGAAGTGTCGCCGCTATCAATGAACAATGGCGAGATTACAGAGAAGGGTAGTCGGTGTAGCCTTCCGCGCCGCCGCCGTAGAAGCTCTCAGGACGCTGCGGGTTCAGGGCCGCTTTCTGCTGCAGACGAGCAACCAGATCCGGGTTGGCAATATAGTCGCGGCCAAACGCCACGGCGTCGATCAGCCCTTTATTAATCAGGTCTTCGGCTTTCTCCGGAGTATAAGCACCCGCTCCGATGATCACCCCGTGGAAGCGCTCGCGTACTTTCTGACGGAAGGCTTCCGTATAAGGCTTACCGCCGGCCCAGTCCGGCTCGGACATGTGCAGATAGGCAATGCCGCGTTTCGCCAGCTCTTCAATCAGATACAGCGCGTCCGCTTCTTCATTCGGACCGTTGTCAACGTTCTGGAACGTACCGATTGGGGAGACGCGGATACCGATACGGTCCGGGCTCCACTCCTGGCATACGGCATCAACCACTTCCAGCACCAGGCGGGCGCGGTTTTCGACGCTGCCGCCGTACTGGTCGGTGCGATGGTTAGACGACGGTGACAGGAACTGGTGCAGCAGGTAACCGTGCGCGGAGTGTAGCTCAACCAGGTCAAAACCGGCTTCGCGGGCGTTGGCCACGGCCTGACGGAAGTCGTTAACGATACCCGGGATCTCGTCCAGCTCCAGCGCGCGTGGCGTAGAGGTGTCGACGCGGATCGCGTTGCCGTTTTCATCGCGCAGGGAGGTGCGGGTGTTCGCGTTCAGGGCAGACGCTGAAACCGGCGCCTGACCGCCAGGCTGAATGCTGCTGTGGGAGATACGACCGGTATGCCACAGCTGGACCGCAATGCGGCCGTCTTCAGTGTGAACGCCAGCGGTGATTTTCTGCCATGCGGCGATCTGCTCCGGGCTGTGCAGCCCCGGCGCACCCGCATATCCTTTGGCCTGAGCAGAAATCTGCGTGGCTTCAGTGATGATCAGGCCAGAGCTGGCGCGCTGACGATAGTATTCACCCATCAGTGGGGTTGGGATATCACCCGGCTCAATGCTGCGCAGACGGGTAAGCGGAGCCATAAACACGCGGTTTGGCGCGGTGACGGCACCCACTTTTAAGGGGGTAAATAATTTTTCAGCTGACATAACGACTCCTGAGTAGACCAGTCGACTAGTAATAACGGAAATAAAAACGCCTGCTAAGCGCCAGGCGCAGTGATCGTACTTTTCACATGCGCCAGCGCGCTTTCCAGCGGCACGGCACTGCGAGAAATTTTAGCCTGCAGGTTGGCGCCTAACCAGAGGGAGTAGAGCACCTGAGCCTGCGTTAAGGGATCGCCGGGGAAGGCGAGCGTATTTTCTTCGCGCCCCTGCGCCAGCGCCTGCGCCAGCAGGGCGATAACGCCGCTGGCGCCTTTATCCATTGCCGTGCGCATATCTTCTGAGAGATCGCACACTTCGGCAGAGAGTTTAACCGTCAGGCATCCGCTGATAATGCCCTGCTGACAGAACTGGTTCAGCGTTTCCTGATAGTAGTTCAGAACACGATCCCGATAGTTACCTTCCCCCGTGGCGAAGTGGGTCGCGAGGCGCTGGTGGTAAGCAGCATAGTGCCGCTCCAGCATCGCCACGCCAAAAGCCTCTTTGGACCGGAAGTAGTGATAGAACGACCCCTTCGGTACCTCAGCGGTTTTTAATAGCTCGCTCAATCCCATACCGGTGAAGCCGCGGTGCATGCACAGCCGCTCGCCGGTCGCCAGGAGATGTTCGCGGGTATCGTGTTCAGTATTTCTGCTCATGGATTCACTCTAATAGACCGTTCGGTCTAATGCAAGCGCTGTTACCGGCGACACGCGTTCAGAATGTCCAGCTGTTGCTGATAAGTGCTTGATTTAACGTCCATCATGCCCAGCACCGTCGAGAACAAATTGTCCTGCGAAACCGCATTTTTTGCTGCGTGGTCGCGTAAACACTGCTCGTTGATGCCAAAGTTTTTCGCATAGTCCGGGGAGAGCCAGAACATAAACGGAATGTGCGTCTGCTGCTCCGGCGCCAGCATGTACGGCGTGCCGTGCAGATAAATACCGTTCTCACCGAGCGATTCCCCGTGATCCGAGAGGTAGATCAGCGCGGTGTTCATGTTCGCCTGTCGGGCCTTCAGCGCGTCAATGGTTTTGCTGACCATGCTGTCGGTATACAGGATGGTATTGTCATAGGTGTTCATCAGCGCCTGATGATCGCAATCCTGAATCTCGTTGGTGTCGCAGGTGGGGGTGAATTTACGGAAATTATCCGGGTAACGGCGGTAGTACGCCGGACCGTGGCTGCCCATCAGGTGGATAACCAGCACCGTGTCCTGCTTCAGACCGTCCAGCACGTTGTCCAGACGGTAGAAGTTTACGTCATCAATACAGGACTGGTCTTTGCAGAACTGGTCCAGCTTCCACTGCGTCATGTCGGTATGGGGAATACGATCGCAGGCGCCTTTACAGCCGCCGTCGTTGTCGCGCCACAGGAGGTTGAAACCCGCATGCTTGAGCACGTCGAGCAGTCCTTCCTGATGGTGCGCCAGATCGGCATCGTATTTGCTGCGCGTCATGCCGGAGAACATGCAGGGCACAGAAACGGCGGTTTCAGTCCCGCACGAGGAGGCCTGGGGGAAGTTAATCACATCCTGCTTTTTCAGCTCGGGGTTGGTTTCACGCCCGTAGCCATTGAGTGAGTAGTTCGCCGCGCGCGACGCTTCGCCGATGACCAGCACCAGAACGGTTTTCTTCTGCTGACCCGTAATCAGCGCGCCTTTGTGCGCATCTTCGCCAATCCGCACCAGCGTTTGATCGCCGGCAAACCAGCGCATCTTGCTGTATTTCACCACGGCGCTGACGTAGTTCGCCGGGGTGACCATTTTGACGATGCTTTTATTATTGCGGAACAGCGACGCGTAATCTTTATAAAACACCGCGGCGATAAGAATAATCACCAGCAGGGCACCGAGCATCGCGGCAACGCGCGTCAGCAGGGCGTACCACCATTTGCCGGTACGAATGCGGGTCAGGGCCAGCACCAGGGATGGAACAAGACCGGCTATGACAATCCACAGAATCATCTGCGGGGTCACCAGCGCGGTGGCTTCCTGGGAATTAGTTTCGAACACGTTCACAATCATGTTCTGATCGATGACCGCGCCGAAGGTAAACATAAAATACGTTGCCGCAGCGCACCCGACAGTTAAGACGATCAGCAGCGGCTTACGGATATACGGGATATTGAGCAGGCTAAAAACTATCACCCAGCCACAAAACAGCACCACCGGTACGGATGCGGCGAAGAGAATATCGTGCAGATGCGCAGGGGCAATAATGGCCCAGCTGCGCTGAATAAATAGCCCGTTTAGCAGCGTGAAGAAGAGTGCACAGCCCAGAGTGAATTTTATGTCGTTACACTGTAACTTTTTACTTAACCACATCGATCGGTAAACCTGTCATTGTCATGATGTGGCGAGTATAGAGAGGGAAGATTAGTGAAACCTTAATGCCACAAAACTGTGGTAAAGCCCTTGCACGCGGCGCTTTTAGCGTCTTCACTGTAGGTGAGAGCGGTTAACCGGAGGTGAGTGTGGCAGAGCAGCTGGAGTTTTTCCCCATCCAGAGCCCGTGCCGGGGGATTTGTCAGTCAGATGAACGCGGTTATTGCCGCGGGTGCATGCGTACCCGCGACGAGCGTTTTAACTGGCAAAACTTCAGCGACACGCAAAAGCAGGAGGTGCTACGCCTCTGCAGACAGCGACTTCTGCGCAAAATCCGCGCAAACAAAGCCGCTGAGACCGAAGAACCCCAGCAACCTTCACTGTTTTAATGCGGTAATTGCGTATACTCATGACATCACGTCCTTGAGGAAAATGTTATGGTTCAGCGAATTACCCTTGCCCCCCAGGGGCCAGAATTCTCCCGTTTTGTGATGGGCTACTGGCGCCTGATGGACTGGAATATGTCCCCCCTCCAGCTGGCAAGCTTTATTGAAGAGCATATCGATTTAGGGGTAACAACCGTCGATCATGCGGATATTTACGGTGGCTATCAGTGTGAAGCCGCCTTTGGCGAGGCGCTCAAGCTGGTTCCGGCACTCCGGGATCGCATGGAGATCGTCACGAAATGTGGTATTGCCACCACGGCCAAACCGGAGCATGCCCTCGGTCACTACATTACCGACAGCGCCCATATCATCAAGAGCGCCGAGCAGTCGCTGGTCAATCTGGCAACCGATCGTATCGACCTGCTGCTGATTCACCGTCCGGACCCGCTCATGGATGCCGACGAGGTGGCGGAAGCCTTCCTGAGCCTGCATCAGAGCGGGAAGGTGCGTCACTTCGGCGTCTCCAACTTTACCCCGGCTCAGTTTGCGCTGCTTCAGTCTCGCCTGCCGTTCACGCTCGCCACTAACCAGGTTGAGATCTCCCCGGTACACCAGCCGCTGCTGCTGGACGGTACGCTCGACCAGCTGCAGCAGCTGCGCATTCGCCCGATGGCCTGGTCGTGCCTCGGCGGAGGACGCCTGTTTAATGATGATGCGTTCCAGCCGCTGCGCAATGAGCTGGAAACCATCGCCCGCGAGCTGAACGCGGAGAGCATAGAGCAGGTGGTTTACGCCTGGATCCTGCGTCTGCCGTCAAAACCGCTGCCGATCATTGGCTCCGGGAAAATTGAACGCGTCCGTTCCGCACTGGTCGCCGAAGAGCTGCAGATGACCCGCCAGCAGTGGTTCCGCATCCGCAAGGCCGCGCTGGGTTACGACGTGCCATAAACCGCAAGAAGGTGACTTTCCGGTGAAATCTGTGCCCCTGGTATACACTTAAGGGGCAAAAAATAACCAGCGGAGGTCATATGAAGCGTTTTACTCTGGCATTGGTCACGCTGGTTGTTTGCGCAGGGGCGCAGGCAGCCAGCGACGAAGTAGAAATGAATCTCGTCACCTCACAGGGTGTGGGTCAGTCCATCGGGACGGTGAAAATCACTGAGACCGATAAAGGGCTGGAATTCGCACCCGATCTTAAAGCACTCCCGCCGGGCGAACACGGCTTCCACGTTCATGCCAAGGGGAGCTGTCAGCCAGCCATGAAAGAGGGTAAACCGTCGGCAGCGGAAGCAGCAGGGGGCCACCTCGATCCGCAGAATTCAGGTAAACATGAAGGGCCTGAAGGTATGGGACACCTGGGCGACTTGCCGGTGCTGGTGGTCAACAATGACGGTAAAGCCACGGATCCGGTCGTGGCTCCGCGGCTGAAAAAGCTGGATGAGGTCAAAGGCAAAGCGCTGATGATCCATGTGGGCGGCGATAACATGTCCGATCGGCCTAAACCGCTTGGCGGCGGCGGGGCGCGCTATGCCTGCGGCGTAATCTGATCCCCAATCGTTCCCGGCGGAGGCGCCTGTTCCAGCTGCGACAGCGAGCAGTGCAGGCGCCAGATTATCGAGGCCAAATCGCGGGCTGCGGGAAGATGGTGCCGTGCAAGGGTGTCGCAGATCCGCTGCAGTTCAGCCAGCGTGGCCTCCAGAGGCCGCTGCTGAACGCCGCGCTCGCTCATCACATCGCGTAGCAGAGAGATGCAAACATCACGTACCTGCGACAGCGGATCGGAGCGCGTTTCCCACGCGCGAAGCTGCCAGACCACGTGCGAGCAGTTCAACAGCACCACGCCCCAGCGCAGCAGCCAGCGTCGGGAGAGCGCGTCCTGGCTGTTATTTAACTGGCTGACGTGGTGATAAACCAGCGACTCATACTCGCTTTCTTGCAGATCCGGCTTGCGGCTGAGCTGGTCGACAAACCCTCTGCGCAATTCACGAATATGTCGACGGCTCTTGCGTGCGTCAGAGCCGGGACGCAACACCGCGAAGGCCAGCCACGCCAGCCCCACGCCAAGGATTTTTGCCAGGTTGTCATTCAGAAAATCGGCGTAATCATACACCGGCGGATTCGTCACGGAGATAAACGAGCCCATAAAGACAATCAGCTGCCCCCACAGACCCGCCAGTTTCGGCATTTGCAGCTTAAGGAGCTGCATCGTAGTTAACAGCGGAAACAGGAACAGCAGAAACTGCCAGAGATCGCTTATCTGCACCATCAGGCCAAACTTCACCACAAAACTGAACAGTGACAGCAAAACAAGCGTTCGCAGCAGCAGCGTAAGCGAGTTAAACGGCGAGTCCGCGACGGAGTATAGGACGCAGCTGATAGCGGCAAGCGTTAAAGCCGCCGAACCGGACTCCCACTGCGTGGTGATGCTCCAGGCCCCCACCAGCATCAGCGCGCAGAAGGTGCGAAAACCGCTCCACAGCGCTTCCAGATAATCGGTGTGACGTGCGAGAGCCGGGCTGCCGGGAACGTTAAACTCCGTGACCGGGGTGGCATTCTCAACCGCCTTAATCCAGCGGCTGCTGCGCAGATATAGCCGACAAAAGTAATTCAGCCGCTGCCAGAAGGCGCGATGGCGATAATCATACTCATCCACCGGGGCGAGCGGGGCGATGATCTTCGCGACGGTGTAGATGTCCGCATCCGGGCGCGCGAGCGCCGCGAGCAGGGTTTCGATTACGGCGCGGGTGTTTTCCGGCGGTGACGGCCAGTTGAGCAGCATCCGCCGCAGGCTGGAGATGGCGCTGGTCATGCGCAGCTGCTGGTGTAGCAAATAGTTAAGCAGCGTGTTCTGACGGCGAAAACGGTAATGGCTCCAGAACGCCTGAATACGTAACAGATTCATGGTCAGGATCTGCCCGATAACCTTTTCATGCGCGAGTCGGATGTCGTCGCTGGTATCCGGTTGCCACAGCAGGCTCGCGTGTTCCAGCAGCCGGGTATGCATGGTTTTCAGCGCAGTGATAAGCGCTGTGCCGTCGGAGGTGCTGGGCAGGACCATCATCATAAATCCGCCGCAGAGGATCCCGACAATCACTTCGCAGACGCGCGCCTGTGCGATATCCCATAGCTCGGTGGTGTCGAGCACGTTGACGACCGGGAAGGCGATAATGGCGGCGGTATAGCCCGCCAGCTGGAAAGCATAGGCCACGTTATTGGTGAAATGGGCGCAGGCCCAGGTACAGCAACCCAGCCATGCCGCCATGCTCAGCAGGAACAGCCACGGATCGTTCAGCGTGTGGCCCGCGATTATTAACGCCGCGGTGGCACCCAGCAGGCTACCTGCGATACGGCCAAGGCTTTTGCTGATCACCCCGCCAACGGTAGGGAAGCTTACCACCGCCGCAGAGGTCATCGCCCAGTAGGGCTCATCCAGGTTCAGGTAATAGGCGACGGTCAGCGCCAGGCACATGGCAATGCCGTTGCGCAGCGCGTAGCGCCACTGGGGGCGCGTCGCTTTCATCCACGGCGTGTTTTGCCAGGAGAGCGCCTGTAGCTTCATTAACGGGTTCCGATGGAGACAGTGCAGGTGGTGCCGGAAACCAGCGTGATGTCCTCGGGTAAACGGTCAAACTCCACGCGCACAGGCACGCGTTGAGCCAGGCGCACCCACGGTACGTTCGGCTTGATGTCCGGCACCAGCCCGGAATCCGTTTCAACGCTTTGATCGTAAATGGCGCGGCCAATGCTGGAAACGTGACCATGTAACTTTTGCGAGCCGCTGTAAAGCGTTATGGCGGCGGGAGCACCTTCACGTATATGACGAAGCTTGGTCTCTTCGAAATAGCCCACGACGTAGAAGGAGTGGCTATCGACGAGGGCAAAAACAGGCTGACCGGCGGTGGCATAATTCCCCACACGGGCGGAGAGGTTGGTCACCCATCCATCGACGGGGGCGGTAACCACAGTTTGGGTAAGCTCCCACTGCGCCTGCTTCAGCGTCGCCTCAGCCACGTTGACGCTCGCCTGCATGGCTTTGACGTTGATATTGGCGGTATCTAAATCTTCCGCGGAGATGTAGTTTTTCGACAGGTGACGGCGGCGATTGGCCTCGTTATTGGCCTTCGCTAAGTCAGACTGGGCTTTTGCCAGCTGCGCCTGGGCGTTCAGAATCGCAATGTGGTACGGGGTGTCGTCGATGCGGAATAACACCTCTCCCTTTTTAACGAGCTGGTTATCCTTAACCAGCAGCGTTGTAATACTTCCCGACACCTGGGGAGTGATGCTGACCTGCTCAGCGCGAACTTTGCCGTCACGGGTCCAGGGGGACTGCATATAATAATTCCACAGCCACCAGCCAGCGACCACGGCAAGGACAAGGACGAACAGGGTGGAAAAGTACTTCAGCGTTTTCAGAGGCATATTCACCACACGATCAGAACAGCAAGGCCCAGGCATACGGAGAGGGCAAACAGGGAAAGATCCATCAGCATGGGATGCCAGATTTCGCCGGAGTACATCCAGTCGCGAAGCAGGCGATGCGCGATGAGCCACAGAATAAAGCCCACCAGCACGGCTTTAAACAGAGGAGGAAAGTAGACTGACGCACCGAAGATCAGATCCTGAAGGGGTAAACCCTCTGGGCGATGAAAAAAGATCACAGGCAGAAATCCTTTGCAGTGAACAGAATGCCGCGTTGGCTTGTCTGAGTATGAAGAAGCATCACAAATCAGTGTAAGTCATACTTTTGAATTAGATGAATGCAGTATTGCATTTGTTTTGCCATTACAAATGCTGCACACTATTCTAAAATCAGTATAATAACTTAGCAAGCTAATTATAAGGAGATGAAATTGGAATCGCCATTAGGTTCTGATCTGGCAAGGTTGGTACGCGTCTGGCGTGCTCTGATTGACCATCGCCTGAAACCTCTGGAACTGACGCAGACGCATTGGGTCACGTTGCACAACATTCATCAGCTGCCGCCCGACCAGTCGCAAATTCAACTGGCTAAAGCGATAGGCATTGAGCAACCGTCGCTGGTGCGCACGCTTGACCAACTGGAAGAGAAGGGACTTATCTCCCGGCAAACCTGCGCCAGCGATCGTCGCGCCAAGCGGATTAAGCTGACGGAGAAAGCGGCTCCCATCATCACTGAAATGGAAGCTGTAATTACCAAAACCCGCGGTGAAATCCTTTCAGGGGTTTCCCCGGCGGAGCTGGAAATGCTCATCAGCCTCATTGCGCGGCTGGAGCAAAACATCCACGAGCTACAGTCTCGCGACTGACCGGACAACAAGGCCTTGCATCCGCAAGGCCTTATTTTTACTTGAAGACAACGACGCGGTTACGGCCTGTCTCTTTCGCTTCATACATCGCCTTATCGGCATTTTCTACGCACGCTTCTGCGGAGACCGATGATGAGGTTGCCGTAAATACCCCCATGCTGATGGTAACCGGCTCCGGTAACTGACCCTCACTGCTGATTTTGTCAAAACTGCTCAGCTTCAACCGAATACGCTCTGCCACCTGGTAGGCGTCTTCGGCAGCGGTGTTTGCCAGCATCAGGACAAACTCTTCGCCGCCGATTCGCGCCGCGATATCCTGGGGGCGCACGGAATCCATCAGCAGATTAGAGACAAACTGCAATACTTTGTCTCCCTGAAGGTGTCCATAGTTGTCGTTGATGCGTTTGAAGCGATCGAGATCGCTGACGATAACCGAAACAGGGCGGCTGGAGGTGGCGATGTCCAGCGCCTGGTTTAACGATTCGTAAAAATAGCTGCGGTTATAAAGGCGCGTGAGCGGATCGCGAATCGAATTTTGGTACGACTGCTGATACTTTAAATGGGAATCACGGTATAACCTGAAGACATCGTAGAGCAGAACGAAAATAATCATCAGCGTCGCGACGGTTTCAAATAGCCGGGCACGATACCACGATATATCTTCGGCGTGCCCGCCCACTAACAGCATAGAGAGCGTGACGACGTAGCAGATACACAGAAAATTACCTCCCACCCAGAAAAGATTGCGCACCCGCGTAATAAACATCAGCGTAGCTAATGTCACCACCCAGAGAACAATTAATGAAATATTAATACTGTGGCTCCAGAGAACCATAAACTGCCGCGTTTCATTATCGACCAGATCGAGGGATAAAAACGGGGAATGGCTGGAATAAATCCACGCAAGCATCACGCCACAGGCGGTAAAGAGAAATGCACCACTGACGATCGAGATATGCGCTAAGCGTGAAAAAGGCTGATTGCGGGAGGGATAGAGTAATGCCGAAGCGATCATCAGGACGGCCATTATGAGATGGCGGAACATATAGTAGATCATCGCATCGTTGTAGTTCGCGTCGTTAAACTGATAGAGGTTCAGCCATGCCGGAAAGCTGGTCAACGTTCCAACCATCAGTAATGCTGAACCGGAAAAGGCAAAGGAGATGACAATCAAATAAAGCCGTCTCTTATCACACCAGTATTTCATTGCCATAAAGCAGGCAATGAACAGGTGAAACACGAGTAAAAAAATGGTGAGCGTAGGGAACAAAAGGGGTGAGAAGGAGGGAACCCATTCCACCAGTTTCGCAAATAAAGCTTGTAGTATTCCGATGACGACAGCGCAACCGAAACAGAACGAGATATAACGACCTTTGACAGAACGACTATTCGCAAGCATATAAAGTTTTACAAAATTAAAATGAAATAGGGTGAGGTAGTTGCGAAGAGTCTAATCAATTAAAGCAATAAATACTTTGCGCGGGAACAATATACGGCGGGATTAATAATATATGGAATAAATATATATTGTAAATATATTCACGAGAATTATATATTTTGTAAGTGGATGTGGCCGGATGACCACATCCATCTTTAATTAACGCGGGGAAACGGTAACCTGGCTACCGTTGCTTGCCAGCACAACGCGCTGACCGGCGGAGAAGCGGGTATTGCCCTGTTTCTGAACCACCATAATGGTGCTGCCGTCGTCTTTACGAATTTCCAGCTCTACGCCCTGGGTTTTGTTCATCGCGCCCTGAACGCCCTGGCCCGCGACGCCACCCGCTACAGCGCCCGCTGCGGTCGCCAGAGAACGGCCCGTGCCGCCGCCAACGGTATTACCCAGGAAACCACCCAGTACAGCACCGCCGATTGCGCCCATCACGTTGTTTTCATCACCACCCTGAATTTGTACAGGACGGGCGTTAACAACGGTACCGTAAGTCACGCTCTGAACCTGTTTTGCTTCAGAAGCGCTGTAAACGTCGCCAGACAGCGAGCTGTCGTTCACACAGCCAGCCAGGGTTAAACCAATCAGCGAAACGCCCAGTACACGTACAATCATTTGAATCTCCTGTTCACCAAAAACGCCTATCTGGAGGCATCCGTTATGGCTAAATTATATGGCATAAAGGGCCATAGTTCATATCTTTGCACTAACAATAAGAAAATTGTACTTGAATTTGACTTAACGAGACATAAACAGGATCCGCCCGGCGACATTGTTAAAAAATATTAGCGTCGGATGGCAAAGGAGCGCTGTTTATGGTTGAGTGGATATCCTTAGCCCACGCAACGTAAGGAAAGCGCATGAAATCGGGTCGCTACATTGGTGTGATGTCGGGCACCAGCCTGGATGGGGTAGATGTCGTTCTGGCCGCCATTGACGAACATATGGTGGCACAGCAGGCGAGCCTGACCTGGCCAATCCCCCTTTCGCTGAAAGAGGACATTCTGAGCATTTGTCAGGGGCAGCAGTTGACCCTCTCCCAGCTTGGTCAACTTGATGTTCGGCTGGGGGCGCTGTTTGCGGATGCGGTGCAGGCGTTAATGCAAAAAGAACATCTTCGTCCCCAGGATGTGGTCGCCATCGGGTGTCACGGACAAACCGTCTGGCATGAGCCGACGGGCGATGCGCCGCATACGTTGCAAATCGGCGATAACAACCAGATTGTGGCGAAGACCGGCGTAACGGTCGTCGGGGATTTTCGTCGCCGCGATATTGCGCTTGGCGGCCAGGGCGCGCCGCTGGTGCCTGCTTTCCATCAGGCGTTGCTGGCGCACCCTTCAGAACGCCGCATGGTGCTCAACATTGGCGGGATTGCTAACCTCTCGATGCTTATTCCGGGGCAGCCCGTTCGCGGCTACGACACCGGTCCGGGAAATATGTTAATGGATGCCTGGATCTGGCGGCAGTGCGGTCAACCGTATGATAAAAACGCCGATTGGGCGAGCGAGGGTAAAGTGGTTCTCCCGCTGCTGCAGTCCATGCTCAGCGACCCTTATTTTGCCTTGCCGGCGCCCAAAAGCACGGGGCGTGAATACTTCAACTTTGGCTGGCTTGAGCGCCAGCTGGCGCTGTTCCCGGCTCTCGCCCCGCAGGACGTCCAGGCGACGCTTGCAGAATTAACGGCCGTGTCGATCTCTGAGCAAGTGCTGCTCAGCGGCGGCTGCGAACGCCTGCTGGTGTGCGGCGGGGGAAGCCGAAACCCGCTGGTGATGGCGCGTCTTGCCGGGCTGCTGCCGGGCACCGAGGTGACCACGACGGACGAGGCCGGCATCAGCGGTGATGATATGGAAGCGCTGGCTTTCGCCTGGCTTGCCTGGCGCACCATCGCCGGGCTGCCGGGCAATTTGCCGTCGGTAACCGGCGCGCGCGAGGCCAGTGTCCTCGGGGCGATTTTCCCGGCTAATCCTCGTCATAATCAGAGTTAACTGAAATTCAGCGCGGCGTCTCGTCGTTAGAATGGAATAAAACAGGAGGGCAGCCATGCCCTCCAGGACCAGGAAAGTCTTCGGAATACGCCCATGAAAAAACTTCTTCTTATTGCCGCGCCTTTATTGCTGTCAGGATGCAGCGTCTACAACCAGTTCCTTGAGCGCATGCAGACCGATACCCTGGAGTATCGCTGCGATGAAAAACCGCTGACCGTGAAGCTGAATAACCCGCGTCAGGAAGCCAGCTTCGTCTACGACAATAAGCTGCTGACCCTTAAGCAGGGTATCTCGGCCTCCGGAGCGCGTTATTCGGACGGCATCTATGTCTTCTGGTCGAAAGGCGACAGCGCCACGGTCTACAAACGCGACCGCATTGTGCTGAACAACTGCCAGCTTGAAAATCCGAAGCGTTGAGATTTTTACAGGGGCGGCGCACAATAGCGCCACCCAATCTCAAGATCAGCTAACGCCATGTCAGATAACGATGAACTGCAGCAAATTGCGCATCTGCGCCGTGAATACACCAAAGGCGGCCTGCGTCGCCAGGATCTTCCCGCTGAACCCCTCGCGCTCTTTGAACGCTGGCTGAAACAGGCCTGCGACGCGAAGCTGGCCGACCCAACGGCCATGGTCGTCGCGACGGTAGATGAAAACGGTCAACCGTATCAGCGCATCGTCTTGCTCAAGCATTACGACGAGAAAGGGCTGGTGTTCTATACCAATCTGGGCAGCCGCAAGGCGCACCACTTAGAAAATAATCCGCGCATCAGCCTGCTGTTTCCGTGGCACATGCTTGAACGTCAGGTGATGGTCACCGGCAAAGCGGAACGTCTCTCGACCCTTGAGGTGGTGAAGTATTTCCACAGCCGCCCGCGCGACAGCCAGATTGGCGCCTGGGTGTCAAAACAGTCCAGCCGGATCTCTGCCCGCGGCGTGCTGGAAAGTAAATTCCTGGAGCTGAAACAGAAGTTCCAGCAGGGTGAAATCCCGCTACCGAGCTTCTGGGGCGGCTTCCGCATTCCGATTGAGCAGATGGAATTCTGGCAGGGCGGTGAGCATCGCCTGCACGACCGCTTTTTATACCAGCGCGAGAATGGCGGCTGGAAAATCGACAGACTGGCCCCGTAATCCCCGAAATTTGTTGATTTAAGCGCTAGCGCACACCGCGCTTGCGCTTTATTCTATGGTCCTTTCGCATCAGGCGAAAAGTCGTGTACCGGCAAAGGTGCAGTCGTTTATACATGGAGAATTTGATGGCAAGCAGTAACTTGATTAAACAATTGCAAGAGCGGGGCCTCGTGGCCCAGGTGACGGACGAGGAAGCGTTAGCAGAGCGACTGGCGCAAGGCCCGATCGCGCTCTATTGCGGCTTCGATCCCACCGCTGACAGCTTGCATTTGGGGCATCTTGTTCCATTGTTATGCCTGAAACGCTTCCAGATGGCGGGCCATAAGCCTGTTGCCCTGGTGGGCGGCGCGACCGGTCTGATTGGTGACCCGAGCTTTAAAGCCGCGGAGCGTAAACTGAACACCGAAGATACCGTGCAGGAGTGGGTCGATAAGATCCGCAAACAGGTTGCACCGTTCCTCGACTTCAACTGTGGTGATAACTCTGCCATTGCTGCTAACAACTACGACTGGTTTGGCAGCATGAACGTGCTGACCTTCCTGCGTGACATAGGCAAGCACTTCTCTGTTAACCAGATGATTAACAAAGAAGCGGTCAAGCAGCGTCTGAACCGTGACGACCAGGGTATCTCCTTTACCGAGTTCTCCTACAACCTGCTGCAGGGCTATGATTTTGCCTGCCTGAACAAGCTGCACGGCGTCTCTCTGCAGATCGGCGGCTCTGACCAGTGGGGGAACATCACCTCCGGTATCGACCTGACCCGTCGCCTGCATCAGAACCAGGTCTTCGGCCTGACCGTTCCGCTGATCACCAAAGCAGACGGCACCAAATTCGGTAAAACCGAAGGCGGCGCGGTGTGGCTCGATCCGAAGAAAACCAGCCCGTACAAATTCTATCAGTTCTGGATCAACACGGCGGACGCCGATGTTTACCGCTTCCTGAAGTTCTTCACCTTCATGGACATTGCAGAGATCAATGCGCTGGAAGAGGAAGATAAGAACAGCGGTAAAGCACCGCGTGCCCAGTACGTGCTGGCGGACGAAGTGACCAAACTGGTTCATGGTGAAGAAGGCCTGGCTGCGGCAAAACGCATCACCGCAAGCCTGTTCAACGGTACGCTGAGCGATCTGAGCGAAGCGGACTTCGAACAGCTGGCGCAGGACGGCGTGCCGATGGTTGAGATGGAAAAAGGGGCTGACCTGATGCAGGCGCTGGTGGACTCTGAGCTGCAGCCGTCTCGCGGGCAGGCGCGTAAAACCATCGCCTCCAACGCTATTACCATCAACGGTGAAAAGCAGGCTGACCCGGAATACACCTTCGTTGACGGCGATCGTCTGTATGGCCGCTACACGCTGCTGCGCCGCGGTAAGAAAAACTACTGTCTGGTCTGCTGGAAATAAGTAAAAGTCTCCAGGGGCGTGGGAAACCACGCCCTTTTTGTTTGTTCAGGGTTTGGTAAGAAAAAGATGAAGAACATCCTCGCCATTCAGTCCCACGTTGTTTTTGGACATGCTGGCAATAGCGCAGCGGAATTCCCGATGCGCCGCCTCGGTGCCAACGTCTGGCCGCTCAATACCGTGCAGTTCTCTAACCACACGCAATATGGTAAATGGACAGGCTGCGTGATGCCGCCTTCGCACCTTACGGACGTTGTGCAGGGTATTGCGGATATAGACCAGCTCAAGCGCTGCGACGCCGTTCTGAGCGGCTACCTCGGCTCAGCGGAGCAGGGGGAACATATCCTCGGCATCGTGCGTCAGGTGAAAGCGGCAAATCCGGCGGCAAAATACTTCTGCGACCCGGTTATGGGTCACCCGGAGAAAGGCTGCATCGTGGCGCCTGGCGTAGCGGAATTTCACGTTCGCCATGCGCTGCCCGCCAGCGATATCATTGCGCCCAACCTGATTGAGCTTGAGATCCTCTGCGAGCATCCGGTTAACAGCGTAGAAGAGGCTGTAAGCGCGTCTCGCGAGCTGATAGCCCAGGGGCCGGAGATTGTACTGGTAAAACATCTCGCCCGCGCAGGGCTGACCCAGGAGCGTTTTGAGATGCTGCTGGTGACGAAAGATGACGCATGGCATATCAGCCGGCCGCTGGTGGATTTCGGCACGCGTCAGCCGGTGGGCGTGGGTGATGTGACCAGCGGGCTGCTGCTGGTGAAGCTGCTGCAGGGTGCAACGGTGCGAGACGCGCTGGAGCACGTTACGGCAGCGGTGTACGAAATTATGATTGCGACGAAAGAGATGCAGGAATATGAACTGCAGGTGGTCGCGGCCCAGGATCGCATCGCGAAGCCGGAGCATTATTTCAGCGCCACACGATTATAATCGTCCAGAGTTCGCAGGCCGGGTAAGCGTCAGCGCCACCCGGCAACACAGACGGCTCGCTTAATTCAACCCTTCCGCTTTTAGCGCCGCAGCCACCGCTGGGCGCTCCGCCACGCGCGCCATATACGATGCGATGTGGTCCAACCCTTCCAGGTTCAGCTTAACCGCACGCGCCCAGCGCAGTACGGTAAACAGGTACGCGTCGGCAATGGTGAAGCGTGAACCGCAAATCCACTGATCGTCCTTCAGCGATTCATTCACGAACTGCAGCTTTTTCTCTAGCAGGGCTCGCACGGTCGGCTTGTACTCTTCCGGCGTATCCGGGCGGAACAGGGGGGTAAAACCTTTGTGCAGCTCGGTGGCGATATAGTTCAGCCACTCCAGCGTTTTATAACGTGCGACGCTGCCGGTAGGGGCAAGGAGCTGGCGATCCGGTACGTTGTCCGCCAGGAATTGCATAATCGCCACGCCTTCGGTCAGCAAAGTACCGTCATCCAGCAGCAGGGCCGGAACCTGCCCTTTAGGGTTAATTGCAAAAAAGTCATCCCCGTTTTCCAGGCGCTTTTTCATCAGGTCAACGCCATCCAGCGTGAAATCCTTGCCGCTCTCGCGCAGGGTGATATGGGAAGCAAGAGAGCACGCGCCCGGTTTGTAGAACAGTTTCATCGGTAACTCCTTTTTGCTGAGGTTTCAGCTATGTTAGTGCGCGAAGGAACAAAAAAAAAGCCGCTAAAATCTTAGCGGCTTCTGTTCAGTCGTTTCTCTCAGATATCACGCGGTAGCGGTTTTGTTCGCTTCCGCGGTCTTGTCGTCGTCCTGAGTCATTCGATTCAGTTTCGGCGCGGTCAGCAGCATCAGCGCCGCGATAACCGCCGTAGCGATACCAATCTGCATGAACACGGTACCGTAGACGTTCAGGGAGACCAGCGGGTCGGTCACGTTTTCCGGCACCGCCATCAGGTTCGCAATCTTACCGGCGATGATCGCTGCACCAGCAGTGGTCAGGAACCAGCTACCCATAATGAAGCCCATCAGACGCTGCGGAACCAGCTGCGCAACCATCGCCAGGCCCAGACCGGAGATCATCAGTTCGCCGATAGACTGCAGCGCGTAGCTCAGGATCAGCCAGTTAACGGACACGATACCCGCGTCAGTGGCGAATTTAGTACCCAGCGGCAGCACCAGGAACGCGCCGGAGCACAGCACCATACCGATTGCGAACTTGTGCGGCATTGGCAGACGGTCGCCCATCTTGTTATAGATAGCGGCCAGGATTGGGCTACCAATCATGATCCAGAACGGGTTCAGCGCCTGATACTGCTCCGGCTCGAACGCGATGCCCAGGATGGAGTGCTCAACGTTACGAATAGCGAAGAAGTTCAGAGAGGTCGGCATCTGGCTGTACAGCACGAAGAAGATAATCGCTTCCAGCATCAGAATGAACGCCACAATCATCTTACGACGGGCTGCACCCTGCATGGCGAACGCTTCTTTCGCGAAGATGACCACGATACCCAGCGCAACCACGCCCAGAACGGCACGAGCGATACCCTGGTTGTGCAGCAGCCAGGTGGCGATCGCCGCCAGGACGACAACGCCCACGATGGTGGCCAGCAGCTTGCCCATGTGGACAGGCTCGAAGTCAGGTTTTGAACCGTAGTCTTTCACCCAGCTGCGGCAGAACAGGAAGTTTACCACGGTGATCAGCATACCCACGAAGCTCAGCGCAAACGCCACGCTCCAGCCGAATTTCGCCGCCAGCCATGGGGTTGCCAGCATGGAGAAGAAGGAACCAATGTTGATGGACATGTAGTACATGGTAAATGCACCGTCCAGACGTGGGTCATCTTTGCTGTAGCAGGTTGAGAGCAGGGAAGACGGGTTTGCTTTGAACAGACCGTTACCCACGGCGATGGTTGCCATGCCCATATAGACCACAGCCGCATCATGTCCTGACCATGCAACCAGACCATAGCCAATAGCCAGAACAATGGCACCCAGCATAATGACGCGCTTAGTACCCAGAACTTTATCGCCCAGCCAGCCGCCGATAGCAACCAGACCGTAGACGAGGGCACTGAAGGAGGAGAACAGCGTGATGGAATCGGCTTCGGACATACCCAGCTGTTTAACCAGGTAAACCGCCATAATCCCTTGCAGGCCGTAGTAACCAAAACGCTCCCATAACTCGATAGAGAAGATGAGATAAAACGCTTTCGGTTGTTTAAAAGCGTTCAGACTCACGCTTTCTTCTGTTGGTTTATTGTTTGCAGTCGACACATATACCTCTTTTTTTACATCCCATATTAACGGGGGTGTTCATAGCGTGATGGCCGTAGCCCATCCGCCTTATAGTTATATTGGGAGGAGAAACGGCGGGTAATGTTCACTATCCTGCCCCGTCTGGCAATACGTTTGTAATAATCTGTTACATATATCTGGGGCGGTATAATCGTCGGTTTCTGCAAATGTTATTCAGCGTTAAATTTTATACGATAACTAAAGGTAGTTTTTTCGACTGGGATCTACCCTGCGGGACAGGCTTTTGGCGATATGTTCTGCTATTTGCCGTCTGTTGCAGTGAGATAGCCCATAATCTGAAAAATAGCTGGTCTTATCTTCCGGGTAAACTCGGTTATATCTTGCCCGGCAAAGGGTTTGCGGTGACTTTGACAACAAAAAAACAACATGACGTTATCAGAGTGATCGGGATCACAGATATATAGAAATTTTTGGCTATGAAAAAAGTATTAACCTGTTTGAGCGTTATAGAGCCGAAGAAGTGACGCGTCAGAGGATGCAAAAGGCGGATGAATTATGGTCAGGAGAAGGGTTTCTGGAAGGCCTTCTCCTGGTGTGGGATTATGAACGTGGATAAAAGTCAGGAATAAACTTTTTCTTTATATTCACACAGATCTTCAATAATGCAGGAGCCACAGCGCGGCTTTCGGGCTATGCAGGTATAACGACCGTGCAGAATAAGCCAGTGATGGCAGTCAACCTTGAATTCGGCAGGAACCACTTTTAACAGCTTCTCTTCAACCTGCTCGACATTTTTCCCTGGGGCGAAGTTAGTCCGGTTTGAGACGCGGAATATATGCGTATCCACGGCGATGGTCGGCCAGCCAAACGCGGTATTGAGCACAACGTTCGCGGTTTTACGCCCCACGCCCGGCAAGGCTTCCAGCGCGGCGCGATCCTCCGGCACTTCGCCTCCGTGCTGTTCCAGCAGGATCCGGCAGGTCTTAATGACGTTCTCCGCCTTGCTGTTGAACAGGCCGATGGTTTTGATATAAGACTTAACGCCCTCCACGCCCAGTTCCAGCATCGCTTTTGGCGTATTGGCGACCGGATAGAGCAGGGCAGTGGCTTTGTTGACGCTCACATCGGTCGCCTGCGCAGAGAGCAGCACCGCGATCAGCAGCTCAAACGGAGAGGTAAAATTCAGCTCCGTCGTCGGGTGCGGGTTCTCGTCCCGCAGACGGGTCAGGATCGCAATGCGCTTTTCTTTATTCATGAAGCCTTCTCGGGTGTCCCTTCCAGAACGCTGCGCTCTGCCGCGCGGCGCTTACGTTTTTCATCAATCAGGTATTTTACCGCCAGCATCATGCCAAGGCCAATAAACGCGCCAGGCGGCAGCATCGCCAGCAGGAATGGCGTGTCGGTGTGGAACACTTCGATGCGCAGCACTTTGGCCCAGCCTCCCAGCAGCGCATCTGCGCCGTCGAAGAGCGTCCCGTTGCCCAGAATTTCACGCACGGAGCCGAGGACGAACATGGCGGCAGTCGCGCCCATCCCGATGGAAAACCCATCCAGAGCGGAAATGGCCGGGTTGTTTTTTACCGCGAAAGCCTCAGCGCGGCCGACCACGATACAGTTGGTCACGATAAGCGGAATAAAAATCCCGAGCGACTGGTACAGGCCAAACGCGTAAGCGTTGATAAGCATCTGCACGACGCTTACCATCGACGCAATGATCATCACGTAAATCGGAATACGGATTTCCGACGGCGTCCAGCGGCGCAAAACGGAGATAGAGAAGTTGGTCAGGGTCAGCACCAGCGTGGTCGCCAGGCCCAGCCCGAGCGCGTTGGTAGCGGTAGATGTCACCGCCAGCAGCGGACAGAGCCCAAGCAGCTGTACCAGCGCGGAGTTATTCTTCCACAGCCCCTGGACAATAACCTCTTTAACCTGGCTCATGATTACTCCTCACAGGCCGGAAGATTGTTGATTTGCGCGGGCAGCGTTTCGGCATACAGCCCGGCGCGTTTTACGGCGTTTACCACCGCCCGCGGCGTGATGGTTGCGCCCGTGAACTGGTCAAACTCGCCGCCGTCTTTCTTCACCGCAAATGCCGTGTCGTCTTCGCCGTGGATGACTTTACCGGCAAAGTGCAAAATCCAGTCGCTCAGACGGGTTTCGATTTTATCGCCCAGGCCTGGCGTTTCATGATGCTGCGTGACGCGGGTCCCGAGAACGGTACCGGAAAAATCGCTGCCCACGAGCAGCTGTATGGCGCCAGAGTAACCGTCAGGCGCCGTGGCTTCCATTACCGCGCCTACCGGCTTATCCCCTTTACGGGCGATAAAAACGCGATGCGCGCCTTTTCCAAGCGGCGGGGCGTCTACGACAAAGCAGCTTTTTTGCAGGTCATTATCGTAGAAATCGGACGGGATCACCTGGTCGAACAGCGCCTTTTGCTGCTTCAGCGCCTGTTCTTCAATGGTCGTTTTGGTCAAGGCATTGACCAGTGCCGTCAGCCCCGTCAGAACCGCGGCGAAGACAGCCAGCGTGACGCCGTGTTTTTGCATCGTTTTTAACATGGCGAAACCCTTAGCGATGGCCGTACACGCGGGGCCGCGTGTAATAGTCGATGAGCGGAACGGTAATATTGGCGAGCAGGACGGCAAACGCCACGCCGTCCGGATAACCGCCGAAGCTGCGGATGAGCCAGACCAGCAATCCAGCCAGCGCGCCGAAGATCAGGCGACCGCGGTTGGTAGTGGAGGCCGTCACCGGATCCGTCAGGATAAAGAATGCGCCTAACATGGTCGCGCCGGAGAGCAAATGCATCTGCGGGCTGGCCAATGATTCAGGCGAAAAGACCCAGCCCAGCGTGGCGCAGAATGCCAGCGTCACGAGGAAGCTGACCGGAATATGCCAGCGAATGGCCTTCTGCTGCAGCAGGAACAGCCCGCCCAGCAGATACGCCAGGTTGACCCACTGCCAGCCCGCGCCCGCCAGCATGCCGCTGTAGATGGCGGATTTCATGATCTGCTCAACGCTGTGCCCGGCGTGTAGGGACGTTTTGAACGTATCAAGCGGCGTCGCCTGGCTGATACCGTCCACGCCCATACGCAGCGCGTTCATATCCGCACCCAGCGCCGTATGGCCGGTAAAGATCGCCTGCAAAGCATCCACAAAGCCCGGAACCGTGGCCGCAATTTCGTGCGGCGGGAGCCAGCTGGTCATCTGCACCGGGAAGGAGATCAGCAGCACCACGTAGCCGATCATTGCCGGGTTAAACGGGTTATGACCGAGGCCGCCATAGAGCTGTTTGGCAATAATCACGGCAAACACGGTGCCGAGCACTACCATCCACCACGGGGCAAGCGGGGGAATGCTGATGGCCAGCAGCAGGCCGGTCAGCAGCGCGGAGTTGTCGGCCAGGATGCGGGAAACCGCCATCTTGCGCAGCTTCAGCACGAGGGCTTCCGCCGCGACGGCGCTGGCGCATCCCAGAGCTATCTGGAACAGGGTTCCCCAGCCGAAAAACCAGCACTGAACGGCAATGCCCGGCAGCGCGGCCAGGCAGACCAGCATCATAATGCGCGAGGTCTGACGCTGGTTATGGGTGTAGGGGGAACTTGCGATTCTGAAAACCATTTAATCCTCGTTTACGGCTTGCTGTGCGGCTTTCTTCGCCTGAACGCGCGCGATCGCGGCCGCGACGGCGGCCTTGCGCGGGTCGTCGTTTGCGGCCTGCGGCTGCTCTTCCTGCTGCGCCGCTTTGCGCGCTTTGGCGCGCGCGATGGCCGCTTCAACGGCGGCTTTACGCGGGTCGACCGGTGCTTCAGGTTCTGCGGCAGGCGTCTGCTGCGCCGCTTTGCGCGCTTTGGCGCGGGCAATCGCGGCCTCAACGGCGGCTTTACGCGGGTCGACCGGTACTTCGGGTTCTGCGGCAGGTGTCTGCTGCGCTGCTTTGCGCGCTTTGGCGCGGGCGATGGCCGCTTCAACGGCAGCTTTACGCGGATCGACCGGATCCTGTTTAACCACCACTGGCTGCTCCCCGGCCTTGCGGGCTTTGGCACGGGCAATGGCCGCTTCGACGGCCGCTTTGCGTGGATCGATTTCAGCTTCCGGCTGCGCCGTTTGCGCTTTTTCCGCCTGACGGGCGCGGGCCGCTGCCTTGCGCGCTTCGCGGGCGGCAATCGCTTCGCTGTTATCCGGTTTATCACCGGCCTGGATCACCAGCGTCTGGGCGGCATTGGCTTTTTTCTCGCGAACGCGCGCCAGTGCGGCGTTGATTGCATCCTGATCTTTCCCGGCAGGCTGAACGGCGGCCTGCTTATGACGTTCCTGACGGGCCATCTTCTCACGTTCGAGACGCGCCTGACGCGCTTCGAAACGTGCCTTGGCTTCCGCGGCGCGTTTCTCTTCCATGGAGATGGCATAAATTTCGGCCTTCTCCTGGCGGAAGTACTGCACCAGCGGAATGTTGCTTGGGCAGACCCAGGCGCAGGCACCGCATTCGATGCAGTCGGCCAGGTTATGGGCTTTAGCTTTATCGTGCAGCTGGCCTTTGCTGTACCAGTACAGCTGCTGCGGAAGGAGATCCGCCGGGCAGGCATCGGCACAGGCGCTGCAGCGGATGCAGCCTTTCTCTTCCTGCTCTTCCCCCATTTCGGTTGGGGAAGGGGCGAGCAGGCAGTTGGTGATTTTCACCACCGGGACATCGAGCCACGGCAGGGTAAAGCCCATCAGCGGGCCGCCCATGATCACCATCTGGTCGCTGGCCGGGCAAAATTCAGCCTGTTCCAGCAGATGGCGCACCGGCGTGCCGAGGCGCGCCCAGACGTTACCCGGACGAGAAACTGACCCTCCGGTCAGCGTTACCACGCGCTCGGTCAACGGCTCGCCGTCAATCACCGCACGCTTGACGGCGTAAGCGGTGCCGACGTTTTGCATCAGCACGCCGATATCCGACGAGCGTCCGCCGTGCGGCACCTGCTTTCCGGTGAGGATTTGCGTCAGCTGCTTTGCGCCGCCAGAGGGGTACTTGGTCGGGATAACGCGCAGGGCGATATCATGGCTACCGGCCAGCACGGCGCGCAGCATCGAGATAGCCTGCGGTTTATTGTCTTCGATACCAATCAGCACTTCTCGCGGCTGCAAGATGTGGGCGAGGATGCGGATGCCTTCCACCACCTGGGCGGCACAGTCCTGCATCAGACGATCGTCTGCGGTGATATACGGCTCGCACTCGGCGGCATTGATAATCAGCGTCTGAATCTTATCGCCGCCGCCGCTCAGCTTGACGCCGGTCGGGAAGCCCGCGCCGCCAAGCCCCGCGACGCCGAACTGATGGATACGTTCGATAAGCGCGTCGCGGCTCTGGCTGCGGTAGTCGCTCCAGCCGTCACGGTCAATCCAGCGATCTTCACCGTCGGCTTCAATAATCACGCTCAGTTCCGACAGCGCGGACGGATGCGCCACCGTATGAGGGGCAATCGCCACCACTTTCCCGGATGTTGGGGCGTGGACCGGCAGCATACGTCCGCGTCCGAAGGTCAGCGGCTGACCGCGCAGCACCGTATCGCCTTCTTTCACGCACAGCTCGCCCTCAGCGCCAATATGCTGCTTGAGCGGCATGACGTAACGCGTCGCCAGCGGAATTTGACGCAGCGGCGTGCCGTTGGACTGGGTCTTCATCTCTGGCGGATGGATACCGCCGTCAAAGTCCCAAATCTTCTCTTTTCTGAAAGCAGAAAATAACTTAAGCATGTTGTTCCACAGGAATATTGCGAACCGGAATGGTTTGAAGATCCCACTTCCAGCTTTCGGTAGTCGTTTCAACCGGGCGCAGCTCTATACATTGCGTCGGGCAGGGGGCCACGCAGAGGTTGCAGCCGGTGCACAGATCCGCCACAACGGTGTGCATGGCGCGGGTCGCGCCAACAATGGCGTCAACCGGGCAGGCCTGAATACATTTGGTGCAGCCGATGCAGTTTGCCTCGTCGATCACGGCAAGGGCGCGAACCGGCTCCTGCGCTTCGGCATCGCCATCTACGGGCTGCGGATCGACGTTAAGCAGGGCGGCAATTTTCAGCATTACCGCTTCGCCGCCGGGCGCACAGCGGTTAATTTTTTCACCCTGAATGCCTACCGCTTCAGCGTAAGGGCGGCAGCCCGGGTAGCCGCACTGTCCACACTGACTTTGCGGCAAAAGCTCATCAATTTTCTCAACAACAGGATCGTCCTCTACCGCGAAACGGCGGGAGGCATAGCCCAGGACAAGGCCAAACACCAACCCCAGGACGCTGATAGAGGCGATGGCAATCCAGATAGCACTCATTACAACTTCACCAGACCACTAAAGCCCATAAAGGCCAGAGACATTAAACCCGCGGTCACCAGCGCAATGGCGTTACCGCGAAATGGCGCAGGGATATCCGCTGCCGCCAGACGTTCGCGAATCGACGCGAACAGCACCATAACAAAGGAGAAACCGACGGCGGCGGAAAAACCGTACAGCGCCGACTGCATGAAGTTATGGCCAAGATTGATGTTCAGCAGCGCCACGCCAAGCACCGCGCAGTTGGTGGTGATCAGCGGCAGGAAGATACCCAGCAGGCGGTAGAGCGCCGGGCTGGTTTTACGCACCACCATTTCAGTAAATTGCACCACTACCGCAATGACCAGAATAAACGCCAGCGTCCGGAGATAGATTAACCCCAGCGGGATGAGGATCCAGGTGTCAATCAACCACGCGCAGATAGACGCCATCGTCATGACAAAGGTCGTCGCCAGCCCCATGCCCATCGCCGTTTCCAGCTTTTTGGACACGCCCATAAACGGGCACAGGCCAAGGAACTTCACCAGAACGAAGTTGTTAACCAGCACAGTGCCGACAAAGAGCAGTAAGTAATCGGTCATTATTTAGCCTGAAATAAAAAAGCCGCCTATTATCGGACAAACCGGGGCAGGCGACAACAGGTTATCTGTAAGGTTATTACGGGTTCACGAAGGTGTTTTTCACACGCGTTGAACGCTTGAAATAGGGCACCAGCAGCGCCGCAGCCAGTAACGGGAAAAGCAGCTGGCGGACAGCAAGCGCGTCAGACACGGGCGAGAAAGCAAACGCTTTAACCGCCAGCAGAACCGAAATGAGCAGCCAGATAATATAGTGCTTAGGCACACTCTTGCGGCGCTTAAAGAAGGCGATGGTCAGCCACAGGGTGTAGTACCACATCCCAATCGCGAAAACGAACGACACAAACCACATCGCTATATTCAGCACGCTTTGCGACATCAGGGTCTTAATGGCGTGAGGGGTAATCAATGCGGTGGTATAAAGCAGCAGCGCAAGCGATGCGCTTAATAAGGCAACCAGCAGCCATGCCAGTGGGGCGATTAACCAGCCTCCGATGCGTTCTCCAGGCGTTGCGGTCATGAACTCTCCCATTATCTGCGCGAAATGTTGTACAGCCAGTTTGCAGGGCGGAGAGTATATAACATTTCGCGCGGATGGCTACTTTCTTATAAAACGTAACGCCATACGGACTTCGGCACTTCGCCGACGTTGAACAAGCGTCCGCCGGAGACCAGCTCCGCACGGCGATGATCCGCGGCGCGATACATATTGATAATGTCCTGATTATCCGACAGGGTGTAGTTCAGATGGTCAAACAGTTTTTCCAGGCTCTCAAGCGAATTGATCTTGCGAAATTTTAATAAATAGTCCTGAACTGTCATATTAATAATTTTCCATATAAAAGTGAGTAATACCAGTTAAGGTAATTCGGTCGAATAATAAACGGATTAATACAGACGTAAACAGCCCACTCAGATAACGCGACGAAATTAGGAGTTTTCTTTGCTGAAATTCAGGCACCGAAGGTGATGCCTGGAAGAGAAGGTTAACCGCGTTCACCAGGGCTGGCAATCCGAAACTGACATATTATGTCACTCTTTATAGCAGCAACCGGTTACTTAGGATGGGTGACGGCAGCAGGCTCCGGCGGCTGGTAGTTATCAATATGGCTGGCTACGCCGAGCAAAATGACCGAAACCCCAAGAACAATCCATCCCGCTAATTCAATGATTCGATTAATAATTGATGCCATGATTCACTGTTGTAATTTATCCATAAATACAGGGCGCAAATGTTACAGCGCTGTTTCTCTGACGGCAAGCGCTTTGGGAACGATTCCCTTAAACAAAATCAGAAGGTTAATACTATGTAACAAAAATAGCCGCTACAGCCTGCTATTTTAAGCGCCATGGCTCATTATTAATGAGGACAATGCCAGACAGGCCAGTATGAAATAAGAAACGCATAAAGAGGATAACACGATGAGTGATAACATCCGCGTCGGGCTTATAGGCTACGGGTACGCGAGCAAAACGTTTCATGCGCCTCTGATCGCCGGGACGCCGGGAATGGCGCTGGCTGCGGTATCCAGCAGCGACGCCGCCAAAGTCCACGCTGACTGGCCCGCAGTATCGGTTGTCTCTGAGCCTAAACATCTTTTCAACGATCCGAATATCGATTTAATTGTTATTCCCACCCCGAACGACACGCACTTCCCGCTGGCGAAAGCCGCGCTGGAAGCCGGGAAGCACGTCATTGTTGACAAACCCTTCACCGTGACGTTGTCACAGGCGCGTGAGCTGGAGGCGCTGGCGAAAAGCCTGGGCAGAGTGCTGTCCGTTTTCCATAACCGCCGCTGGGACAGCGACTTCCTGACGGTTAAAACACTTATCGGTGAAGGCACGTTAGGGGAGATCGTTTATTTTGAATCGCACTTTGACCGCTTCCGCCCGCAGGTAAGAAACCGCTGGCGCGAACAGGCCGGTCCGGGCAGCGGCATCTGGTACGATTTAGCCCCGCATCTGCTGGACCAGGCCGTGAATCTGTTTGGTCTGCCGGTGAGCATGACGGTCGATCTGGCCCAGCTCAGGCCCGGGGCGCAGACAACCGATTACTTCCACGCGGTGTTGAGTTACCCGCAGCGCCGGATTGTGCTGCACGGCACGATGGTCGCGGCCGCGGAATCTGCCCGCTTTATTATTCACGGCACGCGCGGGAGCTACGTGAAGTTTGGCCTCGATCCGCAGGAAGACCGGCTTAAAAACGGTGAACGTCTGCCGCAGGAAGACTGGGGCTATGATATGCGCGACGGCGTCGTGACGCGGGCGGAAGGTGAGGAGCTGGTTGAGGAAACCCTGTTAACGATCCCGGGTAACTATCCGGCCTATTATGCAGCCATCCGCGATGCGCTGAACGGAACGGGGGAGAACCCGGTTCCGGCCAGCCAGGCGATCCAGATTATGGAGCTGATTGAGCTGGGGATTGAATCTGCCAAACATCGCGCCACGCTTTGTCTGGCATAATTTTTGTAAGCCGGGTAAGCGCCAGCACCACCCGGCAGCGGCGTTAACCGCGCGCCACTTTATCCCGCAGCGCCTGCTTCTCTTCAGGCGTCAGGAAGGCTATTTCCAGCCCGTTTACCTGCGCCTGAAGGATCTGCTCGCGGCTCAGGCCAGCCTGCGGTGCGGCGATGTTGTACTCGTGGATGATATCCACGCCCTGAACCGCCGGATCGTCCGTGTTCAGCGAGGCCAGCACGCCGTGCTCAAGGAACGTTTTCAGCGGGTGCTGCGCCAGCGTGGCCACGGTGCTGGTCTGAATGTTGGACGTCAGGCACGACTCAATCCCGATACGCTGCTCCGCCAGGAAATCCATCAGGGCGCGATCTTCTACCGCCTTCACGCCGTGGCCGATACGCTCGGCACCCAGTTCGCGGATGGCCTGCCAGATGCTTTCCGGGCCCGCTGCTTCCCCCGCATGGACGGTAATGTGCCAGCCGGCATCGCGCGCGCGGTTGAAGTGGGAGAGGAACAGGCTGCCGGGGAAGCCCAGCTCGTCACCGGCGAGGTCGACGGCGGTGATGGCATCGCGATGCGCCAGCAGCGCTTCCAGCTCCTGCAGGCAGGCGGCTTCGCCGAAAGTGCGGCTCATAATGCCGATCAGGCGGGCCTGGACGTCGTAGGTTTTACACCCTTCGCGGACGCCTTCAATGACGGCCTCCACCACGCCTGCAACGGGCAGGCCGTGGGTCATCGCCATATAGCCCGGCGAGAAGCGCAGCTCGACGTAATGCAGGCCGTTACGCGCCGCATCTTCAATGTTCTCAAACGCCACGCGGCGGCAGGCATCCAGCGAGGCCAGCATCTTCACGCCCCAGTCGAGCTTGCTCAGGAAGCTGACCAGGTCCGGTTCATTGGAGGTGACCTGAACGTGTGGGATCAATGACTCAAGCGTCTGAGCGGGAAGCGTTAAGTTGAACTGGCGGCCAAGATCGAGGATGGTTTGGGCACGAATGTTACCGTCAAGGTGACGATGAATATCAGTTAAAGGCAGGCGTGTATCAATCATGGTCGCACTCTTTTCTGGTTAAAGTGCGCCATATTATAAAAACAAAACGGGGTAAAAAGCTATTTGCGCAAGGGAATATTCCGTTGCGCAAATAAATTACAGGAGCGTGTTGATCCCGGCGATGAGGCGCTGAACCCCTTGTTCCAGCTTGCTGCGCGGACAGCCGGCGTTAAGGCGCACGAAGCCGTTGCCCTCTTTTCCGTACGTGTATCCCGGCATGATGGCGACTTTTTGCCGCTCGATCAGCACTTTTTGCAGAGCCCTGTCGTCAATGTTCAGCGGACGCAGGTCAATCCAGGCCAGATAGGTTGCTTCCGGCGGCTGCCAGTTCAGTTTCGGAAAAGCGCTGTTTAATTCCTGCGCGATATACAACAGATTCTCTTCCAGATAGCGCCGCAAGGCATCCAGCCACGGCTCTCCCTGCTGATAGGCGGCGATATGTGCCGTCAGCGCCAGCACGGAAGGGGAAGAGAGTCCGTCCCGGCCTTTTAGCGCGCTGAGATAGCCGGTACGGCTCTCCTCATCGCCAATCAGGCCGTATGCGCCCGTCAGCGCCGGAATATTAAAGCTTTTCGAGCCGGAGGTGAGAAGCGCCCATTTGCCGCGCGCCACCGCGTTCCACGGAGTGTGGCGATGCGCCCCCCACACCATGTCCATATGAATTTCATCGCTGATCGCCGCCACGTCATAGCGTTCGCAGAGCTCGGCCATATGGGTCAATTCTTCAAGAGTCCATACTTTTCCGGTCGGGTTTTGCGGGCTGCACAGCAGCAAAATTTTGTTTTCCGGTTTCGCCAGGGCCGCTTCAAGCGCCGCCATATTGCCCAGCCAGCCAGCCGCCTGCTTTTCCATCTCAACGGGCACAACCTGACGCGCATTGCCTCCAATGGCGTTGTAAAACGCATCATACGCCGGGGTGTGGACCACCACGCCGTCACCGGGCTTTGACCAGAGGCGGATCAGCTCTGACACCATGTAGATGACGGAAGGGCCATAAACGATGGTTTCTTTATCAATGCGGCTGTTAAAGCGCTGCCGGAACCAGTGCGCAACGGCGGCAAGAAACTCGTCATTTTTCCAGCGGCTGTAGCCCAGCACGCCGTGGTTGATGCGCTGATGCAGCGCGTCGGTAATGCAGGGGGCGGTGGCGAAGTCCATATCCGAGATGGTGAAGGGCAGCAGATCCGCCGCGCCAAAGCGGTCGGCGACGTAGTCCCACTGCGTACACCAGGTGCCGTGTCGATCCACGACGGTAGAAAAATCAAACATGACGTTAATCCTTAAAGTAAAACCCCCTCATGAGAGGGGGCTGAGGCATCAGGCTTCTACTGTTCGCATCAGGGTTGCCAGCTCATCTTTCACCGACTGAACCTGCGGGCCGATAACCACCTGCAAATTGTGCTGATTTAACTGTACCACGCCGATGGCCCGGTTGGCTTTCAGGGCGTTGGTATCCACTTTTGACATATCCGCCACCGACAGACGCAGGCGGGTGATGCAGTTATCCAGCGAGGTAATGTTATCCGCACCGCCCAGCGCCGCCAGAATGGCAGGGGTGTTATACCCGGATTTGCCCACGGTACCGGCCACCGCCTGCTCAACGCTGGTGGCGGTATCGGTATCGCGGCCCGGCGTTTTCAGGTTAAAGCGGGTGATGGCGAAGCGGAAGATACCGTAGTACACCGCGAACCAGATGGCCGCCACGACCGGCACCAGGTACCACTTGGTGGACAGGCCGTGCAGGATCCCGAACACCACGAAGTCGATCACGTTGCCGTCAGTGTTGCCGATGGTCACGCCCAGCACCGCCATCACGGTGAAGCCCAGGCCGGTCAGCAGCGCGTGGATGAGATACAGCACCGGTGCGACAAACAGGAACAGGAATTCGATAGGTTCAGTGGTGCCGCCGACGACGCAGGCAATCACGCCGGAGATCAGCAGCCCTTTAATTTTATGACGGTTTTCCGGGCGCGCGCAGTGGTACATTGCCAGCGCGGCGCCCGGCAGGCCGCCGAGGAAGGCCGGCATTTTACCCTGAGACAGGAAGCGGGTGGCGCTTTCGGAGAAGCCGTGGGTAGTCGGGCAGCTCAGCTGCGCCTGGAAGATGGTCAGCGCACCGCTCACGTCGTGACCGCACACCTCCATGGTGCCGCCCGCTTCGGTGAAGCGAATCAGGGCCACCAGGATATGCTGCAGGCCGAACGGCAGCAGCAGACGCTCGCCGGTGCCGAAGATCATCGGACCAAAATCTCCCGCGCCGTTGATGATGCGGCCAATGCCGTTGATGCCCATCGCAAAGACCGGCCAGATCAGCGGAATGATCAGGCCGAACAGACCCATGACCACCAGGGTGACAATCGGCACGAAGCGGGTACCGCCGAAGAAGGCCAGGGCATCCGGCAGGCGGATGTTGTGGAAGCGCTCGTGCAGCATCCAGATAATGACCCCGGCGATCACCGCCCCGAGGATCCCGGTATCAATAGACTGGATGCCGATCACGCTCTGAATATTGTTGGCCTTCAGCACGGCAGCGTCGGTGGTCGGCAGAATGCCCTTCGCGGTCAGCCAGAAGTTAACCGCCAGGTTCATCACGGCGTAACCCACAAAACCGGCAAACGCCGCGACGCCTTTATTCTCGCGGGCCAGGCCCAGCGGGATGGCGATGCAGAACATCACGGGCAGGAAGCTAAACGCGAAGGAGCCGACCTTACTCATCCAGATAAAGATCGCCTGCAGCACGGGGGTGCCGAGGAACGGGATCAAAGTGATGACGTCTTTACTGCTCAGCGAACTGCCGATCCCGAGCATGATCCCGCAGAACGAGAGGAGCGCCACGGGCAGCATAAAGGTTTTACCCAGTTGCTGGAAAAACTCCCACAGCGATATTTTTTGTGCTGCTTTCGCCGTCATAGAACGACTCCTTTATTGTTAAAATCGGTTTGTCTGCTTCAATGCTGCGAGAAGATAAAACGTTTTATCAAAGTTTAGTGCGCGCTGAATCACATTCTCAGGCTTTGACTGGTAGTATAAAGATAACGTATTGATAAAACGTTTTACCGATCTCATTTCAGGGAGTCACGCCGACACATGGCTGTAGCGAAAAAAATCACCATCAACGATGTCGCGCTGGCGGCGGGTGTCTCCGTCAGCACCGTTTCTCTGGTACTGAGCGGGAAAGGGCGTATCTCGCCCGCAACCGGTCAGCGGGTGAACGAGGCGGTTGAACAGCTGGGCTTTGTGCGTAACCGCCAGGCGTCGGCGCTGCGCGGCGGGCAAAGCGGGGTGATTGGCCTGATTGTCCGCGACCTGACGTCACCTTTCTATGCGGAGCTGACCGCCGGGTTAACCGAGGCTCTGGAAGCGCAGGGGCGGATGGTCTTCCTGCTGCACGGCGGGCGCGAGGCCGGGCAGCTTCTCTCCCGTCTCGATATGCTGCTGACCCAGGGCGTGGACGGGGTGATCGTCGCCGGAGCGTCGGGCGTGGGCAGCGAACTGTGCGAGCGTGCCGCCGAAAAAGGCGTGCCGCTGGTGTTTGCCTCGCGCGCCAGCTACCTGGACGAGGCCGATACGCTTCGCCCGGATAACATGCAGGCCGCGCAAATGTTGACCGAACATCTTATTCGCCGCGGGCATCAGCGCATTGCCTGGCTGGGCGGAAAAAGCTCCTCCCTGACGCGCGCCGAGCGGGTCGGCGGCTACTGCGCGACGCTGATTAAATACGGCCTGCCGTTCCACAGCGAATGGGTCGTGGAGTGTGAATCCAGCCAGAAAAAAGCGGCGGAAGCGATTGGCGCGCTGCTGCGAAGCAGCCCGACGATCAGCGCCGTGATTTGCTACAACGATGTGATTGCCATGGGCGCCTGGTTCGGCCTGATCCGCGCCGGGCGTCAGAGCGGCGAGGGCGGGGTGGAAACCTTTTTCGGCCATCAGGTGGCGTTAGGGGCCTTCGCCGACGTTGGTGAAAACGCGCTGGACGATCTCCCCATCGTCTGGGCTACCACCCCTGCGCGGGAGATGGGCTACACGCTGGCGGACAGAATTATGCAGCGCATCGACAATACGGATGTCCAGGCCGGGCACCAGATTGTGGCGGCGCGGCTGGTGACGGTGAAATAATTCAGCTCTGCTGCGTAAGCGGGTTGAGCGTCAGCTGTGTCTCAAGTGCTTCTACAAATTTTCGCACTTTTGCCGGGATCAGGCGTGACGTTGGGTAAACAGCCCAAATGGCCAGCGATTCCGGCTGAGCATCTTCAAGGACGATCCGCACGAGTTTACCCTCTGCGATGGCAGGCTCTACGTACCAGCGAGATAAATTTGCGATGCCGAGTCCTCCCAGGCAAGCCTCGAAAATGGCCTCAATAGAGTTAGCCGAGAATCGGCCTGACACCTTTTGTTTGTAGCGCTGTTCACCCTTTTCAAACGACCAGTGCGTCGTCTCTGAGGTGGTCAGGCAGCTATGTCCAGCCAGATCGTTAAGTAATATCGGCGAACCGTACGCGGCCAGATACTCCGCGCTGGCGCAAAGCTCGCGAGGGTTATCACAGATGCGGTGTGCAACCAACCGGTTATCGCGCAGCGGTGCAATGCGTAACGCCACGTCTATGCCTTTCCCGACAATATCAATTTGCTCATCGGTTGCCAGCAGGTCAACCTGCAGGGCAGGATGTTGCTGCATAAACAGCGGCAACATCGGCGCAACGATCTTGCGTCCAAACGCGGCTGAGGCGGTAATGCGAAGACGTCCGGACAGGTGCGCACCGTCGGGAAACAGATCGGCCAGCGCGTTATTTTTATCTTCCAGCAGCGCCTGCGCATGAGGCAAAAAAACGTCCCCATCGCTGGTGGGTGAGAGGGATCGCGTGGTGCGATGCACCAGTCTGACCCCCAGCTCGGCCTCAAGATTGTTAAGAGAGCGTGACGCCGCCATGGCGCTCATCGAGAGCCGACGCGCGGCGCCCGCCAGACTACCGGCCTTGATGGCTTCGACAAACACTTCAATATCTTCCAGCTTCATTATATCGTTTTTCGTTATGCTGCCTTATCAAAGTACATATCTACAGTATTTATCGTTGTGCTGCCATAGTCTCTTCACGTTGTGAAAAAATGAATCTGGAGAGAAGATGAAAAAGTTGAAAACGGTTCTGGCATTCAGCAGCCTGCTGCTGGTAAGTGCCGCCTGGGCTGACGCACCTGCGCAGGTGAAACAGCAGGTCCCCGGCTATTATCGTCTGGCGGTAGGGGAATATGAGGTCACGGCGCTGTTCGACGGCTATAACGACCTTTCGCCGTCATTACTGCACGGCCTTTCAGACGACAAGGTTCGTAAACTGCTGGCTCAGCATAAAATTGATGCCGAACGCATGCCGACCGCGTTTAACGCTTTCCTGGTTAATACCGGTAAGCATCTGGTCATGATTGACAGCGGAGCGGGGCACTGCGTGCCGGAAACGGCCGGCCAGCTGGTCAACAATATGAAAGCATCAGGCTATCGTCCTGAGCAGGTTGATACCATTTTCCTGACGCATCTTCATCTTGATCATGTTTGTGGCCTGAGCGATGCGGACGGTAAAGCGTTGTTCCCTAATGCCACCGTCTACGTACCGCAGGGGGAGGCCGACTACTGGCTCGATCCTGCAAAAGAAGCGAGCGCGCCGGCTAATGCGAAGGAGTATTTCGCTATTGCCCGAAAAGCGTTGTCTGAGTATAAAGCCTCCGGACATCTCAAAACCTTCGTTCCGCCTGCCTCGCCCATCCCGGAAGTCCAGACAGCCTATGCCGTTGGTCATACGCCTGGCAGTACCGTTTATCGCTTTGCGTCTCAGGGGAAGGCTATTAACTTCATTGGGGATCTGATTCATGCGCCAGCCGTCCAGTTCCCGCATCCTGAAGTGTCTATTCGCTTTGACGTCGATTCGAAAAAAGCCATCTCGTCCCGGGCGCAGGAATTTAACGCGCTGGCGAAAGACGGTGAGTGGATGGCCGCAGCGCATCTGCCTTTCCCGGGTATTGGGCATATCACCGCCTGGCAGCAGGGCTATAGCTGGAACCCTGTTAATTACGGGCCTTATCAACGTGCGGCCAACGTGCCTCTGCTGAAATAAAGTGAGGTTACGAATATGAAAAGTTACACCGTAACGGCAAACGGCATCCGCCAGTTTGTGGTTGAAGAGGGTGAAGGCGCGCCGGTTATTCTTCTTCACGGTTTTCCTGAAACAAACTATGCCTGGCGCTACCAGATGCCGGTATTGTCCCGGCACTACCGCGTAATCGCGCCGGATTTACGAGGATATGGCGAAACGGATAAACCGGCTTCTGGCTATGATAAACGGAACATGGCGCGGGACATCCGGGAGCTGATGCGTGCGCTGGGCTTACAGAAGGTGGTCCTGGTGGGGCACGATCGCGGCGCGCGCGTCGCGACGCGGTTTGCAAAAGATTACCCAGAGCTGGTGGAGCGTCTGGTGGTGATGGATAACGTGCCAACGCGTATCGTGGCGCGCGATTTGAATGCGTCCATCGCCCGCGCATACTGGTTCTTCCTGTTCCATCTCGTGCCCGATCTCCCGGAAGCGCTGATTGCGGGACGCGAAAATATCTGGCTGCGCCACTTTTTCTCGGACTGGACCTACGATCCGTCAACCATTAGCGGCGAAGCGTTTGACACCTATGTTCGCGCGTATCAGGCGCCCGGAGCCGTGCGAGGCGCGATGGCTGACTATCGCGCCAACGCGGAAGATGTGGCGCAGGATCTTGCCGACGCTGACGTGAAAATCACCTGTCCGGTAATGTCGCTGTGGGGCAATGATTTTCACGCGGTCGGCAAGCTCTTCGATATGCAAAGCGTCTGGGCTGAAATGGCGGATAACCTGCGGGCGTACGGTATCGACGAGTGCGGCCATCTTCCTCAGGAGGAACAGCCTGAGAAAGTTAACGCCTTGCTGCTGGATTTCCTGCAGGGATGGAAGGGATAACGACATTAAAAAACCCCTCGTAAGAGGGGTTTTTCTGTTTACTGCTGCGGTGCCGCTGGTACGGCTGGCGCTGCGGGTTCAGCCGGTTCCGGCATCCCCAGCGTCGGCATACCAAACATGCCAACAAACTCTTCCAGCGGCATTTTGTCGCCGTTCAGCGTTACCTGGCCGTTGGCATATTGCAGGCTGGTGGAAATGGTGTTGTCTTCCACTTTGGTGATGCGGAACATCTGACCCATCGCCGCCAGACCTTTTACCTGCTGGTTCGCCAGCTTGCCGGCATCTTCATCGCCATAGCCTTCCAGCTTCGCAATCTGGGTCATAAACTCGGTCGCCATATCCATCGGGATGGTCAGCTTGCTGTCGAGCGACTTCACGCTGCGATCCACTTCCTGCGCCAGCGTCTGCGGTTCACCCGTGGCGGCGGCAGGATCTTTCAGGAACAGCGACAGGTTAAAGCTGGTTTCGCCTTTGCTGTTTTTCCAGCTTAGCGGCGCAACGGTGACCACCGGCTCGCCTTTCAGCAGGATTGGCAGGTTATTGAACAGCACCGCCATCGCCTGCTGCTGGTACACTTCCGGGTTCTGCTGCAGCGCGGCGTCGGTCAGCAGCGCCTGGCTCTCTTTGCTGTATTTCTGGCTAAATTCGTGCCACGCCTGACCGTCGATATTGCCGATCTTCAGCGACAGCTTGCCGGTGCCCAGATCCTGATTCTGCACCTTCAGGCTCTTCAGCGTGTAATCCAGCTGGGTGTTGATGCTCTTACCGTCTTTGGATACGTCGGATTGACCGTTAACGTCCATGCCTTCCAGCACGGCCATCTCTTTCCCTTCAATTGCGATAGCAATCTTATCCACGGAGAGCTTCTGGTCGCCGATACGCTCTTTAAAGTCGGTCATACGGCTGTTGCCGTCGGCTTTCAGGTTGTTGAAGGTGAGCTGTACTTTTTGGTTGTATTCGTTCACGGCGTTGACCAGGCCGCTTTCCGCTTCACCCGTCATGGAGAAGACGTTGCCGTCCCGATCCGCATCGATTTTGAAATGGCCGCCGCTGAAGGCGACTTTTTCGTTCTCTTTCTCGTAGTTCAGCGCTTTCAGCGCGATATCAGAGCTGGTATCACCGGAGTAGCTAATGCGTGTGTTAATGTCGAAAGGTGATTCGTTCTTTGCCAGGTCAAACAGCGGTTTGGTGACGTCGTTATTCACCAGCACGGTATGAACGGACGCCATGGACGGGATCAGGTTAAACGACTTTAACTGCGCCAGCGGCAGCGGACCGTGGCTTACCACTTCATCCAGCACCACGCTCTGTCCCGGCTTCAGCCAGCCGTTTGCCGCACCGGCCACCGGCTTCACCACCAGCTGCATACGGCTGGTGAACACGCCGCGCTGATAGTTCTGGTAGCTCAGCTCCAGACCCGCCTCCGGCGCGCTGCGCTTAATCTCTCCGTTAGCCTGCGCCACCATCTCAGCCAGACGGCCTTCCAGCTGTTTCCCGGTAAACCAGGAGGCACCCGTCCAGACCACGCCTAACGCTACAATCACTCCAACCGCTACGACCGATTTTTTCATTGCGACTATCCCTAAAATGAAACCAGGCGGTAAAAACCGCCCGGAGATATTAAGCCTTCAACTAGCTTAGCAAGAGTTGTTAAAAAATTCAGTAAGTGCTTAAAGCTTATTAAAAACGCGCGCCAGGCGACCGGTGCCGCTCACGTTGACCGGGGACTCATTGGCTGCAACGAATGCTGACTCACCGGGCTGAAGAACCAGATGCTGCTCGCCTTTGTGCAGCGTTGCTTCGCCCTCGACGCAGAACAGGATCGCCGCGCTCTCCTGCGCGATAGCCGTTTCCGCCTGGCTCAGGTCATGAAGTGAAAACGCAAAATCTTCAACCGGAATCGGGAAGTCCAGCTCTGCGCCGTTTTTCACCGGCTGAGTCAGCAGCTTTGCGGCAGGTTTCGCCACGAACTTCACGTTGGCAACCAGCTCAGGAATGTCGATGTATTTCGGCGTCAGGCCCGCGCGCAGCACGTTGTCGGAGTTGGCCATCACCTCCAGCGCCACGCCCTGCAGGTAGGCGTGCGGGGTTTCCGCGAACAGGAACATCGCTTCGCCAGGATTCAGCTTTACCACGTTCAGCAGCAGAGGGGAGAACAGGCCGCTGTCGTCTGGGTAAAACTCGGAAATCAGGCGGATGGTCTCCCACGGTTCACCCTGATGGCTGCCCAGGGCCGCTTTCAGCACCGCCAGCGCGTGAGATTTCTCTTCACCCTGCATATTCAGCAGGCTGGCGAACAGCTGGCTCAGCGCGTCCGCGTTAGGGTTTTCGAGGAAGTGGGCGATAGCCTTGTTGGCACCCGCGACCGGCTGCAGAAGGGAGATAATCTCGGAAAACTCGCGGAACGCGTTCATCGCCAGGAAGGGAGTCAGCGCAAAAACCAGCTCCGGCTTGTGGTTTGGATCCTTGTAGTTACGCTCGGCAGCGTCCAGCGGGATGCCCGCCGCGTTCTCTTTGGCAAAGCCGATTTCAGACGCTTTTTTGTTCGGGTGAACCTGGATGGAGAGCGGCTGGTCGGCACACAGTACCTTAAACAGGAACGGCAGTTCGCCAAAGCGCTGAGCCACCTTGTCGCCCAGCAGCGCGGCTTTATCGGCATCAATCACGTCACGCAGGCTGCGTACCTGGCCGCTGGCGTCTTCAATTTTTGAGCTGCTCTTCGGGTGCGCCCCCATCCACAGTTCCGCCATCGGCAGGTTGTTTGGGTTCGCGATACCGTAGAGATCCGTTAACGCAGTTTTACTTCCCCAGGCGTAGTTTTGCACTGAGTTAATGAGTTTTTGCATTATCAAGCCCTGATTCAAATGTGGAATTAACTCCGGGTATTAAAGCAATAAACCACGTGGAAGTAACCTGTGGATGTAAAAAGTCGTACTAGTCTCAGTTTTTGTTAAAAAATTGTGTAGGATAAGCTGACTCGCTTTTAAGCCGGGCAGCGGAACATCTGCCCTGAATAAACAGACCGAAGCAGTAAGTGAGAGAACAATGTCGAATAAACCCTTCCATTATCAGGATCCTTTCCCCCTCAGTAAGGATCGGACCGAGTATTACCTGTTAACCCGCGATCACGTCTCCGTCTCTGAGTTTGAAGGACAAGAGATCCTCAAGGTGGATCCGCAGGCGCTGACGCTGCTGGCGCAGCACGCTTTTCACGACGCTTCCTTTATGCTCCGCCCCGCGCACCAGCAGCAGGTTGCCGATATCCTGAGCGATCCGCAGGCCAGCGAGAACGATAAATACGTTGCCCTGCAGTTCCTGCGTAACTCAGATATCGCGGCGAAAGGCATTCTGCCAACCTGTCAGGACACGGGCACGGCGATCATCGTCGGTAAAAAAGGCCAGCGCGTCTGGACCGGCGGCGGTGACGAAGCGGCGCTGGCGCACGGCGTCTACAACACCTACACCGAAGACAACCTGCGCTACTCGCAAAACGCGGCGCTGGATATGTACAAAGAGGTCAACACCGGTACCAACCTGCCCGCGCAGATCGATCTCTACAGCGTTGACGGTGACGAGTACAAATTCCTCTGTATCGCCAAAGGCGGCGGTTCAGCCAACAAAACCTATCTCTACCAGGAGACCAAAGCGCTGCTCACTCCGGGCAAGCTGAAAAATTACCTGGTTGAGAAGATGCGCACCCTCGGCACCGCGGCATGCCCGCCGTACCATATCGCCTTCGTGATTGGCGGTACCTCGGCTGAAAGCACGCTGAAAACCGTCAAGCTGGCTTCAACCAAATACTACGACGGCCTGCCAACCGAAGGTAACGAGCACGGCCAGGCGTTCCGCGACGTGCAGCTTGAGCAGGAGCTGCTGGAAGAGGCGCGTAATCTGGGGCTCGGGGCGCAGTTTGGCGGCAAATACTTCGCCCACGACGTGCGCGTGATCCGTCTGCCGCGTCACGGTGCCTCCTGTCCGGTCGGGATGGGCGTCTCCTGCTCTGCGGATCGCAACATCAAGGCCAAGATCAACCGCGAAGGCATCTGGATCGAAAAGCTGGAAAACAATCCGGGCAAATATATCCCGGAAGCGCTGCGTAAAGCGGGTGAGGGTGAAGCGGTTCGCGTTGACCTGAACCGTCCGATGAAAGAAATTCTGGCGCAGCTTTCGCAGTACCCGGTCTCAACCCGTCTCTCCCTTAATGGCACGATTATCGTCGGCCGCGACATCGCGCACGCGAAGCTGAAGGAGCGTCTGGACAACGGGGAAGGGTTGCCGCAGTACATCAAAGATCACCCGATTTACTACGCGGGCCCGGCGAAAACGCCTGAAGGCTATGCCTCCGGCTCGTTAGGCCCAACCACGGCAGGACGTATGGACTCGTACGTTGATCAGCTGCAGGCCAACGGCGGCAGCATGATCATGCTGGCGAAAGGCAACCGCAGCCAGCAGGTGACGGACGCGTGCCATAAGCACGGCGGCTTCTACCTCGGCAGCATCGGCGGCCCGGCGGCGGTACTGGCGCAGGGCAGCATCAAGAGCCTGGAGTGCGTGGAGTACCCGGAGCTGGGTATGGAAGCGATCTGGAAAATCGAAGTGGAAGACTTCCCGGCGTTTATCCTGGTGGATGACAAAGGCAACGACTTCTTCAAGCAGATCCAGTCATCCCAGTGTTCGGCGTGCGTGAAGTAAATTGAAAAAAACGGGTGGCGCAGCCGCCACCCGACATCAAAAAGAGCGCACAAAGCGCCATACCGTTTCTCAGAAGTCATCAATACTTATTCCTTAAGCATGTGAGCAATCCCTCTTTTGTTATCAAGGAGAAAGTAATGACCACGGTACGCCATGAGAAAGACTCGATGGGCGCCATCGACGTCCCGGCCGACAAGCTATGGGGCGCGCAAACCCAGCGTTCGCTGGAGCACTTCCGTATTTCGACCGAAAAAATGCCCGTCTCGCTGATCCAGGCGCTGGCGCTGACCAAACGCGCCGCCGCGAAGGTGAACCAGGATTTGGGCCTGCTGGAGGCCGATAAAGCCAACGCCATCATCAACGCCGCAGACGAAGTGCTGGCGGGTAAGCATCCCGGCGAATTCCCCCTCGCCATCTGGCAGACCGGTTCCGGTACCCAGAGCAACATGAACATGAACGAAGTGCTGGCGAACCGGGCGAGCGAGCTGCTGGGCGGCGTGCGCGGCATGGAGCGTAAGGTCCACCCGAACGATGACGTCAACAAAAGCCAGAGCTCTAACGACGTCTTCCCGACGGCGATGCACGTGGCGGCGGTCATCGCCATTCGCGAGCAGCTTATTCCGCAGCTCAACGTGCTCAAATCCACGCTTAACGACAAAGCGCAGGCCTTCCGCGACATCGTTAAAATTGGCCGTACGCACCTACAGGACGCCACGCCGCTGACGCTCGGACAGGAGATTTCCGGCTGGGTGGCGATGCTGGAACATAACCTGAAGCATATTGAGTACAGCCTGCCGCACCTGGCGGAGCTGGCGCTCGGCGGGACGGCAGTCGGAACCGGGTTAAACACCCATCCCGAATACGCGGTGCGCGTGGCGGAGGAGCTTGCTGCCATTACCGGACAGCCGTTCGTTACGGCGCCCAACAAGTTCGAAGCGCTGGCGACCTGCGATGCGCTGGTCCACACCCACGGCGCGCTGAAAGGGCTGGCGGCCTCGCTGATGAAAATTGCCAACGACGTGCGCTGGCTGGCTTCCGGTCCGCGCTGCGGCATCGGTGAAATCAGCATCCCGGAAAACGAGCCGGGCAGCTCCATCATGCCGGGTAAAGTTAACCCGACCCAGTGCGAAGCCATGACCATGCTCTGCTGCCAGGTGATGGGCAACGACGTGGCCGTCAACATGGGCGGTGCGTCCGGCAACTTCGAGCTGAACGTCTATCGCCCGATGGTGATCCACAACGTGCTGCAATCCGTTCGTCTGCTGGCGGACGGGATGGAGAGCTTTAACGAGCATTGCGCGGTGGGGATTGAACCCAATCGTGAACGCATCAGCCAGCTGCTCAATGAATCCCTGATGCTGGTCACCGCGCTCAATACCCATATCGGCTACGACAAAGCCGCGGAGATCGCTAAAAAAGCGCATAAAGAGGGGCTGACGCTGAAAGCCTCCGCCCTGGCGCTGGGCTATCTCACGGAGGCGGAGTTCGACGCCTGGGTCCGCCCGGAAGCGATGGTCGGCAGCCTGAAATAATCATCCCGCCACGTACAGGTGCAGCCGGGGAATAATCAGCTGTAGCGGCTGCGCCTGAGGCCTGTAACGGTGCTGAACATTGTCAGCATCGTAATTCAGCAGTTCCCCAATATCGGGTACCACCGCGCCCCGATCGGCATCGTAAAGCGCAATCAGCGGCGTCGGGCAGGCATACTGCACCTGCTTTTGCTGACCGGAATACCAGACGCGAGCGATAGGCTGCACCTTCACCGGGCGCTTTATCTTGAGGCGCGCATCCGCCGGCAGCGAGGCGATGCTGTGGTACTCCTGCTCCAGGCGCTCAATCCACTGCTCCCGCGACCACGGCGCGACGGTGCGCGGCGTCTTCAGGCTTTTTTCCAGCTGGGCCAGAATCTCATCCCGGGTGAAGTTTTTAATGATGTGCTTATTCGCCCAGCCGAAGCGCAGCGTGGCAGGGTGGCGCAGTACCGTCAGCGTTCGATAGGCATTCAGGGTAATCAGCCCCGGAAGCTGTCGATGCACCCACTCAAACCGCGCGGCAGGCGCGAGGCCGGACTCTTCGGTAACGATCTTTTCAAAGGCCGCTTTCAGGGTGTTGATATGCGCAATCTTGCTTTCCAGCGCTTCGCGCGCTGTCGCATCGGTTTGCAGGCAGATGACGCCCGGCAGGCGTACGGCCGCCTTACTGCTGCGGTTTTCTGACTGCTGCTGGATAAACAGGCGGCGATAGTGTTTTAGCGTCAGCTCAAGGGCCGCGCTGCCGATGTGCTGTTCGACCTCGATGGTGTCCAGCGGATCGTGCTCGGCTCCCTTAGCCACATCCGGCAGGGTAAAGACGCGCGCGGCCAGCAGGCGGCAGGCCTGCAAACGCTCGGTCAGGGTCAGGAGCTCGTGTTCTATTTCCCGAAACGTGCCGTTAAGCCGTTCGATGAGATCGTAGGTTGCCATAAGCACTCTCATTAGTTACAACATACTTATCATATAGCACAGCACGCCGGGTCAGGCCAGCGTGCGGTTGAGGTCAGGCAGGGACGGGAAGGGCGATGTTATGGTACACCGGCCAGCTAAAGCAGAAGCGCGCGCCGCCGAGCTCGCTCTCCTCGCAGTGCACCGTGCCGCCCATCGCCTGCGCGATAGAGTAGACAATCGCCAGCCCCAGGCCGCATCCGCCGGTGGCGCGATCGCGGCTGGGGTCGAGGCGGACAAACGGTTCAAACACGGTTTCTCGCGCTTCCGGGGCAATTCCCGGTCCGTCGTCCTCCACCGTCAGGCTGGCCCGGTTGCCCTGAAAATCCAGGCTAATCTGGAGCGTACTCTCGCTGTAGCGCATGGCGTTGTTCATCAGGTTGTCCAGCACGCGCTCCATCAGGCGCATATCGAGCGCGCCGTAGTCACCCGGCGTGACGCGCGTCAACAGCGTGCGCTGCGGGTTTACGCTCTGAACGTCATCAATATGGGTTTGCAGCCAGGCGGGCAGATCCGGCGTGGTGAGGTTCAGCTCGTTTTGCGGACGGTCGAGACGCGCGTAGGTCAGCAGCTCCTCAATCAGCGCTTCAAGCTGACCAATGTCGCGGTTAAGCGCCTGATTCTCTGCCTCGGTCAGATTCTCGCTCATCTCCAGACGGTAGCGCAGGCGAACCAGCGGCGTGCGCAGCTCGTGCGCAATCCCGTCGATCAGCTGCTTTTTACTGGCGATCAGGGCATTGATGTTATCGGCCATCTGGTTAAAGGCCACGCCCAGACGCTCAAAGCTGGAACCGCTGTCGAAGTGAATGCGTTCGGTAAAATGCCCCTCGCCAAAACGCTGCGCGGCGGATTCCAGCTTCAGCATGTCCTGCCAGTGGGGCCGCATCCAGATAAAGACCGGAAACGCGAGCGAAATGGCGATAAAGGCCATCAGCGCCATGTCCAGCAGACGCATCTGGTGCAGATAATAGAGATAGGGCACCGGCCCGACGGCCAGCACGTAATGGCTGCGCGGGATGCGCTGGATAAAGGTGTATTTCTCATCCAGCGCGACAATGTCCCCGTCGCGCAGGCGCTGCATGGCGGGCGGGTCCAAATCGAAATCTTTTAACGGCTCGATGCGTAAATCAAACGACAGGTTCAGATCGAGCTCTTTGAGGGTTTTTGCCCAGTTGTGGGGCGGGATCTCTCTCAGCTCGCTGCGCATCAGATACAGCGAGCTTTTCATCAGATCGTCCAGCGACTGCCTGCCCGCACGTTCGGCGGTGAATTTATAGACCAGCCCGACCAGCATGGTCATGACCAGGAAGCAGACAAACAGCAAAAGATAAAACTGCACAAACAGCTTTTTCATTGGATCTCACCGAAGAAACGCTTTGTGCAGAATATACATGAAAACCCGTCAATATTTTCATGTCTGTGAAGCGCGTTACATGGCCTTCGCGCTGTTTTTTACCCTGGCGATGAGTGTTTCCGTTATGGCCAGACCTTCCGCAATCTGTGGATCGATCACGGCGGTCCCAAATTCGTTAATTAAATCCAGGAGTAATTCGTAAGACTGGATAAGTTCAAGGAGGTCAATGAGCGCTTTTTGATCGGCGCGCGAGGGTGAGGAATGGCTAAACGCTGCCTAGTTAACAATCCATTCAAGATTGGTTTTGATGGCTTCTACGTCATGGTAGCTATACATATTTCATGAGCTTAAATCCTCATTTCAAGATTTTATGGGAGAGAATGTGCTGAAAAGGTGTGGGCTTATCGCCGGCCCGGTGCGGCTTAAAGGAGAGAACGTCTGAATATTTATTATGGATTAGTTCGCGCGCTTAGCAAGTTAATTGTTGCGTAAACGTGTAAATTAACGCGCGAAAGAAAGGATTTCGACGCCTGATGCCTTCATTTCGCGCACATTATCTTTTTATCAGGTTTCCCAGGCGTGCGGGGCAAACAGATAACCCTTGTTACGCACGGTTTTAATGCGGTAGGGCTCGGTGGCGTTATCCTGCAATTTTTTGCGCAGACGCGAAATCGCCACGTCAACGCTGCGATCCATTCCGTCATAGCTCACGCCACGGAGGTTTTTCAGCAGCGCGTCGCGGTCCATGATTTGTCCGGCATGCGTGGCCAGCTCCCACAGCAGGTCAAAGTCTGCGGTGGAGAGGGCGATAAGCTCGCCGGAAAGCAGGACCTGGCGGTTAACCGGGTCTATAGACAGCGTACCGAAGCGCAACGCTTTGTGCGGCGTCAGAGACGGCGCGGGCGCTTCGCGTTCAATGCTGGCGTGCTGGCGCAAATGCAGGCGCAGGCGGGCCAGCAGGACGGCAGGCGGTGTGGTTTTCAGAATGTAATCATTGGCGCCCATTTCCAGCGACAAAATATGGTTCATATCGCTGTCCAGGGAGGTAAGCAGAACGATAGGGCCGTCCCAGCGGGCGCGCAGGTCCCGGCAGAGCGTCATGCCGTCTTTGCCTGGCAGCATGATGTCCAGCAGCACCAAATCCGGGTTTTCACGGACGACCACCTCTTCGGCACGATCGCCGCGAGGCTCAACAATGACGTCCATATCATGTTTATCCAGATAGGCGGCGATCAATTGCCCGACTTCGGGTTCGTCTTCAACATATACAATCTTATTCATACAGCGTCTGTTTTCGTGAAAAAAGCCAAAATACACCGCGGAACCTTAACCTTCCATTAATCTTTCAAAATTAACGCCGCTTCCGTTATTCTGGCTTCTGGTGTTACTTGATTGTTATAGGGAAAAATATGGGGCTGGTGATTAAAGCCGCGCTGGGGGCGCTGGTGGTGTTACTGATTGGCATTCTGGCAAAAACCAAAAACTACTATATTGCCGGGCTGATCCCGCTGTTCCCGACCTTTGCGCTGATTGCCCACTATATTGTGGCCTCTGAACGGGGTATGGAGGCGTTACGTACGACCATTGTGTTTGGCATGTGGTCGATCGTTCCCTATTTTCTCTACCTGCTTTCCCTGTGGTATTTCACCGGTTTTCTGCGGCTTCCCCTGGCGCTGGGCGGGGCAGTGGTCTGCTGGGGGCTCAGCGCCTGGGTGTTAATATTCTTCTGGAGCCGCTTTCACTAGCGCAGCGGGCGGCCGCCGTCCACGGCAAAGGTTCTGCCGGTGACATAGCAACTGGTGAGGAGGTAATCCACAAGGTCGATTACCTCTTTCTCGCCTGGGGCAATTTTCATCAGCGACTTATTCAACGCCTGCTGGCGATATTCCGCATCATCGTTTTCGTTAAACAAAATCATCGCCGGGGCGATGGCGTTCACCTTTACCTCGGGCGCGAGCTTGCGGGCAAAGGAGCGCGTCATGTTATCCAGAGCGGCTTTGCTGGCCGCATAGGCGATATGCTTGTCGCTCCCGCGCTCCACCACATAATCGGTAAAGTGAATAATGTCGCCCGCCGCATGCCCGTGGCCGCGCAGCAGATCCTGCAGCGCGTGGTTGAGCAGATAAGGGGCGTTAACGTGGATCTGCAGCATGGCGGAGAGCGTATCGCTGAGGGACGTGCCGGGCTTCTCGGCACACCAGGCGCTGGCGTTATGGATCACGGCGCGCAACCCCGTCGCGGTGGATTTAACCTGTTCGGCAAAGGCCAGAATGCCTTCGTCGGTGGAAAAATCAGCCTGAATGCAGACCGCTCCGGCTTTGCGCAGCCCCTCAATCGACGGGTATTCCGTACGGTAGCTGACAATGACCGGATGGCGAAGGTTGAGAAAGTGATGGGCGAGGGCGAGGCCGATACGGCGGCCTCCACCGGTGATCAGTATTGGGCGAAGCGGTGCATTTCCCATCGTATTCTCCTTTACAGTTCAACAATGGGAAAGACAGTGCTATCCCATTAACATCCAGGTTGCCGGTACGGCAGCAACCAGTAACAGCCCGATTAAGGCCATTTCACGGCGTTTCAGCGCGTTCTCCAACTGATGCGTGCGGCGGGCGTAGATAAACACCAGCAGGCCCGGCGCATACAGCACTACCGACAGCAGCAGATGCATCGGCCCGGAAGCATACAACAACCACAGACCGTAAATACAGGCCCCTACGCCCACAACATAGTGCGCCGGACGCGTGGCGATTTTTAACAAATACGCACCCACTAAGAAATAGGGTACCAGAATCATCTCCGAGGCGATGGTCAACAGGGTGTTATAGTCTGAACCTGTGAGCCAGATCAGCACCAGACAGACCTGAACGCTGATGTTGGTCAGCCAGAGTGAGGCAGATGGCGCATTATTTTGGTTTTGACGGGCAAACAGGCGTGGAAACGCCTTGTGCGTCGCGGCCAGGAACGGCACTTCAGCCGCCATGATGGTCCAGCTCAGGTAAGCGCCGCAGACGGAGACAATCAGCCCTGCGGCAATCACCACGTCGCCCCACGGGCCGAGCATTTTCACCATCAGGCCTGCCATGGACGGGTTACGCATTTCGGCCAGTTCAGGACGCGCCACCACGCCCAGCGACAGCAGGGTCACCAGCAGATACACGCCCAGCGCTGCCAGGACGGCCAGCAGCGTGGCGCGGCCCACATCGCGCTTATTACGCGCGCGGGCAGAAACCACGACGGCACCCTCAACGCCGATAAACACCCACAGGGTAATCAGCATCGTGTTTTTCACCTGCTCCCAGACCGGAACGCCCAGCGCAATGCCGCTGAAATCAAGCGAAAACACGTCGAGACGGAACGCGATAAAGGCCAGCACGATAAACAGGCCAAGCGGCACCAGCTTCGCCAGCGTCGCCACCAGGTTGATGCTGGCGGCGGTCTGAACACCGCGCAAAATCAGCCAGTGTACAATCCACAGCAGCATCGAAGCGCCGACGATGGACTGCCAGGTATTGCCGTCGCCAAACAGGCGCAGCTCAGGGGTATCGGTAAAGAAACTGAGCGCCGAGAAGACAATCACCAGATAAGAGACGTTGGCGATGACCGCGCACAGCCAGTAGCCCCAGGCGGAGCAGAAGCCAATCAGCTCGCCGAAACCTTCACGTGCATAGGTGAAAATTCCGCCGTCCAGATCCGGGCGAACGCGGGTCAGCAGCAGCATGGCGAACGCCAGCAGTAATATCCCGACACCGGTAATGCCCCAGCCAATGAGCAGGGCGGCCGGGCTTGCGACGGCCGCCATGTTCTGCGGTAAACTGAATACGCCCGCACCCAGCATTGAGCTTAAAACGAGTGCAGTCAGAGCACTCAGGCCAAGTTTCTTTTCCATTGGCTTCCTGTTATGAAAAGTCCCAATCCAGAATAATTATTTCGCTAAGGCGCATAAAAATGGTGGATCACACTAAGGCGCGGGATTTTACGGAGTGTAACGAGAGCATGCAATGATGTGTGGCAGAAATTCGAAAAAAGTAACAAAAAAAGGCGGCATTGCGCCGCCTTTCGTCAACGGTTTTTGTTACTTGTACAGATCGGCGCTGATGGTCACGTTGTTACCACGTTCCTGCCACTGGCGGGTGATGTGGTAATACTTCGCCCCTTTCTTCGCCGCACGCTTCGCGACCTGGTAAGAGACTTCAGTCATATTGCCATAGTTGCCGGTAAACTTGATGCTGTCGAACGGCACCATCTGCGCGGCAGTGGCTTTGTTCAGCTCTTCAATTTTGGTGCCGTCCGGCAGCGTCACGGAGTAACGGCCACCTTTCGTGGACTGCGTTTCAAAGAAACGGCCCACTTCAGCGCTTGGCGCCGCGGAGGTCGCTACGCCTGGAATTTCAACTTTCTTCGCTTCTTCGCCGCCTTTGGCTATCGCCGCGCGACCCGCTTCAGAATCCGCAGGGATGGCATCCGGGCTCTGCAGAACGCGTTTTTTCGCATCTTCTTTGTAGATGAATGCGGTAATGCGCTGATTGCCGCCCTGGTTAGCATCCACCTGACGCACGATATAGAAAGAGTAGGCACCTTTCTCTTTCGCGGCTTTGGTGATGGCATCGTTCACTTCAGGCTGGCTGCGATAGAAGCCCTGAACGGTAACGGTGTCGTAAGGTTCCAGCTCAATGGCCTGATCTTTCGGCAGCTCAACGATACCGTTGATTACGCGGTTTTTCGGCGCGTCAGCCTTTGGTGCATTATCTTTATACAGCGCAATGGTCACGCGCTGGTTACCGCTGTTGCCGTAATCGGACTGGTCAACAACGTAAAAGGAGGCCGCCCCGTTTTTATCCGCGGCTTTTGATGCGGCGGCGACGGCATCGCCAATAGAATTATAACGACCCACAATGACCGTATGGTCAAAAGGTTTTAACGCTGCCGCTTGCTCCGGCGTTAACTCTGTTGCGGCATTCGCAGACAGGGCGGTCGCACAAAGAAGTGCGGACGCCAGGAGTGTGTTCTTAAGCTTCATAAAAATAATCCTTCGCCTTGCGCAAACCATGTACTGGTGTTGTTGTTAATTTGAGACGGTCCCGATTATGGCATTTAAAACCCGTCGCTGTCTGCGCCATTTTTCACTGCCTGTGCTCACTGAATTACCGAATTCGATAACATTTAGTGATATGTTGAAAAAACAGGCGTTTGACAAGCAAAACTGATAAAGCATATGACTTTTACAAGTTAATTTAATGTTAATAACTTGTTCTCTTATGGCGCTATATCATGTTTTTACCGCTTCGCTTGCGCTATTTATCGGTTCTGGCGATGAATTTAAGGTAAATATCACTGTCAGTGACGCCGATCGCTTATTTTTCGCAGATAAAGTAAGAAATAGTGTTTTCTGGCGGTAGATCACAAGCGCTATTTTCAGTAGGTTATAGACAGTTTGTTACTGTTTTATTTTGCGGGGTTACTCATTTCTCGTCGCTATCAAGCTGGCGAAAATTGATACAAACCGCAGGCATTTATCGACAAACCATCATCAAAAACCGATGGAAGGGAAAACTATGCGTATTGGGGTACCAAAAGAACGGTTAGCCAATGAAACCCGCGTAGCGGCAACACCGAAAACGGTGGAGCAACTGCTTAAGCTGGGTTTTACCGTCGCGGTTGAAAGCGGCGCAGGCAAGCTGGCGAGTTTCGATGACGACGCCTTTATTCAGGCTGGCGCGGAAGTGGTGGACGGTGCTGAAGTCTGGCAGTCGCCCGTGATTCTGAAGGTCAACGCGCCGGAAGAGAGTGAGATTGCGCTGCTGAATCCAGGCACCACGCTGGTGAGCTTCGTCTGGCCTGCGCAAAATCCTGAACTGATGGAGAAGCTGGCGGCCCGTGGCGTGACCGTGATGGCGATGGACTCCGTGCCGCGTATTTCGCGCGCGCAGTCGCTGGATGCGCTGAGCTCCATGGCAAACATTGCTGGCTACCGCGCCATTGTTGAAGCCGCCCACGAATTTGGACGCTTCTTTACCGGCCAGATCACCGCGGCGGGGAAAGTCCCACCGGCGAAAGTGATGGTGATTGGCGCGGGTGTGGCGGGTCTTGCCGCAATCGGTGCGGCAAACAGCCTGGGCGCTATCGTGCGCGCGTTCGACACCCGTCCCGAAGTGAAGGAACAGGTTCAGAGCATGGGTGCCGAATTCCTTGAGCTGGACTTTAAGGAAGAAGCGGGCAGCGGTGATGGTTACGCGAAAGTGATGTCCGAAGCCTTTATCAAAGCCGAAATGGAACTCTTCGCCGCGCAGGCGAAAGACGTCGACATTATTGTTACTACCGCGCTTATTCCGGGTAAACCCGCGCCGAAGCTGATCACCCGCGAAATGGTCGACTCCATGAAGCCGGGCAGCGTGATTGTCGACCTGGCGGCACAAAACGGCGGTAACTGCGAGTATACCGTTGCCAATCAGGTGACCACGACCGCTAACGGCGTGAAGGTGATCGGCTATACCGACCTGCCTGGCCGCCTGCCAACCCAGTCGTCTCAGCTGTACGGCACCAACCTGGTTAACCTGCTGAAGCTGCTCTGCAAAGAGAAAGACGGCAACATCACCGTCGATTTTGACGATGTGGTGGTGCGCGGGGTTACCGTGGTGCGCGAAGGTGAAATTACCTGGCCTGCGCCGCCTATTCAGGTTTCAGCCCAGCCTCAGGCTGCGCCGAAAGCGGCACCAGAGCCAAAAGAACCGGCTAAACCGTCTTCTCCGTGGCGCAAATACGCCATCATGGCGCTGGTCATTATTCTGTTCGGCTGGCTGGCTGACGTCGCGCCGAAAGAGTTCCTCGGCCACTTTACCGTCTTCGCACTCTCTTGCGTTGTGGGTTACTACGTGGTGTGGAACGTTTCCCATGCGCTGCACACGCCGCTGATGTCGGTCACCAACGCTATCTCCGGGATCATCGTGGTGGGGGCGTTGCTGCAGATTGGGCACGGCGGCTGGATCAGCTTCCTGAGCTTTATCGCGGTGCTGATCGCCAGTATCAATATTTTCGGTGGTTTCACCGTGACTCAGCGCATGCTGAAAATGTTTCGTAAAGGCTAAGGGGTAGCATATGTCTGGAGGATTAGTTACAGCCGCATACATTGTTGCTGCAATCCTGTTTATTTTCAGTCTGGCGGGACTTTCCAAACACGAAACGTCTCAGCAGGGAAATAACTTTGGTATCGCCGGGATGGCGATTGCGCTGATTGCCACCATCTTCGGGCCGGATACCGGCAACGTGGCGTGGATCCTGGTAGCGATGATCATCGGCGGCGCGATTGGTATTCGCCTCGCGAAGCGCGTTGAAATGACCGAGATGCCGGAGCTGGTGGCGATTCTGCACAGCTTCGTGGGTCTGGCGGCGGTGCTGGTGGGCTTCAACAGCTACCTGTATCATGAACCGGGCATGGAGCCGATTCTGGTCAACATTCACCTGACCGAAGTGTTCCTCGGCATCTTCATCGGTGCTGTGACCTTCACCGGTTCTATCGTGGCGTTCGGCAAGCTGCGCGGTAAGATCTCTTCTAAACCGCTGATGCTGCCTAACCGTCACAAGCTGAACCTGGCGGCGCTGGTGGTGTCGTTTGTGCTGCTGGTGGTCTTCGTGCGTACCGAAAGCGTGGGCCTGCAGGTACTGGCGCTGCTGGTGATGACCATCATCGCGCTGGCGTTTGGCTGGCATCTGGTGGCATCCATCGGCGGTGCGGATATGCCGGTGGTTGTCTCGATGCTGAACTCCTACTCCGGTTGGGCAGCGGCGGCGGCAGGCTTTATGCTGAGCAACGACCTGCTGATCGTCACCGGTGCGCTGGTCGGTTCTTCCGGTGCCATCCTGTCTTACATCATGTGTAAGGCGATGAACCGTTCGTTCATCAGCGTTATCGCCGGCGGCTTCGGTTCTGACGGTTCTTCTACCGGCTCTGACGAAGAAGTGGGCGAGCACCGTGAGATAAGCGCGGAAGACACGGCAGAGATGCTGAAAAACTCGCATTCTGTGATCATCACCCCGGGCTACGGCATGGCGGTGGCGCAGGCGCAGTATCCGGTGGCGGAAATCACCGAGAAGCTGCGCGCGCGCGGTATCAAGGTGCGCTTTGGTATCCACCCGGTGGCGGGGCGTCTGCCTGGACACATGAACGTGCTGCTGGCGGAAGCGAAGGTGCCATACGACATCGTGCTGGAGATGGACGAGATCAACGATGATTTCGCCGACACCGACACCGTGCTGGTTATTGGCGCTAACGACACCGTTAACCCGGCGGCGCAGGACGATCCGCGTAGCCCAATCGCCGGGATGCCGGTTCTGGAAGTGTGGAAGGCGCAGAACGTCATTGTCTTCAAACGCTCCATGAACACCGGCTATGCTGGCGTGCAGAACCCGCTGTTCTTCAAAGAGAATACCCACATGCTGTTTGGCGACGCCAAGGCCAGCGTGGATGCGATTCTGAAAGCGCTGTAATTCGCTTTCTCCTGTCAAACCGCCCTTCGGGGCGGTTTTCCTATTTCTGCGGTCAGCTTTTCTCCTCTGTCTATACTTTACCCTTTGTGTAATACGAGGAGGTGTAATGCAATTTCTGTCCCGCTTCGACATCATCGCGCTGATGATGACGCCAACGTTCTGGATAGGCGCCGCCACGGTTGTCTTTGTGACGCTGCTGGTGTACTGGCTGCTGACGCGCCTGATCGCGTTCGTTAAGAAAGGCATCACCACCTGGGGCGACAAGCACCCAACCACCAACCGGATGCGCTTTATCCTGACCGATATGCTTAACCGCACCAGCCGCTTCCTGCTGTTTGTGGTGGCGCTGCTCTTCAGCCTGCGCTTCGTTGACTTACCCGATCATCTTTTTAGCACCGTCAGCCACGCCTGGTTCCTTGTCTTCGCCATCCAGGTGGCGCTGTGGATGGATCAGGGGGTGGTGTCGTGGCTTCGTCACGTCATGCTGGCACCGGGAAGCCATAAAAACCCGGTTACGCTGGTGATCACGGGGCTTATTCTCCGTGCCATCGTCTGGTCAGTGATGCTGCTGTCTATCCTTGCTAACGCGGGCGTCAACATCACTGCTCTGGTTGCCAGCCTTGGGGTAGGGGGTATTGCCATCGCCCTCGCCGTACAAACGATCCTCAGCGACGTGTTTGCCTCACTCTCTATCGGCTTTGATAAGCCGTTTGAAATTGGCGATTTCGTGGTGTTCAACGACGTGGCGGGGACGGTAGAGCACATTGGCCTGAAAACGACCCGTATCCGCAGCCTGAGCGGGGAGCAGATCGTCTGCGGCAACGCCATTTTGCTTCAGCAGACGCTTCACAACTACAAGCGCATGCAGACGCGCCGCATCGTCTTCACCTTTGGCGTTGCCAGCGACACGCCGCCCGATAAGCTGCGCTACGTAGGGGATATGGTCAGGCAGATCATCACCGATGTCGGTGAGACTAAATTCGATCGCGCCCATTTTCTGGGATTCGACCGCGACCGCCTGACGTTTGAAGTCGTCCATATTGTTAATACCGCGGATTACAACAAATACATGGACATCCAGCAGGAGATCAATATCCGTATTCTTGAAGGGCTAAACGCCCAGGAGATTAAGCTGGCGCTGCCCAGCATGGTATTGCACGCGCCGTGGATGCAGGAGGAGTCAGGTGAACAGCCGAAGCCGGTAATGGAGAGCTGATGAGAAAAGCCCGCCGGAGAGGCGGGCTTTGATGCTTGCGCTAATCGTCTTCCGGGTCGTCCAGCTCAATCGGCGTCTGATACTCATCCGGCTTGATGACCAGCAGGTCACAGCGCAGATGGTCGATCACCTGTTCGGCAGTGTTGCCGAGGAAGGCGGCAGAAATACCGGTCCGGCCAATGGTCCCCAGGACCACAATCCCGGCCTGCAGATGCTCGGCTAAATCGGGGATCACCTCTTCAGGCAAACCTTTTTCCACGTGCGTCATGTTCTCGTCAATGCTGAACTTCTGGCGCAGCGCTTTCATCGCCAGCAGGTGCTGACCGCGGATCGCGTCGTTATAGACGCTAGGGTCAAATTCCGGCAGCTCAATGGCGATATTGATCGGGGTAACCGGATAGGCGCCCACCAGGTGCACTTCGGTATGGTTAACCTGATCGGCAAGCTGGATGGTCTCCTTCACCAGCTTCTCGTTAAGCGAATTGTGGTAATCCTCTTCGCTCGCGAGATTCACCGCCACAACGGCTTTCCCGCCTTCAGGCCACGGCTGGTCTTTCACCATCCAGACCGGGCAAGGGCATTTGCGCAGCAGATGCCAGTCGGTCGGGGTGAAGATCACGGACTCCAGCTTGTCGTGCTGGTGCGCCATCTTCAGCAGCAGGTCGTGCCCACCGGCAACAACTTCCTGGATAATGGCTTCAAAAGGTCGGTTATGCCAGACCACTTTAATATCAATAGGCACACCCGCTTCCAGGTAATACTTCGCCTGTTCACGGATCCACGCGGTACGCTGGCTGATGACGCCCTGACGCATAGCGGTGCGCTCGTCAGGCGACAGAAGGGTGGTCATCTCATACGAGAAGTCATAGATCGGCAAAAACGCTTTGATTTTGCCACCAATCCGTTGATGTAAATACACAGCGCGTCGTAATGCCGGCTGATCGTCCTGATTCGGATCGATAGCTACCAGCATGTTTTGATACTTAGCCATACAGGTCTCCTTACTACTGTCACCACAGTCTGTAATTAAAAGAGTAACCTATATATCCTGAATGAAACAGAGGAGAGCTTTTGCCAGATCAATAATTCATGAAAATTTATCAGAGGAAAAGCACGGTGGTTGTCACCGCGATAAACGCAATGAACAGCAGCACCATCACCGCTATCGCAAAGGTCGTGGAATCCTGAACGTAGGTTTTTTCCTCCCCCTTCATCGGGCCGACCAGCATTATCCAGATGAAGATAAAGGTCACTGAGGCAATCACGACTGAAACGAAAAACAAACTTTCTCTCAATTCATAACCTCAACGACAACCTTTCAGGCGCTGTGTGGGGACGAGCTACGGTGAAAATGTCTTAAAGCGGAAGCGATTATACCAGACCAATAAATCACATGAATTTATCAGTCTGGTTATCAACATGCGGAGAGTTACGCCACGTTACGGGCGTGTCCGGCAAGAACGGCCAGCGCTTCGCCGTTTTCGATAGTGATGTATTTACCCTTAACGGCCAGCATTCCGCTCTTCTGGAAACGGCCCAGCAGACGGCTGATGGTTTCAACGGTCAGGCCCAGGTAGTTACCGATATCGCCACGGGTCATGGTCAGACGGAACTCACGCGGCGAGAAACCGCGTTCGGCGAAGCGGCGGGAGAGGTTATAGATAAACGCGGCCAGGCGCTCTTCTGCATTCTTTTTGGAAAGCAGCAGGATCATGTCCTGGTCGCCTTTGATCTCACCGCTCATCAGACGCATCATCTGCTGACGCAGGTTAGGCATCTTGCCGGACAGATCGTCCAGGGTTTCAAACGGGATTTCGCAAACCATAGAGGTTTCGAGTGCCTGAGCAAAGCTCGGGTGGTGGCCAGTGCCGATGGCATCAAAGCCCACCAGATCGCCTGCCAGATGGAAGCCGGTGATCTGCTCATCACCCTGTTCGGTGATGGTGTAGCTCTTGATGGTGCCAGAGCGGATAGCATAGAGCGATTTCAGTTCGTCTCCCGCTTTAAACAGCGTCTGCCCTTTCTGAATAGGCTTTTTGCGCTCGATAATGTTATCAAGCTGATCGAGTTCATGCTCATTCAGGGTAAACGGGATACAGAGCTGGCTGATGCTGCAATCCTGGCAATGGATAGCACAACCGCCAGACTGAATGCGTCGTATAATTCGCTTTTCCGGGATCATAGGTTTGCTCAAGCCTTAATTGATATTGGTCAATTTTAACATCTTTTTGGTAAGTACGTAAGCCTGACAAACCCTCAATAAGGACAAGAGACGGCAACGTGTTGCCATCTTCTTGAAATTCCACAGCTTGATTATGGATTTTTAGCCTAACCGGTAGAAAATTAAGCACTAAAAGCCTGGGATCTACAGCAAGAGATACCCTTCGTGACGCAGTAACCACTCCTTGCGCTGCACCCCGCCGGCATAGCCGGTCATGGTGCCGTTGCGGCCAATGACCCGATGGCAGGGCACCACAATGCTGACCGGATTAGAGCCATTGGCGGCACCCACCGCGCGTGCGGCGCCTGCGCGGCCTAGCTGCTCCGCGAGCTGGCCGTAATGCATGACCTGCCCGCACGGTATCGACCGCAGCGCCTGCCACACTTCGCGCTGAAAAGGGGTACCTGCCGTGGCGGTCGGCAGAGTGTCAATGATGCTGAGATCGCCTTCAAAATACGCCGCAAGCTTGTCGCTCAGCCCGCCCGGGTTGGTGGCGCTGATGCGTTCATAACCCTGTGCGCGGTAATGAATATCAAGCAGTTCCTCCATGCGATCGCTGTGCTCTTCCCACTCAACGGCGCGCAGGCAGAACTGCTCGTCAGCGATCACCCACAGCGGCCCGAGCGGCGTCGCAATTTTATCTTCGAGTAATCTCAGCATTTTCAATCCTTTAGTTCAGCCTCGGGTATATCCCCGGCCCAATCGGCAGGCCGACAAGATACCATGCCACCAGCATCACCAGCCATACCCCTAAAAAGATAAGCGGGTAGGGTAAAACCAGCGAATAGTAGGTACCCAGTCTGGCCTCGGGCTTATAGCGCTGCAGGAAGCCTAAAAACAGCGGAACGAAAGGTGAGACGGGCGCCAGCGGGATCACCGAGGAGTCCGCGATGCGGAACAGGATCTGGGCAAACGCCGGGTGGAACCCGAGCATCATAAACATCGGCACGAAGATCGGCGCCAGAATTGACCAGATGGCGGAGCCGCTGGCAATAAACATGCACAGCAGGGATGACAGCAGCGCCAGCCCGACAAACGCCGGTACGCCGCTTAGCCCGGCAGCCTCCAGCGCATCGGTCAGGCCTACGGCCATAAACTTGCCCATGTTGCTCCAGTTAAACATCGCCACAAACTGCGCCAGCGGGAACACCATCACGATAAAGCCCGCCATCTCTTTCATCGGCTCGATCATCAGCTGCGGCAGATCGCCCTGCCGGCGGATTTTGCCGGTCGCGATACCGTAGGCGAGCGAAACGACAAAGAAGAAGAGAATAATCAGCGGCACGATGCCCTGAATAAACGGCGACGGCAGGACGGTATGCTTTACCGGATCGCGCAGTATGCCGTTTTCCGGCACCACCATCAGCGCCACCAGCGCGATAAACGCCAGCGAGACAATCCCGGCAACGCGCAGGCCGAAGCGCTGTTCTTTACTCAGCGTCTCCAGCTTTTCATCGCTACGGCCTTCCCATTTGCCCAGACGCGGCTCGATGATTTTATCGGTAATCAGCCCGCCGACAATCGTCAGGACGATCACCGAGCTCGCCATAAAGTACCAGTTGTCGATCACGCTGACGTGCATGGCCGCATCAATGGTCTTCGCCGCCTCCGTGCTGATGCCCGAGAGCAGGACGTCGGTGGTGACGATCAGCAGGTTGGCGGTAAACCCGCAGCCCACGCCCGCAATGGCCGACAGCAGACCCGCCACGGGATGACGCCCGACGGCGAGGAAGATCAGCGCCCCCATCGGCGGCATAATCACCAGCGCGGCGTCGGACGAAATGTGGCTGAAGAAGGCGATAAACAGCACCATGTAGCTGGCGTAGCGCGCGCTGACGTGGGACGCCATTTTCACCATCAGCGCGGGCAGCAAGCCCACGCGTTCCGCCAGACCGGCTCCCAGCACCAGCGCCAGAATGGCACCCAGCGGGGCGAAACCGCTGAAGTTTTTGATGACGTTCGGTAAAAACCAGTGCAGCCCGTCAACGCTGAGCAGGTTTTTCACCGCCACCAGGCTGCCGTCGGCCGGGCTACGCACGCTGACGTCAAAGGCGGAGAGCACGGCGGTGGCGACCATTAAAATCACTATCAGATAGATAAACAGCAGGAAAGGGTGCGGTACTTTATTGCCGATCCTTTCAACCCAGCCATAGAGCTTACCGGATGGGGAATGCGAAGGTATGGATGACATACTCATGGGCGTTCCTCGGGAGTGTTGTGTTGTTGTGTTGTGTTGTGTTTTTTTATTTTAAAGGTGACGGTGTCACGCCCCGTGGGATCGGACACGCGTACGGTTTTTCTTCTATTTGTTGTTCGAACTCTTCACGACATGTTTTTAGCAGCGCTGCGTCCTGCAGCAGATTGAGCGCGGTGGCACCCATCACTTTCCCGGCCAGCAGCATGCCTTTGTGGGCAATGGAGGTTCGTCCCTGCGCCACCAGCTGCCAGGTGTGCAGCGGCGTCCCGACGGTAAAGCAGGGGCTGAAGCACTGGGCGACCGGCATTTTCCAGCTGACGTCACCCACGTCCGTTGAACCCGCCAGCACGTTATCCGTGATGGCATAGGGCGCGACTTCATCCACCAGCAGCGTCTCCTGATGGCGGCGGGCAAAGGCTTTGCCTGCGTCTCCCCCCGTTGCGGCAATGTTTTTCAGGCTGTTCTGCAGATCGTTTGGCGTCAGCGTGGCGCGGATTTCGCGGGCAAAGTCGCGCTCTTCATCGGTCCACTCCGGCGTGCCGTAGTGCTGCAACGCGCGGTACATCGCAGCCTCGAGCGTGCGGTTCGGCAGGTAGCTGGAGCAGGCCTTATCAAAGCGGCACTCGACGGTGGTTTCGGTCATCATCGCCGCGCCCTGGGCGATTTTCTCGATGCGCTCGTAGATCTGCTGCGCGTCGGCCATCTCCGGGGCGCGGATAAGGTACAGCACCTCGGCCTGAGCCTGCACCACGTTGGGCGAAATTCCGCCGGTGTCGGTGATGGCGTAATGGACGCGCGCTTTCTCTATGATGTGCTCGTTAAGGAAGTTGGTGCCGGTGGTCATCAGCGTCACGGCGTCCAGCGCGCTGCGCCCTAAATGGGGCGAGTTGGCCGCATGCGCCGCCACGCCGTGAAAACGCCAGGCCGCCTGAATGTTGGCGAGCGTGCTGACGTTAAACATCCCGGCAAAGGCCTCCGGGTGCCAGGTGACGGCGGCATCAACGTCATCAAACAGACCTTCACGCACCATAAAGGTTTTCCCGGAGCCGCCTTCCTCACCGGGACAGCCGTAAAAACGCACCGTTCCGCTGCCGCCGTGCTGCTCCAGCCAGCTTTTTACCGCCACCGCGCCCGCAAGCGCCGCGGTGCCCAGCAGGTTATGCCCGCAGCCGTGGCCGTTCGCCCCCGGCGTGGCGGATTGCGCCGTCGTGCAGTGCGCCTGCTGGCTTAGCCCGGCCAGCGCGTCGTATTCGCCCAGCAGGGCAATAATCGGTTTCCCGCTGCCGAAGCTGGCGATAAACGCGTTGGGGATACCGCCTGCCTCGCGGGTCAGCGTAAAGCCCTCGGCTTCCAGCTCGTCAGCGAGCCGTCTGGAGGACCAGAACTCTTCAAAGCGGGTTTCGGGATGATCCCAAATAGCGTCGGCAATATCGGTTAGCGTCTGACATCGCGTGTCGATAGCATCGGCAATAAAAGCGTAGTTCTCCTGCATTACACACCTCGCGTCCACGGGAAATTGAGCGCAGTTCGTGCCAGCGTTTCAATGGCGACCGTCATGACCTGCTCATCGAAGTCGAATTTTTCGTTGTGATGTCCGGCGCTCAAGTCCGTGCCGAATACCATATACGACGCCATGCCGCCGTTCTGCTGCACGCGGGCCATCATCAGCGTGGCGTCTTCAGAGCCTGCCGGCGCTTTCACCTTATCGATTGCGTGCACAATTCCGGAAACCTGGCTCGCCTGTTCACGCAGGTAATCAACCCAGGCCGGCGTCGGCGCGCTGGAGGTGGCGGCGCCCATCAGGCGCATCTCCGCGCTCACGCCATAGAGCGCTGCCGCGCCGGTAATGACGGCCTGCGCGCGTTCAAAGACATACTGGTTAATGGCTTCGGTTTCACCTCGGGTTTCAACCTTGATCAGGGCATTGGCGGGCACCACGTTGCGTCCGCTACCGGCCTGCATCACCCCGACGTTGACGCGGGAAGCGCCTTCGCTGTGCGGGGCGATGCTGTGCAGGGCGAGGGCGGCCTGCGCGGCGGCAAGCAGGGCGTTACGTCCATCCTCCGGTTTGCCGCCCGCATGTGCCGCAACGCCGGTAAAGTTCACGTCGAACTTGGTGGTGGCCATAAAGTTATCGCTGCCGCAGATCGCCGTTCCGGCGGGGACGCCCGTACCAATATGGATGGCGGTAAAATAGTCCACGCCGTCCAGCGCCCCGGCGGCAACCATGGCGCGCGCGCCGCGGGTGCCTTCTTCGGCAGGCTGGAAGATCAGCTTGATGGTACCGTTGAGCTGCGCTTCGTTCTGCTTAAGCACCTTTGCCAGCCCCAGGCCAATGGTGGTGTGGCCGTCGTGCGCGCAGGCGTGCATCATTCCCGCGTTGCAGGAGGCAAAACCGTCGCGGAACGGACGATGGCTGTCGTCGAGCGCTTCGCTTAAATCCAGGGCATCCATGTCGACGCGAAACGCCAGCGTCGGGCCAGGACGGCCGGTATTCAGGGTCGCCACAATGCCGGTAAATCCGCCTTCAAACGGCGCCAGCCATTTTTCAGGCGCGCCCTGCGCGCGCGCGCGGGCAAACTCTTTTTCCAGAGTGGCGTTATCGGGCAGCCCCATACGGCTTTCGGCATCGACCACGTCGCGACCCACCGCCAGTTCGTAGCCCAGGGAGTCGAGGGTTTCCGCGACCTTTGCGGCGGTACGGAACTCTACCCAGCCGGATTCCGCAAAATGGTGAAAATCCCGACGCCATGCGCTCAGCTGGGGGGCTAATGTCTGGATGTACTGCGCCAGTGTGTCCATATCTGTTCCTGTCATCATAAAAAAATGTGAACTGCTTCACGCTGTGATAGTTTTTACTTATCACTAACCGTTTTTTCACAGTTTTAACCGTTCAGGAATTACCCTCGCACATCCCTTTCCATTAAAGTAGATGACAGTTTCTTTACTCTGATAAACAACGGTTATCGGTTGGGCTATGTCATTTCAGATTAAATTTCATCAAATCCGGGCGTTTGTTGAAGTGGCGCGTCAGGGCAGCATTCGCGGCGCCAGCCGGACGCTGAATCTCTCGCAGCCGGCGCTGACCAAATCCATCAAAGAGCTGGAGGAGGGCATGGCGGCGCAGCTTTTTGTTCGCCGGAGTAAAGGCGTTGCGCTGACCGAGTGCGGGGAAGGGTTTTACCAGCGCGCCAGGCTGATTCTGGAAGAGCTGCGCGCGGCGCAGGATGACATTCGCCAGCGGCAGGGGGATCTGGCCGGGCAGATCAATATCGGGATGGGGGCCAGCGTGTCACGCAGCCTGATGCCCGCCGTCATCACCCGTTTTCACGCCCAGCACCCGCAGGTTAAAGTGCGAATTATGGAAGGTCAGCTGGTGTCGATGATCAATGAATTACGCCAGGGCGAACTGGACTTCACCATCAACACCTATTATCAGGGGCCTTACGACCATGAGTTTACGTTTGAAAAACTCTTCGAAAAACCGTTTGCGGTATTTTGCCGGGAAGGACATCCGGCGACAGGGGCAACATCCATTAACGATCTGCTGCATTATAACTGGACAATGCCAACGCCGCGGGGAAGTTATTATAAGCAATTAGAAGATCTATTTAGCCACCGCTCGCAAATACCGCGGATTGGCGTAGTGTGCGAAACCTTTTCTTCCTGCATTAGCCTTGTCGCGCAAAGCGATTTTTTAAGTATCCTTCCGCAGGAGTTAGGCTGTGACCCGCTGCTGGCGCACCGTCTGGTCATTCTGCCGGTTGCCGAGTCGCTTCCAAAAGCCGCATATTATTTAATTCAGCGCCGGGATTCTCGCCAAACTCCGCTTGCCGAATCATTAATTACGCAATTCAGAAGGGAGGCGAGGAAAATAGTTTCAGGGTGAACGTCGCATAATAAAAAAACAGAGTCTGCCCGACATCAGACAGACCCTACAGTACACACAGCAGTGCGTCCTTTCGCAAGTCCTGGGTATTATATCCATGAGGCAGGTAAATTTAGTTATAACACCTTTCCCGAAAAATGAAAGGAAGGTGAATGATTGATTTCACGAAAATTTAACGTAAATCACTTATTTTACCGTTGCTGAGGTTTTAGTTAAGTCAGGTTTAAGTGCATTTTATAATTACTATATATATTCATCGAATTAATACTTAACTCGTGCCTCACCTTCTAAGGGTTATTGAGACACCTGTCTGGCGCAGGTATAGTACAGGGCCAGATGTAGCCGGAGGATTTCCATGAACCCTGACGACAAATCCCTTTTTCTTGACGCCATGGAGGATGTCCAGCCCCTGAAACGCTGCACCGATATCCACTGGCAGCAAAGCCGTAATACCCGGGCTCGCCAGGACATCGATACCGAACAGCTCGACAACTTTCTGACCCTGGGTTTCCTTGAGCTATTGCCGCTTGACGAGCCGCTGGCGTTCCAGCGCGAAGGCGTTCAGCAGGGCGTTATTGATAAGCTGCGTTCGGGTAAATACTCCCGACAGGCCAGCTTAAATCTGTTGCGTCAGCCCGCTGAACGCTGCCGCCAGATGCTGTATTCCTTTATTCGCCAGGCCAGCCGTGACGGATTACGTAACCTCATCATCATCCACGGGAAAGGGCGCGAGCAAAATTCGCATCCTAATGTGGTGCGTAGCTATCTGGCACGCTGGTTAACCGAGTTCGAGGAAGTGCAGGCGTTCTGCGTGGCGCTGCCGCATCACGGCGGCAGCGGGGCTTGCTATGTTTCCCTGCGAAAATCCGATGAAGCGAAGCAGGAGAACTGGGAACGGCACGCCAAGCGCAGCCGTTAGCGGGCGATATCTTCGCCCGCCTGAGGCTTAGAACGTTTCCCAGTTACTGTCGGAGGCGGCGTTAGCCGTTGCCGGACGCAGCAGCTGCGGCGTTTTAACGTTGGCCGGGCGCGGGGCGGTGGCGTTTGCTTTACCGTTCAGACGAAACGCGGCCACGGCCTGACGCAGCTGTTCGGACTGATCTTCCAGCGCCGCTGCCGCCGTGGCGGACTGCTGCACCAGCGCGGCGTTTTGCTGCGTCACGCTGTCCATCTGCGACACGGCCAGGCTCACCTGCTCAATTCCGCGGCTCTGTTCATCCGATGCGGACGAAATCTCGCCCATGATATCGGTGACGCGGGTGACGGCGGCGACAATCTCCTTCATGGTGGCGCCCGCTTCGCTGACCTGCTCAGAACCGGTGTTCACCCGGCTGACGGAGTTCTCGATAAGCCCTTTGATCTCTTTCGCCGCCTGCGCGCTGCGGCTGGCCAGCGTACGGACTTCACCGGCGACAACCGCAAACCCACGGCCTTGCTCGCCCGCGCGGGCCGCTTCTACCGCGGCGTTAAGCGCCAGAATGTTGGTCTGGAACGCAATGCTGTCAATCACGCCGGTAATGTGGGCGATTTGCTGCGAACTGTCAGCAATTTCGTTCATGGTGCGCACCACGTTATCCACGACGTGGCCGCCGCGAGCCGCTGTTTCAGAGGCATTCTTCGCCAGCAGCGTCGCCTGACGGGCGTTATCGGAGTTCTGTTTAACCGTTGCGGTCAGCTCTTCCATGCTGGCGGCAGTCTCTTCGAGCGAGGAGGCCTGCTCTTCGGTGCGGGCGGAAAGATCGTTGCTCCCTGCGGCAATTTCACCCGCGCCGGTGTAGATGGAGTCGGTGCTGCCGCGTACGGCGCTGACGGTCGTTACCAGCGACTGCTGCATCTCGTGCAGGCCGGCGGCCAGTTGACCCATCTCATTGCGGCCAGAGAGGGTGATATCCTGCGTCAGATCGCCTCCCGCAATGGCGCGAATATGGTTCATAATGGCGTTGAGCGGCTTTAACAGCAGGTGCTGTAAACCCTGCCAGATCACCACCAGCACGGCGATAACGGCCAGGAAAATGGCTGCCAGCGTCCACTGCATCTGCGTGAAGCTGCTCTGGTTCTCTTCGGTTGCCGCCTTCAGCAGCGTGTTGTTCTCGGCGCGCCAGCGGTTATAGACCGCCTCCATGTCGTCCTGGGCCTGCTGAGCGTCCAGATCGCCATAGGCCTGGTAGTTGTCGGCACGCAGATACTCAATCGACAAACGCATCACCTCGTGCATCTGATTCCATGACTTCTGCATCTCGTCGGTTAACGCCGCATTCTGGCCGTTAACCTGCGGCATTTTCTGCCATTCTTTGTTATAGGCTTCAGCTTTAGCCAGCGAGTCGCCTGCGGTGCCAAGCAGTTTATTAATCGCGGCAAGGGATGCCGGGTCGCGCTGGTTCTTCAGGTAGCGGATCGCCACGCGGGTGACGGTAACGCGCGTTTTCACCAGCGTGTTCACGCTGTCGCTCAGGCTTTCCTGCTGGGCATTCAGCACGCCGGAGTTCTGGAAGTTATGGCGATCGTTGCTGACGGCAGAGTAGAACAACCCTCCCGTGACAACTTGCAGCAGACAGAATATGGTGAGGGCAAAGATAATTCCGGTAATCACGTGCAGATTTTTCAGCATAGCGGTCGTCCGTTAGAAAAGATGCAGAGGTACACCCATACTATCGTCGTATAGAATTTAAACTTTAATTTAACTCGCGCTTAACTTAGGGCTTCGGTCAGGAACCTGTTGTAAATCCGGATCATTTTATGAGGAAGGTTAACATGAGCAGCATTGATAAAAGCGGGACGTACGCGCTCGGAACGCGAACGGTTAAACGACTGGGCTACGGGGCAATGCAGCTTGCCGGGCCGGGCGTATTTGGCCCGCCGAAGGATAAACAGGCCGCGCTGGACGTACTGCGCGAAGCCGTGGCGGCGGGTGTGAATCATATCGATACCAGCGATTTTTATGGCCCGCATGTGACGAACCAGCTGATCTGCGAGGCGCTTCATCCTTACCGGGACGATCTCACCCTCGTCACCAAGATCGGCGCTCGTCGCGATGACAAAGGGGCCTGGCTGCCGGCCTTTTCCGCGCAGGAGCTGACCAAGGCGGTGCATGACAACCTGCGCAACCTGAAGCTGGATGTGCTGGACGTGGTGAATCTGCGGATCATGTTTAGCGCACACGGCCCGGCAGAAGGATCGATTGCTGAACCGCTTACCACCCTCGCAGAATTACAGCAGCAAGGGCTGGTGCGCCACATTGGCCTGAGCAACGTCACGGCCACGCAGGTGGCGGAAGCGCGGAAGATGGTGCAGATCGTCTGCGTGCAGAACATGTACAACATCGTGAACCGCGGCGACGATGCGCTGGTGGATTTACTGGCGCAGCAGGGGATTGCGTATGTGCCGTTCTTCCCGTTGGGAGGCTTCACGCCGCTGCAGTCCACCGGCCTGCAGGCCGTCGCGGATTCCCTGGGCGCAACGGCGATGCAGGTTGCGCTGGCATGGCTGCTGCAACGTTCACCGAACATCCTGCTGATCCCCGGCACTTCATCCGTGGCGCATCTGCGGCAAAACCTCGCGGCGGGAGAGGTGCAATTGCCGCCTGAAGCACTTGAAAAACTGAATGCTCTGATGGGTTAATCACAGCATGGGCAAAGCCGGAAGGACACTTTCAGGCTTTGCCTGCTCAGACTCCGCATTGACTTTGCTGTCTGTGAAGCGCTAACGCTTCTGCCACAATCTCCTGCTTGCTTTTTCGCGTCTCAAAGGCGGTGATTCTGATGTACTCCATCAGGTCAGGCTCGATGCGGGCGCTCAACATCCTGAGATCGGCCTCCTTTGCTAAACCGCGGGCAACTCGCTTGTCGGGATAGTCACGGGCTGGCATAGAAAACGTCCTCCAAAAGTCTTGATAATTCGTGTCCTGAAATATGCGTTACTCTTATCAAAAAGTCAATTAATAGTGTTTGCATAGTGATTTGGTGATCTTTTGATTTTAACTTTAAGTGATTTTAAAGTGTTTATTAATGACTTGGTTATGACTTTTGCTTAACCCATCTGCGATCGCCCGCAGAAGAGGTTGCTAAATTAAATCCGCTCAAACTTCAACGCGTTTGCGGTCTTTGTCGGAAATGACCTTGATCCTGTGCCGTAATCCGTAATACTGTGTTTATATACAGTATCTGGCGGGAAAGGCATTTATGGACACTCTCTTTTCTTATCATCCAAAGCAACATATTGAATTACCTCTCTATCTTGAGCGCGTTGCCTGTGGTTTTCCAAGCCCTGCGCAGGATTATGTGGAGGATCGTCTCGATCTTAACCGGCTGGCAGTCAGGCACCCCAGTGCGACCTACTTTATCAAAGTGAGCGGGGACTCCATGATCGGCGCGGGGATTAGCGACGGCGATCTGCTGGTGGTAGACCGCTCGTTAAATGCCGAACACGGTGACATTGTTGTGGCGTCGGTCGGCGGCGAGTTTACGGTGAAAGAGCTACAGACCCGCCCGGTTCTGCGGCTGCTGCCGCGTAATGCCCGCTATCAGCCGATCGCCTTTCAGTCCGAAGAGGAGCTGCAAATCTTCGGTGTCGTCACTCATACGCTCAAAACGCATAAACATGTTCGCGCTGGTTGATGTGAATAGCTTCTATGCCTCCTGCGAGAGGGTGTTTCGCCCCGATCTGGTGGGTAAGCCCATCGTGGTGGTGTCCAATAACGACGGCTGCATTATTTCGCTGTCGCGGGAGGCAAAGCAGTTCGGCATAAAAATGGGGGAACCCTATTTTAAATTCAAAGAGAAGAGTTATCCGTCACGGGTTTACGTCTTTAGCTCGAACTATGCGCTGTATGCCGATCTCAGCAGCCGGGTGATGCAGACGCTGACCGATCTCGCGCCGGCCATTGAGATTTACTCCATCGATGAAGCATTTGTAAACGTTTCGGGTGTCAGCAACTGCATGTCGCTGGAAGCGTTCGGCCATCAGATGCGCACGCAGGTTTTTAAAAATACGGGCTTAACCGTTGGCGTCGGGATTGCGCCGACCAAAACGCTGGCGAAGCTGGCCAACTATGCGGCGAAGCGGTGGTCAGCCACCCGTGGCGTGGTCGATCTCTCTGATCGAGGACGGCAGCGTAAGCTGCTGGCAAAGGTTCCGGTGGAGGAGGTGTGGGGCGTAGGCCGACGCATCACGAAAAAGCTTAACGCGATGGGGATAACCACGGCGCTGGAGCTGGCGGAAGCGTCATCCTGGGTCATCCGCAAACATTTTAACGTGGTCATGGAGCGCACGGCGCGCGAGCTTCGCGGTGAGCCCTGCCTCGATCTGGAAGAGTTTACTCCTACGAAGCAGCAAATTATCTGTAGCCGTTCGTTTGGACACCGTATAACGCAATACGAGGAGATGCATCAGGCCATTTGCGCCTACGCGGAACGCGCAGCGGAGAAACTGCGCGGCGAGCATCAGTACTGCCGCTTTATCAGCGTGTTTGTGCGCACCAGCCCGCATGCGGACAACGAAATTTATTACGGCAATCAGGCTTCCGTCACCCTGATGACGCCCACCAATGATTCGCGCGATATCATCCGTGCCGCCACCGAGGCGCTGGGGCGTATCTGGCTTGACGGATATCGCTATATGAAAGCGGGGGTGATGCTGGCAGACTTTTTCAGCAGCGGCGTTGCCCAGCTTAATTTGTTTGACGATAACCGCCTGTGCGCCAACAGCGCGGCGCTGATGGCGACGATCGACAGCCTGAATCATTCCGGCAAAGGGAAGATTTGGTTTGCCGGGCAGGGGATTGAGAAAGCCTGGGCGATGAAGCGTGAGATGCTGTCACCGGCCTATACGACGCGTTACGCGGATTTACCGGTGGCGCGGTAGGAAGCGGTTATTTTGCGGGGGCATGCTCCGCGCGCTCAATCAGCAGTTGCTCGATTACGCTGACGGCTTTTCTGACGCGTTGCGGAATAAAGCGGGCGTCAGGGTAGACGGCATAGAGGAAGCGATCGGGCAACCGCCAGTCGGGCAGTACCGGCACCAGCGTGCCGGTTTGCAGCGGCCTGGCCGCAAGCGGTCGCTGCATACCGCCGATACCGATCCCGGCCTCCAGCGCCTGTAGCAGCGCGTCGCTGGTGTTGGCGCGGAAAACGGTATTCACGTTTACCGCAATCGTTTCTTCACCAGAGATTAGCCGCAGGGGGGCATCCAGCGGGATGCCGCTAAACCGCACATGGGGCAGCGTCGTCAGCTCGCTCACGTCGTGCACAGCCTGAAAACCGGGGGAGGCAAACAGCGCGGCTTCAATACGCGCCAGCACGCGAGCCGCATGCGCCTGCGGGGGCTCACTGCTCAGCCGTATCGCGACGTCCACGCCTTCCGTCACCAGATCGGCAAGGCGGTCATCAAGGGAAATCCGCAGATGTAATTCTGGATGCAGGCGCTGCAGCTCCAGTAAATGCGGCAAGACGATCTGCCCCAGGCCGCTCGGCAACTGGATATGAACGCTCCCCTGAAATTGTCGATCGACCGGCGCCAGCCGCCCCTCCGCTTCCCGCATGGCGTCCAGCAGCAGCTGCATGTCGCGGCGGTAACGTTCTCCCTGCTCGGTCAGCTTCATTGTGCGCGTTGTTCGGTGCAGCAACACCACGCCCAGCTCTTGTTCAAGAGCGGCGACCTGCTGGCTGACGGCGGACTGCTTCATCCCGCTCCGGCGGGCGGCAGCAGAAAAAGAGCCCGCATCCGCGACGCAAAGAAAGGTAGAAATGGCGTTGAGCTTGTTATTCATTTAATGGTTTTTCTGATAAATGCTATCTGATGAAGGGGATATTCACTAAAAAAATAATAGATGACACTGCGTCTGTCACTCTTTCTGGAGAAACACCATGGATAAGATGCAGCAACAAAAGGTCGCCCTCGTCGCGGGGGCCAGCGGTATTGTCGGCAGACAGCTTGTCAAAACGCTTCTGCACAAGGGATGGGAAACGATCGGCGTGAGTCGTCAGGCATTATCCCATCCTGACGGTATTACGATGGTTAACGTCGATTTGCTGGATGCCCAGGATAGCGCGCGGGCGCAGCAATCCTTGAGCAGGGTTACCCATCTCTTTTACAGCGCCTGGGTGAACGCCGCCAACTGGACGGAGATGGTTGAGCCGAACGTCACCATGCTGCGTAACCTGGTCAGCACCCTCGAAAAAACGGCACCTTTGCAGACGGTCAGCCTGATGCAGGGCTATAAAGTGTACGGCGCGCATCTGGGCCCGTTTAAAACCCCGGCGCGCGAAAGCGATCCCGGCGTACCGGGTGCAGAATTTAACTCTGCCCAGCTCGCGTGGCTCAGCCAGTATCAGCGTGGAAAACGCTGGCACTGGAATGCCATCCGGCCGGGCGTGGTGGGCAGTGCGGTGCCCGGTAATACCATGAACCTTGCGCTGAGCATTGCCCTGTATGCCTCTTTGTGTAAGGCGCTGGGACTACCGCTGCGTTTTCCCGGTTCGGAACAGACCTGGCACAGCATTGTGGATTATACCGACGCCGGACTGCTGGCGGAGGCCACGCTGTGGGCGGCCACGTCACCTGCGGCGCAGAATCAGGCGTTCAACGTAAATAATGGTGACCTCTGGCGCTGGAGCGAGCTGTGGCCGCGCATTGCCCGCTGGTTTGAACTGGACTCTGCGCCGCCGGTGAGGCTGTCGTTTCACCAGCTGTTTACGGACTATCGCGGCGCATGGCGCGAGCTGGCCGGGGATCGGCTGGTGGAGGCGGATATTATGCAGCTGAGCGACGGGCATTTTGCCGATTTCGTCTTCGGCTGGAATTACGACATGTTTGGTGACGGCAGCAAGCTCAGGCGGTCAGGCTTTACGCGGATGCAGGCGACGGATGAGATGTTTTTCAGCCTGTTCGCGCAGCTGCGGGCGGCGCGGGTTATTCCCTGATGAACCTGGGCGTCCTGGTGCAGGCCAGGACGCCAGGCATTTACTCAACCGTTAACGCATGAACAACCTCTGCCACGCTCTTTACGCTGCGGATACTTCCTATCCCCGTGCCGAGCGAGATATAACCTTCATCGGTGTTATCTTCCAGCATGCCCAGGCGCAGGCCCCGTAATCCTCCCATTGTCTTGCCCAGCTCCTCGTTGCTTGCGCCTGCCTTATCCATCGACGCCAGTTTATCCGCCAGTTTGCCGGGTAGAGAGCGGTAGTAATGGGGTACGGTGCGGAAAAGCAGTAAATCGAGACCGTTGGCGGCAACAATTTTATCTTTGACCCCCTGCGGCACGCGGCTTTCTTCCGTGCTGATAAAGACCGACCCGGCAAACACGCCTTCCGCACCTAATACATGGGCCGCTCTGGCGGTGCGATTATCGGTAATGCCGCCCGCGGCCATCACCGGGATGTGCTTCACGGCATCGGCAATCAGCGGCACGATGGAAAAGGTGCCAAGCGCCGTTGCGGGTAACGTCCCGCCCTCATCAAAACCGGTGGCCACAATAATGTCAGCCCCCATTTCTTCCGCGAGGCGGGTGTTCTCCGGCGTTGGGTTGATGTCGCGGTAGATAATGGCGATACCCGCCTCTTTTAACTCGCTGAACAGCGCGGGAATAATGCTACCTTCCCCATATCCCGTATACACCACGGCCCTGACGCCTTCTTCTTTCACCACCTGAAGGATCGGCCCTGTCCAGACGTCATTAACGGTCGTGGGGATCAGGTTCACGCCAAAGGGTTTTTCAGTCAGCCGTTTGGTTTTACGAATCTCCTCGCGCATTTTTTCGGCGGTCTCTTCCGGCGTGGAGACTGCGGTGTCGGCGGTTAAACCGGCATTGGGCCCCAGCACGCCGAGCCCGCCGGCATTGCTGACCGCAGCAACTAAACGGGCATCCGTGAGCCAGGATAACGGTCCCTGAATAACAGGCTTTTCGATACCCAGGATCTGACAGATACGGTTATTTTTCATAGCAGACTCTCTCTCGTTTGAATGGAGGAGAGTGTAGGGCGCAGCATTGTTAGGAAAAATAGCCAAAAATATTCATCACTGTTATAAAATTAATAACAATTATTTTATCCTGCTCGCGGCAAGAGCGTCCTTTATGAACATAAACCTCTTTGAATCTATTCGAATTTTTATTGAAATTGTCGAGTCGGGGAGCCTGACCCAGGCAGCGGAAAATCTGCAGATCCATCGCCCGGCGGTCACCAAAGCGTTACAGCTTCTGGAGCAGCACAGCGGCACGCGTTTGCTGCAGCGAACAACGCGTCGAATAAGCCTGACGCCGGATGGGGAAGCGTTTTATCGCCGGAGTAAACCTCTGCTGGCGCAGGCGGACGAATTGCTGGAGTCGTTTGGTGCTGACCGGGCAATACACGGCCAGCTGCGCGTGGATATGCCCATCGCTTTTGCGGCGCTGCGGGTGATACCGAACCTGCCTGATTTTTATCTGCAGCATCCTGAAATCGACATCGTTCTGAGCAGCTCTGACCGCCGCCGGGATATGCTCCGGGATGGCCTTGACTGCGTGCTGCGGGTGGGCGAGCTGGACGACGGCGACTATATCGCGCGAAAAGTGGGGGACATCAAAATTACGACCTGCGCCAGCCCGGCCTGGCTGGCACAACACGGCACGCCAGAAACGCTGGATGATTTACACCAACATCAGGCCATCAACTGGGTGAATAACAACAGCAGACAAATCCATCCGTGGACGTTTACCACGCCGGAAGGCATCGCGGAGATTAAACTTCCCGGTAAGCTTGTCGTGGACAACTCCGAAGCCTACATTGCTGCAGGACTGGCTGGGCTGGGGTTAATGCAGGGGATGAATCTCTTTCTCCAGCCTTACATTGACCGCGGTCTTCTGGTTGAAGTCCTGCCGGACTATCGCTCGCCGGACCGCAAGCTTTCTCTGCTGTATCCACACCGTCACCTCTCCCGCAAGGTGCGGGTATTTACTGAATGGCTCGAGAGTTTAGTGTAAAAACCCGTCACCGGTGTACAGCAGTCAGCTCGCGACACCGCGCGCCAATCCGTTCCACGGCATTCAGCAGGCGAGGCGTGGGTTCGTTTGCGCAGTTTAGCCGCAGCAGCTGACGGAGGATGAGATCCCCCGGATCCTGAGGAACCGTTTTGCGCTGACTGCTGCGTAATCTGCCGGGGAACGATTGAGCCTCGGCTCAACTTTCTTCTGCGGCTTTGCGCTGAATGCCCCACTGTAACAGCAGGCTAAACGACGCGGGTAACACGGTCAGCGTCACCAGCGTCGCAACCAGCAGTCCGCCGATAATGGCATAGGCCATTGGCCCCCAGAAGACCTGATGAGAAATGGGGATCATGCCCAGAATGGCGGCACAGGCGGTCAGACAGATGGGTCTGGCCCGGTGTTCCGCTGCCACCATAATCGCGGCATCGTTTGCCATTCCCTGAGCAAGATTGCTGTCAACCTCGCTAATCAATATCACCGCGTTACGTACGATCATCCCCGCCAGGGCGATGACGCCCAGCAGCGCAACAAACCCCATCGGCGTGCCGCCGGGCAGCATAGCCAGCACAATCCCCGGTAAACCAAACGGGGCCATCAGGAGGGCCAGCAGCATCCGGGAATATCGCCGAAGCTGAAGCATCAGCAGCAGCAACATGATGACAAGCGTTACGGGAAGCACGCTAAAGACAGAGCTGTTCCCCTTATCGGATTCGGCAACCGCGCCGCCTTCTTCAATGCTATAACCCGCGGGCAGATCCGCGCGCAGCTTATCGACCGCCGGACGCAGCGCTGCGGATACCGCTTCAGCTCTCAGCCCCGGCGCGAGGTCAGTTTGCACCGTGATAAAGGGCACTCGTTGCCGACGCCAGATGACCGGATCGTCCACGCCCCAGACCGGCGTCGCGACGGCGCTGAGTGGAATTTTTTTACCGTCATTCCCCTGAATCGTGAGCGAGGAGAGGGCGGTGGGGGTGTGACGTTCATTGTCCGTGGCGCGGAGCACCACGTCGACAAGGCGGTCATTATCCCTGATGGACGTGACAACGCTGCCGGACCAGACGGTGTTCAGCGTGCGGGCGAGACTTTCTGATGATATTCCCGCCGCCCTGGCCGCCGTCTGATTCACCTTCAGGGTAATAACCCTCTCCGGCTCTCCGGCCGTCTGGTTAACGTCGCGTGAGAACGATGACCGGCCAATCGCGTCCGTGAGACGGTTCGCGAGCGCCCGGACCTGCAGATAATCAGGCCCGCTCACCCGGTATTTGATCGGCCAGCCGACAGGCGGCCCAAGCTCCAGGGGTGATACGCGCGTGATGATGTCGCTGAATTGAGACGCCAGAATCTTGTTGAGTTGCGTATGCAGACGATCCCTCGCCTCCAGATCGTTGGCCACTACGACCATCTGGGCGATATTTTCATTTTCAAGCAGCACATCCATCGGCAGATAAAAACGGATGGCGCCCGACCCGACGTACGTCGAATAGCGCTTGATGTTGCTGTTGCCGGCCAGCGCGTGTTCCAGCTTTTCCACCTCTTTTAACGTTTCCGGCTGTGACGCGTTGGCCGGAAGCGTCAGGCTGACCAGCAGCTCAGGCCGGTCTGAAGCGGGGAAAAACTCGCCCTGCATAAACGTCGTGCCGTACGCTGACAGCCCCAGCGCGGAAAGCGCAATCAGCACGGTGGCGAGCCGGTGGCGGAGTGCCAGGCGTAAAAGCCGTCCGTACGCGCGCGCGATCCTTCCGGGGCCTGCCGCGTGATGTCTGACTTTTTCCGGCAATAGCCACGTGCCCGTCAGCGGCGAAAACAGGATCGCGACAGCCCAGGAGCAGAGCAGGGCAATCAGCACCACCGCAAACAGGGAAAAACAGTATTCACCGGCGCTGGAGGCCGCAAAACCAACTGGAATAAACCCGGCAATCATCACCAGGGTTCCGGTGAGCATCGGGAAAGCCGTCGTTTTGAATGCATGGGTGGCCGCATGCCGACGGGAATCCCCGGCTTCCAGCCGGGAGACCATCGTTTCGACGGCGATCATGGCGTCATCCACCAGCAGACCCAGCGCAATGATTAGCGCCCCAAGCGAGATACGCTGAAGCCCGATTCCAGCGAGCATCATGCCGGCAAACGTCATGGCGAGCACCAGCGGAATGGCAGCAGCCACCACCAGCCCTGCCCGCAAACCCAGCGAGACAAATGAAACTGCCAGCACGATAACAACGGCTTCAATAAGCACCCGGACAAAACCGCTTACCGCGTCGCTGACCACCGCCGACTGATCGGCGACTTTCACCATCTCTATACCGTGCGGCAGCCCGGCGCTAAGGACCGTCATTCTGGCGTTCAGCGCGGCGCCAAAACGCAGCATGTTGCCAGTCGGCGCCATCGACACCGCCAGCCCGATGGCAGGTTTGCCGTTTACCCGGTAAGCGGGGGCCGGTGGTTCGGCGGCTTCCCGGGTGACGGTGGCAATGTCGGTCAACGGAATATAGCGATTGTTAATGTGCAGCGTGACGGCGCGTAAACTCTCTTCGGACGTGAGCGCCCCGCTAACCTTTATCGCGATGTTTTCCTGCCCGGTACGCATAACGCCTGCCGGGACAACCGCGTTTTGCGCCCGAAGGGCATCGGCGACCGCCTGAATATCCAGCCCCATACCCGCCAGACGGGCCGGAGAAAAGGCGAGGACCAGCTGTTCCTGCTGTTCGCCCAACAGGGTGGTTTTGCCGATATCCGGCAAGGACGCGAGCTCACGACGTATTCTCTCAACGCGGTCCCGCACTTCCCGTAAGGTGTAGCCGTCGGGAATAAAGCCATAAATCGTGCCGAACGTGTCGTCAAACTCGTCGTTTACGGTCGGGCCCTGAACGCCTTCCGGTAACGACGGCGCGATGTCCTGCATTTTTTTGCGGATCTGATACCAGATGTCCTGCACCTTTTGCGGCGGGGTATCGTCGCGGAGATTCACGTGGATAACGGCGCTCCCGGCGCGGGTTTCACTTTCGAGATAATCAAGCCGGGGCGTTTCCTGCAGCTTTTTTTCAAGCGTATCGGTCAGCAGACGAGTTGTATCCGCTACGGATGCGCCCGGCCACTGCGCAGAGACGACCGCTGTTTTAATGGTAAAAGCAGGATCTTCATTACGCGGCAGTTTTTCATAGCAGAACACGCCCATCGCCACGATCAGCAGCATGAAGAAACTGACCATCTGCTGATGGTTAAGCGCCCATGCGGACAGGTTAAATTTCGCTTCCGGTTTCGTGTTCATGGCTGAACCTCCCCGGGTACCACCGGCTCTCCGGAACGGAGTTTGCTCACGCCAGCCGTAATCACCTGGTCGCCTGGCTCAAGGCCGGAGGCGATAATCACCGAGGAGGCCGTATAGCAGGCGGGCACTACCGCGCGCAGCTGCGCCTGCGACTGCGGGTTAATCACGAACACCGCCGGTCTATCGCCTGTTCGGCTCAGCGCCGATGCGGGAATGACGTAACCTCGCGGGCCAGTGGAGGGCAGGGTGACGGTGACGCTGGCACCCAGTGCCATCGCCGCTGGCGGGTTTATCAGGGTGGCCCTGACGCGCCAGGAGCGGGTCTGAGGATCGGCCTGCGGAGTGATATCCCGCAACGCGGCCGAGGCCTGTACCGTTGGGTCGCTGAGAAGGGCAACCCGCAAATCCGCATTCTCCAGCGGCGGGATCGCATCGGGCGTGGCGATATCAAACGCTACGTCGCGAGCTTCACCGGTCGCCAGCGTAAGCACCGACTGTCCCGCGCTGATAACCTGGCCCGCCGAGGCGCTTACATCGGTGATCGTGCCGGTTTGTGGCGCAATCAGGCGCGTCCAGCCGAGACTTTCGCGGGCGTTACGTAACGCGGCCTCGCTGCTTTTCAAGCGCGCGCGGGCGACAAGCCAGTCCGCGCGGGCGCTGTCGAGCTGCGTGCGGGCTATGGCGCCCGTCTGCATGAGCTTTTGCATTCGACTGACGTTAAGCGCGGCAACCTGCGCAGAGGCTTTGGCACCTTCATAGTCGGCGGCCGCGCTGTCGAGCTGGTTTTGCCCGGTCGTGTTGTCAAGCGTGGCCAACAGCTGTCCGGCGCTGACCCGATCGCCAATATCAACGCTGCGCGTCAGAATCCGCCCCCCGGTGCGAAAGCTCAGGGTCGTTTCATCGTGGGCATGGATCTCACCGGTTCTTTCCAGCGCGGGAAGGGGCTGGGCGGCACCCACGATGACGTAGCGTACCTTTCGCACAGGGCCAGGCTTATTTTCGTGTTTATCACCGCAGCCGGTCAGCGGAAAAATAGCCAGCGCAAGCAGGGCCAGGGGAAGAAAATTCACCCAGGAAAGGGTGCGCGCCACGCCGTGCAAATGGTGCAGGCAGTGGCGGAGGGAGAGAAAAAATTCGTCTGACATAACGCCGCTCCATAAAAGTGATGGCGTTATTAAATGCGCGGTAAGTCGAGAAAGATTCGATGTTGTGTCAAGGGTTTATCAAGAGTGACGATTTTCCTTATCAGACGGCAGCCAGGGTAACAAAATACGCACCGCGAGGCCGCCCGTTTCCGGCAATGAGGCGCCGATCGTGCCCCCATGCGCCTGACAAATCGCCCGGGCGATAGACAAACCTAGGCCGCTGCCGCCGGAATGCCGCGCGCGGGATAGCTCCTCGCGGCTAAAGCGTTTAAACATTTCCGGTAAGAACTGGGGCGATACGCCCGGTCCGTCATCTTGAAATTCAATGGCGTAATGCCCGCAGGCGTAGTGCAGCGCCACCTCAAGATGGCCGCCCTCGCGCCCGTATCGTAGTGCATTTTCCATAAGGATAGTAAACACCTGGCCCATGCGGAACGCGTCGCCTCTGAAGGGGCATGCGCGAGGGTTACGCAGCGTAATCGTAAAATGATGCGCATCAGCCTGGGGCATGATCCAGGCAGCCCGCTCCTGAATAAGCTCATCCAGAGAGAAGACCTGGTCTTCCAGCACCAGATTTCCCGCGTCGGCCAACGAGAGAAGATGAAGCTCATCGGTCAGGCGGTTGAGATGCTGAAGCTGTTTCATCACCATACCCAGTTGCTCCGGGTTGGCATCAAAAACGCCGTCCATCATACCCTGCAGACGACCAATGGCGGCGGTCAGGGGCGAGCGCAGCTCGTGCGCCATCGCCACGTGCGAGGCGCGGAGTTCTTTTTCATAGCGGGCGAGTTGCCCCGTCATGGAATTAAAGTCGGTTGCAAAGCTGACCATTTCAGCCGGCGCATCCTTGATAAGTTCTGCCTGACGGCCAAATTGCCCGTCTGCGACATCTTTGGCAGCATCACGAAGGCGGCTGAACTGCAGCGCCAGCGGTCGGGCGTGTTTTAACCCCATCACCACAATAAACGGGATCATCACCAGCACCAGGAGGGCCACCGTAACCCAGTCCGCGGAGGCGATGGACGGCGTGGAGTAGCTCAACCCCCACCAGGTATCCACAATGCTGTGGAAGCGGGCCGGATCGGCCTGCGGGTTCTGACTGAGCGTCAGAAATTCCTGCCGTACCGCCGCCGGCATTTTGCCCATTATCCAGTAGTTCTGAACCGCATAACGTAGCCACATGCAGGCTGCGATGACAATCACGCTGCCGATAGCCAGCGCTAAGATGCGTGCGCAAATCCAGCGCCACAGAGAGGAATGTTGGTTGGTTATCATGGTTGTCTGAACCTGTATCCCACGCCGCGTACGTTGATCAGCACGCCGGAGATCCCCACAGCTTCGAGTTTTTTACGCAGGTTATAAATATGGGTGTCCACCACGCGCTCCAGAGCCTCGCTTTCCGGCAAACAGTGCTCCAGTAAATACGGGCGGGAAAACGGACGTGCGGGAGAGCGCATCAGCGTTGCCAGAAGCGAGAATTCAGTTGGGGTCAGGTCGAGCATCACAGGCGTGTCGTCACCGTTAACCACGCTCGCCACGATGGCGGAGACATCCACTTCCAGCGTTTTCCAGCGAAGGATCTCTTCGTCTGTCTCTTTTTTACGGCTGCGCCTCAATACCGCCTGCACCCGTGCCACCACTTCCCCGGGATGATAGGGTTTCACAACATAATCATCGGCACCGTACCGCAGGGCGCCAATGCGATCGGGGGTGTCGCCCATGGCCGTGACCATGATCACCGGCACATCGCTTTTGCGACGCAGCCCGGCCAGTACTTCGGTACCGTTAAGCCCCGGAAGCATTACGTCCAGCAGGATAAGGTCGGGTTTCCACCGTTGCGCCATATCCAGCCCGGAAAGACCGTCCCCGATAATGGTGACATCGTAATTTTCACGACGTAAATAGGCTTCGAGCACGCCAGCCGCATCGGCGTCATCTTCAATAATTAGCACTCTTCTGGACAACATCCGTTCACCTTGACCGTTTCTTAACACTTTCCCGACGATTCATTGATTTAGCCAAACCATACTGCGCCAACATTGTGTGGCAGACCCTGAATCAGCAGACGCCAGCGTCTGCGTGGAGGACAGTATGATAGCGATAAAAAAAGGCCTGTATATGACCGTTCCGCTTCTGATGATTGTTGCATCCGGCGTGCAGGCGAATGATGACGCCGCTTCCGGCTCTTTAACCGTCGGGTTGGGCGGTCACTACGCACCCCGTTATTCAGGCTCAGACAAGCAGGTATGGCAGGTGGTTCCTGTGCTGCAGGGGCGTAAGGGCGCTTTCTTTATTGATGCGCAAAAAGGGGTGGGGTATGACCTGCAAAACGACAGCGGTTGGTATGTCGAACATACGCTGGGTTACGACCTCGGGAGAGCAGAGCAAAATTCTGACTGGCGTGAGGGCGCAAACAATCTGAAAGGGATGAGGGACATAGATACCACCCTGAATACCGGCCTGGCCGTCGGCTGGCAGGCCGCGCCTTGGGTGAGCGTTGAAGGCAAGGCGACGCTGCCGTTAACGGACAGTCAGGGCGTAAGCTATCAGGCATCCGTTACGTTGATTCCCCTGCAAAATAGTCAGGACACTGTCGCCTTTCAGTCTGCGGCCCTGTTTGGCGACAGCCGTTATCTGAACACCTGGTATGGGGTCAGCGAGCCGCAGAGCCGCCGCACCGGATATCGCCGCTATGCAGCGCCGGGTGGGTTTTATGGCATTGATACCAGTTTGACCTGGAGCCATCAGTTCGATGCTCACTGGGGGACGGTTCTGAGCGCGGACTATACCTGGCTTGACGACCATGCGAATGAAAGCCCGATCGTGATGCGGCGCAATGAGGGAGCTGCAACCGCCGCTATCACCTGGACATTTTAAATTTGCGGAGCACGATGTGAATGAGGGAACGAAAGGACTACCTCTTTTTGTCCATCATTGCCTTTAAGTCAGCAAACGGGTTAAACGTGGCGACGCCCACGTCTTTTTGGGCGTCTTCCCCGGCGACCACGGTGGTGCCGTACTGATCCGCTTCGGTGTACTTAGAATGTTCGTGATCGTGGCAAAACAGGCACAGCAGCTCCCAGTTGCTGCCATCTTCCGGGTTGTTGGTGTGGTCGTGATCGATATGGTGAACCGTCAATTCACGCAGGTTGGAATAGACGAACTCCCGCGAGCAGCGTCCGCAGACCCAGGGATAGATTTTTAATGCTTTTTCGCGATAGCCGCTTTCCAGTCGCGCGTAGTTTTTAGGGATCAGAGCCATTGCCGGTTTTACCTGCCATGAAAAAAGTGGGGGATATTATATCCCATTATGGGGCGGAATGACGAACCGCTAAATTCCGTCAATTTATTTGATGCTTTCCGTTAAATAAACGGCATTTATTCTCAGCGAGTAATGCGTAAAGTGGAGAGAACGCAACGTATTATCAGGACACATCGTTATGAAAAAGATCGGGTTTTTATCGTTTGGTCACTGGACGCCTTCACCGCAGTCCGGCACGCGCTCGGCGGCGGATACGCTGCTGCAGTCCATCGACCTGGCCGTGGCCGCTGAAGAGCTGGGCGCGGACGGCGCCTATTTCCGCGTGCACCACTTCGCCCGTCAGCTGAGTTCACCGTTCCCCCTGCTGGCCGCCATCGGCGCCAAAACGAAAACTATCGAAATCGGTACTGGCGTGATCGATATGCGCTATGAAAACCCGATGTACATGGCCGAGGATGCGGGCGCGGCGGACCTGATTTCCGGCGGCCGTTTGCAGCTTGGCATCAGCCGTGGCTCTCCGGAGCAGGTCATTGATGGGTGGCGTCATTTCGGCTATGTCCCGCAGGAAGGGGAAAGCGAAGCGGACATGGCGCGCCGTCATACCGAGGTGCTGCTTGAGGTGCTGCGCGGCGAAGGGTTTGCAAAGCCGAATCCACAGCCGATGTTCCCCAATCCGCCGGGGCTGCTGCGCCTGGAACCGTATTCTGAAGGGTTGCGGGAGCGTATCTGGTGGGGCGCCGGTTCGAATGCGACGGCGGTATGGGCCGCTAAGCTCGGCATGAACCTGCAAAGCTCAACCCTGAAAGACGACGAAACCGGCGAGCCGTTCCATATTCAACAGGCAAAACAGATCCGCGCTTATCGCCAGGCCTGGAAAGAGGCGGGGCATGCGCGCGAGCCGCGCGTCTCGGTCAGCCGCAGCATTTTTGCCCTGATGGACGACCGCGACCGGATGTACTTCGGCGCCAGCCGCAACGACAGCGATAGCGTGGGGTATCTTGATGAGAAAACGCGCGCGATCTTCGGGCGCAGCTATGCCGCAGAGCCCGACAGGTTGATTGAACAGCTGAAAAAGGACGAGGCGATTGCCGAGGCTGATACGTTATTACTGACCGTACCGAACCAGCTCGGCGTGGATTACAATGCGCACGTGATTGAGTCCATTCTCAAACATGTCGCACCGGCAATGGGCTGGCGCGATTAAGTATTCCGCCGTCAGCCGTGAGATCGTAATGGAAAATCTGGCCCTCTGGTATCGCCGTTTTGGCGAGCCAGAATCTGTTCTGCAACCTGAAGCCGCACCGCCGGACGCGCTTGCGCCGGGACACCTCCGCGTGCAAATGCTGTATGCGCCGGTGAACGCGTCCGATCTCATTCCCATTACCGGCGCCTATCGCCACAGAACTCCGCTGCCCGCCGTCGCGGGGTATGAAGGCGTCGGCGTTGTCATTCAGGCGCCCGCGTCGTTTGCGCATCTGTCGGGTAAACGCGTTCTGCCGCTGCGCGGGCAGGGTACCTGGCAGCGCTATGCGGATTGCCCGGCAGAGTATGCGATCCCCGTCCCGGACGATGTCGATTCACGCCTGGCCGCGCGGGCCTATATCAACCCGCTGGCGGCACAGATGATGCTGAACCACTATCCACCGCGGGGAAAGCGGGTGCTGCTCACGGCCGCCGGTTCGGATTGCGCCATTCTGCTCGGGCAGTGGGCGCGTCTGGCGGGGGCAGAGACGGTGTACGGTATTCATCGTTCGCCCGTTCACGCTGAACGGCTGGCGGCGATGGGGATTGTTCCTGTCGCACAGCATGACATGCAGCGGATTCTCTCCGTTGCCGCGCGTGCCGACGTCGTTTACGATGCAACCGGCGGAACGCTGGCGGAAGCGATCCTGAGCGTGATGCCGGAGCAGGGCATATTTATCTGCTACGGGCTGCTCTCCGGGCAGACCTTCCGCCAGCAGCGGCCCCTGCCGCGCGTGGCGTGGTTCCATATTCGTAACTATCTGGATGGGCTCAGCGCTGAGGCGTGGCTCGCGCGGTTCGATCAAATCTGGCCCCGGATGCGCGCCAGCGAGTACAGCCCCGGTACGGTGTACCCTCTGACGGACTGGCAGAGGGCGCTCGGGGCTTACCGTGAAGGGGGAAGGGCAAGCAAGCCCCTCCTGTCGATGGCGGAATGACGGCTATTGATGGCTCATATCGCTCAGCAGCACGGCGATGCTTTGCCCGCCCGCAGTCTGTTCCAGCCCAATCTTCACGATGATGGTCAGCGGAACGGAGAGCAGCATGCCTACGGGACCGAGCAGCCAGCCCCAGAAAATCAGGGACAAAAAGACGACCAGCGTCGAAAGCCCCAGCCCGCGTCCCATCATTCGTGGTTCAAGAATATTCCCGAACACCAGATTAATCGCCAGATAGCCGGCCAGCAGAATCAGCGCGTCATAAAATCCGCTGAACACCAGCACCTGAAGAATAGGGGGGATCGCCGCCAGCACGGAGCCGATGTTGGGAATGTAGTTGAGCGCAAACGCCAGTAGCCCCCAGACGAACGCAAAGCGGACGTCCAGCGCCACCAGCATTCCCCAGACCACCACCCCGGTGACCAGGCTGATGGCGGTTTTCAGCACCAGATAACGTGAAACGCTGTCCAGCGCGCGCTGAATAGCTCCCATTCCTTCAACCGGACGAACCATAATTTGCTGTAACTTTGCGGGCAGCTGCGGCACCTCCAGCAGCATGAACACCACCGTTAAAAACAGCAGGAAAATGGAGGTCATGGCATTGGAAAGCTGCGTCAGCAGTCCTGTGACGATCGTCATAGCCGCATTAGGGTCGATATATTTAAGAAGCTCCTCAACGGAGACTTCTATTCCCGCGCGCTGTAGCCAGGGCTCAAGCTGCAGCAGCGGTATCGCCAGCGAGGAACGGTATTTCGGCAGCGTTCGCGCCAGTTCGTTCAGCGAGGTACCCAGATACGCAACCAGTAACACCATAGCGAAAATAATGACGCTAATCAGCAGGGTAATCGCCAGCACGCGCGGGATGCGCAGCCGCGTCATGCGCTGGACCAGTGGGTTAAGGATCACCGCAACGAACAGAGCCAGAATAAAGGGCACAATGATGTCGGCGGCAAAACGAACGCCCGTGAGTATGATCACCAGCATGCCCAGCATGATGACAATTTTTAACCCGTTCAGGGTAATAATGGGTTTAGCCATGGTGACTCCGAAAAACGCTTTTTATTTATAATAAAGGGTAAACGCCCTGCAATAAACTAACCAAAATCAAACGGGACGGGTAAAGAATTGAAAAGACTTTGAGTAAAATCTTCAGTTATGGTACAAATTTGGCGTGTTCAACTACCGAGGACAATTTTCATCCGCAAAGACGAGAAGCAACAACGCGGATAATTGTAATTTTATGGACAATTTGTTCAGAACCTATTCTTCAAACAACGCTGCTCTATTTTCCACCTCCTTCTGCCTGCTTGCTGGTGAGCAACACTGGCGCACCGCACTATAGTCACCTCTTCTGCCTGAGCTGGCGCTACGCGCTTAGCTGTCTGATTTAATTTCATATTTTTTTGGTTTGCCGCATGCGGCGGGCCACGATGGATTATATTCTCAAGCAGGAGAAAAACATGTTTTACTGGATCTTATTAGCCCTGGCTATTCTCGCTGAAATTACCGGCACGCTGTCTATGAAATGGGCAAGCGTCAGCGAGGGCAATACCGGTTTTATTTTAATGCTGGTGATGATTTCCCTTTCTTATATTTTCCTCTCATTTGCGGTGAAGAAAATCGCGCTGGGTGTGGCCTACGCGCTGTGGGAAGGGATCGGTATTTTATTGATTACGCTTTTCAGCGTTCTGATATTCGACGAAACATTAACAACAATGAAGGTCGCCGGACTAACGACGCTGGTCGCGGGTATCGTGCTGATTAAATCAGGTACCCGAAAACCGACCAAACAGCAGAAGGAGCAGAACCATGCAGCAGTTTGAATGGGTTCACGCGGCCTGGCTGGGCTTCGCTATCGTGCTGGAGATTCTGGCGAACGTTCTGCTGAAATTCTCCGACGGTTTTCGCCGTAAAGTTTACGGCCTGATGTCGATTGCCGCGGTGCTGGGGGCCTTCAGCGCCCTGTCACAGGCGGTCAAAGGTATCGATCTGTCTGTGGCCTATGCGCTGTGGGGCGGTTTTGGTATCGCCGCCACCCTGGCCGCAGGGTGGGTGCTCTTCGGGCAGCGTTTAAATAATAAAGGCTGGATAGGGCTGATATTGCTGCTGGCGGGCATGATCATGATAAAACTCGCCTGATCAATCGGTAACCCTGCTTCACCGACAGCCGCGCTGGCTTACTCCTTAGCCAGCGCTTCCAGCTTATCGCGAAAGCCGGTGACGGATAAGGCCCGGTTATCGGCTCGCCAGCGGTCTTTCGCCGCCGGGGCGGAGCTTTGTACCCCAATCAACTGCCAGCCGTTATCGGTTTTCAGCATCAGCGGTGAACCGCTGTCGCCCGGCAATGTATCGCACTGATGCGAAAGCACGCTGGTCTGCGCCCAGCCCGTCACGATACAGTCCGTGTGGGTGTAGAGCGCATCCAGATGATCGACCGGGTAGCCTGACTGCGTGACCTTGCGGTCGGCGGCTTTCAGCGCGGCGGTGAGCGCCGCTTTATCGCCGTCAAATAACGGCAGCGGCGTAATGCCCGAAGGCGGGTAGCGCAAAATAATCAGGCCAAAATCCCACGAGGCTGCCGCGGGCGGCACAATCCAGCCGTCGCCATCCGGCTTCAGTCGCTTACCGAGCGAAGCATCCACCCGGCCTTCAATGCCGTGGATTTCATAGCGCCAGATCCCTTTTTGCGACACAAATCGTAGGACAACCGCTTTGTCTGGCTTTCCGTTGGGTGGCGTCAACAGGCAGTGGCCCGCCGTCAGCGCTAATTGCGGGGTGATCAGCGTCGCGGTACACAGGTTGCCGCTGGCGGTTTCCAGTTGGCCTATAGCATCCCAGGGAGCCTGGGTAGGATCGGTGACGCGGGTACGATCGTCATGACCGAAAAAAAGCGTCTTTAGCTCTTTCGCGCTAATGGCGTTATCACCGCCATCATCCGCCTGTGAAAATCCAGAAAAAAGGCCAAACGTTCCCAGCAACAACACAACAGATTTACGCATATCACACTCTGGTGGGGGTAATTATGATTATTAAAAGTGAACCCTATGAAAATACTATAGACGGGACGGCGCTAAAGTGGGAGTAAAATCAGCGTGCTACAGTCAGGAAAGATAAAAATGGCTTGCGATGAGCGCGCATAAAATAAGCAGGATAAGAATCAGCTCAAACCGATAGCGTCGCAGCATACGCCCTCCGGATAAAAAAAACGGCGCAGAACCTTTTCCGGTTCAGCGCCGGTTTACCAACGTGCCCCGAAGGGCACGGTTAAGCTTGTACGCTTACGCAGCTGGCTGTGCAGCTGGTTTAGCAGCTTCGTGTTTTACTGCTTTTTTATGATGCTTTTTCGCAGCCTGAGCTTTCTGCTCTACGGCTGGTTTGGCGGCTTTCTTGTGGTGCTTTTTCGCAGCCTGAGCTTTCTGCTCTACAGCTGGTTTAGCGGCTTTTTTATGGTGCTTTTTAGCGGCCTGGGCTTTTTGCTCTGCAGCCGGTTTAGCGGCTTTGTGGTGTTTCTTGTGATGTACGGTTTTTGCTGGCGCCGCGGTGGTCGTTGCAGCCGGTGCCGCAGCAGCTGGTGCAGCAGTGGTTTCAGCAGCAAACGCAGCAGAAGACAGACCCATAGCAGCGGCAACAACCAGAGCTAATACTTTTTTCATGTTCATACCCTCGAATTTGGTTTTTCATTTAACCCCACTGCGGGGCCGTTGAAATAACTATATCCCTGTAAATTCGGGGTTTCCGTGAGTGATTGGTATCGGCGTGTAACCATATGTACAAGGCCGGGGAAGAACCCCGGCCTTATCATTACAGGTAGCGTGAGGTGAGGTGTTCGCGGAAGTAGCGGATATTCAGATCTTCCCCCGTCGCCTGGGTGATTAACTGCGACGTGCTGAAGCGGCTGCCGTGCTGCCAGATGTTCTGACGCAGCCACTCAAACAGCGCCGAAAAATCGCCTTCAGCGATGGAGGACTGCAGCCCCGGAAGCGCGGTCTTTGCCGCATGGAACAGCTGCGCGGCGTACATCGCGCCCAGCGTGTACGACGGGAAGTAACCAAACCCGCCGTCGGTCCAGTGGATATCCTGCATACAGCCGTTGCGGTAGTTATCTTTGGTGGATAACCCGAGCCAGGCCTGCATTTTCTCATCCCACAGGGCGGGGATATCGTCCACCTCGATCTCGCCGTTGATCAGCGCGCGCTCAATCTCATAGCGCAGCACCACGTGTGCCGGGTAGCTCACTTCGTCGGCATCGACGCGGATATAGCCTGGCTTCACGCGCTGGTTCCAGGCGATAAAGTTCTCTTCGCTAAACGCCGCCTGGCTGCCAAAGCGGGCGTGAACGGCAGGGAGGAGGTACTTGAGGAAGGCTTCGCTGCGCCCCAGCTGCATCTCAAAGAACAGGCTCTGGGATTCATGGATCGCGGTTGAGCGGGCGAGGGCAATAGGCTGGCCCGCCCATGCGCGCGGCAGGTTTTGCTCGTAGCGCGCGTGTCCGGTTTCGTGGATCACGCCAAACAGCGCGCTGAGCAGTTCGTCCTCATCATAGCGCGTGGTGATGCGCACATCTTCCGGCACGCCGCCGCAGAACGGGTGCGCGCTCACGTCCAGGCGTCCGCCGTTAAAATCGAAGCCAAGCATCTTCATGGCTTCCAGCCCCAGCTCGCGCTGGGTTGCCGTCGGGAAGGGGCCCTGCGGCGGAACGAACGACCGCTGTGCCTGTTTCTCCACCGCGCTTGCCAGCAGGTCCGGCAGCCAGGTTTTCATATCGCCAAACAGCACGTCCAGGCGCGCGCTGGTCATGTCCGGCTCGAAAATATCCAGCAGCGCGTCGTACGGCGTACAGCCTTTGGCCTCGGCGCGCAGGCGGGCTTCTTCACGGCTGAGTTTCACCACTTCTTTCAGGTTGGCGGAAAAGCCCTGCCAGTCGTTGGCGGGGCGCTGCGTACGCCAGGCGTGCTCGCACCTGCTGCCCGCGAGAGATTTGGCTTCCACCAGCGATTCCGGCAGCAGGGTAGCCTGCTGGTACTGTCGCGTCATTTCGCGCAGGTTGGCCTGTTCGACGTCATTCAGGTCTTCCCCTGCTGCGGCCGCTAACAGGTCGCCGACTTTTTTATCGGTCAGGATCTGATGTTGCAGGACGCTCATCTCCGCCAGCGCTTCACCGCGCGCGGCGCTGCCGCCTGGCGGCATCATGGTAAACATGTCCCAACTGGCGATGGAGGAGAGATGCGAGAAGCGGGAGAGACGCTGGAAGGTTTTCACAAGTGACTGATAGGCGGATGTTTTTTGCAATTCTTATTTCCTCTTGCCAGGGATGTGTTTCAGGGAGCATATAATGAAACAGACCAAATTCCCCAACATTTCCCGCACGGAGGAAATCTGTGCCGATCTCCTCCGTTGAAACCGCCTCCGGAATGCCGGGAGACGGTTTTCAGTGGGCGCTTAGGTCTTATCACGCATAACCTGTTGCAGGATCGCCAGCGCCTGGGTGAACTGGGCATCCGGAATGGTCAGCGGATAAAGGAAGCGGATCACGTTACCGTACTGGCCACAGATCAACAGCAGCAGGCCCTGGGCGAGTGCCTTTTGCTGTATCGCCTGCGCGATGGCGGCCGAAGGTTCACGGCTCTCGGGATCAAAAAACTCCGCCGCAATCATCGATCCTCTTCCCCTTATCGCCACGAGCGCAGGAAAACTGCCCTGAATCTCCTCCAGCGTGGCTTTCAGCCGATCCCCCAGATGGCAGGCGCGGGCGCACAGCGACTCGTTGTCGATAATATTCAGCACCGCATGCGCGGCGGCCACCGCAAGCGGGTTGCCAGCATAGGTCCCCCCCAGACCGCCGGGCGCCGGCGCGTCCATGATCTCGGCGCGGCCCACCACGCCGGATAGCGGCATTCCGCCTGCCAGGCTTTTCGCCATCGTCATCAGGTCGGGCTTGTCCGCGTAGTGTTCCATGGCAAACAGTTTACCCGTACGGGCGAAGCCGCTCTGCACTTCGTCGGCAATCATCACGATCCCGTGTTCATCGCAGATGCGGCGGATGGCGGCCACCAGCTCTGGCGGGGCGACGTTGAAGCCGCCTTCACCCTGAATGGGTTCAAAAATAATCGCCGCTACCTGTTTCGCCTCAATATCCGCTTTGAACAGGCGTTCTATCGCCGTGATGGCATCCTGCGTCGTAATGCCGTGCAGCTCGGAGGGATACGGCACGTGATAAACCGACCCGGGGAACGGGCCAAATCCCAGCTTATAGGGCGCGACCTTGCCGGTTAACGCCATGGTCATATAGGTTCGGCCGTGGAAGCCTCCCCCGAAGGCAATCACGCCCGGTCTGCCGGTGTGGGCCCGGGCGATTTTAAGGGCATTTTCCACCGCTTCCGCGCCCGTTGTGAAGAACGCCGTTTTGGCCGGGCCCTGAATCGGGGCCAGTTCGTTAAGTTTTTCGGCTAATGAAACGTAGCTTTCATACGGCACAATCTGGTAGGCCGTGTGGGTGAACTGGTGAAGCTGTTTTTCCACTGCCGCCACCAGTTCAAGATGACGATGGCCGGTATTCAGAACCGCGATCCCGGCAGCGAAATCAATATAGTCGTTGCCCTCCACGTCGGTGAGGGTGGCATTCTCCGCCGTCCGGGCAAAGAAATTACACATTACGCCTACGCCGCGCGGTGTAGCAGAAAGTCTGCGCTGATGAAATTCCTGGTTACTCATGTCAGATACCCTTTTGTCGAAACGATCATACGCCAAGACGATCGCGCAGGCTGTAGTACGCCGCGCCCATCGCCGTGAATGGAATCCGCAGGCTGCGGCCGCCCGGGAAGGGGTAGTGCGGGAGGTTGGCAAACGCATCAAAGCGCTCGGCGTCACCGCGCAACAGCTCCGAGATCAGCCGTCCGGCCAGGTGGGTGCAGGTCACGCCGTGGCCGCTGTAGCCCTGCATGTAATAGATGTTCTTATCCAGACGGCCAAACTGCGGCATCCGCGACAGGGTCAGCAGGAAGTTGCCCGTCCAGCGGTAGTCGATTTTGACGCCTGCCAGCTGAGGGAAGGTTTTTAGCAGCTTTGGCATCACCAGGCGCTCGACATCGTCCGGATCGCGCGCACCATAGACGACGCCACCGCCGTACAGCAGGCGGTTGTCGGCGGTGAGGCGGTAGTAATCCAGCAGGTAGTTGCAATCTTCCACGCAATAGTTATTGGGGATCAGCGTGCGGGCGACCTCCTCCGGCAGCGGGGCGGTGGTCACCACCTGGGTGCCGCAGGGCATGCTGCGTTTTGCCAGTTCCGGTTCTATCTTATCGCCCAGATAGGCATTCCCGGCGACGATCACGTAGCGGGCCGTCACCTGGCCATGCTGCGTGCTCACCACGGCAGGGCTGGTGTGCTGAATGGCGGTCACCGGGGACTGTTCATATACCCGGCCGCCGTTCAGGCGAATGGCGTCCGCTTCGCCGATCGCCAGGTTCAGCGGATGGATGTGCCCCCCGCTGCGGTCCAGCAGCGCGCCGGTATAGCGTTCGCTGTCGACTTCCCGGCGGATGGCGCTGGCGTCCAGCAGCTCCAGCTGCGTGTTGCCGTAGCGTTCCCAGTTGGCTTTTTGCTCCTCCAGTGTCTCCAGCTGCTTATGGTTTAGCGCCACAAACAGCCCGCCGGGACGATAGTCGCACTGGATCTGATAGCGCTGGATCCGCTCCCGGATGATCTCCCCGCCTTCAAACATCATGCTTCCGAGGACTCTGGCGGCATCGGGCCCGTAGTTTTTCTCAATCACGTCGATATCGCGGCTGTAGGAGTTAACCAGCTGGCCGCCGTTGCGTCCGCTGGCGCCGAAGCCGATGCGCGCCCCTTCAAGGAGCACCACGTCATAGCCCATTTCAGCCAGATGCAGCGCGGAGGAGAGGCCGGTATAGCCGCCGCCCACCACGCACACGTCACAGCTGATCGACTCGTTAAGCGTCGGGAAAGGTTCGTAAGCGTTCGCGCTGGCCGCGTAGTAGCTGGTGGTATGTTCGGTCATGATTGAGGCTCCAGGGCAATCCAGATGGTTTTCAGTTCGGTAAATTTTTCCAGCGCGTGCAGGGACTTATCGCGACCGTTGCCGCTCTGCTTATAGCCGCCAAAGGGTACGGTCATATCACCGTCGTTGTAGTTATTGACGAAGACCGAGCCTGCTTTCAGGCGGCGGCTCATGCGGTGCGCGCGGGAGAGATCGCGGGTCCATACCGCCGCGCCAAGCCCATATTCACTGTCGTTGGCCAGCGTTAAGGCTTCCTCTTCGGTTTTAAAACGGGTGACGACCAGCACCGGTCCGAAAATCTCTTCCCGGCACAGCGGGGAGGCAGGGTCGATGTCGACAAAAATGGTGGGACCGACTGCGGAAGGCCAAGATTGTTCCCGCCCGTCCACCAGCAGCGTACCTTTTCGGGTTCCCTCCCGAATAAACGTGTGGACGGTATCGGCGTGCGCAGCGTCGATGAGCATGCCCATCGTGCTGTCAGGGTCGAGAGGATCGCCCGGCTGCCAGTGACGGGCCTGCGCTTTCAGCCTTGCCAGAAAGTCATCGGCGATGCTGTCTTCGAGCAGCAGGCGGGTACCGGCGATACAGACTTGCCCCTGGTTATAAAAAATCCCGGCGGCGGTCGCGCTCACGGCCTTGTCCAGGTCCGGACAGTCGGCAAAGATAATGTTGGCGCTCTTGCCGCCGGCCTCCAGCCAGACGCGCTTCATGTTGCTTTCGCCCGCGTCCTTCAACAGCTGCTTGCCGGTACGGGTAGAGCCGGTAAACGTCAGCACTTCGACCTCCGGATGCAGTGCCAGCGCCTGGCCCGCTTCGTGGCCGTAACCGCTTATCACATTCAGCACGCCGTCCGGCAGGCCCGCCTCTTTCGCCAGCCCGGCCAGCCGCAGGGCGGTGAGCGGCGATTTCTCCGACGGTTTCAATACCACGCTATTGCCCGCAATCAGTGCCGGGCCCAGCTTCCAGCAGGCCAGCAGCAGCGGGAAGTTCCAGGGGACGATGGCCGCGACAACCCCGATCGGCTCGCGCACGATCATCGCCAGCTCGCCCGGACCCGTAGGCGCCACTTCGCCGTAGACTTTATCCGCCGCTTCGGCGTACCAGCGAATGGCGCGAGCCGCGCCGGGAATATCGTCGCGCAGGCTGTGGCGGATCGGTTTACCGGTGTCCAGCGTTTCCAGTAGGGCCAGCTCTTCGCCGTGGCGCTCCATCAAATCGGCGAGCTTATTCAGCACGGCCTTGCGCTGCGCCGGAGACGCCTGCGACCAGTCTCCGCGCTCAAATACCTCACGCGCGGCCTGAACCGCACGGTCCACGTCCGCCTGCTTGCCCCGGGCCACGTTCGCCAGCGTCTGTTGTGTCGCGGGATTGACGGTTTCAAACGTGGCATTATCGGCGGCGTCACAATAGGCACCGTTAATAAATAACCGGGTCTCAATGGCGCTGTTTTTTGCTTTATCCTGCCAGTAAGTCAGGTGCTGAAAATGCATATTCACTCCTTTCTTTCGCAATCAGATAAATAAAGGCATGGCCGTTTCAGGCAATACGAAGCCGTGAGGCATCCCGGGAATTAACCCGTTGAATGCCGACATCGATCGTTTTTATTTGTTCCGGCGTAAGCGCGCTTACGCCGGGACTGAGTGGTAATTAGAACGTGGTGGGGGTGTGGGCACTGATAATGCGGCAGATGCCTGCCGAGGTATTGCTAAAGCTGTGCGGTATGCCGGTATTGATGGCATAGCTCTGCCCCGCAACCAGGTGATAAGGCTGGCCATTAATGGTCAGCACTATTTCACCTTCCAGTATCGTACCGATCTCCTCACCCTGATGTTTGATCCTCTCTCCGGTCGTGGTTCCAGGCTGGTAAGTTTCAAAAATCATCGCCAGCGTACGGTTCGGATTTCCGTTATGAACCAGCTTCATCGAAACCCCCTGACTGCCTATTTCGATAAGGTCTTCCTGATTAATAACCACCTGCGGTTCATCAGGTTTTTCCGGTTCCGAAAAGAATTCCGAGAGCGACAGCCCATAAACTTTCAGCAGCTTTTGCAGCGTACTGATGGCAGGACTGACTTTGTCCTGCTCGATGGTGCTGATGGCACTGTGTGTTAACCCAGACAGTTCGGCGGCACGCCGCTGCGAGAGACCCAGCTGCTGGCGGATCTCAGACAGACGTTTCCCTGGCGCCAGTCCGTCATCGCTCATAGTTGCATTTCCTTTACGGTAGTGGTCAAAGCCGTTGCTTCTCGGCAATGTGGCTTTGACAGGCGGTGATAAAACCATCAAACAACATACGTGACAGGGCATACTCGCTGCTGTTCCATTCGGGGTGCCATTGCACGCCGAGGGCAAAGGGGTGGTCATGAACGCTGACCGCTTCGACCAGCCCGTCCGTCGAGCGGGCCTCCACGCGGAGCCGTGGTCCTAACGTTCGTGCACCTTGCCCGTGTAACGAGTTTACCCAAAATGTGTTACAGCCTGGTATTAATTGAGACAGCAGTCCTCCCTCCTGAACCTGAACCTCATGAGAAGGGGCGTATTGTAGCTCAACAGGCAGTTCAGGATCTTCCCGGTGCTCAAGCAGGTCGTTCTGCTCGAACAGGCGGCGATACAGCGTTCCTCCCGTCGCAACAACCAGTTCCTGCAGCCCCCGGCAGATGGCGAAAATGGGGATGCGCCTTTCGAGCGCGGCGGCAATCAGCGCCATACTCAGAAGATCTCGCCCGGGATCGGCGTCAGGCTCATCGCCGTTTTCACCATAAAGGTGCGGCTGCACGTTACTTGGGCTGCCCGGCAGGTAAATCCCGTCCAGGGTTGGCAGCAGAGCGGTAAGTAGCTCTGGCTCTGCCAGCGCATGCGGTAAGGCAATAGGTAAGCCCCCCGCGTTAATAATGGCATTCAGGTACTTTTCTTGCAGGGTCTGGGTCTCATGACCCTTAAGCCTGTTTCTGCACATCACTACGCCAATAACTGGCTTGTTCATTATATTTTCCATGATCGCCCTCACAAAGTGGACTAAATTTAGGCCATTCTCGCCTGTGAAACGGCCTTTTCGTTCAATATTTTCTCAATCTAGCAATGGGATCTGCCTTTTGCAAACTTAATTTAACATTTGACAAACAATTTGTTTGCATACAGATTCGATAGGGTGGACATTATATTTGACAGTCCAGAGCAGCGAACGCAAATCCCAAAAACGGTGGTAAATCATGGAAACCAATATCGTAGAAGTTGAGAACTTTGTGCAGCACACGGATGAGAGGCGGGGCAGCGCCTTTACGCAGGAAGTGAAGCGCTATTTAGAAAAGTATCCTGACACCCAGTTTATTGATGTCCTCCTGACCGACCTGAACGGCTGTTTTCGCGGCAAGCGCATCCCGGTTGCCGGACTGAGCAAGCTTGAAAAAGGCTGCTATTTCCCGGCATCGGTTTTCGCCATGGACATTTTGGGTAACGTCGTAGAAGAGGCGGGCCTGGGGCAGGAGCTCGGCGAGCCGGACTGTATCTGCGTGCCGGTACCGGGCACCCTGACACCCTCCGCCGCCGACCCGGAATACATTGGTCAGGTGCAGCTCACCATGGTCGATGAAGATGGCGCTCCCTTTGACGTTGAGCCGCGGAACGTACTCAACCGACTCTGGCAGCAGCTGCGCCAGCGCGGTCTGTTCCCCGTGGTAGCGGTAGAGCTGGAGTTCTATTTACTTGACCGTAAACGCGATGCCGACGGCTATCTGCAGCCACCCTGCGCGCCGGGCACCGACGTGCGTAACACGCAGAGCCAGGTCTACTCGGTTGATAACCTGAACCACTTTGCTGACGTGCTGAACGACATTGACGAACTGGCGCAGCTGCAGCTGATCCCCGCAGACGGGGCAGTGGCTGAAGCCTCCCCGGGCCAGTTCGAGATTAACCTGCACCATACGGAAAACGTGCTCGACGCCTGCGATGATGCGCTGGCGCTAAAACGTCTCGTCAGGCAGATGGCGGAAAAACATAAGATGCACGCCACGTTTATGGCAAAGCCGTATGAAGAGCATGCGGGCAGCGGGATGCATATCCACATCAGCATGCAAAACAACAGAGGCGAAAACGTGCTCTCAGACGCCAGCGGCGAGGATTCCGCGCTGCTGAAACGCGCGCTGGCCGGGATGATCGATCTGATGCCCGCGTCCATGGCGCTGCTGGCACCGAACGTCAACTCCTACCGCCGCTTCCAGCCGGGAATGTACGTACCGACGCAGGCGTCATGGGGACACAATAATCGCACGGTTGCCCTGCGTATCCCCTGCGGCGATCGCCACAACCATCGGGTCGAGTACCGGGTGGCGGGCGCAGATGCGAACCCGTATCTGGTGATGGCGGCGATTTTTGCCGGCATTCTTCACGGGCTGGATAACGATTTACCCCTGCAGGAAGAAGTTGAAGGCAATGGCCTGGAGCAGGACGGACTGCCGTTCCCGATTCGTCAGAGCGATGCGCTGTGGGAGTTTATGCAAAACGATCACCTTCGCGAGCGGCTGGGCGAACGTTTCTGCCACGTCTATCACGCCTGCAAAAATGATGAATTACTGCAGTTTGAACGCCTGATTACCGAAACAGAAATTGAGTGGATGCTGAAAAACGCCTGATGACGTGCCCCGGTAAGGGGCCGCTTTGTTTCATCTCATACGTTTCACCAAACGGCCTGCGCGGAGCCTGGCCGAACTGTTCGCTGGCACGCCAGCTATCTCCCGGGAGTCGCGTTATGGAGCGCAGGCGGCACAGGGACTTTCTTAACGACACTGTGTGACGAGGTAGGAAATGATGCAGATGTTCAACTATCCGCAGGGCGAAGGGGGCCAGTCAGGCGCCTGCTGTGAGTGCGAGCCAGAGATGCTGCGCTGGTACGATCGCGTATGTTCTTTACAACTTCCCCCTTTGCTAAGCAGGTTTGCGTTAAGGTCAACGCAATTGCAAACCACGGTAAGCATGGGGGGGACGGTTTATGGCGACTAACACGTCTCTTGACTCGCCGGGCATGGCCGGAAGAACCCGGCTGCGCAGTTCCCTCAAGCTCTGGCAGGTGGTCATGATGGGGCTGGCTTACCTCACTCCCATGACCGTGTTTGATACCTTCGGCATTGTGTCCGGTATCAGCAATGGCCACGTGCCTGCCTCATATCTTCTGGCGCTGGCGGGCGTCATGTTTACCGCCATCAGCTACGGCAAGCTGGTGCGACAGTTCCCGGAAGCGGGCTCTGCGTACACCTACACGCAGAAATCGATCGGCCCCCACCTGGGGTTTATGGTCGGCTGGTCATCGCTGCTGGACTATCTCTTCCTGCCGATGATTAACGTGCTGCTGGCGAAGATCTACCTTTCCGCGTTGTTCCCGGAAGTCCCGCCGTGGGTCTGGGTGGTGGGGTTTGTGACGATCCTGACGCTGGCGAACCTGAAGAGCGTTAATTTGGTCGCCAACTTTAACACCCTGTTTGTGCTGGTGCAGATCGCCATCATGGTGGTGTTTGTCATACTCGTGGTGCATGGCCTGCACAAGGGTGAGGGGGTTGGCACCGTCTGGTCGCTCCAGCCGTTTATCAGCGAGAACGCACACCTGATCCCGATTATTACCGGCGCGACGATCGTCTGCTTCTCTTTCCTCGGCTTTGACGCGGTCACCACGCTGTCGGAAGAGACGCCAAACGCGGCGCGGGTTATTCCCAAAGCCATTTTCCTGACCGCACTGTATGGCGGGCTGATATTTATTATTGCCTCGTTTTTCATGCAGCTCTTTTTCCCGACGATCGCGCGCTTCAAGAACCCGGACGCCGCGCTGCCGGAAATTGCGCTGTACGTGGGCGGCAAGCTCTTCCAGTCGGTGTTTCTGTGCACCACCTTTGTGAATACGCTCGCTTCAGGCCTGGCCTCGCACGCCAGCGTCTCACGCTTGTTGTACGTGATGGGGCGTGACAACGTCTTCCCGGAGCGGGTGTTTGGCTACGTGCATCCGAAGTGGCGCACGCCGGCCCTGAACGTCATTATGGTAGGGATAGTGGCGCTGTCGGCCCTGTACTTTGATCTCGTGACCGCGACGGCGCTGATCAACTTTGGCGCGCTGGTGGCGTTTACGTTTGTTAATCTCTCGGTGTACAACCATTTCTGGCGGCGTAAAGGGCTGAACAAAACGTGGAAAGATCGGCTCCACTATTTCCTGCTGCCCCTCATTGGTGCCGCAACGGTCGGCGTGCTGTGGATAAACCTCGAAGCGACGTCCCTGACGCTTGGCCTCATCTGGGCGGCACTGGGGGTTCTTTACCTGGCATGGCTAACGCGCCGCTTCCGAAAACCGCCTCCGCAGTTTGAAGCCGGTAAGATAGAGCAGGCCTGGGATTCCTGAACGTGAAACGGCACCAGTACGCTGGTGCCGTTTATCGGGATCGCTCGTCTTACCGGGCATCAGTCCCTTACTATCTCAGACGCTTATGAAGACTTGCTCCCACCAGCAGCGCCGCGCACAGCATCAGCGCGATAAACCCGCTCACGCCGTTCCAGCCGTAGTGATGCCAGAACACGCCGCCCAGCGTCCCGGCGATGCTTGAGCCCAGATAATAGCTAAACAGATACAGCGACGATGCCTGTCCTTTGGCGCGACGCGCGCGCGGGCCAATCCAGCTGCTGGCGACCGAGTGAGCGGCGAAGAACCCTGCGGAGAAGAGCAGCATCCCGGCAAAGATAAGCCACAGGGAAGAGAAGAGCGTCAGCAGCAGGCCGAGCAGCATCACCGCGGTAAAAACCAGCATCACCGGCCCGCGGCCAAAGCGCGCCGTCATCGCTCCGGCTTTCGGCGAGCTCCACGTGCCGGTGAGATAGGCCACGGAAAGCAAACCCACAACGGCCTGATTCAGATGCCACGGCGAGAGCATCAGCCGGTAGCCAATATAGTTAAACAGCGTCACGAAGGAACCCATCAGCAGGAATCCCATCAGAAACAGTCGCGGTAAACCTTTGTCGCGCCAGTGCAGGCGGAAGTTGATAAACAACGTTTTCGGGCGCAGAGAGGTCGGGCGAAAATGGCGCGACTCCGGCAGGATTTTCCAGAACATCAGGGCCGATGCCAGCGCAAAGCACCCGATCACCGCCAGCGCAATGCGCCAGCTGAAGAAGTCCGTAAACACCCCGCTCAGCAGACGCCCGCTCATGCCGCCAATCGAGTTCCCGCTGATGTACAGCCCCATCGAAAAGGCAACGAAGCTCGGGTGGATCTCCTCGCTGAGATAGGTCATCCCGACTGCCGCCACGCCGCTGAGCGATAGCCCGATCAGCGCGCGCATCACCAAAATGCCGTGCCAGCTGGTCATCATCGTGGAGAGTAACGTACAGACCGAGGCCAGCATCAGGGCGGTTACCATCACCGGTTTACGGCCAATGGCGTCGGATAGCGGACCGGTAAAAAGCAGGCCAATTGCCAGCATCCCGGTTGAAATGGAAAGCGAAACGCTGCTGCTGGCGGGCGATACGCCGAACTCGTGGGAGAGCACGGGCAGGATCGGCTGAACGCAGTAGAGCAGGGCAAACGTTGCCAGACCGGCGGAAAAGAGCGCCAGGGTGACGCGCATAAACTGGGGGGTACCGCGTTTGATGAACTGAACCGGCTGCGATGCTACAGGCAAATCATTAATATCTCTGGCCGGATCGATATCAATGGTAGATGTACGACTCACACAGTTTCCTTGCTTAAACATCCCCGTGATTTCTGGTGACGGGTATGACCACACGTTCAGGGTAGGAAAATGTAAATATTCTGTCTAATATATTAATAATCTCAAATGATACTTTAAAAATATGAATATCGAGCTGCGTCATCTTCGCTACTTTGTCGCCGTCTCCGAGGAGCTGCATTTTGGCCGCGCGGCGGCGCGGCTGAATATTTCTCAGCCGCCCTTAAGCCAGCAGATTCAAATCCTCGAGCAGCAGGTCGGGGCGCGTCTTCTGGCCCGCACCAACCGCAGCGTGAGCCTAACGGCGGCGGGTAAGCAGTTTCTGATCGACAGCCGGCAAATCCTGAGCATGGTCGACGACGCCGCTGCCCGGGCGGAACGGCTCTATCTTGGGGAAGCCGGAGAGCTGCGGATCGGGTTTACCTCGTCCGCGCCGTTTATCAGCGCCGTCTCGCAGACGCTATCGTCATTCCGCCGTCATTTTCCGGACGTGCATATTCAGACGCGCGAAATTAATACCCGCGAGCAGATTGCGCCGCTGAACGAAGGCGCGCTCGATCTGGGGCTGATGCGTAATACCCAGCTGCCGGACACCCTGGCGTGGGAGGTGATCCTGCGCGAACCGCTGATGGCCATGATCCCGAACGACCACCCGCTGGCGTCGTGTCCGGCGGTTTCGCTGGCAGAGCTGGCAAAAGAGCCGTTTGTCTTTTTTGACCCGCAGGTCGGGACGGGCTTGTATGACGATATTCTGGGGCTGATGCGCCGCTACGATCTTGCCCCGGTCATCACCCAGGAGGTGGGAGAGGCGATGACCATTATCGGCCTGGTCGCCGCCGGGCTTGGGGTGTCGATACTCCCGGCCTCCTTTAAGCGGGTACAGCTGCGCGAAATGCGCTGGGTGGCCATTGCCGAGGAGGATGCCGTTTCGGAGATGTGGCTGGTGTGGTCAAAACATCGCGAACAGAGTCATGCTGCGCAGCGCTTCAAACAGCGGTTAATCCAGGCCTCCGCGGTCTGATATTTCCCGGGAAAAACGGGTAAAAATGTGCGGTAAATCACATGGCTAAGTAAATATTTGACGACACCCATGGAAGTGCTTCACCATAGCCAAAAGTTTATTTCGAAGCTCGAAAATAAGGGAGTACGAGGTGGTTGCTGATAGTCAGCCAGGGCATATTGATCAGATTAAGCAGACCAACGCTGGCGCGGTGTATCGCCTGATTGATCAGCTTGGTCCGGTTTCGCGTATCGATCTGTCGCGCCTGGCACAGCTGGCACCCGCCAGTATCACCAAAATTGTCCGCGAAATGCTGGAAGCGCACCTGGTCCAGGAGACGGAAATTCAGGAGCCGGGCAGCCGTGGTCGTCCGGCGGTTGGCCTGGTGGTCGAGACCGAAGCCTGGCACTACCTCTCGCTGCGCATCAGCCGCGGAGAGATCTTCCTTGCGCTGCGCGACCTCAGCAGCAAGCTGGTGGTGGAAGACCGGCTTGAGCTGCCGCTCAACGCCGAGGAACCGCTTCTTGATGCGATTGTCTCCCATATCGATCGCTTCTTTATCCGCCATCAGCAGCGGCTTGAACGCTTAACGGCGATTGCCATCACCATGCCCGGCATTATTGATACCGAAAATGGTATTGTTCACCGCATGCCGTTTTACGACGATGTTAAAGAGATGCCCCTGGGCGAAGTGCTGGAAAACCATACCGGCGTGCCGGTCTATATTCAGCACGACATCAGCGCCTGGACGATGGCGGAAGCGCTGTTTGGCGCGTCGCGCGGTGCCCGGGACGTGATTCAGGTGGTCATCGATCATAACGTCGGGGCGGGGGTGATCACCGACGGACGGCTCCTCCACGCCGGAAGCAGCAGCCTGGTGGAAATTGGCCACACCCAGGTCGACCCGTACGGTAAGCGCTGCTACTGCGGGAACCATGGCTGTCTGGAGACGATCGCCAGCGTGGAAAGCGTGCTCGAACTGGCGCAGGTGAGGCTCAGCCAGTCCATGAGCTCCTCGCTTCACGGCCAGCCCTTAACGGTGGATTCCCTCTGCGCCGCCGCGCGTCAGGGGGATCTGCTGGCGAAGGACATTATTACCGGAGTGGGAAATAACGTAGGCCGCATTCTGGCGATTATGGTGAACCTCTTCAATCCGCAAAAAATCCTGATTGGCTCACCGCTCAGCCAGGCGGCGGAGATCCTTTTCCCGGCGATTACGGCCTGTATTCAGCAGCAGTCGCTCCCCGCCTACAGCAGAAATATTGCGGTAGAAAGTACCCAGTTTTCCAACCAGGGCACGATGGCCGGCGCGGCGCTGGTCAAAGATGCCATGTACAACGGCTCGCTGCTTATCCGCCTGTTGCAGGGTTAACTCTTTTCCGCAGATGTAAGAAAAATTGCGCTATCTCAAGCCGGGTAGCGCACGCATCCCGTAGACTTCCTCCACTGAATTATTTACCTGGTTGATATTTTCGAAGCATACCCAAGAGGTGGAGTGAGTCATGCTTAAGCGTTTCTTTGTTACTGGTACAGATACCTCTGTCGGCAAGACCGTTGTATCCCGCGCATTGCTGCAGGCTCTGGCAGCAAGCGGTAAACGCGTCGCAGGGTACAAACCGGTCGCAAAAGGGAGTAAAGAGACGCCAGAGGGATTGCGAAATAAAGACGCCCTGGTGCTGCAAAGCGTCTCGTCGCTGGAACTGCCTTATCACGCGGTCAATCCTATTGCGTTAAGCGAAGAGGAGAGCAGCGTGGCGCACAGCGGCCCGATCAATTACCCCCTGTTGTCCGACGGCCTGGCGAACCTGAGCGAGCAGGTCGATCACGTGGTGGTCGAAGGGACGGGCGGCTGGCGCAGCCTGATGAATGATTTGCGCCCGCTGTCTGAATGGGTCGTGCAGGAGCAGCTGCCGGTAGTGATGGTGGTGGGTATCCAGGAAGGGTGCATCAACCACGCGCTGCTGACGGCGCAGGCGATTGCCAATGACGGCCTGCCGCTGGTTGGCTGGGTGGCAAACCGCATTAATCCGGGCCTCGCGCACTACGCTGAAATCATCGACGTGCTGAGCACCAAGCTGCCCGGCCCGCTGGTGGGCGAGCTGCCTTATCTGCCTCGCGCCGAGCAGCGCGAGCTAGCGCAGTACATCGATCTCTCTGCCCTCGGTGGCGTGTTGACCGTAGATCGAGTCGTGGCGTAACGTTCGCGACAGTACGGACGCCATCACGCAGGCGACCAGTAAACCGGGCAGTAAAAAATACTGCCCGGTCATTTCACAGACCATCAGCGCCGACATAATGGGCGCATGCGTGGTCGCGGCGAGCAGCGTTGCCATCCCGGCCAGCCCCAGCAGCATCGCCGTCTCAGAACCCGGCAGCCACAGCGCGAAAAGCTGCGCGAACAGCATCCCCGTAGCCATACCGACAAACAGCGTAGGCGTAAACACCCCTCCCGGCGCCCCCGAACCGCTGCTTGCCAGCACCGCCAGCAATTTACAGATAAACACCCCGGCAATCACCGAGAGCAGCGGCGGGGCGAGAAGAAAAGCCTGAACCACGCTGTAGCCGTTCCCCCACACCTTCGGCGTCAGAAGAGAAAGCAGCCCGACGATCGAGCCGCCGAGCGCCAGCTGCCACGGCGGCGAAAGCTTAAGGCGCAGAAAAAGCCCGTGGCTGAACGCCATTAGCCACATCAGCAGCGGTCCGCAGAGGCCTGCCAGCAGGCCCATTGCGACCAGCAGAGCATAATCTGTCGCGGTGAGGATGCCGCTCAGATGGACCTCGTAGAGCGTACCGGCACCCGGTGCCAGGAGTTTTGTGGTGAGAAGCGCGACCACCGCCGCAATCACCACGGGGCCGAGCGAGGCTAGCATTAGCGTGCCAAACAGAATCTCAGCGATGAACAGGCTGCCGGCCAGGGGAGCATGGTAGGCGCTGGCCATCCCGGCGGCGGCGCCACAGGCGATCCAGAGCTTCCATTCGGATTTGGGCGTAAAACGACGGGCGAAAAAGGAGGCGGCGAGGGCGGCAAGCAGGATCATGGCTCCTTCGCGACCGATGGCGCTTCCGCTGGCAACGACCAGCAGCGAAGCAAGGGATTTAACGAGGCTGGCGCAGTAGTCAAACTGACCGTCGCCGGTCTCCAGCGCTTCCATATAATCGGTCGGCGCGTGGGGACGCTGGGCGGTCAGGCGCTGCCATCCCCAGAGCAGCAATCCGGCAGCTAGCCCTCCAAGAGCAGGCGTTAGCGCGCGTCGCCAGGGAGAGAGCGACGCGGCGGCATTCACCAGGCTGCCGCTGTCGTTGCTCAGAAGCAGCCACTCCAGCAGGTACATGCTGTGGCGGAACACCGCAACGGCCAGCGCGGCGAGCACGCCGGTAATGGTGGCAATCAGCAGCCGGCGAAACATCGCGCGGATGTCGGGGTAAACGTGAAGACGTTGCATGGGTCGCAATTAAACGGGGACGATACAATATTGTGGCGGGAAATCGCGGGGTTAGCAAAAGGTATGCGTGCGAAAAAGCCGGGCGATGCCCGGCCGGAAAATTAACTGTCGCTGTGAATATTCAGCGCCCGGCGCGTACGCCCTGAGCTCAGGTATTCGGCAATATAGTCCTGCGAAATTTCGCCGTTGTAGCGCCCGTCCTCGTCCACGATCGGCATCCAGCTTGTGTTACTCTCATACAGACGGGAAAGCACCACGCGCAGGTTGTCCTCGGCCTTGCCGGTCATGCGGAACGGATGCAGGATGTCGGCGCAGGTACCGCTGGCGTTGCGCGCTTCGCGACGCTTCACAAAGCCCAGCGGCTTGCCGTGCTCGTCAACCACGGTAATCGCCCGAATATCGTTATCGTCCATGGTGGCAAACGCGTCAGGAAGCGGGGTAGAGCCTCGCACCGTAATGGTTGGCTGCTGGTCGGTGACGTCGCCCGCGGAGACCAGCAGCAGGCGCTTCAGCGTGCGGTCCTGACCGACAAACGAGCCGACAAACTCGTTCGCCGGTTTCGCCAGCAGTTCATCCGGGCTGGCGCACTGGACGATTTTTCCCTGACGGAATACCGCAATGCGGTCGCCGAGCTTCAGGGCTTCGTCGATATCGTGGCTCACCAGCATGACGGTTTTTTTCAGCTTGCGCTGCATCTCCAGGAACTGGTTCTGGATCACCTCACGGTTGATCGGGTCTACCGCGCCGAACGGTTCATCCATCAGCAGCACCGGGGGATCCGCCGCCAGGGCGCGGATGACGCCAATACGCTGCTGCTGGCCGCCGGACATCTCGCGCGGATAGCGGTGGAGGAACTTGTGCGGATCCATCGCCACCATATCCATCAGCTCTGCGGCGCGGGCTTTGCACCGCGCTTTATCCCAGCCCAGCATGCGCGGCACGACGGTGATGTTCTCTTCAATGGTCATGTTCGGGAACAGGCCAATCTGCTGGATCACATAGCCAATGTTGCGGCGCAGGGTCACGGTGTCCATCCCGCTGGTGTCCTCGCCGTTAATCAGGATGTTCCCGCTGCTTGGGGTGATGAGGCGGTTAATCATCTTTAGAGTGGTGGTTTTCCCGCAGCCGGACGGGCCGAGCAGGACGCACATTTCCCCTTCAGGCACGTTCAGGTTGACGTTGTCGACGGCCTTAAAGGTCTGGCCGTGCTTCTGTGAAAATTGTTTGGTGAGGTTTTCCAGTTTTATCATCATCGAATCCCCTTTGGAGTCAGAACTACCTGCAGACGGTGCAGCAGCCAGTCGAGCACAATCGCTAAAAGACATATCATCAGCGCGCCCGCAATCAGCATACGAATATCGCTTCCGCCGATGCCGTTAAGCAGCAGCAGGCCAAGCCCGCCCGCGCCTATCACGGCGGCGATTGCCATCACGCCGATGTTCATTACCACGGCGGTGCGGATCCCGCCGAAAATCACCGGCAGCGCCATCGGAATTTCCACCCAGCGCAGACGCTGCCAGAACGTCATACCGATGCCGCGTCCGGCTTCACGCAGGCCCGGCGGCAGGCTGTCCAGCGCCGTGTGGGTGTTACGCACGATCGGCAGCAGCGAGTAGAGAAACACCGCCGTTATAGCGGGCAGGGCGCCAATCCCCTGACCGATCAGCGAAAACAGCGGGATCATCAGGCCAAACAGGGCAATAGACGGGATGGTCAGCACGATGGTGGCTATCCCCAGCACCGGCGTCGCCAGCCACTTGTGGCGCACAATTAAAATGCCCAGCGGGACGCCGATGATAATCGCTAAGCCCACGGCCAGCGCCACCAGCCACAGATGCTGCAGCGTCAGGGTTAACAGATAGTCCCAGTTGTCCAGAATGTAGTGAACGGTATCCATAGCGCCTCCTACAGCAGCTGCTTGCTACGCAGGAAATCGCGGGCGACCTGCTGCGGTGACTGATGGTCGATATCCACCTTCTTGTTCAGCTCGGTGATAACGTCGTTGTTGAGCTGGGCAGAGAGAGTATTGAGCGCCTCTTCCAGACCGGGGTTGGCCTCCAGGGTGTCCTTGCGCACCACCGGGGTGACCGCATAGCTCGGGAAGAAGCCTTTATCATCTTCCAGCACTTTGAGATCAAAGCCCTTCACGCGCCCGTCGGTGGTGTAAACCAGCCCGGCGTCGACGAAGCCGTCGCGCACGGCGTTATAGACCAGACCCGGGTCCATCTGCCGGATTTGCGGACGGTCCAGATCCATCTTATAGGCCTCCTGCAGCGGCTTCATGCCGTCGCTGCGCCCGGCAAATTCGAGGTCTAAGCCCAGCAGCCAGTTTTTGTCCGGGTTGGTTTTGCGAACCTGCTCAATTTTCGCCACCATCTCTGACATGGTGTTGATATGCTCCGCCTCGGCGCGCTTGCGCTGCATGGCGAAGGCATAGGTGTTGTTCATGTCGGCGGGTTTGAGCCACACCAGACCGTGCTTCGCGTCGAGGCGCTTCACCGTCTCGTATGATTCCTGCGGCGACATGCGCTTGTTGATGTGGTTGAAGATGATCAGCGACGTGCCGGTGTACTCCCAGGTCATATCAATCTGCTTGTTGATCATCGCGTTGCGGGAGATCACCGTGGCGATATTGGTTTTTGGCTGAACCTGGAAACCTTTCTTTTGCAGGTACTGTACGGTCATCGCCGAGAGAATGTGCTGCTCGGTAAAGCTCTTGGTCGCCAGAATCAGCGGGGCTGCCAGCGCCTGGCCGGTGAACAGCGCCGCGGCACACAGCGCCGTCAGGCTGGAAAACAGTCTCATAAAAGCTCCTTGTTATTGTTATCGAGCGAGATGGGGGCTCATCACGCGACCCAGCGCCGCCAGCAGGGTGTCGAGGATCAGGGCGAACAGGGCGGTAGCCGCCGCGCCGAGGATCAGGGTCGGGAAATCGTTCAGATAAATGCCCGGGAAAATCAGCTCGCCGTAGCTGCTGGCGCCAATCAGGAACGCCAGCGGCGCGGTGCCGACGTTAATGGCGGTGGCGATGCGGATCCCCGAGAGCATAACCGGCCAGGCGTTGGGCAGCTCAACCTGACGCAGGCGCTGCCATTTCGTCATGCCAATGCCGTTTGCCGCTTCCAGCAGCGACGACGGGACCGAGCACAGCCCGGCGTAGGTATTGCGCACAATCGGCAGCAGCGAGGCGAGGAACAGGGCGATGATGGCAGGCGTATCGCCGATACCTATCACCACCATCGCCAGCGCCAGCACGGCCAGCGGCGGCAGGGTGTTGCCAACGTTAAATATTTGCATCACGTATTCGGCGACGCCCCGCGCGGCCGGACGACTCAGCAAAATACCGGCCGGAATGCCCACCAGCAGGGCAAAAAACATCGACGAGAAAACCAGAATCATGTGCTGTTGCCCGAGGTAGACCAGGTCAACCTGGCGCGCCTTGATTGTCTCAAGCCCGATTCCCCAGACGAGGAGGGCAAGGACCACGAGAATGGCGCCGACAAACAGCAGCGAGCGTTTGAGTAATGGGTGCATTGCGGTGTGTCTCCCTGTGCGCATGCGTTATAGCAACCGCCGGTTGCCTGTTGTTATGCCATGTTTCGGCAGGGGTAATTGACCTATAGCAAGCGTTTGGGAAGGGTTCCAGCGAAGGGGGGAAATCAGTAACCCTATGAAACTAGTGGCAACCTTCAGCCAGGCCTGATGGCATAAGGGCTGATTGTCGGGCAGGCAGAATAGTCCTAAACACGAGACTGGGATGTGACGTTGTCACAATTTAGGGGCCGCACCCTGACGGTGCGGCAACGTAGTTATGCTGTTTTATATGTTTTTGAATTCCACTCATGCCAGATGCTCTTAAGCCCTTGTCGGTAAGGGGTAACGGCGAATTCGGGGAAACGCTGCCTGAACTTCGTTGAATCAAAGAGATTGTCAGCGTCATATCTGGGCAACAGTTCCCACATTTCGCGCGCACCCTGCGAAAACAGCGCCGTCGCGGCGAATGCCAGCTTGCCGGGCACGGCGTAGTCCGCTTTCTGGCCGAAGATCTCACAGGCGAGAGTGACAAACTTTTGATACGTCAGCCTTTCGTCGCAGCAGGGTAAATGCCACGTCTGCCCGAAGGCCTCCGGCGTATTGCCCAGCAGGGCGAGCGCGCGGCTGGCATCTGGCGTCCAGATGAGGGTGCGCCGCGTATCGTCACGTACCGGAACGCGCGGGCGTTTGTGCTGCTTAAGCCTGTCGATAATGAGCGCGTTCGTGAAGCTCTGCGTTTTCTCAGGCCCGTAAAACTCCGGTGCCCGACCAATGAGAACGGGAATATCGCCCCGCTGCATTTCATCAAGCACCCGGTTGGCCATCAGCGCACGCACGTTGCCTTTTCGTCCCCGGGGCGCAAAGCGCGTCTCTTCGGTTTGCGGCACGTCGTTCTGAGGATACATATAGGTATTGTCAAAATAGACGAATTTTGCGCCCGCGCTTCGCGTGGCTTGCAGGGCGTTTTCCAGCATGGTCGGAAACTGGCGCTCCCAGAGCGCGGAATCTGGCGGCAGACCGGCAGTAAAATAGACCGTGTCGCTGCCGTTGACCGCCTTCTGCGTCTGCTGTGCATCCAGGAGGTTGGCTGAAAAGAGGGTATCGCTGGCGTTGATTTTCTGCGGATGGCGGCTGACCAGCCTGATATCATCGGTATAGCCGCGTTTTAGCTCGCGGGCCAGTTCAAGGGCTATTTGCCCGCTGGCTCCCAGAATAGTTTGCATTTTAGCTCCGTGAGAGATGGCGATCCGGTTGACCTTATAAAAAGTTTAAGCTTAAAGTTAACTTTAAGGTCAATATGCCAGAGCTAAAGAAATGAAAATTGGCGAGCTGTCGAAAATGACGGGGATCGCCCCGTCGCGAATTCGGTTTTATGAAGCGGAAGGCTTACTGCCACGGCCAGTAAGGCAGGGGAACGGATATCGCGTATATTCTACGAACGCTGCCGCGCTGCTGAAAATCATCGATAACGCACAGCGCACCGGTTTTACGCTCGAGCAAATACGCCGCTTCCTGCCGCAGCCGCAACAACGCTGGGATCATGAAGCACTGATCGAATCCCTTAAGACGCGCATTACGCAGATAGAGGCTATGCAAAAGCAGCTCGAGGAAAACAGAAGAGAGCTGCTGGACCTGGTCGCGAGTATCGCCAACCGGCCGGAGGGGATCGCCTGTGACGACAACATGCAGCGCTTGCTGGGGCAGCTGCAGGGCGATTGACCGGGTTCACGCCGCTGCGCGCACCCGGCGAACGCGCGTCGAGACGGTAATAATGGAAACCATCGCAACAATCGTGAGCATCAGCCCCAGCGCCAGCATGGCGTTAAAGCCAACCCATCTGAACAGCAGCAGCCCAGCAATCCCCCCGGTCATAAACGAGAAAATGGTGGTTAAGTGGGTTTTCAGCTGACTTTTTTGCGCCGTGGTATCCTTCGAGTAATCCCTGCGGAGCATCGCCACCAGCACGGAAGCCAGCGATATGCCTGCGTCCGTTAGCGTACCGGTGATATGCGTCGATCTCACCCGTCCGCCGGAGAGCTGCGTGGAGGTTGAATTATGAATGCCCATCAGGCCGCACAGAAAAATAATAATCTCGCGGTTGCTCGTGAGGGCGTGGAAATACATCTCGTAGAGAGAGACGCCGGTCAATAGTACCCCCTCGACGAAAAGAATTTGGCAAAAAACCAGCCTGATATTATGGATAATGCCCCATAGCACAATAAGACGGGCAATAATTGCGCCGGTGACAAAAGAGAGAATAATCGAGCCAAAGAAAATCATATCGCTCAGATCGGTGGAGGAGACTTCGCTGGATAATTGTGAGGTGTTGCCGGTCATGTGAGAGGGGAAAAAGCCAAATGCCCCAAGGGCGATGGCGTTAAGCAAACCTGCCGAGGTCGCCAGCCAGAGGGCAAGCCGGCGATCCTCCTTATGCGTTCGTTCTTTCTTGAGTCTAATCAGCAAGAATACCTCCGGGTTGAGCTTTACCTGACTATCAGGCTAGCAAAGCGGTGCAACGGGCTGTCCAGGATATGGCTTAATTATTATTCCCTCTGACAGGCTTCAGGGTTTTGTAATTAAATAAAATATCCTCACTGAGGGTGTGGGCGTGAATAATTTAAACCATGCCGTTATTTCCGTGACGCAAAAAAACGCCGGATGGTGGCTTGAGCGTTCAAACCCGTCCTCAAGTGCAGGCTCGCCGGGCTTGTCAAACGGTGTCATCATCGACAGCCCAGGTACGACATCCGCCAGGGTAAACGTCCCGCCCGCCGCAAAGACATAGCGCCAGCGTTAATGAATTCCGTCGCCTGCTTGCTTAATGCGGGGAAAAAATTTAGGCTAACATCAGAGATGTCCTTGCTCATTAAAGGCTTAGAAATGGAAAAAACAATTCCGGAATATACGTCCGTTGACTTATCTCGTTGGGCAAGGAAGGAACATTTTGAGATTTTTCAGGGGTTCGCTCAGTCGACGTTTAACCAGACGGTTTTAATCGATATTACCGCGCTGTTAAAACACATCAAAGCGGTTGGCTGGAAATTTTACCCGACGATTATTTTTCTCATTTCTAAGATCGTCAACAGTCGTCCTGAGTTCCGTATGGCCATGAAAGACAATGAGCTTATTATATGGAACGAAGTCCATCCAAATTATACCATTTTCCATAATGAAACAGAGACATTTTCATCATTATGGAGCCATTACGATGGCAATATTCAGCACTTCCAGAAGACCTACGCTGAAGACATTGCGCGCTACGGTAATAATCTTGCTTATTGGCCTAAGGACGAATCCAGGGAAAATATCTTTTTCATATCTGGCATTCCCTGGGTGAGTTTTACCAGCTTTAACGTCAACGTTGCGCACATGAAGAACTTTTTTGCCCCTATGTTTACGCTTGGAAAATACTACGAACACGATGGCAAAGTATTATTGCCCCTCGCCGTTCAGGTTCATCATTCCGTGTGCGATGGTTTCCATGTGGCAAGGCTGTACAATGAGTTACAAGAGATGATTGATGCCTTGCCGCAATCCGGCGCGTGATTTGCCAGGCGCTGACGTTAATAAAAAAGCCGCAAGCAGCATGCTGCTTGCGGCGTCAGGTTCGGTGACGATGTGGCGATCAGGCAGCTTTTACCGCTCTGATTTTTTTACTGTCAGCCGCATCTGATTCGGTTTTATCATCAGCCGCAGGGGCATCGAGGGCAGGGAGCTTGCTGGTGCGCAAAATATGCTGCACGGTCTCTTTCTGCTCGGCGAGATACAGACCAAGATTTTCAGCCTGCGTTTCATCCATCTGCATTCCGCTTTGCAACAGCCAGTCGGTGAACGCGTCTGCCATATCGAGCAGCCTGTCGTGAGCGTCAGCCTCTTTCTTACTGGCAAATGTCATTTTCTCTTCACCTTTTCTTACGACAACATATTTTATTTCAACAGCCATCACGCACCTCTAATACTGTATTTATATACAGTATAACAGCTTCGGGATGATGTTGCAGTAAAAAGTGAGCTACTGGTGCATCGGCTGCGTTTCACGACCGCCGATACTGCGTCTCCATGCGCCAGGTGCCTGACCGTACTGGCGTTTGAAACTGCGGTTGAAGGACTGCTGAGAGTCAAACCCGAGCGCAATCGCCACGTTCAGGATGGGCTCATCGCTGTGTGCCAGGCGCTCAACCGATTTTTGCAGCTTTTGCGCGCGAATATATCCGGCGAGGGGATAGCCCGTGTGCTCTTTGAACAGGCGCTGAAGGTGCCATTTCGAATAGCCGGAGCGCCTTGAGACGGTCTCAATGTCCAGGCGACTGTCGAGGTTGTTATCAATCCAGTCGAGTAAATCATGCATAAATGCGCCAGTGTTCATCAGGTTTCCCCCACGCAGCGATAGAAAGGTATCTTTATCTGTTGCATTTTAAGGTGGCCTGGTTTCACGATAATTGCAAGTTTTATTGTTGCATTTAAATCCTTACCCGAAACGGGCCTTTTATCGACGACTCAAATAGCACATAAAGTGCAACAATTATTCTTGCACTTAGTTAGGCGCATTCCTACAATCGCCGCGATAGTGTATTCGAAACTGTTACAGTTTTGTGGCGATGAACGACACAAATGGCCTTAAGCCAGCCCGGACAAAGGAAGTGGCGCGGCGCCTCCCGCTGCGTCTTGCCCGGCGGCTGCAATTACCGGAATAAAAATAATGAGCCTGCAAAAAACCTGGGGAAACTATCATCTGAATGCACTGGGAGCGATGCTGCTCTCCGTGCTGCTCGTCGGATGTGATGACAGCGTAGCGCAAAACGCCGCGCCGCCCGCGCCCGCCGTCAATGCTGCTGACGTGGTTGTGAAATCTATTAGCCAGTGGGATAGCTTTAACGGCCGGATTGAAGCTGTGGAAAGCGTGCAGCTTCGTCCCCGCGTCTCTGGCTACATCGACAAAGTGAATTTCACCGACGGCCAGGAAGTGAAAAAGGGCGAGGTGCTGTTCACGATTGATGACCGAACCTATCGCGCCGCGCTGGAGCAGGCGCAGGCGACGCTGGAGAGAGCCAAAACGCAGGCCAGCCTGGCGCGAAGCGAGGCTAACCGTACCGATAAATTAATCAATACCAACCTGGTATCCCGTGAAGAGTGGGAGCAGCGCCGTTCGGCCGCCATTCAGGCGCAGGCCGATATTCGCGCGGCCCAGGCTGCGGTAGACGCCGCGCAGCTGAATCTCGACTTCACCAAAGTGACGGCACCTATTGATGGGCGCGCCAGCCGGGCGTTAATCACCAGCGGCAATCTGGTCTCCGCGGGCGACAGCGCCAGCGTGCTCACCACGCTGGTCTCGCAGAAGACGGTTTACGTCTACTTTGACGTGGATGAGTCAACCTATCTTCACTATCAAAATCTCGCCCGCAACGGGCAGGGGGCGTCCAGCCACCATACGGCGCTACCGGTTGAGATCGGCCTTGCCGGCGAGGAGGGCTACCCCCATCAGGGCAAAGTGGATTTCCTTGATAATCAGCTTACGCCGAGTACCGGTACGATCCGCATGCGCGCGCTGCTGGATAACGCGCAGCGTCAGTTCACGCCGGGACTCTTTGCCCGCGTACGCCTGCCGGGCAGCGCTGAATTCCAGGCCACGCTTATTGACGACAAAGCGGTGCTGACTGACCAGGATCGCAAGTATGTTTATATCGTGGACAAAGAGGGCAAAGCGCAGCGTCGCGATATTACGCCGGGGCGTCTGGCCGACGGTTTACGCATCGTGCAGCAGGGGCTGAAACCTGGCGATAAAGTCATCGTTGACGGTCTACAGAAAGTGTTCATGCCGGGTATGCCGGTGAATGCGAAAACCGTCGCCATGACTGCCAGCACCGCCCTCAACTGATCACTTGACCAGAGAATCCTTCCCATGGACTTTTCCCGCTTTTTCATCGACAGGCCGATTTTCGCTGCCGTACTGTCGATTCTGATTTTTATCACAGGATTAATCGCCATCCCGCTTCTGCCGGTGAGCGAATATCCTGACGTCGTACCGCCAAGCGTGCAGGTGCGCGCGGAGTATCCGGGCGCCAACCCGAAAGTGATTGCCGAAACCGTGGCGACGCCGCTGGAAGAGGCGATCAACGGCGTTGAGAACATGATGTACATGAAATCCGTCGCCGGCTCGGACGGCGTGCTGGTCACTACCGTCACGTTCCGTCCGGGTACCGATCCGGATCAGGCGCAGGTGCAGGTGCAAAACCGCGTCGCGCAGGCCGAGGCGCGTCTGCCGGAAGACGTGCGGCGCCTGGGCATCACGACGCAGAAGCAGTCGCCAACGCTGACGTTGGTGGTGCATCTGTTCTCGCCCAACGGTAAGTACGATTCGCTGTACATGCGCAACTACGCCACGCTGAAGGTGAAGGACGAGCTGGCGCGTCTCCCCGGCGTCGGCCAGATTCAGATTTTCGGCTCCGGTGAATACGCCATGCGCATCTGGCTGGACCCGAACAAGGTCGCGGCCCGCGGGCTGACCGCCTCGGACGTGGTCACGGCAATGCAGGAGCAGAACGTGCAGGTGTCCGCCGGGCAGCTTGGCGCCGAGCCGCTGCCGAAAGAGAGCGATTTCCTGATCTCCATTAACGCCCAGGGTCGTCTGCATACCGAGGAAGAGTTTGGCAATATTGTCCTGAAAACGTCGGAGGACGGTTCGGTCGTCCGCTTGCGCGACGTGGCGCGTATCGAGATGGGTTCCGGCAGCTATGCGCTGCGTTCCCAGCTTAACAACAAAGACGCGGTCGGGATTGGTATCTTCCAGTCACCGGGGGCAAACGCCATTGATTTGTCTAACGCGGTGCGCGCCAAAATGGACGAACTGTCCACCCGTTTCCCGGAAGATATGAAGTGGGCGGCACCTTACGATCCGACAGTTTTCGTGCGCGACTCCATCCGTGCGGTGGTGCAAACCCTGCTGGAAGCGGTGGTGCTGGTGGTGCTGGTGGTGATCCTGTTCCTGCAAACCTGGCGCGCGTCGATCATTCCGCTGATCGCGGTGCCGGTGTCGGTGGTGGGGACGTTCAGCATTCTCTATCTGCTGGGCTTTTCGCTTAACACCCTCAGCCTGTTCGGGCTGGTGTTGGCCATCGGTATCGTGGTGGACGACGCCATCGTGGTGGTGGAAAACGTCGAGCGAAACATTGAAGAGGGGCTTGCGCCGCTGGCGGCCGCGCATCAGGCGATGCGTGAAGTCTCCGGGCCCATTATCGCGATTGCGCTGGTGCTGTGCGCGGTGTTCGTGCCGATGGCGTTCCTCTCTGGCGTTACCGGTCAGTTCTACAAGCAGTTTGCGGTGACGATAGCGATTTCCACGGTGATCTCCGCCATCAACTCGCTGACGCTCTCTCCGGCGCTGGCTGCGCTGCTGTTAAAACCGCACGGCGCGCCGAAAGACTTCCCGACCCGGCTTATCGATCGCCTGTTCGGCTGGATTTTCCGTCCGTTTAACCGCTTTTTCCACCGTAGCTCGAACGGCTATCAGGGGCTGGTAGGCAAAACGCTGGGCCGACGCGGCGCGGTGTTTGTGGTGTATCTGCTGCTGCTGTGTGCCGCGGGCGTGATGTTTAAAGCGGTACCCGGCGGGTTTATTCCGACGCAGGACAAGCTGTACCTGATTGGCGGCGTGAAGATGCCGGAAGGCTCGTCGCTGGCGCGCACCGACGCGGTGATCCGCAAAATGAGCGAAATCGGCATGAATACCGAAGGCGTGGACTACGCGGTGGCTTTCCCGGGTCTGAACGCGCTGCAGTTTACCAACACGCCGAATACCGGGACGGTGTTCTTCGGCCTGAAGCCGTTTGACCAGCGCAAGCACTCTGCGGCGGAAATTAACGCGGAGATCAACGCCAAAATCGCGCAAATCCAGCAGGGCTTTGGTTTCTCCATTCTGCCGCCGCCGATTCTGGGGCTGGGTCAGGGGTCAGGCTACTCGCTGTATATTCAGGATCGCGCGGGTCTGGGCTATGGCGCGCTGCAAAACGCGGTGAACACCATGTCCGGTGCGATTATGCAGACGCCTGGGATGCACTTCCCGATCTCCACCTATCAGGCTAACGTTCCGCAGCTGGACGTGCAGGTTGACCGCGATAAGGCGAAAGCGCAGGGCGTGTCGCTGACCGATCTGTTCGGTACGCTGCAAACCTATCTGGGCTCGTCGTACGTGAACGACTTCAACCAGTTCGGACGCACCTGGCGCGTGATGGCGCAGGCAGACGGGCAGTTCCGCGACAGCGTGGAAGATATTGCGAATTTACGCACCCGGAATAGCCAGGGCGAAATGGTGCCGATTGGCAGTATGGTGAAAATCACGACCACCTACGGGCCGGATCCGGTGATACGCTACAATGGCTACCCGGCGGCGGATCTGATTGGCGATGCCGACCCGCGCGTGCTCTCGTCCGCGCAGGCGATGACGCAGCTGGACGCGATGTCTAAGCAGATCCTGCCGAACGGAATGAATATTGAATGGACGGATCTGAGCTTCCAGCAGGCCACGCAGGGCAATACGGCGCTGATCGTCTTCCCGGTCGCGGTACTGCTGGCGTTCCTGGTGCTGGCGGCGCTGTATGAAAGCTGGACGCTGCCGCTGGCGGTGATCCTCATTGTTCCGATGACCATGCTTTCCGCGCTGTTTGGCGTCTGGCTGACCGGTGGGGATAACAACGTCTTCGTGCAGGTGGGGCTGGTGGTGCTGATGGGGCTGGCCTGTAAAAACGCGATTCTTATCGTGGAGTTTGCCCGCGAGCTGGAAATTCAGGGCAAAGGCATCATGGAAGCGGCGCTGGAAGCGTGCCGCCTGCGCTTGCGTCCGATTGTGATGACCTCCATCGCCTTTATCGCCGGGACCATTCCGCTGATCCTCGGCCACGGCGCGGGCGCAGAAGTGCGCGGCGTCACCGGGATTACGGTCTTCTCCGGGATGCTGGGCGTAACGCTGTTTGGTCTGTTCCTGACGCCGGTGTTCTACGTGACGCTGCGTAAGTTCGTGACGCGCGGCAAAGTGGAAAGGGAGGTTCTGCCCGCGTAGGGATACCGCAGATAACAAAAAACCGCCTTTATCGTAAAGGCGGTTTTTTTTCGCGAAAATTACTGGGCTTTTTTGTACTGGGCAATGAGTTCAGGTAAAGGATCGCACCCGCTGGTATCGGCTTTTTTGACCTCGTCCAGCGCGCTTGCCACGGTGTGGCGCGCTAATACCGCGAGCGAAGCCTGCTCTGCTTCTTCGGAAATCGATTTGAAGTACCAGCAGGCGTTGGCGCTGACCACGCAGCGGGCCGGCACGTCCGGGCGCGACGCCCAGAGTTTTTTATCTTCGGTGACTGAAAGGTAGATATCGCGCAGGGTAATCTTTTCCGGCGGACGTCCAAGATGAATTGAGCCGTTGCGGCCAAGCGTTGAGACGATAATGCCGTCACGCGTGAGTGGAACCATCAATTTGCGGATAAAGCTCGGGTTGGCTTCCAGGCCGTAGGCCAGAATCGCACTCGTCGAACGTTCTCCTAGTTGCTCCGCCATCGCTACGCTGAGAACCATCTGCAAAGCTGTCGGGAAGCGGTAATCTAACATTTCTCTTTCCTGGGTTGCGGTGAATCTTGTTCTTTTTGGCACCGCAGAGGTGAATAAGCAATAAACAACAATATAACAAATACGGTAATTTTTTTGAAGCAATCTGCGGCATTTGCGATCGAACACCCTGTTCTGGTTTAGCTAAACGTGCGGTCCGGGAAGTCAACCGTCACCAGGAGGCCACCTTCTGCGGAAGTACTCAGGTTTACGCTGCTGCCGTGCTGCTGTGCAACGGCTTTGACAATGGCAAGCCCCAGCCCGCTCCCGCTTTGCATCTGATTGGGATCGCGGAAAAACCGGTCGAATACGCGCTCGCGCAATTCAACCGGAATGCCCGGCCCCTCATCGGAGACGCGCAGCTGGGCTGATTTATCTGCTGAGCGTACCTCTACCTGAATCCGCCCGCCCTCAGGGCTGTACTTCACGGCGTTTTCAATGAGATTGTCGATCAGCGACATCAGACGTTCCCGGACGCCAGCAATCCAGATCTCATCCTCAGCGAAGAATTCCAGCTCAATCCTGCGCCCCGACGCTAGCGGCTCCAGCGCAGCCATCCGCTCTTGTATGAGCGACGTCAGCGGTACGGGCTCCATCGCGGTGTCAATGCGCGCTTCACTGTGCATCATCAGCAGCAGCTGGTTGACGAGACGGGCCGCCCGGCCGTTGCTGCGCACAATCCCTGCTAGCAGCTGCCGCTGGCTCTCGCTGCTTGCCCAGGACTGCAGCGCCTCCACGTTAATGCGCATCGCAGCCAGCGGCGTACGCAGCTCGTGCGCGGCATCCGCAATGAAAACCCGTTCCCGTTCAGCGCTTTCCCGCACTCTGGCAAGAAAATCGTTTATCGCGTCCACCATTTTGCGAAGCTCCCTGTGCCTCGGGCCGGCTTTTAAGGGAGAGAGATCGTCTGGCCTGCGTAATGAAATTTCATTCACCACCTTGCTCCAGGGACGCATTGCAATGCGGATCGACAGCCACGCGGGAAACAGAAGAAAAGGAATACAGACCAGCAGCGGCATAATGTAGTAGCCGCGTGAGTTCAGATAGATAAAGAAGTTCCAGCTGCCGGCCGGTGTGAAAAGAGTAACGTCCACGTCGGAACGAGGGGACTTGAGGGTTCGGCTGGTCCAGGTACGACCGTCACTCTGAACACGCTGGATTTCACCCAGCCTGGTGTTCATTACTCCCGTTGGTGCGCCAGCGGATGAAAAAATGATTGCGTTATTCTTGCGAACGATGAGGTTGATTGATAATGCAGGATCTTCGCCGCCGCCATAGCCTTCCCGCAACGCCTTACTGAACGCTTCCAGCACCTCGTTACGATCCTGCGGGCGTTCGCCAAGACGATCAACCAGGGAAAAAACAGTGTCGTACGTCTTACTGCCCGTCAGTATCGGAGGGCTACGCAGGTCCTCCAGCAGTATGAAGGTCAAAAAAAGACACCACAGCAGGGTAAGCAGCACCATCTGGGCGATGATAATTCGCCGCACCAGCGTGGGACGCTTCAGGAGGAACCAGACGTTTCGCATTAACCCGTCACCTTCTGAACAGAGACGGTATCAATGACGTACCCGACGCCCCGCACCGTTCGCACATAGCCTTCGCCAATTTTCCGCCGCAAATTTCCCATATGCACGTCGAGCGCATTACTGAGATTTTCCTTGTTGCCGAATATCCTTTCTTCCAGGAACCGCCGCGTAATCACCCGGTCAGCGCGCAGCATCAACGTTTCAAGCAGCGCATATTCACTGGCCGTCAGCTCAACGTGACGCGCGCTCACCGTCACGCGACGCGTCGGGACATGAAGCGATAAGCCCCGGATCTCTATCGCCTCATTTTCAAAACCGTAGCTGCGTCGCGCAAGGGCTCTGACTCTCGCCAGCAGTTCGGCGAGAACGAAGGGTTTGACAAGATAATCGTCTGCACCGGCATCCAGGCCGCACAGGCGATCCTGCAGCGTGCCTCGCGCCGTCAGGATAATGACGGGGATCCCCTTAAGCTGCTGGCGCAAACGCGTCATAAGGCTCATGCCGTCGCCGTCGGGCAGCCCCAGGTCGAGCAAAATCAGTTCCGGCACGCAGACGTCAAGCTGATGCAGCGCATCCTCTTTACGGCGAACCCATATGACGTCAAATCCCTGATCTGAAAGGGCAATACGCACGCCGTTGCCAAGATCCAGGTCGTCTTCGATTAGTAAAATTTTCACATTGGTAACTGTAACAACCGTGGATGAAGAACAACTTAAGAAAAAAACGGTAGCAGGAAATCCGTCCGGTTTACAGCACCGGCTGGCGCTTCAGCGTTTCTTCATTTTCGGCTCATAAGAACCTTAGGGTCGGTATTCAAAATGGGCGTCCTGGCGTTTCACCGCCTGCATCGCAACCATTTGAATCCATAAGGGCTTCTTTAATGAGAAACATCGAACTGCGTCATACGTTCCCCCATTCACTTTCGGGCTACAGACTGAAAAGCATTGTGCCGGGCGTTGTTCTGGCGCTACTGGCCACCCCGGTAATGGCAGCAGAACAGAAGGGCAATGTCTTAACTCTGGGGGGAGGCGTGGACGTCGCGCCGCGCTACTCGGGTTCGGATAAAAGCCGCGTTAGCGCGGCTCAGGTGGTGGATTACTCAATGGCGAATGGCTTCTTTATCAGCACCACGCGGGGTATCGGTTACGGCAATAATATCGGTAATCTCGATTACAGCGCTGCCCTGAGCTATCGCACGGGCCGTAAAGATAAAGACGTCAGCAGCGATGCGATCGGCTCCGGCAGCGACGAGCTGCGAGGAATGGGCGAGATAAAAGGCTCGGCAATCGTCGTGCCCGGGCTGGGATATAAAGTGACCGACTGGCTTAATCTCCAGCTGCAGGCTGAGGTTCCTGTTTCTGAGAGAGACAACGGTGAGGCGGTGCATTTCGGCATTTCCAGCCCGCTCTATACGTCACCAAAAAATGCGGTGACGCTGGCGCTGACCGGCAGCTGGGGTTCCGACAAGTATATGCAGACCTACTATGGCGTCAGTGACGCCCAGTCGAGCGCGTCGGGATTCGCCCGACATGACGCCGGAGCGGGAATTTATGCGTATTCGATGAACCTTGACTGGAGCCATAAGCTCACGTCGCGCTGGAGCGTGCTTGCTTCCGCGGGCGTTACGCAGCTGACGGGGGATGCGGGTGATAGCCCGATAGTGAAACGTAAAACGTCACCCACGGGGAGCTTGAAGGTGACGTACAGTTTTTAGCGTGTAGGTTCTGCTAAACGCCCCCGAACAGCCATCCGGGGGCGACCGCATTGGCTTATTTTACCGTTTCAATCTTCGGTGGCTGCCAGGTGCCGTCCAGAATAGGCTGTTCGCCCCAGTAGGCGCGGATGTAGAGTGACAGATTACCGTCCGGAGCCGGGAGCCAGTTATTGACCTTATCGTCAGAAGGGCGGTTTTTGCTGACATAGAGCGTCAGCGAACCATCCTCGTTGTACTTCAGGTTTTTATTTTTCGTCCCCAGTGAATAACGGTTCAGCTCATTGGGGCTAAAAAGATGCTTACTGTTGTAAAGCGTGAGTGACCAGAAACCTTTTACAGGAGGAAGCTCGCCTTTGGCGAACGTTACCGTGTAATCATGATCTCCAGATAGCTGTCCTCCAGCGGCATCATTGTCGGTGTAGAAATACTGGGTTTCGTTCGGCTTGTTATCGAACATATTCGATTTGGAGGTGCCGGTTCGGTTGTAGTAGTCCACCCCGAACTCGGCGTTGTTTTTCGAGCGGTTCCAGCCGTTGCCGGCAGGCACCCCGTTATTCTTCCATTTAAAGAAGTCTGCAATCACCGTTTTATCGGTCTCGATGGCTGCTTCATCCATCCATTTGCGTACTTCAGGGTTTTTCTTCCCGGCCTCTACCAGATGGCGGTACTGCGCGTACATGGCCTCTTCGCCGGGCAGCGGTGGCACTTTTTCCAGCACGTTTGCGAACTGGTCAAAGAATTTTTCTGGCACCACCCAACGCGTCTCGCCCGCGCTGGCATCCGGTTTATCACCAATGGCGGGAATTTTTGAGTACTCAAAGGATTTCATTTTCCCGTCAAACTGGCTTAACGGGTAGGTCATGATTTCTTTGATAGGAGCCTGAATGGCTTTGCGGTCTTCCGGCGTATCATCCATCTGCACGCGTGGAATGACGTTAGCCATTTCAGTGGAGGAACGAATAACCCCTTCAATACCCTTCGGTGTTTCACCTTTCCAGTTCGGCCCGACTAATAAATAAAATCCGGGTTTCGTGCCGTAAGGCTTACCGACGTTACCAATTTGGTTCGTGCGGGCGTCATAGATAGCGTAGACCCAGAAACGCTCGCCAAAATCAGGTACCTGAATAACGATCGGTTCTTTATCTAACTCGAAAAAGCCAAGCCCGTAGGCAACATCCTGGTTTGGGCAGGTAACGAAGGTTTCTTCCGGCTTGATATAGTCCGTCAGCATGCTGAGCTGACCCATAGGCGCGACGGGGACCATCCCGCCATTAAGCGCGGGATAGGGCGCTTTGGTGATGGTTTCCCGGCGGTTGAACTGGTTCACCATGGGCCAGCCCCAAATGTAGGCCTGCTGCGCAATGGCCTTTACATAGCTTTCAGGCATCGTCACATCCGCAGACGGCTGGTTTAACCGATCAAACTGGGTGGGATGCGGGATGGTTAGCGGCGCAGTTTGCGCATGAACGCCCGCGCTGAGCGCCAGCGCGGTGAAGAGGGCAAGGTAGCGTTTTTTCATGTTTTCTCTCAATTATTTGTTGGTCTGCACCAGATCGTCCGGTATCCAGGTTTGATCGTAGAAGCCGTCCTCGGTGCCGTACAGGCGAAGGGCGACAAGGAAGTTACGGTCGGGAACCGTTTTGATAAACGCGCTGTCGTCTACGCCGTCCGGTTTATTTGGCCCAAACCAGAGGTCGATGGAGCCGTCATTGTTTTTCGGAATGTTGTAATAACCGTTGGTGGAGGGCAGAAGCTGATCGGTTTCAGGCATTGTGCCGTCGGTGATGTTGTAGGCCGTTACCGCCCAGAACAGCGCGGCTGGCGGATTCGGCGGCAGATGCAGTTTGTAAGTATTGCTGCCGTTCAGGAATTTACCGGTGTTGTCTTTGGTCGTGTAAGGATATTTCGAGCCCGCCCCGGTGGTATGCATTACCATCGCGGCCGCGCTGGAATAGGCAATCTGGAAGAAGGCCGCGCGCTGGTTAGCATCAAGCGTGCCGTACTGCATCCATTCTGCGGTTGCACCCGCCCACGAGTTTTCCCACTGTCTGTCTTTGTAGTACAGCTGACGCTGATCGTCGCGCCCCACCTGTCGGCGAGCCAGAATCATTCGCGGTGCGGTGGCGACCGCTTTATTAAGCATTTCCTGCTGCTTCGCCGTCGGCGCGAAAGGTTTCCCTTTAACCATGCCGATGCTTAACAATGCGCTACGCGTCTCCTCCGGGATCGCCGTTAAAGGCTCATAGTCCACGAAGGTTTTCAGTTTCTGCCAGTAGCTGGCGTCCGTAGGATACATCATGTTGACGCGCTTGCCGCTGGCATCCGGGAACTGCATCGGCTTGACCTCTTTCTCTACGTCCCAGAGCGGATAAATTCGCGTCGTTTCAGCATTTTTTACCGCCGGGACCGGGTCAGGCTTACCGTCGCCTTTCCCCATGATGGTTCTGAAGAAGAGGAATACGTTATAAGTTGATGATTTAAAGGCGTAGTAACCCTGAGGGACCGGCCCTTCATAGTCAGGCGGTAACAGCAGATACAAGCCACCGCGAGCCCGGTCCGGGCCGATAGCTCCCACGTCGGTGATGGTTTTCTGGAAGAAATCGGTAAACATGCCGATGACGTTTGCCGGAGCTTTAACCACCAGCGGACCCGTCTCTTTAAGGTCCAGGTAGCTCATCGAATAGATAACATCCCCGTTTGGCGTCGGCACGACGGCACGGCTGTCCATGCGCTCTTTCCAGATTGGCAGGACATTGTAGCCTTTGCCAAATGCTGCCTCGGAACCATCACGCAAACCGATAGTATTCAAAAGGGGCAAGGTTTGAATATATGCCTGAATGGCATCCTGATAATACAGTTCGTCGCTAAGCGTCTGCGCCTCTTCCGGTGCCAGCCAGTTGCCGTTATTGAGCTGTTTCATTAACGGCGATAAAGGCGCATCGGCCGCGAATACTGGCTGAGAAAATGTCAGTGCCAGTAATACAGCAGAGGTTATTACATGAAATTTCATAACACTTTCCTGAGTGAATAAGCTGAATAGCCAGCGGAGAATGTCACCTCAACCTGTAGGACACTGCCGTCTGGCACTGAATATGCCGAATGCCATTTAATGATAGTTAACGCTGCAAAAATGTAATCTTTAGATTTATTTATTAATAAATTTGCGAAAGGAGTTTTTCCTTCTTGCTGAATGAAAAGGTGAGGCTTACAGGAAAATTGCAGAACTGAAGCGCTGGTCTATGCTCAGAAAATCGTGCGTCTACCGTTTGGTTGGCAGAGTAATGAAAAAAGTTAATTTCACGCTCCTCGGTGCCGGGTATGAATAAAAAAGCGCTCGCGTTTTTAACGCTTGTGATAGTCCTTTTAACGTCTGGCGCGTTTGCTGCTGAGCCCCGTCAGGAACCGACGGAGCAGGAGCAAGCGCGCACGCTGTATATTTTCCATACCCCCATCGTCATGCTTCAGGCTAAGTTCGGCCTGACAACCCCGGAAGAACGCGTTTTACGCATCCGCAACACGCTGCGTAATTTCAGCCAGGCGGATGTCCGTGAACCGATAAAAATTGTCCCCGTCACCCGTTATAACCAGCAGGGCAAGCTGTTCGTGATGAATGGCAAGCCGCTTATGCTGCTGACGCAGGCGGATCTTGATGAAGGTGACGACCTGACTCTCGATCAGGCCGCGCAGCGCGTGCTGGCGCGTTTGGAGGCACAGCGCACGGCGCTTCACGACCAATACGACACCGGATGGCTTGTGCTTTCCGTGGTGAAAACCGCGCTGGGGCTGGCCGGTTGCTTATTGCTTATCTGGGGTGCGTGGCGCTCCTGGCGTCGGGTCAAGCGCCACTTTCGTCGCCGGATTGCAGAAAATCGCGGGTTGATCCCCAAAACCTGGCGGCGTTACGTTGGTGCCGTTGAAGCCCGTCTATACGCCTTGCTGATGATATTGCTGGGGATGATAGCTTTCTATGTCTGGCTTAGCTGGGCGTTTAGCCTGTTTCCCTGGACGCGGGTTTGGGCAACCTCGCTGGGCGACTGGTCCCTGCGCGTCGTTCGTCAGATTTTCTTATCCATCGTCTCTGCCTTACCGGGCCTGCTGATTGTTTTAATTATTTTTATTATCACCGCCTTCATTCTTAAGTTGTTGAAGATGGTACTCAATCAGGTGGAGGCGGGCCGTTTACAGTTTCCGGGACTTCACCCCGAAACCGTCGGGGCAACCAGAAAACTGCTCTCTGTGGTGGTGTGGTTGTTCGCGCTCTCCGCCGCATACCCGTTTCTCCCCGGCGCCAATTCGCTGGCCTTTAAGGGCATAAGCGTCTTTTTTGGGCTTATGCTCACGCTGGGATCTGCCGGAGTGATGAATCATGCCATGAGCGGCCTCGTACTGATTTATTCACGCGCGCTGCGCAAAGGGGACGTTATTCGGGTCGCGGATAACGAAGGGAAGGTGAGTGAAATCGGTATGCTCGCCACCAAAATTATCACGCGTGAAAACTACGTAGTGACCGTACCTAATGCCGTCGTGGTGAGCGGCAAAATAACGAACCTCAGCGCTCAAAATAATGATGGCAGCATCAACCTGACCGTAAGCGTCACCATCGGGTACGACACGCCCTGGCGACAGGTTCATGCCATGCTTGAGCTGGCCGCCAAACGGACAGCGTGTGTGGATCTTACGACCGCGCCGCTGGTGCGTCAGCTGGCGTTAATGGACTGGTATATCGCCTATGAGCTTCAGGTCAGGCTGCTACCCGGACAGCCGCTGGCTGCCGCGCGCAATGTGCTGTTCAGCAACATTCAGGATGTTTTCAACGAATTCAACGTGCAGATCATGTCGCCCAACTTCGTTATGCAGCCTGAAGGCAGCGTCATGGTCGCCAAAGAGAACTGGTATCCGGCACCGGCAGTGGCACCTGAGCGGGACAAATAAAAACGGGCATTCATTCGCAGGCAGAGGGCACATGAGAAAATCGACGTTGTTTTATCTGGGGCTGTTTTTTTCGCAGGCGACTCAGGCCAGCGCGCTCTACTTCTATGAAATAGGGACTGAAGATACCGCGCTTGCGGGGGCGGGCCAGGCCGCCCGCGCTCAGGATGCATCCACAATAGTGACCAACCCGGCCGGGATGACGCGGCTGCCTGACCATATGTTTACCGGTGGATTACAGGCAATGGACGGGGATATTTCGTATCACCTTGACGATGACTCGGGCCGCAAAAGCCCTGGCGATATCCTGCGTTTTTTTCCAAATGCGAGTGCCTTTTACACCCAGAAAATTGATGATGCGCTGTATGCTGGCGTGGGTTTGTACGGCAATTATGGCCTGGGCATTGATTTTGATAACTGGGCAGGCGAACGGCTTATCAAAAAAAGCACGATGGTCGCGATGACCCTGAGTCCGTCCTTAGCCTATAAGCTGAGTGAGCGGGTGTCCGTGGGCGGTTCCGTCAATGTCAATTACGGATTCCTTTCTCTTACGCGCCATGTCGACGATGAAGACGTAAAAGAAAACGATCATGACTGGGCGCTGAGCTACCGTCTGGGCTTACTGATGGCGCTTACCGATCGAACGCGGGTGGGCATCGCATGGACCAGTAAAACGGATTATGACTTTAATATTGATGCCAAAGCCCGCTTCCCAAACTTACCCAACGTTGAATATGACATTCCCGTTTCTGCACAGGTCAGGGCGCCTCAGCAAATTATGTTAAGCCTGGTGCATGATTTCAATAAAACGTGGTCGGTAATGGGAGACCTTGGCTGGCAGGACTGGAGCCAATTTGGCAATCCGCAGATTTCAGTAGCCGGACAAGATGCCGAAAGCAAAAATCGTCTTAAAGACTCGTGGCATACCGCGCTGGGGGTACAGTATCGTCCAACCGAATTGTGGCGCATCAATGCGGGCGTCGCGTTTGACAGTACCGTCTACAAATCTCAGGATGATGTTGCACTTTCCTTACCTACCGGGGACGAGTGGCGTTTTGCAACGGGCGCCCAGTATCAGGTGACGCCGCAAAGCAACATAGGGTTTGCCGTCTCGTATCTGCATATGCAGTCCTCGCGCGTGAAATCGCCAGAACAATTTAAGGGAAGCTATGACGATCCGTATCTGTGGTTTGCCAGCGTGAACTACAGCTATCAGTTTTGACCGGTTTCTTAAGCTATTTTCAATGTGCACAGTAGTGCCGTGTTGACGGCTTGCCCGCCAACGGCAGGCAAGCCATCTCACCTAGCGGTACAGCGTCTTTTCCGCAACCGGAACAACCAACGCCGATCGCCAGTCCGCCAGCGTCAGCTGCGCAAGCCTGCCGAGCGCGATATAGAACGGATGCCCGGCGTTGTCGACAAACACCGACAGAAAGCGCGTGCTCCACGGCAGCAGATGCCACGCCAGAAGCCGATCGCACTCCGACTCGCGGCCATTCTCGGCCAGCCATGCCGCCAGCAGCAGCAGGGTGCCGAAATGATCTTCCGGTTCATTTTGCTGCATCTGAAACGCGATATTGTTTTCCCGCATCCACTGGCGCAGGGCGAGAGTCGAATCGCCAAACAGAACGGATTCACGGTCCAGCCAGACGGAACCCCACGGCGGAGCGGGCAGGGCATAAGGACCAATAAACAGCCGTTGCCAGGCGTCCGTCAGCGGCTCATCGGAAGACGAGGCAAAGGTTTCAGCTACGGGCAACAGCGTTTCCGGCGGCAGGGGCCAGTCCTCTATCCATTCGCCAGCAGTTAGTGCCTGCACCAGCGGGGCTGTCTGCTCGCTGTCAGGCGCGAAGTAAAACAGCGCGCCCAGTACGCGGGCGCTGAACGCGAACGAGTCACGGTGTGAGACGTCTTTCATTAAATCTTCCTTGCTCGCGCGGTGATGTCCGCGCGACGTGATTAACCATTAATACAGACCAAAGCATAAGCCAGGGTCAGAGAATTCACCCCTTACACCTTCTCAATCTGCACCAGATTGGTGTGCTGCGGGTTGCCTTTTGCCAGCGGTGACGGGCGGTGCGTGGTCAGTGTGTTGATGCACGAGCCGTGGTCAATACGATCGCCATTCATATTGGCATCGTGCCAGGCTCCCTGGCCCATGGCGCTTACGCCTGGCATGATGCGCGGCGTGACTTTCGCTTCTATTCTCACCTCACCGCGATGGTTAAAGACGCGCACCGTATCGCCGTTCTTAATGCCACGTTTCGCGGCATCAACGGGATTCAGCCAGACCTCCTGGCGGCAGGCCGCTTGCAGCACGTCGACGTTACCGTAGCTGGAGTGGGTGCGGGCTTTAAAATGGAAGCCAAACAGCTGCAGCGGGAACCGCGCGCGCTCGGGCGCATCCCAGCCGTCAAAGGTGGATGCGTAGACGGGCAGCGGGCTGATGGTCTCATCTTTTGCCAGCTCCCAGGTCGCCGCAATATCCGCCAGCTTGCTGGAATAAATTTCAATCTTGCCTGAGGGCGTTTTCAGCGGATTGGCTTCCGGGTTCTCGCGGAATTTTTTATAGGCCACAAAGTGTCCGTTTGGATCTTTGCGCTTATAAATGCCCATTTGTTTCAGCTCGTCATAGGACGGCAGTGCGGGATCTTTAGCGAGCATTTTTGCATACAGGTACTGCAGCCACTCTTCCTGCGTGCGCCCTTCGGTAAATTTCTGATGGATATCCGGTCCGAGGCGTTTCGCCACTTCGCTCATGATCCAGTAGATAGGCTTGCGCTCAAACTTCGGTGCGGTCACGGGCTGGAGGAAAATCAGGTAGCCCATGTTCCCGGCGTAATCGTTAGGGATAATGTCTTCCTGCTCGACGGTCATTAAATCTGGCAGCAGGATATCGGCATATTTCGCCGATGAGGTCATAAAGTTGTCGATCACCACGATGGTTTCGCACTTGCTTTCGTCCTGCAGAATATCGTGGGTTTTATTGATATCGGAGTGCTGGTTAATAATGGTGTTACCCGCGTAGTTCCAGATGAACTTAATCGGCACGTCCAGCTTATCTTTACCGCGCACCCCGTCGCGCAGAGCGGTCATTTCCGGGCCACGAGCGATGGCGTCCGTCCAGCTGAAGCAGGAAATTTGCGTTTTAACCGGGTTTTCCGGCAGCGGCATACGTTCGATAGTGATGGTGTAGGTCGACTCACGGGCGCCGCTGTTGCCGCCGTTGATCCCCACGTTGCCGGTCAGAATCGGCAGCATCGCGATGGCGCGGGCGGTCAGTTCACCGTTCGCCTGTCGCTGAGGTCCCCATCCCTGGCAGATATAGGCCGGCTTCGCGGAGCCGATTTCGCGGGCAAGCTTGATGATGCGATCTGCTGGAATGCCGGTAATGCGCGAGGCCCACTCAGGCGTTTTCGCCGTGTTGTCATCACCCTGGCCGAGAATATACGCTTTATAGTGACCATTCGCGGGGGCACCTTCCGGCAGCGTTTTTTCGTCGTACCCAACGCAGTATTTGTCCAGGAACGGCTGGTCAACCAGGTTTTCGTCGATCAATACCCAGGCAATTCCCGCCACCAGGGCGGCATCGGTACCCGGACGGATCGGGATCCACTCGTCTTCGCGTCCGGCTGCCGTATCGGTGTAGCGCGGGTCGATGACGATCATGCGCGCGTTGGAGCGCTCGCGGGCCTGCTCCAGGTAATATGTAATCCCGCCGCCGCTCATGCGGGTTTCCGCCGGGTTATTGCCGAACATTACCACCAGTTTGGTGTTTTCGATATCCGAGGTGCTGTTGCCGTCGTTGCTGCCGTAGGTATAAGGCATCGCGCAGGCGATTTGTGCCGTGCTGTAGGTGCCGTAGTGGCTCAGGAACCCGCCGTAGCAGTTCATCAGGCGCGCCACCAGCGAAGCGTAAGGGGAGGAGCGGGTGATATTGCCGCCGACAATCCCGGAGGAATAATTTATGTATACCGCTTCGTTGCCGTATTTGCTGACCACGTCTTTCAGGCTGGCGGTGATGGCGTTCAGCGCCTCGTCCCAGCTGATGCGCTCGAACTTGCCTTCACCCCGTTTACCCACGCGTTTCATCGGGTAGTTCAGACGGTCAGGGTGGTTGATGCGGCGGCGAATAGAGCGTCCGCGCAGGCAGGCCCGGACCTGGTGATTGCCGTAGATATCCTCACCGGTGTTATCCGTTTCGACCCAGTACACTTCGTCATCGCGGACGTGCAGGCGCAGCGCGCAGCGGCTGCCGCAGTTGACCGAGCAGGCGCCCCAGACCACTTTATCTTCTGCCGGTTTCACTGCGTTTTGTACCGCAGCGGCGGCGCTTTTCATTCCAAAAGGCAAAGAGATGCCGCCGGCGGCAAGCGCCAGAGAACCTATCGCCGTAGATTTTACGAGTGTTCGACGGCTAATTCCGCCGTGATGTTCGATATCGGACATGGCTCACCCCACCATTGTGATTACGTATTATTTTTCCCGAAATGATAACCGGGCTAATGATGGGGTGAGTGTTACTTATTTGGAGGTATTAAATATTAATCCTTGTCAAATCAAAGGGGATTGACGGTGATTTACTGAGGTTCAGCCGGCGCATTATCCTGATTGCCGGACGCCGCTCCGCTGCCTGTGCGGGTGTACAAAATTTTAAAGGTGTCGTTGGCACAGTGGCCCACCACCTGGGCGTCCGGCTGGTCGGCCTGATCGTTCGGGACAATATTCAGCGTAAAACCAGACTCCGGCACGCCGTTGTTGACGATCTTCTGCTGAATGTCGCTTTTCACGCGCTCGCAGGAGTCCGGAGCCGCCAGCGCGGCCGTTGAGGCACTCATTAACAGCAGGGCGGTAATCCAGGGTAACCGTTTCATCTGTAGCTCCTTTTCTCTGTGTAGAGGTTAAGCATAGCAGGATTTAGGTAAGCTTTTGTTTTATGGCTATCTTTCTGAATAGTCCTGGAGGCGCTTTGACGCCGAGCCAGTATTAAAATACAAAAGTAAACTTACCCTTTGCCCTGGTTGATTATTTTATTGAATAGCGGAGTAATAGCTCGGCGATAACGGTGGCGAAGTTTTGCGGCTAAAGGTCTTTCCTGCATCAATGAATTCCAGATTTTTTTCTTTTTTGCATCTAACAGAGCATCACCTTTAGATTCATTGATTGTCGAGTCATTAGCCTCTTCAGAAAGACGCACTGGATAAGGTACTAATGCGTGAATTTTAGCCAGGGACAGGTCTTCGAATAGGCTCCATTTGTCGGAAACCATCCATACAGGATAAAGATTCTGAAGAAGCCTGCTGGCAGCTTTTTGATTAATAATGTAAGCGTGAGCTGTCGTGGCGTGGTGCATCTTATGCACATTATACGAGCCGTATATGTTTTTAATCGGCTTCTTGTGATATTTATTGACGCGACTAAGGAGAAGAATCTCAGGTCTGGTGTGGCTAAGCGTCACGTTGTTTAATATTTCACTAAGGTCGTCACTAAGCTCGACGTCATCTTCGAGAATGAGTGCTGCCTCTATATTTTCGGTTATTATTTTTTTATATATTGCTTGATGGCTTAAAGCACAACCCACTTCTCCCGGAAGGAACGCATAATTTACCTCGCGTGTGACATTTTTACGTTCAGCATCAGTCATTTCCCGACCGTCTACTGCTTCAATAAATTCATGTGTAATGTTCAACTTTACCAGTTGAGACTCCATTTTTTCACGACGTTCGAGCGAGTGTTTAAGATTGATTATAAAAGTTCTCATCCTTTGAGCGTCCCGTAAGGCTGATGGCTGGACCAAATTCATGCATTTTACCAGTATTTTGGTCAGTTCAACATCAGTAAGTGCTTATTCGGGATAGGATAAAAATCAGTTCTAGCCAGAAGGAATGTAAGGCACGAACTTCCAAATTGCTATCCATTGGTTCGACTCTATTTGCTACTATGAGAGCAACAATCCGTTCATTCTATTGGTAAATGATGTGAAGAAATATGCAGCGATAACGCTCCTGGCCGCTACTCTCGCGGGTTGTGATAACAACTCCGCGCCGCTGTCGTTTACGCCCGAGATGGCGAGTTTTTCGAACGAATTTGATTTCGACCCTCTGCGCGGCCCGGTCAAAGATTTTACCCAGACGCTGTTCAACGAGAAGGGCGAAGTGTCCAAACGGGTCACCGGCACCGTGTCGGAAGAAGGGTGTTTCGACACGCTGGAGCTGCACGACCTGGAGGCTAACACGGGCGTAGCGCTGGTGCTGGATGCCAACTACTACATCGATGCAGAAACCCAGCAGCGTAAGGTGAAGCTGCAGGGCAAATGCCAGCTGGCCGAACTGCCGTCAGCCGGGGTGACGTGGGATACCGACGACAACGGCTTCGTGGTGGCCGCGCACGGCAAAGAGATGGAGGTGAAGTACCGCTACGATGCGGATGGCTACCCGCTGGGCAAAACCACCGTCTCAGGGGATCAGCATTTATCGGTACAGTCAACGCCGTCTAAGGATCTGCGCAAAAGAATGGATTACTCGGCCGTGAGCCTGTTAAACGACAAGCCGATGGGCAACGTGACGCAGAGCTGCGATTACGATCGACATAACAACCCGGTGAGCTGCGATCTCACCATCAAGGACGACAGCGTCAAACCCGCCGTTGAGCGCAAGTACACCATTAAGAATACGATTGAGTACTACTGAGGATAAAACCGCGCAGGTTACTGCGCGGTTGGTTTCAGCAGGCTGGCGCCTGACGGCTTGTGTCCGGCCAGGTGCTGATGCTGGAAAATGCACATGCGGATGGTGTTGCGGTACTCGCCGTTGATAAAGAACTCGTGAATCAGCTCGCCTTCTACCATAAAGCCCAGCTTGCGGTAGATGTGGATAGCTTTTTCATTCTCTTTATCCACGATCAGGTAAAGCTTGTAGAGATTCAGGACGTTGAATCCGTAATCCATCGCCAGCTTCGCCGCCCGTGAGGCCAGGCCTTTCCCCTGGTGCTCTGGCGAAATAATGATCTGGAACTCCGCCCGGCGGTGAACGTGGTTAATCTCAACCAGCTCCACCAGCCCGGCTTTTTCGCCTTCACACTCCACCACAAAACGACGCTCGCTCTGATCGTGAATGTGCTTGTCGTAAAGATCCGACAGCTCGACAAAGGCCTCGTAAGGCTCTTCGAACCAGTAGCGCATCACGCTGGCGTTATTGTCGAGCTGGTGGACAAAGCGCAGGTCTTCACGCTCCAGCGGCCGAAGTTTTACGTCACAGGGCGCCGCCATTACGGGGCTACCGTACGACCGGTGCGGCGATCCAGGCAGCGCAGGGTGTTCGGCTCCCAGTAGGCATTGACGTTCGCACTTTGCTGACACTTATCGCGTGCGTCAAAGGCGACATCTTCTTTGTCCCACTCTTTTTCAGCACGTTTGTTGACCTTCTGACGAAGGCTGCGGGTGTCATTCCATTGTTCTTTGTCCATCGCGGCGTTCTGGCGGCTTTGCGCGCTGTCACCAGACTCAATAATGAGCTTGCTGGTTTCCGCTGTCGCAGAGGCGGCAAAGGCGAACGATGACAGCGCCAGCAGGGCTGTCAGACAAAGGCGTTTGCTTAATGTAGTCATAGCGTTTCCTTTTAAATGGGTGCAGATGAGCAAGTTTCCCCGTTCAGATTCTACACCAAAGAGCAATAACGGCATACCCGCGGCACGGGTATGGAAAAGTAAAAGATATCTTCAGGTACGCTGCCTAAATGAATCGTCACCTGAAGTGAAACAAACACAAAATGATGGTTTTTAGGAGGACGAGCAGGCGACCGTTTTTGTGATCGTTAGCCGATTTCATGATCATCATACTTGTATGGTAGTTGTGTGAGTGGGTAAATTTCCGTCATCACAACGAACGATGTAAGGAAAGGAATTATGAAGATTGTCGCGGCTGACGTGTTTGTTACCTGCCCGGGGCGGAACTTTGTCACCCTTAAAATCACTACCGATGAAGGGGTCGTTGGCCTCGGTGACGCCACGCTGAACGGGCGTGAGCTATCCGTTGCTTCCTACCTGAAAGATCACCTCTGCCCGCAGCTGATTGGCCGCGACGCGCACCGTATCGAAGATATCTGGCAATTCTTCTATAAGGGCGCCTACTGGCGCCGCGGGCCGGTCACCATGTCGGCCATCTCCGCCGTGGATATGGCACTCTGGGACATCAAAGCCAAAGCGGCCAATATGCCGCTTTACCAGCTGCTGGGCGGCGCATCCCGTGAGGGCGTGATGGTCTACTGCCACACCACCGGGCACACCATTGACGACGTGCTGGAAGATTACGCCCGCCATAAGGAGATGGGCTTTAAGGCGATCCGCGTGCAGTGCGGCGTGCCGGGCATGAAAACCACCTACGGCATGGCTAAAGGAAAGGGGCTGGCCTACGAGCCCGCCACCAAAGGCGACTGGCCGGAAGAGCAGCTCTGGTCCACCGAGAAATACCTCGACTTCACGCCAAAGCTGTTTGACGCGGTGCGAAGCAAGTTTGGCTTCAACGAGCATCTCCTGCACGACATGCACCACCGCCTGACGCCCATCGAAGCGGCGCGCTTCGGCAAGAGCATCGAAGAGTACCGCATGTTCTGGATGGAAGATCCAACGCCTGCGGAAAACCAGGAGTGCTTCCGCCTGATCCGCCAGCATACCGTCACGCCAATTGCCGTCGGTGAAGTGTTCAACAGCATCTGGGACTGCAAGCAGCTTATCGAAGAGCAGCTTATCGACTATATCCGCACCACTATCACCCATGCGGGCGGGATCACCGGGATGCGCCGCATCGCGGACTTCGCGTCGCTCTATCAGGTGCGTACCGGCTCGCACGGCCCGTCAGATCTGTCGCCGATCTGCCACGCGGCCGCGCTGCATTTCGACCTGTGGGTGCCGAACTTCGGCGTGCAGGAATATATGGGATACTCCGAACAGATGCTGGAAGTCTTCCCGCATAGCTGGCGCTTTGATAACGGCTATATGCACCCGGGCGAGAAGCCGGGGCTGGGCATTGAGTTTGATGAAAAGCTGGCGGCGAAATACCCGTACGATCCGGCCTATCTGCCGGTGGCCCGTCTCGAAGACGGCACGCTGTGGAACTGGTAACCGAGGAGCGAACGATGAAAAGCGTAGTGATTCAACAGCCGAACCGGCTGGTAATTGAAGAGCGTCCGCGCCCGGAGCCAGGCGCAGGGGAAGTCCGCGTCAAAATCAAGCTGGCCGGGATCTGCGGGTCAGACAGCCACATCTACCGCGGGCATAATCCGTTTGCAAAATATCCGCGCGTGATTGGCCACGAGTTTTTTGGCACGATCGACGCCGTGGGCGAGGGCGTAGAACCGTCCCGGTTAGGGGAGCGCGTTTCGGTGGATCCGGTGATCAGCTGCGGGCACTGCTACCCGTGCTCCGTCGGCAAGCCTAACGTCTGCACCTCGCTGGTGGTGCTGGGCGTCCACCGCGACGGCGGCTTCAGCGAATATGCCGCCGTGCCCGCTAAAAATGCCTGGCGCATCCCGGATGCGATCCCGGATAAACACGCCGTGATGGTCGAACCTTTCACCATTGCCGCCAACGTGACGGGGCAGGCTAGCCCTGGCGAACAGGACGTTGCGCTGATCTACGGCGCAGGGCCGATGGGGCTGGTCACCGTGCAGGCGCTGAAGGGCGTCTATAACGTGAAGCAGATTATCGTCGTCGACAGAATCAATGAGCGGCTGGCTATGGCCCAGCGCAGCGGCGCGGACTGGGTGTTAAATAATGCCGAGCACTCGCTGCAGGCCGCGCTGGACGAAAAAGGCATCAAGCCGACGCTGATTATTGACGCCGCCTGTCATCCGTCGATTTTGCAGGAAGCGGTCACCCTGGCCTCTCCGGCGGCGCGCATCGTGCTGATGGGCTTTTCCAGCGAACCGAGCCAGATAGTTCAGCAGGGCATCACCGGCAAAGAGCTGGCGATCTTCTCCTCGCGCCTGAACGCTAACAAATTCCCGGTCGTCATCGACTGGCTGGAAAAAGGGCTGATCGACCCGGAAAAACTGATCACCCATACCTTTGACTATCGCCATGTAACAGACGCCATCGAACTGTTTGAAAAAGACCAGCGGCAGTGCTGCAAGGTTTTACTGACGTTCGGGCAATAACCCTACACGCGGTAAAGAGCCCGCGAAGACGGGCTCTGAGTGGTACGCATCTTACCTTTTAGAGATAGCCATTATGACGCAAGCACAACCTCAAAGAACCACCTCCGATCTGGTGAAAGCCGCCGTCTCCGGCTGGCTGGGCACCGCGCTGGAATTTATGGATTTCCAGCTCTACTCGCTGGGGGCGGCGCTGGTATTTCATGAAATCTTCTTCCCGGAACAGTCGGCCGCGATGGCGCTGATTCTGGCGATGGGAACCTACGGCGCGGGGTACATCGCGCGTATCGTCGGGGCCTTTATTTTTGGCAGAATGGGCGACAGCATTGGCCGTAAAAAGGTGCTGTTTATCACCATCACCATGATGGGGATCTGCACCACGCTGATTGGCGTGCTGCCAACCTACGCGCAGATCGGCATTTTTGCGCCCGTGCTGCTGGTGACGCTGCGTATTATTCAGGGGCTGGGCGCCGGGGCAGAGATCTCCGGGGCCGGAACCATGCTGGCGGAGTACGCGCCGAAAGGGAAACGCGGCATCATCTCCTCGCTGGTGGCGATGGGGACTAACTGCGGAACGCTGAGCGCCACGGCGATCTGGGCCATTATGTTCTTTGCCCTCGACCGTGAACAGCTGCTCGCCTGGGGCTGGCGCGTGCCGTTCCTTGCCAGCGTTGTGGTGATGATCTTTGCCATCTGGCTGCGAATGAACCTCAAGGAGAGTCCGGTCTTTGAGAAAGTAAACGATGCAGAAACCGTGCAGCCGGACACCTCGCTGGGTTCAATGGTGAAAAGTAAATCCTTCTGGCTGGCGACCGGCCTGCGTTTCGGTCAGGCGGGCAACTCGGGGCTGATCCAGACCTTCCTCGCGGGTTATCTGGTCCAGACGCTGCTGTTCGATAAAGCGATTCCCACCGATGCGCTGATGATAAGCTCCATTCTCGGGTTTATCTCCATCCCGCTGCTGGGCTGGCTTTCCGACAAAGTGGGGCGCAGGCTGCCGTACATTATCCTCAATATCTCCGCCATTATTCTGGCCTACCCGATGCTGTCGATTATCGTCGATAAAAGCTATGCGCCGGGGACAATCATGCTCTCGATCATCGTTATCCATAATTTCGCCGTGCTGGGGCTGTTTGCGCTGGAAAATATCACCATGGCGGAGATGTTTGGCTCGCGGAATCGCTTTACCCGCATGGCTATCTCGAAAGAGGCGGGCGGTCTGGTGGCGGTGGGCTTTGGTCCGGTACTGGCGGGGATCTTCTGCAACATGACAGGCTCCTGGTGGCCGATCGTTGCCATGCTGGTGGCCTATTCCTTGATTGGGCTGGTTTCGGCGTTCCTGATGCCGGAAGTCCGCGACCGGGACCTCAGCGCGGCGGAAGATGCTGCGGAGGCCGCGCCGAAAGAGCGCGTGGGTTACGGTGCGGTCTCCACGCGGCGCTAGCGGTTTATATCTTGCGTGACTTATCACACAACTTTTGGTTTATGTCACACCACCTGAGCAAAAGTTAATATAAATCAAAAACTCAAACGGCAGTATTAGTATGGTTGATGGTAGTTATTTTTTACCCCGACTGCCATTCTAGTTGGTGTAGTCAGCAGGCGCTGCCGCTCTGGACAGGGCGGCAGCGATCCACGGCTTTCTAATTAACGAGTCTTAATCATGGAAAATACCTTATTACAGGCCAACGCGACGCTGCCTCAGTACGATCGCGCCAGCCTTAAAGCACGCATTGTTCATTTAGGCTTTGGCGCATTTCACCGCGCGCATCAGGCGGTGTATGCCGACATCCTCGCGGCTGAAAACGGCAGCGACTGGGGCTACTGTGAGGTTAACCTGATTGGCGGCGAGCAGCAGATTGCCGACCTGAAGGCGCAGGATAACCTCTACACCGTGGCGGAAATGTCTGCCGATGCCTGGACCTCCCGCGTGGTTGGCGTAGTCAAAAAGGCGCTGCACGCGCAGGTCGACGGGCTGGAGAGCGTGCTGGCGGCAATGTGTGAACCGCAGGTGGCGATTGTCTCGCTGACCATCACCGAAAAAGGCTACTGCCACTCTCCGGCGACAGGGCAACTGATGCTCGATCACCCGTTAATTGCCGCGGATCTGCAAAACCCGCATCAGCCGAAATCCGCGCCGGGCGTGGTGGTGGAAGCGCTGGCGCGTCGTAAATCGGCGGGGCTGCCCGCGTTCAGCGTGATGTCCTGCGACAACATGCCGGAGAACGGTCACGTGATGCGCAACGTAACCTGCGCTTACGCCCGGGCGGTAGACGGCGAGCTGGCGGACTGGATCGAGGCTAACGTCACCTTCCCGTCAACCATGGTCGATCGCATCGTGCCGGCGGTCACTTCCGATACGCTGGATAAAATCGCGCAGCTGACCGGCGTACGCGATCCGGCGGCGGTGGCCTGCGAGCCGTTCCGCCAGTGGGTTATCGAAGATAACTTTGTGGCCGGGCGTCCGGAATGGGAAAAAGCCGGCGCCGAGCTGGTTTCAGACGTGATCCCGTTTGAAGAGATGAAGCTGCGCATGCTCAACGGCAGCCACTCGTTCCTCGCGTACTTGGGCTATCTGGCTGGTTATCAGCACATCAATGAGTGTATGGAAGACGAGCACTACCGCGTCGCCGCGCACGCGCTGATGCTCAACGAGCAGGCACCGACTCTGAAAGTGAAGGGCGTGAATTTAGAACGCTACGCTGACCTGCTGATCGCCCGCTACAGCAACCCGGCCCTGCGCCACCGTACCTGGCAAATTGCGATGGACGGCAGCCAGAAGCTCCCGCAGCGCATGCTGGACTCCGTGCGCTGGCACCTGGTGCACCAGACGCCTTTCCCACTCCTGGCGCTGGGCGTGGCGGGGTGGATGCGCTACGTCGGCGGCGTGGACGAGCAGGGTAACGCCATCGACGTGAGCGACCCGCAACTGGCGGCGATTCAGGCGGCGGTGAAGGGAAGTGCCGAAGGTGAGAAGCGGGTTAACGCGCTGCTCGGCATTGAAGCCATTTTTGGAAAAGAGTTGCCGCGAGAAAAAGTCTTCACAGACGCCGTGATGAGCGCGTATCAGACGCTGCTGCAGAAGGGCGCGAAGGCTACGGTGGCGGAGTACGCGTCACGCCTGTAATACAACACATGCCGCCGTTCGCGGCGGCATGTCGGCGCACAATTTAGTGCATACCCAGACGAATCAGTTCAATTGGTTCGAACTTACCTTCGCATCCTTCCACTTCCACCGTTTTGCCACGGCGCACCTGCGCGGCATCCAGCCCGTCGCTGTGGATCGCCTTAATCACGCCGGTTTTACCGGTGCCGCTAATCATGACGCGGCTGCCGGTGGTGATTGCATTGCGGTTACGGTCGTATGTCATCATGGTATTTTCTCCTCTCTAAACTATCCGTTACGGCGCTATTTCAGGTTTTGCCGTTCACGGGGCACTATAAATACGCCTGTCTGCCAGTCATGTTTTTGTTTTTGATCAAACTCACACTTTTTTCTTTATTACGTGGGGCGCTGACGCTTCACGACAGCAATTTACAAAGCAGGCCATTATTTTCATTTATTGATAGTTTCAACGGGGAAGCGTTGAGGGTTGGTTTATATTCCCGATGTCATTCTGGGTGCAGGAAATAACCCTTCATCGGAATAAGGAGTCAGGCTTATGTATAAGAAGATTTTGATGCCTGTTGACGTGTTTGAAATGGATTTGAGCGACAAGGCGGTTCGCCACGCGGCTAACCTTGCGAAGGCCGAGGGCGCGTCGATTACCCTGGTCAATATTCTGCCTGCCAGCAGCCGGTCTCTCCTGCGCGGATTCAACGCCGATATTAAAAAGTTTGAAGAGTATATGAGCGCAGAATCCGGGAAGAAAATGAACGAGTTAAAACGACTGTTCGATATCTCCCCGGAAAATATTCACACCCTGGTTCGTTTTGGCAGCGTCCGCGATGAAATTATCAAGCTGAGCAAAGAAGGGGAATATGACGTGATTGTCATCGGGTCGAAAAATCCGGGCATCACCACCCATCTGCTGGGGTCAAATGCGGAATCTATTCTGCGCTACGCCACAATTCCGGTGTTGGTCGTTCGCTAATCACGACGCCGCCCTCGAAAGGGGCGGCAAATATTACTCTTCGCTAAACCACTCGCTATTTTCCTGACGAATAAGCTGCACGGATTCGCCGATCTCCTGCAGATGCAGCGTCATCGCTTTTTCCACGCCGTCCGGATCGCGTTTTTCCAGCGCGCTGAAAATATCGTGATGCTGTCGAAGCAGCATTTCCGGCGGGGAGACGTGATCGAGGCTCATGTAGCGCACCCGGTCAATGGTGGCCTTGATGTTCTCGATGGTATCCCAGGCTAACTGGCAGTCCGCAATTTGCGCCAGCTTCTGGTGAAACTCGTCATCAAGCTGGAAGAAATCGTTGAGCTGCTTACGGTCAATTGCAATGCGCTGCTGATGCAGGTTTTGCTCCAGCAGGTAACACTGGTTGTCGTTGATAAGCGCTGCGGCACGGCGCACCACCGCGCATTCAATCGCCTGACGCACAAAACAGCCGTTGCGCACCTGTGAGAGTGAAATTTTGTTCACGTAGCTGCCGCGCTGCGGGCGGATCTGAACCAGGCCGTTCTCCGCAAGCTTGATGAACGCTTCACGCACCGGCTGACGGGAGACGTCAAAACGCACGGAGACCTCTTTTTCAGAAAGCGGCGTTCCCGGCGGGATCAGGCATTGGACAATATCGCGTCGCAAAATGCGATAGATTTGCTGGTTTACGGGCTGGGTAGGATTGAGTTGCGATTCAGCGGCCATGAGTTGTCATTTCTCAGAGAGTTAGCCTGAACATACTACCATTCTTTTATAACCCGAAACAGACCCGGCCCGCGGGCCGGGAAGGGCTTATTTAGCCACGATGGACGCTAAGTCCGGCAAAGCTCTGGCTGACCGGCATCATCTCTACGGTATTGATGTTGACGTGTTTTGGCAGGGTCGCGACCCACCAGACCGCTTCGGTGACGTCTTCCGGCGTCAGCGCATTGGCGTTTTCGTAGGTTTTATCCGCTTTCGCGTCATCGCCCTTGAAGCGCACGTTGGAGAATTCGGTGCCGCCAACCAGCCCCGGCTCGATATCGGTGACGCGAATGGCGGTGCCGTGCAGATCGGTACGCAGGTTCAGACTGAACTGGCGAACGAAGGCTTTGGTCGCGCCGTAGACGTTACCGCCCGCGTAAGGCCAGCTCCCGGCGGTAGAACCGATATTGATAATGTGGCCGCGGTTGCGCTCCACCATGCCCGGCAGCACCGCGCGGGTCATGTACACCAGCCCTTTGTTGTTGGTATCGATCATATTTTCCCAGTCCTCAACGCTGGCCTTGTGGGCAGGCTCCATGCCCAGCGCCAGACCGGCGTTGTTGACCAGCACGTCGATGGCGCGCCACTCTCCCGGCAGGTTAGCAATCATCTCTTCAATGGCCGCGCGGTTACGCACGTCCAGCTGTGCGGTCAGGATGCTGTCTCCTAATTCGTCCTTCAGCTCCTGCAGGCGCTCCTGACGACGGCCGGTTGCAATCACCTTATGCCCGTTGGCGACGAAGCGACGCGTGATGCTTTCACCAAAACCCGCCGTTGCCCCGGTAACTAAAATAATCATCTCACTGTTCCTCAACGCTTTTTGTGTTGTACTAACATAGCACGCCCGCAGAGGGTGCGTTAAGGCAACATTTGTATGACGGCGTTGCAGGCGATGGCGGCCTGGCCTACTCTGGGAAGATATCCGTTCTGAGGAGTGAAAGATGACGGCCAACAACCCCTTTTTTGACATCAGCCTGCTGCCTTACCAGGCCCCCCATTTTGATACCATCAAAGACGAGCACTATCGTCCGGCCTTCGATGAAGCGCTTCGCCAGAAGCGGGCGGACATAGACGCGATAGTTTCTCAAACCGCTGCGCCTGACTTCACTAACACCGTGCTGGCGCTGGAGAAAAGCGGCGTCATGCTCGCGCGCGTCAGCAGCGTTTTCTTCGCCATGACCTCCGCGCACACCAATGCCTACCTGCAGGAGCTGGAGGAGCAGTTCTCCACCGAACTTGCCGCGCTGGCGAACGACATCTGGCTGAACGACACCCTTTTCGCCCGCGTCGAGAGCGTGTGGCAGGACCGCGCCGCTCTGGATGCCGAATCCCGTCGGCTGGTCGAGGAGACGTACCAGCGCTTTATTCTGGCCGGCGCGCGCCTGAATGAAGCGGAAAAAGCCGAGCTGAAGGCGCTGAATACCGAGGCCGCGTCCCTGACCAGCCAGTTTAACCAGCGCCTGCTGGCCGCCAACAACGCGGGCGGTCTGGTGGTGGATTACGCGCACCAGCTTGAAGGCCTCAGCGCAGAAGAGATCGCTGCCGCGGCGCAGGCCGCTGCGGAAAAAGGGTTGAACGATCGCTGGCTGATCCCGCTCCTGAACACGACACAGCAGCCTGCGCTAGCCGCGCTGCGCAACCGGCAGACGCGCGAAAATCTGTTCAACGCCGGCTGGACGCGCACCCAGAAAGGGGATGAAAACGACACCCGCACGCTGATCCTGCGCCTTACGGCGCTGCGGGCGCGCCAGGCCCGTCTGCTCGGCTTTGAGGATTACGCCAGCTGGAGCATCGCCGACCAGATGGCGAAAACTCCCGACGCCGCGCTGGCCTTTATGCGCGGAATTGTGCCCGCCGCGCGTGCTCGTGCAGAGCGCGAGCAGGCCGATATCCAGAAGGTCATTGATGACGAGCAGGGTGGGTTCACCGCGCAGGCCTGGGACTGGGCCTTTTATGCCGAGCGCGTGCGCCAGGCGAAATACGCCCTCGATGAATCGCAGATTCGACCCTATTTTGCCCTCAATACCGTATTGCAGGATGGCGTATTCTGGGCGGCCAGCCAGCTGTTTGGCATCCGTTTTGTGGAGCGTTTCGATATTCCGGTTTATCACCCTGACGTCCGCGTATGGGAAATTTTTGACCATACCGGTGAGGGCATGGCGCTGTTTTACGGCGACTTCTTCGCCCGCGATTCCAAGCAGGGCGGGGCCTGGATGGGCAATTTCATCGAGCAATCCTTTGAGCTTGCTGCCCGCCCGGTGATCTACAACGTCTGCAACTACCAAAAGCCGGGTAACGGCGGCGTCGCGCTTCTCTCCTGGGATGACGTGATAACCCTGTTCCACGAGTTTGGCCATACCCTGCACGGTCTGTTTGCCAGCCAGCGCTTCGCCACGCTGTCCGGCACCAATACGCCGCGTGATTTCGTTGAATTCCCGTCGCAAATCAATGAGCACTGGGCCAGCCATCCTCAGGTGTTTAGCCACTATGCCCGTCATTACGAAACCGGTGACCCCATGCCGGACGCGCTGCGGGAAAGCATGCTCAACGCGACCCATTTCAACAAGGGCTATGACATGACGGAGCTGCTGAGTGCGGCGCTGCTGGACATGAACTGGCACGGCATCAGCGAGGCCGTGTCGAGCGTTGAAGAATTCGAAGCCGCGGCGTTGAAAAAAGAGGGGCTGGATCTGCCCGCTGTACCGCCGCGCTATCGCAGCAGCTACTTTGCCCATATCTTCGGCGGCGGCTACGCGGCGGGGTACTACGCCTACCTGTGGACGCAAATGCTGGCGGACGATGGCTATCAGTGGTTTGTCGAACAGGGTGGATTGACGCGTGAAAACGGACAGAAATTCCGTGAGGCGATTTTGTCTCGCGGCAACAGCGCTGATTTAGCCGAACTTTATCGTAGCTGGCGCGGACACGATCCGAAGATTGAACCGATGCTGAAGAATCGCGGATTGAGCGCATAGCGTCACTTTTAGCTGCGAAGAGAACCGGGCCTCGCGCCCGGTTTTTTTATAGGTCTGAAAGTCCTTAAATGGTCAAAAAAAGAACTAAAATTTACATTTATTAATGTTTTGAAATGCAGTTACATTAAATGTGCTTAATTTTAGGCGCTTTTGCGAATCTCAAATTTATAATTCTCGCAACTTAATTTAATTATTTATACTGATTGAAGTACAATCGTTAATTGCATATAAGAATCATCGCAAAAAGAGGGTTAATATATTTTTATTGCAGCCTAAAGTATTAATTTCCTCTGCCGATTAGCATGGGTGTGGTCGTGGTGGAAACCTATTTCCGTTACCCACAAAAAATAAGCCGTTATTAAAATTCATCTCCAGAAGATGAACCTATGCTAATTATTAAGGAAGAGTCATGTTTAAAAATCTCAACATCGGCACCCGGCTTACCATAGCATTTGGCGCAATTGTGGTTTTAATGTCCGTCGTCTGCGGGTTGCTCTATTTGAGCTTTGACAGAGTGACGGCCGTCAGCAAGCTCAACGTTCATAGCTATAAAGTGGTCGATAACCTTCGCTCCGTAACCGAAAACCTGATCAACATGGAAACCGGCATTCGCGGTTTTGCGCTCACCGGCAATCAGGACGTTCTTCAACCCTTCACGCAGGGGGATGAGAGGTTTAAAAGCAAAGTTGATGAAATTGCAGGGCTTACGCGTGATAATCCGTCGCAGCAGCAAAAATTAACCACCCTCTCCAGGCTTGAAGAAGAATGGAAAAGGTCATTTGCGCTGCCGTTAATCCAGCGAAGAGAGAGGGTATCCCGCGGGGGCGAAGATATGGATGCGTTCATCAGTAGCCTTGAGCGTAATACCGGAAAAGAGCAAATGGACGCTATGCGGGGCGTTATTCAGCAAGCGCTGAACGACGAATACAGCATTATGGCTGAACGTCAAACCCGACTGGCTGAAGAACGCTTCCGTACGCGCATGATGATAATCCTGGGAATGATTGCGGCGGTTTTCACCGCGCTGCTGACGGGCACACTGCTGTCGCGCAGTATTCTCCGACCGCTAAAGCAGGCCCTGAATACGGCGAACACCATTGCCGCCGGCGATCTCACCTCAACCATACGTATTACCCGGATGGATGAAACCGGCACGCTGCTTGCGGCTCTGGACAACATGCAGACCCAGTTGAAAACCCTTGTCACTGAAATCAAAGAGGCCGCGACGTCGGTGGATCTGGCTGCCGGGGAGATCGAGCAGGGCAATATGGAGTTATCGTCTCGCACCGAGGAGCAGGCAGCGGCGCTGCAGCAGACTGCCGCCAGCATGGAGCAGCTGACGATGACCGTTCGGAACAATACCGAGGTCGCTGAGCATACGGCAACGTCAGCAAGAAAGACGGAAGCACTGGCACGCGAAGGTGAGTCTGCCGTGGGCGAAATGAGCGAAACGATGCAGAATATCTCGGCTAACGCGCTGAAGATAAAGGAAATCACCAGCGTTATAGAAGGGATAGCTTTCCAGACTAATATTCTGGCGCTGAATGCGGCGGTCGAGGCTGCACGTGCCGGTGAGCATGGTCGCGGCTTCGCCGTGGTGGCGACGGAAGTCAGAAATCTCGCTCAGCGCAGCGCAACGGCTTCTAAAGAAATTGGGGCGCTGATTGAGCATGCCGTTGAGGATGTCGATAACGGTGTGTCGGTGGCATCCAGAACGGCAGAGACGATTTTGCGGGCCGCGAGCAACGTGGCTACGCTGGCAGAAACCATGGACAGTCTTTCAATGGCTTCGGTTGAGCAAATGCAGGGCATCATGCAAATCAGCGCTGCCGTCACCCAGATGGATGGCGTGACGCAGGGTAATGCGGCGCTCGTTGAGCAGTCCGCTGCGGCATCGCAGGCGCTGACCGAGCAGTCCAGGGCACTGAAGCAGATGACGGAAAACTTTGCTATTTGAGCGGCAAAGCATAATGAAAAGGTAAAGCTCCGGCGTTTTAAACGCGAATTTTAATCAAACCAGCAACGAGGGCGCCTTAATAAAAAGGGGCGTCCTCGTGAATAATGAAGAAAATAGCCGAGCGCCAGTGACAATTTAAAAATACTGACTACGATTTCGTAAAACGAATAATTTAAAAGGAGTTTCTGATGGCGATTGCTGTGGTGACGGTTTTACTTTTCCTGCTGATGTTCCCGGCGGCTATTCACATTTTGCTACAGCTCGTCGGAGGCTGGTGTGACGCGTAGCCTCCCTGGTTAATCCGGTCTTTTGGTCCGTCATCTGATTTTCAAAAAGCAGCGCTACGCTACATTTTTAATTTTATTGTACGATCGTCTGGACGCGGTTCATTGCGAAACGCGAGCCGGATAATTCACAGGCAGGAAGTATGTCTCTTCGTTCGCTGCGGGCGTTATGCCTCACAAGTTTTTTCATTGCGGATGTCCGTGATGGCCTTGGTCCTTTTCTCGGTATCTTTCTCACTGAGCGACACTGGACCCCCGATGATATCGGCTTGCTGATGACGGCCGGAGGGCTGGCGGGGTTACTGGCCACATTGCCGGCGGGGGTTATTACCGACACCTCCAGGAACAAACGCGCCTTGCTGGCGCTTCTCTGCATTTTGATCACCCTGAGCACGCTGCTGCTCTGGTTCAGCCAGCAGACCGGCGTTGTCGCCGTCTCTCAGATGGTCACCGGCATCTGCGCGGCGTTTGTCGGGCCTCTCGTCGCCGGGATTACGCTGGGCCTGACCGGCCAGCGCGGGTTCAGCGCGCAGATGGGCAAAAATGAGGCGTTCAATCACGGCGGCAATTTTGTCACCGCAGTGATAGCAGGCGGCATTGCCTGGTACTGGGGCGTCGGGGGGATTTTCCTGCTGATGACCTGTACCACACTGCTGACGCTCTGCGCGCTGCTTGCCATCCGTAACGGGGACATTGATAACGATGCGGCGCGAGGGCTTTCATCTTCAGGTAACGTTCCTGTCCCCGGCTTCGCGGTGCTGATTAAAAACCGGGCGCTGTTTGTGACCGGGCTGACGCTGCTGCTGTTCCACCTGGCGAACGCCGCACTGCTGCCGATGCTGAGCATGAGGGTGGCCGCGGCACCCGCCTCGATCAACCCTGGCCTGTTCGCGGCAGGCACCGTTATCATCTCGCAGGCGGTGATGATCCCCGTTGCCATCTGGGTTGCAGGCCGCATAGAACGTTACGGCTACTGGCGCCTGATTATGCTGGCACTGCTGGTTATGCCGGTGCGGGCGGCGCTGGCAGCAATGACGGACGCGCCGCTGATGATGATCCCGGTACAAATTCTCGACGGACTGGCCGCCGGGATCCTGGGTGTCGTGGTACCGTCGTTTATCGTGGTGCTATTGCGCGGGAGCGGGCACGTCAATGCCGGGCAGAGTGTGGTGATGCTGATGCAGGGGGTAGGGGCATCCATGAGCCCGGCGTTAACCGGCACGATTGCCGGTCATTACTCCTTTGCGGCGGCATTCAGCGTGCTGAGCGCGATTGCGCTGGCGGCCGTCCTGCTCTGGTGGCGCTTCGCACACCGGACCTGGGAAACAGACAGCATGCCGGGTGGGGCATAGCCGCCACCCGGGGTCTCACTTAGACCAGTTCGTTAGGGCAGGTTTCACCCTTTTCCAGCTGCTGCAGGTTACCCAGCGTGGTTTCCGAAATGCTGATCAGCGCTTCGGCAGTCAGAAACGCCTGGTGGCCGGTAAACAGGACGTTATGGCAGGCAGACAGACGGCGGAACACGTCGTCCTGGATCACATCGTTGGACTTGTCTTCAAAGAACAGATCGCGCTCGTTCTCATACACGTCCATCCCCAGCGCGCCAATTTTCTGGGTTTTCAGCGCTTCGATAGCGGCCTGAGAGTCAACCAGTCCGCCGCGGCTGGTGTTGATGATCATCACGCCGTCTTTCATCTGGTCAAACGCCGCCTGGTTAAGCAGGTGATAGTTTTCCGGCGTCAGCGGGCAGTGCAGGGAGATCACGTCAGACTGCGAGAACAGGGTCGCCAGGTCAACGTACTCTACGCCCAGCTCCAGCGCCGCGGCGCTCGGGTACGGATCGAATGCCAGCAGACGCATGCCGAAGCCTTTCAGAATGCGCAGGGCGGCGACGCCGATTTTACCGGTCCCGATCACGCCCGCGGTTTTGCCGTACATGGTAAAGCCAGTCAGCCCTTCCAGAGAGAAGTTGGCGTCACGGGTGCGCTGATAAGCGCGGTGAATACGACGGTTGAGCGACATCATCATGCCAATAGCATGTTCCGCAACCGCCTCCGGTGAGTATGCCGGGACGCGCACCACTCTCAGACCCAGCTCTTTCGCCGCGTCGAGATCCACGTTGTTGAAGCCGGCGCAGCGCAGGGCGATATACTTCACACCCTGCTTTTTCAACTCTTCCAGCACCGGACGACTGCCGTCATCGTTAACAAAAATGCAGACGCCTTCACAGCCGTGCGCCGTTTTGGCGGTTTTTTCGGACAGCAGAAAGTCGAAAAATTCAAGCTCAAACCCGTAAGCTTCGTTAACATGTTGCAGATACTTTTTGTCGTACTGCTTTGTGCTATATACCGCGAGTTTCATAAGACTTTCTCCAGTGATTTTGCATTCACGTTAGCATGATTAAAATTATCTTACAATTTATAAAATATTATTGAATTCAATAAGTTCTATCAATTATTCTAGAGCATCTATCCTTAAAAATGGCATTTCCTTCAACTGAATGGCTAAACATGCGACAATATTCGGCATTGCCGGCTTAATTCTTTCGAAAAATCAGGATATTAACTGCCCATGAAGGGTAAATACAAAGCCGCCATTGCGGTTTTACTGCTGTTGATTTTGGTGCCGCTGACGCTGCTGATGACGCTCGCCCAGTGGGTGCCGACGCTCGCCGGGATCTGGCTCCCCGTTGGAACGCGCATCGCTTTTGAAGAGAGCCCCAAACTCACCCGTCACGCGCTGGCGATCCCCGATCTCCGCTATCTGGTTGAAGAGTGCGAGATTGCCCGCATCGATAACGTGACGCTGTCACATCCGAGCCGCTGGAAGCTGGATATCGGCTCGCTGGATCTTAACGCCGTCTGTCTGAGCAAGATTCCTCAGTCAGCCCCGTCCACGGTAGCCCCAAAAACGCTGGCCCAGTGGCAGGCGGTGCTACCGAACACCTGGCTCACCATTCACCGTCTGACGCTCTCGCCCTGGCAGCAGTGGCAGGGCGAGCTTAATGCGTCGCTGACGCCATCCGTTCAGGAGATCGCCTATAAAGGCGAACAGGTCAGCATCAAAGGCACGCTTCGCGGCCAGACGCTCTCGGTCAGCCAGTTTGATGTTCAGCTCCCTGACCAGCCGCAGCCGATTAAGCTGGTGGGCGAGTTTACCTTGCCGCTGGTGCCGGACGGCGTTCCGGTGAAAGGCCATGCCGTCGCTACGTTTAACGTGCCTCAGCTCACGTCTCTGGTCGATGCCGATCTGGACTGGGAAGACAATCAGGGACAGCTGGTGGTGATGGCGCGAGACAACCCTGAACCGCTGCTCGATCTGCCGTGGCAAATCACGGCGGAACAGCTGAACATCAGCGACGGACGCTGGAACTGGGGTCTTTCGGGTATGCCGCTGAGCGGCCGGGTTTCCCTTCGCGCCGACAACTGGCAGCAGGGGCTGGAGAAAACCACCCTGACCGGACGGCTGAATGTGCTTACGCGCGGTGACGCAGGGAAAGGCAACGCGGTACTGAATATTGGGCCGGGCAGGTTCAGCATGGAAAACAGCGACATGCCGTTGCATCTGAGCGGCGAGGCGAAGCAAAACGATCTCATTCTTTACGCCAAATTGCCGGCAAAACTGACCGGCAGCCTGTATGAACCGCAGCTGGCCTTTGCGCCGGGCGCGCTGCTTCGCTCGCGCGGGCGCATCATTGACTCGCTTGATATCGATGAAATCCGCTGGCCTCTGGCGGGCGTGAAGCTCACCCAAAAGGGCGTGGACGGTCGTCTGCAGGCTATTTTGCGCGCCCATGAAAACGAGATGGGCGATTTTGAACTCCATCTGGACGGGCAGGCCAACGACTTTTTACCCGATAACGGCCTGTGGCAGTGGCGCTACTGGGGCAAAGGGCGTTTTACGCCGATGAATGCCCGCTGGGATGTCGCCGGGAAAGGCGAGTGGCGCGACAACCTCATCGAGCTGACGGCGCTCTCCACCGGTTTTGACAAGCTCCAGTACGGCACGATGGACGTCAGCAAGCCGCGCCTGGCGCTGGAGCAACCGGTGCGCTGGGTCCGGGATCCCGAAAAGCCAACCTTCAGCGGCGCGCTGTCGCTCAATGCCGGGCAAACCCGTTTCTCCGGCGGCAGCGTTTTGCCGCCGTCGGTCCTGACCTTCAGCGTCGACGGCACCGACCCGACCATTTTCCAGTTTAAGGGTAACCTGCACGCGGACGCCATCGGCCCGGTGCAGGTGAACGGTCGTTGGGATGGGGAGCGCCTTCGCGGACAGGCCTGGTGGCCGAAACAGTCGCTCACCGTCTTCCAGCCGCTGGTCCCGCCGGACTGGAAAATGACGCTGCGTGACGGGGAACTCTATGCGCAGGTTGCCTTCTCGGCGGCCCCCGATCAGGGCTTTGAGGCGGGCGGACATGGTGTACTGAAATCCGGCAGCGCCTGGATGCCGGATAACCAGATCAACGGCGTCGATTTTGTGCTGCCGTTCCGCTTTAGCGAGGGGACATGGTCCCTGGGCACGCGCGGCCCGGTCACGTTGCGCATTGGCGAAGTGGAAAACCTGGTGACCGCGCGCAACATTACCGCGGACTTGCAGGGAAACTACCCCTGGACGGAGGATAACCCGCTGCTGCTCACCAACGTTAAAGTGGAAACGCTCGGCGGGAAGATCACCATGCAGCAGCTGCGGATGCCGCAGCACGATCCGGCTCTGCTGCGCGTGGACAACATCTCCTCAAGCGAGCTGATCGGCGCCGTCAATCCGAAGCAGTTTACCCTGTCGGGCCCGGTGAGCGGGGCGCTGCCGTTCTGGCTGGACAATGAAAAATGGATCATTAAAGATGGCTGGCTGACCAACCCGGGGCCAATGACGCTGCGCATCGATAAAGATACGGCAGACGCCATCGTGAAGGATAATATGGTCGCGGGCGCGGCGATTAACTGGCTCCGCTATATGGAAATCTCGCGGTCGTGGACGAAAATCAATTTAGATAACCTGGGTGAATTAACCATGCAGGCGACCATCAAGGGGACCAGCCGCGTGGACGGCAAAAGCAGCTCCGTCAATCTGAACTATACCCATGACGAGAATGTCTTTACCCTCTGGCGCAGCCTGCGTTTTGGAGACAACCTGCAAACCTGGTTTGAGCAACACGCGGCGATTCCCGGTCTCCGCAGTTCGACCGGCAAGGAAAGTGAGGAACAACAATGAAAAAGATGGCTGGTGCGCTCACCGTTGCCGTTGCCGCGCTACTGACCGGCTGTACGCCGCGCATTGAAGTCGCTGCGCCAAAGGAGCCGATTACCATCAACATGAATGTCAAAATCGAACACGAGATCCACATTAAGGTCGATAAAGACGTTGAAGCCCTGCTGAAATCGCGCAGCGATCTGTTCTGAGGACGCCATGAAACGAGTAGCTTTGATTTTACTGGCTCTGGGAATGAACGCGCAGGCGGCTGCCCTGACCTTAAACGATGCCCGCGCGCAGGGGCGCGTGGGGGAAACCCTGAGCGGTTACCTGGCCCCGATCCAACAGGATGCCGAAACGCTGTCGCTGGTGAATCGCATTAACGCGGCGCGCACGGAGAGCTACCAGAAGCTGGCAGACAGCAATAATTTGCCGGTTGATGAAGTGGCGAAAATGGCGGGGCAAAAGCTGGTAGCCCGCGCGCAGCCTGGCGAGTACGTGAAGGGCATTAACGGTAAGTGGCTGAAAAAGTAGCTAGCGGTAGCGCTTGCGGTATTCCCCCGGCGACACGCCAAAACGCTGCTTAAAGGCCGTTGAAAAGTGGCTATGGTCGGTGAATCCCCAGCTGTAGCCAATGCCCGCCAGCTTTTCATCATCGCCGGTTGACTGCAATTCCTGCGCGCAGAGATCCAGACGACGGTTTTTAATGTACTGCGCTACCACCAGCCCCTTTTCGGCAAACATGCGGTAGAGGCTGCGCACGGACATTCCGCTCTCGGCGGCAATCCATTCCGGGCGCAACGATTCAGACTGAATATGGTTGTCAATCAGCGCCACCACGTGCTGAAACTGACGCTCCTTGCGCGGCTGGATCACATCGCGCTGCTGGAACGCGGGGCGCAGCAGGCAGACCATCGCCTCAAGCGCCGCTTCACTCTCCCGGTCGCTCAGGTCGGGGTTGTTCATACTCTCCATCAGCAGGCGATGGCTCAGCTGTACCGTGGGCAACGCGCGGGAAAGGGCGAGCGCGCAGCTTATTTCCTGAAAGCGGCACTGCTGCTCGATAATCTGACGGGGAACCAGCAGCGAAATCTGGCGGGACTTTTCCTGCCAGTTGATCGAGCAGGGACGGGAGGCGTCAATCAGCGTGATATCCCCGGTTCTGAGCACCGCGCGCCGCGCATCCTGCTCAACTTGCGCGCTGCCTTCAAGCTGGAACACGGTATAGAACCACGCATCGTTACTCTGTGCGATCTCCTGACGGGAGCGGAACAGGTTAACGCCGCCTGCGGTGACGGTACTGAGCTTCAGGCTGCGCGCGTAGCTGGTCTCCAGTTCGCCGAAGAATTTGCCTTCGGTGGGCTGGGCGTTAAAACGCCCGCAAACCTGGTTAATTTGCGCCAGCCACTGCTGATACTGTTCCTGCTCGCTTGCACACGCCATCGTTTCTCTCGCTGCACCGTCAACGTTTTCGCATTGTTGCATTTGTGTTGCATTTTGTCTGAGCTATGAGGCTGACTATAGGAAAGAACACTCACCGGTAACAGCGATATAAGCGGCGATTATCGCGATTTGCGGCACCTGTCACAGGTGGCAAAGCGAATGTCACAGAGACAAAAGCGAGAATGCAAAACCCCACTTAGACTGGATGAACACCCTGCGAAGAATAACGAAGGAGTATCCTATGTCTGAATCATCGGTGGCTATTCTGCCTGCCGTGCAGCAGTTTTTAGACCGACACCATGGCCTGTGGATTGAAGGGCGTCAGGCCGCGTCGGACAGCGAAAAGCGGCTAAACGTCTACAACCCGGCCACGGGCGAGGTGATTGCTTCGACAGCCGATGCCAGCGTCGATGACGTTGACCGGGCCATCATGTCCGGCTGGCGCGCCTTTGTTACCCGCTGCTGGGCCGGAAAATTACCTGCGGAGCGCGAGCGGATCCTGCTCCATTTCGCCGATCTGGTCGAACAGCACGGCGAGGAGCTGGCCCAGCTTGAAACGCTGGAGCAGGGCAAATCTATTAACATTTCCCGGGCTTTTGAAGTCGGCTGCACCCTCAACTGGATGCGCTATACCGCCGGGCTGACCACCAAAATAGCGGGCAAAACCCTCGACCTCTCCATCCCGCTGCCGCAGGGCGCGCGCTATCAGGCGTGGACGCGTAAGGAGCCGGTCGGCGTGGTGGCCGGGATTGTGCCGTGGAACTTCCCGCTGATGATCGGAATGTGGAAAGTGATGCCTGCGCTGGCCGCGGGCTGCTCAATTGTCATCAAGCCTTCAGAAACCACGCCGCTGACCCTGCTGCGCGTGGCGGAGCTGGCCAGCGAAGCGGGCATTCCGGACGGGGTGTTCAACGTGGTGACCGGGAGCGGCGCGGTGTGTGGCGCAGCGCTAACCTCGCACCCGCATATCGCGAAGGTGAGCTTTACCGGCTCAACGGCGACGGGTAAGCAAATTGCCCGCGCGGCGGCGGACACGCTAACCGGGGTGACTCTGGAGCTGGGCGGGAAAAACCCGGCCATCGTGCTGAAGGATGCGGACCCCGCGTGGGTGATAGAAGGATTAATGACCGGCAGCTTCCTGAACCAGGGGCAGGTATGCGCGGCGAGCTCGCGCATCTACATTGAAGCGCCGCTGTTTGACACGCTGGTCAGCGGGTTCGAACAGGCGGTGAAATCTCTGAGCGTCGGGCCGGGCATGTCGCCTGAGGCGTTTATCAACCCGCTGGTGTCGCGCGCGCACTGCGATAAGGTGCAGACCTTCCTCGACGAGGCGACGTCGCGCAACGCGGAGCTGATCGTCGGTAACCGGGGTCCGGAAGGTAAAGGCTATTACGTGTCGCCTACGCTGGTGGTGAACCCGGATGCCGCGCTGCGGTTAACCCGTGAAGAGGTGTTTGGTCCGGTGGTCAACCTGGTGCGGGTATCCGACGGAGAAGAGGCGCTCCAGCTGGCAAATGACACCGAATATGGCCTGACGGCCAGCGTCTGGACGCAGAACATCAGTAAGGCGCTGGAGTATACCGACAGGCTGCAGGCGGGCACCGTCTGGGTGAACAGCCATACGCTGATTGACGCCAACCTGCCGTTCGGCGGGATGAAGCAGTCCGGTACAGGACGCGACTTTGGCCCGGACTGGCTGGACGGCTGGTGCGAAACCAAGTCGGTTTGCGTGCGCTACTAGTAAAAGCAAAAGGCAACCGGGAGGTTGCCTTTTTAGTGTTTGTTCCCTCTCCCGTGGGAGTGGGTCAGGGTGAGGGCATCAGGCCGCACCCGGCTTTATTCAAAGCGACCACCGATCCCGCCCGGCCTCCTTCGCCCGATACAGCGCCGCATCGGCGCGGGCGATGATCTCGGTGCCGGCTAAGCCTTCCACCATACCCGCAATCCCCATGCTGACGGTGACACGATCGCTGACGTCTGACGCGCTGTGCGGTATCGACTCCGCGCGCAGGCCATCCTGAATGCGTACCGCAACTTTTTCCGCGATATTTTCCGGGCAGTTAAACAGGATCACCACAAACTCCTCGCCGCCGTAGCGAGACACCACGTCGTCGGGCGTTCGCACCGACTGCTTCAGCACCCGCGCCACGCGCGTCAGACAGTCGTCACCCGCCTGGTGACCGTAGGTGTCGTTGTAGCGTTTGAAATAGTCGATATCCAGCATAATCAGCGAGAACGGTTTCTTCTGCTCAACCGCGTTCTCCAGCACCACTTCCATCTTCCGGCGGTTGGCGGTTGTGGTTAACGGGTCCTGATGCGCCAGCGCATCCAGTCGTGAGATCAGCAGCTGGTTTTGCTGGTTACGCCGCCAGGCCTCGTCAAACCAGCTTAACAGGATGAAACGCCCGCAGATGAGGATCAGCGAAAAGACGCTCCAGATGATAACGAAGTGAAGATTAAGGCCATCATTAAGTACCCAGCTGGCAATCGGCAGGGTTATCCAGAGCGGGAGCACGAAGGCGAGCAGCCCCTGAGGGTAAAAGTAGAGCGCGGTTAACCCTGCGAGTAATAAAATGACGCACAGCGGCCAGACGTGAGGCAGCAGTAAATTGGTGATAAACCAGAAGGAGGATATGGACCAGATAGCGCTACAGATAAACAGCACCACGCTGATACCGGCGATGCGCCGCCAGGCCATAAGGATCAGCGCAGCCGAGAGGATAATAATGCCGAGCATCGAGGCGTCGACCATTTTCATCATATGCGGCAAGTGGGGATAAAGCGGATCGCTGGCGTTAAGCAGGACGTGTCGCAGCAGAATCATCACGGCGAAGCTGATGTTGACGAAGGCCAGCCAGGGCAGGTTCATCGCCAGCCCGTGCATGACCATGGCGTGGCGCGTAGGCCAGGTTGCCCGTTCCAGCGTCGGTTTTTTTCTTTTTTCCATAAAATCCTTTCCCGTCCGGGGGATAAATCATTCAGGTGAGATATCAGTAACTATAAGCAAGCCCGGACGATCCTCAAACGCTGGGGTAAAAAAAACCGGGCAATTGCCCGGCAGGTGGTTATTTTTCGTCTTTTTTCTTCCCAAGCGTTGGCGTCTCGTCGAAGAAGTTCCACGGTTTAAGCAGGGTGTGCACCCATTCCGTCGGCATGATCGGCCACTCTTCCGCGCGCGCCACGTGGGTGGTGCCGGTGGTCATCCAGACCACGTCATCCTGGTCGTTCAGCGATTCGTTATCCTTGCTGTACTGACCGAGGCCCGTGTCGTGGATGGAGCGGTTCGGGAATTTCCCTTCCGGATACAGCTCATCCGGGTGGTAACGCGTCACCCACAGCTGTTTATCCATAAAGCTCAGGCGATGGTAAATCCACTCGTCCGGGGCAAATTTCGCGCCGGTCGCTACCGGATGAGTACCGCCCGCGTAAGGGATAATCTGGTACGAGACCGGGTTGCCCATGCGGTTCTCTTTGCTGGTGTTGCTCATCAGGCGGATGGTGCCCGGGTCAAACTTCTGCGCCGCCTGCTGTTCGGTATCAATATCGTACTGATTGACCTGCATGGTGCTGGTGCGAGGGCCGCCTGCGGTATTCGGCTTCACCTCCGGATCCATCGCCACCAGCTTGTTGTTGATGCCGTCCACGTCCATATCAAGACGGAAGTTATAGATGTGCTGATGGGTGGTGCCCACGATGTTATGGTCGATCAGCGTGCCGTACTTTGTGTCGTCTTTGGCGGTGGCGTCATGCATGGTTTTCGCCTGAACGCCTTTCACCGCTTCAATACCCGTCGCGCCGGCATCAATGCCGATGGTGCCGTTTTCATGGAACACCCAGTCGAAGATGTAATCGTAGTTGCCCACGGTACTCACCCAGCGCACCACCAGTTCGCGACGCTCGGCGCTGACGTTCGGCTTGCCCATCTCCTGATGTTTATATTCCGGCCCCGCGTAGCGTTCGAAAATGGCTATCGCGCGCGGGATCTCCATCGGCGTGCCGGTGTAATCCGGGATGGTTTCGTTGAGCATCACGGCGTTGGACGGCACGTCCTTACCGCGCACCAAAGGCGAGGTCAGGGTGCCCATGCCGTAGTCGCCGGAGTCGAGATAGGCTTTAAAGTACCAGCCCACGTCCGGATCGCCGTAAGGGACGATCATGCCGCCGAGCGACCCCTGATACATCACCTGGCGCTTTTTGCCGTTGTCGTTGTACGTGACGGTTGAAATCATCGGGCCGACGCGGGAGTCCAGGCTCAGGTGGAAATCCCAGTTCTGCCAGTGCACCATGTCGCCGGTAATGGTGTAGTTCTTGCCTTCCGGCTCAATGATGTCGAGCGGTTTTTTCGGCGTCTCTATGCGATCGCGGCCGTCATAGGGGCGCGGGGTCAGGGGAACCGGCACAACGGCGCCTTCCTCGATCTTCTGGATTTTCTTTTGCTCCAGATCGACCACGGCCACGAGGTTCTCGATCGGGTGCGCCCAGTAGTTGCCGTCGCCGACGTCCAGATAGCTCACCACCTTCAGCAGGCGGTCTTCCTGCTTCAGACCGTCTTTACCGTCGAAGTAGCCGACGGTCAGCGGCGTGGTAATCACTTTTTTCGGGTCGGTGATGCCGCGTTTTTTAAGCACCTCGGCAAACTCCGTGCTCTCGTTGATAATCTGCTGCACCGCGGTGAAATCATCCAGCAGCACCATGCCGTGCGCGTCTTTTACCGCTTCCCGGCGCAGGATTTTTTTATCCTTCAGATCCACCACGCTTTCGATGACGTGCTTGCCGTCGAGCATGACGATTTTCGCCTGACGAGGGGCATCCACTGCCGTACCGTTGAGCACAAAGTCCCACACTTTGGCTTTCTCTGGTTCCGCAAGGGCGATCTGGGTAAAGCGGGTATTGGGTTTAAAATCCGCAGAGGCTTTCACAATCTCGACGGCCTGCTTAATTTCGTCCGCCGTCAGCGCGTTTAGCGGGTGAGGGCGTTTTTCAACCTGGAAGGTCTGGTCAAGACCAGACTGGAAAACGTCGTTGATGAAGGTCTCTGAGATAAAGGCTTTTTTGCCCTTCATCACTACCGGCACCTCAAGCTTGAGGGTTTGACCGTTGACGATGGCCGTCTTTGCGCCCGGTTTGACCTTCACAAAGGCACCGTCCTTCGCAATGGTGAACATCTGTGCGTAATCATCCCACTGCACGTCCGCTCCAAAGTCCTGCAGCGTTTTGTCCATCGGGACCATATGCGCCTCGCTGCCGTGGGCGAAAACAGGGGATTGCCAGGCGCAACACAGCGCAACGGCCATGGCGAGTGCCGTTCTACGGGCAGAAAAAGAAGAATTGCTTCCCATCGTAGACCTCATCTTGTTGTGTTTATTGTGTTGTGACAGCCTTATCCTGACAGGCGCCTGTGAAAAGCGTTTGCCTGCATCTGCCAGGTTATTTGTTGGTCTTGCCAGGTTAAAAAAAGAGCGGGGATGAATCACAGGCTCGTGCAGATCAATCCCCTCTCCCCGTTGGGGAGAGGGTCAGGGTGAGGGGTGACGTTAGCTGAAATCACCCCGCTGGCGCGCCACCAGCGTCAGAATGGAGTAGAGCGCCACGGCCTGCTGGTGCTGGTTGAAGATCTCAACCGCCCATTCCACCACGCCGGTCGGTTTTTCCTCGGCGGTACGCTGTTTCTTCAGCGTTTTGCGCTTGCAGGTCAGACGCACCTGGATGGTGTCGCCCGGCTTGACCGGCTCGATAAAGCGCAGGTTTTCCATGCCGTAGTTGGCAATCACCGGCCCGACGCCTGCATCAACGAACAGTCCCGCCGCGGCGGAGATCAGGAAGTAGCCGTGGACCACGCGCTCGCCAAAGATCGACTCTGCCGCACCGATCTTGTCCATATGGGCATAGAAGTGGTCCCCGCTCAGGCAGGCAAAGTTCACGATGTCCGCCTCCGTCAGCGTGCGGCGCGGCGTCAGCAGGCTGTCGCCCGGCTGCAGCTCCTCAAAGTATTTGCGGAACGGATGGACGCGATCTTCCTGCACCGCCGCGCCGCGCACCCACTGTTTGCCGATGGCGGCCAGCATCGACGGGCTACCCTGAATCGCGGTGCGCTGCAGGTAGTGCTTCACAGCGCGCAGGCCGCCCAGCTCTTCGCCGCCGCCCGCGCGGCCAGGGCCGCCGTGCACCAGCTGAGGCAGCGGGGAGCCGTGGCCGGTAGACTCTTTTGATGATTCTTCGTTAAGGATTTGAATACGCCCGTGGGCGCGGGCCGCGCCGGCGATAAACTGGCGGGCAAGGGTCAAATCTGCGGTGACCAGCGTCCCCGCCAGGCTGCCGCCGCCCGCGCGGGCAAGCTGCATGGCGTGGTCTGCGCTGCGATACGGCATCAGCGTGGCGACCGGGCCGAAGGCTTCCGTATCGTGCACCGCCGGGGTTTCATCCGGCTGCGGGCAGAACAGCAGGGTTGGCGGGAAGAACGCCCCCGCGGCCTGCAGATCCGCTTTGCCGCCCAGGCGGATCTGGCAGCCTGCGGCGACCAGCCGGTCCACTTTCTCCTGCACGTCCGCGCGCTGCTCGGCGTTGACCAGCGCCCCCATCTTCACCCCTTCCTGCGCTGGGTCGCCAACGACGACCTTTTCCAGACGGGCAATCAGCGCCTGGCTGACGGCATCAACCTGGCTTTGCGGGACGATAATCCGGCGAATGGCGGTACATTTCTGCCCGGCCTTGGCGGTCATTTCGCGGACCACCTCCCGAATGAACAGGGCAAACTCAGGCTGCTCCGGCGTGACGTCTTCACCCAGCACGCAGCAGTTCAGGGAGTCGGCTTCCATAGTGAACGGTATCGAATTCGCCACAATATTCGGGTGCACGCGCAGGCTTTGCCCGGTGCTGGCGGAGCCGGTAAAGGTCACCACGTCTTGACCGTCGAGCTGGTCGAGCAGATCGCCCGCGCTGCCGCAAATCAGGCTAATGGCGCCGTCCGGCACCAGTCCGCTGTCCACGATGGATTTGACCATTGCCTGCGTCACCTGCGCGGTAGCGGTGGCGGGCTTGATGATGGCGGGCATCCCGGCAAGCCAGGTCGGCGCGAGTTTTTCCAGCATCCCCCAGCAGGGGAAGTTAAAGGCGTTGATATGCACCGCTACGCCGGACTTCGAGGTCAGGACGTGGCGCGCCGCAAAGCCGCCTTCTTTCGAGAGGGGAATAAGCTCATCTTCCGGCCACAGCGTGTCGTCCGGCAGCTCGCGGCTACCCAGGCTGGCGTAAGTGAAGAGGGTGCCGATGCCGCCCTCAATATCGACCCAGCTGTCCGCCTTCGTCGCGCCCGTCTGGGCGGACAGGGCATAAAACGTCTCTTTTTCGCCGAGCAGGTGTTTCGCCACCGCTTTCAGCATGGCGGCACGTTCGATAAAGGTCATGGCGCGCAATGCCTCGCCCCCATGCTCAATGGCATAGTGACGGGCGGCCGCCATGTCCAGCCCTTCGCTGGTCACTTCCCAGAGTGCTTCGCCGCTGATGGCGTGATGAATCGCGCGTGCGCGGCCCCGGCCAGACTGCCAGGTACCGGACAAGAAGCTGGCTAACTGCTGCATCGCTTATCTCCAAATGTTTCGTGATTTCACCATTAATAGTTTGATCGTGAATCATAAAAATCAAGCTGTGTTTTTAATGAATTGTTAACATTGTGATCTGGCTGGACGAATCGCCTCGCGTGAAGGCGCTTTTCATAAGGCTCGGAGTAAAAGCCTTGCGAGCAGCATCACAAAACCGGGAAACAATTCTTGGGGTTATATTTAACCTTTGTGTAACTTTTAAAAAACAAAGTGATTCAAAATTTCGCTTTAATTTGCAAACTAACGAATCATAAAGGTGATGACGTGACGCAAGAACAACGGTTTGAGCAGCGCATAGCGCAGGAGACGGCGATTGAGCCTCAGGACTGGATGCCGGACGCCTACCGTAAAACGCTGATCCGCCAGATTGGTCAGCACGCGCACTCCGAAATTGTCGGCATGCTGCCGGAAGGGAACTGGATAGCCCGCGCGCCGACGCTGCGCCGTAAAGCCATTCTGCTGGCGAAAGTGCAGGACGAAGCCGGGCACGGGCTCTACCTCTACAGCGCGGCGGAAACGCTGGGCTGCGCGCGGGAAGACATCTACCAAAAGATGCTCGACGGCAAGATGAAATACTCCTCCATCTTTAACTACCCGACCCTGAGCTGGGCCGACATTGGCGTGATTGGCTGGCTGGTGGACGGCGCCGCCATCGTTAACCAGGTGGCGCTGTGCCGTACCTCCTACGGCCCGTATGCCCGCGCGATGGTAAAAATCTGCAAAGAAGAGAGCTTCCACCAGCGTCAGGGCTTTGAGGCCTGTATGGCGCTGGCGCAGGGGAGCGAGGCCCAGCGCCAGATGCTGCAGGACGCCATCAACCGCTTCTGGTGGCCGGCGCTGATGATGTTCGGGCCGAACGACGACAACTCCCCGAACAGCGCCCGCAGCCTGGCCTGGAAAATCAAACGCTTCGGTAACGACGAGCTGCGCCAGCGCTTTGTCGACAACACGGTGCCGCAGGTGGAGATGCTCGGCATGACGGTGCCGGATCCGGACCTGCGTTTTGATGAAGAGAGCGGTCACTACCGCTTCGGCGAGATTGACTGGCAGGAGTTTGACGAGGTCATTAACGGGCGCGGCATCTGCAACCACGAACGTCTGGCCGCGAAACGCAAGGCCTGGGACGACGGAGCGTGGGTGAGGGAAGCCGCGCTGGCGCACGCCGAAAAACAACGTACCCGTCAGGCCGCATAAGAGGAAATAACCATGAGCAATGTCTACTGGCCGCTGTACGAAGTGTTCGTACGCAGCAAACAAGGGTTATCGCACCGTCACGTGGGCAGCCTGCATGCCGCCGACGATCGCATGGCGCTGGAAAATGCGCGCGATGCCTACACCCGCCGCAGCGAAGGCTGTTCTATCTGGGTGGTGAAGGCGAGCGAGATTGTTGCCTCCCAGCCGGAAGAGAGCGGCGAGTTCTTCGACCCGGCGGAAAGCAAGGTTTACCGCCATCCGACGTTCTACACCATCCCTGACGGCATCGAGCATATGTGAGGCAAAGAATGAACTCAGTGACTGCCTATGCCCTGCGTCTGGGCGACAACGGTCTGGTGCTCTCCCAGCGTCTCGGCGCCTGGTGCGGCCACGCGCCGGAGCTGGAAATTGACCTCGCGCTCGCCAATATCGGCCTCGACCTGCTGGGGCAGGCGCGCAATTTCCTGACCTATGCTGCGCAATCAGAAGGTCAGGGCGATGAAGACACGCTGGCGTTTGGCCGCGACGAACGCCAGTTCCGCAACGTACTGCTGGTGGAGCAGCCGAACGGCAGCTTCGCCGACACCATTGCCCGCCAGTACCTGATGGACGCCTGGAACGTGGCGCTGTACGAACGTCTGACTCAGAGCAGCGACGGCCAGCTGGCCGCTATTGCCGCCAAAGCGATTAAAGAGGCGCGCTACCACTTGCGCTTCAGCCGCGGCTGGCTGGTGCGGCTGGGCGACGGGACCGACACGTCCGCGCAAAAAATGCAGCAGGCCATCGACAGCCTGTGGCGGTTTACGGCGGAGCTGTTTGACGCCGATGACGTCGAGCTTGAGCTTATTGACACCGGTGTGGCGGTAGACCCGCGAACTCTGCGCCAGCCGTGGGAAAGCGAGGTGTTTGCTGGTCTCAAAGAAGCCTGCCTGCAGGTTCCCGCAGAGGTGGCGTACCGCACCGGGGGCAAGAAGGGGCTTCATACCGAACATCTGGGCCCGATGCTGGCGGAAATGCAGTATCTCCAGCGCGCGTATCCCGGTCAGCAGTGGTAAAGGAGAACGCTATGCAACGCCTCGTCGACATCGCGCCTGCGCAAATACCTGAGATCTGGTCGCTGTTAAGCCAGATCCCCGATCCGGAAGTGCCGGTATTAACCATCACCGATTTAGGCATGGTGCGCAGCGTGAAGGCACAGGGGGAAGGCTGGGTGATTGGCTTCACGCCAACCTACTCGGGCTGCCCGGCAACGGAACACCTGTTGCGGGCGATCCGCGACGCGATGACCAGGCGCGGCTTTACCCCGGTGCACATTGTGCTCCAGCTTGAACCCGCCTGGACCACCGACTGGATGACCGCCGACGCGCGCGAGCGCCTGCGCGCGTACGGCATCAGCCCACCCGTGGGCCATAGCTGCCACGCGCACGCCCCGGCAGAGGTGAGCTGCCCGCGCTGCGCCAGCACCGATACCGCCCTTATCAGTGAATTCGGTTCGACGGCCTGCAAAGCGCTCTACCGCTGCAATACCTGCCGCGAGCCCTTCGACTATTTCAAATGTATTTGAGGCTGCCATGACAACGTTTCATTCTTTAACAGTGGCAAAAGTGGAACCTGAAACCCGCGACGCGGTGACCATCACCTTCGCGGTGCCGCAGGCGCTGCAGGAGGCCTACCGCTTCCGCCCCGGCCAGCACCTGACCCTGAAAACGACGCTGGATAAGGACGAACTGCGCCGCTGCTACTCCATCTGCCGCAGCACCGCGCCGGGCGAGATCAGCGTGGCGGTTAAAGCCATCGAAGGCGGGCGCTTTTCCCGCTATGCCCGGGATGAGATCAAAGCGGGCATGGCGCTGGAGGTGATGGTTCCTCAGGGACAGTTTGGCTACCAGCCGCAGGCTGACCGTGAAGGCCACTACCTGGCGATTGCGGCAGGCTCCGGGATCACTCCGATGCTGGCGATTATCTCCGCCACGCTTTCGACCGAACCCAACAGCCATTTCACCCTGATCTACGGCAACCGCAGCAGCCAGAGCATGATGTTCCGCCAGGCGCTGGCGGACCTGAAGGACAAATACCCGCAGCGTTTACAGTTGCTCTCCATCTTCAGCCAGGAGCGGCTGGACAGCGATTTGCTATTTGGCCGCATCGACGCAGAAAAGCTGCAGGCGCTGGCGAAAACCCTGATCAACTTCCGCCAGTACGACGAGGCGTTTATCTGCGGCCCGTCGGCGATGATGGACGACGCCGAAGCGACGCTGAAGGCGCTGGGGATGCCGGAAAAATCCATTCACCTTGAGCGCTTTAACACCTCAGGGATCACCGTGAAGCGTGCGGTGCACGTACAGGCAGAAGGTCAAAAAGTGACCGTGCGTCAGGACGGGCGCGACCGTGAAATCACCCTGACGGCGGACGACGAAAGCATTCTTGATGCCGCCCTGCGCCAGGGGGCGGATCTCCCTTACGCCTGCAAGGGCGGCGTGTGCGCCACCTGCAAATGCAAAGTGCTGCGAGGCAAGGTGGACATGGCAACCAACTACAGCCTGGAGCCGGACGAGCTGGCCGCCGGGTACGTACTGAGCTGTCAGTCGCTGCCGTTGACCGCCGACGTGATTGTCGACTTTGACGCGAAGGGGATGGCATGAGCGAACTGATTGTTACCCGACATGACCGCGTGCTGCAGCTGACGCTGAACCGTCCGGCGGCGCGTAACGCCCTCAACAATGCGCTGCTGGCGCAGCTTGCCGAGCAGCTTGAGGCCGCGGCTTCTGACCGCGAGATTTCCGTCTGCGTAATTTATGGCAGCGAGCGCTGCTTTGCCGCCGGGGCCGATCTCAACGAAATGGCGGAGAAAGACCTGCCCGCCACCCTGAACGATATCCGCCCGCAGCTGTGGGCACGCATTAACGCGTTTAACAAACCGCTGATTGCCGCCGTGAACGGCTTCGCGCTGGGCGCAGGCTGCGAGCTGACGCTGCTGTGCGACGTGGTCATTGCCGGCGACAACGCCCGTTTCGGCCTGCCGGAAATCACGCTGGGCATTATGCCCGGCGCGGGCGGCACCCAGCGTCTTATCCGCAGCGTGGGTAAATCCCTTGCCAGCAAAATGGTGCTGACCGGCGAGAGCCTCTCCGCGCAGCAGGCGCTGAATGCCGGGCTGGTAAGCGACGTTTTCCCCGCAGCGCTGACGCTGGAGTATGCCCTGAAGCAGGCGGCGCTGATGGCGCGCCACTCGCCGCTGGCGCTGCAGGCGGCGAAGCAGGCGCTGCGCCAGTCTCAGGAGGTGTCGCTCCAGGCCGGGCTCGCGCAGGAGCGCCAGCTGTTTACGCTGCTTTCCGCCACCGAAGACCGCCGGGAAGGGATCGACGCCTTCTTACAAAAACGCACCCCCGACTTTAAAGGACGCTAATTGTGGAATTTATTCTCAGTCACGTAGAACAGGGCGTAATGACCATTACGCTGAACCGTCCGGAGCGTCTGAACAGCTTTAACGACGTTATGCACCAGCAGCTTGCCGAGTGCCTGAAGCAGGCCGAGCGCGATGATGCCGTTCGCTGCCTGCTGATCACCGGGGCGGGACGCGGGTTCTGCGCCGGTCAGGATCTGAACGACCGTAACGTCGACCCCAACGGCCCGGCGCCGGATCTGGGAATGTCTGTAGAAACCTTCTACAACCCGCTGGTGCGCCGCCTGGCAAAGCTGCCGAAGCCGGTGATATGCGCGGTCAACGGCGTGGCGGCGGGTGCCGGTGCCACGCTGGCGCTCGGGTGCGACATGGTGATTGCCGCCCGTTCCGCCAACTTCGTGATGGCCTTCAGCAAGCTCGGCCTGGTGCCGGACTGCGGCGGCACCTGGCTGCTGCCGCGCGTGGCCGGACGCGCCCGCGCCATGGGGCTGGCGCTGCTCGGCGACAAGCTCAGCGCCGAACAGGCGCAGGCGTGGGGGATGATCTGGCAGGTGGTGGACGACGACCAGCTCTCCGCCACCGCGCAGCAGATGGCGCTGCATTTTGCCTCTCAACCGACCTTCGGCCTGGGGCTGATCAAGCAGGCGATCAACGCCGCGGAAACCAACACCCTGGACGCGCAGCTTGACCTGGAGCGCGACTATCAGCGCCTGGCCGGGCGCAGCGACGACTACCGCGAGGGCGTCAGCGCCTTCCTCGCGAAGCGCGCGCCGAACTTTACGAGGAAATAAGATGCTGAACATACGGACTGTCGCCGTGATTGGCAGCGGCACGATGGGCGCCGGGATTGCCGAAGTGGCGGCCAGCCACGGGCATCAGGTGCTGCTCTACGACATCTCAAGCGATGCGATATCCCGCGCCATCGACGGGATCCGCCAGCGTCTGGCCTCCCGGGTGACGCGCGGAAAACTTTCCGCCGATGCCGGGAGCCAGATCCTCGCCCGGCTGCTTCCGGTTACGGATATCACCGCGCTCTCCGCCGCCGAACTGGTGATTGAAGCGGCCTCCGAGCGGCTGGAGGTGAAAAAGGCGCTGTTTGCGCATCTGGCTGAAATCTGCCCGCCGCAGACGGTGCTGACCAGCAATACCTCTTCCATCTCCGTCACGGCGATTGCCGCGGATGTCCACCATCCGGAGCGCGTCGCCGGGCTGCACTTCTTTAACCCGGCGCCGGTGATGAAGCTGGTGGAGGTGGTCAGCGGGCTGGCGACCTCTCCGGAAGTGGCCGACGCGCTGTGCGAGCTGGCGCTGAACTGGGGCAAACAGCCCGTACGCTGCCAGTCAACGCCGGGGTTCATCGTCAACCGCGTCGCGCGTCCGTTCTATTCCGAGGCCTGGCGCGCGCTGGAAGAGCAGGTCGCGCCGCCGGAGGTGATTGACGCCGCCCTGCGTGAAGGCGGCGGTTTCCCGATGGGGCCGCTGGAGCTGACCGACATGATCGGTCAGGACGTCAACTTTGCGGTGACCTGCTCGGTATTTAACGCCTTCTGGCAGGAGCGTCGTTTTCTGCCCTCGCTGGTGCAGCAGGAGCTGGTGCTGGCGGGAAGGCTGGGCAAAAAGAGCGGGAAGGGCGTTTACGACTGGCAGGGCGACAAACCCGCCGTGCAGTGGGTGCAGGCTGTGAACGACAGCTACAGCCCGATGCGCGTGGAAAAAAGACGTGACGGTGTCACCGAAATTGATGATGTGTACCTGATCGAAACGCAGGGTGAAACCGCGCAGGCGCTGGCGCTGCGGCTTAACGGCCCGGTGGTGGTGGTGGACCGCATCGAGCGCGACGTGGCGGTGATTGCCGCAGCCGCCAGCAACCCGCATACCGCGACGCAAAAGGCCATTCGCTACCTGCAGCAGCAGGGGCACCGGGTGGTGCAGATTGCCGATTATCCCGGCCTGCTGGTCTGGCGCACGGTGGCGATGATTGCCAACGAAGCGCTGGATGCCCTGCAAAAAGGGGTCGCCAGCGAGAAGGACATCGATACCGCCATGCGCCTCGGCGTCAACTACCCGAGCGGACCAATCGCCTGGGGCGAGCGTCTGGGCTGGCAGCGCCTGCTGACGCTGCTGGAGAACCTGCAGCGTCATTACGGCGAAGAGCGCTATCGCCCCTGTTCCCTGCTGCGCCAGCGCGCGCTTCTGGAGAGTAGCTATGAGTCATAACGCCTGGCATAACGCCCGCGCCATGTATGAACGGGACGCCTGCGCGCAGGCGATGGGGATGGACATTGTCGACATGGACGACGGCTACGCGGTGGTGTCCATGACCATCACCCCGCAGATGCTCAACGGCCATAAAACCTGCCACGGCGGACAGCTGTTTTCGCTGGCAGACACCGCCTTTGCCTACGCCTGCAACAGCCAGGGGCTGGCGGCGGTGGCCTCCGGCTGCTCGATTGATTTTCTGCGTCCGGGCTTTGCCGGGGACACGCTTACCGCCACCGCGCGGGTGAAGCATCAGGGCAAGCTGACCGGCGTGTACGACATTGAAATTCAGAACCAGCAACAGAAAACCGTCGCCCTTTTTCGCGGAAAATCTCACCGCATCGGCGGCAATGTGACAGGAGAGGCCTGATGCGTGACGCATTTATTTGTGATGGCGTTCGAACCCCGGTGGGGCGCTACGGCGGGGCACTTTCCGCCGTTCGAACCGACGATCTCGGCGCCGTGCCGCTGCGCGCGCTGCTGGCCCGCTATCCGCAGCTCGATCTGGAGCGGATTGACGACGTGATCTTCGGCTGCGCCAACCAGGCGGGGGAAGATAACCGCAACGTAGCGCGCATGTCGTCGCTGCTCGCCGGGCTGCCGCAGACGGTGTCCGGAACCACCATTAACCGCCTGTGTGGCTCGGGGCTGGACGCGATTGGTTTTGCCGCACGCGCCATTAAGGCGGGCGACGGCGACCTGCTGATCGCGGGCGGCGTGGAGTCGATGTCCCGCGCGCCGTTTGTGATGGGCAAAGCCACCGCCGCGTTTCAGCGTCAGGCGGAGATCTTTGATACCACCATCGGCTGGCGATTTGTGAATCCGCTCATGCATCAGCAATTCGGAACTGACAGTATGCCGGAAACGGCAGAGAATGTAGCTGAATTGTTAAATATCAGCCGTGCCGATCAGGACGCGTTCGCGCTGCGCAGCCAGCAGCGTACCGCGCAGGCGCAGCAGAACGGCATTCTGGCGCAGGAGATTGTGCCGGTGCGGGTGCCGGGCAAAAAAGGGGCGGTCACCGAGTTCAGCGAAGATGAACATCCCCGCGCGGACACCACGCTTGAGCAGCTTGCCGGGCTAAAAACGCCGTTTCGTAAGAACGGGGTGGTCACGGCGGGAAATGCCTCCGGCGTCAACGACGGCGCGGCGGCGCTGATCGTCGCCAGCGAGCAGATGGCGCTGGCGCAGGGTCTCGTTCCGCGCGCGCGGATCGTGGCGATGGCGACGGCAGGGGTGGAGCCACGTCTGATGGGACTCGGCCCGGTACCCGCCACCCGCAAGGTGCTGGAACGCGCCGGACTCAGCATTAACGAGATGGACGTGATCGAGCTTAACGAAGCGTTCGCCGCGCAGGCGCTGGGCGTGCTGCGTCAGCTGGGCCTGCCGGATGATGCCGCGCACGTCAACCCGAACGGTGGCGCGATTGCGCTGGGCCACCCGCTGGGGATGAGCGGCGCCAGGCTGGCGCTGGCCGCGAGTAATGAACTGCACCGACGCGGCGGGCGCTACGCGCTGTGTACGATGTGCATCGGTGTGGGTCAGGGCATTGCCATGATCCTTGAGCGTGTTTGAGCATAAAAACAATGTGAGTACCCTACAATGACAAATACAACAAAGCTTGATCCGATTGAAACGGCCTCCCTTGATGAACTGCAGGCGCTGCAGACCGCGCGTCTGAAATGGACGCTGCACCACGCCTATAACAACGTGCCGATGTACAAACGCAAGTTTGACGCCGCGGGCGTTCACCCTGACGATTTCAAAGAGCTGGCGGATATCCGCAAATTCCCGTGCACCACCAAGCAGGACCTGCGGGATAACTACCCGTTTGATACCTTTGCCGTGCCGATGGAGCAGGTGGTGCGTATTCACGCGTCATCCGGCACCACCGGCAAACCGACCGTTGTTGGCTATACCCAAGGCGACATCGACAACTGGGCCAATCTGGTGGCCCGCTCCCTGCGCGCGGCGGGCGGCAGCGCGAAGGACAAAATTCACGTGGCGTATGGCTATGGCCTGTTTACCGGTGGGCTTGGCGCGCACTACGGCGCCGAGCGTTTAGGCGCGACGGTGATCCCGATGTCCGGCGGCCAGACGGAGAAACAGGCGCAGCTGATCCGTGATTTCCAGCCGGACATGATCATGGTGACGCCATCCTACTGCCTCAACCTGATTGAGGAGCTGGAGCGCCAGATGGGCGGCGACGCCAGCTCCTGCTCCCTGCGCGTGGGCGTTTTCGGCGCCGAGCCGTGGACGCAGGCTATGCGTCGCGAAATTGAAAAACGCTTAGGCATTACGGCGCTGGATATTTATGGCCTCTCCGAGGTGATGGGGCCGGGCGTGGCGATGGAGTGTATCGAAACCGCCGACGGCCCGACCATCTGGGAAGATCATTTCTACCCGGAGATCGTCAACCCGAACGACGGCACGCCGCTGGACGACGGCGAGCAGGGCGAACTGCTGTTCACCACGCTGACCAAAGAGGCGCTGCCGGTGATCCGCTACCGCACCCGCGACCTGACGCGCCTGCTCCCGGCCACCGCGCGCAGCATGCGGCGCATGGACCGGATCAGCGGCCGCAGTGACGATATGCTGATCATCCGCGGCGTCAACGTCTTCCCGTCGCAGCTGGAAGAGGAGATTGTGAAGTTCGAACACCTTTCTCCGCACTACCAGCTGGAGGTGAACCGTCGCGGGCATCTTGATTCGCTTTCCGTGAAGGTGGAGCTGAAAGAGAGCAGCTTAACGCTGACGCACGAGCAGCGCTGCCAGGTGTGCCACCAGCTGCGCCACCGCATTAAGTCGATGGTGGGGATTTCCACCGACGTGATGATTGTGAACTGCGGCAGCATTCCGCGCTCGGAGGGGAAAGCCTGCCGGGTGTTTGATTTGCGTAAAATTGCGGCCAACGGTTGAGTTTCCCTCACCCCAGCCCTCTCCCAAAGGGAGAGGGTGTAAAAGTTCCCTCTCCCTTTGGGCTGAGGGTTAGGGTGAGGGGCTATCCCAGAATCCTATGCTATGATTCATCCAGGACAAAAATAACAACAGAATGAATCACATGAATAAACTCGACGCCTTTATCCAGCACGCGGTCAGCTCGGTTCCCGTCAGCGGAACGTCGCTTATCTCCTCGCTATACGGTGACGCGCTTTCCCACCGCGGCGGCGAGATTTGGCTCGGCAGCCTTGCCGCCTTACTGGAAGGCATGGGATTTGGCGAGCGCTTCGTGCGCACCGCGCTGTTTCGCCTCAACAAAGAGGGCTGGCTGGATGTTTCCCGCATCGGGCGACGCAGCTTTTACCGCCTGAGCGATAAGGGGCTGCGCCTGACGCGTCGCGCGGAGAATAAGATCTATCGCGCAGAGCTGCCCGCCTGGGACGGCAAATGGCTGTTGCTGCTCTCCGAAGGGCTGGATAAAACCACCCTCGCCGACGTCAAAAAACAGCTGATCTGGCAGGGGTTTGGCACGCTGGCGCCGAGCCTGATGGCCTCGCCGTCGCAGCATCTGGCGGACGTGCAGTCCCTGCTTCACGATGCCGGCGTGGCGGAAAACGTGATTTTCTTTGAAGCCCACTCGCCGCTGGCGCTCTCCCGCGCGGCGCTGCGTTCGCGGGTGGAAGAGTGCTGGCAGCTAACCGAGCAAAACGCGATGTACGAGTCGTTTATCAACTCGTTCCGCCCGCTGCTGCCGCTGCTGAAGGAGGCCGCGCCGGAGGAGCTGACGCCGGAGCGCTGCTTCCAGATCCAGCTGCTGCTGATTCATTTTTATCGTCGCGTGGTGCTGAAAGATCCGCTGCTGCCGGAGGAGTTACTGCCCGCGCACTGGGCGGGACAAAGCGCCCGTCAGCTCTGCATTAATATCTATCAGCGTGTCGCGCCGGGGGCGCTGGCGTTTGTCAGCGAGAAGGGGGAAACCTCCGTGGGCGAGCTGCCCGTGCCCGGCACGCTCTACTATCAACGCTTTGGTGGCCTTACAAGCGCATAAGGAGTGAAGATGCCAGTTTATCAAATTGACGGTCTGACGCCGGTGGTGCCGGACGAGAGCTATGTTCACCCAACGGCGGTGCTGATTGGCGACGTGATTCTGGGCAAGGGCGTGTATGTTGGACCGAACGCCAGCCTGCGCGGCGATTTTGGCCGTATCGTCGTGAAAGACGGCGCCAACATTCAGGATAACTGCGTCATGCACGGTTTTCCGGAGCAGGACACGGTGGTGGAGGAAGACGGGCATATCGGCCATAGCGCCATCCTGCACGGCTGCATCATCCGCCGTAACGCGCTGGTGGGTATGAACGCGGTGGTGATGGACGGGGCGGTCATCGGTGAAAACAGCATAGTCGGCGCGGCGGCGTTCGTGAAGGCGAAAGCGGAGATGCCTGCCAACTACTTGATTATCGGCAGCCCGGCCAAAGCGATTCGCGAGCTGAGCGAGCAGGAGCTGGCGTGGAAGCGGCAGGGCACGCGGGAGTATCAGGTGCTGGTGGAGCGCTGCAAGCTAACTATGCACCAGGTTGAGCCGCTGCGCGAGGCTGAGCCTGACCGGAAACGGCTGACGTTTGACGAGAATTTAAGGCCGAAGTCGGCGGTGTAGGGGTAAGACCGTCTTTTTTCGCCATATCCATCAATAGCGCGATGCCAATATAGTTGCTCCAGTTAAAGGTATTTTGCAGCACCACCACCGCATTACCTTTTTCTTTGTCATAGCCGATAAAGCTGGAGTAGCCGCCGATATAGCCGACCTGATAGGTGATTTTTTCGAGACCGATAAAGTCGGTGGTCCAGGCAATGCCCTGCACCCCGTCGGGGCGTTGAATATCGGTATTTCTGACTTCGTCAAAGACGCTGTCCAGCAAGGGATTGTGGGTCACAGAGACGTGATAGCGGGCATAGGCCGCCAGATCTTCGGCGTTGCTGTACAAGCTCGCCGCTGCCACCATGTTGTTGGAGAAATGCCAGTCCGGCGTCAGCTGCCCGCGCGGGATAAATTTTGGCTGATCGCCCGCGTGGCCGAGCGCCCGCTGCGGGTATCCTTTAAGCTTCTGTGGCGTAAAGCTGCTGTTAGCCATGTGCAGCGGACGGAAAATATAGCGCGAGGCTAAACTCTGAATATCTTCCCCGGTTTTGTGCTTCAGGATATAGCCAATCAGGGCGTAGCCGGTATTGGAGTATTGCGGCGTTTTATCCTTCGGCGCGCGCCAGCTGGCGAGATAGTTCAGCACGTTATCGCTGTCCAGATCACCGTAGAAGTTATCACCCGTGCTTAAGTAGCGGATGAATTTTCCGAGCATCGGAACATCCATATTCTGGCGCGGAAGGCCGGAGGTGTGGGTTACCAGCTCCAGCAGGGTGATTTTTTGTGCATCTTTGCTCAGCGGCGTACCAGCCGGTAGCAATGTTGCCAGGCTGTCTTTCCAGTTCAGTTGCCCCTCACTGACCAGACAGGCCACCACTTCCGCCGTGATCCCTTTGCTGAGCGAGCCGAGCGCGAACAGGGTATCTGGCCTGACCGGGTAACGATTGACCGCATCGGTAACGCCCCAGGTATAAAACTGCGGTGAGCCGTGATTGTGAATTACCGCGACCGTCATTCCTGGAACGGATTTTTGCACCATGTAGTGACGCACCACGCTGTCAACGTCGCCATCCAGCGATTCATGGGTGAGGAGTTCCTGGGTACCTTCCGGGGAGGACATTTGCGAGAGCGTGCCACAACCGCTGAGGAGTGGGATGGTAAGCAGAAGCCAGCAAATTTTTTTAGTGATGTTCTGCATACCTGATAGCGAGTGTGATGGTCATTGGCGCGGCGGGAATGTATCACACTTAGCCTGTGTGAATGTAAACTTTCTGTACGGAGGCCGCCGCGTGGGTGGTCTCGGTGACTATTCTGCCTGCTTTGAGGATTTCAGCATGACACGCTTTCATCAACTTACCGCCACCAGCCTGGATGGACGTCTTATCTCAATGGACGACTATGCTGGGAAGGTGGTTCTGGTCGTCAATACCGCCAGCCAGTGCGGCTTTACGCCCCAGTATGCGGGTCTCGAAGCGCTATACAAGAAATACGCCGAACAAGGGTTAGTGGTGCTGGGTTTCCCCTGCAACCAGTTCGGTAAACAGGAACCCGGCGACGCCGATGAAATCTCAAAGACCTGCCACGTTAACTACGGCGTGAGCTTCCCGATGTTCGAGAAGGTCGAGGTTAACGGCAGCACAGCGCACCCGCTGTTTCGTTATCTGAAAAAAGAATTGCCCGGTGTGCTGGGGGGGCGGATTAAGTGGAACTTTACTAAGTTTCTGATCGGACGCGACGGTAAACCCCTCAAGCGTTTTGCACCGATGACCTCGCCAGAGAAAATGGAGGGGGCGATTGTGGAGGCTTTAGGGGGGTAGGGGTCTGGTATTGGAATCAGTCATTATTCTGGTACTTGAGGAATTCATGATGTCCGCTTTGTGCCAAAGGCTGACGTTGCTGGTTATCTGGTTAAGGCCCAATTTTGGGCCTTATTTTAATCTTAATTTATTAATAAACTTTCAACTTCCTTTGCAATTCTATCAATTTTTTGAATCATGATTTTTGATGGGATTAAATCTTGGCCGTGGACCAAAGCATTGCGATATTTAATTATTTCCCTTAAATCATTATTCAACCGGCTTTCAATACGACCAAATTTAACCAACTCATTTAGCGCAATTGAAATAGAGCGATACCTTTTACCTTTTCTAGAAGAGCTATAATATTGTGCTGGAACTGAATCAATGCCAATGGATTGGGCTTGATTAGAATATAACTTATTAAGCAGCCTATTGAGAAATGATTCCAACTCATTGAATCTATATAAAAATAAAGCGAGAGAATCTGTAGTATCATCATGATTTTTATTTTCATTTTTTTCTTCAATCGTATTACTATCATTGAGCTTGCTATTATTCCCATTCATATCTGACGAAGACTGACTAGCATAATTTTTATTTTCTTCATGCTCGTCTATGGATTTTTTTATTTCCTCACTTGCTTTTTCAATTTTATCTAACCGCAGGACGTACAGAATGAAATAACAAAAAAGAAAAATAGTTATTATGAAAAATGCCGCACATAAATTTTTAGACACAACTCTAACCATATTTACTTTATCATCAAATGATACCAAAGTAAAAACAGCCAGTAGAATTGTTGATAATGAAAAAAAAGTTAACGCAAATAATAAAACTCTTTCATTGTTTTGAGTTAAATTTATTGCATCTATTTTAGTTGAGTCATTTTCTTTCTGTTTGTCTTGATTGTTTCTAAGGAATATATAACCCGTAACTGTTAGACCATAAATGGCAGCAATCACTTGTGCTTGCGTGGAATATATATATAGATGTTGTTCTTCACTAAGTAAATACCAAGGACTCTCAAACCCTTGGTATATCCATAGATAAGAAACAACCGTTGTTAATATAAATAAAAGAGTAATGGTCAGTTTCACTTTAAGCTATCCTGCTGATGTGATGCATTCAGTTTTGAGTAGCTATTTTGATAAAATTTTGATAACCAATCAATAACCAAAAAAGGGAGTGACATGCTCCCCGTTGATTAACACATCTCAATGTTAGTAATGCGACTATTTGGCTGCGAGAACAACGGCGAACTTCCACTTCTGGCTCAAAGCGGACATCCCCACATACAAATCCAAGTTCTGCAAAAAACATTACCCCCGCAACCATGGCGTAATCGACAAACCCGTAAGCAAGCCTTCCGGGCTGAGCAGGCGAGTGACGGTTTGCCCCCACGGTTCCATACGGTTAGCCACCAGCAACCGATAGCCTTTTTCACTCAGAACTCGGGTAGCCGATTCCAGATCCTGCACCTCGTACTCAATCCAACCCTGCGGTATCGGGTGCTCTTCTGGCCACTGTTCTTCTCCAAAACAGGAGGTTGCCGCCTGCGCGAGCGGCCAGACGGCAAAATGCTTCACGCCTTCTAATTGGCCCTCTTCAGTGAGCAGATAATCACTATTCCCCTCCATCGGCTTCAGCGGCAGACCGAGTGTCTGGATATAAAAGGAGATGCTGGTTTCTGTATCGCGCGAAATAGGCCCGAACCCGGCGATAAACAAAACATCTACTCCCGGTAACGTCTGCGACATATCCACTCCGTAATGACCAAAAAACATTCTGAATTTACCTTAGGGCTGGCTGAAATACGACTCTCAATTCTGGTGTCGCATTCACCGCGCCTGCTCGCTCACGACGGGGATCCGCATTGCCTTTCGCCCACGGAGCTGTATAAATCGTTGTTGCTGATCTCGGGGGCGATGACGACCGGTTCAACAATCAGTAAAAGCAGGGGTGCACTGCTTAAAAACGTACCGGATGTTAAACGTGCACAGCTTGGATCCATTCTCAGGGAGTCACTGTTGACGTTTCCGCCTGAAGAACTGAGTGACAAGTAGCTGAGTGCCGATAATAAAAATAACACCCTGATCTCACCTCACTGAAAGGAAAAGTATGTCTTTACCGCCACTGTACGCGCTGCGCGCGTTTGAAGTTGCCGCGCGGCTGAACTCCTTCAGCAAAGCCGCTGAAGCACTGAATATCACTCCGGGAGCGGTTAGCAGGCATGTCCGGACGCTTGAAATGTGGTTCGACTGCGAGCTGTTTAAGCGGCAGGGGCCGAGAGTGGAGGTCAGCGAAGCCGGGCGTATTCTGGCCGGTCAGCTTAGCGAAAGCTTCTCGAATATTGAGTGGGCCTGTCGCGCATTCCGCAGTGAAAATCACCTTCTGCGCCTCAAAGCGCCCAGCACCCTGACGATGCGATGGCTCCTGAACGTTCTCAAAACCTTTCGCGAGAACCATGCGAAACCGAAAATCGAAATCGCCAGCGTCTGGATGGACTTCGACACCGTTGACTTCAGCCGGGAGCCATACGATTGCGCGATCCTCCTCGGTAATGGCTATTTCGGCGAGTCAACGGAGAGCAGCCTGCTTTTCAGCGAATGGCTTATTCCTGTTTGTCCGCCGTCACTGCTTGAGTCTGCCCGGCACCAGCTTCCTGAGTGCGATCTTATCCATCCCTCTCCGGACAGGCGGGACTGGAAGCGCTGGCTGAAAAGAACAGGGCTTTTCCCCGGGCTCGACATGAGCGGCGGAATTGTGTTCGATACCCTCGAACAGGGGAGCCTCGCCGCCATGCACGGTCACGGCGTGGCGATGGCCGATCTCCGGCTCACGCTGGAAGCACTAAAAAGCGGCCTGCTCGCGCTGCCCTTCAGGGAGGCGATAGCAACGGGGGACGGCTACTATCTTGTGTGGCCGAAAAATTCGCTCAGAAGACAGAGTATTGAACGTCTGCTGGCGTGGCTTAGCCTTAACGCGCCGGTTATTCCTTCTCTGGATATCGTCTGTCTTGATTACAAAATGAAATAAAAAGCAGGATATTTCTCGCGGAATATCCTGCCTGTTGAATGCATTCAGGCGTAGGGAATATTTGCCATTTTCTTATATCTTTCCGGCAGGGCACTGTTCAGGTTGAGTAACTTATCCAGAATATAAAGCGCAGGCGTTCCTTTTGCTCGCTCGGCGTCGATCAGCGCCGCGCGTATCACATTGGTAGCCGAAGTCATTTTGCTGAAATACTCTTCTGATTCCGGCGTCTGGACCTCCCCGGACCCTGTGTAACGCATCCGGGGCCAGTCCGCGAAGTCAGGCAGGATTAGGGTTGCATCGTCTTTTGGAATGTGTGCCGAGAGCAACGCTTCGGCGTTACCCGGATTGCGTTGAGCGAAAGACAGGAGATGCAGTCGATGGATGAATGGCGAAAGCGCCTCAGCGCGATCGCTATCTGATGAAAGTAACGTGATGAGCGCATGTATATTTTCACCGGCGGTGTTTTTTTCAGGTGAGGTCATTTTCATTAGATGAAACAAAACATCGAGTGTCATAGGTACTCCATACACATATATTATTATTTGAATTTTGCTATCAATTTCTTGCCAGCAATATACCAGTGATGAACGGATGGTATTTCAATGCGGTTATGTTTGAAAAACGATAAATAGTGGCAGTCAATGTGAGTTTTACTCAACGTGACGCTCTGGGCCCCAACATTGCAGATCCTCTCACTGCAGCGTTTTGTTTCACAAACGCCATAGCTCATCGGCTTTTCAGAATGGTATAACGTCGTGCAGCAATCGGCTTGCCGTTAATCGCCACATTCGCAAAGGCTTATATGAAACAAATTACCTTCAGTGACCTGCAGCAGCAAAGCGAGCAGGCCGCAAATTCTCCTCGCTTACGGGCGCATCGTAATTTACATCCTGAGCTGAGCGACCCGGTGCAGCGCCTGGCTATCGCCATGGAGCCCGGCACCTATGTTCGCCCTCATCGCCACCCGCACACGTTTGAACTGCTGACGGCCCTTAGCGGTCGCTTTCTGGTGTTGAACTTCGACGACAGCGGCAACGTGACCCGGCGCGTAGTGTTAGGCGAAGAGTGCAAGGTGCTGGAGATGGATGCCGGCACCTGGCATGCCGTGCTGTCTCTGGATAAAGGCGGCGTCATTTTTGAGGTAAAACACGGAGGGTATCAGCCTGTTCCCGAGCACGATACCACCCCGTGGTCGCCTGCTGAAAACGAACCCGGCACAAAGGAGTTGATGGCGTGGTACGCCCAGGCGCAGGTGGGTGACGGTGGTTTTACCCTGTAATTGCGCGCTTAAGTGCCGGGCGATGACCCGCTTCTTCAGGCTACACAGGTGTGCTGTTAGCGTTCACTGCAACAAACGTTCGGTGAAGCGGTCGCCAAACAGCATGATGGCGAGCCCAACGAGCATGATGACCATTCCGCCCAACCGCATCGCTGAAACCGGACGACGCAGGGTACCCAGCAGACCAAAGTGGTCAATCACCTGCGACGAGAGCAACTGCCCGACAATCGCCAGCCCGAGCAGGGCGGAAAAACCAATTTTCGGTGCCAGCACGACATAGCTGAACAGCGCGCAGGCACCGATGAATCCTCCCGTCAGGCTCCACAGCGGTTGCGACGGAATTGCCGAAAGCGAGGTGGCTAATCCACCCCTTAGCAATGCGTAAATCCCAAGACTCACCGCCCCGGCGGTAAAAGAAAACAGGGCCGCCGTTACCGCATCACCGGCCAGACCCTTTGCCAGCTGGCTGTTGAGGGTTGTTTGCAGCGTAATACCCAGGCCTGCGGCAAAGGCGATGACGTAATAAACCATGCTCATCCGTTTCATTACCTTCAGTGCGCCTGATGCAGCGGCAGGAAGCTGTCCGCAAATATGTCAGGCTCATAGCCAGTGGCGGTAAAAAGATGCTGGCGTGATTCATCAATCGCTGCACGAAGGCGTGCGCTGTCCACGCCCAGCACGTTGCCGCCTTGCTTAACGATGCGTCCTCCAATCATCACGGTATCAATATTGCTGCGCTCAGCGGCATGCACAACCGTGCCAAAAGCATTCCCGGAGGGGTAGAGGTTGAGATCGCCCACGTTAATCAGGATCAGGTCGGCCTGTTTGCCCGGCGTCAGGCTTCCTACTTTCTCCTGCAGCCCGGCGCACGCCGCGCCATCGATGGTGGCGGCCTTCAGAAGCTGGGCGGCCTGAAGCGTTTTCAGGGAGTGCGCGCTACCGCAACAGGATTGTTGATGCATGCCCATGACGCGCTGCAGGTAAAACGCCACGCGCATCTCCATAAACATGTCGCCGCTATATGAGGTTTCATTATCAACGCTCAGACCAGGGCGAATGCCGTGACGCAGGGCAGACTGAATGGCAAACATCCCGTCCTCAATGCCGTAGTGCGCGTCGGAACGAGGGCAGACGTTCACCCGCACGCCCGCATCCCGCAGGATCGCCCAGCCTTCGTCAGGCAGGGCCGTGCAGTGATTGAAGATATTGTCCGTGCCCAGCATCCCCCGCTGATGCAGCTCCGCAAGCTGTGAGGCCATTTCACCGCCGAAAAATTCAGTGACGATCGGTAGCCCGAGCCTGCGCGCCTCGGTCCACATCTCAGGTTCCAACTGGGCCATCGCCGCCAGTGAAACAAGGCTTTCCGGGTTGTTCCGAAAATACTTTTCCTGCAGGCGCTGCCAGTTTCCCGGCCAGTTCGCAGTGTCCCATTCCCCGGATACCGGCGAGCCAGAGGCGTGAATAGCGCGGATCCCGGCATCCTGAAGCGCCTCGACGGCGGCGTCTGAATGGGCGGCGCTGCGGCTGTTATGGGAGTTATCAATGACGGTGGTGATCCCGGCGTCAATACAGCCCAGCGCGGAGAGCAGGTTGCCAACGTACATATCGGCAGGGCGGTAGTATTTCGCAAAAGAGAAATGCGTGGCGTTGCAGTAGTCCTCCATCGATTCCGCATTAGGGTTGATGCGACGCAATTGCCCCTCCCAGGCGTGGCGATGGGTATCCACCTTCCCCGGCATGGCAATCATGTTTGTGGCATCAATAACCGTGGCTCCCTGTGCCTCCAGTTTTTCGCCGACGGCCGCAATCGTGGTCCCTTTGATGAGGATGTCGCCGCGTTCAATATTGCCCATGGTCTCATCCATGCTGAGGATCGTCGCGCCGCGAATCAGCGTCGCCGGGGAAGGGGTGTTCTGATTATTCACAATATTTCTTACGTAATCGGTCATTTTTTCGTCTCTCTTGTTAACTACTGTCCACAAGCTACGTCACTCGATTAGCGTGAAAAAGGCGCGTAATATGTTTTCTTTATTCATAATCAGCGAATAATTGAATTCTACAGGTGGAAGAACGAATGGATCGTATCCAGGCTATGCAGATCTTTATAAGGGTGGCGGAGTCCGGCAGCTTCGTGCGTGCGGCTGAAACCCTCTCCCTGCCTGCCTCAACGGTCACCAGCACCATTAAAAATCTGGAGAAATACCTGCAGGTGCGCCTGCTGAACAGGACGACACGGCGGGTAAGCCTGACGCCCGAAGGCTTGCAGTACCTGACGCAGTGTCGTGAAATTCTTGCATTAATCGACCAGGCGGAGTCCAGCCTGAGCGATTCCGGCAGTAGACCACAGGGTCGCCTGCGGGTGGATATGCCAGCCGGGATTGCTCATCACATCGTGATGCCCCAGCTGAATGATTTTTACCGTCTTTATCCGGATATCTACCTCATGATCGGCGTCAGCGATCGTCAGGTTGACCTGGTGCAGGAGGGCGTCGACTGTGTCATTCGAACGGGGGAACTGAATAACTCCACGCTGGTAGCCCGTCCGCTGGGCCGCTTTCGCTGGGTCACCTGCGCCTCGCCGGGCTATCTCCGGGAATACGGCATTCCGCCGTCGCCGGATGCACTTAGCGGGCACCGGGCGGTTCACTATTTTTCCGGCCAGACGCGACGCGCGAACGAATTGCGCTTCGCTCAGGGCGCTGAAATGCTGTCTGTTCCGGTGAGCGGTGCCGCCGCCGTCAATGAAACGGGGCTCTATATTCAAATGTGTCTGGAGGGTTTTGGGCTGGTGCAGGTGGCCGAGAATATTGTCGCAGAGCATCTGCGCGAGGGAAGGCTGGTGGAGGTGCTGGCGGACTGGCAGCCGCCGTCGGTGCCGGTCACGCTGCTCTATCCCCACCAGCGATATCTTTCTCCAGCCGTGCGCGCCTTTGCTGACTGGATAGCCGGGATTATTTAATGCTGCCGAGGCTTTGCAGGAAATCTTCAACCTGCTCAGGCGTAGCCGTGTCTGCCTGGTAAAGAATATCGAGCTTAACGTTCTTTAACCCGCAAAAGCCAAATACCCCTTCGATTATCTGCGTCTGAATTGCCGTCGAATAGCCGTGCTTGTCGAATCCAGCGAGATCGCTGCCGCCGGTGGCAATCAGGCGGACGGGAACGTCCCGTAAGTTGCCCACAATTCGGCCGTCGTCGGCCACCTTATACGCCCAGTTCAGGGTTAAAACGCGATCGAACCAGCCTTTCAACAGCGCGGGGACCGACCACCAGTAAATGGGGAAGACAAACACCAGCATATCCGCTCGCTCGACGCGCTGCTGCTCGCGCAGGATATCGTCGGGAAGCGCGCTCGGATCGCCGTGATATAAATCCAGATCGGGGCGAGAAAACGCCGGATTAAACCCTTCCGCATGAAGATCGGCGATCTCAACCTGCGTGCCTTGCTCGCGTAATTTACCGGCAATGCGTGCGGCCAGCGTATGGGATAACGACGTGTCGACAGGATGAGCCGTCACGATCAGCGCGTTATTAATAGCGTGTGTTGCAGACATAGCGACCTCGAAGTGGGTGAGAACTGCCAGTTATATTACTATTGGTAACTTAGCTGTCAATCCGCACCCAACGATCATTTTGTGCTATTCGCGTAGGTCTCCAGCACGCCGGACATCGCGCCGCTGAGCGTATCTTCCGCAACATTGCGAGCCAGCACGCCGTTACCCGCGGCGGTGCTTAGCGCATCCGCCGCACCTATGATGGCCGTCAGCGCCGCTTCTCCCTGAACGCCTTTCAGCACGACGAACGGGGACAGCGCGGTACGCAGGCAGTCGGCACATTCAGCCACGCACGCCTCGCGGAACGTCTGCAACGCGCGGGAGCCGGACAGCGCCGCCGCAATCGGACCGGTTTCCGGTCCGGCGGTAATGGCGCAGTCGATATAGGCGGCGCTGAAAAAGCGGATCGTCTTGTTCAGGGTTTTGCTGTCTACCGCCAGTGTCTCCCTGAACTTCGCCAGCTGCCGGTCGCTATAGTCCTGGTAGAGCGCCATCAGCAGCCCTTCGCGATCGCCAAAGTGATCGTAGGGAATAGGCTTCGTCACGTTTGCCCGCTCTGCCAGGTAGCCCAGCGTCAGCGCCTCCGTGCCTTGCTGACGAACGATTCCGCGCGCCACTTCCAGCAGCTGCACGCGACGATCCTCTTTTCTTAAGCGCTTAACGACCATGCTTTCCTCGGTTCTGTTATCTACTCATGGTAGTTTACGCGTTTAGGCAGGGGGCTGCACCCGTTGTTTCCCAGAGCGGAACCGGAACTTCAAAGCCCCAGTTCGCTCAGAGAAGGGTGATCGTCCGGGCGCCTGCCCAGCGGCCAGTGGAACAGACGTTCAGATTCTTTTATCGGCATATCGTTTACGCAGGCAAAGCGGCGCTTCATCAGCCCGTCCGGCTCAAACTCCCAGTTTTCATTGCCGTAGGAGCGGAACCAGTTGCCGGAATCATCATGCCATTCATAGGCATAGCGCACCGCGATCCGGTTATCCGTAAACGCCCAGAGCTCTTTAATCAGGCGGTAATCCAGCTCTTTTTTCCATTTCCGCGCCAGAAACGCCTGGGCTTCCTCGCGGTTCGTGGCGAACTCCGCGCGGTTGCGCCACTGGGTATCCAGCGTATAGGCCAGCGCGACTTTTGCCGGGTCGCGGCTGTTCCAGCCGTCTTCGGCCAGCCTGACTTTTTCGATGGCGCTTTCGCGAGTGAAGGGCGGTAATGGAGGACGTGTGTTCATAGCGATAACCTCAGCGTTATATGAAGTAGACAGGTCTGTCTACCTGATGTAATCTATGCCTGAAAAATAACGCTGTCAATATCCGTTTTGAGGCCGTCGAAAAAATGAAAACACAATCCGCAAGTAACGAACAGAAAGTCAGCGTCAGGGATAAAATATTACTTACGGCACACGATCTGTTTTATTCCACAGGCTTCAGGGCGACGGGGGTGGATACGCTGATTAAGGCGTCAAAAGTCACCAAAGTGACGTTCTATCGCCATTTTCCGAGTAAAAATTTGCTTATTCTCGCCTATTTGCACTATCGGCATGAAATATGGATTAGCTGGTTTGAAGCTACGTTACGTCGACATCTGGACGAAGGCGAATCACCTTCTGGTGCGATAGCTGCAACGCTTCACGAATGGTTTATTTCACCCGATTTTCACGGCTGCGCGTTTATTAACGCCAGCGCAGAGGCAAAATCCGAAGAGATTGAAAATGAAATAAAAGAGATATGCCGAGACCATAAGGCAGAAACAAAGAAAAAAATCGAAATGCTCGCCGATATAGCGGATGAAAAGACCTGTAACGACATTATGATGCTTATCGACGGGGCTATTATTCATGCCCAAATGGGAATGGATACAGAAGCAGTAATAAACGCGTTGAAAACGGGCTTAGAAAAGCTGACGGGCCAATGAGATGACTCTGTGCTTAATCAGCCCTCATCCGGGGCCGATTAAGCACCCGCGTTACACCGTCGGGATGGTGCCGCCATCAATGACAAATTCAGTACCGGTAATACTCGCAGCATGCGATGACGCGAGGAAGACGATGAGGTTAGCCACTTCAATCGGCCTGGCAGGGCGTCCCAGCGGTATTCCACCCAGCGACTTCATAATGATCTGCTTGCCGCCTTCGTAGTCTGTGCCTGCCTGCGTAGCCAGCCTCTCCGCCAGCGCCACCGCGGCCTCGGTTTCGATCCAGCCGGGCGCGACGCGCACAACCCGAACCCCCTTCGGCGACACTTCTTTTGAGAGGCTTTTACTGTATGTCGAAAGTGCCGCTTTAGCCGCTGCATACGCGGTGGTTGATTCCGGTAACGGCAGTTCGCGCTGAATAGAGGTCACGTGAATAATTACCCCGTTTCCCTGAGCAAGCATTCCGGGAAGCAGGGCGCGATCCAGGCGCACTGCGGGCAGCAAATTAAGATTGAGCTCCTGCTGCCACGCTTCTTCTCCCAGCGCAGCAAAACCGCCGCCGGGTGAGGTGGAACCGCCTGCCACATGAATAATCACGTCGACTCCTCCCATCTGTTCCTGAACGGCTGATGCGACCAGGTCACATCCTGCAATTGTCGTAAGGTCAGCGGCTACAAATGTATCTGCGATATTGACCTCCGGCTCATGGCGCGCCGTGGTAAATACCGTTGCACCAAGTTGTTTTAAAAGCCCGACGACTGCTTTTCCCAGCCCTTTTGTGCCAGCGGTAACAAGCACGCGCTTGCCTGTGAAATTAATATCTAATGACATGACCAATAACTCCCGTTATTTACAGTACGGGTATATTCAACATAGACTGAGAAATTGACAAGTACGCACGAAAAAGTGAGTTACTAAATTATGAGTAAGTTATATAGTCCGGAATCTGCCGCAAGCGGCGTGGAGCAAGTATTACGGCTGCTCGAAGGCCGCTGGAAATTAATTATTCTTTTTCATCTTTTCGACGGAAAAGTGCAGCGCTACTCTGATTTCGAAAAACTGATTCCCGGTATTTCCCAGAAGATGCTGGCGCAGCAGCTTCGACAGCTTGAGTCCGACGGTATCGTTTCGCGGATGGTCTATCCTCAGGTACCACCAAAAGTGGAATATCGACTCACCGAATGGGGGCAGGCATTATGCCCGGCACTCGATGCCATGCTGAAATGGGCAGAAAAACGCGAGAATTATGCGAGCCTGGCTACCGATGGAACCTCTTTCAAAAACCCAAACGGAGAATGACGCCATAACTGTTGTCATTCGCCGTTCGTTAACGCGGGTTATTAGCATCCCCTCACAGCAGAGCATACTCAGGATTATGGGGATGTCTCTTTAGAAAGAGGGGGGTCGTCCCGCTGCGCCAGGGACAGCGCGCTGGCGCTGGCGGGGTCGAACAACGAGATGCTCTCAATCTGATTGAGCAAAATCACCTTTCGGAAAGACATGGCGCTGCGGGGTTCTGAATCGAGCGTGATGTCATGCTCCGCATACCACTTGCTGTAATTATTCTCAATGCGCAGATTCATCGTTTTCTCGTCCCTGTAGCCGCTTAACATCGGGATCAGCACAATATTGGCCGTTTTTTCATATTCCAGCGTCGCGGTGTGGATCATGCCGATGTAAATCCGCCGCGACCGAAGCGTCACCTGCGCCAGCTCGCCTTGCTCCATACACTGGTACAGCAGCTGTTCAATACCGCTCGACTGGGCAAGACGCTTGTAGAGCTTTTTCCGGCTTTCACCGTCCAGCCTGGCGCTGCCTGCCCAGTTAGAGCGGTAGAGGCAAAACAGGATGGCAAACGCCAGCATTACGACCACCGGCGCCTGAATGCCTAAAAAACTCCAGTTCATAAAGTCGATTTGCCAGTCGGTATATTTCAGTGAGGCAAAATGGAAAGCGTTGTTGGCGGCGGAAAGGGTGAACAGCAGCAGCCAGAGTAATCCCGTGGCGATTACGCCCTGCAGAACGAAAATACAGCCATAAAGCGCAACGAGAAAATAGACGTCCCAGCCGAAGGAACGCTTGATTTTAAAGCGCGTCGACAGGTCCCGGCTGGTGTACCAGTACCCGCAAACCATCAGCACCATAAATATCGCCGTTCCCATATCAGGCCCTCTTCAGCGTGTTGACGTGACGCAGAAAATCCTGCCGCACCTCGTTGCTTTTGTAGTTCACCGAAGCGTTCCCGTCCTGGTCGATAATGATGCGATCGCCATCTTCCACGGCTTCAATAATTTCCTGCTGGCTCATTACCTGGAGCAGGGATTCGGGGCTGGAGAAAAGCGAGAGAAAGAAGCGTTTCATGTCAGGCATCCTTATGAATAAAAAGAATAAGCCTGGAAGAGAACCGGTATGTTTGCCTTAAGGATAACCTGAAAGTGAAAGCCGGGTGGCGGCTACGCCTTACCCGGCCTACAAAACCCACTCTTTTGCAAGACTTTCAATTTATTGATATGTAAATGAAATAAAAAATATCTCATCACAAACTTGGACAAATAACGTTAATTGTGTAAGTTTTAATTATGCGATTACGCCACGTTGTTTACAGCCAGGATGTGACCCATGAGCACTTTGCCCTCTGTCGTGAGTCGGTTTATTGAGTACTACGTCGCACTGGATAGCCAGCCGCCGTCCGCGCTGGTCGGGCTTTACCATTCGAATGCCACCCTTATCGATCCGTTCGGCGAGCACGACGGTATCTTCGCGCTTCAGCGCTATTTCACCCATCTGCTGGCCAATGTCGAGAAGTGCCGTTTTACCATCGATCCGCCGCTGTGCAGCGGGAACCGGTTCGTTGTCACCTGGGTAATGCACTGGTCGCATCCGCGCATTGCCGGAGGCGAGCCGCTTGAACTGCCTGGATGTTCGGTGGTGGACACCGAAAACGATCTCATCACGCGCCAGCGGGACTTCTACGATGCGGGAGAGATGATCTACGAACACCTCCCTCTGCTGGGCTGGGCGGTACGCGGCGTGAAGCGGAGGGTCAAATCATGAAGACGGTGCTGATTACCGGCGCAAGCTCGGGCATTGGCGCGGGGCTGGCGAAGTCCTTTGCCGCTGACGGCTACCACGTGATTGCCTGCGGGCGCGATCCGGCGCGGCTTGAAGCGCTGCATCAGACCTGCCCCAATCTCTCCGTTCGCCTGTTCGATATGACAGACAGGGACGCCTGTCGCCAGGCGCTGAGCGGCGTTTACGCCGATCTGGTTATTCTCTGCGCCGGTACCTGCGAATATCTCGACGGCGGCGTGGTGGATGCGGCGCTGGTGGAGCGGGTCATGAACACCAATTTTCTCGGGCCGGTGAACTGTCTGGCCGCGCTGCAGCCGCAGCTGGCTGCCGGCAACCGCGTGGTGCTGGTGAGCTCGATGGCCCACTGGCTTCCCTTCCCGCGGGCAGAGGCCTACGGCGCGTCCAAAGCGGCGCTGAGCTGGTTTGCCGACAGTCTGCGCCTGGACTGGGAGCCAAAGGGGATTGCCGTGACGGTCGTCTCTCCGGGCTTTGTCGACACGCCGCTGACGCGCAAAAACGATTTCGCCATGCCGGGCAGGGTGAGCGTCGACGAGGCGGTCAAGGCGATCCGTACCGGGCTGGCGAAAGGCAAAATGCATATCGCGTTTCCGGCCGGGTTTGGCCTTATTTTGCGGCTGCTCTCCGGGCTGCCCGCGTTTCTGCAGCGCGCGCTGCTGCGCAGGATGGTGCGCTCATGAACATTGCAATTATCGGCAGCGGCATCGCCGGGCTGACCTGCGCCTGGCGCCTGGCAGGGCACCATCAGGTCACCCTGTTTGAAGCGGGCGCCACCCCCGGCGGCCATACCGCGACGGTTGACGTCTCAACACCTCAGGGCACATACGCGATCGATACCGGGTTTATCGTCTACAACGACCGCACCTACCCGCGTTTTATGGGCCTGCTCAGCGAGCTCGGCATCAGCGGGCAAAAAACGCAGATGAGCTTTTCGGTGCACAACCCCGAGACCGGGCTTGAGTATAACGGCCACACCCTGACGTCGCTGTTTGCCCAGCGCAGAAACCTGGTGAATCCGGCGTTCTGGCGGCTGCTCGGTGACATCGTCCGCTTTAACCGCCTGGCGAAACAGGCGCTTGAAGGAGAGGTCGACCCGAACGCCACGCTGCAGACGTTTCTGGACCAGCACGGCTTCACGCCGTTTTTTGCGCGCCACTACATTCTGCCGATGGGGGCCGCCATCTGGTCGTCGTCGCTGCAGGAGATAAAGCGCTTCCCGCTGCCGCTCTTCCTGCGCTTCTTTCACCATCACGGCCTGCTGGATATCACCCATCGCCCGCAGTGGTACGTGGTGCCGGGCGGCTCGCGGGAGTATATCCGCGCCATGCTCGACAAGCTGGGCGACCGTCTGAAACTGCATCTTAATTCACCGGTGCAGCGCGTGAGCCGCCACGAGCGCGGCGTTACGCTTCAGCTCGAAAACGGCAGCCAGGGTTTCGACCAGGTAATTTTTGCCTGCCACTCCGCTAGTGCCCTGGCGATGCTGGAGGATCCTACGCCCGCGGAGCGCGAAGTGCTGGGCGATATCGGCTGGCAGCGCAACGAGGTTGTTTTGCACAACGATCCGCGCTGGCTGCCGGTGCGGAAGCGCGCGTGGGCGAGCTGGAACTACCGCCTGAGCGCCCAGGAGCAGGCCAGCGCCTGCGTCACCTACAACATGAACATTCTTCAGGGTCTGCCTGCGGCCAGCCCGCTGTTCTGCGTCACCCTGAACCCGGACGCGCCGGTGGATGAACGCTTCGTCCTGCAACGCTTTGTCTATGAGCATCCGCTGTTTAACCCGCAAAGCTGGCGGGCCCAGGCGCGCCGCGGCGAGATCAACGGTCATCACCGGAGCTGGTTCTGCGGCGCTTACTGGTACAACGGTTTTCATGAAGACGGCGTGCGCAGCGCGCTGGACGTGGTCAATGAAATCACCGCCGGGGAGGGGAACTGAGATGAACAGCTGCCTCTATCACGGCGTATTGCGCCACCGCCGCCTTCAGCCGAAAACCCACGAATTCAGCTACGACGTTTTTATGGCCTGGCTGGATCTCGATGAGCTGCCGCTGCTGGCGCCCGTCGGCGTGCGGCGCAACCGCTTTGCCGCCGCCTCGTTCTATGACGCGGACTATCCGCTCGGCACGCCGCTTAAAGAGAACGTGCTGAACAGGCTGGAGAGCCTGACCGGGGAACGTCCGGAGGGGCGGGTCATGCTTCTGACGCAGCTGCGCTATTTCGGGTTCCATTTCAATCCGGTCAACTTTTACTACTGCTATGACCAGGAAAATACGCTTCGCTGGGTGCTGGCGGAGGTGCGCAACACGCCGTGGAACGAGCGCCACTATTACGCGGTCGACGGGCAAAATGCCGAGCCTACGGAGAAAGCGTTTCACGTTTCCCCCTTCAACCCGATGGACATGATCTACCACTGGCGCTTCAACAACCCGGACAACACGCTGCATATGCACATTGAAAATCATCAGGAGGCGAAGGTCTTTGACGCCACGCTGGCCCTGCGGCGGGAGCCTCTGACCCGCCCGGCGCTGCGCTCGCTGCTGCTGCGCATCCCGCTGATGACCCTGAAAACCGTTTTCGCCATTTACTGGCAGGCGCTGAGGCTGTGGATCAAGCGCGTGCCGCTGTATAACCATCCCGTCAGCAGGAGTGAACGCTCATGACCGATCCCGTCTTTGCGCTAGAACCCGATATCCCGCGCAACGTCCGCATTGCGCGTTGGCTGCTGTTTCGTCTGTTAAGCGGCATTCGCGGCGGCTCGCTCACCCTGCGTGAAGGGGCGCAGACCTTCCATTTTGGCGAGACATCCTCCGCGCTGCACGCAGACGTGCAGATCCTCACCCCCGGCGTCTACTGGCGCGTCTTAACGGGCGGTAGCCTGGCCGCCGCAGAAGCCTGGATGGACGGCGAATGGGAGACCGCGCAGCTTACGCCGCTTCTGCAAATCCTGGCCCTCAACGGTGAAGTGCTTGGTCGTCTGGAGAACGGGTTCCGGCTGCTCGGCCGCCCGCTGGAGCGGCTTCGCCACTGGACGCGGCGCAACTCTCGCGCCCAGGCCCGGGAAAATATTGCCGCCCATTACGATCTGGGCAACGCGTTCTATGCCCATTTTTTGGATAAGGAGCTGCTTTACTCCAGCGCGCTGTTTACCGCTGACGAGCAGGATCTTACCGTGGCGCAGCAGGCCAAAATGGCGCGCCTGTGCGACCAGCTGGCGCTAAACCCGGGTGACCACCTGCTGGAAATTGGCACCGGCTGGGGCGCGATGGCGGAATACGCCGCCCGTCACTACGGCTGTCGGGTGACCACCACCACGCTGTCGCAGGAGCAATATATCTGGGCAACCGAGCGCATCGCCCGCGCCGGGCTGCAGGATCGGGTTGAGGTACTGCTTTGCGACTATCGCGACCTCACCGGACAGTACGACAAGCTGGTCTCGATAGAGATGATTGAGGCCGTCGGGCAACGCTATCTGCCCACCTTCTTCCGTACCTGTCAGGCGCGGCTGCGCCCCGGTGGACGGATGGCGATTCAGGCCATCACCATTCAGGACCAGCGCTACCGCGACTACAGCAAAAGCGTCGATTTTATCCAGCGTTACATTTTCCCGGGCGGCTTCCTGCCGAGCATTACGGCGATGAACGAGCTGATGACGCGCCACACCGATTTCGTGGTGCGCAATCTTTTCGACATGGGGCCGGACTACGCCCGGACGCTGGCCCACTGGCGGCAGCGCTTTGTCCACGCCTGGCAGGAGATTGAAAAGCTCGGCTTTGATGAACGGTTCCGCCGCATGTGGCTGTACTACTTCGGCTACTGCGAAGCCGGGTTTAACGCCCGCACCATCAGCGTGGTGCAGCTGACCGCCGAGCGCGTATGAGACGTTACCTTCAGGTCTTTCTGCTGGCCGTCGCGTTCGATCTCTACTGGGCGCTGGTGGTGCTGTTTCGCGAACAGGGCCTGATTATCTGGCTCGGGCTGGCGATCCTGGCGTGCCTGTTATTGCCGTCGGCATACCGTCTGTACGCCATTGGGCTGGCCGCGGCGGGCAGCCTGCTGGATGCGCTCTGGGCGTTGACGGGGCTGATTGCCTTCACGGGCGACGCTCTGATGCCGCTATGGATGGTGGCGTTGTGGCTGATGTTCGCCGTGGTCTGGACGCAGCTTGCGCGCACCACCACGTTACCCGGCTGGCTGCTGACCCTGCTGGCGGCCGTGGGAGGCCCGGTGGCCTACCTGATTGGCGAGCGGCTGGGCGCCATCACGTTTCTGGAGCCGACCTTTATCGTCGTTAGCTGGATGGCGCCGGGCTGGCTGGTGTTGATGCTGTTTTTCCACCTGCTGATGGGGAGACAAAAATGAGAGCTGCGGTTCTGCTGCTTTGGCTGACGCTGGCTGTTCCCGGCGCCCAGGCCGCCGACTGGCTGGACTGGCGTAAGGTGGGCGACGCCACGCTGACCTGGGGGCCGTTCACGGTCTATACCTCCCAGCTCCGCACGCCGGATGGCCGTTACGGCCGGGACGATCGGGATCAGGCGCTGATTATTACCTACGCGCGCGACATAGATCGAGATGAACTGGTTGAGGCGACCCGCGACCAGTGGCAGGCGCTGGGGATCCTGGCACAGGAACCGGAAAGTGAAGCCTGGCTAAGGATGCTCCAGTCCCTGTGGCCGGATGTACGACCGGGCGCGCAGCTGGCGTTTGTTCTCAACGATAAGCAGGGGCAGTTCTGGTACCGCGCGTCGGCGGCGCAAACATCCTTTATTCCGCTCGGGCCGCGTCAGTCGGAAGCGTTCAGCACCCGCTTTCTGGCCATCTGGCTCGATCCCCGTACGCAATATCCTGAGCTGCGTCAGCAGCTAATCGGAGGCCAAAAATGAAACGAATCCTGACGCTGGCGCTGGCATTCACGATGCTGCTGGCGGGCTGTAGCACGGAGGTGGCCGAGTATCGCCAGCAGCAGCCGCGGCTTGATATCTTCCACTACTTCCAGGGCAAAACCGAAGCGTGGGGCATGGTGCAGGATCGCAGCGGCAAGCAGATCCGCCGTTTCCACGTTGAAATTGCCGGGGACGTTATCGGCGATACGCTGACGCTGAACGAGCACTTCGTGTACGACGACGGCGAGAAGCAGCAGCGGGTCTGGCACATTCGCCGCGTGGGGAACGACCGCTACGAGGGAACGGCAGGAGATATTGAAGGCGTTGCCACCGGGCAGGCCGCAGGCAACGCCTTTAACTGGCATTACAGCATGAACGTGAAGGCCAACGGCAAAACCTGGCTGCTGAACTTTGACGACTGGATGTACCTGCAGGATGAGACGCATCTGTTCAATAAAACCGAGATGAAGAAATTTGGCGTCACCGTCGCCACGGTGACGCTGTTCTTCACCCGGAACACACAAGCTTAGTCGCGAACATCGCCGGTTTTGCTGCTGGAGTAGATGAAGTACAGGGCAATCCCCAGGCAAACCACCGCGCCCAGACGGCTCGGTGAAAACGCAATAGCGGGATTGTTCAACCAGCCAAAGTTATCTATCAGCATGCTCATGGCGAGCTGGCCGAATATCACCGCCACCGTGGCGACGGCGGTGCCGATGCGCTGCACGGCGAGCACCATGATCACAATGTAGGGCACGCCAAACATTGCCCCGAGGAGCTGCCATTTCGGCACGTCCAGCAGCGTGACCGTCTGCTTAGGCTCAAAGAAGAAAATGAGCAGGGCGGTCACCAGCGCGCCGACGGAAAACGTCAGAAACGCGCTCTTGAAAACGCCCACGCTGCTGCCGAGCTGTCCGTTAATCGCTGCCTGTACGCTCAGCGTCGCGCCGCCGCAGACGGCCAGAAGAATCATAATCAGCGTCATTTCGTTACCCCTTCGCAACCAGTACCAGTGCGGCAATAATAAAAACCAGCGCCACGATGCGTCTTGAGTTTATCTTCCTGTGCGGCGTACCCAGCAGGCCAAAGTGGTCAATGATCAGGCTTTTAAAAACCTGACCTGCCAGAATGCCGATCATCGTCAGAGCGATGCCGATGGCGGGGGTGGCGATAGTCAGAATGACAACGTAAACAGGACCCAGCACGCCGCCGAGCAGCTGCCAGCCGGGCTGTGCGAAAAACGACGGGCTGTTGCGCGGGCTAAAAAACAGCATCAGCAGAAAGGTCAGCGCGGCGCCGACCCCGAAAATGCTGAACGTGGCCCATAAATCGCCCACTTCTCCTCCTAACGGCCCCAGCAAACCCGCCTCGACGGAAAGGCCCATCCCGCCGGCAATCACCAGTAAAATCAATATAAACTGCATCACGCTTCCTCCGTATTAAGGCGAAGAAGATTACGTCGGTAGACATGTGAGAAAAATGCCATAATGCAGGAAACACCTTTGCAGGAAATGCATTAATGTCAGATGGCGGAAGCATGAACCTTCGATCACTGCTGCTGTTTATTGCCGTCTATGAAACGCAGAACTTTTCCGTCGTGGCGCGACGGGAGGGAATTTCCGCCTCGCAGGTGTCGCGGATTATTCATCAGCTTGAGGACGCGCTCGGCCAGCAGCTGTTCTACCGCAATACCCGGGCGGTGATCCCCACGGAAAACGGGCATCTTTTCATCCGCTATGCCAGGGCGATGGTCGATAGCTTCGAAGAGGCGCGCCGGGAGCTGGATGAACGTTCGACCGAACCCTCCGGTACGGTCCGCATTAACGGGCCGGTATTTTTTGGACAGAGGCACGTTGCGCCCGGCCTGGCAGGCCTGGCCGAGCGTTATCCACGGTTAACCATAGAGCTGACGCTGACCGATGACTTTATCGACCCGCACCGGGATGCCGCCGACCTCATCTTTCGCATCGGCACGCTGACGGACTCGACGTTCCACGCCCGCATCTTCGGGCAGCAGCGCTACCACCTTGCCGCCTCGCCCGCGTATCTGCGTCAACACGGCGTGCCGGCCGACCCGGCCGAGCTGAGCCAGCATAAATGCCTGGTGTATCGCGGTTCGTCTGGCCCTAACCGCTGGCTGGTGCGGCGCAAGGGGGAGAATTGGGTGCACTATCCCGTCGCGCCGCTGATGACGTCCAACAATGCGGAGTCGCTGCTCATTGCCGCGCTGGGTGGAATGGGGATCGTCCTGTTTCCGGACTGGCTTATTGGCGACAGGCTGCAGCGGGGAGAGCTGGTTGCCCTTATGCCGGAAATGGCGTGCGCTATCAATACGGAGCCGCTCAATATTGCGGCGATCTATCCTCACGCACGTCATCCGCCCCTGAACGTCAGGGCGGTGATTGATTATTACGTGGCGTTTTTCGGCTCGCCGCCGTACTGGCAAACGTAAGGCAATTACGCGCCGAGTTCTTTACGGATAATTTCTGCGCCGGCGCTGAGCGCTTTCAGCTTGCCGTTAGCCACCTGACGGGAGAGGGGAGCCATGCCGCAGTTGGTTGACGGGTAAAGCTTGTCGGCATCGACGAACTGCAGCGCTTTACGCAGGGTGTCGGCGACCTCTTCTGGCGCTTCGACGGTGTTGGTGGCTACGTCAATCGCCCCAACCATCACCTTTTTACCGCGAATCAGCTCCAGCAGATCCATCGGTACGCGGGAGTTGTGGCACTCCAGGGAGATGATGTCGATGTTAGAGGTTTGCAGCTTAGGGAAGGCCTCTTCATACTGGCGCCATTCTGAGCCGAGCGTCTTTTTCCAGTCGGTATTGGCCTTGATGCCGTAGCCGTAGCAGATGTGTACCGCGGTTTCGCATTTCAGACCCTCAATGGCGCGTTCCAGCGCGGCGATACCCCAGTCGTTAACCTCATCGAAAAAGACGTTAAACGCTGGCTCATCAAACTGGATAATATCCACGCCCGCGGCCTCTAATTCGCGCGCTTCCTGGTTGAGGATTTTGGCGAATTCCCAGGCCAGCTTTTCGCGGCTTTTATAATGCGCGTCGTAAAGGGTGTCGATCATGGTCATCGGCCCGGGCAGGGCCCATTTTATCGGCTTGTCCGTGAGCTGGCGCAGGTACTTTGCATCGTCCACGAATACCGGCTTCTGACGCGCAACGGCAGAAACCACGGTGGGCACGCTGGCGTCATAGCGGTTACGAATGCGCACGGTCTGGCGGTTCTCAAAATCGACGCCGCTCAGGTGTTCAATAAAGGTAGTGACGAAGTGCTGGCGGGTCTGTTCCCCGTCGCTGACAATATCGATTCCCGCACGGATCTGCTCGTCCAGAGACAGGCGCAGCGCATCCTGTTTACCCGCCAGCAGTTCCTGATCCTGCAATTTCCACGGAGACCAGAGCGTTTCAGGCTGCGCAAGCCAGGTCGGCTTAGGCAGGCTGCCAGCCGTAGACGTCGGGAGCAATGTTTTCATAATAAAAGACCTTTTTTGATGAATTAAAGCGTGTAGTTATCAGACCACTGCTCGAGAATGTGTTTATAAGGCTTGATGAAATATTCTTCGGTAAATCGACCCTGTTCAATCGCCAGGCGGCTTCGCTCTTCGCGGTCATAAACAATTTTGGTTAATGAATGATCCTGCTGGTTCAGATCCGGGCGATAAAACAGTCCCGCCGCCGAGTTCGCGTTGTAAATTTCCGGGCGATAGATTTTCTGGAACGTCTCCATCGTGCTGATGGTGCCGATCAACTCCAGATCGGTGTAATTGCTCAGCAAGTCCCCGGTAAAGAAGAAAGCGAAAGGCGCCACGCTGTTCTCCGGCATGAAGTAGCGGACCTTCAGGCCCATTTTGGCGAAGTACAGTTCCGTTAACGACTCGCCGTCCGGCGCGTACTCAATGCCCAGAACGGGGTGCTGGTTACCGGTGCGGCGGTAGGTGTCTTTGCTGGAAACGCTCAGGCAAATCACCGGGCCCTTTCTGAAGTTCTCTTTGTATTCCGGCGAATTAATAAAATGGCGGAAAATGTTGCCGTGCAGTTTGCCAAACTTTTCCGGAACGCTGAAGTGCTGCTGGTTCTTATTGTGCTCCAGCAGCAGAACGCTGAAATCATAATCGCGCACGTAAGAAGAGAAGTTATTCCCGACAATGCCAGGGATGCGCTGGTTATTTTTCTTGTCGACAATGTACGTCTGCAAAACCTCAATGGCCGGGAACGGCTTTTCCGCGCCTATGTTCAGGTCGACGGAGATGATTTCAAGCTCAACCGCGTAGCGATCGGCGGTTGGGTTATCCCAGCACGCCAGGGCGTTAAAGCGGTTGTTGATCATCACCAGCGTATTGCGCAGGTTTTCCTGACGTTTTTCCCCACGCGCCAGGTTGGCAAAGTTGGTGGTCGTACGCGTATTTTCAGACGGGTTGTAATTCTCATCGAAGCAACTGCGCTTAAGGGTATATGTGAAAGCTTTGCTCATTGTGGTTATGCATCCTAAGTTCATGTTGCTAAGAAGTTACCAATGCATAATTTATGCCTGAGCCCGCGGCGCAGGGGAAGTGACTTAATTTCAATGCAACATGAGCGAAGTTCATGATGCTGATCACATTTTCCGACCGCGTCAGGTCATCATGAATTTTTTAGCGAAACAGACGGCTTCTTGCCTGCCGATGTAGGGTCCGTAGTTGTCTATAACGCTGTAGCCATTCCGCTCATAGAAGTTCACGGCGCGCCTATTCACTTTTCGTGTTTCAAGCCAGATTTCTCCGTAGCCTAAACGTTGCGCAGAGGCTTCAAGGAAAGCCAGTAAAGCCTGTCCAATACCGGGTTCGCTTCTGTCGGAGTACATTCGCTTAAGCTCCGCAATCTGTTCGGATAGCGGGCGCAATGCCCCACATCCCACGGCATCACCATTATCATTCTTAGCGACAACCCACAGTGTGCGTTCGGCCATCATGGCGTCGACGTTAAAATGTCGCGTACCGCGATCCCCTGTAATAGCCGCCAGTTCAGATGAAAGATTATCAATGAGACGTTGGGATTCAGGCGCGTGGAGGTCGGCTGCTTTAATCGTTATCATGGATGTTTCCGGTGTGCTTTATTTGGCAGCAGCCAAATTATCAGACAGTTAAAGTGAGTTGTCCTATGTTTTACTTATGTTTCGGCACGGGCTTAATGTCGGTATAATCCCCAAAATTTCCAACCGGTTTAGAAACGATCATGACAAAACTCACCTTACAAGAGCAGATGCTGAAAGCGGGCTTAGTCAGCAGCAAAAAAGCGGCGAAAGTGCAGCGCACGGCAAAGAAATCACGCGTTCAGGCGCGTGAAGCTCGGGAAGCGGTAGAAGAGAACAAGAAGGCGCAGATCGAGCGCGACAAGCTGCTGAGCGAGCAGCAGAAGCAGGCAGTGCTCGCGAAAGAGTTTAAAGCGCAGGTGAAGCAGCTGATCGAGATGAACCGCATCACCGTGGCGAAGGGCAACATCACCTTTAACTTCACCGACGGCAATCTGATCAAAAAAATTGAGGTCGACAAGCAGACGCAAACTCAGCTTATCAACGGCCGTCTGGCCATTGCGCGCCTGGTGCTCAATGCAAACGGCGACTGTGAATACGCGATCATTCCGGCGGTGGTGGCCGATAAAATTGCCCAGCGCGATGCCGACAGCATCGTGTTAAACAGCGCGCTCAGTCAGGAAGAGCAGGACGAAGACGATCCGTACGCGGACTTCAAAATCCCTGATGATTTGATGTGGTAAACCGCGTTCAGAACGGGGCGGCGTGGCGGGCGTTAACCGGCTCTCCGCTCACGGGATGAATAAAATTCAACTCGCTTGCGTGCAGCATCAGCCGGGACGTTCCCTCGGTCCCCAGCGCTTCAAGACCGCCATACAGATCGCAGCCCAGAATAGGGTGCCCCAGCTGCTGGCAGTGGATGCGCAGCTGGTGGGTTCGCCCGGTCTCCGGTATCAGTTTCACACGCGTTAACGGTAGCCCCGTCCCCTGATAAAACCGTTCCACCACCCGATAGCGGGAGCGGGCGGGTTTACCGTTGACGGCGCAGATCGACATCAGCGGGAACAGCGCCGGGTCTTTGGCAATGGGCGCGTCTATGACTCCCTCATCGTTTTCCAGATGTCCGCAAAGCAGGGCGCTGTAAACTTTCTCCACGCTGCGCTGGCTGAACTGCTGGCAGAGCGCCGCGTTGATGGGTTTATTGCGCGCAACCACCATCAGCCCTGACGTGCCGAAATCCAGACGATGTACCAGCGTGCAGCCGGGGAACGTCTGGACCAGACGATAATGGACGGAATCGAGGTTTTGCGGGTTTTTGCCCGAGAGGCTAAGCAGGCCGGAAGGCTTATTAATCAGCAGCAGATGTTCATCCTGCCAGAGGATCTCAATGTCGTCGTGACACGGTGGGGCAATAAAAGAATCGATAATCGCAGACATCAGGCCGCCCGGCTGGAGAGTGGGTGCGGATGATAGCGAAATGCGGGGAAAAGAAAAACCCTCCCACCGGGCGGTGAGAGGGCAAAATCTTACGCTGCGACCAGGCTGTCGATGGCGGCTTTTGCGTCGGTCTGCGCTTTGGTCGCCACTTCCGGACCGTAAGCGATACCTTCAGCGAACACGAAGTTCACGTCGGTGATGCCGATGAAGCCCAGGAACAGGCTCAGGTACGGCGCAACCAGGTCAGTTGGGGTATCTTTATGAATACCGCCACGGCTGGTCAGGACGATCGCGCGCTTGCCTTTCACCAGACCTTCAGGGCCGTTCTCGGTGTAGCGGAAGGTTACGCCAGCGCGCGCCACCAGGTCGAAGTAGTTCTTCAACTGGGTAGGAATGTTGAAGTTGTACATTGGGGCGTTGATGACGATAACGTCGTGCGCCTGCAGCTCAGCAATCAGCTCGTCGGACAGGGCCAGGGCTTCCTGCTGACGCGGGGACAGCGGTGCATCGCTCGGGCGCAGCGCGCCAACCAGCTCGCCGTCCAGGACAGGAATTGGGTTTGCTGCCAGGTCACGCACGGTGATTTCGTCTGCAGAATGCTGTTCACGCCACTGCTCAACGAAGTAATCAGACAGCTGACCAGACTGAGAGTACCCTGCCAGAATGCTGGATTTCAAAACTAATACTTTGCTCATGGGTGATTCCTGTTGTTGCATTTGATTGAAGGGGGTTGCCCCGTTGCTTGTTGACACTTTATTCACAATCCTGCCACAGAGATAGCGCAATATATCGAAGCCTATGTTCGAATTTTTTGAATAAGGCGCTAAAAGCGTCAATGTGGTACTCTATAGCAATCATTAAAAAGAGATTTTACCCGGCAGAGCACTGCCCGTTAACGCTATGACAGAACAACCAAAAATCACCTTCCCGATGCTCCTGCAACAGCTTGATTCCCTGATGCTGCGCGATAAACAGCGGTTTTCCCGCCGGCTGCACGGCGTGAAGAAGGTTAAAAATCCTGATGCACAACAGGCCATTTTCCAGGAGATGGCGAAAGAGATTGAACAGGCGGCAGGGAAGGTTGTGCTGCGCGAAGCCGCACGCCCGGCAATTACCTACCCGGAAAACCTGCCCGTCAGCCAGAAGAAACAGGATATCCTTGAGGCCGTACGCGACCACCAGGTGGTGATTGTCGCCGGGGAAACCGGCTCGGGGAAAACCACCCAGCTACCGAAAATCTGCATGGAGCTGGGGCGCGGGCTAAAAGGGCTGATTGGCCACACCCAGCCGCGTCGTCTGGCGGCGCGCACCGTGGCGAACCGTATCGCCGAAGAGCTGCAGACGGAGCCGGGCGGCTGCATCGGTTACAAGGTGCGCTTCAGCGACCACGTCAGCGACAACACCATGGTCAAGCTGATGACGGACGGTATCCTGCTGGCGGAAATCCAGCAGGACCGCCTGCTGATGCAGTACGACACCATCATCATTGACGAAGCGCACGAGCGCAGCCTGAACATCGACTTCCTGCTCGGCTACCTGAAAGAGCTGCTGCCGCGTCGTCCGGATCTGAAAATCATCATCACCTCCGCGACCATCGACCCGGAGCGCTTCTCGAAGCATTTCAACAATGCGCCGATTATTGAAGTCTCGGGCCGCACCTATCCGGTTGAAGTGCGCTATCGCCCGATTGTGGAAGAGGCGGACGATACCGAGCGCGATCAGCTGCAGGCCATCTTCGACGCCGTCGACGAGCTGGGCAACGAGAGCGCGGGGGACATCCTGATCTTCATGAGCGGCGAGCGCGAAATTCGCGACACCGCCGATGCGCTCAGCAAGCGCGACCTGCGCCACACCGAGATCCTGCCGCTTTACGCGCGTCTGTCGAACAGCGAGCAGAACCGCGTGTTCCAGCCGCACGGCGGGCGCCGCATCGTGCTGGCGACCAACGTGGCGGAAACCTCGCTGACCGTGCCGGGCATCAAATACGTGATCGACCCGGGCACGGCGCGCATCAGCCGCTACAGCTACCGCACCAAGGTTCAGCGCCTGCCGATTGAGCCGGTCTCCCAGGCTTCCGCTAACCAGCGTAAGGGCCGCTGCGGCCGCGTGTCGGAAGGGATCTGTATTCGTCTCTATTCGGAAGACGATTTCCTCTCGCGTCCGGAATTCACCGACCCGGAAATCCTTCGCACCAACCTGGCGTCCGTTATCCTGCAGATGACCGCGCTGGGGCTGGGAGACATCGCGGCGTTCCCGTTCGTCGAAGCGCCGGATAAGCGCAACATTCAGGACGGCGTGCGCCTGCTGGAAGAGCTCGGCGCCATTACCACCGACGAGCAGGCTAGCATCTATAAGCTGACGCCGCTGGGCCGCCAGCTCAGCCAGCTGCCGGTCGACCCGCGCCTGGCGCGCATGGTGCTGGAAGCGCAAAAGCACGGCTGCGTGCGCGAGGCGATGATTATCACCTCGGCGCTCTCCATTCAGGACCCGCGCGAGCGTCCGATGGACAAGCAGCAGGCGTCGGACGAAAAGCACCGTCGCTTCCACGACAAAGAGTCCGATTTCCTCGCCTTCGTGAACCTGTGGAACTACCTCGGCGAGCAGCAGAAAGCGCTCTCCTCGAACCAGTTCCGCCGCCAGTGTCGCGTGGATTTCCTCAACTACCTGCGCGTGCGCGAATGGCAGGATATCTACACCCAGCTGCGCCAGGTGGTGAAAGAGCTGGGCATTCCGGTGAACAGTGAACCGGCAGAATACCGCGAAATTCACATCGCGCTGCTGACCGGCCTGCTGTCCCATATCGGGATGAAGGATGCGGACAAGCAGGAATATACCGGCGCGCGTAACGCCCGCTTCTCCATCTTCCCGGGTTCCGGCCTGTTCAAGAAGCCGCCGAAGTGGACCATGGTCGCGGAGCTGGTGGAAACAAGCCGCCTGTGGGGACGCATTGCCGCGCGTATCGACCCGGAATGGGTTGAGCCGGTGGCTCAGCACCTGCTGAAACGCTCGTACAGTGAGCCGCACTGGGAGCGCGCGCAGGGCGCGGTGATGGCAACCGAGAAAGTGACCGTTTACGGCCTGCCGGTGGTCGCCGCGCGCAAGGTCAACTACAGCCAGATTGACCCGGCGCTCAGCCGCGAGCTGTTTATCCGCCACGCGCTGGTGGAGGGGGACTGGCAGACGCGTCACGCCTTCTTCCGTGAAAACCTGAAGCTGCGCGCCGAGGTCGAGGAGCTTGAGCACAAATCTCGCCGTCGCGACATCCTGGTGGACGATGAGGCGCTGTTTGAGTTTTACGACCAGCGCATCAGCCATGATGTTATCTCTGCCCGCCACTTCGACAGCTGGTGGAAGAAGGCCAGCAAAGAGACGCCGGACCTGCTCAACTTCGAAAAGAGCATGCTGATTAAAGAGGGGGCGGAGTCGGTCAGCAAGCTCGACTACCCGAACTTCTGGCATCAGGGCAACCTCAAGCTGCGTCTGACCTACCAGTTTGAACCGGGCACCGACGCGGACGGCGTGACCGTGCACATTCCGCTGCCGCTGCTGAACCAGGTCGACGAGGGCGGCTTTGAGTGGCAAATCCCCGGCCTGCGCCGCGAGCTGGTGATTGCGCTGATCAAATCCCTGCCGAAACCGGTGCGCCGAAACTTTGTGCCTGCGCCGAACTACGCGGAAGCGTTTTTAGGCCGCGTCACGCCGCTGGAACTGCCGCTGCTGGACGCGCTGGAGCGTGAGTTCCGCCGCATGACCGGCACCACCATCGACCGCGAAGACTGGAACTGGGATCAGGTGCCCGATCACCTGAAAATCAGCTTCCGCGTGGTGGATGATAAAAACAAAAAGCTGCTGGAAGGGCGTTCGCTTAGCGAGCTGAAAGAGGCGCTGAAGGGGAAAGTTCAGGAGACGCTTTCTGCGGTAGCGGACGACGGCATCGAGCAGAGCGGGCTGCACATCTGGAGCTTTGGTCTGCTTCCGGAAAGTTACGAGCAGAAGCGGGGCAACTATAAGGTCAAAGCCTGGCCGGCGCTGGTGGACGAGCGCGACAGCGTGGCGATTAAGCTTTTTGATAACCCGCAGGAACAGCAGCAGATGATGTGGCGCGGGCTGCGCCGCCTGCTGCTGCTCAACATCCCGTCGCCAATCAAGTATCTGCACGAGAAGCTGCCGAACAAAGCCAAGCTGGGGCTCTACTTTAACCCGTACGGCAAGGTGCTGGATCTGATTGACGACTGCATCTCATGCGGGGTGGACAAGCTGATCCACGAGGCGGGCGGTCCGGTCTGGACGGAAGAAGGTTTTGCGAAGCTGCATGACAAGGTTCGCGCCGAGCTGAACGACACCGTGGTCGAGATTGCCAAACAGGTCGAGCAGATCCTCACCGCCGTGTTCAATATCAACAAGCGCCTGAAGGGGCGCGTGGATATGACCATGGCGCTGGGGCTGTCGGACGTGAAGGCGCAGATGGCGGGGCTGGTGTACCGCGGTTTTGTGACCGGCAACGGTTTTAAGCGCCTGGGCGATACGCTGCGCTATCTGCAGGCGATTGAAAAACGTCTGGAGAAAATGGCTATCGATCCGCACCGCGACCGCGCGCAGATGCTGAAAGTGGAGAGCGTGCAGCAGGCGTGGCAGCAGTGGCTGAACAAGCTGCCGCCGGCACGTCGCGAGGATGAAGATGTGCAGGAGATCCGCTGGATGATCGAGGAACTGCGCGTGAGCTTCTTTGCTCAGCAGCTCGGTACGCCGTATCCGATTTCGGATAAGCGTATTCTGCAGGCGATGGAGCAGATCTCCGGTTAAAACCCGGTTTTCTCCCTCTCCCTGTGGGCTGAGGAATCCCCAGTAATTTATAAGCAGAAGCAATAACGTTGTTTCAGAACGACTAAAGGCTTTCAGCGACGCCCTGGTCCGGCTGTAAATCGCCGAAGCGTTTCCGTAAGGCCGGGGCGAGGCGCAGGGATGCGCCGAGAGGGCGTGGCCTGCAGGGATGCAGGCTCATGCCCGACCCGATAGCCTGAAGGAATAAGCTGAGGGCACCGCGAAGCGGCGATTTACCGCCGGGAGCCCGGGTTGCCAGGGCGGTGGCGATTGAGCCGCCATGGCACGTTCACCGAAACAGCATTTACAGAGTAGCAAGGAACATAAAGTGAACGGAATGACCACCACTGCCGTATGTTCCCCTCACCCTAACCCTCTCCCCAAAGGGGCGAGGGGATTGTTCAGTGCTAGCATTAATTTGTGGGGAATCCTCAGCCCTGTGGGAGAGGTTCGGGGTGAGGGCATCATCCCGCACATTTTTTCACCCGTTCACCATCGCCAGCGTAAACCCATCCCATCCTTTAACCCCCACCGTCTGCAGCGCGGTGGCGGTTAAGCGCGGGTTATCCCCAATCATCTCGATAAAACGCCGCACGCCCTGCACGCGCGCATCGTCGCTTTCCCCGTTAATGACTTCGCCGTCGCGCACCACGTTATCGCCGATAATCACCGTGCCGGAACGGGAGTAGTGCAGCGCCCACTCCAGATAGCCGGGGTTGTTCGGCTTATCGGCATCAATAAAGATCAGGTCGAACGGCGGAATGTCACCAAAATTTTCGAGCGAGTTCAGCGCCGGGCCTTCAATTAATTCAATACGATCGCTTAGCCCCGCAAGGTGAATATTCTGGCGGGCAACATCGGCATGCGTCGGGTCAGCCTCAAGCGTAATCAGCTTTCCGTCCGGCGGTAGGGCGCGCGCCATCCAGATTGAGCTATAGGCACCCAGCGTCCCGATCTCAAGAATGCGTCTTGCCTGCGTCATGCGCACGAACAGCGCCAGCAGCTGCCCCTGATTGGCCGCAACATCGTGTTCGGGTAACCCGGCGCGCTTGTTATTTTCAAGAACCTTCTGAAGAACCTCATCCTCAGGGATAAGCGAAGAAATCATGTAATTATCTACTGCAGACCATTGTTGTTGCATAGATTGACTCCTTGATAGGGATTGCCGGATGCGAAATGTAGGCCCGGTAAGCGTAGCGCCACCGGGCAGGTTTTCAGGCACTGACCCAGCCGCCGCCCAGCGCTTTATACAAATCAATCTGTGCCAGCAGCAGGTTATTTTTTACCTGCACCACGCTGGTCTGGACCGAGTACAGCGTGCGCTGCGCATCAAGCACATCCAGATAGGAGGAGTACCCGTTACGATAGCGGTTCTGCGCAATGCGCAGCGTCTCCCGGGCCACATCCTGCTGGGCAAGCAGCTCCGTCAGCTGTTCCTGATAGCGCGTTATGGCATCAAGGCTGTTGTTCACTTCGGCAAACGCGTTACGCACGGTTTTTTCATACGCATACAGCGCCTGGTTACGCTGGGACTGGGAAATATCCACCTGCGCGTTCAGGGCCTGGCGGTTAAAGAGCGGGGCGAGAATGCTGCCGCCCGCGCTCCAGAGCTGGAGCGGGTTGTCCAGCAGGCCGGAAAGGGTACGATCCTGAATCGATCCGCTGGCGGTCAGGTTGATCGACGGCAGCAGGCTGGCGCGTGACGCGGCCAGCGAGGCGTCAGCCGCGACCAGCTGTTGCTCGGCCTGCACGATATCCGGGCGACGATTCAGGAGCGTGGAGGGCAGCTGTGACGGCAGCGTCAGCGGCGTCAGGGCCGCAAAGCTTTCGCTGCGCGCCACCGCGCCGGGATTGCTTCCCAGAAGCAGGCTCAGGGCATTCTCCTGCTGTGCAATCTGATGCCGCAGCACGGGCACCTGCGCCCGCGTTGAGCGAAGCTCGGAATCCGACTGCATCAGCTCCAGGCGCGAGCTGTAGCCCGTCTCAAGCTGGCGTTTGGCAAGGTTAAACGCCTCCTCGCGCGATTTCAGCGTGGATTCGGTCACTCGCAGCTGTTCGTCAAGCGAGAGCAGGGTGACGTACCCGGAGGCAACGGCCGACGCGACGGTGAGATCCGCGGCCGCGGCGGCGGCTTTTTGCGCCTCCAGCGAGGCCTCGGCTGCGCGAGAAGTGCTGCGGTTGACGCCCCAGATATCAACGTCATAGCTCGCCGTCAGGCTGCCTCTGTACAGCGTGCCGTAGACCGGCAGCCCGGTGGCGGCGGATTGCGAACGGGCGCGCGTTCCGCTTACCCCCGCGTCGAGCGAAGGAAACAGGCTGCCGTCGGCGGCAAAGACCCGCGCCTGGTATTCGTTTATCCGCTCGCGGGCAATCAGCACGTCGCTGTTGTTTTTAAGCGCCCGATCCACGTAGCGGTTCAGGTGGTTGTCATGAAAGTTGCGCCACCAGAGCTGTTCCGCCGGGCTGGCTGGCCCCGAGTCGGCTCGCCACTGCGCAGGGATGTGCAGCGTCGGCTGCGCCGGTTTGACGTCGACGGACTGGCATCCGGCCAGCGTTACCGCCAGCACCAGAGCGGCTATCGGGCGAAGAGTCATTGCTTCGCCTCCCGCGTATCAATCGTCACCTGGACCGACATACCCGGACGCAGCAGTTTGTACGCGTCTTCTTCACCCAGCACCTCAATACGCACCGGAATGCGCTGGGCGATTTTGACAAAGTTGCCGGTGGCGTTGTCCGGCGTGATGGCGCTGAATTCAACCCCGGTCGCCGGAGAGATGCTCTCCACACGGCCCTGATACGCTTTGTTGTTCAGGGCATCGACGGTGAACTTCACCGGCTGACCGACGCGCAGCTCCGCCAGCTGGGTCTCTTTGATGTTGGCGATCACCCAGTGCTGCGGCGGCACCAGCGTTGTGAGGTGCGTTCCGGCGGTCACGTACGCGCCGAGACGTACGGCAATCTGGCCGAGCTGGCCGTCGCGCGGGGCGATAATGCGGGTATTTTGCAGGTCAATCTGCGCCAGCTCCAGCGCCGCTTTGGCGTTTTCAACATCCGCCTCCAGCGCGCCGCGGTTCACAATCACCGTCTGCAGATCCTGACGCGACATCTCAAGCGTGGCTTTCGCCTGGTCGATATCCGCGCTGCCCTGGGCGGCGCTGGCCAGCGCGGCATCGCGCTCGCGAATGGAAAGCGAACCGTCCGCCGTCAGATCCTTCACGCGCTTTAAATCCGCCTGGGTTTTCAGGCTCTGGGCGCGGGCATTTTTCAGCGCGGCTTCATTTTTGGCAATGGTCGCTTCGGCGCTTTTACGCTGCTGCAGGTTGTTATTCAGCGCGGCAATTTTCATCGCCAGCTGCGCCTCGGCCTGATGGACGCGCTGACGATAGATCCGGTCGTCGATCTGCAACAGCAGGTCGCCTTTTTTAACCTGCACAAAGTCCTGAACCTTCACCTCGGTGATATAGCCGTTAACCTGGGGGCTGATGAACGTCGTCTGGCCCCGCACGTAGGCGTTGTCGGTAAACTGCGCGTGGCGGGTAAACGGCGGCAGCTGCCAAGCGTAAAGAATGACCAGCACGCCGACAATACCGATGGCGGCGGCGGTGAAAACGGAAACAATGCGCACATTTTTGCGGGTGTTAGCCTGCTCTTTGGCGGCATCCTGCTGACTCATAAACTCTCCAGAAATATTTCAATTACCTGTTGCCGGTGGCGTTCTTCAGCGCCATACGGGCAGTTATGCGCAGGCGCAGCAAGCGCCATAAAATCCAGACCAGCGTGGCGGCGGCGATGCTCGCCGTCAGAAGATAAGTATCGTTATAGGCCAGAATGTTTGCCTCAAGGGTGGTCACCGTCTGTAGCTGGGTAATGGCCTGCGTTCCCAGCAGCGAACTGTCGCCAATCAGGCTTTTATACATCTGGGTATAAAGCTGAATTCGCTCGTTGACCAGCGGGTTGAGCGTGGTGAGCTGATCCGCCAGCAGGCTGGAGTGGTACTTCTCGCGCCAGGTCTGGAAGGTGCCGAGAATCGCCGACCCCAGCAGGCCGCCGAGGTTCTGACTCATGCCGAACATGACCGAGAAGCTGACCAGGTTTCGCGGGTCGGCGATCACTCCGCCAATGGCGGCCAGCATGGCGGGCGCCAGGAAGAAGGCGCTGCCGAAGCCCAGCAGGAACTGGCTGACCATCAGCTGATCCGGGCGGGTCAGGTTATTGGACTGGCTGTCCAGCAGGGAGGCCACAATCATCAGCGCCAGAGAGGTGACGATCGGCCACGCAAGTTTCGTCGGTTTGATGGTGAGACAGCTGGTGACGATCCCGCAGACGATCCCGGCGAAAATGGACCACGCCAGGTGGGTCATCTGCTCATTCTGTAACCCCACGTACTGTAGCCAGCCGATGACGCCGGTGTTTTGCTCCGCCAGCACGATGCGGATCAGCAGCATGATCAGCCCCAGGCGGACGATGCTGCCGCTCGACAGCCAGCGGGTGTTCAGCAGCGGGTTGTCGCGGTTATGTTCAAACACGATGGCAGCCACAATTAGCACCAGCGATAGCGCCAGCGACCAGCCGATCCACGGCGCCTCGAACCACCATTCAAGACGGCCCAGCGAGAGCACGGCGCAGAGCAGGGCCATCCCGGGGGCCAGTAAAAAGAAGGTGATAAAGTCTTTCTTCTCAAAGACCTTGCGTCGGTCGCCCGGCGGCAGCTTTAAGGCGATTACGCAGGCCAGGGAGATCAGCGCCAGCCCCAGTTCAAAGAAATAGAGCCCGCGCCACTCGTCAAGCTGGAGAAGCTCAGTGGAAAACAGGCGCGCCAGCGGTATAGCGAGCGACGATCCGGTAATCCCGATGGTGAGCGCCTTCAGGCGGTGCTTCGCTGGCCAGGCCTGTATCTGGTAGTAAATCCCCAGCGAGCTGAGCGCGGCGGCCACCATCCCGTGCGCGGCGCGCACCATCAGCGCGGAGCTGAGGTCGTTAACGAACAGGTGGAAAAAGGTGACCAGCACGTACAGCACCAGAAAACCTTCAGTGAAGGCGCGCAGGCCGTACTGTTGACGGAATTTGACCAGCAGCAGGTTGATGGAGATGTTGGTCATCACATAGACCGCGGGCAGCCAGGCGATTTCGGTCGACCAGGCCCCGAAGGTCCCCTGCAGGTTTTGCAGGTTGGCGGTGACCACCGCATTGCCCAGTGCCCCCGTCAGGCACACCAGCAGCCCAACGACGCCGTAGGCGACGCGTTTTGGCGTACTGTGCTCGGGGGTGGAAGGCGAACCCAGCAGGGCGGGTTTCTCATGTGGCTGCCACTCGCGAGGAGCATAAGGGTCGCGTTCGGGCAGGCGCATAACGTCATTACCTTAGAAATGATTGAATAATTAGCGGGCCAGGGATTCTACGTCTGCCGCAAATGATAATTCAAGTGAATATGATTTGCGCATGTTAATCAAATGTACGAGAGAAATTTAAGGAAAAAGAGCGGCCCGCAGGACGGGCCGGGAAAGGTCAGAGACGTTCGGGCTGCGCCTGGACGAGAGTTGTACGCTTAACGCGGCTGGCGCAGAAAATCGCGATTAAGGAGATGGCTACCGTGACGGCAAGATACCAGGCCACCGGAACCCAGTCGCCGTCATATTTTGCCAGCAGGCCGGTGGCAATCAGCGGGGCGGTACCGCCGGCCAGCGCGGCACCCAGCTGATAGCCGAGCGTAATGCCGGTGTAACGCACGTTTGCGCTAAAGATTTCAGAGCACAGCGTACCGAGTACCGCGGTGACCGGCGCCCACAGCACGCCAAAAGCGATGACCGTCGCGAGCACAATGCCCCAGGTTGTACCGGTATTGAGCAACATAAACCACGGCACGATAAACAAGCCCAGGATAAAGACGCTCGTGGCATACATGCGCTGACGGCCAATTTTATCCGAGAGCAGCCCCATTAACGGAATCATTATCGTGGCCACCATGGCTCCCAGCGTCACGGCCTCCAGCGCCTGCGATTTTTGATAGGTCAGCGTGCTGGTGGCATAGCTCACCACAAACGTAGAGAAAATATAGAACGGCGCGGTTTCCACGACCTTGAGGCCAGCGGCGATCAGCACTTCACGCCAGTGATGCTTCAGCGTATCGCGCAGGGGAGCCTTAGCCACCTGGCCGGACGCTTTGACCTTCTGAAAATCAGGCGTTTCATCGATATCTTTTCGGATCCACAGGCCGAGCAACACCAGAACCGAGCTCAGCAGGAACGGGATACGCCAGCCCCAGGAGAGAAAATCCTCCTCGCTGAACATAGTCATCAGCGAAACGATAAAGGTCGCCATCAGCATGCCGATGGTCACGCCCGCCTGTGGAATGCTGCCGAAGAACCCTTTGCGCTTTTCGGGCGCGTATTCGTAGGCCAGCAGCAGCGCGCCGCCCCATTCACCGCCTATGCCCATCCCCTGAATGATACGCATCAGGATCAGCAGAGCGGGCGCCCACAGGCCAATCATTTCATACGTGGGCAGCAGGCCAATCATAACGGTTGCACCTCCCATCAAAGAGAGGGTCAGTACAAGGGTTTTTTTACGACCAATGCGGTCGCCGATGTGCGCGAAAAGTACCCCGCCAATGGGACGTATAAAAAAGGTTAATGAGAAAGAGAGATACGAGAGAATGAGTCCGATCACCGGATCGACCATCGGGAAAAAGATCTTATTAAAGACCAGCGCGGCCGCCGTACCGTAGAGGAAATAGTCAAACCATTCAATGGCGCTCCCGGTAAGGCTGGCGATTAATACCTTCTTATTTTTTCGTAATACCGTCGTCGTACTTTCATGTTCTGTCATGACCTGAAACCCCGCCACGTTGATGATGTATGAGGTGTCACCTGGCGCGCTTCAGGTGCAACCCGTGAAGATGAAAAAGGTTGTGAAATTGTTAAGCAACTTAGGGTTGGATGTTGTATTTGGCAAGCGCGGGCGGGCTGAAACTGGTCAGATCACGGTTAAATTTGCAGCGTTGGGTGCTTTTTCATGACGCCTGTACAATACAATGTTTTGTATGGCTGGAAATCGAAAGCATAATAGGCAGGTGCAACCTGATGATTTTTGGATGTTTCTGGTTATTTCAGAAAAACAATAAATTCGGCGATTCAACAACGTGAGGAGTTGACCATGGTTCAGCCCCATTTTCCCCTTCTGGCGGATGCCACGCTGGCGGCTATCAATACTGTCGGCGCATGGCTGGCGCAGGACGACCTGAGCGCAACCCGTCAGGCTCCGGTGATTGATGCGGTGATCCTGGCTGGTAACGCGGCGATCCCAACCATTGACGCGGCCTGCCGTATTGCCTCTCAGAATGACGTGCCGCTTTTGATCAGCGGCGGCATCGGCCATTCGACCCCATTTTTATATGAAGCGATCCGCAATCACCCGCGTTACCACGCTCTACCGGTCGCGGGGCGGGCAGAAGCAAGCATCCTTGCCGACGTTGCGCGGGAGTTCTGGCAGATCCCCGGGGCGCGCGTGTGGGTTGAAGATCGCTCCACCAACTGCGGTGAAAACGCGCGTTTTAGCTGGGAAATGCTGAAAGAGCGTCAGCTGACAAGCGGGCGCGTGCTGGTGGTGCAGGACCCGACGATGCAGCGCCGCACGATGGCGACCTTTGCCCGCGTGTGCCGCGATGAGCCCGCGTCGCCGCAGTGGATAAGCCATCCCGGGTTTACGCCGACGCTGCAAAACGGCAAAGAGGGCGTGGAATTTATCGGGGACAGCGCCGGGCTGTGGCCCGTTGAGCGCTATCTTTCACTGGTTCTGGGAGAGCTGCCGCGGCTGTATGATGACGTTAACGGCTATGGCCCGGCCGGGCGTGATTATATCGCCCACGTTGAGTTCCCAGAGGCTGTCACCGCCGCATGGAGACAGTTACAACAGGACCCGGTCCTGAAGAGCGCACGTAAAATAATTTAGGCACGGAACAATCCCCTCGCCCCTTTGGGGAGAGGGTTAGGGTGAGGGGTTGGAAGTCACAGCGCAGCAAACTTATCCAGCGTGCGCACCAGCTGGGTCACAAAACCATACTCGTTGTCATACCACGCTACGGCTTTCACCAGCTGTAGATCTCCCGCTTCTGAGACCTCCGTCTGCGTGGCGTCGAATACCGAGCCATAGTGCGAGCCAATCACATCTGAAGAGACAATCTCGTCATCGGTATACCCGAACGATTTATTCCCCTGGGTCGCCTTTTTCAGCGCGGCGTTGATCTCCTCGACCGTCACCTTTTTACCCAGAATCGCGACCAGCTCGGTTACCGATCCGGTTTTCACCGGCACGCGCTGGGCGTGGCCCTTCAGTTTGCCGCTGAGCGCGGGGATCACCAGGCCGATGGCTTTCGCCGCACCGGTGGTATGCGGAATAATATTTTCAGCCGCCGCCCGCGAGGCGCGCAGATCTTTCCCGCGCGGGCCATCCACCAGCGCCTGGGTGCCGGTGTAGGCATGAATGGTGGTCATGGTGCCCACTTTAATTTCAAACGCGTCGTTCAGGGCTTTTGCCAGCGGGGCGAGGCAGTTGGTGGTGCAGGACGCAACGGAAATAATGGTATCGCTGGCGTCAATAGTATCGTCATTCACGCTATAGACGATGGTCTTCATCTCACCCGCGGGTGCCGAGATCAGCACTTTCTTCGCGCCGGCGTCCAGGTGCGCCCGCGATTTCTCTTCAGAGGTATAAAAGCCGGTGCACTCCACGACGATATCCACGCCCGCGGCTTTCCACGGAATGTGCTTTGCCTCTTTTTCGGCGTACACCGCAATGGTTTTACCGTCGACAATTAGCGCATCCTCGGTGAAATCCACGCTCCAGGGGAAGCCACCGTAGTTGGAATCATGCCTGAGCAGGTAGGCCAGGACTTTCGGGGAGGTGAGGTCGTTGATGGCGACGACGGTATTGCTGTCCTGGGTTTCAAGAAGGCGGCGCAGCACAAGGCGTCCAATGCGTCCAAATCCGTTAATGCCAATTTTACTCATGGTGTTCTCCTGTGAACGTGTCGATACGACAGTTTGAACTCATCCAGGCTTAGACCATCACGGACAGGGCGGCAATTGAAGATGCTTCATGCGAGGGGAAGTATTTGAAAAACCATACAGAAAAGTTAATGAATTTTTAAGGAAAGGAGATTATGTTGGCGCGGTGACTGTTTTTTTTCAGGAAATCCCATGCGCACTAAATATACAAGCCTGCAAATCACGATTCACTGGCTGGTGTTTTTGTTAATCGTCGTCGCCTACTGCGCGATGGAATTCAGAGGCTTTTTCCCGCGTACCGACCGCCCGCTTATTAATATGATCCACGTCTCCTGCGGGATTTCGATTCTGGTGCTGATGGTGGCGCGATTGCTGATCCGCCTCAAGTTTCCCGCACCGCCCATTCAGCCTAAGCCCAAAGCGATGATCACCGGGATGTCCCACCTTGGGCATCTGATCGTCTATCTGCTGTTTATTGCGCTGCCGCTGATTGGCATCGTGATGATGTATAACCGCGGAAACGACTGGTTCGCCTTTGGTCTGGCGATGCCTCACGCGGCGGAGGGGAATTTTGACCTGGTGGATGTGCTGAAGGAGTGGCACGTTACGCTGGCAAACCTGGGCTATTTCGTGATTGGTCTGCACGCCTTTGCGGCGCTAATGCATCACTATTTCTGGAAAGATAATACCCTTTTGCGCATGATGCCGAAAAAGCGTCAGTAGTCTTTAACTCTTGCCGGGTGGCGCTGCGCCACCCGGCTTGTTTTTAACGCATCAGCGCACGCTCTTCATCAGTTAACGCCAGCGTCTGCGTTGACCCCGTCTCTGACGATTTCACCGCCGCTTCCAGCACGGCCATGACCGCTAACGCCTCGACAGGATGAACGGGATTGGCGATCTTCCCGAGCACCGCATCCCGCACGTTAATGTAGTACTGCCGCTGATCTCCCTTCGGGGTGGCAATCGTCTGCGGTTCGCCGTCAGCCCCAAAGAACACCATGCTGTCGTCGTCTTTTCCCCAGGCGTCGCTGCCGGGAAGCACGCCAGCAAGCAGCTGCGCTTCCTGCTGGTCGATTCTGGCTTTCACCACGCTGCCTTTGTCCCCGTGGACGGTAAAGCGCGCCGTACCGCCAGCTACCAGCATGCTGGCGTGCAGAACCACCTTACGATCCGGGTAATTGAGGAGCACGTGCGCCCAGTCGTTAACCTCTGCGCCGTCGCGCAGCGTCGCGATATTTCCCTGAACTGACTCTGGCAGGCCAAACAGCTGAAGCGTCTGGTCGATCAGGTGAGGGCCCAGGTCAAACCACAGGCCGCTGCCGGGCACGTTCTGCTCGCGCCAGCGCACGCGCACTTCCGGGCGGAAGCGGTCAATATGCGACTCCAGATGCTTAACCTTGCCGACCGTGCCTTGCTCAATAATCTGCTTAATGCCGAGGAAATCGCTGTCCCAGCGGCGGTTGTGGAAAACGGAGAGCAGAAGCTGCTTTTCTTCCGCCAGGGCAATCAGGTCCCGGGCTTCCTGCATGTCCAGGGTGAAAGGCTTATCCACGACCACGTGTTTCCCCGCGTTCAGGGCCAGCGTCGCCAGCGGCGCGTGGGTGGCGTTAGGGGAGGCAATGACCACCAGGTCGACATCAGGATGTTGAATGGCTTCCTCGGGCGTGTCTACCACCAGCACATCCGGAAGATCGCGCTTCACCTTCTCTTCATCACGAGAAGAGACCACCGCCAGCTTAAGCCCGTCCACGGACTGGATCAGCGGGGCATGGAAGGTTTTACCGACAAAACCATACCCGATCAGCGCAATGTTGATTGTTTGAACTTTACTCATGACCTTCTCCACGTTATTGCGCGCACACCGTGACCTGTAATGCGCCAGGGTCCCCAAGCTCAGGCCAGGGACGATCTAAAAAGAGTTGATGAATATCGGTTAGCCCGGAGACCAGATACGGCTCGCAGCGGTTAACCTTCAGGTGATCGGCGACAATCCAGTGCGCATGGCTTGCGGCGAGCATCGCGCGTTTCACCTCGGCATCCGCTTCTTTACCGGCACTCAAACCGAGTTCGGCATGAAGGGCGCACGCCCCGAGAATGGCGATATCTGCCCGATAGCGAGACAGCAGGGACAACGTGGCGCTGCCGGCAAACAGGCGCTGCTTCGGGTCCCATTTTCCGCCGAGCAGAATAAGCTCAATGTCTTCCCGGTCGCTAAAATGCTGGGCGATATCCAGCGAGGTAGTGATCACGGTGTGAGGCCCCTGTAGAAAAGTGGCGACGGCCATCACCGTACTGCCGGCATCCAGAAACAGGGTGGAACCCGGCGGAACCGCCTGCGCAACCTGTTTCCCCAGGCGCTGCTTGGTTTCCGGCAGCAGGGTATTGCGGCCCTGACGATTCATGGCCGAGAGATTTAGCGCAATAGCCCCGCCGTGATTCTTCTGGGCAAGGCCCTGATTTTCCAGAACGGTTAGATCCCGACGAATAGTATCCGCTGAAACCTGCAGCTTTTCTGCCAGTTCGGTGATGCTGGCCTGACCTTGTTCACTGAGAATATCAAGGACATAGCGTTGACGTGCGGTTTTGTGCATGGCAGTAATCCTGCAAAATGTCGCAATAGTTTGCATAATACAGCATTTTGGCGCAGAGGGAAGGGGCATCGTAAACCAGGAAGATGTTTGATTATTGAAATTATATTAAGCAGATATCATTAAGCCGTTCTGAATGTTAACCACAGTGTTACTGTTATGTTTTAATCAACGATTTGGATTAAGTAACCATGGCACTACCACTGATTGGTTTTAAATTCTGATATGCAATTAAAATAAAGCATATTATTTCGAATTAATATTTTTTATTGGGATTATGTTTCAACAACATGGCGGCTATTACTTAAATTGACACTTCTTTGAAAATCTTTGTGTCTGACCCGCTCAGAAATTAACGCAAAAATGTGCGCAGAGATGATTAAGAATTTTCCTTAAATTACAGGGGGTTTTGATGTTTCATCTGAAAGACTACTTTCAGAGTTTTGTCCAGAAACCCCATGTTTTTTCTTATATGTAACACCTCATTAACATTGTGGGTGTAGTGGCCTATACCACATTTTGTTATGCTGCGAATCAACTTAAGAAATAAGTAAATTCTTAAATTTAATAAGACAAAGGCGGATCTCATCTCCATCGGAAATGGGTATGGGGAGTTTTACCTGAAATTCAGCGAGGAAGCTAAATAAGATATTTGTCTAATTATCTGTACCTCTTTTTGGGTAATTGCTTGAGTGTCACTCAGAGTCAGGGAGATAAAATGACGATATTACGCAAGCCTGTTTTACGCCAATTTATAGCAACGCTGGCATTAATTTCATTAGCCATAAATACGGCTTACGCCAATAGTGGCCCGGTGGGTATTGCCCCGATGGCAACGATGACCTTAAAAGAAAGTATTCTTTTCGCTATCGATCGCGATCCGTCAATAAGCCAGCAGGCCGCGCAGTTAGGTATTGGTCAGGCGCAAATAGACGAGGCGCGCAGCGGCTGGATGCCGCAAATAGCCTTAAACGGAAGTACGGGGCATAGCCAGACCACCGATTCCAGCGGTTCGCTGAAGAATTCTGCGGCCTGGGGGCTGAGCCTGACCCAGCTGATATACGATTTTGGCAAGACCAACAACAGCATCAGCCAGTCTTCCGCCCGGCGCGATAGCTACCGCTACCAGCTGATGAGCACGCTTTCTGACGTGGCGGAAAAAACGGCGCTCGGCTACGTGGAGGTCAAACGTTATTCCGATCTGTTACAGGCGGCAAAAGAGAACGTTCAGGCACTGAAAAACGTGGAGCAGCTGGCAAAACTGCGCGCCGATGCGGGCGTGAGTTCCACCTCCGATGAGCTCCAGACCCGCACGCGCATTGCCGGCATGCAGGCGACGGTGGCGCAGTATAACGCCGCGTTGAACAGCGCCCGCGCAAGGCTCGCGGTATTAACAGGAATGCAGGCGGATAATTATTCGCCGGTACCCGCAAATCTCGCCGTTGAGCCGGATTCGCTCAACCGCATTGATTATTCGTTAATACCGGCGGTAATGGCCGCGCAGAACATGGAACGTTCGGCCCAGTATGGCGTTGAAACGGCGAAGTCCCAGCACTGGCCAACCCTGAGCCTGAAGGGAGGACGCACGCGTTACGAGTCGGACAACCGCTCGTACTGGGACGACCAGATCCAGCTCAATGTTGACGCACCGCTTTATCAGGGCGGCGCGGTATCTGCACGCGTGCGTCAGGCTGAGGGCGCACGCGCGATGGCGTCCTCTCAGGTCGATCAGGCGCGTTTCGACGTGCTGCAAAAGGCCTCCGTCGCGCAGGCTGACTGGACCGGCGCACGGGGAAGAATGGAGGCCGGGAAGCGGCAGCTGGAAAACGCGCTGCGGGCCCGCGAGGTTTATAAAAATGAATACACCCTGAGCAAGCGGAGCATCAATGATTTGCTCAGCGTTGAGCAGGATGTCTGGCAGGCCACGTCGGCGAAAATAATCGCCGAGTATGATGGCTGGAGTTCGGCAATTAATTATGCTTCCGCGGTTGATAATTTAATGCCGCTTGTTGGAATAGAGAAAAACGCTGCCGCAAAATTACCCGATTTAAGTTAACAAAAGCCACGCATAGCTGCGCGAAATAAGTCTGAAAATAATGGGTGTTTTTTCCCAGGGATAGCTACATCCGTCTGGTGGATATATCCACAGGGATCCGTACACCTGCAAGGAGAGGAATATGAGTAACGTAAAGGTTGTTGATGTCATCATTCGCAAAACGGCGGAGAAAACGAAATTAACCGGCGAAGGAAATCTGTCGGTCTCTATTTCATCGCCGAGCGTGATTGAAATTCAGGGCTCTGCTCAGGACGTGGTGCGTTATGTCCGCCAGGGTAAAGACCTTCTCATTTATATGAAGGACGGCAGCGTTATTCGCTGCAATAACTATTTTGTTGAAGATCCTGAAACCCAACATCGGTCAGAGCTGGTGTTCAACGACGGGCAGGAACTGACTTATCTCTCTTTTGCCGATGCCGGGGAAGCGTCAGGCGTTGCCGTGACTGAATTAACCGCGCAGGCCACACCCATTAGCAGTATTGAACCCTTCCTGGAGCAGGGAAGCGTCCTGAGCGATGCGCCGTGGGGCTGGATTGCCGGGGCGGCGTTAGGCGGCGGCGCTATCGGCGCACTGCTGGCCCACGGCGGTGACGGCGAAACCAAAACGAAAGTTATTGATAACACCAAAGAAGTGGAAAGCGCCACGCCGACCTTCCTGCTGTCGGACAAGGTGGGCGACAAGCAGGGAGTATTGAGTGCAAACGCCCTCACGGACGATAACGCGCCGACCTTTAGCGGTACCGGTCAGCCGGGCGCGACCATCCAGATCAAAGACGGCAGCGGCAGCACCATCGCCAGCGCGATGGTCGGTAAAGACGGCACCTGGACGGTAAAACTCCCGACCCAGGCCGACGGGGAGCACACCTGGTCAGTCGTGCAGATCGACGGCAGTAAAACCACGTCCGCGGGCAACATCACCGTGACCGTTTCCACGGCCGAGGCCACGCTTACGCTGGCGACAACGGCGGGTGACAACGTGATTAACGCCAGCGAGCAGTCCGCGGGCTTTACGCTGTCCGGCAGCAGCCAGCATCTGGCGCAGGGAACCGACGTTTCCGTAACGCTGAACGGTAAAACCTACACCGCCCAGGTGGGGGCAGACGGCGCGTGGAGCGTTAACGTGCCTGCGGCAGACGCGCAGGCGCTCAGCGACGGCAGCTGGACCGTCAGCGTCAGCGGCAAAGACGCGGCGGGTAACACCGTGAGCGGAAGCCAGACGATCGGCGTGGATACCGCTGCGCCAACGCTCTCCGTCGATACGCTCGCGCAGGACAACATCATTAATGCCGCTGAGCACAACCAGCCGCTGACGCTGAGTGGTAAAACCAACGCGGAAGCCGGGCAGATTGTGACGGTGACGCTGAACGGCAAAAATTATAACGCCACGGTGGGCGGCGACGGCACCTGGTCCGTCACGCTGGAGGCCAGAGAAGTGCAGGGCCTCAGTGAAGGTAACCACACCCTGACGGTGAACGTCAGCGACAAAGCGGGCAACGGCGCGTCCGTGACCGCAGATTTCACGGTGGATACCCAGGCGCCGGTCGTCACCATCGACACCGTCGCGGGTGACGATATCCTGAACACCAGCGAGCAGGGCCAGGCGCAGATTATTTCCGGGCAGGCGAGCGGCGCGGCGGCAGGGGATGTCGTCACCGTGACCGTTGGCGGCCAGACCTTCACCGGCGTCGTACAGGCAGACGGCAGCTGGAGCGTGGGCGTTCCTGCCTCCGTCGTCGGCGCGCTGGGTGAGGGCAACCACACCATTGCCGTCTCCGTCACCGACGCAGCGGGGAACACCGGTAGCGCCACGCACGGCATTGCGCTGAGCGGCAACCCGCCGGAATTCACGATTGACGCCATCAGCCAGGACAACGTGCTGAATGCCCGGGAGGCGATGCAGCCGCTGAGCCTGACCGGAACCAGCAACCTGCCGGACGGCAGCGCCGTTACCGTGACGCTGAACAACGTCAACTATCAGGCTACCGTCGAAAACGGTATCTGGGCGGTACAGGTGCCGGTATCCGACGTCCTGAATCTGGCGAACACCCTTTACACCGTCAGCGTCAGCGGCACCGACAGCGTGGGCAACAGCGGCTCTGCCGGGGCGACGCTGCTGGTCGATACCGTGCTGCCGCAGGTGATCATCAATACCTTTGCCGGGGACAACCTGGTCAACAACGCCGAAGCGGGCGTGGACCAAACCCTCAGCGGCCGCGTTACCGGCGCGGCGGCGGGCGATACGGTGTCCGTTACCGTCGGCGGTAAGAGCTACAGCGCCACGGTGGGCAGCGATCTGACCTGGAACGTCACGATCCCGTCAGCGGATCTTCAGGCGTTCGGCGACGGGGATTTAACCTTTACCGCCTCCGTGACCAACGGGCACGGTAATACCGGCACCGGCGAGCGCGATATCAATATCAACGCGGAACTGCCGGGTCTGCGCGTAAACACCATTTCCGGCGATGACGTGATCAACGCCATCGAGCAGCAGCAGGATCTGACCGTCACCGGCGCCAGCACCCATCTGGCCGCGGGTACGCCGATTGTCGTCACCATCAACAACGTCGAATATAACGCCGTGGTTACCGCCAGCGGCGGCTGGAGCATTGGCGTTCCTGCTGCGGATCTGCAGGCCTGGACGGCGGGAGGTATGACGGTGAGCGTCAGCGCGAAAGATGCCTGGGGCAACACCGTTGAAGCGGAACACCCGATTGAACTCGATCTCAACGCCGTGGCGGTCACCATTGATACCGTCTCCGGCGATGACCTGCTGAACGCGGCAGAAAAAGGGAGCGATTTAACCCTTTCCGGCCAGACGCAGGGCGTTGAGGCGGGGCAAACCGTGGTGGTGAAATTTGCCGACCAGACCTTTACCGCGCAGGTGCAGCAGGATGGCTCCTGGAGCCTGACCGTGCCTGCCAGCGCCATGGAAACCCTGATTGACGGGCGCGCGCAGGTGAGCGTCAGCGTCACCAACGTCAGCGGCAACAGTGCCGACGCGTCGCGCGTGGTCACGGTGGATACGCAGCCTCCGGCGATTACGCTCGATAACCTGACCGACGACAACATCATTAACGCGGCGGAAGCGCAGCAGGATTTAGCGTTAAGCGGCAGCAGCACGGCGGAACCCGGCCAGACGGTCACCGTGACCCTTAACGGCAAAACCTATCAAACCACGGTTCAGGCGGACGGTACCTGGCAGCTGAGCGTGCCTGCGGCCGACGTGGGGGCGCTGGCAGACGGCATTGTCACCGTGACGGCAACCGTCAGCGACGTGGCGGGCAACGCCAGCAGCGCGGACCGCGTTGGGCTGGTGGACGCGACCGTGCCGCAGGTGACCATTAACGACTTTGTCACCGCCACCAACACCGTGAACCAGCTCGCCCATTCACAGGCGCAGATCCTGAGCGGCTCCGTGACCGGAGCGGCAGCGGGCGATCTTGTCACCATCACCATCAACAGCGTGGATTACACCACCGTGGTGGATGCATCAGGCAACTGGAGCCTCGGCCTGCCCGCGTCGGTCGTGCAGGGGCTAACTGACGGCACCTGGACAATCGACGTCTCCGTGACCGACAGATCCGGCAACACAGGCAGCCATTCACTGGACGTGGTGGTGAATACCGTGACGCCAGCTATCGGCATTAACACGCTGGCAGCGGATGACGTGATTAACGCCGTCGAGAAAGGCGAAGATCTGCAGATCGCCGGCACCAGCAACCAGCCTGCCGGTACCACCATCACCGTGACCCTGAACGGCATTAACTACACGACGACAACCGATGATAGCGGCAGCTGGAGCGTTACCGTGCCGGCGGCTGCGGTCGGCGCGCTGGGCGAAGCGAATTACACCGTGACGGCGAACGTGACCGACAGCGTGGGCAACAGCGCCTCTGCGAGCCACGACGTGCTGGTGGACAGCTCGCTGCCGGTTGTCGCGATCGACGCGCTGGCGGGCGATAATATCGTTAACGCGGCAGAAGTGGCGGCAGGCCAGACCCTGACCGGCAAGGTCGCTAACGCGGCGGTAGGTGACACTGTCACCATTATTCTGGGCGGAGAGACCTTTACCGTTACCGTGCAGGACGATCTCTCCTGGAGCCTGCCGTTAACCCAGAGCCAGCTAATCGCGCTCGGCAACGGGGATTTGACCGTCTCAGCCAGCGTCACCAACGCGCACGGCAATACCGGCTCGTCTTCGCTGGACTTCACCATCGACGCCCAGCTGCCGGGCCTGCGTATTGATACCGTGGCGGGCGACGACGTCATTAACGTCATAGAGCACGCTCAGAACCTGATTGTCTCCGGCTCAAGCACCGATCTGGCGGCGGGCAGCACCGTCACGGTGACCATTAACGGCAAGGTCTATTCCGCAACCGTGCTGGCGGACGGCACCTGGCAGGCGGCGGTACCGGCAGCGGACGTGTCCCAGTGGGCGGACGGTTCGCTGGATATCAAGGCAAGCGCGCAGGATCCTTCCGGCAACCCGGTGACTATCGGCACCGTCGTGGACGTCGATCTCGCGCCGGTCGCCGTCAGCATCAACAGCGTGACCGCGGACAACGTGCTCAACGCGGCGGAAAAAGGCCAGGATCTGGTGCTGTCCGGCACCTCATCTAACGTAGAAGCGGGCCAGACCGTCACCATCACCTTTGCGGGTAAAACCTATACCACGACGGTGGACGCCAACGGCGACTGGACGTACACCGTACCGGCTGCCGATTTGAGCGGCCTGAAGGACGGCGACGCCAGCGTGCAGGTAAGCGTGAGCAACGTGAACGGCAACGCGGCGTCGTCTGCGCAGGAATTCAGCGTCGATACCGCCGCGCCAACGGTGACCATCAACGCCATCAGCGGCGATAACATGCTGAACGCGGCAGAGGCGGCGCAGGATTTGACCCTGAGCGGAACGTCTACTGCCGAAGCGGGCCAGACGGTGACCGTGACCTTCAACGGCAAGCAGTACGCCGCGCAGGTGCAGGCCGACGGCAGCTGGACGCTGGACGTGCCGGCAGCCGATCTGACGAGCATCGCCGACGGTAACGCCACGGTCACGGCTTCCGTATCCGACAAAGCGGGCAACCCGGCCAGCGCGGATGCCTCCGTGCTGGTGGATACCACCGTACCGCAAATTACCTTCAACATCGTCGCGGGCGACGACATCGTGAATATTGCCGAGCACGGCCAGGCGCTGATCGTCTCCGGCAAGGTTACGGGCGCGCAGGCGGGTGACGTTATTACCGTCACCCTGAACGGAAAAGACTACACCGCGATGCTGGACGCGTCCGGAAGCTGGAGCGTGGGCGTTCCGGCGGCAGATGTGGGCGCGCTGGCTAACGGCGACCAGACGATTTCGGCAACCCTCACCGATAAAGCGGGTAATAACACCACCGCCACGCATGAATTCGACGTCTCCCTGACCGCGCCGGTGATTGCCATCAATACCCTGGCGGTTGACGACGTGGTTAACGCGGTCGAGAAAGGCCAGGATCTGCAGATTTCGGGCACCAGCAACCAGCCGGAAGGTACAGCCATTACGGTGACCCTGAACGGCATCAGCTATACCGCCACCGCCGACGCCAGCGGCAGCTGGAGCGTCACCGTTCCGGCGGCGAACGTCTCGGCCCTGGGTGAAGCGAGCTACGCCGTGACGGCAGGCGTGACCGACGCCGCGGGCAACAGCGCGAGCGCCAGCCACAGCGTGCTGGTCGACAGCGCGCTGCCGCAGGTCACCATCAACCCTGTCGCCACGGACGATGTCATTAACGCGGCGGAAGTGGCTTCCGGGCAGACCCTGAGTGGGAAAGTGAGCGGCGCGGCGAGCGGTGACACTGTCACCCTTTCAATCGGCGGCAATACTTACACCGCGACGGTTCAGGACGATCTGAGCTGGTCGGTCAACGTGCCGTCCGAGGTATTAACCGCTATCGGTAACGGCGATCTGACGGTGTCGGCCAGCGTCACCAACGGCCACGGCAACACCGGCTTCGGCGAGCGAGAAATCGTTATAGACGCCAATCTGCCGGGCCTGCGCGTTGATACCGTGGCGGGCGACGACGTGATTAACAGCATTGAGCATGCGCAGAACCTGATCGTCACCGGCTCCAGCGACGGCCTGGCAGCGGGCACGACGCTGACCGTGACTGTAAACAGCAAAACCTACGCGGCCACGGTGCTGGCAGACGGTTCCTGGACGGCGGCCATCCCGGCGGCAGACGTCAGCGCGCTCGGCGCAGGCACGGTCACCGTGAAGGTCGAGGGGAATAGCGCGGCGGGCAACCCGGTCTCCATCAGCCACGACGTGAAGGTGGATCTGGCGGCGGTCGCGATCAGCATTGACGCCATTGCTACCGACGACGTGATTAACGCGGCGGAGAAAGGCGCAGATCTGGTGCTGTCCGGCTCCACCAGCAACGTGGAAGAAAACCAGACCGTATACATTACCTTCGGCGGCAAGTCGTACACCGCGACGGTGGATGCCAGCGGCAGCTGGACGGCGACCGTGCCGTCTGCCGATTTGGGCAGCCTGAAGGACGGCGACGCCAGCGTGCAGGTGAGCGTCACCAACGTGAACGGCAACAGCGCCTCGGCGGGGCGTGAGTACAGCGTGGACGCCACCGCGCCGACGGTCTCCATCGAAATCGTCAGCGACAACAACATCATCAATGCGGCCGACGCGCAGCAGGATCTGATCGTCAACGGCATCTCTAACGCCGAAACGGGCCAGACCGTGACCGTAACCCTGAACGGCAAAGAGTACACCACCACCGTGCAGGCTGGCGGCAGCTGGAGCGTGACCGTACCTTCTGCGGATGTCGGCGTGATTACCGACGGCAGCTACACCATCAGCGCGGCGGTCTCCGATAAGGCGGGCAACCCGGCCGCTGCGGATCGCGACGTGCTGGTCGATACCACCGTTCCGCAGCTGACCATTAACACCGTTTCCGGTGACGACGTGATCAACAGCGCCGAGCACGCGCAGGCCCTGATTGTCACCGGTTCCGCGACCGGCGCGGCGGCGGGCGACGTGGTTACCGTTACCCTCAATAACAAATCCTACACCGCCACCCTGGACGCCTCCGGCAACTGGAGCGTGGGCGTGCCTGCGGCAGACGTTACCGCGCTGGCCGCCGGGGATTACACCATCACCGCGGCGCTGACCGATAAGGCGGGCAACAGCAACAGCGCCACGCACGGCGTGGAGGTGAACCTGACCGCGCCTGTGCTGACCATCGACACCGTTTCCGGTGACGACGCGATCAACAATACCGAGAAAACGCAGGATCTGACGATCTCCGGTACGGCTTCCGGCCTGGCGGCAGGCGCGGTGGTGACCGTGATGCTGAACGGCAAAGCATACAGCGCGCAGGTGGACGATAACGGAAAATGGACCACCACCGTTCCGGCGAGCGAAGTCGGTCAACTGGGCGAGGCGCTTTACACCGTCACCGCGTCAGCAACGGACGGCGTGGGCAACAGCACCAGCGCGTCGCACACCGTAAACGTCGAGTCCGTTCTGCCGGGGGTGATTATCAACGCCGTCGCGGGTGACGACGTCATCAACGCGGCGGAGCTGGCTGCCGGCCAGACCATCAGCGGTAAGGTAGTGAACGCCGAGGCGGGCAACACCGTGACCGTGACGATTGGCGGCAACAGCTACACCGCAACGGTGCAGAGCGATCTGACCTGGTCCGTTACCGTGCCGGAATCTGCGCTGACGGCGCTGGGCAACGGCGATCTGACCGTGTCAGCCAGCGTCACCAACGGCGTGGGCAATACCGGGGCGGGCGAGCGCGAAATCGTTATAGACGCTAACCTGCCGGGCCTGCGCGTGAACACCGTGGCGGGCGACGACGTGATCAACAGCATCGAACGTACTCAAAACCTGATTATCACCGGCTCCAGCGACGGCCTGGCAGCGGGCACGACGCTGACCGTGACCGTAAACAGCAAAACCTATCCGGCCACCGTTCTGGCGGACGGCTCATGGAGCGCGGCCATTCCGGCGGCAGACGTGAGCGCGCTGAACGCGGGCACGGTTACCGTGACCGTCACGGGCCAGAGCAGCGCCGGTAACCCGGTCTCCATCAGCCACGATGTGACGGTGGATCTGGCAAGCGTTGCCATCAGCATTGACGCCATCGCCACCGATGACGTGATTAACGCGGCGGAGAAGGGCGCGGATCTGGTGCTTTCCGGCACCACAAGCAACGTGGAAGAAAACCAGACCGTCACCGTCACCTTTGGCGGCAAATCTTACACCGCCACGGTGGACGCCGACGGTAAATGGACCGCCACGGTGCCAGCGGCCGATCTGGCGCCTTTGAAAGACGGCGACGCCAGCGTGCAGGTGAGCGTCACCAACGCCAACGGCAACAGCGCGTCGGCGGGCCGCGAGTACAGCGTGGATGCGACCGCGCCGTCCGTGACCATCAACACCCTGGCGACGGACGACATTCTGAACGCGACGGAGGCGAAAGCCGATCTGACCGTGTCCGGCACCAGCACCGCCGAAGCGGGCCAGACGGTGACCGTGTCGCTGAACGGCAAAGACTACACCACAACCGCAGGCGCGGACGGCAGCTGGACGCTGAACGTCCCGGCGGCGGATCTGGCTGGGTTAACCGACGGCAGCGTCACCGTCACCGCATCGGTAAGCGATAAAGCGGGTAACCCGGCGTCCGTGGATCGCAACCTGACGGTGGACGTGACCGTTCCTGCGGTGACTATCAACACCGTGGCGGGCGACGATGTCATTAACATCGCAGAACACGGCCAGGCGCAAATCATCAGCGGCACCGCCACCGGCGCGGCAGCGGGTGATAAGGTCACCGTCACGATTGGCGGCCAGACTTATACCACCGTGCTGGACGCGGCGGGCAACTGGAGCGTGGGCGTACCGGCGAGCGTGATTTCCGGCCTCAGCGACGGCTCCGTGACCGTCACGGCGTCAGTCACCGATGCCGCAGGCAACACCGGCACCGGCAGCCATAACGTGACCGTCGATACCGGTCTGCCATCGGTGGCCTTCAACGCCATCAGCGATGACAACGTCCTGAACGCCGTTGAAAAAGGCCAGGATCTGAGCGTCAGCGGCACCAGCGCCAACCTGACGGAAGGCACCATGGTGACCGTGACCCTCAACGGTAAAAACTACACGGCGACGACCGCGGCAGACGGTACCTGGAGCCTGACGGTTCCGGCAGCGGATCTGGCCGGCCTCGGCCAGGCCAATTACACCCTGAACGCGACCGCCACCAACGGCGTGGGCAACAGCGTCAGCAATACGGCGACCCTGCTGGTCGACACCGCGCTGCCGGCCGTCACCATCAATACCGTGGCGGGCGATAACGTCATTAACGCGGCGGAAGTGGCCGCGGGCCAGACCGTGAGCGGTACCGTGGCGAATGCCGAAGCGGGCAATACCGTCACCGTCTCCATTGGCGGCAACACCTACACCGCAACGGTGCAGAACGATCTGACCTGGTCCGTGAACGTGCCGTCTGACGTGCTGACGGCGCTGGGCAACGGCAGCCTAAGCGTGACGGCTACCGTCACCAACGGCCACGGCAACACCGGCTTCGGCGAGCGCGAGATCGCCATCGACGCCAGCCTGCCGGGCCTGCGCGTCGATACCGTGGCGGGCGACAACGTAATTAACAGCATCGAGCACGCGCAGAACCTGATCGTCACCGGCTCCAGCGACGGGCTGGCGGCAGGCACGGCGCTGACCGTCAACGTCAACGGCAAAGACTATGCGGCGACGGTGCTGGCGGACGGCACCTGGAGCGCGGCGATCCCGTCCACTGACGTGAGCGCGTGGCCGGAAGGCACCGTGAAAATCAGCGTCACTGGCGACAGTTCAGCGGGCAACCCGATTACCATAAGCCACGACGTGACGGTGGATCTGGCGACCGTTGCCATCAGCATCAACGCGATTGCCGCCGACGACGTGATTAACGCGGCGGAGAAGGGGGCGGATCTGGTGCTGTCCGGGGCGACCACCAACGTGGAAGCCGGGCAGACCGTGACCATCAGCCTGAACGGTAAAATCTACACCACCACCGTGGGCGACGACGGCAGCTGGACATACACCGTACCGTCTGCCGATTTGGGCAGCCTGAAGGACGGCGATGCCAGCGTGCAGGTGAGCGTCACCAACGTCAATGGCAACAGCGCCTCGGCGGGCCGCGAGTACAGCGTGGATGCCACCGCGCCGTCCGTGACCATCAACCCCCTGGCGACGGACGATATTCTGAATGCCGCCGAAGCGAAGAGCGATCTGACCGTGTCCGGCACCAGCACCGCCGAAGCGGGCCAGACGGTGACCGTGTCGCTGAACGGCAAAGACTACACCACCACCGCAGGCGCGGACGGCAGCTGGACGCTGAACGTCCCGGCGGCGGACCTGGCGGCGCTCGGCGACGGCAGCGTGACCGTGACGGCAAGCGTCAGCGATAAAGCCGGTAACCCGGCGTCGGTCGATCGCAACCTGACGGTGGACGTGACCGTGCCTGCGGTGACCATCAACACCGTGGCGGGCGACGACGTGATTAACATCGCTGAGCACGCGCAGGCGCAGATCGTCAGCGGCACCGCTACCGGCGCGGCGGCGGGCGATACCGTCACCGTCACGATTGGCGGCCAGACGTACACCACCGTGCTGGACGCGGCGGGCAACTGGAGCGTCGGCGTGCCGGCGAGCGTGATTTCCGCCCTGCAGGACGGCACCGTGACCGTCACGGCGTCAGTCACCGATGCCGCAGGCAATACCGGCACCGGCAGCCATAACGTCACCGTGGATACCGGGCTGCCGTCCGTGGGCTTTAACGCCATTAGCGGCGATAACGTCCTGAACGCGGTGGAGAAAGGTCAGGATCTGAGCGTCAGCGGCACCAGCGCCAACCTCGCGGAAGGCACCCTGGTGACCGTAACCCTCAACGGCAAAAGCTACGCGGCCACCACGGCGGCAGACGGCAGCTGGAGCCTGACGGTGCCGGCGGCGGATCTCGCGAGCCTGGGCGAAGCTAACTACACCCTGAGCGCAATCGCCACTAACGGCGTGGGCAACAGCGTCAGCAACACCGCGACCCTGCTGGTCGACACCGCGCTGCCGACCGTCACCATTAACACCGTGGCGGGCGATAACGTGATTAACGCGGCGGAAGTGGCCTCGGGACAGACCATCAGCGGTAAGGTGGCGAACGCGGAAGCGGGAAATACCGTCACCGTCTCCATTGGCGGCAACAGCTACACCGCGACGGTACAGAACGATCTGACCTGGTCCGTGAGCGTGCCGGAGTCCGTCCTGACCGCGCTGGGCAACGGCGATTTGACCGTGTCGGCGAGCGTCACCAACGGCCACGGCAACACCGGCGCGGGCGAGCGCGAAATCGTTATAGACGCCAGCCTGCCGGGTCTGCGCATTGATACCGTGGCGGGCGACGATGTGATTAACAGCATCGAACATACTCAAAACCTGATCGTCACCGGCTCCAGCGACGGGCTGGCGCCGGGCACCACGCTCACCGTCACCGTGAACGGCAAAACCTATGCGGCCTCCGTGCTGGCGGACGGCACCTGGAGCGCGGCGATCCCGGCCGCGGACGTGGGGGCCCTGGCTGCGGGCACGGTGACCGTGACCGTTGCTGGCCAGAGCGCGGCGGGCAACCCGGTGACCATTAGCCACGACGTGACCGTCGATCTTTCAGCGGTCGCCGTGAGCATCGATGCGATTGCCACCGACGACGTGATTAACGCGGCGGAGAAAGGCGCGGATCTGGTGCTCTCGGGCAGCACCTCGAACGTGGAGGAAAACCAGACCGTCACGATCGCCTTCGGCGGCAAAACCTACACCGCGAAAGTCGATGCTGACGGTAACTGGACGGCCACCGTGCCTTCCGCGGATCTCGCGGGTCTGAAGGACGGTGACGCCAGCGTGCAGGTGAGCGTCACCAACGCGCACGGCAACAGCGCGTCGGCAGGCCGCGAGTACAGCGTGGACGCGACCGCGCCGTCCGTGACTATTGATACGGTGGCTGGCGATAACGTGATTAACGGCAGCGAAGCGGCTGCGGGCGTGGCCATCTCCGGCACCACCACGGCGGAAGCCGGGCAGACGGTCACCGTGACGCTGGGCGGCAAGAGCTATACCGCGCAGGTGCAGCAGGGCGGTATCTGGAGCGTCAACGTGCCGGGCACCGATCTGTCCGCACTGGCGGATAACGGCTACACCGTGCAGGCCAGCGTGAGCGACGCCGCGGGTAACCCGGGCAGCGCGGGCAAAGCGATTACGCTTGATACCACGCCGCCGTCCGTCAGCTTTAACGCCGTGGCGGGCGATGACGTCATCAACAGCGTGGAGCACGGGCAGGCGCAGATCGTCAGCGGTACGGCAACCGGCGCGAGCGTCGGCGATAAGCTGGTCATCACCATCGGTTCGAACCAGTACACCACCACCGTTGACGCCAGCGGCAACTGGAGCGTGGGCGTTCCGGCCAGCGTGATTTCTGCCCTGACCGACGGCACAGTGACCATTAGCGCGACCATTACCGACGGCGCGGGCAACAGCAGTACCCAGACCCACGATGTGGTGGTGAACACCGCCTCCGTGGCGCTGACGGTGAACACCGTTAGCGGTGACGACGTTATCAACGCGGCAGAGGCGGGCAGTTCGCTGGTGATTAACGGCTCCAGCGCCCAGTTTGCCAGCGGGACGCAGGTCACCGTGACGCTGAACGGCAAGACCTATACGGCCACCATCCAGAACGACGGCAGCTGGACGACCACCGTTCCGGCCGCCGACGTGGGTGCCCTGGCGGATGGCGCGAGCTATCAGGTCTCCGTGTCGGCGCAGGACAGCGCGGGCAACAGCGCCTCGGCGACGCACGGCATCAGCGTGGATACCACCGCGCCGGTCGTGAGCATTGCGACGCTGTCGGGTGACGACATGCTGAACGCGCTGGAAGCGCAGCAGCCGCTGACGGTACACGGTTCTTCCAGCGCGGAGGCGGGCCAGACCGTCACCGTGACGCTGGGCGGCAAAACCTACACTGCGCTTGTCGGCAGCGACGGCACCTGGACGCTCGACGTGCCGGCGGCAGATTTGGCTATCCTGAGCCAGGGGGCGCTGACGGTCACCGCGTCGGTCAACGACAAAGCCGGTAACGGCGGCCAGACCACGCACACCTTAACGGTGGATACCGTCGCGCCAACCGTCACCATCAGCACCGTGGCCGATGACGATATCGTCAACAACGCGGAGCAGCTGGCGGGTCAGACCATCAGCGGTACCACCACCGCGGAACAGGGCCAGACGGTGACCGTCTCCTTCAACGGGCACAGCTATCAGGCGACCGTCGGGGCGGACGGATCGTGGTCGGTCTTCGTGCCGGGCCGTGATTTCCTCGGCCTGAGCGACGGGGATTACACCATCACCGCGTCGGTGAGCGATAAGGCGGGCAACCCGGGCAGTGCGACGCACGACGTGACGCTGAACGGCGATGTCCCAACCATCGCGATTAACACCTTTGCGCAGGACGATATCGTCAACGCCGCCGAGCACGGCACGCCGCTGGTCATCAACGGCACCACCGACGCGCCTGCGGGCCAGACGGTGACGATTACGCTGAACGGCAAAACCTACGCGGCGACCGTGCAGAATGACGGCACCTGGAGCTACACGGTGGGCAGCGCAGACGTCACCGCGCTGGCAGACGGCGGTTCATACGTGATTAACGCGCAGGTCAGCAACGCCATCGGCAACAGCAGCAGCGATAACCACACCGTCACGGTGGATCTCACCGCGCCGTCGATGGGCATCAGCATTGATTCGCTGCAAAACGATACCGGCCTGAGCGCGAGTGATTTCATCACCAACGACGCTCAGGTAGTGGTTAACGGCTCCCTGACCGCGCAGCTCGGCAATAACGAGAAGGCGCAGATCAGCCTCGACGGCGGCACCACCTGGATTGACCTGACCGTGACCGGGACCACCTGGCGCTACACCGACGGCCGTACCCTGACGGACGGTACGTATCAGTACCAGGTGCGTGTAATCGATAACGCCGGAAACGTGGGGGCTACGGACAGCCAGGACGTGGTGATTGACCTGACGAAGCCTGCGGCGACGACCATTACCTTGGATTCCGTCACCCAGGATACCGGCCTGTCCGGGAGCGACTTTATCACCAGCGACAACCAGATCAGCCTGAAAGGGACGCTCGGCGCGGCGCTGGGCAGCGGCGACCACGCGCAGATCAGCCTCGACGGCGGGGTCACCTGGACCGACGTCAGCGTTAGCGGCCTGAGCTGGACCTACGTGGACGGTCGTACGCTGCCCGACGGAGACTACAACTACCAGCTGCGCGTGATTGACGACGCGGGCAATATCAGCGCCACCGCCAGCCAGATAGTGACGATTGATACCGTTGCGCCGGACGCCAGCAAAACCATCGCCATCGACAGCATCAGCGACGATACCGGCCTGAGCAGCAGCGACTTTATCACCAACGATACGTCCCTGACGCTGCACGGCTCGCTCGGCGCGACGCTGGCGGACGGCGAGTATGTCCAGATCAGCCTCGACGGCGGCGTCACCTGGCAGAACGTGATCGTCACCGGCAGCAGCTGGTACTACGTGGACGGTCGTACGCTGGGTAACCAGACCTATGACTACTACGTGCGCGTGGTGGATGCCGCGGGTAACGTGGGGGCCAGCGCCCATCAGCAGGTGACCGTCGATACGGTCGCCCCGGATGCGGCGATTACGGTGACCGTGGATAACATCACCGTGGATACCGGCTTCGACAATAACGACTTCCTGACCAGTTCGACCTCGTACACGCTGCACGGAACGCTCGGTGCAGAACTCGGCGCGGGTGAGTTCGTGCAGGTGAGCATGGACGGCGGCAGCACCTGGGTGTACGCCACCGTGAGCGGTACGCAGTGGAGCTACGGCGATACGCGTACCCTGACCGACGGCAGCTACAGCTATCAGGTCCGTGTCATTGACCAGGCGGGCAACGTCGGGGCAACTACGTCGCAGGCGGTGACGGTGGATACCCAGGCGCCGCAGTACGGCGTCACCATCGACAGCATCAGCGAAGATACCGGCCAGTCCGGCAGTGATTTCATCACCATGGACACCACGCTGACCATCAACGGTTCGCTGGGTAGCGCGCTGGCAAGCGACGAGCGCGTGCAGATCAGCCTCGACGGTGGGAATACCTGGCTCGATACCACGGTCACCAACCTGCGCTGGAGCTACACCGATACCCGCGATCTGCCTGACGGAGACTACACCTACCAGGTGCGGATTATCGACCAGGCGGGCAACGTCGGCTCCACCGCCTCCCAGGTGGTGACGGTGGACACCACGCCGCCGACAACGGTGGGGACGGTCGTGAGCTATACCGACGTTGAAGGAGAGCGCCAGGGCACCTTCGGCAGCGCGGTGGCAACGGACGATAACGCGCCGCTGATTAGCGGGACGCTTAACCGTGCGCCGGAAAGTGGCGAGATTGTGCAGCTGTATCGTGACGGTGTGCTGCTGGGACAGGTGACGATGAACGGCGCTGCCAGCTGGTATTTCCAGGACAGCGGTCTGAACGACGGTAATCACACCTATACGCTGCGTGTGACCGATCTGGCAGGGAACTTCACCGATTCAGATGATTTCGTGCTGAAAGTGGATACGAGCATCCCAACCACCACGGTGAGCATTAACCCTGAGACTACGACGGACATCACCCCGATCCTGAGTGGTCAGGTATCGGCGGGACTGACCAACGGCGAGTACGTGGTTATCACCGTGAACGATAAGACCTATACCTCAGAGCCCGGCGGTGCGGTCGTGGTCGATCCGGATAATAACACATGGTATTTGCAGCTTCCGGACGGCGATGCGCTGAGCGTGAAGAACTACGATGTCACGGCACAGGTGAAAAGCAGCGCAGGCAACGGCAATACCGCCGGGTTGACTACCGGTAGCCTGATCGTGGGCAGTGAAGAGTCGTTGACACCGACCTGGTCATTTACCGCCGCGAACTACTCCTATTCTTCCAGCTATATGCTGGATGCGGACGGGCTGTGGACGATTATGGCTAACCAGCAATTCGCATCGGCAAACGCCGGTAGCCGTAATTCTTACACCGTTTCAGGTAATTTCTCGATGACGGGAAATTACACAACCGGTACCTACGCGGATATCAACCGCGACGGGCTGGCTGACGTGCTGGCGGAAGGAACAAGCTACTCGTACATGGCGCAGCTGATTAACAACGGAGATGGGACGTACACCTCCAGTACGCTGACCAATATGGGGGCTGCGGTGTGGTATGGCGCGGTGGTCGCCATAGACATTCAGGGCGATGGCTACACCGACTTTGTGATTGGCGATGCGGGTGGGCCGGATTCCAGCACATTTATGCTCAATAACAACGGCACGCTGATGGGCAGTTCGAAGTCCGGGACGTACTCCAATTTTGTATCGGGCTCAACGGTAGGTAACTACAACAGCCTGATTGAAACGTCCGGCGTGGATTTAAACAACGACGGAAAAGTTGATATTGCCCAGCATACGACCAATGGGGGCAACAACTACGCCCTGTCGACCATGTTTAACCAGGGCAATGGCACATTTACCTGGGGGCAAAATTTTACCAACACCATGTACAGCGGCTATGGCGCAGCCGCAGCGTCCAGCGCAGTAAGCATGACCTGGGCCGACTTTAACGGTGATGGTTACATGGACCTGTATATGAGCATGTCGCGCACCTCCAGCGGAACCAGCCAGGGCGGGGTGTTAATGCTGAACGACGGTAGCGGTAACCTTCTTGCCGGCACTGCGGTTGGAACGGCGACCACGGATAAGTTTGTGGGTAACGTCAGCGTGGCGGTGGACTGGAACCTCGACGGCAAGATGGACATCATCAAGCTGGCGAATAGCGGGCAGTCTTATCTTTACACCAATGATGGACTGGAGGGTACCGCAAGCTTTACCGCCTCAAAATTCAGTACCGCTACGTCAAGCCAGGTATCCGGCGCGGCCCTGCTGGATTACGACTGGGATGGCGCACAGGATCTGCTGATTTTCCGTCAAAACGGTACGGTGCTGCTGGAGCGGAATACCAATACGGTCGCGCCTGGAACGGCTTTGCATTTGAAGATTGTCGACAGCGAAGGGATTAACGCCTTCTTTGGCAACACGGTCCAGCTTTACGACTCGGCAGGTCAACTGGTCGCCAGCGAAATCATCAATGCCCAGTCCGGGATCGGCATTAACGATTCCTCATCGCTCATCAGTTTTTACGGTCTGGATCCCAGTGAAACGTACCGCGCGGTGCTGGTTCGCGCCGTTAACGGTGTATCGAGCAATGAAATTTGGGATGGGCTGACGGCAGGGGACGGTAAAGAAAGTTATGCCCTGACGGCTGAAGCGGCCACGGGCGGTCACCAGGGTACCCTGACAGGTACCGGCTACAACGATACCTTTATCGCTGAGGCAGGAACGTATACCTACAACGGTTCTGGTGGCTGGACGACGACCTCTGAACACGACACCTGGAGCAGTACAGGCGGTATGGATGTTGTGGATTATCGTAACGCCACTTCCGGCGTCACCGTGGATCTGGGACGCTCAACGGCCCAGAGTACCGGATTCGATACCGTAACGCTGGTGAACATTGAAGGCATTAACGGCTCGGACTTCGACGACGTCATTACCGGCAACAGCGGTGATAACCAGTTCGAAGGCCGCGGCGGGAACGACACCTTCAACATCGGCAGCGGCGGCCACGATACGTTGCTCTACAAGCTGATCAACGCGTCGGACGCGACGGGCGGTAACGGTCACGACGTGGTGAACGGCTTCACCGTCGGCACCTGGGAAGGCACGGCGGACACGGATCGTATTGACCTGCGCGATCTGCTCTCCGGCAGCGGCTATACCGGCACGGGCTCGGCGAGCTATGTGAACGGCGTGGCCACGCTGGACAGCAGCGCGGGCAATATCACCGATTACGTCCGCGTGGTGCAGAACGGCAGCAATACCGAAATCCAGGTGGATCTGGACGGTACCGCAGGCCAGTTCTCGCCAACCACCCTGGTGACGCTCAACGGCGTGCAGACGGACCTGGCGACGCTGCTGGCGAATCATCAACTGTTAATTGCGTAAACCAACGCCGCGGGGAGCAATCCTCGCGGCCTTTTGGCGGTTCTTTACACGAATGGCGTTAACCCGGAGATTATGAAGACACATCCACAGTACGAACCCTGGCTTCAGGGCATGCTCATCATCGCGAAGCACTACCGGCTGGACTTTTCGGTGGAGCACGTTCGGGTCACGATTAACCATGAAAGCCAGTCTCCGCGCCAGCTGGTGCTGGAGGAGATGGCGCGCCAGCTTGGGCTGGGGATGCGCGTGGCGGCTGATGCAACGTCTCTCGACCCGTGGCGCCTGCCGCTGCTGGCGGAATTCACCGGCGGACAAATCGCGGTCATTAACCGCATGGACAACGAAGGCAACGTCAGCCTGCAGTTCAGCGGCGACGGCGGGCTGGAGACGACGCTGACGCGGGACGCGCTCGGCTCACGGTTGAAAACGCTGCTGGTGCTGCGCCCGCTTGAGTCCACGCCGGATGCCCGCGTGGACGACTACATCAAACCGTATGAGAAAAACTGGTTCTGGCAGCTGGCGCTGAAGGACTGGCGCCGCTACAGCGATATTATGCTGGTGGCGCTGGTCGCTAACGTGCTGGCGCTCTCCGGCATGGTCTTCTCCATGCAGGTGTACGACAGGGTGGTGCCGTCGCAGTCGGAGGCCACGCTGTGGGTGCTGTTTGGCGGCGTCATGCTCGCCATCGTGTTTGAATTCATCATGCGCATGCTGCGCGTGCATATTTCGGACGTGGTGGGGAAACGCGCCGACCTGCGCATCTCAGAACGCGTCTTTGCCCACGCGCTGCGGATTAAAAACGGGGCGCGCTCCAAATCAACCGGCTCGTTTATCGCGCAGATCCGCGAGCTGGAATCGGTGCGCGAACTCATCACCTCGACCACCATTGCGGCGATCTCCGATCTGCCGTTCTTCCTGCTGTTCGTCTTTATTCTGTGGATGATTGGCGGCCCGCTGGTGCTGGTGGTCCTGCTCGCCGTGCCGCTGCTGCTCATTCCGGGCCTGCTGGTGCAGCGCCCGCTGGGGAAACTCTCCAGCGAAGGGATGCGCGAATCCGCCATTCGTAACGCGACGCTGGTGGAGGCGGTGCAGGGCATTGAAGACATCAAGCTGATGCGCGCCGAGCAGCGCTTCCAGAACCAGTGGAACAACACCAACGACGTGGCCGCCAGCGTCGGCATGAAGCAGCGCTGGCTGACGGGGCTTCTGTTGACCTGGACGCAGGAGGTGCAGTCCATCGTCTATGCGGTAGTCCTGCTGGTGGGCTGTTACCTGGTCATCAGCGGCGACATGACGACCGGCGCGCTGGTGGGAACCTCGATTCTGGCGTCGCGCACTATCGCGCCGCTGTCGCAGATCTCTGGCGTGCTCTCGCGCTGGCAGTCGGCAAAGGTGGCACGCAAGGGGCTGGACGACCTGATGCAGCGCCCGATTGACGATCCGCAGCACGGCAAGAAGGTGCATAAAGCGCACCTGCGCGGCGACTACGCGCTTGAAGACGTCGGGTTCTATTACGACGAGGAAGAGAAGCTCACCGTGCTCAACATCAGCAAGCTTAAGATCCGCGCCGGGGAGCGCGTGGCGGTGCTGGGGCGTAACGGCTCCGGTAAAAGCACGCTGCTGCAGCTTCTGGCGGGCATGCAGGAGCCGCAGCAGGGGAGCATTCTGCTGGACGATATTGCCCTCAATCATCTGGACCCGGCCGATCTGCGTCGCGATATGCAACTGCTCAGCCAGCAGGCGCGGCTGTTCTTTGGCTCCGTGCGGGACAATATCCTGATGGGGAACCCGCTCGCCACCGACGATGAAATTCATCAGGCGCTGGTCAACAGCGGTGCGCTGGAGTTCGTGCGCAAGCAGAAAATGGGAATGAACACCATCATCAACGAGGGCGGAACGGGCCTCTCCGGCGGACAGCGTCAGGCGCTGCTGCTGGCGCGCGCGTTGATCACTGCCCCGAATATCCTGCTGCTGGATGAGCCTACCGCCTGGCTGGACGAGATGAGCGAGAAGCAGTTTATTCAGCATCTTCACAAATGGCTGGGCAAGCGCCGGACGCTGGTGGTGGCAACCCATCGCCTGCCGATTCTGGACCTGGTCGACCGCATCATTGTGCTGGAAAACGGCAAGGTGGTAATGGATGGCCCGCGCGATGCGATCCTGCATCAGCACGGGCTGGCGCCGCAAAAGGCGGCACAGCGCACCGTGACCATGAAGCCGGCGGCGGTTGCAGAGGAGGGCGCGGCATGAACGATTTCTCCCGTTATAACAGCCGTCTGAAAGAGCCGCGCCTGCCGCGCTCCTCGCTGGTGGCATGGTCGCTGTTCGCCCTGCTGGCGGCGTTTATCGCCTGGGCGAGCCTGTTCCAGCTGGATGAAGTCACGACCGGCAGCGGCAAGGTGATACCGTCTTCCCATGAGCAGGTTATTCAGTCCCTGGAAGGGGGGATTATTCACAGCCTGATGGTGCGCGAGGGCGATATCGTCGAACGCGGCCAGCAGCTGGCGCAGCTTGACCGGACGAAAACCGAGTCCAGCGTGCTGGAGAGCGAGTCTCGTCTGAACGCGGCGCTGGCAACGGCTGCGCGTCTGAAGGCCGAAGTCAACGACACGGAGCTCGCGTTTCCCGAGGAGCTGGACGATGACGTTGAGCTGGTCAAACAGGAAACGGCGCTCTATCAGTCCCGTCGCGAGAGTCTCGAAAAAGGGCTGGCCGGCTTACGTCAGGGTGCCGAACTGGTGCAGCGCGAGCTGTCTTTGACCCGTCCGCTGGTGACTCAGGGAGCGGCCAGCAAGGTTGAGGTGTTACGTCTTGAGCGTCAAAAAAATGAGCTTGAGAATAAAATCACCGAGATGAAAAACCAGTATTACGTGCGCGCCCGCGAAGAGCTGTCGAAAGCCAACGCGGAGATTGAAGCCCAGCGTTCGGTGATGAAAGGGCGTGAGGACTCTCTGACCCGGCTGACCTTCAACGCGCCGGTGCGTGGGATTGTGAAGGATATTGACGTGACGACCGTGGGCGGTGTTATTCCCCCGAACGGCAAGCTGATGAGCCTGGTCCCGCTGGACGACCAGATGGTGGTTGAGGCGAAAATCTCGCCGCGCGATGTCGCGTTTATCCACCCCGGCCAGAAAGCGCTGGTGAAAATTACGGCCTATGACTACTCCATCTATGGCGGGCTGGAGGGCGAGGTGACCATGATTTCGCCGGACACCCTGCAGGACGAGGTGAAAAGAGATGTCTACTACTACCGCGTCTATATCCGTACCGACAGTAACCACCTGACCAATAAGCAGGGCAAAGACTTTCCGGTCTTTCCGGGCATGATTGCGACGGTAGATATTAAAACCGGCAGCAAAACCATCCTGGATTATCTGTTGAAACCGCTGAACAAGGCAAAAGAGGCGCTGCGCGAAAGATAAAGATTGGCGTTCGGGATACCGAACGCCATTTGTATTATACCGTAGACGTTACGCTGTTTGAGTGGCGTCGCTCCTTCGGCACCACGTTAATGTAATGAGTAACATAGGCGAAATATAATCCGGCATAGTTTTCGACCAGTTCGAAAAACGCCGGATACACCGACAGGCGACCGTCACCGCGATCTTTAAGATAACCTGCCTCATGCGCCGATTTGATAATCCGGTTGACGTGGATCCGGGAGACAAAGAATTCTTTCGCGAGCGTGCTGGCGGAGTAGTGAATAACCGCGCCGTGGGCTGATTTGTTTTTTATGGCCTGCTGGTAAAGATATAGCATAATCATGCGGCCTCCATCCTTATCAATAAATAATCCCACTTCCGGTAAAACTTTTCTGAAGGTTAATCCCCGAAAAAGATATTCTGCCGCGCGGCGGAAGAAATTATTTCTCAACGTGTCATTATCCAGCAGGTTTACATCAATATTAAACGTCGGGTAAAGAATGCTGACGGGCAAAAATGCACCGGACATATAGCGTTTGAGTTCATTCAATCCTTTTTCGGTTGGGGCAATTCTCGTTTTTCGCCGGTCTTCCGTACAGCGCCAGGTCCTGATGCGACCCGTGGTTCTGAGTATTGTAATGATTGCAATAACGCTGTTGGGGCTGGCTATTTTATAGCGGGAACATAACTCTTTTATCTCTGAGACTGATTCGGCCTGATTGCCAAATATAAAACAACACATGGAGAGGATAATGTTAAACCGTGATTCCTGAAGCATTGTCTTGTAGAACAAGGGTTGTTTTTTGTAGATGGCGTCATTGATTGTGTAGTGTTCTAATATTGCCTCACTAAAACGCGGGTTGCTTTTTATAACATCCCTTCGATGTAGCAAGGCCCTGGATGAGATGTGATTATCCATAGCATTTTTCTCGTATTTGATGAGCCGATAGATGAAGTATCCAGCCTTCTTTTTCGGAATTTTCATTATACCTGAGAAAAAGTGGCTTGAGGTCGGTATTTTAAAAGAAATATATAGTTATATTGATGCGCTTAAAAAGCGTGATTAACGCAAAGATGTTACGGGGTATGGCGTTGATAACAGTATCTTAACCTGATGGTGTATTGTAAAATTATTATACACACCGCTGTTGGTTTAAATATTCATAATAATAATGGCGCTTTCGTGCCCAGGAGCAGGTTATGACCGATAAAATTTCTCTCAGGAATGTTGCGCGCAACGAGCAAAGGTTTGTCATTTCAGCCTGCGGCTTTACGTTTCAGGGATATCACCTGCTGCTCAAAAAGTACGGAATAGAGACTGCGCATATTCACTTCGATGGAGATGAGTTATCCGATCCTGACAAGGAAAATATCCTTATTCATCAAAATGCTCACATCGTAGTGTTCCTGGGAAAAGGTACGATAGATCTGCTGGAGAGCCTGACGCGACTGGCATCCGTGCTCAATGCACTTCCTGTTATTCGTCGTGTTACCCTGTATGGTGATATACCCGACAGCTGGCTGTATCGAACCCTGGGAAGCCTTCTAAATAATAGCCATCAGTTATCATTGATTCGCATAGCCAGCGTTTCTGATGTAATAACCTGTTTCCATACCCACAATAATGGCTTTAAAGACTGCTCGCGCTTATTACGCGATTACTATCTCGATTGCACTTCGCGAGAAAATCTTAAATGGCTAACAAGAAGAGAGGTTGATGTTTTATTAAATTTCTATCGCGGCATGTCTATAAAAGACCTGTGCGACAAACTGAGGCTTTCTAATAAAACGGTTTACACCCATCGTAAAGAAGGTTTGCAGAAATTACATTATATCAAGCGATGGTTGAATGAACCGCGCAATGTAAAAGTGGAAAGGCGGATTAAAAGCCAAAATCAGAAAGTGGACTTCACCGATAAAGAGGCGGAGGTTTTTAATGCGCTGGTGAAAAGGGAGATATTCCCCGCCTATCAGATCATTACGGATCGTGACAAGAAAGGAGTGGGGTTTGAGATACTCATCCGCTGGAATAAGAACGGTAAAATAGTGAAGCCAGCCCGCTTCCTGAATGATATCGCTAATTATGAAGTATGGTTGAAGATTACGGCTATGGTGATCCACGCCGCCGTGTCCGGGATTAATAAATATAACGGTAAATTCTATTTTTCCGTGAATATTCCGCCTCGCCTGGCGTCCGGGAACGCGCTGCCAGAGATGGCAAGGAAAGCCATCGGCATGCTGCTCAACCCCCAGTGGGCGGAAAAGCTGGTCTTTGAATTCGCGGAAGATATTGATGTGACGAAAGATAAAAGCATCCCTGAAACCATGCGGCACCTGCGTAATACGGGGTGCAGACTGTTTCTTGACGACTGCTTCTCAAGCCATCACGCCATGTTCCCCGTCAGGCAGGTGCATTTTGATGGGCTCAAGCTGGATCGGGACATCGTCGATCATTTTGTGGCGAACGACAACGATTATAATCTGATTAAAGCGATACAGATTTACAGCGATATGACCGGAACGGCTTGCATTGCAGAGGGGGTTGACAGTGAAGAGAAATTTGAAAAATTAGTCGAACTGGGGGTGAAAAACTTTCAGGGATATTATCTTTCGCGCGCCGTGAAAGAGGAGGAATTAGACCGTATGGTGAGATTGTTCAGCTAAAAAATAAAGCCCCGAAGGGCCTTGATTATTTGCGTCCCAGCAACAGACCAAGCACAATACCGACGGCACCCGCGGCGATAAGACCGGTAAGCGGATTATTTCTGACCGCTTCAGTCACGTCAGAGACGGCATCGCTGGCCTGTGCGGCATATTTTTTCGCAGCGCCTTTTACCTGATGCTTCGGTGAATCAACAAATTCACCGAACTGCTGCTGGGCTGAACCTGAAAGTTCATCAAATTTATTTTTTGCTTTGTCTTCAGCAAACTGGGTGTTTTTATCAGTACCGAAATCAGACATTTTTGCCTCCTTTTGTTGATAGTTAAAGGATAGCCTCTCTTTGAAAAGATGAGAGGCGTAACGCTAAATTTCGGAGGGAATTGGCCTGTTTTCGGATATATCTACACCAGAAGAGGGCGTTATTTTTCGCTCTCATCCTGGCCATAATACAGTTTGCCAATGCGGATAAGCGGGCGACCCTGAGACTTGCGGTGCAGGTTGCTGTCCCGCAGGGAGTACACGCAGCCGCAATATTCCTGCTGGTAAAACTGTTCCCGCTTGCTGATCTCAATCATGCGCGATGAGCCGCCCTGTTTGCGCCAGTTATAGTCCCAGTAGACCATCCCCGGATAGCGCGCTGCCGCACGCTGGCCGCAGTCATTGATCTGCTGCATATTCTTCCAGCGCGAGATCCCCAGCGAGCTGCTGATAACGCTAAAACCATTTTCCGCCGCGTACAGCGCCGTGCGCTCGAAGCGCATATCGAAGCACATGGTGCAGCGGACGCCGCGCTCGGGCTCCCACTCCATGCCTTTTGCGCGTTCGAACCAGTTATCGGTGTCGTAATCGGCATCAACAAACGGCACGCCGTGTTTTTCTGCAAAACGAATGTTTTCTTCCTTGCGGATGAGGTATTCCTTTTGCGGATGGATGTTGGGGTTGTAGAAGAAAATGGTGTAATCAATGCCCGAGGCCTGAATAGCTTCCATTACTTCACCGGAGCAGGGGGCGCAGCAGGAGTGCAGCAGAAGCTTATCGGCGCCGTTTGGCAGGCTGAGTTGCGGGCGGATGAAGGGAGTTGTACTCATGTTGTTCTACAATATGTTAATGAAATTTATGGAATTGTAGCACAAGATATTAATCTCTTCAGACAGTACCGATGGGCTGAGGGATCCCCATAAATAAACGCAAGCAGCGAACAATCCCCTCGCCCCTTTGGGGGTGGGTTAGGGTGAGGGGAACATACGGCTCAGGTGGTCATTATTCGGCAAATTTAAGCAGCGCTTCGCCGTCAAGACGGTAGCGCACCCATTCGGACTGCGGCAGCGCGCCAATGCTCAGATAAAAATCGATGGCGGGCTGGTTCCAGTCCAGCACGCTCCATTCAAGGCGGCCACACTGCCGTTTAACCGCGAGCTGCGCGATATGTTTCAGCAGCGCTCTGCCCGCGCCCTTACCGCGATAGTCCGGAGAAATATACAGGTCTTCCATGTAAATCCCGTTGCGCCCAAGCCAGGTCGAATAGCTGGTGAAGAACACGGCATAGCCGGCGATCCTGCCGTCAAACTCCGCGATCAAGGCCTCGGTTTTACTGCCCGCACCAAAGAGGGTTTCCCGGATCTCGTCCGGCGTGGTTACGACCTCTTCGGGCGCTTTTTCATACACCGCCAGCTCATAGATCATGGCGTAAATAGCCGCTGCATCTTCGGGACGGGCCTGACGAAGGGTTATGCTCATTGTTTTTCCTGTTTTTTTGCACGGTTCGCGATTGATGGCGTTAAGCATACGGAGTATTGTCCGAAGAATTAAGTGCAATGAAATCAACGAATGATGAATATTATGCATCCGGCTCTGAGACGTCTTGATTTAAACCTGCTGCCCGTTTTTGACGCCATTTACCGCCACCGTTCCGTTCGCCTCGCAGCCGACGAGCTGGCGATGAGCACCTCGGCGCTGAGCCATGCGCTGTCGCGTCTGCGCATGACCCTTAACGATCCGCTCTTTTTCCGGGAAGGGCATCGTATGTCCCCTAGCGTGTATGCCGCTCAGCTTGCGCCTTCTATTGCTTCCGCATTGTCATTCCTTAACCAGGAGCTGACCCCGCAGCCGGAGTTTGACGCCGCCAGCAGTACCGAAAGCTTACAAATTGGGATTACGGATTTTACCGCGCTGTGTATTTTTCCCGCCCTGATGCACAAGCTGCAGGCTGCTGCCCCGGGCTTGCGTTTCGAATTGCGCTATCTGCCGCACAGCCCGGCGCTGACGGAACTCCTGGCCGGTGAGGTGGATCTTGCGCTCGGTTTCAGCACCCCGGAGGAGAGTCGCCATCCGGAGCTGGAGGAGATCGGCTGGTTTGAAGATGAGTATGTGGTCATCTGCAACGCGCGCCGGACCCGGCTGACGCTGGAGGATTACCTCGTTGCCCGGCACCTGGTGGTGACGCCGTGGAATGAAAAGCAGGGCGTTCTGGACGTGCGGCTTGAGCAGCTGGGCTATACGCGGCACATTGCGATCAAAACGCCGTCGATGCTGAGCGCACCGTTTATCGTAGCGGAAAGCGACCTGCTGATGGCCATTCCTCGTTACGCCGCCGAGAAGCTGGTTGCGGCAGCGGAACTCAGGATTTTTGCCTTACCGTTCTCTATTCCCAGGTTTGAGGTGAAAATTTACTCGCATAAGCGCAGCGGCCAGCGGGGGGCGACCCGCTGGCTTCAGGAGGCGCTGCAAATGCTGGTGCAAAATTCCATAAAGGCTTCGACTGCGGCGGGAGGAAGCCGACGTGAAGGGCGGGTGATATAGAGTGGATAGGTTTCGTCCGGCCATTCCGGGAAAAGGTCGACCAGCATTCCGTCAGCGATCTGCTGCGCAACGCTGAGCGAAAGCACCTGGGCAATGCCAACGCCACTTACGCAGGACTGAACCATCAGATCGACGTCGGTTGTGGTGAGGTGGCCACGGGTTTCAACCGTGAGTACTTCCCGACCACGGCGGAATTCCCATTCAAACGGCCTACCGCGGCGAGGATCGATGAACTGGATGCACTCGTGCCTGTTCAACGCTTCAGGATGCTCCGGTCGCCCGTACCGTTCCAGATAGGCCGGTGATGCGACCGTCAGCACGCGCGTCTTTAACAACAATTTTGACGTAATCGTTGAGGGGAGTTGCGGCCCGAAACGCACCGCAACATCAATTCCCTCCGTCACTAAATCCCCGACGTCCGGTTGCTGGACCACCGTCAGCTCCAGTTCCGGATGACGTTCGCGTAACAGCGGCAGGTTAGGCGCCAAAATATGTCGGGCAAATATTGGATTAACGCTGACCCTTAATGCACCCCGAACCGCCACGGCGGCACCGGCAACGTAGCTTGCTGCAACTTCGATACCTTCCAGATGTGGAGCGGCGCGCTCATACAAAGCCCGTCCTTCATTCGTCAGGTTCATGGTACGCGTCGTCCGGTTCAGCAAGCGCACGCCGAGCCTCTCTTCAAGCCTGTCTATCGATCTGCTGACGCCTGACGCGGATAGCCCCAGCACTTCTCCAGCGCGGCTGAAGCTACCCGACTCTACTACCGCAGCCAGTACGCTTAATCCTGACAGTAACCGACCGTCAAAACTCATCTTCGCTCACCTTTGACTTTATGCAAATATAATTTGAATAAACCTACCTTTATCAAAGATGGCGCGCAACCTATTGTGTCAGCCCGTTCGCTGCGAAGAGCAATTTTGACGATCGTCGTCCTGGCAAACCGCGCAACGAACGGCACCACTTAACCCAGAGGAACACGAAATGACAACGACGCGCACGCTTTTTAAAGGCGGCATTATCCTGACCCTGGATGCTGATGTACCTAATCTCTCCGTGGGCGATGTGCTTGTGCAGGACGACCGGATAGCGGCTGTAGGTCCGGATCTGCACGCAGATGACGCCCATGTGATTGACGCCACCGATCATATTGTTATGCCCGGCCTGATTGATGCACATCACCACATGTGGCTCGGGGTTATGCGACGCATGATGCCGGACGTCGATGACCTTTTTGCTTACATTGATGTCGTCGCAGAGAAGCTGGGCAAACATTATCGTCCACTGGACATGTACCTGAGTACAAAGCTCACGGCACTTGCCTCGCTGGACGCTGGTATCACGACCATTATTGATGCCTGCCACAACTCGCGCAGCCCGGAGCATACCGATGCCGCACTTGATGCTCTGAGCGAAAGCGGCATTCGTGCATTGCACATGGTTGGTGCGGCAATGGACAAGGGTGCTCCATCCGCGCATTTGCCGAACGATCTGGCGCGGCTGTCACAACGCTGGAACTCCACTGACAGCCTTGTTCAGGTGGGTCTGTTTGGTCAGCTCAATCTTGACTGGTGGGCGGTCGCACGCAAGCTCGACATGCGTATTCTGACTGAATTCATCGGCGATCTGGCAAATCTCGGCCACGAGTTTGCCAGACCGGGCGTACTGGGCACGGATAACATTTTCAATCACTGCTCAAGGGTGCCTCAGGATACGTGGAAGCTTCTGGCGGATGCCCGGGTCAACGTCACGGTCAATCCACGTTCGGATGCGTTATTTGGCTTCGACGATGAAACCTTTGCTTACCAGCAGGCCGTTGATAACGGCTTAACTCCGGCGCTGGGCATCGACCTGGACACGGCGTTTGGCAGCGATATGTTCGGAGAAATGCACGCGCTGTTCGCTCAGCAGCGTTCGGCTATGCGCTACCGTCGCTTCCGTGGCGAGGAGAACGTGCCATCTCCCATCACGGCAGAAGCGGTCCTCAAGGCGGCAACCGTGAATGGCGCGCGTGCGGCCGGGCTTGAGGAGCAGATTGGGACCCTTACGCCAGGAAAGCAGGCCGACATTATCATGATTCGTACTAACGGCGTCGCCGTTTTCCCGGTGACCAACGCGATCGGCACTGTCGTCCAGGCGATCGAACGGTCTGATGTGGATACCGTGATGGTGGCAGGCCAGCTGCGCAAGCGTGCGGGCAAGTTAACGGGCATCGATCTGGCGGCGCTGAGCGCGGATATTATTCACTCTCGCGATTATCTCCTCAAAGCCAGCGGCTATCACACCGATCTCTTTACAGCATCTTGATAACAGAGCGGCCCGATACGCCGGGCCGTTCAACTCTCTTACGCCTGTATCATCAAGGAGAATTTGATGGAAGCCCACGTAATAAAGCGGCTAGCGGAGGATAACGCTCCGTCCGCACTTCTTCCCCGCCCGGCAACGGGCGTTATTGCCGCGCTATTTTTTGGCTATCTGGCCGTCGGACTGCCGTTGCCGGTGATTCCCTTGTTCATCCACGGGCATCTCGGCTTTAGCAACGTCGTGGTGGGACTGGTCATCGGCATCCAGTTCCTGGCTACGGTGCTTACCCGCGGCTACGCCGGGCGGGTTACCGACCAGCAGGGCGGCAAACGTTCCGCTCTACAGGGCGCGATCCTTTCGGCGCTGGCCGGAGGGCTATATCTGGTGGCTTCGGCAACGGACCTGTCGCCCACCGCCACACTTTGCATTGTTATCGCAGGGCGTCTGATGGCCGGGTTTGGCGAAAGCCAGTTCGTAACGGGATGCGTGTCATGGGCAATTGCCTCCGTCGGCCCTCAGCGCGCCGGGATGTCAATGTCGTGGACCGGCATCGCCATGTTTGCGGCACTGTCGATTGGTGCTCCGGTTGGAATGGCGTTATATCAGCATTACAGCCTCGCGACGGCGATGATTGCCTGTATTGCTTCACCGCTACTGGCCGTCCTGATTGCATTAGGCACTGCATCCTATAGATCGCCGGGAGGTCCGCGGCTGCCGTTCCATCGCGTAGTAGGGCGCATCTGGCGCGAAGGGCTGGGATTGATGCTGCAGGGTGTCGGACTTTCCGGGCTTACCGCTTTTGCCTCGCTGTACTTTGCAGCGCATCACTGGCAGAACGCCGGCCTGGTGATGACTGCTTTTGGTCTGGGTTTTATTTTTGTTCGCGTCGCTTTCGGACATCTACCGGACCAAATGGGCGGCTATCGCGTTGCGGTTTGGTCCCTGGCGGTTGAGGCTTTCGGACAGGCAATGCTGTGGCTGGGATCAAACGAATGGATGGCACTTGCCGGCGCTCTGGTTACCGGCCTGGGCTGTGCGCTGGTTTTCCCCGCGCTGGGCGTCGAAGCCTTAAAACGTGTTCCACAAGCCAACCGCGGCAGTGCGATGGGCGCCTTCGTTGCCTTTCTGGATGTCGCTTATGGCATCGCCGGGCCTGTAGCTGGCCTGATTGCCGGTCAGTTTAGCTATGCAGCCGTATATCTGTCTGGGGCGATCTGTGCGCTGCTGGGTGCGCTGCTTGCGAGCGCGTCGCGCAGACAGCAATTCTGAACATACCTCAAAGCCGTCAGCCGCGGCTGTTGGTTTAATAATCTGGAGAAATTATATGTCACGCATTTTCATCTCCGGTTCGTCCACGGGCCTCGGCCTGATGGCAGCCGAACTGCTGGTTCAACAAGGACATCAGGTTGTGCTCCACGCGCGTAATGTCAGCCGTGCGGAAGACGCTCAACGCGCCTTACCTCAGGCTGAAGCCGTCGTTGTGGGTGACCTGGAGACCATCGCCGGTGCCAGGGAAACGGCATTACGCGTTAACGACCTGGGGCATTTCGATGCCGTCATCCACAATGCAGCCGTTGGCTACAACGAAGCGCATCGCGTGACCCGCGACGGGCTGCCGCATGTTTTCGCGATCAACACGCTCTCGGCTTACATCCTCACCGCGCTGATTGAACGCCCGCAGCGCCTCGTCTACCTGAGTTCAGGTATGCATCATCATGTCCGGGCAAACCTGGACGATATTCTCTGGCGCAAACGCCGCTGGAACGGCGCTGACGCCTATGCAGAGAGCAAATTACATGACGCTATGCTGGCTTTTGCTCTGGCGCGTCGCTGGCGTAACGTACGGAGCAATAGCCTGGAGCCAGGCTGGGTGCCGACAAAAATGGGTGGGCCGCATGCCCCGGACGATATGGACCAGGCGCATCGCACTCAGGCATGGCTTGCCGCCAGCCATGATTCTGCGGCTGATGTGACGGGGAAATATTTCTACCACATGAAGCGCATGGCCGCTAATCAACAGGCTCTCGATGCGGCATTGCAGGATCGCTTCATTGATATTTGTACAGAGATTTCAGGGATAGCGCTGCCGGAGTAATCTTTAATCAGGCAACGGACCAAACTGTGAACCCGCTTCGGCGGGTTTTTTGTGAATTACTTCTTATGGCGGTAAGCACGAATTGAATTAAGCCTCATAAAGAGCATGGTTATACTCCGCGTTTTTATAAGGAGATAAATCATGGCTATACCAGCATACTTATGGTTGAAAGACGATGGCGGCGCGGACATTATTGGCTCTGTAGATGTACAGGGTCGAGATGGCAGTATTGAGATCCACAGCTTCGCTCATGGTCTGCATTTGCCTACAGATAATATGACTGGCAAGATAACCGGCACCCGCATGCATAGCGCGTTGACCTTCGAGAAAGAGTTTGACTCCTCCAGTCCATACCTCTACAAGGCTGTGGCCAAAGGCCAGACACTGAAAAGCGCTGAATTTAAATGGTACAAAATCAACGACGCAGGGCAAGAAGTCGAATACTTCAACATGCTTCTTGAGGGCGTTAAAGTCGTCTCTGTATGTCCGCTGATGCATAACTGCAAAAATGCCAGCACCGAAAAGCACAACCACCTCGAAGCGATTTCCCTGCGCTATGAAAAAATCACATGGAAGTACTGCGATGGCAATATCATGTTCACTGATGCGTGGAATGAACGATGATACACTGCACATTCAGGCTGAACGGTAACGCGCTGTCAAACCTGAGCTGCCCGGGGGTAGGTTTTTTCCCAGCCTATTCCGGTAACGAAGGACATCACCGCAATAACCCGGATTCAGTTGCTGTGAAGAACATAGGGCCGCTTCCGCCAGGTAAATATTACATTGTGGAGAGGCCAAAAAGCATCGGCACACGAGTAAAAGATTTTTTCGCTACCAAGTACACGGGTTCCGATCATTCTATTTGGTTTGCATTGTACCGGGACGATCCCAGTATTGATGACGTAACTTTCTTTGAAGAAGTCGCAAGGGGTAATTTCAGGCTGCATCCCGCAGGTTATGAAGGTATAAGCAACGGCTGCATAACGCTGCCTTCTCCGGCACACTTTCACATTCTCCGGGAGGCACTGTTGAGAACACCTCAAACCCTCGTGACGGCTTCGTTGTCCGCTTACGGCACTGTACAGGTGTATTAACATGGCTCCAGCAAAACAGGCAGGGATGTGGCTGATTCAGTTCATTTCGTTTCTGGTCATCTTCTCCGTGATTTATATCGTATTCCCCTTTGAATATCTTTTTGACGTCTACAGCGACAAAGTGGGGTTCATAACGGAAACGGACTGGAGTGACATGGTGCTGTTCAGCATTATGGCCGTGTCAGTGCTGATGAATGCCGTGCTGATATTCCTCGTGGGCTCAGCGAGAAAGAAAGGTTAAAATTGCGCAAACCCGCTTCGGCGGGTTTTTTTATCTTCGAAAACCATCTTTACCAGTGGCGTGACATTGCAGAGTTTGACCGCGCATCTGCCGCCGCTGCAAAGGACGGCCGCCAGCGACCAGAATACGGTGGCCTTGGTTTTGTCGATACAGCTGATCCGAACCCTGAATGCCGGCATATATCAATGCGCTGGTGCAGGAAGGTAAACTCCGGCGCTTCCGTAACCTGAATATTTCCTTCTCTGATTCTCTGGTGAAGCGAAACAGCCGTAGGACGCGAGACATTATCGCCAGCCCTGAGGCTCAGGAATTGTGGTCATGTCAGTTTGGCGTAAAGCAGGCTGACGAGTGGGAAATTATCAACGCCGCCGGGCGCTCGGTTGGGCAGACCGTTTCCCGCGCTGGTGGCGGCCAGATTACCGGTGGTCGTGGTGGTTACCCGGGACCAGAATTTTCCGGCTTTATGCTGGCTGGCGGAATGGGCCTGAGCTTCGATCATGTTGTTATCCCGGCGATGATTAGCGAGGACTATATCGAGCGGTTGTCGGAAAGTGGGACGTTATGAAACTGGAAGGAGCTACGCAAAAGCATGAATTTTGGGGGCAAATTTGGGGGCAAAAAAGGTCTTAGGGGCAATTTGGGGGCAGTAAAAAGGCTCAATATGTCCGATAGTGTCTTTTCGTCATATCTTCTAAATGGCTGATAACCATGAAAAACATAATGTTTACAGAAGATTACTAAAAAGGGTACCATACCCCCCTATAGTATCAGGAGGGCATATGCCGCACTCACCCGAGGATAAAAAACGTATTCTGACGCGCGTTCGTCGCATTCGGGGCCAGGTTGATGCCCTTGAACGCGCGCTGGAGTCGGGCGACCCCTGTCTGGCCATCCTGCAGCAAATTGCCGCCGTGCGCGGCGCTGCCAATGGCCTGATGGGCGAAATGGTTGAAATTCATCTCAAAGACGAGCTGGTGACGGGAGACACAACGCCGGATCAGCGAGCCGTACGCATGGCGGAAGTCGGCCATTTGCTGCGCTCTTATCTAAAATAAACCCACACACCTCACAATAAGGGACGTCACTATGAAATCTCGCGCTGCTGTCGCATTTGGCCCCGGCCAGCCGCTGAAAATCGTCGACATCGACGTAGCACCGCCGAAAAAAGGCGAAGTGCTGATCAAAATCACCCATACCGGCGTGTGCCATACCGATGCGTTTACCCTCTCCGGTGACGATCCGGAAGGCGTCTTCCCGGCGGTGCTGGGTCATGAAGGCGGCGGGATTGTGGTGGAAGTGGGCGAGGGCGTGACCAGCCTGAAGCCAGGCGATCACGTTATCCCGCTGTACACCGCGGAATGCGGCGAGTGTAAGTTCTGTAAATCCGGCAAAACTAACCTCTGCCAGGCCGTTCGCGCCACCCAGGGGAAAGGGCTGATGCCGGACGGCACTACCCGTTTCTCCTACAACGGTGAGCCAATCTATCACTACATGGGCACCAGCACCTTCAGCGAATACACCGTTTGCGCGGAGATCTCGCTGGCGAAGGTCAACCCTCAGGCGCCGCTGGATAAAGTCTGCCTGCTGGGCTGCGGCGTAACCACCGGCATTGGCGCGGTGCATAACACGGCAAAAGTCAAAGAGGGCGACACCGTGGCGGTGTTCGGTCTCGGCGGCATTGGTCTGGCGGTGATTCAGGGCGCGGTCCAGGCGAAGGCCGGGCGTATCATCGCGGTCGATACCAACCCGGAAAAATTCAAGCTGGCGGGCGAAATGGGCGCGACCGATTTCGTGAACCCGAAAGATCACGAGAAACCGATTCAGGACGTCATCGTTGAGATGACCGACGGCGGCGTGGACTTCAGCTTCGAGTGTATCGGCAACGTGAACGTGATGCGTTCCGCGCTGGAATGCTGCCACAAGGGCTGGGGTGAGAGCATCATCATCGGCGTGGCCGGGGCAGGCCAGGAGATCAAAACCCGTCCATTCCAGCTGGTGACCGGACGCGTCTGGCGCGGCTCCGCGTTTGGCGGCGTGAAGGGGCGTACCCAGCTTCCCGGCATGGTTGAAGACGCGATGGTCGGTAAAATTCAGCTCGACCCGTTCATCACCCACCGTTTGCCGCTGGAGCAGATCAACGAGGCGTTCGATCTGATGCACGAAGGAAAATCCATCCGCACCGTCATTCATTTCGGCGACAAGTAACTCTTCTGCCAGCGGTTTTTAGCCGCTGGCATTTCTTTAATAATCTTTTCTAAAGTGTGACCAGTGCGGCGTTTTTAGCCGTAATTTAAATCTCAACCTTGCCGATGACTATCTAACAGGCGTGTTTTTACGCATCTTACCTATAAGAGAGTCGACGGTCATGGACAACACTTCTTCGATGCAGGCGCAGCGCAAGCTGAGCTTCCTGCATCACATCAGGCTGGTTCCGCTGTTTTCCTCCATTCTCGGTGGCATTATTCTGCTGTTTGCCTTGAGCTCGGGTCTGGCGGGGTATTTCCTGCTGCAGGCCGATAACGATCAGCAGGATGTCACATCAGAAATTCAGGTGCGTATGGGGCTGTCGAACAGCTCAAACCATCTGCGAACCGCGCGTATCAATATGATCCACGCCGGCGCGGCAAGCCGTATCGCGGAGATGGAGGCCATGAAGCAGAACATCCGCGAGGCGGAAACGCGCATCAAGCAGTCCCAGGATAGCTTTACCGCCTATATGAATCGTTCCGTGCGTAGCCCGGCGGACGAAGCGCTGGATGCGGACCTGAAGGCGCGCTACGACGCCTATATCGCGGGCCTCCAGCCGATGGTCAAATTTGCCAAAAACGGCATGTTCGAGGCGATCATCAACCACGAAAATGAGACCGCCCGCCCGCTGGACGACGCTTACAACGCCGTTCTGCTGAAGGCGATTAAGATCCGCACCGACCGCGCCAATGCGCTGACGGCGCAGGCGCACAGCCGCACGCAGCTGGGCCTGATGTTTATGGTGGGCGCGTTTGCGCTGGCGCTGGTGCTGACCGCGATGACCTTCGTCGTGCTGCGCCGCACGGTCATTAATCCGCTCCAGCGTGCCGCCACCCGCATCGAGAATATCGCGAAGGGCGATTTAACGATGCCTGACGATGCGACGAGCCGCAGCGAAATTGGCCGCCTGACGCGCGATCTGCAAACCATGCAGCACTCCCTTGAAACAACGGTCGGCACCGTCCGTCAGGGGGCGGAGGAGATCTACCGGGGTACCAGCGAGATCTCTGCCGGTAACACCGATCTCTCTTCGCGCACCGAGCAGCAGGCCGCGGCCATTGAGCAGACGGCCGCGAGCATGGAGCAGCTGACCGCGACGGTGAAGCAGAACGCCGATAACGCCCATCATGCCAGCAAGCTGGCGGAAGATGCCTCCGGGAAAGCCAGCCGCGGCGGCCAGATGGTCTCCGGCGTGGTGAAAACCATGGGCAATATCTCAAGCAGTTCGAAGAAAATCTCTGAGATCACCGCGGTGATCAACAGCATCGCCTTCCAGACCAATATCCTGGCGCTTAACGCGGCGGTAGAAGCGGCGCGCGCGGGCGAGCAGGGACGCGGGTTTGCCGTGGTGGCCAGCGAAGTCCGTACTCTGGCCAGCCGCAGCGCGAATGCCGCAAAAGAGATCGAAAGCCTGATCAACGAATCGGTCTCTCTGATTGACCAGGGTTCCGGTGAGGTCGTTGCCGCGGGCAACACCATGAATGAGATCGTCGAGGCGGTTAAGCGCGTAACCGACATCATGCTGGAGATTGCTGCCGCATCTGACGAGCAGAGCCGCGGTATCGTGCAGGTCAGCCAGGCTATTTCGGAGATGGATAAAGTGACCCAGCAGAACGCCTCGCTGGTGGAAGAGGCCTCCGCGGCGGCGGCGTCGCTGGAAGAGCAGGGCGCGCGCCTGACCGAGGCGGTCGGGGCGTTTCGTCTGAGCAGTGCAAAGCCGAACCGCGCGGTGGCGTCAGCGCCAGTGGCGACGAGCGCGCCGTTGCGTCCGGCGGCGACGGTTTCCGGGGATAACTGGGAGACGTTCTGAGTCGCACCGGGCAAAAAAAAGGGACCTTTCGGTCCCTTTTTCATTTGTTACTGCTTATCGGGTAACGCGTACGCGATAACGTAATCACCGCGATCCGGCGACTGGCGAGCGCCCCCGGCGTTGATGACGATGTACTGCTTGCCGGTTTTCGGCGAGACGTAGGTCATCGGGCCGGACTGGCTGCCGACCGGCAGGCGGTCCTTCCAGATCTCTTTCCCGGTGGCGGTATCAAACGCGCGCAGGTAGAAATCCTGCGTACCGGCGAAGAACAGCAGGCCGGACTGGGTTGAAAGCGACGCGCCCAGCGTCGGCATCCCGATTGGGATCGGCATGTGCATGCGAATGCCCAGCGGGCCGGTATCTTCCACGGTACCAACCGGTACCTGCCACACCAGCTTGCCGGTTTTCAGGTCAACGGCCGACATGGTGCCGAACGGCGGCTTCTGGCACGGAATACCCAGCGGCGACAGGAAGCGTTCGCGCATCGCGCCGAACGGCGTGCCGTCCATCGGGACAATCCCCATCTCAATGCCGCTGGCGTTTTTCGCCACGTTCGCGCGCGGCACCATGTAGTTTGCCAGGCCCAGGCGCATGTCGTTGACGAACATCAGGCTGTTGTTCGGGTCAACGGAAACGCTGCCCCAGTTCATCCCGCCGAGCGAGCCGGGGAACTGCAGGGAACGGTCGAGACCCGGCGGGGTGAAGACGCCCTGATGACGCATCTCCTTAAACTGAATGCGGCACAGCAGCAGGTCGACAGGCGTCGCCCCCCACATGTCGGACTCGGTCAGCGTCTGGTTGCCAATCATCGGCATGCCAACGGAATACGGCTGGGTCGGAGAGTAGCGCTCACCTTCAACGTTACCTGCCGGAACAGGGCGTTCCTCCACCTTCGCCACCGGCTCACCGGTTTCGCGGTTGAGCATAAAGATCATGCCCTGCTTGCTGGTCTGCACCAGCACAGGCGTGGTGCCGCCTTTGCCGTCCGGCAGGTCGTACAGCAGCGGCTGGGAAGGCAGGTCGAAGTCCCACAGATCGTGGTGGGTGGTCTGGAAATGCCAGCGCACCTGTCCGGTGGTCGCGTCAACGGCGACGATGGAGGAGCTGTATTTATCGTCCAGCGGGGTGCGCTCGCCCGCCCAGAAGTCCGGGGTGGCGTTGCCGGTTGGCAGGTAGATCAGGTTCAGCTTAGCGTCGTAAGACATCGCAGACCAGACGTTCGGGGTGCCGCGCGTGTAGGTCTGGCCTTCCGGCGGCAGGCCGGTCAGGTTCGGGTTACCCGGATCCCACGCCCAGGCAAGCTTACCGGTGTGAACGTCGTATGCGCGCACCACGCCCGGCGGTTCTCCGGTGGAGAAGTTATCCGCGACGCGACCGCCGACGACAACGACGTTTCCGGCCACCAGCGGCGTGGAGGTCTGCTGATAATAGCCCGGCTTGATCTCGCCCATGCCGATGCTCAGATCCACGGTGCCATGGTCGCCGAAGTCATCGCACACCTTGCCGGTATCCGCGTTGATGGCAATCAGACGTGCGTCGGTGGTTGGCAAGAACAGACGGCGCGGGCAGGCCGCAGGCTGAGCTTCGTTTGGTGACGTTGTCACGCTTGAACGATCTTCAAAATAGCCCAGACCGCGACAGCGCTGCCAGTTAGGCGCGGTGGCTTTAGAATCGTAGCGCCATTTTTCCTTCCCGGAATCCACGTCCAGCGCCAGCACTTTACTGTACGGCGTGCAGACATAAAGCGTGTCGCCAATCTGCAATGGCGTGTTCTGATCTTCCGCACCGGAGCCGTTGCTCTGCGGAATATCGCCGGTGTGCGCCACCCAGGCGACTTTCAGATCGCTGACGTTTTGCTTGTTGATCTGGTCCAGCGCGGCGAAGCGGTCGCCGTGGGTGGTGTTGCCCCAGTGCTCCCAGTTTCTCTGCTGTTCGCCGGGGGCGACGGGCTTCACCGGAACGGGCTCGTTCGCCGCCACGAGGGTTTGCGGCTTAAACATCCAGCCGAGGCTGACCAGCATCGCCAGCGCGAGCACCGCCGCAACGCCATAAGCCGGGGCTTTATTCGCTGCGCCGCGGTTGGCCGCGCGCAGGAAAGGCCAGACGATGGCGCAGAGGAAGGCCAGTACGGCAAAGGTGAACAGGCGCGAGAAGAGCGGCCAGAAATCCCAGCCCGCATCGCTTACCGCCCAGAACAGCGAGGCAATAAACGCGATGCCGTAAAGCACGATCCCGCTGCTGCGATTGAGGAAAATCAGGAGCGCGGCAATGACCATCACCACGCCCATTATCACGAAGTAAAAACTTCCGCCTACGGTGGCGAGCTTAAAGCCCAACCCGCCGACTGCCAGACCGATGAGCAACATCAGTCCGGCAAGGAGCCACTGCAGAATACGAGGTATCCCGCGCGGCGCGCTGCCAAATGCCATTTCTGTCTCCTTTAAATCCCCCGTCGTGCCGGATATGTACCAGTTGGATAATAAATGCGGGGAATATAATGATTAATACGAGTGAATTCGTGTTTATAAAATGATTAGCGAACCATTTGGTGAATCCGTCGCTATGATAAAACTGTTAAATTGTTTTACGCAATTGTTAATGAATCATTCCGCATTATTTGATTAACGCACGGGCCAGTTCCCTCTCCCCTAAGGGGAGAGGGTTAGGGTGAGGGGTAAGAGGTCAAACGGGCATGGATTTACGAATCGCGCTCAGCAGCGTTTGTGCGCCCGTGGAAAGTGGGGTATCCACGCGGGTCAAAATACCGATGGGTTCACCCGCACCGGGGGAGGTTATCGGCAGGGCGGTCAGCGTGCCCTGGCGTAAATCATCTTTTACCGCACCGGATGGGACGAACCAGACGTAGTCATAATCCAGGGTAAGCTGACGCGAAAGGGAAGCCGAAAGCGTTTCGATGCACCCTGAAGGCAGCGTACACCCCTGCATCTGCAGCAAGGATTCGGCGGCCTGGCGCGGGACGGTGCCTTTCGGGCAAACCACCACCGGCCACTCCATCACCCGACTTAACGTCACCGTGTCCTGCAGCAGGGGGTGATCGGGGCGAACCACCAGCTTCAGGGATTCCAGGAACAGCAGCTCATAATTGAGACCGCCCATCAGCTCAGGGTCGGACATTCGACCGATGCCGAGATCCAGTTCACCGGATTTCAGCCCCGCGAGCAGCATGGTGTTATTCATAGTGGCAACCTGAATAGTGGTATTGCGCTGCTGCTTGTGGAACTGACCAATAACGGGCGGCAGAATCCCCAGCGCCGCGGTTGGCAGGGCGCCGACGCGCACCACCTCGCTGGTGTGCTCTTCTTTTCGGTGCAGGGACTGGCCTGCGGTGTTGAGCGCATCCAGCACCTTCACGGCGTGCGTCAGGAACTGTTCGCCCACCAGAGTCAGCTGTGCCCCCAGCCGACCGCGGTCAAATAGCCGGGCGCCGGTCAGCTGTTCCAGCTCGTTGAGGGTTTTCGAGAGCGCAGGCTGGCTCAGGTTAAGAGTTTCAGCCGCGCGCCCCAGCGTTCCCTGTTGAGCGACGGCCACAAATGTATGCAAATGGCGCAAGCGTATGCGCTGACTGAACAGACCATTTTTTTCCATAGGCGATGTTAAAAACAGAGCGATGCGGGTGACAAGTTAAGTTGTTTAATTTTGATAACCTGATAGCAAAATATTTTTAACATTTGATCTGTTTGAGTTACAACATGTTTTTCAGGCGGGGCGGGTGATGAACGTCCTTGTTCATTTATTGCTCACTGCGTGGAAGGGAAAAAAGCGTAACGGGTTTTAAATCACGCCGTCGCCGCCGTCAGAACACCATACCTGACCGGAGGTAAAGGAACATTCATCCGAGGCCAGCGTGACGTACAGCGGGGCAATCTCGACGGGCTGCCCCGGACGACCCAGCGGGGTATCGCCGCCGAACTCCTTCACTTTCTCCATCGGCTGGCCGCCGCTGGACTGCAGTACCGTCCAGTAAGGGCCGGGGGCGACCGCGTTGACGCGAATGCCTTTCGGACCCAGCTGTTTGGCTAAGGATTTGGTAAACACCGCCAGACAGGCCTTCGTCTGGGCGTAGTCCAGCAGCACGGGGCTCGGCTTCACCGCCTGAACGGAGGAGGTGTTAATGATCACGGACGACGCTTTCAGGTGGCGCAGGGCCGCCTTGGTGATCCAGAAGGGGGCGTAAACGTTGGTTTTGAACGTCGCGTCAAAATCTTCGGTGGTCAGCTCTTCAAGGGATTCCCGGTACTGCTGACGGCCTGCGTTGTTGATCAGAATATCCAGCCCGCCCAGCTTCGAGACGGCTTCTTCGACCAGATTCTGGCAGAAGGTTTCATCCCGCACGTCTCCGGGCAGCGCGATGGCCTTGCGGCCTTCCGCTTTGATCAGGTCGATGACCTCGGCGGCATCTTTCTCTTCTTCAGGCAGATAGTTGATGGCAACGTCTGCCCCTTCACGGGCGTAGGCGATAGCCACCGCGCGACCAATGCCGGAGTCACCACCGGTGATCAGCGCTTTTTTGCCGGCAAGGCGGCCATGCCCTTTATAGCTTGTTTCCCCGTGGTCGGGTACAGGCTTCATTTCAGACGCCAGTCCCGGCGGCGTTTGCGGCTGTTCCGGGAAAGGGGGTTGCGGGTAAGCGTTCGTACGTTGTGTAGTATCACTCATAGCTGACTCCTTAAGCCAAGGGGTGAGATTTGATGGATAGTTGCAGCGTTAACGCTTCGCTGAATTATTTCTGCAAACGATCAACACGAACGACGGCAGGCGATGATTTTTTATCAAGCGAACCGTTGATACTGATCATCTGATCGGGTTTTACCGTTCTGCCGTCGAAGACTGCCTGGGGAATAATAACGTCGATTTTTCCGGTTTTATCCTGGAATACAAACTTATCGCCGCTACCGTCAATAAGATTACCGCGCAATGAAATTGTCGCGCCATCGTGCATTTGTTTTGCCTGATCGATGGTCATAATACGCGCGTCGTCGGTACCACGATATCCGCTATCCAGCGCGTGGGGTGGCGGCGGCGCTTCACCTTTTTGTAACCCGCCGTTATTATCTGCCCATGCAGCTGGAACCAGAAATATCAAAAAAGCGGAAATAAGTGATAATTTCATCTGATATCCTTCATTTTTGAGTGTCTTGACATATTAAGTATTGTTGCTATTCCTTTATGTGGCAAATGTGATAAGTCTTAAAAACATTCTCTTTGGAAATCAAAACTATCATGAAATAAGCGAAACGGTGACGATGACCATGAAGCGTGAAAATGAAAAGTTACCCGGGATAGATGAGAGTTATCGCTTGCTGAGGTTCGAATATACATTTCGCCAGGTGGGTTTTGTGGTACTGCTGGCTATTATCATCGCTGCGGTTGCCGGTCTTTTTTCAAGCGGAACGGTGAGCGATACGGCCAAAACCAATTCCGCTAACTCATTGAGCATAAACTATGAACTCTTCGGCCGGCGGGAGACGGAGTCAAGAATGCAGGTCACCTTCCCGGTGAAAACGGAGGGCAGATATACCCTCAGCCTGACCACCGATAGCAGCGACGTGTACGAGCCCGGCAGCGTCTGGCCGCAGCCAGATAAAATGTATAGCCACGGAAAAACCCTCTATTTGGTCTATGACGACCTGCAAAAATCAGACAATTTCTCTGTTTTATACTTCACGACACCTTCCAGAGCCGGTAAATGGAACACCGTCATCCGCGTTAACAACGAGCCGGAGATTAACCTCTGGCAATTTATTTACCCCTAGGAGGCTGATATGGATATGGTCTTTCGCGCGCTGGCGATTTATCTGTTTCTCGTGGTGGTATTTAAAGTGGCAGGGCGACGCGCGCTGCTGCAGATGACCAGCTTTGATCTCATCCTTCTCTTAATTATTAGTGAGGCGACGCAGCAGGCGCTTTTGGGGCAGGATTTCTCCGTTACCGGCGCAATGATTACTATTACCACGCTGGTGGTCGTTGACATTATATTTGGCTTGATGAAGAAATATTTTTCCCCGGTGGAGAATATCCTGGATGGAACTCCTGTGATTCTGGTTGAGAATGGCGTTCCCATAGCGGATAAGCTTAAAAAAGTCGACGTATCTTGTGATGATATTCTGGTGTCAGCGCGTCAAAATAATGGCATTACAGAAATGAGCGATATTAAATATGCCATACTTGAGCGCAATGGACATATTTCAATCATTCCTGTTGAAAAATAAGAGGCGGCAAAATGAGCAATCTTTTACACGACAGTCATTATACCGTGAGTGAACTCACCAAAAAGCTGGCGAGTAAATTAACCGATGCCGGGCTGCGCTTAACCACCGCGGAATCCTGCACGGGAGGAAAGCTTTCGGTGGCGCTGTGTGCAGAGGAAAACACGGCCGATTTTTATGACGTCGGGCTGGTTGTGTTCAGCGATGAAGCCAAATCGCGGATCCTCGGCGTGCGCCCTGAAACGCTGGCGCGCTATACCGCCGTCAGTGAACAGACGGTGACCGAGATGGCCGCCAGCATCCGCGACATTGCCCAGGCGGATATTAGCATCGCCATCAGCGGCTACGCGGGCCCGGAAGGGGGCGATGACGGCACGGCGGCGGGAACGGTCTGTTTTGCCTGGAATATCTGCGGTGAGACGAAAACCCGTACCGTCCTTTTCTCCGGCGACTGCCAGGACGTGGTGGAAAAAGCGGTGCAGTATTCGCTCGCTGAACTGGTGACGACATTATCGGACGGCAATAACGGCTAAATTCACGCGGAGGTTCTATGGCGGTCATAGTGATTACCGGCGGGACGGCGGGCGTGGGAAAAGCCACGGCGCTGCACTTTGCAAAGGCAGGTTACGATGTGGGGCTTATCGCCCGCGATGAAGCCAGCCTGCACTCAACCCAGGAAGAGCTGCGCCGCTTTGGCGTTAATGCCCACGCGGTGCAGGCGGACGTTGCCGACAGCCAGGCGGTGGTGGATGCGGCTAACGAGATTGAGTATCGCCTCGGGGCGATTGATGTCTGGGTCAACAATGCGATGGGTGCCGTGCTGGCACCGTTTCGCACCCTGACGCCGGATGAGTTTCGTCGCGTGACTGACGTTACCTATCTTGGGTTTGTTAACGGCACCCGCGCCGCGCTGGAGCTGATGGTGCCCCGCGACAGGGGCGTGATTATCCAGGTGGGGTCCGCGCTGGCCTACCGTTCCATCCCTTTGCAGTCGGCCTACTGCGGGGCGAAAGCGGCGATCCGCGGGTTCACCGATGCGGTGCGCACGGAGCTGATGCACGAGAACAGCCGGGTCCAGCTTTCGATGGTTCAGATGCCGGGGCTCAATACGCCGCAGTTCGAATGGGCGAGGAATAAGTTCGCCTGGGCGATGCGCCCGGTGCCGCCGGTCTTTGAGCCTGAAGTCGCCGCCAGGGCCATCTTTAAGGTTGCGCAGAAACCGGTGCGCGAGCTGTGGGTGGGCAGCAGCACCATCCAGTCCATCGTCGGGCAATTTTTCTTCCCCGGTTTTCTCGACCGGCTGATGGTGAAAAAAGCCTGGGAAGGCCAGATGACCGACGATCTGAACGCCGCGGATCGTCGGGACTATCTCGACCAGCCGGTTAACGACCTGCACAAAATCCACGGTCGTTTTACCGACGAAGCGAAGAACCGCGCCCCGTCCGTCACCTCCGGTATGCCGGGCAAGGTGGCGCTGGGGGCGCTCGCGGTGGCGGGGATTATGCTGACGCGCCTGATAACCCGCCGGAAACGCTAATCAGCGCAGCGCGCTGCGGTGCGTCCAGAACCAGCGGTAGCCGTAGCCGCCAATACTGAGTTCGACGGTTTTGCCGCAAACCAGCGCGTCGTCGTAGCGTTTGTCCGCGAGGCAGGCGGTCCAGGTGGCGTTGCGGATCCCCTTTGCGGTGAACTGTACCGGCTGGTCGCTGAAGTTAACGAAGGTCAGGATGCTGCGCTCGTCGGTCTCGTAATAGATCCCCAGCACCGCGTCATGATCGAGGGCGATGAGGCGAAAGGGCGCCACGGCAATTTCGGGGAACTCCGATCGGGTATTGGCAATATCAATGATCCGGTGCAGGAGCGAGTTGCGGTGAAGCAGCGAATCGGCGACGTTGATTTTCTGATAGCGGTAAGGGCCGTGGTCGATAATCGGCGCAATAAATTTTTCAGGATCGGCCGCCGAAAAACCGCCGCCCCGTGAGCCCGCCCACTGCATTGGGGTGCGAACGGCGTAGCGTTCCTCCAGCTCCAGGTCGTCACCCATGCCGATCTCATCGCCGTAGCGCATCACCGGGACGCCCGGCAGGGAAAAGAGCACCGCGTGGCAGAACGCCAGCCGCTTTGGGTCGCCATTCAGCATCGGTGCCAGACGTCGGCGGATCCCGCGCTGGTAGACGTTCATCTCCTCGTCAGGGGCGAAGGTGTCGAGGACAAACTGTTTATCTTTTTTGCTAATCCCCTCGAGATCCAGCTCGTCGTGGTTGCGCAGCCAGTTGGCAAAACAGCATGAATCGGGCGGGACGATCATCTTCTTCACCGCGTTGCGCAGCGGGCGGGCGCTTTTTCTGGCCAGGCTGACGTAGAAATACTTGTTGAGCCAGAAGTTGAGCACCAGATGCAGGCGGTCGTTATTGCCGAAATAGTCTTTATAAACCTCCACGTCCACGTCCACTTCACCGAGCAGGATTGCGTCCGGGTTACGCTGTTCGATAAGACGGCGCATGTGCTCCAGGATCCACAGACCCTTTTTCTCTTCGCCGTTGCCCGCCTGCTTCGTGAGGTGTGATGCGGCATCCAGACGAAATCCCGAAACCCCCAGCTTGAGCCAGAAGAGGATAATATTCTCAATCTCTTTAAGCACGGCGGGCGAGGTCAGATTCAGGTCCGGCTCGTGGCGGTAGAACATGTGCCGATAATACTGTCCCGCCTCGTCGTCCCAGCTCCAGATGCTTTTTTCCACGCCGGGGAACATGGGGGGCATGTCGTCTTCGTTGTTATCCGACCAGATATAGTAGTCGCGGTAGGGCGAGGCGGGGCTGCGGCGTGCCTGCTGGAACCAGGGATGGGCGTCCGAGGTGTGCTGGATCAGCAGCTCAATAATGACCTGCATGCCCAGTTCACGGGCCTGTTCGATAAAGGCGATAATATCGGCCAGTTTTCCGAAGCGGGGGTCCACCTGTAGATGGTCGCTAACGTCGTAGCCCTCATCGAGAAAGGGCGTGAGGTAAAACGGGGTGAGCCAGATAACCGTTGCCCCCATGCGGCGAATATAGCGCAGCTTGGCCGCGATCCCTGCGATGTCCCCGCAGCCATCGCCGTTCATATCATAAAAAAGCGCGGTATCAATCTGGTAAATAATGGCCCGTGTATGCCAGTCCGTCATAGCGTTCCTCAGTGATAGCCTTCAGTATCCGAAACTTTTCCCCGGAAGACGTAGTAGCTCCAGGCGGTGTACACCAGAATCACCGGAATAATCAGCAGGGTCCCGACCAGCATAAACAGCTGGCTGGCGGGGGGCGCCGCGGCTTCCCACAGAGTGATGCGCGGCGGAATGATGTTTGGCCACAGGCTGATACCCAGGCCGCTAAATCCGAGGAATATCAGCCCCAGCGTCAGCAGGAAGGGGCGCGAGTGGCTGGCAGGGTTGCGGGTCAGCCGCCAGATCAGCACGCTAAACAGGCCTACCAGCAGGGGAACCGGCAGGAACCAGAAGAAGTTGGGCAGGGTAAACCAGCGGTCGGCCACGTACTGCCAGCCGAGCGGCGTCCAGACGCTGACGACCGCGATCACCACCACCAGGGCCAGCAGCACGTGGCGGGTCAGTTCGCGCATGCGGTGCTGCAAGGCGCCTTCACTTTTCATGATAAGCCAGGTGGTGCCCAGCAGCGTGTAGGCGACCACAAGCCCGATACCGCAGAAAAGGTTAAAGGGCGTCAGCCAGTCAAGCGGCGAGCCCACAAAGCGTCTGCCCTCAACCTCAAAGCCGTTGATCACCGCCCCCACGACGATCCCCTGGCTGAAGGTGGCGAGCAGAGAGCCGCCGGCGAAGGAGTAGTCCCAGAACTTGCGGTGCGAAGGCGTCGCTTTAAAGCGAAACTCAAAGGCGACACCGCGAAAGATGAGGCCGATCAGCATCGCGGTGAGGGGGATAGTGAGCGCATCAATGATCACCGCGTAGGCCAGCGGGAACGCGCCGAACAGCCCCGCGCCGCCAAGCACCAGCCAGGTCTCGTTGCCGTCCCACACGGGCGCTACGCTGTTGACCATCACATCGCGCTCTTTGGCATCGCCCACGAAGTTAAACAGCAGGCCGATGCCCAAATCAAAGCCATCCATAATGATGTACATCAGCGTGGCAAAGACGATGATGGCAAACCAGATAACAGAGATATCGACGCCCATCAGTTTCTCTCCTGTTCCGGAACAGACTCCGCGGCAGACAGCGGACGGGCGGGGGTGCCCGACGTGTTTGACGTCAGCGTATCGACGGGCTGCGGGCCTTTCTTAATCAGCCGGATGAGGTACACATAGCCCACGCCAAACACCGACGAGTAGACAACGAAGAACGCCAGCAGGCTGATGCTCATCTGCAGAGTGCTGTGCAGGGAGACCGCGTCAATCGTGCGCAGATAGCCGTAGACGACCCACGGCTGGCGGCCCACTTCGGTGGTGACCCAGCCAGCGAGCAGCGCCACCAGACCGGCAGGCCCCATGCAGAGGGCAAACCACTGGAACGGACGCGAGTGGTAGAGCCGGTGGCGATAGCGCAGCCAGAGGCTGACCAGGCCAAGGGTAATCATCAGCAGGCCCATTCCGACCATGATGCGGAATGACCAGAAAACGATGGTCGAGTTTGGGCGATCCTCTTTCGGAAAGTCCTTCAGCGCCGGAACCTGCTTATCCAGGCTGTGTGTCAGGATTAGGCTGCCGAGCGCGGGGATCTCCAGACCGTACTTGGTGCGCTCCTCGTCCATGTCCGGCAGGCCAAACAGCAGCAGCGGCGTGGCCTCGCCGGGCGGATTTTCCCAGTGCCCCTCAATGGCGGCAATTTTGGCCGGCTGATGCTCAAGCGTGTTCAGGCCGTGCATATCGCCCACCACGGCCTGGATGGGGGCAACCAGCAGCGCCATCCACATCGCCATGGAGAACATGGTCCGTATGGCGGGGGTATCGTTACCGCGCAGCAGGTGCCATGCGCCCGACGCGCCGACAAACAGCGCGCTGCTCAGAAACGCGGCGATGGCCATATGAATCAGGCGGTAAGGGAAGGAGGGGTTAAAGATAATCGCCAGCCAGTCCTGCGGAATAACCTGCCCGTTCTCGATAGTAAAACCCTGCGGGGTGTGCATCCAGCTGTTTGAGGCGAGGATCCAGAAGGTCGACATCAGCGTGCCGAGCGCCACCATGCAGGTTGAAAAAAAGTGGAGCCCTGGGCCGACCTTGTTCCAGCCGAACATCATCACGCCAAGGAAACCGGCTTCCAGGAAGAAGGCGGTTAACACCTCGTAGGTCAGCAGGGGGCCGGTAATACTGCCCGCAAACTGGGAGAACCCGCTCCAGTTGGTGCCGAACTGATACGCCATGACCAGCCCGGAAACCACCCCCATCCCGAAGTTGACGGCAAATATCTTGAGCCAGAAGTGGTAAAGTGAGCGCCAGACGTCGTTTTTGGTGCGTAGCCACATGCCTTCCAGCACGACAAGATAGCTGGCAAGACCAATGGTAATCGCCGGGAAAAGGATGTGAAACGAGACGGTAAAAGCGAACTGAATTCTGGCGAGATGGAATGCATCAAGTTCGAACATGGTCCGTACCTCTGAAGCGATGGGGCACGAGAATTGCCGGACAGCGCAGGGCTGCCCGGCAAAACCGATTACGGTTTTTTCTTACCGGCGCCCAGCTCGGCACCGGTCAGCGGGTCGGAACAGGGATCGGACTTCGTGCGGGCAGACATCGCCTTAACCAGGGCTGCCTGTTCAGCTGTGAGCGTCACGCTGGCGCTGCCGTCTCCGCCATCAACCGCAGGCTGGGGGGACTCAACGTAATCAAAGTGCTTATCGCTGTTCCAGCTTCCGCGAACCTCTCCACCTTCAGACATATTGTAGTACTTGTTGGTGAATTCCTCGATTGGCGGCAGTTTTCCCGGCGGGAAATTGTTGCGAATGGACTGCAGAGCCTTCTCAAAGGAGAGCTGATGCGCCGCCTCACGCGTCATCAGAAACGCCAGCGCATCTTTCACTCCGGGATCGTCAGTGACGTTGATCAGCCGTTCATAGATGATTTTCGCCCTGGCCTCTGCCGCCACGTTCGAGCGTAGATCCGCCGTCGGTTCGCCGATGGTATCGACATAGGCCGCCGTCCACGGCACGCCCGCCGAGTTAGTGAGCGGGGTACCGCCGCCGTAGAGAAGGGAGGTGATGTGGCTGTCGTTACCGTTTTCGGTCATGGACCGATACAGCTCAGCCTCATTTTCTACCCCTTCCGCCAGCTCGCCTTTGGCGCCTTTGTTCAGCATACCGACCAGCGTACCGATGATTTCGAGGTGGCTAAGCTCCTCGGTTGCTATATCCATCAGCATATCCTTACGACCAGGATCGTCATCGCTCAACCCTTGCGTAAAGTAGCGGCAGGCGGCCGCCAGCTCGCCCTGCGGCCCGCCAAACTGTTCGAGCAACAGATTGGCAAGACCCGGATTCGGTTCAGCAACGCGAACCGTGTACTGCAGCTGTTTAACGTGTCGAAACATGCAGACTCTCCAGAGTTATTTTTTCGCTTCGACACCCGATGCGTCTGAACGCAGCAGGAACTGTTCCGTCGTCTGGGGGATGTGGCGAATCAGCCAGTCGGCCATCTCGCGCTCTTCCGCCAGGATCGTCTCAATGGCGGGCACGGAGGCGGTATCGCCCGCTTTTTTCGCGGCAGCAAGCAGGGAGGTATAGCAGGCGATTTCAAACTGCTCGAAAACATAGCCGCTGATCGAGCCCTTAACGATCTCATCAGAGGGGAACATGCCGCCGATGGACTGACCCAGCGCCGCCATTTTGCTCATCGAGTCTTTTAAAACCGAACGAGAAATATCATTACGGTCGAGGATTTCCTCCAGCAATGTGATTTGCCGTTTTGTCTCATTAAGATGCTGTTCAATTCTGGCGCGAACATCAGGATAATTATCGATACGGCTGGCCATAGATTCCAGCATTGACTCGGCTTGCTTTTCCATCGCATGGGCATCGCGTAGCCAGTCATGGTAGTGTTCTACGTGATTCATCATTGTATCCTCATTATGGGTTCGCTTATTTGGTCTCACTTTCAGCAGCCTGATCGGCACGCGCGGCACTGTAGCCAGACAAATGGCCGACTATATTAGCGTAAATACTGATGATAATGACCCACAGCACGCTGTTCTTCCACCATATTACGGAAGGGATAGCGAGAATGAACCATATTATAGCTGCCGTTAAATGGCACCGTTTAATTGTCCTGGGACTGATGCTCATTTTATTTAACCTGTATTATTGCGTCATTTCTGCGCTTTTTGGTTAATATTTCCAACGGCCAGATCGGTGAGTTTAAGGTCGGTCTCTTTTTCTTCTTCCAGCGTTTCGGCAAGAAGTTTAACGGCTTTTTTATAGCCCAGCTGTTCTGCGAGTGTTGCAAGGGTACCGTAACTGGCAATTTCGTAATGCTCTACTTTTTGCGCAGCGGCAATTAGGGCGGCATCACGAACTTCATTTTTTTCCGTGCTTTCGATGACTTCGTTGGCTTCTTCAATTAAGCCTTCCATCGCCACGCATTTCATGCGCTTGAGTTTGATACCGTCTTCCTGTTCAACGATCTGGTCGATACGTTCGATCTGACCCTGCGTCTCTTCAAGGTGTGCGGTAAAGGCCGCGCTCAGTTTCTCGCTGGATGCGGCACGGGCGAGCTTACTCAGCGCGCGGGTTAGCTGTTTTTCCGCACTGTAGGTATCCGACAGAAGATGAATAAATACATCCTCAACGCTTTTCATATTCATAATTATTACGCTCCGGTAAAATAAGGAGAGGGTACTGCGAGCTTTTCAGCCCGCAGCATGCTCTCTGGTATTATTAAAAGAGTACTAAATAAGATCAGGAGTTATCAGATTTACGGCCTCCGCCGTGACTGTTCTGTCCCCCTTTCTTACCCGCTTCAGATGCGCGTTGCGGATCGTTTTTAAAATTACCACCGCTGTGCTGGCCACCTTTACGTCCAGCTTCTGATGCTTTTTCACGGTCTTCAGCGAAATTACCGGAACCACCACGATGCTCTGCCATATTAAACCTCATATTCATATATTGGTTATGTCAGTACGATACGAAAATATTCCGTATCACTCGTCGTTCGAGTAATAACTCTAGTCGCTGTGCGTCATTCGTCAAATGCGTTTCGCCATTAGCGGTTACGTTATATTTAATTATTGCTGCGTTTGCGCTTCGCTTGGTTGGGAAATATGGAAGGGTGGGAAGGACTTGTAAACAAACGCTCGGATTAGTCCTAAGTTTAAGTTAAAAAGCGCAAGGTTGAAGCCGATAATAATGGCGTAACCAAATCGGATAATTTGCAAGCGGTGATATGGAAAAAATTACCTCTTCAGGGCTAGAAAAAATAGCCGCTACGAATCATAAGGAAAATCCTGGAAAAAGATGACGAGGCGCCCGGCAGGGGTCGGTAGCACACGGTTTAACCACTGGCGTCTTAAGATCACAAATCAGAAATTCTTCCCCCCGGAAGGAACGTCCTTCTCTACACTCCAGGTAATATTCACTGGAGGCATGACATCATGGCGAACACCATCACGGCTGATGATATTCGGGAACACTTTTCGCAGGCTATGTCGGCGATGTACCAGCAGGAAGTTCCGCAGTACGGCACCTTGCTTGAGCTGGTCGCGGACGTAAACCTGGCTGTTCTGGAAAATAACCCACTATTACATGAACAACTGGCGAACGCCGACGAGCTGGCGCGCCTGAACGTGGAGCGTCACGGGGCGATCCGCGTTGGCACCGCACAAGAGCTTTCCACCCTGCGTCGTATGTTTGCCATCATGGGCATGTTCCCGGTCAGCTATTACGATCTCTCGCAGGCGGGGGTGCCGGTTCACTCAACGGCGTTTCGTCCGGTTGACGATGCGGCGCTGTGCCGTAATCCGTTTCGTATCTTTACTTCACTGCTGCGCCTTGAGCTGATTGAAAACGTGGCGTTACGCGAGCGGGCGGCAGAAATTCTCTCTCACCGGAACATCTTTACGCCGCGCTGTCTGGAACTTATTGACCTCCACGAGTCGGAAGGGCGTTTTACCGAAGCGCAGGCGCACGAGTTTGTGCAGGAAGCGTTAGAAACCTTCCGCTGGCACCGTCATGCTACGGTCGACCAGGAGACCTACCTGGCGCTGAGTAATGAGCACCGCCTGATAGCTGACGTGGTCTGCTTCCCGGGCTGCCATATCAACCACCTCACGCCGCGCACGCTGGACATTGACCGGGTGCAGGAGCTGATGCCGAAGTACGGCATTGAGCCAAAAATTCTGATCGAAGGGCCGCCGCGTCGTGAAGTGCCGATCCTGCTGCGTCAGACCAGCTTTAAAGCCCTCGAAGAGCCGGTGCTTTTCGCCGGGGAACATAAAGGCACCCACACCGCGCGCTTCGGTGAAATTGAACAGCGCGGCGTGGCGCTGACCCCGAAAGGCCGTGAACTGTACGATAGCCTGCTGGCCCAGGCCGGAACCGGAAAAGATAACCTTACGCACCAGCTGCATCTGCGGGAGATTTTCAGCGCCTTCCCGGACAGCGAAATGTTCCTGCGCCGTCAGGAGCTGGCGTATTTTCGCTATCGCCTGACCCCGGCGGGAGAGGCCCATCGTCACGCGTTTCGTCCGGGCGATGACCCGCAGCCGCTGATCGAACGCGGGTGGGTGGTGGCCCAGCCGATAATCTACGAAGATTTCCTTCCGGTCAGCGCGGCGGGGATTTTCCAGTCCAATCTTGGAAATGAAACCCAGGCGCGCAGCCACGGGAATGCCAGCCGCAATGCGTTTGAAGCCGCGCTCGGCTGCCCGGTGTATGACGAATTTACGCTCTACGAGGAGGCGGAAACGCGCAGCAAACAGCGTTGCGGTTTGCTCTGAAATCGTTACTCTTCAGGGGTGTGATGGAAAAAATAAGGTCGTTATGCAAAATCCTTCCGCCCCTGTGGTTGAAACGCGCCAGGGCGCACTGTCTGGTTTAACCGATGAAAACGTTCACCTCTGGCGCGGTATTCCCTATGCCGCACCGCCCGTTGGCGACTGGCGCTGGCGCTCACCCCGGCCGCCGGAACGCTGGGACGGCGTGCGTGAAGCTACCGCCTTTTCGCCCTCAAGCTGGCAAAGCAGTGAATATTGTCAGGAGCTGGGCGGGGGCGATCCCGGCCAGTTTTCTGAAGACTGCCTCTATCTGAACGTCTGGTCTCCCGTCGACCGTACCGGGCCGCTGCCGGTCATGGTCTGGCTGCACGGCGGCGGGTTTACGATTGGCGCCGGAAGCCTGCCGCCCTATAACGGCAAGGCCCTGGCATCCCGTGGGGTGGTTGTCGTCACGATTAACTACCGTCTCGGCCATCTCGGCTTCTTCGCCCATCCCGCGCTGGAGGGGGAAGAGGAGCGGGTGGTGCATAATTTTGCCCTGCTGGACCAGATCGCCGCGCTCGAATGGGTGCGGGAGAATATCGCCGCGTTTGGTGGCGACCCTACTAACGTGACCCTGTTTGGTGAATCCGCCGGCGCGCGCAGCGTGCTGTCGCTGCTGGCCTCGCCGCTGGCGGAAGGACTATTCCATAAGGCGATAGTGCAAAGCGGGTACACCCTGCCGGATACGCCGCGCGAGCAGGCCCTGCAAAAAGGGGAAGCGCTTGCCGCCCACTTCGGGCTGGAGAACGCGACGGCAGAGCAGCTGCGCGCCATCCCGCCCGAGGCGTTCTGGCCGCTGACCGCGCCGCTGAACGTCGCCCCGGCGCCCATCGTCGGGGATTGCGTTCTGCCGGAGGCGATGCTGGACGTCTTTTTCGCCGCCCGCCAGCATCCCGTGCCGGTGATGATTGGCTCCAACAGCGATGAAGCCAGCGTGATGGCGGTGTTTGGTGTCGATCTCGCCGGGCAGATCCAGAAGCTTCGCCGGGAGCGCCGCTTCGGGCTGGGGCTCATCAAGCTGCTTTATCCGGGCGTGAAGGGCGACGAGGAGCTCGGCAGGCAGGTGTGCCGCGACATGGCCTTCACCACCATGGGCTACGTGGTAATGCAGGCGCAGCAGCGCGTCGGCGGGCTTTGCTGGCGTTACTGGTTTGACTATGTGGCCGAAGCGGAACATGACACCTATATCAACGGTGCCTGGCACGGCAATGAGGTGCCGTACGCGTTTGATACCCTCGGGCAGGTGGAGCCTTCGCGCCAGTACGTTAACGAACGGGACCTGACGTTTGCCGCCCGGGTGGCTGATTACTGGGTGAGCTTTGCGCGCGATGCCGGAACGCATGACAGCCTTCACGGGCCGGCGCGCTGGCCCGCCTGCCGCAAAGGGCGGGACGTGCTGTTACGTATTGGGGTGAATAAACATGCAGGTTTCAGGCTTGAAAACCGATTTATGCGCGCCCGCATGAGCCTCTTCAAGCGCGTGATGAAGCACCACGTCAGCCTCGATTAAGCAAACAGGCGCGAAACGCCGCCAGACCATTTTCCTGACAAGGCGTTTCGCGCAGCACCAGCCGGTAGCTCGCGCCGGTTTTTATGCTGGTCTCATAGGGCCGCATCAGCCTTCCGGCGCGGACATCTTCTGCCACCAGCGTTTCGTCGGCGATGGCCACGCCCAGCCCCTGAATGGCGGCGGTAATGGCGAGATCCATCGTATCGAAGTGTTGATTTTTGTGCATAACAAAGCCCGGACCTTCCTGATTCGCCAGCCACAGTGACCAGTCTGTCTTATCCCTTGTCGGGTGAAGAAACGTCAGCGAACCCAGCGCGGCACCCGCCCGCACGGGGCTGAACACCGGGGTGAGCGCCTCTTCAAACAGCAGATCGCCTGCGCTCATGTGCGTGCCGAAGACGATGGCGGCGTCGTAAGATTCGGTTTTGAAATTGACGTTATGATCGGTGGTGGTGGTCAATGCGATCTGCAGATCCGGCTGCTCGCGCTCTACCTCCAGCAGGCGCGGCACCAGCCAGCGCATCGCGCAGGTGGGGGCCTTGAGGCGGATCACCGTGTGCTGGCTGCGGGCCTGGTCGGCCACGCTCAGCAGCTGTTCGAATGAGGACTGCAGCTCGGGAAGCAGGGCGCTGCCCTGCGGGGAGAGGCGCAGCCCGCGCGCGTGGCGCTCAAACAGCGGAAAGCCAAACCAGGCTTCAAGGGAGGCAATCTTTCGGCTCACGGCCCCCTGCGTCAGGCACAGCTCCGCGGCGGCGTGGGTGAGGTTCAGATGACGCGCGGTGACTAAAAATGCGTCGATGGCATTGAGCGGGAGCGAACGGCGCGACATTAAAACACCTCTGCTATGCATTTTTCTCATGGCTATTATGACAACAATTCGATTGTCCCGGCAACGCAGATGTTGTTTGAATAGTTATGCAATATCCATGAGAAGGGAAAGAGGATGACTTTACGAACGCCGGTGCAAACGCGCTCCAAGCTGCCAGACGTGGGGACCACCATTTTTACCGTTATCGGCCAGCTTTCGGCCCAGCATAACGCCATCAACCTTTCTCAGGGGGCACCGAATTTTTCCTGCGACCCGAAGCTGATTGCCGGCGTCACCCGCGCGATGGAGGCAGGGCATAACCAGTATGCGTCGATGACCGGCCTGCAGCCGCTCAAAGAACGCATTGCCGATAAGATTGCCGCGCTCTACGGCACGCGGTACGACCCTGCCAGCGAGGTGCTGGTCACCGCCAGCGCCAGCGAAGGGCTCTATTCGGCGATAAGCGGGCTGGTGCACCCTGGCGACGAGGTGATCTACTTTGAGCCGTCGTTTGACAGCTACGCGCCCATTGTGCGCCTGCAGGGGGCAACGCCTGTCGCCATCAAGCTCACGGTGCCGGATTTTGCCGTCAACTGGGATGAGGTCCGTGCGGCCATCACCCCGCGCACGCGCATGATCGTCGTCAATACGCCGCACAACCCGAGCGGCAAGGTCTTCTCCGCTAATGACCTGCAGCAGCTGGCGGCGCTGACGCGCAATACCGACATCATTATTTTGTCTGACGAAGTGTACGAACACGTCGTGTTTGATGGGGAACCGCACCACGGGATGGCCACGCATCCGCAGCTGGCGGAGCGCAGCGTGATTATTTCTTCTTTCGGAAAAACCTATCACGTCACCGGCTGGCGCGTGGGTTATTGTGTGGCACCCGCGGAGCTGATGGACGAGATATGTAAAGTCCATCAATTTTTGATGTTCTCTGCCGATACGCCAATGCAGCACGCGTTTGCAGAGCACATGACCGATCCGCAAACCTGGCTGGCGCTGTCGGCGTTTTACCAGCGTAAGCGCGATCTGCTGCACGGCCTGCTGGCCGATTCGCCGTTTACCCTGCTGCCGAGCGCCGGGTCGTTCTTTATGCTGGCGGACTACAGCCGGTTCAGCGACGAGCGCGACAGCGAGCTGGTGAAGCGGCTGATCGTTGAGTACGGTGTTGCCACCATTCCGCTGTCGGCGTTTTATGCCGACGGCACGGATAATAAGTTGATTCGTCTCTCTTTTGCGAAGGATGAGGCGACGTTACGGGCAGGTGCCCAGGCCCTGTGTCGGGTTAAACCACGCTAAGGAGTATGAGATGAAATTACGCGCGTTAGTTGTCGGCATGGGATTGCTGTGTACCTTTTCCTCCTTCGCGGCCACCGAGCTGCGCTACGGTCTGGAAGCGGAGTACCCGCCGTTTGAGAGCCGCAACGCGGCAGGCGAACTGGAAGGGTTTGACGTTGAGCTGGGGAATGCCATCTGCAAAGCGGCTGCGCTGAAGTGCAGCTGGGTAGAAACCTCGTTTGACGCGCTGATCCCGGGGCTGGTGGCGAAGAAGTTTGACGCCATCAACTCGGCGATGAATATCACCGAACAGCGCCGCAAGAGCATTGATTTTACCCAGCCGATCTACCGTATTCCGTCTCAGCTGGTCGGCAAGGCCGGTACGGCGGTCGAAGCGACGCCTGAAGGGCTGAAGGGGAAAACCATCGGCGTGCTGCAGGGGGCGATTCAGGAAACCTATGCCAAAGAGCACTGGGAAAAGCAGGGTGTCACCGTGGTGTCTTATAAAGATCAGAATATGGCCTGGGGTGACCTGCTGAATGGCCGCATTGACGCCTCGCTGGTGATGTCCGCGGCCGGGCAGGCGGGTTTCCTCAGCAAGCCGCAGGGGAAAGGGTTTGGCTTCATCGGCAAACCGGTGTCTGACGACACGATCCTCGGCAGTGGGATCGGCTTTGGGTTGCGCAAAGGCGACGAGGCCACCAAAAAGCAGCTTGATGCCGCCATTGATAAAGTACGTGCCGACGGCACGATCGCCAAACTCGCTGATAAGTACTTCCCGGGTATCGATGTCAGCGTAAAATAACCGCCTCATTCGCCCCGTCAGCTGATGTCCTGACGGGGCATTTTTATACACATTTTCCAGGCTTTCTTTACACCACTTTCGGGCCGTTCTGGTCGACAGAAAATATTTCTCACTTTGTTCAGATAATCACCGGCCAACAATTGGATTCTTAACCATTTTTGTTTAGGCTGTGCGTTCTTTCTTGCCGTCATTTCGCCGAGCGCGAAACACATTCACACGACCATAAGGACGTTTTTCCAGGCATGAATCGCAGACGTTTTCTAAAAGGCTCGCTGGCTGTGGCAGCCCTGAGCGGCACCTCCGGCCTTGCTTCCCTGTTTTCCAAAGCGGCATACGCTGCTGACTCTGACATCGCCGACGGTCAGAGCCGTCGGTTTGACTTCTCCGTACTGCAATCCATGGCGCATGACCTGGCGAAAACCCCGTGGGGTGGCGCGCCGCGTCCGCTGCCGGAGACGCTGGCGACCATGACGCCGCAGGCGTATAACGCCATCCGCTACGATGAAAAACAGTCTCTGTGGAACAACATTGAAGGGCGTCAGCTGGATGTGCAGTTCTTCCATATGGGAATGGGGTTCCGCCGCCGCGTGCGGATGTTCTCGCTGGACCAGTCGACCTCTATGGCGCGCGAGATCCACTTCCGCCCCGAGCTGTTCAGCTACGGTGACACGGGAGTTGATACCAAACAGCTTGAAGGGCAAAGCGATCTCGGCTTCGCGGGCTTCCGCGCCTTTAAAGCGCCAGAGCTGGCGCGCCGCGATATCGTCTCTTTCCTGGGCGCGAGCTATTTCCGCGCGGTGGATGACACCTACCAGTACGGCCTTTCCGCGCGCGGTCTGGCGGTAGATACCTTTACCGACACCCCGGAAGAGTTCCCGGACTTTACCTCCTTCTGGTTTGAAACCGTTAAGCCCGGCGATACCACCTTTACCGTCTATACGCTGCTGGACAGCCCGAGCGTCACTGGTGCCTATAAATTCGTAATCCACTGCGAGAAGAGCCAGGTGATCATGGAGGTGGAAAACCATCTCTACGCGCGCAAGGACATTAAGCAGCTGGGCATCGCGCCGATGACCAGCATGTTCAGCTGCGGCAATAACGAACGCCGCATGTGCGACACCATTCACCCGCAAATCCACGACTCCGACCGCCTGGCAATGTGGCGCGGCAACGGGGAGTGGATCTGCCGTCCGCTGAATAACCCGCAGAAGCTGCAGTTCAATGCCTATCTGGATAAAAATCCGAAAGGGTTCGGCCTGCTGCAGCTCGACCGCGATTTCTCCCACTATCAGGACGTGATGGGCTGGTATAACAAGCGCCCGAGCCTGTGGGTTGAGCCGCGCAACGACTGGGGGAAAGGATCCATTGCGCTGATGGAGATCCCAACCACCGGTGAAACGCTGGATAACGTGGTCTGCTTCTGGCAGCCGGAAAAACCGGTGAAAGCGGGCGACGAGCTGGACTTTAAATATCGTCTCTACTGGAGCGCGCAGCCGCCGGTGCGTTCCCCGCTGGCTAACGTTTACGCGACCCGCACCGGCATGGGCGGCTTCCCGGAGGGCTGGGCGCCGGGCGAACACTATCCGAAAGTGTGGGCCCGCCGCTTTGCTATCGACTTCGTCGGGGGTGACCTGAAGGCCGCCGCGCCGAAGGGCATTGAGCCGGTGATTACGCTCTCCAGCGGTGAAGCAAAGCAGGTTGAGATCCTCTACGTTGAACCGTTTGACGGCTATCGCATTCTGTTTGACTGGTATCCAACCTCTGACTCTACCGAACCGGTGGATATGCGCCTGTTCCTGCGCTGCCAGGGCGATGCCATCAGCGAAACCTGGCTGTATCAGTATTTCCCGCCAGCGCCGGATAAACGTCAGTATGTTGATGATAGGGTGATGCGTTAACCCTTGTGCCGGGTGGCGGCTTCGCCTTACCCGGCCTACGTTTCGATACTGTAGGCCCGGTAAGCGCAGCGCCACCGGGCGATGACGAGGCACCATGACAACTGAAATCATCCCCGTTTCACAACACATTGAACTGCGTTCTGTCGAAGAGCGCTACACCACTGACCTGCACAATCTCGTCGTCAAAAACAAAACCTTTCTGCAAACCGCCTTTGACTGGGCGCAGCACGTGGGCAGGGAGGAGGATACCCGACGCAACGTGCAGAGTAACCAGATGCTGCACCAGCGCGGCTACGCCAAAATGTTTTTGATCTTCAAGGAGGAAGAGCTGGTCGGCGTGCTGTCGTTCAATGCGATTGAGCCTGCGAACAAAGCCGCGTACATCGGCTACTGGCTGGATGAAGCGCATCAGGGGCAGGGGATCCTCTCGCAGTCTTTACAGGCGTTTATGCGCTACTACGCCGGGCGCGGTGAGGTCCGCCGTTTTGTGATCAAGTGTCGGGTGGCGAATCAGCAGAGCAACCGCGTTGCCCTGCGCAACGGTTTTACGCTGGAAGGGTGCCTGAGGGAAGCGGAATACCTGAACGGCGCCTATGACGATGTGAACATTTACGGGAAAATTTATACCCTATAGCGCCCCCAGCAGCGGCGTGCGGGTAATGCGCTGGTCGCCGTTGATCACCTTTTCACCGCGCAGGTGAATGCTCTCACCAGCAAAGGCCTCTATCACCGCATCGTCGGTGATTTCTACCCGATGCTCAATCAGCACGTCGCCGCTGATCCGCGCGCGTCCCTGAATTACCACTTTATCATCCAGCATGATCGGCCCGCCGCGCAGCCATGCCTGCCCGCCAATCAGAACGTGGTGCTTGATGACGCAGTTTCCTTCCACCACGGCGTTCTCCGCAATCTGTGAGCTGTAGCGCACGGTAGGGATAGCGTCGTCGTCGAAACCGGCTATCACGCGGGCGTTGCCGTACACTTTGGCGCAGTCGCACACCCAGACGTTGTTGAGTTCATTACCTTCGAGGATAGCGCAGTCGAACACTTCAGCGCGGTGCTCAACAAACGCGTTATTCACCATCGCTTCGCCGTATATTTGCGCCTGATGCACAATGCGCGACCGGCTTACCGTCGCCTTGCCGTAAATTTGCAGGATCTGGTCGTGGTCCGGCGTGAGGCCTTTGGCAGCAATGATGACGCTGTTGTGCAGGACGCGCGCGTCGCCGTAGAGATGGCACTCACCCCGCACGCAGGAGTGCTGAACGGTGACGTTGTCACTTATTCGCGCCCCGTGGCTGACCTCTGCGGCGTCCAGCCAGCAGTTATCGCCGATGTGCGCGTCATGGCTGACGGTGCACGGCAGGGTAAGGCGCGCGTTGCCGGACACGGTTGCGCCGGCGAATACCACGCTATTCTCATCGTAGATCCAACAGTTTCCGTCCTGCGCAAGGGCGCGCTCATCGTCAACCCAGCCGCCTTTCGTACCGGCTTTCACATCGTCAAAATCCACCGTGGCGATAACCTGCCGCAGCGTCGTTGTGTGGGATGTTTCGCCATCTTTCCATTGCCAGAGCCGGGTTTCATCGCTGAGCCGATACTTTTTCATCGTGGGATCCCTGATATGCGTCTTCACTAAACGTAGCAAACTTTCGGCTTTCCGTTGTGCTGGCATCCGTTGCGGAAACCTCTTAAAATGGCATTTAAAATACATTTTAAAGATTCAAATTAATGGATAAATTAAACAAACCCCAACAGGCGCTTAACCTTCCCGCAGGCTATTTTGGCATGGTGCTTGGCATCATCGGCATGGGTTTCGCCTGGCGATACGCCAGCACCCTGTGGCCGGTGACGCGCTGGCCGGGTGAGATTCTGGTCGCTCTCGCGGTTGCATGCTGGTTTTTACTGACGGCGGCGTTTATTACCCGTGCGATCCGCTTCCCACACAGCGTGCTGGCAGAGATGCGCCACCCGGTAATGAGCAGCTTCGTCAGCCTTTTTCCGGCCACCACCATGCTGGTCGCCATCGGTTTTGTGCCCTGGTTCCGCCCGGTATCGCTGGCGCTGTTCGGCGTGGGGGTGGTGTTACAGCTTGCTTATTCCGCCTGGCAAAGCGCCGGGCTCTGGCGAGGCCGACACCCGCAGGAGGCCACCACGCCGGGATTATATCTGCCGACGGTGGCGAATAATTTCATCAGCGCAATGGCGTGCGGTGCCCTGGGGTTCAACGATGCAGGGCTCGTTTTTCTCGGCGCGGGCGTCTTTTCCTGGCTCAGCCTGGAGCCGGTGATTCTCCAGCGTCTTCGCAGCGCCGGAGAGCTTCCCACCGCGCAGCGCACCGCGTTAGGCATTCAGCTGGCCCCCGCGCTGGTGGCCTGTAGCGCCTGGTTTAGCGTCAACGGCGGGGAAGCCGACACCTTCGCCAAAATGCTGTTCGGCTACGGCCTGTTGCAGCTGCTGTTCATGCTGCGCCTGCTGCCGTGGTATGTGTCTCAGCCGTTTAACGCCTCGTTCTGGAGCTTCTCGTTTGGCGTGTCGGCCCTGGCAACCACGGGGCTGCACCTGGGGCACGGCAGTTCGTCCGGATTTTTCCATGCCATTGCCGTGCCGCTGTTTATCTTTACCAACCTTATCATTGGGATGCTGTTGGTCCGTACGTTTATTCTGCTGATTCAGGGCAAACTTCTGGTGCGCACTGATAAAGCACTGCTTATGCAATCTGAGGAAAAATAATGGCTGTCGATGAAAATTACTTCACAGAGAAATATGGCTTAACCCGTACGCATTCAGAGGTGCTGTACAGCGCGGGGATCGTGAAGCCCGGCAAGACGCTGGATCTGGGCTGTGGAAATGGCCGCAACAGCCTTTACCTGGCGGCCAACGGCCACGATGTCACCGCCTGGGATAAAAACCCGATGAGCGTGGATAACATCGAGCGCGTCAAGGCGGCAGAAGGGATTGAAAATCTGCAAATTGCCGTCAAAGATCTGAACAGCCTGAGCTTTGACGGCGAGTACGACTTTATTCTTTCCACCGTGGTGCTGATGTTCCTGGAGGCGAAAACCATCCCGGGCCTTATCGCCAACATGCAGCGTTGCACCAAACCCGGCGGCTACAACCTGATCGTTGCCGCGATGGACACGGCGGATTACCCGTGCTCCGTCGGCTTCCCGTTTGCGTTCAAAAGTGGCGAGCTGAGCAGCTACTACGAAGGCTGGGAGCTGCTCAAATACAATGAAGAGGTGGGCGAGCTGCACCGCGCCGATGAAAACGGCAACCGCATCAAGCTGCGCTTTGCCACCATGCTGGCGCGCAAGCCCGCTTAACGGGCGGCCAGCAGGCAGATCTGCAGGGCAGTCTTGTAAGACGCCTCGAACGACGACAGCGGCAGGAACTCAAACTTCGAATGGAAGTTATGCGCGCCGGTGAAGAAGTTCGGGGTGAGTAACCCTTTTGCCGACAGCGCCGCGCCGTCCGTGCCGCCGCGCATAGGGATCGGTTTTGGGGTGATGCCGAGCGATTCCATCGCCTCAAACATCAGGTCGATGGCGCGCCGGTCTTCGCCAATCGCATTGCTGATGTTGCTGTAGGTATCCTCAATGCGATACTCCACCTTCGCCGTCGGGTGTCGGGCGGCAATCAGCGCGGCGACGTCCGCAATCTGCTGCTTGCGGGCGGCAAAGCCGGCTTTATCAAAATCACGAATATTGGCCTTTAGCACGGCGTCGTTCTGTCCGGCCTGAATGCCGTTAAACCAGATATAGCCCTCGCGGCCCTCGGTGCACTCCGGGGTTTGCTGGCGGTCGAAATGGCTGATGAAGTCGGTCGCCATCAGTAATGGGTTCACCAGCACGCCTTTGGCGGACATCGGGTGCGCCGTCACGCCGGTGAAGTGGATCTCTGCCGCTGCCGCGTTGAAATTCTCGTAAACAATCTCTCCCAGCTCGCAGCAGTCGATGGTCCAGGCAAAGTCCACGTCGAAGCGTTTCAAATCCAGCGCCTTGGCGCCGTTCAGGCCAATCTCTTCGTCTGGCACAAACGCGACCACAATGTCGCCATGCTGATGTTCAGCGGTGAGGTTTTCCAGCACGGTCATCACCACCGTCACCGCTGCTTTATTATCTGCTCCCAATACGCTGGTTCCGTCGCTGAAAATAATCTCCTCATTCGGGTAAGCCAAAATTTCCGGGTGCTCGTTCACGCGCAGCCAGATGTCTTTTTCTTTATTCAGACAGAGATCTTCACCATTAAAGGTTAATATTTGCGGATGAATATTCGGTGATAAACCGACGTCAACGGTATCAATATGGGTAATAAAGCCGATGCGCGGCGCGCCGGGCACGTTGCCTTTTTTTACCGCCGTCACGGTAGCGAATTCGTCAATCACGATGTCGTCTAACCCCAGCTGCGCCAGCTCCTGCGCCAGTTCTCGCGCCATGTCGTGCTGGCCCGGCGTGGAGGGCAGGGTTTTTACTTTTGGATCGCTCTGGCTGGTAATCGCAAGATAGCGGAAAAAACGGTGCGTTAATTGTCTGGAAAGCGGCGAGCCCATAGTGTTTTCTTCCTTATTTATTTTTCGGGTGTTTGCCACTTCACTTTAATGTTATTTATGAAATGGCAAAAGAATTAATTAGCCGTCGAATTAAAAAGACAGGAATAAATGATGACAAGCAAACGCACAACGTTAACGCTGGCACTCGCTGCGCTCACGGTCAGTTCCACCGTAGGCGCGAAAACGCTGGTGTATTGCTCCGAAGGGTCACCGGAAAACTTTAATCCTCAGCTATACACCTCGGGCACCAGCGTGGATGCCAGCGCCGTGCCGGTCTATAACCGGCTGGTCGATTTCAAACCCGGCACCACGGAGCTGGTGCCGAGCCTGGCAGAGCGCTGGGAGGTGAGCGACGACGGCAAGGTTTACACCTTCCATCTGCGTAAAGGGGTGAAGTTCCAGAGCAATAAATTCTTCACGCCGACCCGCGATTTTAACGCCGATGACGTGATCTTCTCGTTTATGCGTCAGAAGGACGTGAATCATCCGTATCACAACGTCTCAAACGGCAGCTATTCCAACTTCGAAAGCCTGGAGTTTGGCAGCCTGATTACCGCCATTGATAAAGTTGATGACCACACGGTGCGCTTTACCCTGGCCCATCCGGAAGCGCCGTTTGTTGCGGATCTGGCATGGTATTTTGCCTCAATCCTCTCCGCGGAATATGCCGATGCGATGCTGAAAGCGGGCACGCCGGAGAAGGTGGATATGCAGCCGATCGGCACCGGGCCGTTTAAGCTGGCGCAGTATCAGAAGGACTCCCGAATCCTGTTTACCGCGTTTGCCGACTACTGGCAGGGGAAATCGAAGCTGGACAGGCTGGTCTTTACCATCACCCCGGATCCCTCCGTGCGTTTTGCCAAAATTGAGAAAAACGAATGCCAGGTGATGCCGTTCCCGAACCCGGCGGATCTGCCGCGCATGAAGGCCAATAAAGATATTACGCTGATGAGCAAGGCCGGGCTGAACACCGGTTTCCTGGCGTTTAACACCCAAAAGCCGCCGCTGGATAACGTGAAGGTTCGCCAGGCGCTGGCGATGGCGATCAATAAGCCGGCCATTATCGACGCGGTGTTCCACGGCACCGGCACCGCGGCGAAAAACCTGCTGCCGCCGGGCGTCTGGAGCGCTGACAGCGAACTGAAGGATTACGATTACGATCCTGAAAAAGCGAAAGCGTTGCTGAAAGAGGCAGGTTTAGCCAGCGGCATGAGTTTTGACCTGTGGGCGATGCCCGTCCAGCGGCCCTATAACCCGAACGCCAGACGGATGGCGGAGATGATTCAGGCTGACTGGGCGAAGGTGGGGGTGCAAACCAAAATTGTCACCTACGAATGGGGCGAATATCTCAAGCGCGTGAAGGATGGTGAACATCAGGCCGCCCTGATGGGCTGGACGACTGCAACGGGCGACCCGGATAACTTCTTTGGGCCGCTGTTTACCTGCACCTCGGCCAACGGCGGTTCGAATTCGGCGAAGTGGTGCTACAAGCCGTTTGATAAAATCATTGCGGAAGCAAAATCAACCACCGATCGCGACAAGCGCGTGGCGCTGTATAAAGAGGCGCAGCAGATCATGCATGACCAGATGCCTGCGGTCATGATTGCGCATTCAACGATCTTCGAACCGGTGCGCAAAGAGGTGACAGGCTACGAAATCGATCCGTTTGGCAAACATTTGTTCTGGCAGGTGGATATTAATCAGTAATTTTTCACTGCCCGGTACGCGGCCGGGCACTCTTTTCGCAATTTGTGCTCCCCACATCATTTTTTGTCACAACAAACCCACCGAACTTTTGCTATAACTTCAAATGCATACTTGCAGATAACATGGAAAACTATCATGCGTACTCAAACTTTTTTTAAAGTTGCAGTGCTTACTGGTTTATTGGCAGTGGCGGGCTGTTCTTCAAAGGTCGCGGCTCCAGAACAATATTCAGGCTTTTTAAAAGATTATTCCGGCCTGCAGCAGACGACCTCTGCAACGGGTAAACCAACGCTGCGTTGGGTTGATCCTTCCTATAACGAAGCCAACTACGACAGCATTATCTGGACGCCGATTACCTATTATCCAGCGCCAAAACCAACCACTCAGATTGGTCAAAAAACGCTTGATGAGCTGCTGAATTATACCAATAACAAAATGAAAACGGCGATTGGTACCCGTAAGCCGATTGTTACCACGCCGGGCAAACACAGCCTGATTTTCCGCGGGGCAATTACCGGGGTGAGTTCCCAGAAAGAGGGCCTGCAGTTCTATGAAGTGGTGCCGGTCGCGCTGGTGGTAGCGGGTACGCAGATGGCAACCGGGCACCGCACCATGGATACCCATCTCTACTTTGAAGGCGAGCTGATCGACGCGGCCACCAATAAACCGGTGATGAAAGTCGTTCGTAAAGGCGAAGGTAAAGAGCTGGCAAACGAAAACACGCCTATGGGCTTCGCTACGCTGAAGCAGGTTGTTGACGACATGGCGACGGACGCCACCATGTTCGACGTGCATAAAACAGCGAAATAATCTTAAGCGGCCTGCATCGCGCAGGCCGTTTTTTACGCCGTACGCAGGCGCCTGAACCAGGTCTCTGGTTTCGTGAACATCACCATATTCCCGCCCAGAATCAGCAGCAAACCGACGATACCGTTGATGTGCCAGACGTAGCCTTCATACACCGTTGAGATGGAGAGCGCCACCAGCGGGAAGAGCAGCGTGCTGTAAGCCGCTTTCCCGGGGCCGATACGTCCCACCAGCGTGAAGTAGGCGCCAAAGGCAATCACCGAGCCGAACAGGGCCAGATAGAGCAGCGCGCCCATATAGGTGACCGTCCATTCCGGGGTAAAACTGTCGCCTCTGAAAAGCGCAATACATCCCATCACCAGCGTGCCGTAAAGCATCGCCCAGGCGTTGGTGGTCATGGTTTCAAGGGCTCTGCGCTGATGGCGCATGCTGATCATATTGCCCAGCGAGAAGCCGTACGTGCCGAGAGCGGAAAGGCCAATGCCCGTCAGGAGCGATACGCTCCAGCCGCTGGCCAGCAGGTCGTCCCAGAAAAGGGTCACAATCCCCACAAGACCGAGCGCTGCCGCCGTCCAGAAACGCGCGGGCGGGCGCTGCCCGAAGAAAATAAAGCAGTTAATCGCGTTGTAGAGCACCGCCATGGAGAAGATCACCGATTCCAGGCCGGTGTTGATGTGTGCCGCCGCGGTATAAAAACACCAGAAGTTAAAGCAGAAGACGCAGCATCCCTGAAGCATGCAGAACAGGTGATCCCGCAGCGCCAGCTTGCGCAACCGGCGCAGGGCGAGTAACACCACCATCATCGTGGCGCTGGCCACCGCGAAGCGCCAGAAAATAGAGACGGGAGCGGGTACGGGACCCTGCTGCAGGAAAATGGCAATCCAGGTGGTTCCCCAGATGACCACCACCAGTCCGTATAATAACGCGTTCATATTTTTCTCTTCTCAAACCACGGAAGCCCGCAGTATGGCGCCGTCATCGGTCAGGGGCTTTCACCGGCTTGCGGTAGACTTGCAAAATCTTGCGCTTTTTTCTTTTCCGGGGGCTGGCAACGGGGGACAACAGTTCTTAGACTGACAGTTCACTCAATAACGCGCTAACGGTTATGTCTCACGCTTACGATACCTTTGAAACGCTACGCCAGCAGAATGCGGTCCTGCGGGAAACCGTCTCGCTCAATTCCGGCATTCAGCTGGCGGCGTGGTACAACAAGCGCGATACGATAACGGTTAAAAGCAATCATCATACCCTCAGCCTGTACGTCGCCGACGGCTACGAGAGCTATCAAAAGACGCCGGGCGGCTGGAAGAACGGCGGGGGACCGGACCGTTTCTGTCTGATGCCGAAAGAGAGTGAATCGACGTGGGATATTCGCGATGACCTGTCGTTTGTCCATCTCTACTGCACCGATGAACACCTGCGCGATGTGGGCGAAAAAATCTGGGACAAGCGGCCGCTGTCGCTGACCCTGGACGAGCGCATTTTTGGCAGCGACCCGAAGATCACCGCGCTGTACCGCCAGTTTCTGCTCGGCTGCGACTGGCAGCAGCAGGCCAATCAGCTCACCCTGAGCACGGCCTCCACGCTGCTGTTGACCCACCTGCTGCAAAACTACTCTAACGTTCAGTGGAAGCTCCCGGTCGTTACCGGCGGGCTATCGCCGTTTGTTCTGCGCAACGTGCTGGCCTTTATCGAAGAAAACCTTGGGCAGCCCCTGACGCTGGCCGAGCTGGCGGCGCAGGCCGCCCTCAGCGAATACCATTTTGCCCGCATGTTCCGCCAGTCGACGGGGCTGGCGCCGCATCAGTACGTCATGCAACGGCGCATGGAAAAAGCGAAAAACCTGGTACAGCATACCTCGACGCCGCTGACGGATATCGCGCTGGCCTGCGGGTTTAACTCCGCCAGCCACTTCAGTAACCGTTTCCGCAGCGTCATGGGTATGACGCCCTCACAGCTACGCGCGGCGAGCGCGTGAAAACAGGGCGTAGCATACGCCGCCCAGCACCAGCCCCCAGAATGCCGAACCGATGCCCAGGATCGTGACGCCGCTCGCGGTCATCAGAAACGTGACGATGGCCGCGTCGCGCTCCGCTTCATGATTTAGCGCCTGATATAAACTCCCGCTGATAGTACCCAGCAGCGCCAGACCGGCCAGCGTCTGGATCCAGCTGAGCGGCAGCGCAGCCATTATGCCGGTGATGGATCCGCCGAACACCCCCGCCAGCAGATAAAACCCGCCGGCCGCGATGGCTGCCAGCCAGCGTTTACCGGCATCCGGGTGGGCATCCGGGCTCTGACAGATAGCGGCGGTAATGGCGGCTATGCAGATGGAAAAGACGCCAAAGGGCGACAGCAGCAGCGCGAGCCCGCCGGTAAAAATAATGAGCGGTGAGACCGCCAGCGGATAGCCGGAGGCTTTCATCGTCGCGAAACCGGGGGCATTTTGCGAGGCCATGGTCACCAGGAAGAAGGGCAAACCGATGCTCACCAGGCTGGTGAAGGTAAAGTCCGGGGCAATGAACTCAGGCATCACGAGGGAGAGGGTGATTTTATCGGTGACAACGTCACCTCCCGCCCACGCCACGATCCCGCCCGCTAGCAGCGTTACGACGATGGCATAGCGCGGTGCCAGCGCTTTCGCCAGCAGCCACGCCGCAATCATGCTGCCGCACAGCAGAAAGTGCCCATCCAGATGGGCAAACGCGTGCAGACCAAACTGCAGGAGTACGCCTGCCAGCATGGCGGCCGCAAGCGAATGGGGGATCAGCCTCATCAGACGGGCGAAAAGGCCGGTAATGCCGCAGAGTAAAATGAGCGCGTTGGCGAAGATGAACACGCCGATTGTCTCAGCCAGCGTCACGCCGTGCAGGCTGGTGGCGAGCAGCGCCGCGCCGGGCGTTGACCAGGCGGTCAGCACCGGGGCTTTATACCACCAGGAGAGCGCCAGCGTGCTGACGCCCATCCCAATCCCCAGCGCGGTCATCCAGCCCGCAATCTGCTGCGCGCTGGCGCCTGCCGCCGCGGCGGCCTGCCAGATGATGGCTGCCGAGCTGGCGTAACCGACCAGAACGGCGACAAATCCAGCCAGTACGGCTGGAACGAGATGAGAGGAAGGGCGCATAGAGACTCCGCTGTGCGTTATAACGTCCGCGATAAGGTAACACTGTGCGCTATAGCGTACAAGTGGTATGCTCGGAGTCATCAGGAGGGAGCATGGACATTACACAACATCTTGCAGCAACGCTGAAAACGCTGCGCCAGGCGCGCGGCTGGAGTTTGTCGAAGCTGGCGGACGAAACCGGCGTGTCGAAAGCGATGCTCGGGCAAATCGAGCGCAATGAGTCCAGCCCGACGGTGTCGACGCTGTGGAAAATCGCCACCGGGCTGAACGTCCCGTTCTCCGCCTTCATCACGTCCGAGGCGGACAGGCCGGCCGTGTTTGACTCGCAGCAGCAGGCGATGGTGGTCAAACCGCTCTTTCCCTGGGATGAGACGCTCGGGTTTGATTATTTCTCTATTACGCTGGCACCGGGCGCCGTGAGCGAGTCCACGCCGCACGAGGCGGGCGTGATTGAGCATGTGGTGGTGATCGGCGGCGAGCTGGAGATGAACATCAACGGCGAATGGCAGACGATTTTTGCCGATTCGGGCGTGCGTTTTGCCGGCGATAAACCGCACGCCTACCGCAACAGCAGCGACCGGCCGGTGCATTTTCACTCTCTGATCCATTATCCCCGCTGAGGCTACGCAAAACTGTTTCGCTGGCGCATACTTCTGACTACAATAGCCGCCATTTTGACCATAACGGATAACGACGAAGTATGCGCCTGCAATCCCATCATCTTGAACTTTTAAGCCCGGCCCGCGACGCCGCCATTGCCCGTGAAGCGATCCTTCACGGCGCTGACGCCGTCTACATCGGCGGCCCTGGCTTCGGTGCCCGCCATAACGCCAGCAACAGCCTGCGCGATATTGCCGAGCTGGTGCCGTTCGCCCACCGTTTCGGGGCGAAAGTGTTCGTGACCCTGAACACCATTCTTCATGATGATGAGCTGGAGCCCGCGCAGCGTCTGATTACCGATCTCTACCAGACCGGCGTCGATGCCCTGATTGTTCAGGACATGGGCGTGCTTGAGCTGGATATTCCGCCGATTGAGCTGCATGCCAGTACCCAGTGCGACATCCGCACGGTAGAAAAAGCCAAATTCCTCTCTGACGTCGGTTTCTCACAGATCGTGCTGGCGCGCGAGCTGAACCTGAATCAAATCCGCGATATTCACCAGGCGACAGACGCGACGATTGAGTTCTTTATCCACGGCGCGCTGTGCGTCGCCTATTCCGGCCAGTGCAACATTTCCCACGCCCAGACGGGCCGCAGCGCCAACCGCGGCGACTGCTCACAGGCCTGCCGTCTGCCGTATACCCTGAAAGACGATCAGGGGCGCGTGGTGGCGTTCGAAAAACACCTGCTCTCCATGAAGGATAACGATCAGACCGCCAATCTGGGCGCGCTGATCGATGCAGGCGTGCGCTCCTTCAAGATTGAAGGGCGCTACAAAGACATGAGCTACGTGAAGAACATCACCGCGCACTATCGCCAGATGCTGGACGCCATTATTGAAGACCGTGGTGACCTGGCGCGCGCCTCGGCTGGTCGTACCGAGCATTTCTTTATTCCGTCGACGGACAAAACCTTCCACCGCGGCAGCACGGACTATTTCGTGAACGCCCGCAAAGGGGATATCGGCGCGTTTGACTCACCGAAGTTTATCGGTTTACCGGTCGGTGAGGTGCTGAAAGTGGCGAAAGATCACCTGGACGTTGAAGTGACGGAGCCGCTGGCGAACGGCGACGGCCTGAACGTGATGATCAAGCGTGAAGTGGTGGGCTTCCGCGCCAACACGGTCGAAAAAACCGGCGAGAACCGCTACCGCGTCTGGCCGAATGAAATGCCTGCCGATCTTTACAAGGCAAGGCCGAACGCGCCGCTCAACCGTAACCTGGATCATAACTGGCAGCAGGCGTTGCTGAAAACCTCCAGCGAGCGCCGCATCGCGGTGGATATTGAGCTGGGCGGCTGGGAAGAGCAGCTGATTCTGACCATGACCTGCGAAGATGGCATCAGCGTAACGCATACGCTTGATGGCCTGTTCGAGGTGGCAAACAACGCGGATAAAGCCCTTAACAGCCTGAAGGACGGCGTGGCGAAGCTGGGCCAGACGATTTACTACGCCCGCGCTATCGAGGTTAATCTGCCGGACGCGCTGTTCGTGCCGAACAGCCTGCTTAACCAGTTCCGACGCGAAACGGCAGAGATGCTGGATGCTGCTCGTCTGGAGCACTATCCGCGCGGCAGCCGTAAGGCCGAATCCGTTCCTGCGCCCGTGTATCCGGACACCCATTTATCGTTCCTGGCCAACGTTTACAACCATAAAGCGCGTGAATTCTATCATCGCCACGGCGTGCAGCTGATCGACGCGGCCTATGAAGCGCACGAAGAGAAGGGCGATGTGCCGGTGATGATCACCAAGCACTGCCTGCGCTTTGCTTTTAACCTGTGCCCGAAACAGGCGAAAGGGAATATCAAGAGCTGGAAGGCCACCCCCATGCAGCTGGTCAACGGTGACGAAGTCCTGACCCTGAAGTTTGACTGCCGTCCTTGCGAAATGCATGTTATCGGCAAAATGAAAAACCACATTTTCAAAATGCCACCGCCGGGCAGCATCGTCGCGTCCGTGAGCCCGGACGACCTGATGAAAACCCTGCCGAAACGCAAGGGCAGTTAACTACCTTACGTGCGTGTCCGGTTTGCGCGATTTCTGCCACAGGTGGTGCTCGCGCAAACCCTCCGCTGACTCTTCCGCTGCGCTGCGTAACTCGTCGCTGTCGGCCTCATGCCGCAGCTGATGTTCCACATTCTTTACCCAAATATATTCATGGCCTTTGTGCCCGGCCATCAGCTGGCCGGAAAACAGAGCACAAATAAGCATAACGAGAGATAACCCTTTTTTTACCATGGTTTCACCGCTGAATAACATTGCGGGAATAAGCATGCCGATTATTTTTTCTCGTTATTATTCAATAATTCAAAGTACAGCAAAGAAAGTGTCAAATACTGTAGGTAGTGAATCCGTCTTAAGAAATATCCTAAATATGAATTACGCGTTGTAAACTACCTGTTCTGGTACGGAAATAGACATTTACTTTAAGGATAATCCTATATAATAGAGGTTCTCTGGCTAAGGAATGAGTCTAAATAAATGAAAAAAATAATCGCGCTTGCGCTCCTCGTGGCGGCCGTTGGGGCTACCGCAGGGGTTCGCTATATCGGTAATGACGAACCAGAATATATTCAGTCCGCGGAAGTTCGCGTTGGTTCTTATTTAACCAGCGACTATGGACGCGTAGCCTGCAATAGCAAAAAAGTAAACGATCAACGCTGGGAATTAGACTGCACCCATCCGGCACGGGGAAAAACATTCCAGTTTGCGGTATATCCCTCTGAAAAAGCTCCCTACGGAGTATCGCGTTCGTTTTATCTCGAGGCACTTAACGATGATGCAAAACAGAGCGCTGAGCAGGGTCTGATGCGCTATTTGCAAATCAATACCAGCGCGAGTTAACCGGGCTGTTTAGGTTTCGTTAAGGCAGCCGGTGTTAGTTTATACGAGATCCGCTGCCCGACCATGGAGCGTCGGGGACGTAGAGACCAAAATACAAATCTATCCATGCAAGCATTTACCGCCAGATAATGGCGGTTTTTTTTTGCGCTTTTACCGCTAGCGGGCAGGATCGGAACGTGAAAACTGTTTACGATACTGGGCCGGAGACAGCGCGAACTGCTGGCGAAAATGATGGCGCAGCGTCGACGCCTGACCAAACCCGGTCTGTTCAGCGATGCTGTCGATGCTTAAACGGCTGCTCTCCAGATAATCTTTTGCTCTCAGCAGGCGCTCGTTGAGCAGCCAGCGTGCGGGCGTCGTGCCCGTTGCCGCCTCGAAGCGACGAAGAAAGGTGCGCTGGCTCATGCCGACCCGACGCGCCAGCGAGTCGACGCTGTGCGGCTCGACGAGGTGCGTGTGCAGAAAATCAAACAGCTGGCCCAGGCGCTGGCTCTCCCGCAGCTGCGCCACCGGGCGGCTCAGCTGCTGCGGCTGTGAACCATCCCGGTGAGGGGGGATCACCAGCCGTCGCGCCACGCTGTTGGCGGTTTCCATGCCATAGTCCCGCCGGACGACGTGCAGACAGAGATCGATTCCCGCCGCGCTGCCTGCGGACGTCAGGATATCGCCTTCGTCCTGGTAGAGCACGTCCTCAACCACCTCGATGTCAGGGTAGCGGGCCTTAAGCGCGTCAATGTAGCGCCAGTGCGTCGTGGCTTTGCGGCCGTTCAGCAGCCCCGCAGCGGCCAGCACGAACGCGCCCGAGCAGATGGACAGCAGTTGACATCCTCGCGCGCTGGCCTGGCGCAGCGCCTCGCAGAGCGCCGGAGGAACCGGTGAGTCCAGCCCCCGCCAGCCGGGAACCACGATCAGATCCGCCGATTCAAGCAGGCTCAAGTCCCCATCGGCAACGATGCGGATCCCGCCGGTCGCCCGCAGTTCTCCGCTATCCACGCTCGCCACCGCAAAACGGTACCAGTCGTCGCCCAGCTCCGGACGCGGCAGGCCAAAAATCTCAACCGCCACGCCAAACTCAAAGGTACACAGCCCGTCATACGCCAGCACTACCACCTGCGGGCGGATAACCTGTCTTAAGTTTGTCATCTTTTTGCTGTTTTCTGGCATAAGCGAGCGCATTCACGGGCTGAATTTGTGGATAGAGTAGTGTTAACACAAACGCCAAAGATGAGGAAGGATCATGAGCTATGTTACTGAATTTCCGGCTGCCGAGCCGCAGGAAGCCGTTACCCATTTTCTGCGTCGCCTGAGCGTCGAAACCGACTGCGCCGACGTGCATCATGCCATCGCCAATAACGAGCAGGACTTCGTGCTGCTGCACGTGGTGGGGAGCCCGGAGCAGTTTGCCCGCCGCCACGTGCCGGGCGCGCTGCATATGCCCTGGAGCCAGATCACCGCTGATCGGATGTCCCAATGGCCGGAGGGGACGCTGTTTGTCGTGTATTGTGCGGGGCCCCACTGTAACGGCGCGGACAGGGCGGCGCTGAAGCTGGCGCGTCTCGGACTGCCGGTCAAAATCATGCTCGGGGGCATCACCGGCTGGGAAGATGAACGCTACGCGTTTGCCAGCCAGGCGCATGAGGCCGCGCTGTGAAGATGAATTTTTTTCAACACCCGTGAAATTTTCTCGTTTGCCGGAATCGGTCAGGTATGACATCTTTTTTGGACATTTAGACATCCAGAAGTCTAAAGATTCAAATGATGAATTATCACCGCGGGCAATTATTACCGGCAGACTGAGGAGATTTCCATGCAACGACAGCACGCCCCATACCGCGCCGACGTAGTCGGCAGCTTTTTACGTCCGGATGCCGTTAAGCAGGCGCGCCTGAAGTTCGCCAGCGGCGAGATTGATGCCGGACAGCTTCGTGCGGTGGAGGACGAGGCCATTCGCCACGTCGTAGAGCAGCAGTGCGCGTGTGGCCTGCATGTGGTGACCGACGGTGAATTTCGCCGCGCCTGGTGGCACTTCGATTTCTTCGACGGTCTTCAGGGCGTTGAGCGTTACGATTCACAGCAGGGGATTCAGTTCAACGGAGTGCAAACCAAAGCCCACGGCGTGCGCGTGACCGGCAAGCTGGGCTTTGGCGACCACCCGATGCTGGAAGACTTCCGCTATCTGAAAAGCATCAGCGGCAGTGCCCAGCCGAAGATGACCATTCCCAGCCCAAGCGTGCTCCATTTCCGCGGCGGGCGCAAAGACATCGACGCGACGGTGTACCCGGATCTGAACGACTATTTCGACGATCTGGCGACTACCTGGCGCGACGCCATCCGCGCATTCTACGAAGCGGGCTGCCGTTATCTGCAGCTGGACGACACCGTCTGGGCCTATCTCTGCTCGGACGACCAGCGCCGTCAGATCCGCGAGCGCGGCGACGATGCCGATGAGCTGGCGCAAATCTACGCCCGCGTGCTGAACAAGGCCCTGGAAGGCAAGCCGGAGGATCTGACCATCGGGCTGCACGTCTGTCGCGGTAACTTCCGTTCAACCTGGATTTCCGAAGGCGGCTACGAGCCGGTGGCGGAGGTGCTGTTCGGGACGGTTAACGTTGACGCCTTCTTCCTCGAATATGATAACGACCGCAGCGGGGACTTCGCGCCGCTGCGCTTCGTTCGCCCGGGCAAGCAGCAGGTGGTGCTAGGCCTGATCACCACGAAAAACGGTGAGCTGGAGAACCCGAAAGGCGTGAAGGCCCGTCTGGAAGAGGCGGCGAAATACGTGGCGAAAGAGCAGATCTGCCTCAGCCCGCAGTGCGGCTTTGCCTCCACCGAAGAGGGCAACAGCCTGAGCGAGTCCCAGCAGTGGGATAAGGTCCGCCTGGTGACGCAGATCGCCAGCGAGGTCTGGTAATTCCTCCGGTACAGCGCTGCATTATAAAAGTGCAGCGCTGTGCCATTCTGAGTCGTTCTCTTTACATCCTGCCTTCTGTCTCCTGCAATAGCGCGTTTTTCATCCTGGCATCCTTTTTGCTCCTGCTTCGCTGACACCTTTATTTCCGCGTCCATGCCGTAACGGACGTTTTCGCACAGCGTTCTTTTTCAGGAGTGAAAATATGCAGCGTCGTACCTTATTAAAAGCCTTTGCGTTATCCGCATCCGTCGCGGCGATGGGAATGAGTTTTGGCGTGCAGGCGGCCGATACCATCAAAGTGGGGATCATGCACTCTCTGTCCGGCACGATGGCCATCTCCGAAACCCCGCTGAAGGACGTCGCCCTGATGACCATCGACGAGATCAACGCTAAAGGCGGCGTGCTGGGTAAAAAACTGGAGCCAGTGGTGGTGGATCCGGCCTCAAACTGGCCGCTGTTTGCCGAGAAGGCGCGCCAGCTGCTGAGCCAGGATAAAGTGGCCGTGGTGTTCGGCTGCTGGACGTCGGTTTCGCGCAAATCCGTGCTGCCGGTGTTTGAGGAGCTGAACGGCCTGCTGTTCTATCCGGTGCAGTATGAAGGCGAAGAGATGTCGCCAAACGTTTTCTATACCGGCGCGGCGCCGAACCAGCAGGCCATCCCGGCGGTGGAATACCTGATGAGCGAGGACGGCGGCGGGGCGAAGCGCTTCTTCCTGCTGGGTACCGACTACGTTTACCCGCGCACCACCAACAAGATCCTGCGCGCCTTCCTGCATTCGAAAGGCGTTGAGGATAAGGACATCGAAGAGGTTTACACCCCGTTTGGCCATAGCGACTACCAGACCATCGTCGCCAACATCAAGAAATTCTCCGCAGGCGGCAAAACCGCCGTGGTATCGACCATCAACGGCGACTCCAACGTGCCGTTCTACAAAGAGCTGGCTAACCAGGGGCTGAAGGCCACCGACGTGCCGGTGGTGGCGTTCTCCGTAGGCGAAGAAGAGCTGCGCGGGATCGACACCAAACCGCTGGTAGGCAACCTGGCGGCGTGGAACTACTTTGAATCCGTGGATAACCCAACCAACCAGGCATTTGTGGCGGATTACAAAGCCTATGCGAAGGCGCACAAGCTGCCGAATGCCGATACCGTCGTCACAAACGATCCGATGGAAGCCACGTATGTGGGTATCCATATGTGGGCGCAGGCGGTTGAAAAAGCGGGCACCACCGACGTGGATAAGGTGCGTGCGGCGATGGCCGGTCAGTCGTTTAAGGCGCCGTCTGGCTTTACGCTCACCATGGATGCTACCAACCATCATCTGCATAAGCCGGTCATGATCGGTGAAATCGAAGGTAACGGCCAGTTCAACGTGGTCTGGCAGACGGAGCAGCCGGTGCGCGCCCAGCCGTGGAGTCCGTTCATCGCCGGGAATGACAAAAAGCCCGACCAGCCGATGAAAACCGCCAGCAACTAAGCCATTGCCTCAGGGAGAAACGTCATGAACGCCATGCGCATGTTCATCGCTCTTGTATGGCTTTCCGGACTGCTGCCAGGGATGGCGCAGGCATCGGATGCCGATCGTTTTGTTGCCGCCAGCCGCGGACAGCAGGCGGAACTCCTCGCGCAGTGGGCCGCCGCGCCGGATGCCGCCAGGCTTCCGCTGCTTCAGTCCCTGCAAAAGGAAAACCTGTATACCGACAGCCAAAAGCACGCCTTTGCGAAGCGTAACGGCGAAATAATTTCGCTCGGTGACGCCCGCGCGGCCGAAGGGCAAACCAAAGCCGTACGCCTGACCAACCGGCTGCGCGTGCTGGCTGCAACGGCCATTGCCACGCACCAGCTTGTTAGTGACAGCGTCACAGAAAGGCGGGCTGCAGCCCGTCAGCTCCAGCGTGATGCCCAGCCCGACATGCTCGCTTTTCTGGAAAAGCGCGCCGGGGATGAAACGGACGCCGTAGCGCGTCAGGCGCTGCAGCTGGCGGTGGCAAACCTCCAGCTGGCGAGCCCGCAGCCGGAGGTGCGCCGCAGGGCCGTTGAACTGCTGGGCCAGTCAGACGATCCGGACGTGCAGTCCAGACTCACGCCATTTACCCAGGCGCAGACCGAGCCGGACGCCGGCGTGCGCGCGGCCGCAGAAGAGAGCCTTAGCCAGATTACGCATCGCCTGATGTGGGGCGATCTGCTGGGCCAGGCGTTTATGGGACTTTCTCTGGGGTCGGTGCTGCTGCTGGCCGCGCTTGGGCTCGCGATCACCTACGGTCTGCTGGGCGTTATCAATATGGCGCACGGCGAGATGCTGATGCTGGGGGCGTACGCCACGTGGATGGTGCAGCAGGCAATGGCCGGGCTTGCGCCCCAGTGGCTGGCGCTCTATCCCGTTATCGCGCTGCCGGTGGCGTTCTGCGTGACGGCGGGCATCGGAATGGTGCTGGAGCGCACCGTGATCCGTCACCTGTACGGTCGCCCGCTGGAAACGCTGCTGGCGACGTGGGGGATCAGCCTGATGCTCATCCAGCTGGTGCGCATGACCTTTGGCGCCCAGAACCTGGAGGTGGCAAACCCGGCATGGCTTTCCGGCGGGGTACAGGTTTTTGCCAACCTGACGCTGCCGTGGAACCGCATTGTGGTGCTGGGCTTCGTGCTGCTGGTGCTGTTGTTCACCTGGCTGATTCTGAATAAAACGCGTCTTGGCCTGAACGTGCGCGCGGTGACGCAAAACCGCAGCATGGCCGCCTGCTGCGGGGTACCGACCGGGCGCGTCGATATGCTGGCGTTCGGGCTGGGCTCAGGGATCGCCGGGTTAGGCGGCGTGGCGTTATCCCAGCTTGGTAACGTCGGGCCGGAGCTTGGTCAGGGTTACATAATCGACTCGTTCCTCGTTGTCGTTCTCGGTGGCGTAGGCCAGCTGGCAGGCAGCGTGGCCGCAGCGTTCGGGCTGGGCATTTTTAATAAAATCCTCGAGCCGCAGATGGGGGCGGTGCTGGGCAAGATCGTGATTCTGGTGGCGATCGTGTTGTTTATCCAGAAGCGCCCTCAGGGGCTGTTTGCGCTGAAAGGGAGGGTGATTGACTGATGAGCCAGCCGCTGACCTTAACGCTGGCGCGTAAAGCGCCGCGCGTAACGCAGATTGCCGGCAGCCTGCTGGTGGCGTGTCTGCTGATATTACCGTTTTTCGCCCTGCTGCCCGCCACGCATCCGCTGGCGCTGTCGACCTGGATGCTGACGCTCATCGGCAAGATCCTCTGCTATGCCGTCGTTGCGGTGGCGCTGGATCTGGTGTGGGGCTACGCCGGGATGCTCTCTCTTGGACACGGCATCTTCTTCGCCCTGGGCGGCTATGCGATGGGCATGTACCTGATGCGCCAGGCGTCAGGCGACGGCCTGCCCGCGTTTATGTCGTTTCTCTCCTGGAGCGAGCTGCCGTGGTTCTGGTGGGGCACCCAGCACTTCGCCTGGGCGCTGGTGCTAATCGTGATGGTGCCGGGCCTGCTGGCGCTGGTGTTTGGCTGGTTTGCCTTCCGCTCGAAGATCAAAGGTGTCTACTTCTCGATTATGACCCAGGCGCTGACCTACGCGGGCATGCTGCTGTTCTTTCGCAACGAAACCGGCTTTGGCGGCAATAACGGCTTTACCGGCTTTACCACGCTGCTCGGGTTTTCGGTGACGGAAACGGCCACCCGCATCGCGCTGTTTCTGGCGACGGTGCTGCTGCTGCTCCTGGCGTTGGGCACCGGATTCGCGCTGGCGAAGAGCAAGTTTGGCCGCATCCTGACCGCCGTGCGCGACGCGGAAAACCGCCTGACGTTCTGCGGGTACGATCCGCGCGGGTTCAAGCTGCTGGTGTGGACGCTCTCTGCCGTGCTGTGCGGCCTGGCGGGGGCGCTGTACGTTCCCCAGGTCGGCATTATTAACCCCGGTGAGATGTCGCCGACCAACTCAATAGAAGCCGCTATCTGGGTGGCGCTGGGCGGGCGCGGCACGCTGGTGGGGCCGGTGATTGGCGCGGCGCTGGTGAACGGGGCGAAGAGCTTCTTTACCGTCGCCATGCCGGAGTACTGGCAGCTGTTTCTGGGGCTGATTTTTATTGCCGTCACGCTGTTCCTGCCGCGCGGCGTCTACGGTCTGTTGCGTAAGGGAGAGAAATAATGCAGCAAACGGAAGGATTATTTACCCGCCAGTTGCCCGGCGATCGCTATCGGGACCAGACCGACCCGGTGCTTCAGCTTGAGGCCATCAACGTCAATTTTGATGGATTTCTGGCCCTGACCGATCTCTCGCTGAATATCGGCGTGGGCGAGCTGCGCTGCGTGATTGGCCCCAACGGGGCGGGTAAAACCACGCTAATGGACGTGATTACAGGTAAAACGCGGCCAAAGAGCGGGAGAGCCATTTACGACCAGTCTATCGACCTGACCGCGCTGGAGCCTGCGGCCATTGCCCGTCGGGGGATTGGCCGAAAATTCCAGAAGCCCACGGTCTTTGAAGCGCTGACGGTGTGGGAGAACCTTGAGATCGCCATGAAAACCGATAAATCCGTCTGGGCGAGCCTGCGGGCAAAACTCAACGGCGAGCAGCGGGACCGCATTGACGAGATGCTGGTTCTTCTGCGCCTTGGCAGCGAGCGGGACCGTCGCGCGGGGCTGCTTTCGCACGGGCAGAAGCAGTTCCTGGAGATCGGCATGCTGCTGGTGCAGGACCCGCACCTGCTGCTGCTGGATGAACCCGCCGCCGGGATGACCGACGCGGAAACGGAATACACCGCCGAGCTGTTCAAAACCCTGGCTGGCAAGCATTCCCTGATGGTGGTGGAGCACGACATGGGCTTTGTTGAAACGATTGCCGACCACGTCACGGTACTGCATCAGGGACGCGTGCTGGCGGAAGGCTCGCTTCGCGAGGTGCAGGCCAACGAGCAGGTGATTGAGGTCTATCTGGGGCGCTAAGGAGCGATGATGTTACAGGTTAACGAACTGAATCAGTACTACGGCGGCAGCCATATCCTGCGCGGCGTGAGCTTTGAAGCCGCCACCGGTGAAGTCACCTGCCTGCTGGGGCGCAACGGCGTCGGGAAAACCACGCTGCTGAAGTGCCTGATGGGGCTGATCCCGGCGAAAACCGGGGAGGTCATCTGGCAGGGTAAAACGATCACCCACAGCAGGCCGCACCAGCGGGTGCAGTCTGGCGTGGCGTATGTCCCACAGGGCCGCGAGATTTTCCCGCGCCTGACCGTGGAAGAGAACCTTCTGCTTGGGCTGTCGCGTTTTTCCGCCCGCGTGGCAAAGCAGGTTCCTGACGAGATCTGGCAGCTGTTCCCGGTACTCAAAGAGATGAAGCACCGCCGCGGGGGCGATCTCTCCGGCGGGCAACAGCAGCAGCTGGCGATTGGTCGCGCGCTGGCGAGCCGTCCGCAGCTGCTGATTCTGGACGAACCCACCGAAGGCATACAGCCTTCCGTCATCAAAGAGATTGGCCAGGTGATCCGCACCCTGGCAAACAGAGGCGATATGGCAATCCTGCTGGTCGAGCAGTTTTACGACTTTGCAGCCGAGCTGGCCGACAGCTATCTCCTGATGTCCCGCGGCACCATAATCCAGCGCGGGAGGGGCGAAAATATGGAGCAGGAGGGCGTTCGCGGACTGGTTGCGATCTGAAATGTTATAATATAACATCCTCATTTTTATAAAACGGAATGAGGGCGTTACTTTGGCTGCACATATTGGGAAATTTGCCATGACTCTGGGGGCGCTGCTGGTCAGCGGCCAGCTGTTTGCTCACTCGCACGGCCATCAGATGACCGAAGCGGAACAGAAGGCGGCAAACGGCGTGTTTGAGGATAAAGACGTAAAGGACAGAGCGTTGTCCGACTGGGACGGCACCTGGCAGTCGGTCTATCCGTTCCTGCTGGACGGCTCGCTGGATCCGGTCTTCAAACAGAAAGCGCAGAAGGATAAAAGCAAAACCTTTGACGAGGTGAAAGCGTACTACCGCAAGGGATATGCCACGGACGTGGATGCCATCGGCATCGAAAATAACGTAATGGAATTCCACAGAGGCAAGGCGGTCAGCAGCTGTCAGTATGCTTACAGCGGCTACAAAATTCTGACCTACGCATCGGGCAAAAAAGGCGTTCGCTATCTGTTTGAGTGTAAGGATGCCGACAGCAAGGCGCCGAAGTTCGTGCAGTTCAGCGACCACATCATCGGGCCGAAAGCCTCTTCGCACTTCCATATTTTTATGGGCAACACATCCCACGAGGCGCTGCTGAAAGAGATGGATAACTGGCCGACCTATTATCCAAACGAGATGTACAAAGAGCAGGTGGTGGAGGAAATGCTGCACCACTGATGCGTTATTGCCGGGTGGCGGCCACGCCTTACCCGGCCTCTATTCTCTACGCCGCTTTGGGTGACTCGTTCCACGCCTTCACGCTCATTCCCCGCAAAATCATCAGCCAGGCAATGACGATGGCGACCATCATGATTGCAAACAGCGACCAGTGCGGCAGGTGGGTCAGGATAATGCCGGTGATCATCGGGTTTGCCGCCGCCCCGAGCCAGCCCAGCGCCTGCGCGGAAAAATAGCTCGCCTTCATCCCCGGCGGGGCGATGTTGTCGATCAGCATGTATTCACCCGGTGCGTAGATAATCTCACCCAGCGTAAAGATGGCGGCGGCGATGCCCCAGTAAATCAGGTTCTCCCCAGAGAGCATAAAGCCTCCCAGCCCCAGGATAAAAAACAGCGTTGCGGCGGTCATTAAAGGCCGAATATTGCTGGCGGAGATCTTGCGCCCCAGCGCGTACTGCAGGGTTACCACCACGGCGGCGTTAACGGGCAGCACCACGGCGACCACCTTCTGGGCAAAATCGCTGTCGGCATTGGCGGCCAGCACGTACTGCGAAATGCAGCTGGCGAACGATCCGCCCACGTAAGACGCGAGCAGGCCGGAGAGGGTGAACCAGAACAGGGCGCGGTCTTTCAGGAGCACCGACGGCTGCCAGGGCATCTTTTCCTCGGCGGTATCCAGCGCGACGCTTTTTTGCACGAAGAAATGAATAAACCCGAGCGGCAGCGCGGCGCAGAAGGCCGCCAGCCAGAACGGCAGCTGCAGGCTGTACATCACCAGCAGGGTGCCAATCGGCGGCCCGATCGTCCAGCCAATGTTCAGGAAGCTGTAGTTGAGCGAGAAGACGCGCGCTTTCTGGCTGGAGGTCAGCACGTCCGAGAACCAGGCTTTCAGCACCGTCGAAAAGACGGAATAGGCGCAGTTGATGAGGGAAAAGAACAGCACCACCAGGGTGACGTTATCCACCAGCGGGATTGCGACAAACCCGGCGATAAAAGCCACGATCGCGATCAGCATGTAGCGTTTTTTATCAAACTTATCGGCCAGAATGCCAAATCCCAGGCTGAACACCACGCCAACGGTCAGCGCAATCGTCAGGGCATAACCAATATTCTCGACGCTCATGTTAAACACGCGCGTGAGATAAATGGTCATGAACGGCAGCGTTGCTCCCCGACCGATGGTTAATAACAATGACGATGCCAGCAGCGCTGCGGTTGAGCGCCTGAGAGATGGTTTCATTTTCCTTCCCGACGGTTGCTTATGCTTTTTTTTAGACGTGTGTTAACAGGATTACCATGACATAAGGGGCTTGTATAGCACCCGATTTATCCCTAAGTGCTTCAGCTGCCTGCCAGAAATAATGATCTTCTCGCGGCACACTTTTTTCTGTTACCTTGAAGTGTTAACAAATTATTAATAATTCAGGGGCAGGGTATGACGCGTAAAGACGGACTGCTGGCGTTGCTGGTGGTCGTGGTATGGGGGCTCAATTTTGTGGTCATCAAGCTGGGATTGCACAACATGCCCCCGCTGATGCTGGCCGGTTTGCGTTTTATGCTGGTGGCGTTCCCGGCGCTCTTTTTCGTCGCCCGTCCGAAAATCCCGTTGAAACTCCTGCTGGGCTACGGTCTGACCATCAGCTTTGGCCAGTTCGCGTTTCTCTTCTGCGCCATCAAGTTCGGCATGCCGGCCGGTCTTGCCTCGCTGGTGCTACAGGCGCAGGCGTTCTTTACCATCATTCTAGGCGCGTTCGTTTTTGGCGAACGTTTACAGGGCAAACAGCTGGCGGGGATAACGCTCGCGGTGTTTGGCGTGCTGGTGCTGATTGAAGCCAGCTTGAACGGTCAGGATGTGGCGCTGCTCGGGTTTATGCTCACGCTGGCGGCGGGGCTGAGCTGGGCGTGCGGCAATATTTTCAACAAGCTGATTATGCAGCACGAGGCGAGGCCTCAGGTGATGTCCCTGGTGGTCTGGAGCGCACTGATCCCGATAATCCCGTTTCTGGCGGCGTCGTTTATTCTGGATGGCCCGGAGGTGATGCTGAAAAGCCTGGTCGAGATCGATCTGACCACGATCCTTTCTCTTATCTATCTGGCGTTTGTCGCCACCATCGTGGGCTACGGGATCTGGGGCTCGCTGCTGGGGCGCTATGAGACCTGGCGCGTCGCGCCGCTGTCTTTGCTGGTTCCGGTGGTGGGGCTTGCCAGTGCGGCTATACTGCTGGATGAAACGCTGAGCGCGCTGCAGTTGCTCGGTGCCGTGCTGATCATGGCCGGTCTGTACATCAACGTGTTTGGCCTGCGGGTTCGCCGGGCGGCGCGGGTAAGGGGATAGGGCATAAAAAAGCCCCGCATCTGCGGGGCAAAAACGAATCAGAGGCCGTGCTGATTATAATAAGGCACGCCTAATTCGTCGGATTTGTCGCTACCAGCACCCATGTGGTTGAAATCATAAGGCGACTGGTCATGTGCTGACGGCAAAATCATCGTGTCATGATTATTTTGCTGCGTTGCACCTGGGGTTTGCTCCGCGAAGGTCTGGCTGGAAAACAGCACCAGCAAGGCGAGGGCGGCGGAGGCGGTAACTTTCATTTTTTCCTCGGTTACGTCTTTTACAGGCGATGATTAACTACAGTGTTTTAACGGATACAGGTAACGGGATTCACCCGGCACGCTGGTGATTCGGTACTTATGAGGCGGCACGTCAAAATAGTTCTTGAACGTACGCGTGAGGGTTTGCTGTGATTCAAATCCGTAACGCTCCGCCAGATAAAGGATCGGTTCATTGCTTTCTTTCAGCTTCTGGGCAATTTCCGTCAGCTTGCGGCTGCGAATATATTGACCTAATGAATGACCGGTCTCTTTTTTGAACATCCGTTGCAGGTGCCATTTGGAGTAACCTGAACGCTCTGACACTTTTTCAAGGGAGAGCGGCGATTCCAGGTTATCTTCGATCCAGTCCAAAATGCTATGAATAGTGATAGCGTCAGTATTGCGTCTGGACATCGTCATACCTCTTTTTTCTGTTTACGGCAGTATTTTCTTCAGCAAAAGCTCAAGGGTTGCCACTTCATCTGCCGTTAAGTTTTTTGTTAGTTCCTGATGCAGTGTTTGTCCTACTAATTGATGACATTGCTCGCACATAGCCGCACCATCGCTGGTGAGCCTGACCAGTACGCCGCGTTTGTCATTCGGGTTAGGGCTTCGTTCTACCCATCCTTTGCAGACGAGACGATCGAGCATGCGGGTTAACGCACCCAGATCGACAGAGAGCACCTTTTTCAGCTCAACCGGCGTGATACACACTTCGCAGCGAATGGAACACAGCACTTTGAACTGTGTTGCGGTGATATCCAGCGGTGACAGGTAGTCATTGAGCAGGCGATCTTTTTTCTGGTTAACCATATGAATAAGACGACCCAGCGGAACAACGTCGTTAAAGATATCACTGGTGCTTTTCACAATGGTTGCCCTGGCAAGTAGTTTAATCACGGCAGATATTATTGCTCAGGCAAGTATAAGTCAACTGAATGAATCAGCCGATGCCACGAATTGCTAAAACGTTTCATGAACTCTTTTTGAAGGCTTTCAAATCATATAGATAACGGCAGATTATCTTTACCGGAAGAAAATAATCGTTACGTTGCGCGCATGGCTGAACGTCATGCTTTCACCCTATAATTGCGATGTTAAATGTGGATAAGGACAACGACGCACTATGTTGGATTTGATTAAAGCAATTGGGCTTGGGCTGGTGGTACTGCTGCCGTTGGCTAACCCGTTAACGACGGTGGCGCTTTTCCTCGGACTGGCAGGGAACATGAACAGCGCCGAGCGCAATCATCAGTCGATGATGGCTGCAGTGTATGTATTTGCCATCATGATGGTGGCCTATTACGCCGGGCAGCTGGTGATGAACACCTTCGGGATTTCCATCCCTGGCCTGCGTATCGCCGGGGGGCTGATTGTGGCATTTATCGGTTTCCGCATGCTGTTCCCGGCGCAAAAAGCACACGAGTCGCCCGAGGCGGCCAGTAAATCCGAAGAGCTGGAAACTGAGCCGAGTGCCAATATCGCTTTTGTACCGCTGGCTATGCCCAGCACGGCAGGGCCGGGTACCATCGCGATGATCATCAGCTCCGCGTCGACGGTGCGCGACAGCGCAACCTTCCCGGACTGGGTGCTGACGGTTGCGCCGCCGCTGATTTTTGCGATTATCGGGCTTACCGTCTGGGCGTCGCTGCGCAGCTCCGGTGCAATTATGCGCTGGGTAGGCAAGGGCGGTATCGAAGCGATTTCCCGCCTGATGGGCTTCTTGCTGGTCTGTATGGGCGTGCAGTTTATTATTAACGGCGTGCTGGAGATTATTAAGACTTATCATTGATGTGATTGCCGGGTGGCGCTGTGCTTACCCGGCACATGCACACGTCACCCGTGCTGCCCCTGTTCCTCCAGCGCCACCGGCCACTTGCGGAAGATGAGTACCGACCAGATCAGCGCCACCAGGGCCGGAATCGCCCCCAGATAGCCAATCGCGGACATCGACACGTGCAGGCTAATCTGATTGCCCACCAGCGCCCCCGCGCCAATCCCCAGATTGAATATCCCCGAGAACAGCGACATCGCCACGTCCGTGGCATCCGGCGCCAGTGCCAGGACTTTCACCTGCATGCCGAGACCAATAATCATGATCGCCACGCCCCAGAACAGGCTGAGGATCGCCAGCTGGCTTTCGCTGCCTGACGCAGGCAGCAGCAGCACCAGGCACGCCAGCAGCAGGCCGATGGCGCTGCTCACAAGCGTGGAGGCATGCTGGTTACCCAGTTTGCCGAACAGCACGCTGCCAATAATGCCCGCGCCGCCGAGGATGAGCAGTAAGAGGGTGGCAAAGTTATCGCTAAAGCCCGCGACCACCTGCACAAACGGTTCAATGTAGCTGTACGCCGTGTAGTGCGCGGTGACCACGATAACGGTGAGCAGGTAGATACTCAGCAGCGCCGGGCGACGCATCAACAGCGGCAGGCTTTTCAACGAGCCGGAGTGTTCGCTTGGTAGTTTTGGCAGCAGCTTAATCAGACACACCAGCGTCACCAGCGCGCCCATGCCGATGGCGAAGAAGGTGGTACGCCAGCCGAAGTACTGCCCCACGATGCGGCCAATGGGCAGCCCCAGCACCATCGCCAGCGCGGTACCGGTGGCAATCAGGCTCAAGGCCTGGGCGCGTTTACCCGCCGGCGCGAGCCGAATAGCCAGCGACGCGGTGATCGACCAGAAGACCGCGTGGGCAAAAGCAATGCCGATGCGGCTAATGACCAGCACCGTAAAATTCCACGCCATAAACGACAGGACATGGCTGGCAATGAACAGGGCAAACAGGCCGATCAGCAGCCTGCGCCGCTCCATCTGGCTGGTGAGCAGCATAAACGGCAGCGACATCAGCGCTACCACCCAGGCGTAGATGGTCAACATAATGCCCACCTGCGCCGTTTCCATCTGGAAGCTTTCGGCTATGTCAGACAACAGCCCAACCGGAACAAATTCTGTGGTGTTAAAAATAAACGCGGCAATGGCCAGCGTGACCACGCGTAGCCACGCAACTCTGCGGGAAACTGTGTTCGTTGTCATAGGGATGTCGGAGATTCGTTGCTGGAAAGAAGAGGAGACGATCTTAAAACGTCGAACGGCGAAAACTCAATCATTATGTGACGCAGATCTCAATATTTACCTTATGAAAGCGGTAGCCGGAGGCGCTGTTTTCATTGAATATAAAAGTACAACACAGCAAAAACGGGCGGTAAGACAATGCAGGAGATTGATTTTTATCTGGTAGATGCGTTCAGCGATACCTCGTTCGGCGGCAATCCCGCGGCGGTTTGTCCGCTGAACGAATGGCTGCCGGATGAAACGTTACTGAAAATGGCGCAGCAGCATAACCAGTCGGAAACCGCATTTTTCGTCTGCACAAAAGGCGGCATTGAGCTACGCTGGTTTACCACGCTCACTGAAGTCAATCTCTGCGGCCACGCCACCCTGGCCGCCGCGCACGTTCTGTTTAATGAACTCGATTACCCCGACTCGCGGATCCACTTTGATACCGCCTCTGGCCGCCTGACGGTCAGCCGGGAGGGAGAGTGGATGACGCTGGACTTCCCGGCGTGTCCGACCCGTGAAGAGACGCCGCCGCCGGAGATGCTTGCGGCGCTCGGTATCCGCGATTACGTTGAAGCCCGCAAAGGCCGCGCCTGGGTGATTGTGCTGGAAAACCGCCAGCAGGTTGAAGCGCTTGCCCCGCGCTTTTCGGCGATGATGCCGGGCGAGCATAAGGTGAGCGTGACGGCACCGGGCGAAGGGGAATATGACTTTGTCAGCCGCTTCTTCTCGCCGGGCGTTTCCGTTCCGGAAGATCCGGTCACCGGATCCGCGCACACGATGCTGATCCCCTACTGGAGCGAAAAGCTGGGGAAAACGGCGATGTTTGCCCGTCAGGTCTCGGCGCGCGGCGGGGATGTGCGCTGCGAGCTGAAAGGGGGGCGCGTATTGATGAGCGGTCAGGCGTCGTGCTACCTGAAAGGCACTGTGTATCTGCGCTAAAACTGATAACAAGAGAGGAAGAGACAATGCGGGAAATTGATTTTTATCTGGTGGATGCCTTCAGCGACAAAACCTTTGGCGGCAACGCGGCAGCGGTATGTCCTCTGGAAGAGTGGCTCCCGGACGAGACGCTTCTCAAAATGGCGCAGCAGCATAACCAGTCGGAAACCGCCTTTTTTGTGCGCACCGACGGTGGATTTGAACTGCGCTGGTTCACCACGCTGCATGAAATTAACCTCTGCGGCCATGCGACCCTCGCGGCATCACACGTTATTTTTGAGTATCTGGACTATCCGCATACGGAAATCCACTTTACCACGCGCTTCGTGGGCGAGCTGACGGTCAAACGCAGCGGCGACTGGCTGACGCTGAATTTCCCCGCGTGGTCGACGGAGGTCGTTGATAACCCACCGCCAGCACTGTTTAGCACGCTGGGCATCCCGGCGGCAAAAGAGGTCCGCGTCGGGCGAGACTACATCGTGGTGCTGGAGAGTCAGCGGCAGGTGGAGGCGCTAACGCCGGATATTGGCGCGATGGTTCCGCTGGATAAAATGGTCTGCGTGACCGCGCCGGGCGAGGGGGAATATGACTTCGTCAGCCGCTTCTTCTGCCCGGGCGAAGGGGTGCCGGAAGATCCGGTTACCGGGTCCACGCACAGCATGCTGATCCCCTACTGGAGTGAAAGGCTGGGTAAGACGTCGCTTAACGCCCGCCAGGTGTCGTACCGCGGCGGGGATCTTCGCTGTGAACTGAAGGGCGACCGCGTGCTGATTGGCGGCCAGGCCACGCTGTATCTGAAAGGGCGTATCTTCTTACGCTAGCCGGACAGGGCTATAAGTTAATACTATGAAGCACCCTGGCAGGGCTGCGCTATGTTGGAATTGAGTCTAAAAAACAAGCAAGGAGCCTGCCATGTATTCCATTACCTCTGAATCTGCCCGTCATCCTGACATTCTCAAACTGATAGCGGCGCTTGACCGCTATCAGAGCGAACTCTATCCCGCTGAGAGCAATCATCTGCTCGATCTGGCTGCGCTGCCGGAAACGTCGCTCATCCTGATGATCGTCCGCGACCAGCAGCTACAGGCCGTGGGCTGCGGGGCCATCGTGCTCAACGGCGACGGAACGGGGGAGATGAAGCGGGTCTATATCGATCCGGCCCATCGTGGGCAGCATCTCGGAGAGACGCTGCTGGCCGCCCTGGAAGACGAGGCGCTGAGCCGTCACTGCCACACGGTACGCCTGGAGACGGGTATCAAACAACCCGCCGCGATTCGTCTCTATGAACAGTGCGGATACGATGTGCGCCCGGCTTTTCCCCCGTATGCTGACGACCCGCTCAGCCTGTTTATGGAGAAGGCGCTGGTTGAAGACGTTCGTTTAGCAGCGCTATAAACGCTTCCAGCTGGCGGGTCATCGCCCCGCGTCGCCACACCAGCCAGGTGGTGAGCCAGCGCCAGTTTTCCGCCAGCGGCCAGGCTTCAACCTGATGGTGGCCAGGCATACTCTCCAGCATTGAGCGCGGCATCAGCGCGATGCCCGCGCCCGCAATGACGCAGGCGAGCATGCCGTGATAGGACTCCATCTCATGAATGCGTCCCGGCGCGGCTCTGTCTGCATGAAACCAGCTCTCCAGGTGCCGGCGATACGAGCAGTTTGCGCGAAAGGCATAAACGTCGCTGCCGCTCACCTGCGCAGCGCGCGTCACCTCCGCCTGCCCGGCAGGGGTGACCAGCATCATCTCTTCCCGGTAGACCGGCATCCCCTCCAGCTCCGGGTGCGACAGCGGCCCGTCGACAAAGGCGGCGCTCAGGGTTCCCTCCAGTACGCCATCAATCATCGTCCCGGACGGCCCGGTAGAAAGGGCAAACTGGATGCGCGGATAGCGCTGGTTAAACTGCGCCAGCGTCTCAGGGATGCGCACGGCGGCGGTGCTCTCCAGCGCGCCGAGGGCAAAAAGCCCCTGCGGCTCATCGCCCGCGACGACCATGCGCGCTTCATCCACCAGCGCCAGGATCTGCCTGCTGTAGCGCAGGAAGTTATGTCCGGCGGGAGATAAGCGCAAACGCTGGTTTTCACGAATAAACAGCTCAACGCCAAGATCGGCCTCCAGCTGGCGGATGCGGGTCGTCAGATTCGAAGGAACGCGATGCACCTTCTGCGCCGCATGGGTGATGCTTCCCGTCAGCGCGACGGCGTTAAACATTTCAAGCTGGGTTAAATCCATAGCATTCTCGTTTCGTGAATAAGGTGGTCAGTATTATTCATTTTTAAGAAATAGCAGAGTGAGCCACACTTAATCAACCGAAACGCGTGGAGAACATCATGAAATATTCATCTGCTACACATGCTCTGTCCGTTAACCCTGCAACGGGCGAAACGCTCGCCTCGTATCCGTGGGCGACGCAGGAAGAGGTTGAACGTGCCGTCGCGCTGGCTGATGCGGGCTTTCGTCAGTGGCGGCGCGAAAGCGTAGCCCACCGGGCGCAGAAGCTGCGGGATCTCGGCGCCGCGCTGCGCGGCCGGGCGGAAGAGATGGCCCGGATGATGTCCCGCGAGATGGGAAAACCCATTCAGCAGGCGCGGGCGGAAGTGGCGAAATCAGCCGGTCTCTGCGACTGGTATGCCGAACATGGCCCGACGATGCTGAATGCTGAACCTACGCAGGTCGAGAATCACAACGCGGTCATTGAGTATCGCCCGCTGGGTCCGATTCTGGCGGTGATGCCGTGGAACTTCCCGCTCTGGCAGGTGCTGCGCGGCGCGGTGCCGATCCTGCTGGCGGGCAACAGCTATCTGCTCAAACACGCCCCCAACGTGCTCGGCTCGGCGGAACTTATCGCGCAGATTTTTGCGGACGCCGGTTTTCCTGAAGGCGTGTTCGGCTGGGTGAACGCTACCAATGACGGCGTAAGCCAGGCGATTAACGATCGCCGCATTGCGGCGGTGACCGTGACCGGCAGCGTGCGTGCCGGGGCCGCCATTGGCGCGCAGGCCGGGGCGGCGCTGAAAAAATGCGTTCTTGAGCTGGGAGGCTCTGACCCGTTCATCGTTCTCAACGACGCCGACCTGGATCTTGCCGTGAAGGCGGCGGTAGCAGGGCGCTACCAGAATACCGGGCAGGTGTGCGCGGCGGCCAAACGGTTCATTGTGGAAGCGGGTATTGCAGATACCTTTTCCCGACGCTTCGTTGACGCCGTCGCCGCGTTAAAGATGGGCGCGCCCGATGAAGAAGAGAACTACCTTGGCCCGATGGCGCGCTATGACCTGCGCGATGAACTGCATCAGCAGGTGCAGGCGAGCCTGGCAGAAGGGGCAACGCTTCTACTGGGGGGAGAGAAAATCAGCGGTGAGGGGAATTATTACGCGCCAACCGTGCTGGCGAACGTCACCCCGTCAATGACGGCCTTCCGCCAGGAGCTGTTTGGTCCGGTCGCGGCCATTACGGTTGCGAAAGACGCGGCGCACGCCCTGGCGCTTGCCAACGACAGCGACTTTGGCCTCTCTGCCACGGTCTTCACCGCCGACGCAGCGCTTGCGGATAAATTCTCTCGCGAGCTGGAGTGCGGCGGGGTGTTTATCAACGGTTACAGCGCCAGCGACGCGCGCGTGGCCTTTGGCGGCGTGAAGAAGAGTGGCTTTGGCCGAGAGCTTTCCCATTTCGGGCTGCACGAATTCTGTAATGTGCAGACGGTGTGGAAGGATCGCGTGTAATTTTTTCGGCCCTCATCACGAGGGCTGTTGTCATTTATCTGCAATGGTTCTGTCATTTTCGTTTCGTAGACTCGCACGCGTCTAACGTCTTGTTACTGAAGAGAATTATGAACCTAACGCAAATTTTTCGTCGTATTGCGCAGCGTCTTATCCCTCGCCAGTTTGGCCTGCTGACGGGTATCTTTTGTATTATTGGCCTTTTCTCCGCGCTGCAGCTCTCCTCATCCTTTCTGCTGAACGCTTCCCTGAAGGAAGCTCAGCGCAATGAACGGCAAAACCTGCTGGCGTATCAGCAGCAGAGCAAGCTGGATCTGGCGCGCGTCTCCCTGCTGGCGGCGAGCGATCTGCTCAACCGCTCCGGCGTCTGGTTTATGCAGGATAAAGAGACCGGCTCGGAAGGAAGCTGGCACAGCCTGATGGACGACGCGCAAAAGTCGCTGGCGGTTTCTCAGCAGGCGTGGAAGGCGTGGCTGGCGCTCAGCCCGCCAAAAGATGAGGCGCTGATTAACAGCTATCAGCTTTTCTACGATGCCATTAAAGAGCAATCGGAAGCGCTTGTCAGAACCAACTCCATTGATGCCTTTTTTGCCGTGCCGGCGCAGGCGTTTCAGACCGACTTTAACGACAACTACGCGCGCTATCAGCAGGCCAGCGAGAAGCAGGCCATGCAGGGGCGTCAGGCATTGATGGCGCAGCTCTCCGGTCTGCAAACGCTGTTCCTGCTGGCGCCGGTGCTGCTGCTCGCCATCGCCGTAGCCGTCTGGTTCGGCATGTCCAGGTGGGTGATTACGCCGCTGCGTCGGCTTATTGCGCACATCAACCAACTGGCCGCCGGAGATCTCTCCGGCACGCCGCCAAACGTCATGCGCTTTAACCGGGAGACGGGACAGCTCAGCGACAGCGTTGCCACCATGCAGCGGGGCCTGCAGCAGCTGGTGACCCAGGTCAGCCACGCCACGGCCACGATGGTGGAGAACATTGGCTCCCTGGCGGAGGGAAACCAGAAGCTGTATCAGCAGTCGGCGCGTCAGGCCAGGGAGCTAGAGGAGGTGACAACGCATATCGCGGCGCTGGAAACCCACGTGGAAGGGAATACCGGCTATGCCCGACTCGCCAGCTCGCGGGCGGATGAAGCGCGTCAGGCCGCGGTAGGAGGCGACCAGATGATGTCCACCGTGAATGCGTCCATGCAGGCGATCGTCGAGCGATCGTCAGAGATGCGCGGGATCGTGGCGATGATCGACAGCGTGGCGTTTCAGACTAACATTCTGGCGCTGAACGCCGCCATTGAGGCCGCCCATGCCGGGAACCAGGGGCGCGGGTTTGCCGTCGTCGCCCGGGAAGTCGGGCTCCTGGCGCGAAAGAGCAGCCACTCGACGCAGACCATTCAGGAGCTGATCAACCGCTCCGTACAGGGCATTGAAGACGGCTCCCGCGCCGTGAATCTGATGGAAGAGAATTTGCAGCAGGTTACCGGTCTGGTGGGCAATTTAAGCAGTTTGCTGAATGAAATCTCTACCGCCACGCTCAGTCAGGGAGAAAGTATCCACCAGATGACGCGCCAGCTTCAGGCGCTGAATCAGGTCTCGCGCCAGACGGATTTGCTGGTCTCTGACGCCTCGGAAGCCTCAGAACGCCTGCAAAAGCAGTCCGATCTTTTATTGCAGGCCGTTTCGCGTTTTCGTCTTAGCGCCTGACGCAATACATTAGCCTCTGTTATACTCGCAGCCCGTTTTAGCCTGAGGGCAAGGAGCAAAAAGAGTGGCTGCGGTCATCCATAATGAGATGCTGGACGAGATTCTGGCGCAGGTTCGTCCGTTATTGGGAAAGGGGAAGGTGGCCGACTACATTCCGGCCCTTGCCTCGGTGAGCGGGAATAAGCTGGGCATCGCTATCTGTACCATAGACGGACAGCGATACCTGGCAGGCGATGCCACGGAACGTTTCTCCATTCAGTCTATTTCTAAAGTGCTGAGTCTGGTCGCGGCGATGCGCCAGTACGAGGAAGAAGAGATCTGGCAGCGCGTGGGAAAAGATCCGTCCGGCCAGCCCTTTAACTCACTGCTTCAGCTCGAAATCGAACAGGGTAAACCGCGCAACCCCTTTATCAACGCCGGGGCGCTGGTGGTCTGTGATATGCTGCAAAGCCGCCTCAGCGCACCGCGTCAGCGAATGCTTGAGATTGTTCGTCAGCTCTCGGGCGTGGACGACATTGCCTATGATTCGGTGGTGGCGCGCTCGGAGTTTGAACACTCCGCCCGCAACGCGGCTATCGCCTGGCTGATGAAATCCTTCGGTAACTTCCACAACGACGTGGCGACCGTGCTGCAAAACTACTTCCATTACTGCGCCCTGAAGATGAACTGCGTTGAGCTGGCCCAGACGTTTCTGTTCCTTGCGCACCAGGGGCACGCGCCGCATCTCGATCAGGAGGTGGTTTCCCCGCTTCAGGCGCGTCAGGTTAACGCCCTGATGGCAACCAGCGGCATGTATCAGAACGCCGGGGAGTTTGCATGGCGGGTTGGCCTTCCGGCGAAATCGGGCGTTGGCGGCGGGGTGGTGGCGATTGTGCCGCATGAAATGGCGATTGCCGTCTGGAGCCCGGAGCTGGATGAAACGGGAAATTCACTTGCCGGCGTGGCGGTTCTGGAGAAGCTGACCCAACGTCTGGGACGTTCCGTATACTGATGTCTGACCTGGATCCTCTCTTTTCCCGCCTGGCGAGATCGACGTTTCGCTCGCGCTTCCGCCTGGGCAATAAGGAACGGCAGTACTGCTGGGACAAAGGTCCCGACACCATTGACCAGCATGCCGCCGATTTTATCGCTAAACGCCTTGCACCCGCGCAACCGGCAAACGACGGCAAGCAGACGCCCATGCGCGGCCACCCGGTGTTTATCGCCCAGCATGCCACCGCGACCTGCTGCCGGGGCTGTCTGGCAAAATGGCATAACATTCCCCAGGGCGTGCAGCTGAGCGAGCAGCAGCAACATTATATCGTCAACGTGATCCACCGCTGGCTGGTGATACAGATGAACGCCCAAAAATGATATTTAATGCGTTCTGCGCTTACCGCCTCCAGCCCGGTTGGCTGACGAGCAAATCGTCATAACGCATTGACGTGAAATGGATAGCGGCTTAACAGGATGTCGAACACTGACAATGTCTCTGTTTAAGCTACGCTTTGAGTAACGCTTTACGTCAGGAGACATTATGAAAGCACCTGCAACACCTGAAAATGAAATTGACAGACTTCACGCGCTGCGCGAATCGGGTCTGCTTGAGATTGACAGTTCCCCGGCGTTTGACCGCTTAACGCGTCTGGCAAAACGCTTTTTCCAGGTACCGCTGGCAATGGTCAACCTTATTGATGAGCATACGCTGATCGTTAAGTCGGCGGATGGGCAGGCACCCGATTCCGTTCCGCGCAACATCTCTTTTTGTGGCCATACCATCCTCACCGAAGCCCCGCTGATCGTCGGGGATATGCTTCAGGACGATCGTTTTGCGGATAACCCGCTGGTGGCCGGCGAACCTCGCGTGCGGTTTTACGCAGGCTTTCCGCTGCGCTTGCGCAACGGTGCAAGCGTGGGCTCGCTTTGCCTGATTGACTACGCACCGCGGGAGTTCTCAGCGGCCGATCTCGCCGTGCTGGGGGATTTGGGCGCGCTTGCTGAAGATGAGTTTGCGGCAATCAGCGCGGCGACCACGGATGAATTGACCGGATTATTCAACCGACGGGGCTTTAATCAGCTCGTGCGGTTCACGCTCTCCATCGCCCGACGCCGGGCTGAGCCGTTAACGCTCGGCTGGCTGGATCTGGATCGTTTCAAGGAGATTAACGATCGCTACGGGCACGAAGAGGGGGATAAGGCGTTAAAAACCATGGCGCAGCTGATGCGTGCCTCTTTCCGCGAAGCGGATCTGCTGGTTCGTTTCGGTGGCGATGAGTTTGCCGTGCTGTTTGCCGATACGGATGAGAAGGGCGCGTGGATTGCCATGCAGTATCTCGCCGAGCAGGTCGAAAACTACAATGCACGCAAGCTACATCCGTGGTCGCTTCTGTTCTCCTGGGGGCTCAGCGAATTCGATCATAACGGCAACGACCTGCAGCAGTGGCTCAAAGATGCCGATGAAAAAATGTATGCCATGAAGCAGCAGCGGCAGCGGGCCAGATGACATAACAAAAGCGTATGACCGTTCCGTTTGCGTTAATAAAATGTTAAATGCAAAGTGAGGGTATTCAACGTAAGGACAAAAAATGAATACCTCACTGCAAATCCAAAACCTCACCCGCGACGACATTCTCACCCATCTTGATGCGCTGGCCGAAATCCTCGAAAACTGCGTTAACGGCGGCGCATCCGTCAGCTTTATGCTGCCCTTTAACCTTGAGAAGGCCCGTTCATTTTGGCGCGGCATAGCTGACAGCGTAGGGCGCAACGAGCGCGTTGTGCTGGCGAGTATTGATCCGCAGGAGGGCGTTATAGGCACGGTACAATTGATTACCGACCAGCCGGAAAACCAGCCGCACCGTGCGGACGTGGCAAAGCTGTTGGTTCATGAAAAAGCGCGTCGCAAAGGAGCCGCAATGGCGCTGATGGAAGCGCTGGAAGCTGAGGCCCGGGCCAGAAACATTTCGGTTCTGGTGCTCGATACCTCCACCGGCAGCGGCGCCGAAACCTTCTACCAGCGCGCCGGCTGGCAAAAGGTCGGTGAGATCCCGCGCTACGCCCTGATGCCGGACGGCGCCCTGACGGCCACGTCGGTGTTCTATAAATTCTTATAATTTTTCACAACCGCGCCGGGGATTGATCGAAACAGGGTTTCTGGTCGTAAAGTTTTGATAAGTTATCGTACCAATCTTATCAGGCTGTATGACTAATCATAAAAGGAACCCTCTTGTGAACACGCTCAACCGTCGTGATTTTCCCGGTGCGCAGTATCCCGAACGCATTATTCAGTTTGGCGAAGGCAATTTCCTGCGTGCGTTTGTCGACTGGCAAATTGACCTTTTGAATGAACATACCGATCTCAACGCCGGTGTGGTTATCGTTCGTCCTATTCAGAGCGACTTCCCGCCGTCGCTGAACGCGCAGGATGGTCTCTATACCACCCTCATTCGCGGCCTGAACGGGCAGGGTGAGGCGGTGAGTGAAAGCCGCCTTATCCGCTCCGTTAACCGCGAGATCGACGTCTACGGCCAGTATGATGCGTTCCTCAAGCTGGCTCATAACCCGGATATGCGCTTTGTTTTCTCGAACACCACCGAAGCCGGAATCAGCTATCACGCGAGGGATAAGTTCGACGATGCGCCTGCCGTCAGCTACCCGGCGAAGCTAACGCGCCTGCTGTTTGAGCGCTTCAGCCACTTTAGCGGCGCGCATGACAAGGGCTGGGTCATCATTCCGTGTGAACTGATTGACTACAACGGCGACGCATTGCGTGAACTCGTGCTGCGCTATGCGCAGGAGTGGGTGCTGCCTGCCGCCTTTATCCAGTGGCTGAACGAGGCAAACCACTTCTGCTCAACGCTGGTTGACCGTATCGTGACCGGTTACCCGCGCGACGAAGTGGACGAGCTTGAGGCCGAGCTGGGTTATCACGACGGGTTCCTGGACACGGCTGAACACTTCTATCTGTTTGTTATTCAGGGGCCTGAATCACTTGCCCGCGAGCTGCGTCTGAATCAGTATCCGCTTAACGTGCTGATTGTGGATGACATCAGGCCCTACAAAGAGCGCAAAGTCGCAATCCTGAACGGTGCGCACACGGCGCTGGTGCCAGTGGCCTATCAGGCAGGGCTGGATACGGTTGGCGAGGCGATGAATGATGAAGACGTATGCGCCTTCGTCGAAAAAGCTATTTATGAGGAAATTATTCCGGTTCTCGATTTGCCCCGCGACGAACTGGAGTCGTTCGCCAGCGCGGTAACGGGGCGTTTTCGAAACCCGTACATCAGACACCAGCTGCTTTCCATCGCGCTCAACGGCATGACCAAGTACCGCACGCGTATTCTTCCGCAGCTGCTGGCAGGGCAGAAGGCAATGGGGCAGCTGCCTGCACGTCTGACGTTTGCACTGGCTGCACTGATCGCGTTTTATCGCGCGGAGCGTAACGGGGAGAGCTATCCGGTGCAGGATGATGCGTTCTGGCTGGAACGGTACCAACAGCTATGGGCGCAGCATCGCGATAATCAGATCGCTACCCGCGAACTGGTGCACGCCGTGCTGAGCGTGGAGGCGCACTGGGAGCAGGATCTGACGAAGGTAGACGGTCTCGTCGACCAGGTGACGATTGATCTGGATGCCATTCTGCTGAAGGGCATGCGCGCGGCGGTGAAGCCGCTTTGCTAATCACGTGACCCGGCTTCGGCCGGGTTTAGAAAGGCATTGCTTTAGTTACAACATACTATTTATCCCGTTTTTTAAAAACAGATGCAACACCGTGCGGTTTTCGTTCTTCAGGTGAGAGAATGCAATGTTCCGTTAACATGCTTGCAACCGTGAGGGGGATCACGTTTAATAGCCACGCTCTTTTCTTGCCTGAAACTCACTATGATTGTTCGTCCTAAACAGCACTGGCTACAACTGATTTTTGTCTGGCACGGTTCGGTACTTCCCAAAATCTATACCCGACTGCTGCTCAACTTCCTGCTTTCTATCGCCGTTATCCTGATGCTGCCGTGGTATACCTCGCTGGGCATCAAATTTACCGTGGCGCCGTTTAGCATTCTCGGCGTGGCGATCGCCATCTTTCTGGGTTTCAGAAATAACGCCTGTTATTCACGCTACGTTGAGGCTCGCCTGCTTTGGGGGCAGCTGATGATAGCGGCACGCTCGCTGTTTCGCGAGGTAAAAAACACCTTGCCGGACGATAAGCACCTGGGGGAGTTTGTCCGCCTGCAGATCGCCTTTGCCAACTGCCTGCGCATGACCCTGCGCCGGGAAATGAACGCTGAGCAGCTCTCGCGCTACCTTGCACCGGACGTTTTAGCTCAGGTAATGGGCGCCAACTCGCCGGCGAACCGTATTTTACTGGTCATGGGGGAGTGGCTGGCCGCGCGGCGGCGTAACGGGCAACTCTCCGACATCCTGTTCCACAGCCTGAACAACCGTCTGAACGATATGTCTATCGTCCTTTCGGGCTGCGAGCGCATTGCGAGCACGCCAGTACCGTTTGCCTATACGCTGATTTTGCACCGCACTGTGTATCTGTTCTGCATCATGCTGCCGTTCGCGCTGGTTGTGGATCTGCACTACATGACGCCGTTTGTCTCGGCGCTGATCTCATACACCTTTATCTCGCTGGACACCCTGGCGGAAGAGCTGGAAGACCCGTTTGGCACAGAAGATAACGACCTTCCGCTGGACGCCATCTGCAACATGATGGAACGCGATCTGCTGCAGATGAACGACGAAGAGAACATTCCGGAAAGGCTGATGCCGGATAAGCACTATCAGCTAACCTGACGGGCGTTCCACTCGTCGCGGGTGATTTCCCACAGTTCGGAGTCCAGCATCCCGCTGACGTAGGATTTCTTTTCCGTTCTGATAAGCCGCATGCCGCTGCTGTCTGAAATACGACGGGAGCGGCTGTTCGCGGCGGCCTTCGGCGCCCGCAAAACGGATTTGTTCAGCGTATTAAACCAGTAATCCGTCGCCGCAATGCTGGCCTCACGCATATAACCCTGTCCCTGAAACTCCGGCGCCAGCCAGAATCCGCGGTTGTTATCGTCAACATCGTACAGACAGATAATCCCCATCAACGCATCCGGCACTTCACGACGGCGGATACTCCAGATCCAGGCTATCCCTTTTGCCATATCCGGCAGCGCAACGTTGTTGACATAATTTTCCGCGCCATTATCCGGGTAGGGCCAGGGCACCGAAGAGACCAAATAGCGGACGATCTCCCAGCGCGGATACAGCTTTTGAATCTGAACCGCATCTTCGGCAACCAGCGGTTTCAGCAGGAGACGTTCTGTCGTGAGGGTCGGTATCGTCATCTGCGGATCTCCGTATTTAAGCGTTATGTTTTTGTTTGCGTTCTGGTATTTTCATCTCTATCACATTCTGGTGAGGCGTGCTGTGGTTATTCACTATCAAAAATGGGCAACGTCTCTTTAATGGCGAAATATAGATGAGCTTTTTGTCTCTTTTAACCGGACGCGTATTCCAGGATCTCATGCAGCATGGCAAAGAGATAGAAGAGGCTGTTGCTCGTCGTGATACCCGCCTTTTAAACCATTCCACTCCCGAGCTGGAACGGTATTTTTCCCGGCCGCTCAGCGAGCTTCCGCGTCAAAATCCTTATCCGGTAGCGGCGCTGTTGCCTCTGTTTTTAGTGGCATTTGCGTTAAACCTTTTGCCTTTTCTCCACGCATTGCCGGGCCTATCGCCATTACATCATGCGCTCAGTTTTTTCATACCATCATTAACAATGACATGCGTGCTCATAGTGATAAGCGTACTTCTGGCCCGTGGGAAGACGTCTGGATTGTTGGGGTTTACGGCCTTGTTCATCATTCTGCTGATAGCGACCCTCGTTCAGGCGCTCCCTATACTGCTTTCTCATGACGGAAGTCTTTGGCCACTGGTCATCGCATCTTTCGCTCTGCTACTTTGTCGGATGGTAATGAACAGCAGAGGCTTTGTGCTGTTTACGCTCTATTGTCGCACTCAGCGTCTTGCCAGACTGGCCCGCGAAATGCGGCTAAAAAGCCGTTAAAGAGGCGATATGATGGGGCTGATTTACGCTGTTTTGAAATGGCAATCGACTTGTAATGAGAGGAACGCATGGCTGTCACGGTAAGATCTCTACGCGAAGACGACTATTCCCAGTGGCGACCGCTGTGGGATGGCTATACCCATTTTTATGAGTGCTACCTCGAGGAGTCCGTCACCGCATCGACATGGGAAAGGGCGCTCTCAGCGCATTCTCCGATGTTCTGCCGCGTGGTAGAGAAAGACGAAAATGTCATCGGTTTCGCCATGTGTGTTCTGCACGAAGGAACCTGGTCAACCGCGCCCGTCTGCTACCTGGAAGATCTGTTTGTTGATGCAGCCGAGCGCGGCGCGGGAGCGGGTAAGGCGCTTATTGATGCCCTGATCGCGGAAGGCAAGCGCGAAGGGTGGTCAAAGCTCTACTGGGTCACCCGGGAGAACAATCCGGCACGTAAACTCTACGATCGGTACGGTGACGCAGACGATTACGTCCGCTATCGTCTCTCCCTTTAAGAGGACAGCGCCTGTGTTTGTATCAGACTGTATCCGTGTTCCGGATACATACACAGGCTTGCAATAAACGCGTTTTCGCACATATCCGCTATACATTGAACTGTTGTTATAACCCCGTAAATTGTTCTCAACCGGAGATACCAACATGTTCAGCAAACTCGCTTATTCAACGCTTGCTCTCACCGTTTCCCTGGGCACCGTCATGTCCTGTCAGGCCGAAGCCACCGGCACGAACTTCGCGGCCGCTTTCGATCGCCCACAGCAAATCAACGCCGGCGATCTTAACGTCGGGTATGTCGACATTGGCCCGAAAGACGGCCAGCCGGTCATTTTGTTACACGGCTGGCCATACGATATTCACAGCTACGCTGAAGTCGCGCCTGCGCTGGCGGCAAAAGGCTACCGCGTGATTGTGCCTTCTCTGCGCGGCTACGGCACTACGCGCTTCCTGTCGGCAAAAACGCCGCGTAACGGCCAGCCTTCCGCGATGGCGAAAGATATCGTGAACCTGATGGACGCCCTGAATATCAAGCAGGCGGTATTTGCAGGCTATGACTGGGGTGCTCGTACGGCGGATATCGTTGCGGCACTGTGGCCAGAGCGCGTTAAGTCGCTCGTTTCGGTGAGCGGCTATCTCATCAGCAGCCAGCAGATTGGTAAACAGCCGTTGCCGCCAAAAGCGGAGCAGCAGTGGTGGTATCAGTTCTATTTCGCCACCGAGCGCGGCGCTGAAGGCTATGCCAAAAACACGCATGACTTCGCCCGTTTGATCTGGTCGCAGGCCTCGCCGGACTGGAAATTTAGCGATGCAACCTTCAACGCCAGCGCCAAATCCCTTGATAACCCGGATCACGTTGCGGTGACGCTGAGTAACTATCGCTGGCGCTTAGGGCTGGAAAAAGGCGAGCGCAAATACGACGCCTACGAGCAAAAACTGGCCACGCTGCCGAACATCACCGTTCCGACGATCACCATCGAAGGCGGAAACAACGGGGCGCCGCATCCGGCACCGCAGGCCTACGCGGGTAAATTCACCGGTAAGTATGAACACCGTACCTTCGGCGCAACCGTGGGGCACAATCCCCCTCAGGAAGATCCGCAGGATTTCGTCAAGGCAGTCGTTGACGCTGACAAACTCTGAAATGTGCTATTTTCAGTACGTTACCCTTCGGTCTGGAGATTTCGGTGGAGCATATTGATCATATCCTTGTCGTCGATGACGACAGGGATATTCGTGAACTGATTATCGACTATCTCGTTAAATCCGGTTATCGCGCCTCTGGTGCGGCAAACGGCAAAGAGATGCGCGTCGTGCTGGACAAGCAGCATATCGACCTGGTGGTGCTGGACGTTATGATGCCCGGCGACGACGGGCTTACGCTGTGTCGGCAATTACGCGTCGGGAAATATAAAGATCTGCCCATCCTGATGCTGACGGCGCGCAACGAGGAGACGGACAGGATCCTGGGCCTGGAAATGGGAGCCGACGATTACGTTGTAAAACCTTTCGTCGCGCGAGAATTGCTGGCGCGTATTAAAGCGATTTTACGCCGTTTTCGCACGATGCCGCCCAATTTACAGGTGACGGAAGCAGGGCGGCTGGTGACGTTTGGTGAATGGCAGCTCGATACCGTTGCCCGACACCTGATCGACCCGGAAGGGGTGATTGTGGCGCTCAGCGGGGCGGAGTATCGCCTGCTGCGCGTTTTCCTTGACCACCCGCAGCGGGTGCTGACCCGCGATCAGCTGCTCAACCTGACGCAGGGACGCGACGCCGAGCTGTTTGAACGCTCAATCGACCTGCTGGTTAGCCGGGTTCGCCAGCGTCTGAATGAAGATGCCCGCACGCCCGCGTATATCAAAACCGTACGCAGCGAGGGCTATGTGTTTACCATGCCGGTCACCATCAAAGAGGCTAACGAATGACGCTCTGGCCTCGCTCGCTGCTGGCCCGCCTGCTGATCGTCGTGCTGCCCGGCCTGTTGCTGGCCAACGCCCTGAGCCTGACGCTGGTCATGATTGAGCGAATGCACAGCGCCCGAACGGTGATGCTCGGTAATCTGGAATACGATGTTGCGACCAGCGTGGCTATCTTAGACCGCTTACCGGCCAGCGAGCGCGCGGCCTGGCTGCCGCGCCTCGAACGGGGTAACTACCGCTATATTCTGGGGCCGGGAGAGCCCGGCAACGCGCCGACGGACAAGCGTTCGCGGGACGCCATCCGAACCTTAAAAGCGACGCTTGCGGAACAGTACCCGCTCAGCTTCACCGCCGTTCCCGGCGCCATTTCACATATCCAGGCGCATCTCACGTTACATGATGGCGCGCCCCTGACCATCGACCTGATCCCTCGGATGCCGCCGGTCGCCAGCTGGCTGCCGGTTGTTCTTATTCTGCAGCTGCTCGTGCTGGCTGCCTGCTCCTGGATCGCCGTGCGGCAGGTGGTGCGGCCTTTTTCAGAGTTTACTCGTGCGGTAGATTCCCTGGACCCGGCGGCCAATTCGCCAATGACGGAAAAAGGGCCGGTTGAGGTTCAGCGGGCAGCGCACGCCTTTAACGCGATGCAGGCGCGCATTCAGACTTATCTCCGGGAGCGGGCGCAGATTCTGGCATCCATTTCGCACGATCTCCAGACCCCGATTACCCGCATGAAGCTTCGTGTTGAAATGGCTGAACAGCCTGACCTGCGCGACAAGCTTTTAAACGACCTGGATAACATGTCGCGTCTGGTGCGGGAGGGTATTGCGTATGCCCGGTCATCAGAATCACTGGAAGAGACCTCGCTGAAGCTGGAGCTGAATGCCTGGATAAACAGCATCGCCTGCGATTATCAGGACATCGGTAAAAACGTGCAGTTTCAGGCAGGCGAAAACCGTTTGCCCATCGTTACGCGTCCACAGGCGCTGCGCCGGGTGATGACCAACCTGCTGGATAACGCCCTGAAATTTGGCGACTACGCCATCATTAACGTTGATGACTCGGCAGCCGGAGAGGTGGTTATTCACATCATCGACGGCGGGCCGGGGATACCGGATGCCGAGCTGGAGGCGGTATTACAGCCGTTTTATCGGGTGGAAACGTCACGCAACCGCGACACCGGCGGGACAGGGCTCGGCCTGGCTATCGCTGCGCAGCTCACCGCTCAGCTGGAAGGAAAGCTAAAGCTGGCGAACCGCGCAGAGGGCGGGCTGGACGTTTCGATTACTCTCCCGCGCCGTTAATTGTACGGTTCTGTATCACCCGGCATGGGCGATACAGAGCCAGACAAAACCCACGCTTTTACACATATCCTGAACACATCCGCACGATGAAATAGCCTCACTGCAGCGTCGCAGGACTTGTAATGTGAGGTGTCTATGTTTCTGATAATTGCTTTCCTGGGTGGGATGATAAGCCTGCTCAGTCCATGTACGCTCCCGGTTATTCCTCTCCTGTTCGCCGGTTTTCAGGGGCAGCGGCGACACATTCTGGCGCTGCTCGCGGGGATGATCGTCATGTTCACCCTGGTGGCGATGGTCGTCACCGTTGCCAGCGAGTGGATAGCAGAGGCAACTATCGTCGGGCGCTGGATCGCGCTTATCGTCCTGGCCACGGCCGCGCTGGCCTTAATTTTTCCGGCCTTTGCCCAGCGTATTGCCGGGCCGGCAGTGAGCGCGGGAAATGCCCTCAACGCCCGAAGCGGGAAAACGCGCGGTATGGCATCGGCTTTTCTGGCCGGGCTTGCGGTCGGGCTGCTCTGGTCTCCCTGCGCGGGACCGATTCTGGGCGCCATTTTCAGCATCAATATTGCCGGACACTCGGCCATTGCCACAGGAGCCTTGCTGGCCGCCTACGGTAGCGGCTGCGCGCTGATGCTGGGTTTGCTCGTTTTCGGAGGCCGCACGCTGATGGCGCCGCTGAGAGCAAGATCGGCGCTGATGGAAAAATTACGTCAGGGGGGAGGCGTGGTAATGTTAGCGGCCGTCGTCATTAACGCAACAGGGATGACGTCTGTTCTGCAGGGCGCAAACGGCGTCGCGGATCGCCTTGAAACCGCGCTGCTGAATCTGGCAAAACCCGCCACGCAACCGGCGAAGCTTCAGCCGGTCGTCATGACCGAGCCCAGCAGCCAGCTGCCTTCATTAAGCGGTGGAACAGGGTGGGTGAACGGTGACCCTGTCACGTCTGAGTCACTGCGCGGGAAGGTGGTTCTGATCGATTTCTGGACCTGGGACTGCATTAACTGCCAGCATACGCTTCCGCACGTGCGCGACTGGGCAACAAAATACCAGTCCCAGGGCCTGGTCGTCATAGGGGTACACACGCCTGAATATCCCTGGGAGAAACCGATCGCCTCGGTGAAAAACGCGGTAAATAAATGGCAGCTGCCGTACCGTGTTGTGACGGACAACAACTATCAGATCTGGAACGCTTTCGGCAATCAGTACTGGCCAGCGCACTACTATTTCGATGCTAAAGGCCAGCTACGCTATACCTCGTTTGGCGAAGGGAATTATGAGCAGCAGGAAAAGGTTATCCAGCAGCTGCTCAAAGAAGCCCGTTCATAGCGTCGTTCAGGGCTGACGCTGGGCAACCATAAACAGCCGGGGAAAAGCCAGCAGTATCTGCCCGTTTTCCTGGAGCGGATACTGCTCCTCCAGCAGTTCATGGTAGCGTTCCAGGAAACGTTTCTGCTCGCTCTCGTTGAGTTCCTGGAGCCACGGGCGCAAACCGGTCGCGCTGACCCAGTCAATAATGGCCTGGTGCGAACTCATTTTATGGAAATAGGTTGTCCGCCAGATATCCACATCGCAGCCGGCCTCCGACAGGATATCGTAATAGGCATGCACGCCGGGCAGCGGCTCGCGGCCACGGTCCGGGTAGCCTTGCTCCAGCGCTACTTCGCGCATCGCCACATGCGTGGGCTCAAGCCAGTTGTCCGGCATCTGGATCGCCAGCACGCCATTGAGCGTGAGAAGTGACGCCAGGTGAGGCAGGAGATCGTAATGGTCAGGGACCCACTGTAGCGATGCGTTCGCATAGATGAGGTTCAACGGCTGGCCTGGCCTGAACTGGCGGATATCGGCCTCAACGAACTGACAGTCGGGCAGTGCGCTGCGCGCCTCTTCCAGCATGGCAGGCGAGTTATCGACGCCGACGATCTGAGCCTTAGGCCAGCGATGCTGCAACAGCGCGGTGCTGTTTCCCGGCCCGCAGCCCAAATCAGCGATGGTGGCGACGTCACTCAGGGGAATTCTGGCAAGCAGCTCGGCGGCAGGGCGCGTTCGTTCAGCGCCGTATTGCAGATAAAGCGAAGGGTTCCAGTCGGCCATCTTCAGATCTCCGTTTTGCGTGTTTCAGCAAGGATAGCACAGGGCGACACCTGCACCGGGACAGGCGTCGGAAGAGCGGCAGGTTACAGAATGCCTTTCAGTGCAATATGGTAGAGCAGCATGATGGTTTTTCCGTCGACGATCTTGCCCGTATCAATTCCCCGCAGTGCCTCTTCAAAGGGCATTTCAAGCACGTCGATATCTTCGCCCTCCGCTTTGATACCGCCGCCTGCGCTGGTTTTGTCCTTCGGCTGATACTCGGCAAGATAGAAGTAGAGTTTCTCCGTGACGGAGCCAGGGCTCATGTAGGCTTCAAAGATTTTCTGCACGCTCGACACGTTAAACCCGGTCTCTTCTTCCGCCTCTGCTTTAATGCGGCTTTCGGGATCCATATTATCGAGCAGGCCGGCCGCCGCCTCGATCAGATCGTCCTCATGGCCATTAATAAAGACCGGGAAGCGGAACTGGCGGGTCAGAATCACGGTTTTTTGGTCGCGGTTGTAGAGCAGGATCGTGGCGCCGTTCCCCCGGTCATAAACTTCACGCGTTTGCCGCTGCCATTCGCCATCGCGCCTTTGCAGGTCAAAGGTATATTTTTTAAGTAAATACCAGTTATCGGACAGGGTTTCACTGTCAATGATGCGCACATCTGCACGTTTTGATTGCACGTTTCGTCCTCCTTACGTAGAGTAACTATCAATAACAGCATTAACGTGCAGTTTCAAGATTAAACATGCAACATCAGGAATCCAGGATGCTCACCAGTCAGCGAAAACAGTTGATCCTTGAAAAGCTCGGCGCCGAAGGTCAGGTGCAGTCAAAAGCGCTCAGCGTTCTTTTCGACGTCTCTGAAGACACCATCCGACGCGATTTGCGCGAGCTGGCGGCAGAAGGGCGTTTACAGCGGGTTCACGGCGGCGCGCTGCCGTCGTCTTCCGCTACTGTGCCTTTCGCGGAACGGAAGTCCGTTAAAATGGATGCCAAAAGAAAGGTGGCGCAGAAGGGGGCGCAGCTGATTTCTTCGGGCCAGGTGGTGATCGTTGACGGTGGAACGACCACCTCAGAACTGATCGCCTTTTTACCGCATGACCTGCGCATTACCGTGGTGACGCACAGTCCAAGCATTGCCCTGGGGCTTGTTAATCATCCTTCCATCGAGGTTATTCTGATCGGCGGCCGTTTGTATAAACATTCGATTGTCGCGGTCGGCGCGGCGGCCATCGAAGGTATCGAAAATATTCATGCGGATCTGTTCTTTATGGGCGTAACCGGCATCCATCCGGAAGCAGGGCTGACGACCGGAGATTTCGAAGAGGCGTGCATCAAACGTGCATTTTCCGGCAGAGCCGCCGAGACGGTTGTTCTGGCGTCGCCGGAGAAAATTAATACGGCGTCATCATTTGTGATCGGCGATGTGGCGCTGGCAAATACGATCGTGGTTGAAGGAGATACCGATCAAGGCTGGATTAATGCGGTATCGGAAAAAGGGGTGTCGGTCGTGCTGGCTTGAGCGTGAGCCAGCCAGAAACTGGCTGGCGTGGGAACCGTTAAGCCTGAGGAATGCTTTCAAGCGAGGTATAAATCGTGAGGCCGTGTTTTCGCGCAACCTCTATGTCCATGTCCGCGCCCTGAGACGCGCCGGCAATACGATAGATTGCATCACATTTTGCGATAAGCCGGTGTGCAACGGGATACAGCATCGACTCTGCAATCTCATCGCCCACTGACGTCGAGCCCGCGGCCTTCGCCAGTGGAAGCGCCAGCCATTCACCAATCACCGGAACGTGTCCGCGCTGGTAAACGGCTAATGCAGCTCGTTCAAGACGAGCAAGATTTTCATCAATGCGGGCCTGAATGCCGTCTGTACCGCTTCGATAGGGGCCAGCAATCAAAATCAACTGTTGCGTCATATCCACCTCGTTAAGTGTTTTTGCATGAAACTGCAGGTTTGTGTCTCACTTCACGGGAATGATAATCGGCAATATCGTGCAATATCAAGAATTATCAGGCAAGCAGATGAAATTAAGTTATCCTTCTTCGGGGGCATGGCATACCGCTTCGATATTATGACCATCAGGCGCAATGACAAATGCGGCATAGTAATTTTTACCGTAGGAGCGCAATCCCGGTGCACCATTATCGCGTCCGCCTGCGCGCAGCGCGGCATGGTAAAAGTCATTAACCTGCTGGCGTGTCGTGGCTACAAAGAGCAGCGGTGGTCAAAGCCTGGAGTATATCAAACGTCTTTTAACCTTGTATAAACGTAGACGTTGAGGGTGCGGATATCGTGATAGCGTTGACATTTGAACAGGCGAATTTTCAGGCTATCAATGACCAGAGCAATCGCCGTAGATAGGCAGATTTTGCCTAACCTTACTTTAGTGCGCATAATGTATATTATGTTAAATTAAGTTCGTCGTTCATTTAGTTCATAGCCGGCCACAGACTACGATCAATCATACACTTACCTATCCCCCCCAACTTCTTCTTGCAGGACGTTATGTTTGTTGGTTACTTTGTTCATACGCATACTATCCATAGGGTTAAGTGCCGCGTGTTCATGCTCACACAACTCAATATCAACCAACGGCAGCATTTATGGATCCTGAAAGATAATCATACGTGCCAGCCGCTTTTATATCCTTATAGACCACCTTGCTTTGTGTTCATTAGCCACGCAATCCGCTTCACTTCAAGCGCTCAAGTTTTTCTATGAATTTTGGCACCAGAAACATGGCGTGACGTTTTGTTTTGCTTAAGCTTCTATTCCTCGAACCACAATCCCTTGATAGCCATTGATGAACTTACAGCTTTTTTCATTATCTGGAAGATACATAAAGCAGAATCCCTACTCTTACCCATTCTCGTCAGATGAACAATGGCACGCCCCATAAGCGCTTTCGAAGCCTGACTGCTAAGATGGTCATAAATGATTTTATTTGTAAAGTTATAGTGGGTATAAATGGCCGGAATTGGGGGCGTAAAGAAGATATAACGGCGCTTCGCCAGTCAGTACTGAAATTTAGGTGTATCTTCGACCCAACAAAAGGGCAATTAATTGCCCTTTTTAATCAGTCTGCAACAACTTCTAAACCATTGCGGAAATTGCGCCACAGTCATGGGGTTTATCAAAACCAGAGGTGCTTTTCACATATTCAGTAATAAGCGCACCAATAATTTTAACTGCATCTCTGTTCGTTGTTATAAAGCCCAAGGGCATCGTAACAGGCAACGTTTCGGGTTGAGAAATATGATAGACAACGGCGGAAAACTCACCTTCAAGATGAAGGATCTCAACATTACCATCCAACAGTCCTTCTACCAGCCCTTTAGCGCACGCGTGGAATTGCCCAAGTTCATGCTTCCACTGTCTCGCAGCCCGGGCATCAGCTGAATCATGGACGGGTATGTACAGCACCGGTTTATATAGCCGTTTATCCTTCGTAGCCGACTTGTTAAGAAAATCGCTCAGGCTTGAGATGAATCGGACGCTTTTTGACCAGTAGGGATCTGTTGGTGCCACCCAGATGAACGGGCTACCGCCATAATCGGTTTTGTCTCTGATACGCTGATTAAGCACTGGTGCCAGAACTTTCTGTAGCTTTTCCCAGTTGTTTTTAGAATAAACCGGGCCTAAAAATGTTGTCCTGCCTGAACCTGAGTATTCTTCCAGCGCCTGCATATCCTTGATAAATAATGGATTAAGCTGATTGGTTTTAGAGTCAAACAGCTTAAGCGTAAGGTCATCGTTAATGGAAACCATGGCCTTAAAAATACTCATGGTATTGTTATGTCGTGATAACCTGGCTATCTCAACAGCCATTAACTCATGAACACATTCCGAACTGTTTAACAGTTCATAGTCTTCACGTTCGACAGCCTTACCATCGTTATCCATTTTAAATTCCGTTGTTAAACGGAGCGGTATTTGCCGCAGCTTGTTAACAGAATTAACAGTATAAATTGAAGGTTGTTCTTTTCCGCCCTGAGCCTGCAGATGAGACAAGTAACCTTTATCCAGGATTTGATTAAACTGGTATTGAAAGTACTTCTCAACCAGTTTCTCACTTTGTGAAATATTGTTGTCATCAACCTTTAAGGTTAACCCTCCCCTCCAGTGATCCTGGAAAGTTTGGTTGCTGAAGCAGCTAAATGTGGCTAAATCAAAGGATAAGGTACCGCCACTGTCCTGGACAGTGGCGAGGTGCGGTATCTCACCAACCTCTGAAAAATAGCCATTTGATTTGTCGGTTAAGGTCAGTCTGCCATCAGAAGAGAGCGTCAATTCACCACGCTGCACAAGATCGGAAATCGCCTCCTCTGTCTCACGGTGGGTCAGACCAAAATAGGTTGCTATTTGTGCTTTGCTCATCGAGGCTACATGAACAAGTCTCAGCACAAACTCTCGGATGAATGGCAGCCCTTTCTGGGAAACATAGGAAAACTGAATGTTAAACCTCTGTGCGGGCAGCAAGAAGTCAACCTCATGATAGGTTACTTTGTTATCATATATCATTTTTTTTGCCTCCCTGTGGAACGGAGAGGAATCTGTATCCAGCTTCCTGACCACGTTCAGCCATATAACTTACAACGGAGCCTAATGGCAGTTCTTTATTATTTCCCTTCCAGATATCGGCATTACCCACAATCAACAGGCGATCCATTGCGCGAGACATCGCGACATTTATACGGTTTGGAGCGCGTAAAAAACCTGGGCTATGATGCTTATCCGAACGCGTCAGCGACAGGATGATGATCCGATTTTCTTTGCCTTGATAACTATCAACCGTGTCAATTTTAACAATATCCTTAAATCCCTCGCTCCAGATTTCTTGGTTGAATTTCTGACGGAGCAGCCGCTTTTGTTCGGCATACATACATATCACGCCGATAGCTGCTTCATCTTTGTTAACAAGCTTTGAGAGTTGAGCGACAAATTCTTCATTCTCTGACACCTGTTTAAGAACAGAAATAATCTCGTCAGCTTCACATCGGTTGTAAATGCTTGTTCCGCGATCTTCAAGATGATGTGCCCGGTGGCCCAGATTAGCAGTATCAAGCCAAGTTACGACGCTACGTAACGCTTCCGGTGCATGCTGATAGACATCCGGAATTGCCCGTTCTCCATTCAGAAGCTGCTTGTCATAGAACGTCTTAGATACGAGATCGCCAATCGGCGGAGCCATACGATACTGGGTCAGCAAAGCTGCACTCGCTTGCGCACCATAAGCAGAGTTGAAGGCACGGGCAAAGTCACTTCGTAATACCTCGTCAATTTCAGTACGGGGGTTATTGATACCCAACTTCCTCGCTAATGCCGCCTTGTGGGCATCTGAGTACAACGGCGGAAGCTGCAGGTGGTCACCCACCAACAGAACGCGTCTGGCCGACTGCATTGCAATGGCCAGTTCACTTGCAATCGAGCGCGCCGCTTCATCAATGATAACCCAGTCGTAGATATTCTCCTGAATGCCAATGTGCCCCTGTCCTATACCTACGCATGTTCCAGCCACTAATTGCCTGGAGCGCGAATAAAATTCGTCCAGGTTAACTCGCTCTCCCGACATAGCATCCTGCATATCGCGGGATATTTTAGCTAATGCCTTTACCCGTCTTGCCTCATCAGGTCTGACGCCATAATCCGTACACAGCCTGGAAATTAGAATGTCTTTTGCTGCAGAGACCTTCGCGCTTTTATCCAGGTTAATCCCATATTCCTGACTCAGCCTGGAGCGGATGGAAAAATCGAGTTCAACTGCAATTTCTTTCAGTTCACTGATCTCTTTTGAATCCGTTAAATCGTTAACTTGGTAGAGCAATTTCTCAAGGTGATCGATTTGCCTGAACAACCTGAGCTCAGCAAGTACAACACCCGAAATAAACCCCGGCTCCAGGCCAATGGCTTCACTCAATGCTTCAACACGGTACTTAATTTCAGCATTGAACAGTTCGCGCTTCTCCGTTGTAATTGCGTTTGAATACACATCTTTCAGGCCAGGGGAAACGGCCCCTTCCCGGTTGCTGAACCTGACGACGTCCAGCTCTGTACCCAGCCGGAAACAGTGCTTTCTGATGCGCTCGGCCGCTGTATTAACAGCCTCGTGTGACTGGCTGACCAGTAAAATGCGTTTGGTATTCTGTTTCTCGATAAGGTAGTGAACAAAGGCCGCGATGAACTCGGTTTTACCGGTCCCCGGTGGCCCTTGAAGCAGGGAGAGAGGGCCATTATTGACCAGTTTGTTAAACGCTTTTCTTTGCTGCTCGTTCAGACTGATCTTGTTTCCGTGCTGGTCTTCACGGTCGTATCTGGCAAAATCTGCATCGCTGAGATTGATACCGTAATTTTGAGCCACCTGTTTGCAGGAAGGGTCGAACAGGTCAATTAAGTCAGGCAGCACACTTTCTCGATCGAGGAGCCGCTCCAGTGCGCGTTTACGTTTCTGATAAGACGCCCGATCCTGCTTTGTACGGAAGAAGACAATATCAGAATCTTTCAGCCTGTATGCTGCTGAACGCACTTTGACCAGACGGATCTCTTTGAGCTCTGACTTCTTAAGGGAAACCTCACCTATAAATCGCTCAACACCTTCATGATCGACCTGCAAGGCTTCAACTTCATCACCACTTCTGAATGCGCCAAGAGGATCAACATCTGCGGAGTAAGGGAGAAGTAGCTCTCCATGAGCATCTGCAACCGGGACCACCTCCCCGCTGACTTCAATGTTTGGATAGGATTCTGTTTCAGTATCCAAAATGGCGCGCCAGAGCTTCACCGTCGGGATTTCCAGCACTTCTTTTAAAGCAGGTTCAAGCACCTGCTTATCCAGTCTTGCAAAGGCATCTTTTAGCTGAAGCGTAAGCGGATCTTGTTCCTGAACGTCTTTAGATGCGGCAATCAACTCGATTGCACGAGCAAAAGATTCTTCTTCATTAAGCAATACTGTCAACGCCGACAGATCATGTGTACTGCCGGGTATAATCCTGATGCCGGTATCAATTTCGAAATGGCTTTCATCAATATCTTGCTTACGAATGGATGAGCGTGCCCATGGTTTGAAGCTATGAATCAGCGTTTTCTGCTCTTTGTGGAACACTGCAGTGAAACCGCCGCCTATTCCGTTGAAAGTGACTTTTACTTCGGCTGGCACTTTAGGATTTGGCTCAACTTTGACATACAGATGGCCGTTATCTGGCAGGACAGAGATTATTTCATCGGCATTTCCTGCTGTTATCTCTATCAGAGCTTGTTCTGAGGCCAGGTCATTGCTGTCTATCGCTTTTTTAAACCGCCCTAAATCCTTAAACCCAAAAACTGGATCTTCCAGCTCAGCACGGATGGCATTCGCAATAGTCGGATAAATGTCAGATTCCTGCCCCCATGACAAACCTAACAACTCGCTGGACATCTTCATCACTGCATAGTTGTCGCGTTCAAAGGAAGTACAATTATCGACGTATTCAGGGCTGTAGCTGTGGTTTTTAGATTCTTCACCGGACGGTGAAAAATCGGGGATATCAATGAGGAAAAGCGAACGACTCTGTGTCCCAAGCATCACATTGCCAGGATGGATGTCCCCGTGAGAAACACCCAGACCGTGTAAGTGCTCAACGGCGGCGACGAACTTATAAATAAGGTCGATTTTTTCATCATCGGGGACCACCATTTTATCCCAAGTTTCTCCCTGTACCTGATCCGTGACCATATAGAGACTTGATGATTTTGATGCGATACCGAATTCACGAATTTCAGGCAGATACGTTGGTTTAACTAAAGAAAGCTGCTCAACCTGCTTTAAAAACTTCAGAACCTGGAAGTTAATTGAAGGAGCCTCTCCCTGCCCCCCCACGTTCAGCCAAGCCTTAACGAGCCTTCCACCCGAGATATAGACTTCTTTGTCGGATGTTTCGACTAGAAAGTCATCGTCTTCCCGGTACTGACGAGAGTGATTGATAGCATGCCGATAAGGATCAAGCTCAGCATCATCAAATGTAGGGATCGCCTTGCCCGCAGGTTCGGCTTGTTTCAGGGCATTAAAGAATTCAGTCGCGGAAGTAAATTTTGCAGCAACGGCATCCAGTAATACATTTGAATACCAGTACTGACTATTTAGCATACTGTCCTGTACTGTTTCCAGACTCTTTGGCGACATGCGCATACCGCTTAATAAGTGCCAAGCTACAAGGCTCAGGGCATGAACATCCTGCTGAAAAGGTGTAAGCTCGCCCTCATCAAGCATGTCTTTTACCTCGACTGCACCTACAGATAAAAGCTTACGATAATCGCCGACCGTTCCGGCTGGCCGGTGGTATGCCGAAATAAAGTTTGAAAGGGCGACTTCTTTTGAAGGTGAAATCCACAGGCTGTGATCGGCGATATCCCTGTGCGCAATTTTCATCTCATGGAGATCGCTAAACTTCGCGATGAGCAGTTTGACCACATTCAAGCGGTCCGGGTCAGAAAACGCCTTGCCATATTTTCCGATAAATTCGTTAAACCGGACATGACCCGGCGGAAGCTCATAGACTTCGCTGTACTCGGCCGTCACCTCGTCTTTCTGAAAACTCGTCAGAGACCTTAGACAGTGGTTATATAGGTCACGGTTCTGATGATTGATGTGCTGTAGCACCTCACGCTCACGTGAAACGATCTGAGCTCTTCCTTCCGGCGTGTTCGCTTTCGTTCCCGCGATATTCCTAAAATTCCACACTCTGAGTAACGCTTCGCTATTTGCTGATATTTCAGATTTTGCTAGATATTCCCGATACACCTTTTTAGGATGTTCGAAAATCATATCCTTAGCTTCGTAGCCATTAACTCTCAGGGCTTTTGGCGCCGTCTGAGGCCCTAGGAACAGATTATCAAAAAGAGGAAAATCCTTGTTAAGAACCTCGGAGCCTCGATGCGGTTTGAAGTAATTATTGAATGTCCTGCGATCGGCAAATTTCAAAAAATCTTTTAACGAGATCGTATGGTGGAGTTGTTCCTCCGGCAGCGCGCTGAAGTCTGTATTGCCGGTCATCACAACAAAAAAATGAACAATAGGGGTATAGCCTTTGTTCGTAAAACGGTCTGCAAGACGCTTGAGTTTGTTGTCCAGCATGAATTTTTTGCTACGGGTCACACTTACTGGCGAGCGCCCCATGTTCATATCACCCTTATACCAAGTATCCCCGCGCGCGGTTACAGGCTGATGGTTCCAGTCTTTAAGTTCAACAATGATCACGTTGCAGTGTGTGACAATAACTAAATCGAATTCACCTTCTTTTTTTGCCTCAACAAATCGAAAACCTGCATAACCTTTCCAGGGGAACATTCCATTGCCGGTAAAACCATAGCTTTGTAGCTGCTCACTAATTGAACCGCCACGGACAGGCTTATCAGGCTTAGATACGTTGACTGAAAAAGCAGCCTTTATTTTCTCGATAGCCAACACTTCCTGCTCTTGTAAGCCACCATCCCACATTTCTACTTCCAACGAAGTTCCCCTTAGATTTCGGTTTAAATTTGCTTTGAAAGTCAGGCCATTTATTCTGGTCAATAACGGATGAACCGGATTAATTGCTATCTATGTTACTCTTAACCATATATTTTTTAACATCATCGATTGTTTGAAACGCAAACAGGCTCACTAGTGAAGTTCAATTTATAAGCCAAAACGCACCGAAAGAGACCTTTATACATGCTTATGTGGCCTGTCAGTTTCTACTACGTAATGTAAACAAAAAGATAGCTGTCTTGCGCCGTGTTTTCACCCTAAAATACGGCAATATTTCTCCATAGCAATAGCAAGGTCCACAACTCGGTAGTAAGAAACTCTACTCATTGATACTTATCAATTCTAATGCCTTTTCCCAACGCATAGATCCTAATCATCACAAAAATCACTGCATCGTGAGCTTATGATTGCGGTCAATAACGCATCGGCATTTGTGGGTAGTTCACTCACGGGGACTATCCGCAATCCTCAAAATACGGTCCAATCCGGGCGCTATGTTGCAGTCATTTTCACCTAACTAAACGCTGAGTGTTCTAATGCTTAAAGTTTTATCCCGTCGCCTGAAACACTGTAACGAGGTGGCGACCAGAATAAGCAATTCCACCCTGACACAACTGCAACAGCTGAAGGCTCAGTTGGCCGAAGAAATGGGCAAGCCTGTGGGGCTACATACCATGGGCATTCCGGCGGCACTCAGTACTCTCGGCGTGATTGTCAGTTTCGCGATTCCGCAATTGTGGCTGGGGTATGGCGTACTGGCAGCACTCAATCAGCCAGCCGAACGCGTCGCCCTGCTGTTCGCTGGCCTGAACGACGTGATGATGTTTATGATTGGCAAAGGCAGCATACGCGCCGTACGGTTACATCTTACGCTGGCGATGATAAGCCTGATATTGACGGCAGCCTACCTGCTGGCCGCGCTGAGCGGTAGCACTTCTCCGGGGGTCAGCCTGGCCGCAGCGCTGGTAAGTCTCGTCATGCTGGGGCTTAGCGGCAGCTGTATCCTTTCTACCGCTTTCTATAAGATGCTGTTATTTACTTTGCATAATCGCGCCTGGCGGAGGCTTATAAGCCAGACGCGCTAAGCAAACCCGCCGCTATCGGCGGGATTCTTTTATGCCTTTCTCTGCCTGCGCAACCAAATTAACTTATACGCCGCAGGAATAATAAACAGCGACAGCAGCGGCGCCGTGATCATCCCGCCTATCATGGGCGCGGCTATCCGGCTCATAACTTCCGACCCTGCCCCCGTCCCACAGAGTATCGGCAACAGGCCCGCAATAATCACCGCCACGGTCATCGCTTTTGGCCGCACGCGCAGCACGGCGCCATGATAAAGGGCGTCATCCAGCCCCTTTTCGGTGAATGTTTCTGGACGCGACAACGCCGGATTCGCCTCGATGGCATGCCGCAAATACATCAGCATGACGACCCCGAACTCTGCCGCCACCCCGGCCAGGGCGATAAAGCCGGTGCCGGTTGCAACAGACATATGGAAGCCCTGCCAGTACAGGAACCAGATGCCGCCGACCAGGGCAAACGGCAGACTCATCAGGATCAGCAACGCCTCATCCACGCGACGGAACGCCAGATAGAGCAGAATGAAGATGATCATCACCGTCATCGGCACCATCAGCTTCAGTTTCTTATTGGCGTGCTCCAGCAGTTCAAACTGCCCGGAGAATGACACGCTGGTACCCGGCCTCAGCTTCACGTTTTGGCTGATGGCCGCCTTAATGTCGTTCACCACCGACACCATATCCCTGCCCCGTGCATCGATGTAAATCCAGCTGGCAGGACGCGCATTCTCCGTTTTCAGCATGGTCGGGCCAGATACGACCTTTATATCAGCCACATCGCCCAGCGTAATCTGCTGCTTCATCGGCGTCAGAATCGGCATCTCTCTCAGCGTCTGCGGGCTGTTCCGGTAGTCCTGAGGATAGCGAATGTTTATCGGGTACCGGGCAACGCCCTCCACCGTTTCCCCCACCGTCGCGCCGCCGATGGCCGAGGAGACAAACAGCTGCACGTCACCCACCGTCATCCCGTAGCGGGAGGATTTTTCCCGGTTGATATCAATATCAATGTAGCGCCCGCCCTCCAGACGTTCAGCCAGGGCTGACACCACGCCCGGCACGGTTTTCGCTACTGCCTCGATGCTTTGCGCCGTCGCGTCGATATCAGACAAAACGGTACCGGAAACCTTGATACCTATCGGGCTTTTGATCCCGGTTGAGAGCATATCAATGCGGTTACGTATGGGCGGCACCCAGAGATTAGCCAGGCCGGGCAAACGAACGGTTTTGTCCAGCTCGTCAACGATCTTGTCCATCGTCATGCCTGGCCGCCATTGATCCTCCGGCTTAAGCTGAATGGTGGTTTCCACCATTTCAAGCGGCGCAGAATCCGTTGCCGTTTCCGCCTTACCGGTCTTACCAAACACTGACGCCACCTCAGGCACGGTTTTGATTAATTTGTCCGTGGTCTGTAACAGCGAGGCCGCTTCTGCCGGGGACACGCCGGGCAGCGTGGACGGCATATACAGCAGATCCCCCTCGTTGATCTTCGGCAGAAACTCGCCGCCCACCTGGCTCAAAGGCCAGATGACAGTGAAGATGGACAAGACGGCAACGAGCAACGTTGTTTTGGGCCAGTGCAGCACCCGAACCAGAAGCGGGTGATAGGCTTTAATCAACAGCCTGTTCAGTGGGTTACTGGTCTCGGCGGGGATTTTACCCCGGATCCAGAATCCCATCAGAATAGGGATAACAATGATGGCCAGCGCGGCTGCACCTGCCATGGAGTACGTTTTGGTAAAGGCCAGCGGACCAAACAGCCGCCCTTCCTGCCCCTCCAGGGTGAAGATGGGAATGAACGACAAGGTAATAATCAGCAGGCTGATAAACAGCGCTGGCCCCACTTCCACGGAGGCGTTGGTGATCGTCTTCCAGCGAGTAACGTTATCAATCTGCTCGCCCGGATGCTGATGATCCCACTCTTCAAGCCGTTTGTGCGCGTTTTCAATCATCACGATGGCCGCATCCACCATCGCGCCGACGGCAATCGCAATCCCGCCCAGCGACATGATATTGGCGTTCAGCCCCTGGAAGTGCATGACGATAAAGGCAATACACAGGCCCAGCGGCAGAGAGACAATCGCCACCAGCGCGGAGCGGACGTGCCAGAGGAACAGCGCGCAGACGATGGCCACCACAACAAACTCTTCAAGCAACTTGAAGCTCAGGTTGTCGATTGCCCGGTCGATCAGCTGGCTGCGATCGTAGGTGGTCACGATCTCAACGCCTTCCGGCAGGCTGGCCTTGAGGGTCGCCAGCTTATCTTTCACCGCGGTAATAACGTCGCGCGCGTTTTTGCCCGAACGCAGAATTACCACGCCACCCGCAACTTCCCCCTGCCCGTTCAGCTCGGCAATACCGCGCCGCATTTCCGGCCCCGTCTGTACGCGGGCAACATCACGAAGGTAAATCGGTACCCCGTTTTCGCCGGTTTTCAGGACAATGTTATTGAAATCATCCAGCGTCTGCAGATAACCGCTGGCGCGGACCATATACTCCGCTTCCGCCATTTCAACCGACGATCCCCCTGCTTCCTGGTTCGACGATTCAAGCGCCTGCTTAACCTCCGGCAGGCTGATGCCGAACTGGGTCAGCTTTAGCGGATCAACCTGAATCTGATACTGCTTAACCACGCCGCCCACCGACGCGACCTCGGCCACGTTCGGGATAGTTTTCAGCTCAAATTTCAGGAACCAGTCCTGCAATGAACGCAATTCGGCGAGATCGTGTTTTCCGCTGCGATCCACCAGCGCATACTCAAATATCCAGCCCACGCCAGTGGCATCAGGGCCGATTTCAGAGCTCACCCCGGCAGGCAGTTTGCCCTGAACCTGGTTCAGATACTCCAGCACGCGCGAACGGGCCCAGTAGAGATCGGTGCCATCTTCAAAAATGACGTACACATACGAATCGCCAAACTGGGAAAAACCGCGCACGGTCTTTGCGCCGGGAACCGACAGCATGGTGGTGGTAAGCGGATAGGTGACCTGGTTTTCAACAATCTGCGGGGCCTGGCCGGGATAGCTTGTTTTAATTATCACCTGAACATCAGACAGATCGGGCAAGGCATCGACCGGGGTGTTGATGATGGTCCATGTCCCCCAGACGCTAAGAAAAAGCGCCCCCAGCATGACCAGGAAACGGTTGGCGACCGATCGCCGGATAATCCATTCAATCATCATCGTCTCCTTAATGGCCGGAATGCGCGTCGTCAGCGGTTTCAGCCTGACGCATGCGCTCCAGCGCGCCGGTGATATTGGCCTCCGAGTCAATCAGGAACAGGCCGCTGACCACCACCGACTCCCCCTCTTCCAGTCCGCTACCAATCCCGGACTGCTGTTGAGATTCATGCAGCACGTGTATCGGTTTCGGCACAAAGCGCCCGTCTTTATCAACGGTAATGACGCGCTGTTCTTTTCCGGTATCGATCACGGCTTGGGAGGGGATCAGCAGCATCTCCTGACTTTGCGTATTCAGCTTCAGGTACGCGTTCATGCCCGGCTTCAGCAGCTCGTCCTTGTTAGAAACCTGCAGGCGAACCTGCAGCGTGCGGGTGGTCTGGTCCACGCTCGGCAGAATGTTCCATTTTTCTACCGGGAAGGTTTTATCCGGATAAGCCGGTATCGAAACAGCAAACTGCGAGGTGTCTTTCAGCAGATAAGCGATGGATTCAGGTACCGCCGCGCCGATCCATACCGGATCCATCCCCTGTATTTGCGCTACCACCTTATCTTTGGAAATATTCATGCCGGTACGCAGGTCAAAGGCCGTAATGACCCCGTCGATGGGCGCCCTGATGGTAAACCGGGTCTGGATAGTACGGCTGGCGCGCAGCCTCTGGATATCCTCGTCCGGCATACCCGCCAGCCGCAGCCGTTCAAGCACCCCTTTTATTTGCGTCGGCGTTCCGCCGGTGCCGGATAACAGCAAAAATTCACTCTGCGCCTCGACCCAGTCCGGAATAGTAATATCAATCAGCGGCGTGCCTTTCTTCACGCGATCGCCGGTCGTCAATGGGTATACTTTTTCAACGAAGCCTTCCGCGCGCGCCTGCACAATAACAAACTGATAGTCGTTATAGCTGACGTTAGCCGGGATCGTCTGGGCATAATTCAGCGTTCCGCGCGTCACCTTTTGCGTTTTTAATCCCAGGTTCTGAACCTGAGTCGGATCGATACGTATACCGGCACTGGTGTTATCCTCGTTTTCATCCGCATATTTCGGCACCAGATCCATATCCATAAACGGCGATTTACCGGGCTTATCGAATTTAACGTCGGGTTTCATCGGGTCATACCAGAAAAGCACCTCTCTTTCCGACGCGTTATTTGCCGTTTTTTCAGATGAATGAAGCGCCTGCCATGCCGTCAACGATATCAGCCCTCCCGCAATAAGGCTGCTGACTATCATGGCAGCATATTTTATTTTTAATGAGGCCATGCCGTATCTCGCTATTTAATGCTTTTGAGTAAAGAGATATTGCCCTGCTGAACAAATGAAAAATCAACCTGGCTGCCGGGCTTCAGTGCGTTAATACTCTCGTCAGCGTCGGTAAAGGTGAACCGCATGGTCATCGCGGGCCAGCCAATGGCCGGAATAGCGTCATGAGAAATGGTGATTTTTTTATTCGTAAGATCAACCGCTTTCACAACGCCCTTACCGTGGATAATCTGCTCGGAAGCCGCGTCGCTGGCGGCGTTCATTGCGTCGTGCTGATGCACCTCCGCCTGGAGGCTGGCAGAAAACACAACGGAGATCGCACCGAATACAACGGCCTTAAGTGAATTACGCATTTTTATTTTCCTCTTTGATTAAGTTATTCGACCCAACCACCGCCCAGCGCGGTGAAGAGATTTATTTCATTCACCTGTCGGGCGTAAATAAGGTCGAGAATGATTTGCTGCGTGGAGAAAAGAGAACGTTCCGCGTCGAGTACCTCGATATAGCTGACCGCACCGCTGGAATATAACCCTCTGGCACGCTGCAGCGTGATTTGTAGCGAAGCAAGATAACGCTGCTGCGCTTCAATTTGCTGGGTAATGCTGTCCCGCAGCGCGAGCGCGTCGGCAACCTGTTTAAAGGCGGTCTGGATTTTTTGTTCGTAATTAACAACCGACTGCTGCTGGCGAATTTCGGCCAGCTTCAGGTTGGCCTTATTCCTGCCCGCATTAAAAATGGGAAGTTCAATTTTAGGAATAAAATTCCACATTCCGCTGCCCGCGGTGAACAGGCTGGACAATTCCGTACTGCCCGTTGAAACCCCGCTGGTCAGCGAAATGGACGGGAAAAAGGCAGCTCGCGCCGCGCCGATATCCGCATCGGCCGCCTTAAGCTGATACTCCGCCTCCATAATATCCGGGCGCTGCAGCAGTATCGCTGATGAAAGATGGGGAGGCAGTTTCACCGGCGCAACGTCGCCGCCGTTCATACCGCTGTCGCCCGGCAGCGCGCGATACGTGCCGAGGACCAGCTGCAATGCATTATTGGCCTGCTCCAGCTCCCCCTCTCTTTTGGCAATCTCTGCCTGCGTGCTTTCGATCTGTCCCCGGGCCTGTTCCAGCGCCAGGACGTTCGTGCTTCCCGTCACCAGCTGCTGCTCAACGAACGCATAGGACTGCTGGTAATTTTTCAACGTCTCCCGCGCAATGCGCAGCTGTTTATACGCCAGCTGCTGGTTGAAATAGCCCTGCGACACGTTAGAGACGAGCAGGATATGCACGGCGCGGCGGGCTTCCTCGCTGGCGAAATAGCGCTGTCGGTCGGCCTCGCTCATGTTTTTCAGCCTGCCGAAAAAGTCGAGATCGTAGCTAAGCGCAAGCCCCGCCTCGTACTGCTGTGAGGTGGGTTTATCACCTTTCAGCCCACCGCTGTAGGTGATACCCGAATTTGCATTCAGCTGAGGATAACGGTCCGCGTCCGTCACGTTGAACTGCGCCCGGGCTTCTTCGACCTTCAGGGCGGCCATTTTTATATCGCGGTTGTTCTTCAGGGCTTCCGCAATCAGCCCGGCAACCTGCGGGTCGACAAAAAAGCGTCGCCAGCCGGTGTCCTGATACCCCGGCATCGCTGGCGTCAGGCCGTTACGCGAGAGGGAAAACTGCTGGGGTACCGGTGACGCGGGCCGCTGGTATTCAGGCGCCAGCGAAACGCAGCCTGCCAGGATGAATACCGTACTGATGCTTAGTCGTTTTAACAGGAACATAACGCTTCTCGTCCAGAGTTTGACGAGGGCTACTCTACGGAAGGCATCCTGTTTGACGGGTGACAGGATAATGACAATGTTGTCATTTTTAACGTAAGTCATTGTTAACGGCGGTACGCTCACTAGAATGTCATCAGCAGCCAGTCAGGGGGAGCACGATGAAAATACTGATCGTTGAAGACGAAATGAAAACCGGTGAGTACCTCAGCAAAGGGCTGACTGAAGCGGGGTTTGTGGTGGACCACGCTGACAATGGCCTGAACGGATACCATCTCGCCATGACCGCTGAATACGATCTGCTGATCCTGGATATCATGCTGCCCGATGTGAACGGCTGGGATATTGTCCGCATGCTCCGCTCGGCCGGAAAAGGGATGCCGATACTGTTACTCACGGCGCTCGGCACGATTGAACACAGGGTAAAAGGGCTTGAGCTGGGCGCGGATGATTATCTGATTAAGCCTTTCGCCTTTGCTGAGCTGCTCGCCAGGGTAAGGACGCTGCTAAGACGCGGGAATACGGTGATCGCGGAAAGCCAGCTTCATGCGGCTGACCTGACGGTTGACCTCGTGTCGCGAAAGGTGAGCCGGGCCGGAAACCGCATTTTACTCACCAGCAAAGAGTTCAGCCTGCTGGAGTTTTTCCTGCGCCACCAGGGAGAGGTGCTGCCCCGTTCCCTGATTGCCTCTCAGGTGTGGGACATGAATTTTGACAGCGACACGAACGCGATTGACGTGGCGGTTAAGCGGCTGCGGGCGAAAGTTGATAACGATTATGAACCGAAGCTGATCCAGACGGTGCGCGGCGTAGGCTATATGCTGGAGGCGCCGGATGCGCGCTAAGCCCTTCAGACGGCCTTTTTCGCTTGCCCTGCGGCTGACCTTTTTTATCAGTCTTTCCACGATCCTGGCCTTTTTCGCCTTTACGTGGTTTATGCTGCACTCCGTTGAAAAGCATTTCGCCGAGCAGGACATCAGTGACCTGCAGCAGATTAGCACCGCGATGCACCGCATCCTGCAGTCCCCGGCCGATCCCGACCAAAAGAAAATCAGCAAGCTTAAAGAGTCGATTACCAGCTACCGCAACGTGGCCGTCCTGCTTCTGGATCCGCAGGGAAAGACCCTGTTCAGCTCGGCGCAAGGGGCGGCGTTACGCCCTGCAATGAACGCGGCAGACTTTAGCGCACACCGTCGCGCGCAGGATGTGTTTCTCTGGACGGTTGAAGACCCTGCCGCCCCCATGCACGCCGGGCACGACATGAAAATGGAAACGTACCGGATTATCGCCTCTTCGGGCACGGCGACGCTGCAGGGCGAAGCGCAGAACTACGTTATGCTGATCGGGCTTTCCATTAATTTTCATCTGCACTACCTGGACGCGCTGAAGAAGAATCTTTTTGCCATTGCCGCGGTAATCAGCCTGCTGATTATTCTCATTATTCGCATCGCGGTGCGCCAGGGTCACCTGCCCCTGCGTAACGTCAGCAACGCCATTAAAAATATCACCTCGGAGAATCTGGACGCGCGGCTGGAACCCTCCCGCGTGCCCGTTGAGCTGGAGCAGCTGGTTATCTCCTTCAACCATATGATCGAAAAGATTGAAGACGTCTTTACCCGGCAGGCGAATTTTTCCGCCGACATCGCGCACGAAATCAGAACCCCCATCACCAACCTGGTGACGCAAACCGAAATCGCGTTGAGCCAGAACCGCTCGCCGAAGGAGCTGGAGGATGTCCTGTACTCCAGCCTTGAAGAGTACAACCGGATGACCCGGATGGTCAGCGACATGCTGTTTCTGGCGCAGGCGGATAATAATCAGCTGATCCCGGACCGGGTGATGTTTGATTTGCGTGCCGAGGTCGTGAAAGTGTTCGATTTCTTCGAAGCCTGGGCGGAAGAACGTAACATCACGCTGAACGTTAACGGGCAGCCCTGCCTGACGGAGGGCGACCCGCAGATGTTCAGAAGAGCGATTAACAATCTGCTCTCCAATGCCCTGCGCTATACGCCGGAAGGAAACGCGGTGACCGTCTCGCTCAGTGAACAGGAGAACGATGTTGAACTGGTGGTTGAAAACCCCGGCACGCCGATCCCGCAAGAGCATCTGCCGAGGCTGTTTGACCGTTTTTATCGGGTGGATCCTTCCAGGCAGCGCAAAGGCGAAGGAAGCGGGATTGGGCTTGCCATCGTGAAGTCCATCGTCGCTGCGCATCACGGAAAAGTTCGCGTGGAATCAGATGCGGTATCGACGCGCTTCATTCTCTCCGTGCCGAAAAAAGTGACCTGAGCCGTCAGCGGACAGCGCGGCACACCTCCAGCACCTTTTCCCTGAGCCAGCGATGCGCCGGGTCCCTTTCCATGCGCGGGTGCCACATCTGTGACACCGTAATGCTCCGGGTTTTAAACGGCAGTTCAAAGACGTGCACGCGCTCGGTCATCGGCTGATTGAGCAGGTAGAGCGCCGGCACCATGGCAACGAGATCGGAGACCAGCGCCACCGATAGCGCCGTCGGGAACCCTGGCACCACGCTGGCGATTTTGCGCTTCATCCCGCGTTCCGCCAGCGCCTCATCGACAAACCCGTGTAACGAGCCGTCGGGCGAGGCCACCACGTGCCCCCAGGCGACATAGTCCTCAAGGCTGACTGACGGCAGCGAGGCCAGCGGATGCCCCTGGCGCACCGCGCCCACAAACCGATCCTGAAACAGCCGTTGCAGACGAATTTCAGGCCCCATATTGCTCTGCACGCCGATCTCCAGGTCAACCAGCCCCTCACGCAAATAGCGCGACGTTTTCTCCGGTTTCGGCGAAAAGCGAATGCAGACGTCGGGCGCCACCGCCGCCACGGCGGCAATGAGCAGTGGCCCAAACGCCACTACAAAGCCATCGTTGGCTCTGATGGTGAACAGGCGCTCCATACGCTCAACATTCAGCGTTTCCGTGGAGGGCTGCAGCACCGCCCTCGCCTCATGCACTGCGCTTCTGGCCCGGTCCCGGGTGGCTTCGGCCCAGGGGGTCAGCACCATCTGCCGACCGGCCCGCACCAGGATAGGATCGCCGGTCACCTCCCGCAGCCTGCTCAGGGTGCGGCTCATGGCGGAGGTGCTCAGGTTTAAGCGTCGCGCCGCGCCCGCCACGCTGGCTTCGGCCAGCAGAACGTCGAGCGCAACCAGAAGGTTAAAGTCAGGATCGGACACGATGGCTCCTCAGATAAGGCGTTACATGCAACGATAAAGTGCAAACGCTGCGTCTTCCGCCCTGTATACCCCATGATTATAGTTTCGTCATCACTATTCTTATCGGGAGTAACAACGATGACGCTCTTTTCAAACCAGCCCGGCGATGAAGGCTTACCCGGTCATGAACGTGCAAGGGTGATGGTCGCCGTCATGACCACCACGCTGATGGGCGTCTTTGACGGCACTATGATCAACATCGCGCTGCCCTCCATGGCGAGGGCGATGCAGGTCCCCGCGAATGTTGCGGTGTGGTTTGCCAACGGCTATCTGCTCTCTGCGGCAATGACGCTGGCCATCTTCGCGGCGCTGGCGGCGCGCGTGGGATATCGACCGGTGTTTCTTGCCGGGCTTGCCACCTTTACGCTCACCTCGCTCGGCTGCGCGCTGGCGACCACGCCAGAAATGCTGATTGGCATGCGTATATTACAAGGCATCGGCGGCGCGGCTACCCTGAGTATCGCCCCGGCGATCCTGCGTTCCGTTTTTCCCGGTCGCCTGCTTGGGCGTATTCTTGGGCTGCACGCCCTGCTTATCGCCTCCAGCACGGCGATTGCTCCCGTGCTGGGGGGAACGATACTGGACGCGCTGAGCTGGCAGTGGCTGTTCGCCATTAACCTTGTGCCGGGCAGCATCGCCCTGCTGCTGGCATGGCGGGCGTTGCCGCGCCAGTCGGACGTTGACCGCTCCCCCTTTGATGCGCCGGGCGCCGCGCTCTCCGCCGTGCTGTTAGGTTCTGCAATCATGCTGGCCGACAGCCTTCAGCACATAACGCAAGGCATCGACCCGGCGGCCACTGGCTGGGGGCTTCTCGCGCTGGTCAGCGCTATCGCCTTCGTCTGGCGGATTCGGCGCGCGCACAGTCCCATACTGCCGCCCGTAATGTTCAGAAACGGGCGCTTCACCCTCGCCGCGCTGACCTCGCTGGCCTCGTTTGTCAGCCAGGGCATCACCTTTGTCGCGCTGCCGTTCCTGTTTCAGAGCGTCTATGGCTACAGCCCGGTGGTTTCGGCGCTGCTGTTCACCCCGTGGCCAATTGGCATCGTGCTGATCGCGCCGCACGCGGGGCGCTGGGCGGATACCCTTTCCGGGCCGCTGATCTCGACAATCGGGCTGATGATTTTTGTCGGTGGACTGGTTCTGCTGGCGACGTTGCCGGAAAATCCGTCCGCATGGAATATCTGCCTGCGCAGTCTGGTATGCGGGATTGGGTTTGGCTGCTTCCAAAGCCCCAATAACCGGGAGATGCTCGCTAACGTGGCGCGGGAATATGCCAGCTATGCCTCCGGCGTGTTGTCTATCGTCAGGACGTTCGGCCAGTGTCTCGGTGCCGCCGTCGTGGGCGTGCTGCTTGCGACGACGGAATCAGACCATGACCGGGCCGTGCATCTGGCGCTGTGGATCGCCGTTATCGCCTCGACGGGATCGGTGTTGTTTAGCCTGAGCAGGCTGCGCCCGGCGGTTCGGGCATCTGCGTAAACTGTTGCAGCGCCTCGCGGCGCTGCACGTTTATTTACTCCAGCGCCAGCAGCGCAAAGCTCGCCAGCCAGTGCCCGCCGCTGTAGTGGCTGCCCACCACGTGCTCAATGCTTGCCTTCAGGTGCTTCGCCACGGCATCACCCAGCGCCTGCTGCGCCGGATGATTTGCCGGAAGCGCCCTGGCAATATGCTTCATGCACCAGGCGCGGCTGAGGTTTAACCCGTCGAGATGGGCGATTTTCGGGTCGGTACGGTCGCTCACTTCCGCCGGGTTCATCAGCGCCGCAGTGGAGCCGACATCCGGCAGAAACGCGTCAAACCAGGCAGGGAAATTCTCTGCGACCTTGCTCATCAGCAGCGCTTCCGTCAGTGCGCCGGAAATGTACTCATCGCCACCCGGCTCGTAGTGGGCCGGATAGCGCGTGTCGGCGAGATAAAACCGCTCCGCCGCCGTCACAATCGCCTGCTCAAGCGCGCTATCTTCTACGGCACGGGCGTAGTCCAGCCCCAGCGCCAGGGCAAACGCGGTGTTGTAGTGCGTCCCGACGCGGATCGGATAGGTAAGCTTGTTGAGGTAGTCCACCAGCCGGTTGCGGATATCCTGGGTTAGCGGCTCCAGCGTCTGGTACCAGCCTGCGGCCTGCGGCAGCGACGACTGTTTCAGCTCCTGGGCCAGCGCCAGCAGCCAGCCGTAGCCATACGGCCGCTCGAACGAGGCGCGGAACGGCGCGGTGAAATAGGCCAGCTCCTTCGCCACGTTCTGCTCCGTCAGATGCTCGTCGAAAAGCGCAACGATGTCATTCCGACACGGTAGCTCAGGATAGAGGCGCACGCAGCGCAGCAGCAGCCAGTAGCCGTGCACCGCCGAGTGCCAGTCGAAACAGCCGTAGAAAATCGGGTGCAGCTCGCGAGGCGGCAGAACGTCACCATCATCATTCAGCAGGTGCATGATGTGGTTCGGGTATTCCTGGCGCAAGTAGGTTAAAGGCATGCGGGCAAACGCGTCAGCCTGATGTTGCGTCAATTCCATAACAGCTCCTTAGCGAAACACGAGGAAATACATGAGGAACACGTTCACCACCAGCAGGGTTAACGCGGTCGGGATCTGGATCTTGATAACCTGATATTTATCCTTCAGCTCCAGCAGCGCCGCGGGAACGATGTTAAAGTTCGCGGCCATCGGCGTCATCAGCGTGCCGCAGTATCCCGCGTACATGCCGATCGCCAGCAGCGGCGCCGGGTTGCCGTGATGCACGTTGATCAGAAACGGCAAGGCGATCCCCGCGCTCAGCACCGGGAAGGCTGCAAAGGCGTTACCCATGATCATGGTAAACAGCGCCATCCCCACGCAGTAAATCACCACCAGCATAAAGCGGCTGTCCGGGTTCACAAACAGGCTCACCACCTTCTGCACCGAATCACCGGTATTGGCCGCCACGAACACGCCGCCGAGCATGGCCAGCATCTGCGGCAGGATCACCGCCCAGCCGATGGTATCGACAAGACGACGAGACTGGCGAATGGCGTGCAGCGGCGTGCCTTTGGTCAGCCACCAGCCGGTGAGGATCGCCGCGACGCAGGCCACGCACAGCGCCGCCAGGGTGAGCTGTTTCTGGTCGAGAAGATAAACGCCGCCAATCGACACGCCCTTCAGGAACAGCGTCCCGATCACCGTCACCACCGGGATCATCAGCGCAGGAAGGAACAGCCAGTTTTTAAGCCGGTTCGATGAGGCAACGCGCTCCTCGTCGGAGGCCATTTTATAGTGCCCTTTCCCCACCAGGCCAAAACCCGCCAGCAGCGCGATTGCGATGACGCACCCGCCGATGATTCGGTACGCCAGGGATTTACCCAGCTCCTGCACCATCAGGTCACCGAACAGGAAGATCCCGCCGAATAAGAACCAGAACAGCGCAGTGGTAAAACGCTTCGGATTGGCGCGGTCGCGCAGGGTCATAACCACCAGCAGCATCACGACAAAGCCGATCAGGTAATACACGCGGTTAATGGTGATAAGCGTCATCATTGCGCGGCCTCCTGCGTACCCTGCTCTGCACGCCAGGCCATAACGTCGCGGCGGATGCTGGCATCCAGGCGCAGCAGGCGCGTCATATGAATAATCAATGCCGCAATGGCGGTGGGAATGGCCCACAGGCCGATGTGCAGCGGCTCGATCCCTTCGATCCCGTTTTCCTTCAGAAACGCGTCAATCAGCAGCACCGCACCGAAGGCGATAAAGATATCTTCCCCAAAGAAGACCGCGATGTTATCGCACGCCGCGGCATGGGCCTTGATTTTGTCGCGGATGTGCTGCGGCAGCTCGCCGTACTCGTTCAGCGCCGCCCCTTCGGCCATCGGGGCCAGCAGCGGGCGCACCGTCTGGGCATGGCCGCCCAGCGACATCAGCCCCAGCGCGGCGGTGCCCTCACGCGCCACGAAGTAGAGCATCAGGATACGCGCCGAAGTGGCGCTGGCGATCTTCGCCACCCAGGCCTGGGCGCGCTCTTTAAGGCCGTAATATTCCAGCAGACCAATCACCGGCAGGATCAGGATGAAGGTCGCCAGCGATCGGCTATTGACGAACTTCTCGCCAAAGGTCTCCAGCAGCATCCCGAAATCCATCCCGACCAGCAGGCCCGTCGCCAGCCCCGCCACCACGACGACCAGCAGCGGGTTGAAGCGCAGTGCAAAACCAATGACCACGATCGGTATCCCGATCAGCGGCAACAGCGTAGTACCGTCCATAACGTTTACCCTATCGAAAGTGAGCGTTGCGCGCCGACGGCTATTTTTTTAATTTGCGGCGAGCGATGTTGTGTTTTTCGTCAGGCTTCACAAAACCTGCGCTAAAAAGCTATATCTGAACCTCAAAAACATGTAAACAAATTATCAATAAAATGTTCTTATTTTATCGACGAGTTTACATTTCTGGCTAAGGAACGTTATGACCTCGAAAAAGAGTGCTTCACCCGATCGCGACGATATCAACGATGGCCGGATCGTCTCTTCCCGCCACCTGGTGTCGGAGCGCTGCGCGGAACTGTCAGAGCTGGAGTACGCGCTGATCATGACCGGCAACGCCTTTAACAAGTGGATGGTGCGCTGCATGACCGCCGCCGGCGAACCGGATATGGGCGCCTTTGACGTCTCGCTGCTGCATCACGTGAACCACCGCGACCGCAAGAAAAAGCTGGCCGACATCTGTTTCGTGCTTAACGTGGAAGATACCCACGTGGTGACCTATGCCCTGAAAAAGCTGGTCAAAGCGGGCTACGTAACGAGCGAGAAAGCGGGGAAAGAGCTCTTTTTCTCCACCACGGAGGAAGGGAAAGCGCTGTGCATGAAGTACCGGGACGTGCGGGAGGCGTGTCTTATCGCCATTCACGCGGAGAGCGGCATTTCCGGGAAATCGATCGGCGAAACCGCGCAGCTGTTACGCGCGATCTCTTCCCTGTATGACACCGCCGCCCGGGCGGCGGCATCACTCTGAACTACGGACGTCTGAACAGGGTTATACTGCGTCCGGCCAGTTCGTACTCTACGGCGTCGACGATCGCTGTTCCGGCGGCAGCGTCATCCGCCGTAGACAGCTCCAGCACCCATCCCCCTTCGCCAAACTGCGGGATCTGGAACGGCACGGTGCCTTCAAACGGGTTGAACAGCATCAGCACGTCGTGCCAGATGCCGTCCTCCTGCCTGAGATCCGGCCTGCTGATGGAGACCCCGAGCGTCGAGCCTTCATCCCACTGCTCGGCCTGCTGCGGGCCGCCTCCGGCGTTAAACCAGCGGATCTCCAGCCCGTCGCGCCAGCTTTCACGGCGCAATAATGGCTGCTGCGCGCGAAGCGCAATGAGCCGGCGGGTAAACTCGCGCAGCGCAGCGTCGTTTTCGGACAGCCCGTTCCAGTCGATCCATGATATTTCGCTGTCCTGACAGTAGCCGTTGTTGTTGCCCTTCTGCGTGCGGCCAAACTCGTCCCCCGCCAGCAGCATCGGGGTACCGTGGGAGAACAGCAGCGTGGTCAGGAAATTACGCTTCTGCCGTTCGCGGGTGGCGATAATGTCCGGGTTCTCCGTCGGCCCTTCTTCGCCATAGTTGTACGACCGGTTATCGTTATGCCCGTCGTTATTGTCCTCGCCGTTGTCGGCGTTGTGCTTCTCGTTGTACGACACCAGGTCATTCAGCGTAAAGCCGTCGTGGGCGGTGATAAAGTTGACGCTGGCCCACGGGCGACGTCCGCGCAGGTCGTACAGATCCCCGGAGCCGAGAAGACGCGCGGCAAAGTCGGTGGAGACGTTATCCCCCTTCCAGTATTCGCGCACGGTGTCGCGGTATTTATCGTTCCACTCGCCCCAGCCCGGCGGGAAGCCGCCGACCTGATAGCCGCCGGGGCCAATATCCCAGGGCTCGCCGATCAGCTTGAGTTTAGAGAGAACCGGATCCTGGGTAACGGCGTCGAAAAAGCCCCCGCGCGGATCGAACCCCTCGGGCTCGCGGCCCAGTATCGTCCCCAGGTCGAAACGAAAACCGTCAATGTGCATGGATTCGGCCCAGTAGCGCAGGGAGTCCATCACCATCTGCAGCACGCGCGGGTGCGAGGTATTCACCGTGTTCCCCGTCCCGGTGTCGTTAATGTAATACCGGTGCTGGTCCGGCAGCGTGCGGTAGTAGCTGTAGTTATCAATGCCCTTGAACGAGAGCGTTGGCCCCAGCTCGTTACCTTCCGCCGTGTGGTTGTAGACCACGTCCAGAATCACCTCGATGCCCGCGTCATGATACGCGCGCACCATGTCGCGAAAGCCCTGGATCCCCGCCGGGCCGTAGTAGCGCGACGCCGGGGCAAAAAAGCCGAGCGTGTTATAGCCCCAGAAATTTTTCAGTCCACGGTCGAGCAGATGCTGGTCGTCCGGGAACCAGTGAACGGGCAGCAGCTCCACCGAGGTAATGCCCAGACTCTTGATGTAGTCGACCGAGGCTTTATGTCCCATCCCCTCGAACGTCCCGCGCAGCTCGGGCGGGATGGCCGGGTTCATCTGGGTAAAGCCCTTCACGTGGCTCTCATAGACGACGGTATGCGGCCAGGGCACGTTTGGCCGGTTGTTGTCCTGCCAGTCGAAGGCGTTCGGGTCGATAACCTTGCATTTCGGCGTGAACGGCGCGCTGTCCCGCGTATCAAAGCTCAAATCCAGCTCGTCATGCCCCAGCTCATAGCCGAAATGGGCGTCGTTCCAGTCGATATCGCCCACCAGTTCACGGGCATACGGATCGATAAGCAGCTTATGCGGGTTGAAGCGATGGCCGTTTTCCGGATCGTAAGGGCCGTAGACGCGATAGCCGTACAGCGCGCCGGGCTTCAGGTCAGGCACATAGCCGTGCCAGACCTCATGGGTACACTCCGGCAGCTCCAGCCGGGCGATTTCGGTTTTCCCGGACGGGTCAAACAGACAGAGCTCCACCCGCTCAGCGTGCGCGGAGAACAGCGCGAAGTTGACCCCCTTCCCGTCATAATTCGCACCCAGCTGCTGGCCATGACCGGCCCGAATTTCAAACGTTGTATCCTTTGCCATTTTCGTTCTCCACGATTATTCGCAGGTAAGCAGAACCAGTACACATCCCTTTTCTGACGTTAAATCCAGCGTCTCTTGCAGAATGCGGCTTTCACCGCTGAACAGATCCCGGTAGCGCTTCCCGGCCAGTTCGTCGGGTATCGCTACCGTGGTATTGACCCACAGCTGATGATTATCGGTGACGCCAAAAACCAGACGCGGCACGGCAACGATCAGCGCCTCGTCGTCCTTAACCCGCGCATAGACAATCAGGTTTTCCTCGCGCTCGCCGGAAACCTTGAGCGGCAGCCAGTCGCCGTAGCGGAAAAGCGCGTCGTAATGTGGTCGAAGCCGTAACAGCGTTGCGGTGACAAACTGCTTAACCCTGCCGTCTCGCCAGCACGCCGGGTGTTCAAACACCGTGGCATCCGCCGCGCTGAGCTTTTGCACCAGCGCGTTGAAGTCCGGCTCCCGTCGGTTATCCGGGTCGACGAGGCTAAAGTTGAGCGCCTCGCTGCCCTGATAGATGTCCGGCACGCCGGGCGCCGTCAGCTTGATCAGCGTCTGGCTGAGGCTGTTCACCAGCCCGGCGCGGATAAAGAGCTGCATCGCCTCGCTAAAATCGTGCAGAAACAGGCTGTTGTCCGGGGACAGCAGGTGCCGCGCGTAGCTCAGCACCACGCTCTCATAGCTCTCGTTGCTGTCGATCCAGTCGGTGCGCTGCTTCGCCTCGCGAAGCGCTTTCTCAAGGAAGCCGATGAAACGCGTCTCCAGCGATGCAAGCCCTTCGGCATCGTCCGGCGACAGCGTGGCGGGCCAGACGCCCGCCAGCGCCTGATAGATCATCCAGGTATCGGCGGCGTTCGGCGCGGTGCCGTCGTTGAGAAAACGCACCTGGGTCTGGTTCATCTGCCGCCAGCGGGCGAGGTTTTCTCCCCAGCGTTCCGGCGCCTCCGTCAGGGTGTAGAGCCGCGCCCGGGCGTCTTCTCCGCGCTTGGTATCGTGCGTGGAGGTGCCCAGCAGCGCGTCGGGCTGACGGGCGAGACGAATGCGCATCTCCTGGTGAAAGCGGGATAACGAGAACGCGCGCGGCGTCGGGTCAGCGCCCACTTCATTGAGCGCAAGCTCAAGGTTCAGGCGGAAAAACAGCGTATCTTCCACCGATTTCGCCATCAGCGGCCCGGTCAGCTGCTGGAAGCGGGTCCTGAAAAGCGCGGCGCAGTCGCGGCAATCTTCCGGCAGATCGCCGGTAAGAATGCGCACAATCAGGCTCAGGGCCGCTTCGGACGTATTTACCCCGGCGACCACGCGGCTGAGCAGCGCCACGTCCGGCGGGGTTAACCCCTCGCGAGTGCCGTAGGTGCGGTACACCGGAAACGCAATAAGCAGCTCGCGAAGCGCGTGGCGGATATTCTCGCGCGGCAGCGCAACGTCATTGCGTTGGGCCAGATCGTCCGCAAGGTTTAGCAGCGTGGTGAACTCGCCCTCAAAATTACGATCGGTCATCAGGCCCTTGGCATCGCGCAGTTCCGCGTGGCGGTCGACCGTGACGCCCAGCGTCTCGTCGTGGATTGTCTCCAGGCGCGAGAGGTTATCGTCGTCGACCAGCACCTCCGCCAGCGAGGCAATAAACTCGTACCCGGTGGTGCCGGAAACCGGCCAGTCGGTGGGGAGCTGCTCTCCCTTCGCGAGAATTTTCTCGACCGTAATGTAACAGTCGGGTCCGGCTGCCTGCCGCAGCTTCTGCAAATAACCCAGCGGATCGGCCAGGCCATCAATATGGTCAATGCGCAGGCCGTCCACCACGCCCGCGTGAACCAGCTCAAGAATGAGCCGGTGCGTATCGTCGAAGACCGCCTCGTCTTCAACCCGAACGCCCACCAGACCGGTGATCTCAAAGAAGCGCCGCCACGAGAGCTGCTTCGGCGCTTCCCGCCAGGACAACAGACGCCAGCTTTGCGCCTCATGCAGTTCGGCGATGCTTTTATCGTCGCTGTACGTGCCCGGGTTGAGCGGGTACGTCGTGTCGTAATAGACCAGAGAGGCCTTATTCGTGACAGCGTCACGCTTTAACGTAATGGCCCCCTTCTCCAGCTCCGCCTCAAAGGTGTCGCCGAGAAACGGTAGCGTAAGCGGGCGCGACGCGTCGATATCGAAATAGCGGAAATAGCGGCTCTGCTGGCCGTATTCAATCACGTCCCGCCACCAGGCGTTTTCCAGCGAGGTGGACATATGGTTCGGGACAATATCCAGAATCAGCCCCATGCCGGCCTGCCTGAGCGCCGCGGCCATGCGGTCAAACCCTTCCCGACCGCCAATCGCGGGGTCAATTTCATTCGGGTTGGTCACGTCATAGCCGTGGGTGGAACCCGCTGTGGCGGTAAAGACGGGCGAGGCGTAGAGATGGCTGATGCCGAGGTCTTTCAGATACGGCACCAGCCCGACGACGCGGTCAAACGTCATGCCGTTGCGGAACTGAATACGGTACGTGGCGGAAGGGATCATAACGATGCGTCTCCATCAGCAAAGCGAACGACAATACTGTTCGGCGGCAAAACGTCCTTTACCTCCGGCCAGGCGAAGCGCGTCTCCCCTGCGAGCGCGGGCAAGTCGACAGGCTTAGGGCCGATATTGAGCGCCAGAGAGAGCGTCCCGGAGGGGAAGCGCCAGCTCACCGCCACCATGCCGGGCGCGGTCTCGATCGCCTTGCCCTCAACGGCGCCGCCCTGATGCAGAAGCGGAACGATATGGCGATGGCGCAGCGTCAGCAGGTGACGGGTGAAGCGCAGCCACGTTTTCCCTTCGTCGGTTGCAATCTTATGCCAGTCGAGCTTTGAGCGGACGAAGGTGTTCACGTCGTTCGGGTCCGGAACGGCTTCATCGTGCCCGGCGTGGCCGGTAAACTCTTTCGCGCGCCCTTCCCGCACCGCTTTTGCCAGGTCGCCGTGAAAGTCGGTGAAGAACAGGAACGGATGCGTTTCACCGAACTCCTCGCCCATAAACAGCAGCGGGATATGGGGAGAAAGCAGCAGCGCGGCAAGCAGCACCCGCGTTTTATCGGCTCCCGCGAGGGTAATAAGCCGCTCCCCCTGGGCGCGATTCCCGGTCTGATCGTGGTTCTGAATGAAATCGACGAAGAACTGCGGCGGCTGGGTGCGGCACTCCACCCCGCGCGATTCCCCGGTTTGCAGCGAAATCTCGCCCTGGTAGACAAACCCTTCCGCCAGCGCGCGGGCGAACTTTTTCTCCGGCTCACACGCAAAATCCTGGTAGTAGGCGTGCGTTTCGCCGGTGGCAAACACGTGGGCAGCGTTGTGGAAGTCATCATTCCACTCGGCGGTGAACAGCGGCGCGTTGCCCTGTTCGTCGCGCGGGTGCAGGAAAATGACGTTGCGGCTGTCTTCCGTGGTCAGGTGAACGTGACGGTGGGGGATCGCCTCGCGGATCTTCGCGGCAATCTCCTCCAGAACGTGCGTCCCGGAGCTGTCTTTAATCTGGTCGATGGCATCGAAGCGCAGGCCGTCCAGACGGTACTCCGTCAGCCAGTAGAGCGGTGCATCGGTAATGTACTGCCTCACCGGCTCGCGCTCGTAGGCGATGCCGTTGCCCCACGGCGTCATCCGCTCGGCATCAAAAAACGCGGGCGACAGCAGAGGCAGATAGTTGCCCTCCGGGCCGAAGTGGTTGAGCACGATATCCAGCACCACGGAAAGCCCCAGCCCGTGCGCGGCGTCGATAAACGCGTGGAAATCCTCCGGCGTGCCGTAGGCCGCGTGCGGGGCATACAGCAGCACGCCGTCGTAGCCCCAGCCGCGGGATCCGCCAAACTGGGAGACGGGCATGACTTCAAGCTGGGTGATGCCGAGCTCCGCCAGATAGGGCAGCTTGTCGATGGCCGCCCGGAAGGTGCCCTCCGGGGTAAAGGTGCCGATATGCAGCTCGTAGATAACCGTCTCTTCCCACGGCCGTCCTGCCCAGTCCCGGTTGACCGGCTGATAGCGTCGGGGATCGATAACGACAGAGGGGCCGTTCACGTCGCCCTTTTGCGCGCGCGACGCCGGGTCGGGTACCGCCGTGCCGTCCTGCAGGACAAACTGATATTCTGCACCGTGCGTGACGCCAGAAACGTCTGCCTGGAACCAGCCGTGCCCCACCGCCGTCATCGGCACGTCGGCGGCGGCCAGACGTAGCGTAAGTTCTTTCTGTCCTTCTGCCCAGACGCGAAAACGTACCACGTCATCGGAAATAAACTCAGCACCCCACTGCTTTTGAAATGTCCTGAATTCCATTCATTGTCCTCGAATGACCCACATTTTACGCGGAACGAAGTACAAGCTTAGTCCAGGATTAAAAGTCCGTTAGCTCAGCGGATTTAACCGCTTCGTCTATTCTTTATGAAATAACTCACTACCGGGAATACTATGCAGATTCGAAAAGGATTAAATACCGATCTCCCACGCCTTGAATGCTGTGACTTTTCGTTCACCATTAGCCGCATCGCCAGAGAGCCTTTTATCCACGGTGATTTGCATATTGAAACCGTTGCCGAGCCGTGGATAAAAACCTACGAGCTCGACATCCAAACCCTTGAAAACCACTGCGTTAATCCGGACGCCATCTTTCTTGTCGCTGAAACGGATGACGGTGAAATAGCGGGATTTATTACCGCGTCAATCGGCTGGAATAAGTTTATTTCGGTGGATTACATCGCCGTGGAGCGCACGAAACGCCGAACCGGCGCCGCACAAAAGCTGATGGCCGCCGCACACGTCTGGGCCCGGAGCGTAAACGCGCCGGGATTACGGCTTGAAACACAAAATGTGAACGTCTCAGCCTGTCTGTTTTACCGTCACTACGGGTTTACCCTGGGCGGGTACGATCGTTATCTCTACAATGCCTTACCGGAAAAAGACGAGGTCGCCCTGTTCTGGTATTACATGCTGGTGTAGCGACGCAGCCTTCATATTTCTGTCATTGAACGTCATTACGCTTTCGGGATTTTAACCACGGTGTTGAGGAAAGAAGTGTGAATTCAATGGCTAAGGCATTACTGCTGGCATTACCCGTATTGAGTGCAACGGCAGCGGCGATGGCCGCCGAGCGCGAGTTATGTGAGCCTAAAGCGTACGAAATGGCGCTGCGCTATCAGCAGAAATCGGCAGAGATTATGGCCCTTCAGCTGCAGACGTATCGGTTTGCCACCGGGCGTTTCAACGAGAAGTTAAAGGATCTGAAAAATCCTGAAAATTACGCCGTGGTGATGGACCTGGATGAAACGGTGCTGGATAACACCCCTCTGCTGGTGCGCGACATGGCGCAGTGTCACGACTATACCAAATGGGATACCTGGAGCGACTGGGAAAAACAGGGAAAGCCCGGCTTAATTCCGGGTGCGAAAGGGTTTCTTGACCACGTTAATCAAAGCAAGGTCCGTATCTATTACGTCTCGGACCGCATGCAGGAAAATAAAGCCGACACGCTCAGGACGTTAAAAGCCCTGGGGCTTCCGCAGGTATCCGATGAAAGCGTGCTTCTGGACACGGTCAGCAAGGAAGAGCGTCGCCAGAGCATCCTCAAAAAGCAGCAGATCGTGATGCTGTTTGGTGACAGCCTGGCGGATTTCGCCGTGCAGTTTAAAAACAAAAAGCCGAGCGAGCAGCAGCGAGAGCTGGTTGAAGCCAGCGCGGAACGCTTCGGTAATGACTGGATTGTGCTGCCTAATGCCGCTTATGGCTCCTGGTCGAAAGCCACGCCGGACGCCTGGAACGCGCCGCTGAAAAAATAACGCCTTAAGGGCCGGGAGAGGCTTCACCGCCCCCCGGCTTTTGCGCTGTGCTATTTATCTCGTTTATAGGTCCTATCATTTCTGAGCAGGTTCTTATAATTTTACGGAGCAGTAAGATGAGCACTTTCAAAGGAGACTCGTATGCTTACCGTGAAAAAACTTGCTCTTTCCACGCTGATTTCCAGTTCATTGCTTTTCTACCCCGCGCTGCAGGCCTCTGCAGAGACGCCGCAGCACGTCGTGAAACAACCCGCTGGCGGTTACAGCGTGCAGGTCGGCGACGTTCTGGTCACGTCGTTTACGGACGGGACCGTAGCACAGGATCTGCACAAGCTGCTGCGCCGGACCACCGGGGAGAAGACCGACGCGCTGCTCGCGAAAAACTTCCAGACCAACCCGGCGGAAGTGTCCATCAATGCCTTTCTGATTGCGATGCCCGGACACAAAATCCTGGTGGATACCGGCTCCGGCCAGCTCTTTGGCCCCGGCAACGGCGGACGTCTGATTGAGAGCCTCGCCACTCAGGGAATCAAACCCGAGGACATTACTGAAGTCCTGCTGACCCACGCCCATTCCGACCACGCGGGCGGCCTGGTGAAGGACGGCAAGGTGGTGTTCAGCAACGCGCGCGTTTACGTCGGCAAACCGGACGTCGACTTTTTCTTTAACGAAGATAATCAGAAAAAAACCGGCTATGACCAGAACTACTTTGACGTCGCGCAGAAAACCTTAAAGCCCTATCTTGACGCCGGCAAAGTGGTGCCGTTTAGCGGGACCTCTGAAATTCTTCCCGGGCTTACCGGCACGGTTCACCCCGGACATACGCCGGGCTCGGCCTTCTACACGCTTGAAAGTAAAGGCGAGAAGATCACCTTCATCGGTGACGTTATCCACGTTGCGGCAGTCCAGTTCCCGCAGCCTGAGGTCACTATCGCCTACGATCAGGATCAGGACAGCGCGGCCCGCGTGCGCGAGCAGGCGTTCGCAGACTTTGTGAAAAACAGAGACCTGGTTGCCGCGCCCCATCTGCCTTTCCCGGGTATCGGATACGTGACGAAAGGCGAGAAAGGCGGCTATGCCTGGGTCCCCGTCACCTATACCAACCGGGACGCCAGCAGCGCGAAATAAAATGGCGCCCGTTTCTGAGATGGACATAGACCTGCTCCTGACGCTTGACGCTCTGCTTCAGGACAGGAACATCACCCACGCGGCCGCGCGGCTGGGCATCAGCCAGCCCGCGCTGTCCGCCCGCCTGGCGCGTCTGCGCACGCTCTTTGGCGAACCGCTGTTTATCCCCTCCCCACATGGACGCGGAGTGTTACCCACCCCGAGAGCGGAGGCGCTGAAGCCGCAGGTTGAAAGCGTTTTACGCGGCATCAGCGCGATGTTTGCTCCCACCGCGTTTGATGCGAAGACCAGCACCCGGACCTTTGTCATTGCGCTGCATGAAAACCCGGCGCTGATGCTGGGCACCGGGCTGCTTAACCAGGCAGGCGCCGCGGCGCCGGGCATCCGCCTGCGCTTCGCCCTGCCGGAGATGGCCGAACTGCCGCAGCAGCTGGAAAACGGTGACGTGGATATCTATATCGGCGTCAGCGCGGGGGCCCATGACGGCTGGGTAAGGCGCAAGCTGCTCGACGACGCGTTTGCCACCGCCCAGCGCAAAGGCCATCCGCGCGGGACCGGTGCGTTAGATCTGGAAAGCTACTGCGCGCTTTCTCATCTGGTGGTGTCGTCAGCGGGGGATCCGTTTACCGGCTTTGTCGATCAAACCCTGGCCGGGCTGGGCCATCAGCGGCACGTCGCGATGTCCACCCAGAGCTACGCCATGGCGCCTGCGCTTGTCGCCGGAACCGATCTCGTTTGCACCTTACCGGAACGGATGCTGCGACAGTTCGCCAGCACGCTGGATATTTTTCCCCCGCCGCTGCCGCTCCAGCCGATTACCATTTACATGTACTGGCACCCGAAAAACAGCCGGGATCCGGCGAGCGTCTGGCTGCGCGAGCAGCTGCTGGAGGCGGCCGGGCGTCAGGTGTGATTGAGACCTTTACTACCCGTCGTTACAGGCGGGGGGTCTTTGGCCTGTTTGATGGCTTACTTTTCGGCGTAGCCCACGGGTCGTCATAACCCGGCAGTGGCGCGGTACGAGTCAGTCCACCCCATGGAGAAAGATGTTTCTTTATTGGGTCCGGTAAGGTATCCACTAACAGGAATTCTGTTAGAAGAATTCTTTCTGTCTGGATCTTTAGGGCGAGTGATTTCGCCAGGCTTTTTAAAAAATGACCATAGTTATATTCAGTTATTTTACTGTACTGTTCCAGCGTTGGCCTTATCCTCTTAATCACACGTCGTAATTCTCTTCGGGATGGAAATAGCGCGGTGAGTTTTATCCACCCCTCTTTAAAATATCCCGCCTCGTTATCATTCCCAAGCTTGAGATCAACCACCTCCTTCAGCGCCAGATAGATCCCAAGACTGGATTTTATTTCATCCTTGTACATGAGATACGCTTTTGGAATACCAAACTGAACGTCATCGTATTCTGGTGCATGTACAAATGCCCAGTCGTCCATTCCTTCAATCTCATACTGACGGCTTGTTTCAATGGCGGACAGGGTATCGAAAAGACTGATTAACGTCAGTTTCGAGAGAAGGATGCAAACGTCGGGATTGAAAATAATGGGCTGAGCGTTCTCCGGGACAGGATCGACAACGTTGATGGCAATATTCTTGTCTGCATCAATCGAGGTGTGCGTACAGACGAAGGTGCTGACATCTTTAGGCGGTTCATCGTTACAGATAATCTGAGTGACGCTGTCCAGTTGTGCGACCGCCTCTTCAATTCTCTGCCACCGGGGGGAATGCTCGCCACCTTTACTCTCAAAAACATGCCATTCGCCAGCGCTGGTCTCAATAAGATAATCAGGCGTTTTTCTTTTATCCTCCTCCGGGTAAAACTGCAAAGACGCTTTTTTAATCAGCCCGGCGTGAATAAAATGTTCTATCTGTTCATGTCTTGAGGTGAGCCAGTAAGTCGCCGATTGATAACAGAAAAAACCGCCGAGAATAAACGATATGGTCGATTTTTCTGAGGATTCAATGCACTGGTAAAATTTCCGCATTTTGAATGCTTTGTCCTGGCCCACTTCAACGCATGTCCCGGCAAGTCTTAATCTGGAGCGCGTATACCAGCCAATCCATTTGTAAATGTTTTCATCTAAAATGCCGTCAGCCGTCCAGTCGATACACTGCGAATATCCACATTCCAGTGCGCCAGGGGTCGCAAGCAATGACGTTTCAGCGATAAGCCTTTTCTCCGGGAATACCATGTCCATCGGTGGGGCATAAGTCATGCAGGCATCTTTGTATGACGGATAAGGGATCCTTTCTTTAATCCCTTTTTTCTTGTTGCTGAGCCTTTTCTTATTAATACTGACTTTAATTTGATTTCTTCTTGAAACGAGGCTCTCTGAAACCTCCCAGTAATCGAAGTTGTTCCCGCCCTTCTGCATATTCTTTTCCCGGAGTGAAAATTGTAGGTATTGAGACGCCTTGATTATACCGAACGGGATCGAATCCTTTACGCTCAAATAAGGTAGGTTTGTTGCCGCTTCCCCTGCTTTCTTGTACCCTTTCACCGGTAAACCCACCCCACTAAAACTGAGACCTTCGACGCCTATGACTGCACACATTTCCAAAGATCCTTTGCATGGCGTTACGCTGGAGATGATGGTCAACGCCCTGGTGGCGCGATATGGCTGGAGCGAGTTGGGCGACCGCATCAAGATTAACTGTTTCAGAAAAGACCCCAGCGTTAAATCGAGCCTGAAATTCCTGCGCCGCACCCCGTGGGCGCGCGCGGAAGTTGAAGCCCTGTATCTGGACTCCCTCAACGATGAGGAATGCGCAGAACAGGCGGCGCCCGCCTTTAATCCCTGGGCTAATAGTCGGATTATCAAGAGCTAATACGCAAATGACGCGACACGTAAAACGGATCGGTGCGCTGGCTGCCTGCGCACTTTTACTTGTAAGCTGCTCCTCAAAACCCCCTAAATCACTGGTTACCCCTCTTTCCACCGCCAGCAAACCGACGCCGCAGGCAAACGAGCCGATGCGCGGGATCTGGCTGGCGACCGTTTCTCGTCTCGACTGGCCGCCGGTGGCCTCGGTGAATGGCCGCAGCGCCGACCAGCGCATCGCCATGCAAAAGCAGGCGCTGATCGGCAAGCTCGACAACCTTAAGCGCCTCGGGATTAACACGGTATTTTTCCAGGTGAAGCCGGACAGCACCGCGCTCTGGTCTTCAAAGATTTTACCTTGGTCGGATATGCTGACGGGCAACATCGGCGAATATCCGGGTTACGACCCGCTGCAGTTTATGCTGGATGAAGCGCACAAGCGCGGTATGAAGGTTCATGCCTGGTTCAACCCTTACCGCGTGTCGACCAATACCAAACCGTCAACCATCGCCGCCCTGAACCGGACCGCATATCTTTCCCCGTCCAGCATTTATGTCCAGCATCCGGAATGGGTGCGCGTCTCCGGCGATCGCTTTGTTCTCGACCCGGGCATTCCCGACGTGCGCGACTGGATAACCAAAGTGGTGACCGAAGTGGTGGCGAACTACCCGGTAGACGGCGTGCAGTTTGATGATTACTTTTACGCTGAATCGCCGGGATCCGCGCTCAACGACGCGCAAACCTGGCGGCAGTACGGCCAGGGATTTGCCTCAAAGGCCGACTGGCGCAGACACAATACGCAGCAGCTGATCGTGCAGGTGTCCCGCGCGATCAAGCAGACCAGGCCCGACGTGGAGTTTGGCGTCAGCCCGGCGGGCGTGTGGCGAAACCGCTCCTTTGACCCGGCGGGTTCGGACACGCGCGGCGCTGCGGCCTACGATGAATCCTTCGCCGATACGCGTCAGTGGGTGCAGCAGGGCCTGCTGGACTACATTGCCCCGCAGATATACTGGCCCTTCGCCCGTGATGCGGCGCGCTATGACGTGCTGACCAGATGGTGGGCCGACGTCGTCAAGCCGACCCACACCCGCCTGTATATCGGCATCGCGTTCTACAAGGTGGGCGAGCCGTCGAAAAATGAGCCGGACTGGACGGTTCAGGGCGGCGTGCCGGAGCTGAAAAAACAGCTCGATCTCAACGATTCGCTGCCCAGCGTGAACGGCACCATTCTGTTCCGGGAAGATTACCTGAACCAGCCGCAGACCCAGCAGGCGGTGAACTACCTCAAAGGACGCTGGGGTAGCTAAGTGATTATCAGGCAGAAACGCCCCGTTTCTGCCTGATTTTTTACGGCTTCGGCCCGAACATCGCCTCAAGCTGCTGCGCGTCCGGCATACCGACCACCTGCTGCAGCTCGTTTTCCGCATTCAGATAGTAAATGGCCGGCGTGGCGTTTGCGCCCAGGCTGTCCATTAACGCCTGGTGTTTTTGCAGGATTTCTACCGTTTCGCGGGAAGCGTCCCCTTCTGGCTTGGGTAATTTTTTACCGCCGGAAAGCTCGTATTCGCGCCAGGCCGAAACCGGATCTTTCGCATTCAGGATCGCAGAGGCGTTGCGCCCGCTGTTGGGGTTAAGAAACGCCACCAGCAGCGTGTTGAGCTGAACCTTGCCCGCCTTCACCCACGGCTGCGCTTCGGCCCAGAACTGCTTGCAGTACGGGCAGAACGGATCGGCGAAGACGAAGACCTTACGCGGGGCGTTATCGGCCCCTTCCTTCAGGGGATGCGCCGCGTTGAGGTTCTTCCACATCTCGCGTCCCATCGGAGCGTAGATCTCTTTCTGGAAGTAGCCTTCGCTGAGGTTTTTTCCTTGGTCATCGTACAGATAGCCCGAAATAACGTGCTTGCCGTCCGGCGTTAAAAACAGCGTCACGCCCATGTCCTGATATTGACCCAGCCAGGCCGGTGCGCCGCCGGGGGCATCCAGTTTCTTAATGATTTTGATCTGCTGCTGCTCGCTGAACTGCTTCACCACATCCGGTATGGCATCAGCGGCCTGGGCCAGCCCTGATGCCGCCAGCGCCGAAAGTAACAGTAATTTTTTCATTTCCCTCTCCGGTTTGTCGGGGGCATTCCGCCCCCTTCAGGTTAGCGGTTTTTCAGTGCGTCACTGACCATTTCGTCAAACTGTTCAAAAGGAACCCAGCCGGGCAGCAGACCTTCACCGATAAGCGTGGCGGGCGTGCCCTGAATTCCCATTTTTTCCGCGACGATCAGGCTGCGTTTGATCGATACCATGCTCTCATCATCCGGCGCGGTAATGCTCACCCCCGCGCGCTTCTGCGCCTCCTGAATGCTGGCGTCATCGTGGTATCCCTTTTTTGCCATCAGGGTATGGTTAAATTTCATAAACTGCTCAGGATGCGCGCGCCAGACGGTTAACGCGTCACGCGCGGCGGTCAATGAACTTTCCGAGCGGAAAGGTAAAAACTTAAAGACCACCGCCACATCCGGGTGTTTTTCGACGATCTTCTCCAGGTAAGGATCGAATTTCTTACAGTACGGGCAGTTGTAGTCGGTAAACACCACCAGGGTGAGCTTTGGATTTTTCGCGCCAATACGCGGGGAGTTCGGATCGTTAAACAGGAAATCAGAGATCATCTTCTGCGCACGCTGTTCCTGGTCCGGCGTCAGCGGCTGGGCAGCGAACACCTGAGCCGAGGCCAGCAGGAACATAAGCGTAATAAAGAATTTTTTCATAATGCATTAGCCTTTTGCGTTATTCAGGGTGGTGACCAGAGTGTGCTTATCCAGCAGCGGCGAAAGGATCTCTCCGTCAGGCGCGCCGGGGCCATACACCTCATTAAAGGGAATGGCGTAACGGTTTCGCTTCGCCAGAAACTCCGCGATAAGCGCGGAGGGCTGGCTCCAGTCTCCGCGCAGGGCCACCACGTCCGGCTGGCTCAGCGCGGCAATAACGTCCGGCTGACGCAGTACCCGGTGCTCGTTAACTTTACAGGTCACGCACCAGTCCGCGGAGATATCCACAAACACCCGTTTCCCCTGCGCCAGCGCATGCTGGATGGCTTCCTCGCTGAGCGGCTGCCACGGGATGGTCTGTGCCACGCTTTGCGTGGTGGCGTCAGACGGTGAGTTGAGCAACCCGCGCAGCTGATATCCGCCAGACACCGACAGCGCGATGACCACGACCCAGAACAACGGCGAGGAGGTTTGCCCCTTCTTCGCGAACAGCGCCAGCGCGATAGCGATCAGCACCAGCATCACGATCTGGCTGACCGCCTCGCCCAGATGCAGGCTCAGCAGCGTGACCAGCCAGAGGCTGGAGGCCAGCATCATCAGGCCCAGGATCGTTTTGAGCGTATTCATCCAACGGCCGGGTTTTGGCAGCATCATGGCCGTTTTCGGCACCAGGGCGACAAACAGCCACGGCAGGCTCATGCCCACGCCGAGCATCAGGAAGATAAGCCACAGGGAGTGCAGCGGCGCGCCAAGGGCAAAGGCAACGGCCGTACCGAGGAACGGCGCGGAGCACGGCGTGGCCAGCAGCGTGGCGAACATCCCTTCGCAGAAGCTGCCGCCAAGCCCTGTGCCCCCTGCCGTTGCCAGCCGCCCGGCGGCGGCTGAAGGGAGCAGCATCTCAAACGCCCCAAACAGGTTCAGCGCAAAGAGGAAGGTCACGGCGACCATCAGGCCGATAAACCACGGGTTCTGGAACTGAATGCCCCACCCAAGCGACGCCCCGGTCAGCTTAAGCGCGGTCACCATCGCGGCCAGCAGCATAAAGGAGGTGAGGATCCCGGCGCTGGTGGCCAGGAAGCGCAGCCTGATGGCGCGCCTGTCCGATCCCGCCTGCAGGATGCTGTTAAGCTTCATGCCCATTACCGGCAGCACGCAGGGCATCAGGTTCAGGATCAGCCCGCCCAGCAGGGCAAAAAGCACCATTTTGCCCGTTCCGCCCGGTGCGGAAGGCTCTGCGGGGGCAGCGCCAACGGTCATGTTGGTTTGCTGCGCGTTACCGCCATTGGTCAGCACAAACGACAGCTTCTTGCCTTCCAGCGAGACGGGTTTATCGCCCCATTCGTCGGTCACGGGTACCGCCACCCGAAGCGTATTGCCGTCGTGTTTAATGACCGGCTCACCGGGCAGAACGTCACCCTCCAGCGGGTCAAAGTAGATCCCCGGATTGTCCCACTTCCCGTCCGTGGTGCCGGTAATCACCAGCTTGTCGACAGAGAGCCAGGCGGCCAGATCCGCGGATACGCCCGACGTGCCCGGAACGGTGCGCATCGCTTGCTCGAAGGCGGCCTGAAAGCCCTCATCCACCGGCTGGTTAAAATCGAGATGCAGCGGATAGTCCGTCAGCAGGCAGACGTTACTGCACGTGGAGAGCGTAAGCGTCCCGTCCAGCGTGTCGCTCTTCACCCCGTCGAGAACGATCGGAATCGTGACCTTGTCGTGATACCCCTGCGTGGTCATGCCGGAGATGTCGAAACGCGACGGTACCGGCCAGGACCAGCTGTCGGTTACGCCTTCCGGCCAGCTGATTTTCGGGGCCACACCGCCCTCGCCCGGCGATCGCCAGTAGGTTTTCCAGCCGGGCTTTAGCTCAACGGTGAGCAGGCCTTTAATGTGCGCTTGTTCCCTTTCCGCCTGGAAGCGGATGCGGGCGTGATCGTTTTGTGGGGAGACCAGCCAGCCGGTGTCTGCCGCATGGACAATGCCGATGCAGGACAGCCACAGGAGGACGAATCCCCTGAAGAGGTTAACCATGTATTACTCCGTGAACAGTGAAAAATTATCGTGTTAAGACGATGATTTTCATTCACGGAAAACGCAGTTTTTAAGGTGTATTCGGGGAGGCGGTGCCTGAACGGGCTGTTCCGCGGGAGAAAATGCCCGCCCTTGCGTCAGTAGCTGTAACAGCGCGAAGAAGATAATGATGGCCGGCAGCGCGCCGTCAAAGAACAGGGGCTGGGCACAAAGAAGCGACTGGGCGCCTAGCTGGCAGGGCGATGGCCCGGACGGCTCAGTCTTGCTGCTTTGCGTTGGGGCATCTGCACTCAGTGAAATCTGCGGATCCAGTCCCTGTAAAAAATGGTTGAGATACACCGCACGCTGCACGAGGCAAAGCGCCATCGCGAGACAGGTGATGATCAAAAGCCATTTTCCGAGGAGCTGACGGTTGCGCATAATATTCCACAATAACAAGACGCCCCGATCATAAACGATAGTGATGAATCTACAAGTATCCGGAGTGTAAGGTTTTGTCTGTCGCCGCTATTCACCCGTCAGCGCGTCGTAGATATCCCGCAGCCGCGTGCGCAGAAACAGCACCGCCTTGTGCTTGCGGGATAACAGCGCCTGCTCGCTGGCCCCCGTCTCCTCTGCCAGCATTTTAATGCTGCAGCCGTGCAGCTCGGTCTTTTCAAATACCTCGCGCTGCGGCGGCGGGAGTTCTGACAGCGCCTGCCCCAGCACTTCCCACAGCAGCGTTTTGAGATACTCCTCCTCCGGCGTTTGCGGTACGCCGAACAGGGTTTCGGCCAGCTCGTCTTCGGGGAAACCCTCTTCGTCTTCGCCCGTAAAATAGCCGGAGAGCGGCACCTCGCGCTTTTTACGCGCCCGGTCGGTCATCTCGTTACGCGCCGCGCGGAACAGCCAGGCCGCGACGTTTTCGACCGGCTGCTCCACTTTCATCAGCTGATAGGTTACTTCCTGCAAAATGTCGTCGGCATCATCGCGAACGGACGTCCGTCCGCGAATAAAAGCTTTCAGCCTGGTGCGGCAGGCATTGAGCGCCGACATCAGCATGGATCCGCCCGCCTCCCCGGATTTCATTTCGCTCACTCTGATTCCGGCGTTTTTGGCGCGGCGTCGTCGCGCTTGTCGTCACGATGGCCGTGCCAGCCGCAGTGCCCGCGCCCGTGGCGACCAAACCCTTCGCGGCGCTGCTGAATAAACGCCTCGCGCTGCTCGGGCGTCATGTTCATCCAGCGCTCGTGCATCCGGCGGTGCGCGCCAAACATCCCCGGGCGGAAACCCAGCCCGCCAAACAGAATGCGGCTCAGCACCAGAATGCCCAGTGCCTGCCAGAACCCGATGGCCTTCACGCCGAGGATCGCCGGGAGTAAGGCGTTCCACAGGGACATAACCAGCAGGCCGAGCACGATGAAAATTACCGCGCCGATGACTAAGCCCTTGCCCATACGGTGGCGACCGAATCCGCGCCCGTGTCCTCTGCCGTGCAGTTCAAAATCTCTCATGGTGTTTACCTCGTTTACAGTAACTGATTATGGCTTGTGATGAGGTAGACGGATGAGGAAGGGAAATATTGCCGGGGTGAATATAATTTTTTTTGTGCTGCGAAATTTGGACTCATAGCGGTTAGGGCTGGCGCTCGCTATGAGTCAACGTCAGGCCATCATTTTTTGCGAATAATTCGCTTAAAGAATGCGATAGCGATGGCGGCCAGTATGATTGACACCAGTGCGAGGAAGATGAGCAAGGACAAAAGTGGATTTAACAAGCCACCTAAACTGGTGAAGTCGCTGATACGACCAAGTTGCTCTGACGTGCATACACGCAGAATGATCTCAGGGATAATAAGCAAAAATATAATGACGGTCAGGACATAAACCAGAGCACTCTTGCGCTTTCCCATTTCCGTTGTAGCTCCTTTCTCAATCATGAACAATGATAATAAGATAATGATACTGCAAGGTTATATAAAATGGCACAAAATTCATAAACTACATACTGTCCGTGGCATTAAAGTTTTACTAACAACTGCCGATGTATAAGTTACCACTTAAGTTTGAGGCTCCAAAATGTTCTCTGATATTTTTAAAAATAAAGATTTCATTATTTATTTTATTTATGGCGCTGTATTTATAGTAATTATAAACAGAGCGTATGGAATGTCTAATTTACTAAGATTTGTCTTTCGCTACTTGGCAATTGGCTACTCAGATGTAAGAATGAAAGAACTTGATGATAAATGGTTTGATATCCAACTATTCAAAATCACCAATGGAATTAACACCACCAACCTAAACGACGCGCGACTAATACAAAGAGGGTTAAATGAGGGGGTGTTAAAGCCATCATGGTTTTTATTTACTAGTTCATGGGGAGACATCACTATAAAAATGTCGAAAAAGAAATTAATCTTCTCCTATTTAATTGGGTTAGTTATATTTTTCATGGGGAATTATGCATGGATTGAGCAAACAAAGATTGTAGATGGATTCGTCAAAGTCGACTACAAGGAATTTAGTTATTACCTTTCTAAAGAAAAGCTGATCATAACATCACTTAACAGATCCATCGATAACGCCACCGTTCATAGTAAAGAGGATTGCAAGAATATCCCGAACTCTATCGCTAAGGACTCAATGTTATCTATAGCATGTACGAAGTTACTTGATAATAGATTGTCGTATATATGGTGGCTTGAAAAAGAAATCCAGTCTGTAAATAACAGAAAAAACACGCTAAAACTTATATCTTACATTTATTGCATCACTAGCGTTTTGTGGGTTTTTTCATTATACCAATTCAATCGTGCCAGCACCCATGTCATAAATTATAAGTTATTAATACAAAATCAGAACTGATCGAGAAAAGTAAAAGCCCACCTTCGACCACTTTTATAGAAGGTGGCTTTCGAGAGTGCCTTTAAGGGGGTATTGCTATTTTAAGTCTACCCGTTTTAGCTCCATATATTTTAGAGATGGCTAGTTTTGTGTTGTTTTAGTCAATCAAAAAAACATGTTAGTCATTACAAATGTAAAAAATCACCAAAGAAAACTGTCAGAATTAAAAGAATTGTGGTGGAAGTAGTAAACGACGAGGCCCCCTCAGGAGCCTCCCACCATCAATCAAGCCTGCACCGGCAACCTAAAACTCGAAATACTCCGTGAAAGCTGCTGCGCCTGCTCTTCCAGCGAGGCCGCCGCCGCCGCAGACTGCTGCACCAGCGCGGCGTTCTGCTGGGTTACGCCATCCATCTCGGTCACCGCCTGCCCGACCTGGCCGATCCCGCGGCTCTGCTCTTCGGAGGCGACAGAGATTTGCTCCATCAGCGTATTCACCTTATTCACCGACGAAATAATCGAATCAATGACCTCGCCCGAGCGGCTCACCAGCTCCGCGCCGTTTTTGACGCTGGAAACCGACTGCGCGATCAGGCTCTCGATGTCCTTAGCCGCCACCGCGCTTTTCTGTGCCAGGGTGCGCACTTCGCTGGCGACCACCGCAAATCCGCGCCCCTGCGTGCCGGCGCGCGCCGCTTCAACCGCCGCGTTCAGCGCCAGAATATTGGTCTGGAAGGCGATGCTGTTGATCACGCTGGTAATGTCTTCGATGCGCTTCGAGTTCGCCGCGATGGTGTTCATCGTGTCGATCACTTCACGGGTCACCGCTTCACCGGTGTGGGCATTTTTCACCGCGTCCTGCACCAGTTTACCGGCCTGATAGACGTTGTCGGTATTGTTCGCCACCGTCGCGCTCAGCTCTTCCATGCTCGCCGCGGTCTGGGTCAACGCTGAAGCCTGCTGCTCGGTACGCGAAGCCAGGTCGATATTCCCGGAGGCAATCTCCTGCGCCGCGTGCGTCACGGTATGGCTTGCATCGCGCACCTGGGCGATGGTGGCAAGCAGTGCCTGACGCATCTGCTCCATCGAGCCCATCAGGTGGTCGATTTCGTTATGTGAACTCCCCTTCACCGGCACCGGAATGTCCAGCTTGCCCGCCGCAATCTGGCTGCAGTGCTCGCGCGCCAGGTTGACCGGGGCAAAGACGAAGCGCTTCATGAAAATGCTGACGGCAACAATCACCACCACAAACAGGCTGGCAATAACGGCAATCATCACCAGGCCGGAGACGAAATTACTGCGCGCATCCTCGTTCAGGCTTTTGGCGTATTTTTGATGAACCGAAAGCACCTGGTCGAGCACGATTTCATACTGGCGGTCGAGACGGGAAACTTCCGGGATCAGCGCGTTAAATTTGGCGACATCGTGCGCCGCCGCGGCATCGATCAGCGGCGCCAGCCCCTGGTTACGGTAGTTTTGCCAGGCGTCCTGATAGGCGCTCACCAGCGGCGCTTCATCAGTCAGACGCGGCGAAGCCATAAAGGCCGCAAAGGCATTGTCCGCTTTGGTCAGCGCCTCTTTCACTGCGGCAAGCTTTGCAGACTCGTCTGTCGAGTTGCCCGCTTCCACCATCTTCACATACTCCATCACCCGCACGCGCAGGGTACGGCTGTGGTTGATGGGGTCAATAATCGACAGCACCACCTGGATCTCTTTGTTCACGTTATCCAGCGAGTTATTACTTTTAATGATGAGGCCAACGCTGGTCACGGTGCTGACAACAAAGAACAAAAGCAGTGAGAACAGGACAATCAGGGACGACTTTTTCAACGACATAAACCAATACCTCAAGGAGAATTATTCCTTATGGTTATCGGCGCATCCAAAACTTAAATTAATTAAAGTTATTGATGTATCGGTCGGCGCTATACCGCTGGCTTATAGCGCCGCTGCAAGGTGGCATCCAGCTTGCGCTGCAATGGCTGCGGCGTCTCCCCTTCGATCAGTTTGCCAATCAGATCAAAGCAGTGCCACGCCAGCTGGCGGTTGTCCTGGCGAATGGTATCCACCGGGATCGTCAGCGAATCATACAGATAGTGATCGTCAAAGCTGGCTAACCTGATCTCGCTTTGCAACAGGTTGTGCTGGCCCATATAGCGCAATACCCCTTCCAGCAGCCCACAGGCGGCGGTGAACAGCGCTTTTGGCGGACGTCCCAGACGCGCACAAAGTTCAGCAAACATCTCGTATCCGGAGCTCGGGTGATAGTTGCCGTGAATGATCCACTCGGGGCTCAGCTCCACGCCGGCCTCTCGCAGACCTTGCTTAAACCCTTCCAGACGGTCGCGCGTCGGAGAAAGCCGCGGCTGGCCGCCGAGGAAGTAGAATTCATCCGGATGCTGACGCGCAATGTCCGCTACAAGCGTTGCTGTCGGGGTAATGGAATCGGTGATCACCAGCGGCAGCGCGCTGTCGTTCATATGCCGGTCAAAAAGCACCACGGGCAGCTGCTCGCTGAGCTTCAGGTAGTCCGCATCGTTCAGCATGCTGGAGGCCACAATCAGCCCGTCCACCTGACGCGCCACCATGTTGTTCACCACCACCGTCTCCTGCCCCGGATTTTCATCGCTGCAGGAGATCAGCAGCTGAACGCCCGCCTCGCGGCACAGCGTCTCCAGCTCGTGAGAAAAGACGGCAAAACCGTAGTTGGTGATCTCAGGAACCACCAGGCCAATGGTGTGGCTGCGGTTATCGCGCAGCGACCGGGCGTGAATGCTGGGCTGATAGTGGTGCTCTTTTGCAATCGCCAGCACGCGCTCGCGCGTCTCTTCCGCCACGCGAAGCTCTTTGCTGCGCCCGTTCAGGACCAGGCTGGCGGTGGCTTTTGACACCCCCGCCAGCTCCGCGATGTCTTTAATGGTGACGCGTTTTGTTTTTCTCACAACGACTTAGATCCGGCTGCCAAAACCCTCATTCTATCATGCAGGCGCGCAGCGACCAGTAGCGTAATGTGATGTCGGACGCACCTTCGAATCGCACCCGGGCCGGATGGTCAGGAAAATAGCGGCTGCTCATCACCCCTTCGCCGTGATTGATGAAAATTTCGACGCTGGAGCGGTCGCACAGAACGCGTAAATGACGGACGTCGCCCAGCCAGTAGCGGGTCAACGTTTCACCGGTTTTCAGGCTGGCGCGTTCCAGGCGCACGCCCTGCTCATCGATCGTGAGGCGCAGCGCGCCGGCAAAATCAACATTCACCTGCGATGCGCCCAGCTCAAACTCCAGGCGCGCCGCGTCCAGTTCCGGCGCCTCGCTGGCGCGCCCCTGCCAGCGCTGCTCTTCTTCGCGCAGCGCCGCCAGCTCGCGCGCCGGGGTCTGCCAGAGCCTGCCGTCGCGATAGCGAAGTTCGCGCGGGCAGGTCATCTGGTGCATCCAGCCGTGCGCCCGCGTCGGCTGAAGCATCTCTTCCCCGTCCGGTATGCCCATCCAGCCGATCAGAATGCGGCGTCCATCTTCTGCTAACGAGGTTTGCGGGGCGTAGAACTCAAAGCCCGCGTCCAGCTCGTGCAGCTCGCCGTGATCGAATGCGGCGCTGGCGTAGTCAAATGCCCCGCTCATCCAGGTGGCCGGATAGGTGTTGAGGTAGCGATGCGGCTCGCGCGCCAGCCCCTGCGGGCAGCAGATCAGCACGTGCGTGCCGTCGAGGGCGAACAGGTCCGGACACTCCCACATATACCCCGCTTCCGTCAGGCCGTTGACGCCGTGACCGGCGATCTCCCCGCAGGACGCCCAGGCGTGCAAATCGGCTGATTTAAACAGCAGCACCTTGCCGCGCTTTTGCACATCCTGCGCGCCGAGCACCATGTACCACTCCCCGTCGTGCTGCCACACCTTCGGGTCGCGAACGTGGCCGGTGTAGCCTTCCGGCAGCGCCAGGACCGGCCCCAGCTTCTTAAAGGTTCCGTCCGCCTGTTCCTCCGCCAGGCACTGCCAGGCGGTGCGGCTGCCGTCATCAAACTTAACGTTGCCGGTGTAGCACAGCGTCAGGACGCCCTGGTTGTCCACGGCGCTACCGGAGTAGCAGCCGTTGCGGTCATACTCTTCGTCGGGCATCAGCGCCAGCGGCTCATGCTGCCAGTGCACCAGGTCCGCAGAGCTCCAGTGCCCCCAGCATTTAAAGCGATGCTCGCAGCCCAGCGGGTTCCACTGATAAAACAGATGGTAGCGTCCGGCAAACCAGATAAACCCGTTCGGGTCGTTCATCAGACCCGTCACCGGCGCGGGGTGCCACTGCGGGTAGTGGCTATCCGCCAGCGCCCGCGGCTGCCCTTTCATAACGGCCTGCAGGATCGCAGGCCAGCGGGAAGGTAACGTCATTATTCAGAGTCCGTTTTATATTTCAGCAGCAGCGAGACGGTAAACGCCACGCCGAAGGCAATCACCATGCCGATAATATAGTTGAGCAGCGAGCTGGCCTGCACGATGGCCATGCCCGGAATGGCGGTCAGCCCGACGGCGGTCATGTAGACATGGACTGACACTACCCAGGCCCCGCCCGCCGCGCCGCCGATCAGCGCGGCGATAAACGGCTTCACGAAGCGCAGGTTGATACCAAAAATGGCCGCTTCGGTGATGCCCAGCATCGCAGAGAACGCCGACGGTAAGGTAATGGCCTTGATTTTCACGTCTTTGGTTTTGAACCACACCGCCAGGCAGGCGCCGCCCTGCGCCACGTTCGCCATGGCCCAGATCGGCAGCAGGAAGTTCACGCCAATCGACGGGTTACCCAGCAGCCCGGCCTCAATCGCGTGGAAGCTGTGGTGAATACCGGTGATCACAATCACCGAGTACAGGCCGCCGAACAGCAGCCCGGCCAGCCAGCCCGCGTGTTCAATCAGCGTGCTGAGGATAAAGGAGATGCCGTCGCCCAGCGCGCGCCCTGCCGGGCCGATAATCAGCAAGGCGATAAAGCCGGAGATAACGACGGTGAGAAACGGCGTCAAAATCAGATCCAGGGCGTCCGGGATCGCGCGGCGCAGGTTTTTCTCGACGATGCTCATAAACCAGACGGCCAGCAGCACCGGGAATACCGTGCCCTGGTAGCCAATCATCGCGATCTCAAGGCCGAAGAAGTTCATGGTGTGGAAGCCGGAGGCCACGCCCCAGGCGTTGGTTAGCGCCGGGTGGGTCAGAATGCCGCCCAGCGTCGCGCCCAGATACGGGTTACCGCCAAACTCCCGCGCCGCGGTAAAGCCGATCAGGATTGGCAGAATGATAAACGCCGCCGAGCTGCACATGTCCAGCATGATGTAGAGGGCGTTATCCGCATTGACCCAGCCGTAGGTTTTCACCATCCCGAGCAGGCCCATCAGCAGGCCGGACGCCACAATGGCGGGAATGATCGGAACGAAGATATTGGAGAGCAGACGCGCAATGCGCTGGAACGGGTTCAGCTTGCGCGCCGCCAGATCTGCGGCTTCAGACTTGCTGGACTCGCTAATCCCCGCCGCCTGAATAAACGCGGCGTAGACCTTATTCACCACGCCCGTGCCGAAAATCACCTGCATCTGCCCGGCGTTATGAAAACAGCCCTTCACGCCCTCGACCTTGCCAATCGCCTGCCGATCGGCAAGCGCGTCATCGACCAGCACCAGACGAAGACGCGTTGCGCAGTGCGCCGCTCTGGCAATATTTTCCTTGCCGCCCAGCAGCGGAATAAGCTCGCGGGCGATTTGATTAACATCCATAGATACCTCTGCCTGACTTCTTTTTATGATGTGCGAAACGCCCCCGCCGGGCGGGAGCGTGATGGGTTAAAACCAGGTTTCCATCTGGACCCCAAAGTTCCATTCCCCGCCGGCGTTGAAGCCGCTGCTGCCAAAGGCATCATCGCTGGCGTAATTATCCAGTTTGCTGCTCCAGTCCATCCAGGTGGCAAACAGGCGCAGCTCCGGGCGGCTGAAGAAATCGCCGATTTTGCTCGCTTTTAGCGTTGGCGCAAAGGTCAGCTTGTAGAAACTGCCGTTAACGGCGTTACGGTCCTTATAGCCTTCCGGATTTAAATCCATGTACTGATAGCTTCCCTCAAACGCCAGGGCGAAGTTCTGGGTCACCTCTTTGATCAGGCGGGCGTTGAGCGTCACCCACTCATAGCTGTCGCCCTTGACGTAGCGATCTTTGCTGCTCTGCGCCAGCACGGCAGGCGCGATGCTCCAGCCACCGCCAACAGTCGTGACACCGTAACTTGCGAAGCGCCAGGTATCGGCATCAGAGAGCAGCGCCCCGTCGGAACCGATGCTCTTAACTTCTGCCCCCAGGCCGTGACCGTACAGCAGCGCCGTTTTGGCACTCCCTTCCCGCAGGCCGTAGAAGCTCTCGTTGTGCAGCCCAACCAGGGCATGAACGCCGTTATTGGCCGCGTCGGTTTTGATGAGATCGCCGTTAGCGTCTTTACGGTCGTCGTTATCCTTCGCCCGCAGGCCGCTGACCATCACCTGCAAAGGCCCGGCGAAGTGGTTCATGGTGAGGATATAGTTCTGAACGTTATTGTCGGTCTGTTCCACGCTGCCGAAGTTACGGCCGTAGATCGAGAAGTTGCTGCGCAGCGAATCGTTCCACTTCACGTCGTAGACGCCGCCACCGGTACCTGCGAGGAACACCACGTCGGAATCCAGCCAGTGAATGTCAAAGTTGTCGCGGTCGAAGCGTTTACCCGCCCAGAAGGTGCTGCCCTTCAGCGCGCCGGTAAAATCAGGCAGGTTGCCCAGCTCCGCAAAGGCCTGGCGAATATTGAGATCGCTGGTGTCTGCTGACCAGTCGTTATAGGTTCGCTGACCGTCGGCCAGCATCGCCTTGAAGCGCGTGGTCGCCCCGTTATCCAGGGTTTGCTTGTGCTCCAGGTTCAGCTCGACGTAGGTGTCGGCTTCGTTACCCAGACGCCCTACCGCACCGCCGGTTTCCCCGGCTGGCGTCAGGTACGGGCCGCTTTTGCTGCTGGAGGCCGCGTCGTTCATCAGCAGGCCGGAACGGGCGTAGCCGTGGAACTCAAACCCGCTGCTCTGGTCCGCCTTTTTCTCCAGCGCGGCGGTACGCTGCGCCACCGCCTGGGCTGTGGTTTGCGTCTGCTGCTGGGCGGCGACCAGCTGCTGCGTTTTTTGCTCGGCTTCGGTGGCGCGTTTTTCAGCGCTCTGCGCACGCGCTTCAGCAGCCTGAAGGCGCTGCTCCATCGCGGCAAGGCGCGCTTCGATGCTTGTCATATCCGTCTGGGCAAAAACAGAGGTACTGCCGGCCAGCATGCCTATCATCACGGCAAGTCTGCGTTTTTTATACATTTTGTCGCATCCCTAAAAGTATTAATCGAACGTGCTAAATTGCTAAACCGGTTTAGGCTGCTGATACTAAACCTCGGAATTTTGGATCGGCAATCTTTTTTGCTAAACCGTTTTAGTAAGTGTGATCGGGGCGACAATTCAGGCCGCCGAACGGCGGCCCGTGAAGGAATAAATTACAGATCCTGCTGCCAGGGTAACGCGGTCATCGCCCCCTTTGCCGTGGTGGCTAACGCCCCGCAGCGCTGGGCTAAGGCGATTACCGGAACCAGCTCCTGACCGGCGGCCAGCCCGTAGAGCAGCCCGGCGACGAAGGCATCCCCCGCGCCGGTGGTATCGACGCACTGCACAGGGGTGGCCGGATAGTGTTTCACCCCGCCCTGATGCCAGGCGATAACGCCCTCTTTTCCCTGGGTGACCAGCACCAGGCGCGCCGGGCAGCGCTGCATCAGCGCGTTCAGACCTTGTTGTACATCCGCATCGCCGGTTAAAAACGTCAGTTCCTCAGCGGAGAGCTTGACCACGTCGGCGCTTTGCAGGGCCTGTTCCAGGCAGCGACGCAGCGCGTTTTCATCCGGCCAGAGATCCGGGCGAATATTGGGGTCGAAGCTCACGTAGCCGCCCACCTTCCGGATGGCGTCCATCGCCTGAAAGGTCGCCGAGCGGCTCGGCTCTGCGCTTAGCGCGATGGAACAGACGTGCAGCCACTCGCCCGCGCTGAAGGTCGGCAGGTCGGCAGGTTCAAGAAACAGATCGGCGCTCGGGCGTACCATGAAGGTAAACGAGCGTTCGCCGTGGTCGTCCAGATCCACCACCACCGTCGAGGTGCGGTGCGCCGGGTCAAGGCGCATATGCTTCACGTCAACCCGCTCGTCAGCGAGCGTTTTCGCCATAAAGCGCCCGAAAGGATCGTCGCCAACCCTGCCGATAAACGCGCTTTTGCCCCCCAGCCGGGCAATGCCCACCGCGACGTTTGCCGGTGCCCCGCCGGGGCACTGCAGTAGTCTCCCTTCACCATCGGGCAATAAATCCACCACCGCATCGCCAAGTACCCAGATTTTTTCCATGTGATCCTCTTAGCTAAACCATGTTAAACCGTTTTAGCTATTTAAGCACAGGCAGGGCTAAGGGGAAATAACGCGGGAGGAAAATTGCCTAACGCATCAGATGCGGCCAGCGAATATCGCCGACGCCGTTAAGCTGCGGACGGGCAAACAGGAAGCCCTGGAAGCGGCGGATCCCGGCAGATTCGAGCCAGCACCACTCCTCTATTTTCTCGATCCCCTCGGCCACCAGGGTAATTTCAAGATCGGAGCAGCAGCTGATGATGGAGCGCACAATCGCCTGCTTCGGGCCGCTGAGGTGGATGTCGCTGATGATTTCGCGGTCGATTTTGATTTTATCCGGCTGGAAGCGGGTCAGCAGCGAAAGTCCGGCATAGCCGGAACCGAAATCATCAATCGCCAGCCCCACGCCCTCGGCGCGTAGCTGTTTAATGGCGCTGTTGAACTGGTTAAGCCCGGATATCATCTCGTTTTCAGTGATTTCAACGACCACCTGCTCCGGCTGAAGCCCATGCTGTTTAATCTGATCGACCAGAAACGCCACCGCGCCCGGGACGTTCACCAGCGACATCGGCAGCAGATTGACCGCAATTTTATGGCTGCCAATCCCCAGCTTTTGCGCCAGCGCGAAGGCATACGCTTTCGTCTGGAGATCGACTTCATAGATTTTGGCCGGGTCCAGGGCGCTGAAGAAATGTTCCGGGCTGCCGCCATCATTGCCGCGGATAAGAGCTTCAAAGGAGCTGATCTTACCTTCCGAGGGCTCAATAATGGGCTGAAGCGCAAACTGGCAGTGCTGGCTGACAAGCAGGCCCAGGCTTTCTCCCAGCGGTAAAGTTTCCGTTGAGAGCGTCCATTTTGCCGGATCGTAGCGTCCCCCCGACGGAGCCGGACGTTTGCCCGTAATAAACGTCTGTATAAATTTGAACACCCGGTCATCAGATGTCAGATAGCTGTCCAGCTTGCTGTAATGCAAAACCGACTGCAGAACCTCTTTCGATGACTGCGTCTGCAGATCGAACAGCAGCATGCCGACATTTTCAAAACGCCTGCGCGGGCCGTAATCCCGCATCAGTTCAACCACCCCGCCGTGCCGCTTGTCATTGCGGATTTTATGGAACAGCTTAACCACGCTCTCTTCAGAACCTTCGAGTATTTGCAGCACGTCAGTGCCTTTTGCGAGCAGAACCCCGGTGATATTCAGACTGGCATTGCGGATCCGGGCGTGCTCCACCAGCTCCCTCAGCGCGGAGGACTGACAGGATAATTTCAACTGGCTTCGGTAAATCAGCGTGGTCAGCACAATAGGGTGTTCCGATGAGAAAGAGCGGTGCATTGAAGCTACTGTTTAACATACTTTAACAATGCGACCTAACACATTCACGCCACAAGGGAACGTTACTTTTTCTCAACCCCGATTCGGCTGTTAATCCTCTCCTGCATATAGCCATAAAACGGGTTTGAGGTGACCCTCATCAGCGCCTCTTTGCCAACGCTAAGCACGGACGTCTCTCCCCACAGCGCAATCGTCCCCAGGCTTATCCCGTAGCGGTTTTTCACGCCAGGCTCGCGACCGTAGAGATCGTCATCCGGCGGGAACGGCACGGCAACGTGCGACAGCGAATAGACATCCTGCGGCCAGGCCTGCGCAAGCGGCACGACCGTTTCGCGGGTGCTGCCTGCCGGGGTTGTTTTCGCCACCGTCGAGAGACTGTGCTCGCTGGCATTGGTGATAATCGTGACACTGTAACGCCTCTCGGCAACCGGCAGGAGCGCCGAGGTTGCCGTCCACGACGAGGGCTTGAACAGCGGGCGGAAGCTCGCCGCCTGGTTGATGTCAAACACCACCAGCTCGCTGCCGTTTGCAGGAAGCTGGTCAAACAGGCCGCTCACCACCGCGCGGGTGCTGACCGTAGAATCCATGACCGACTGGAACGCCAGTACCGGCGGCAAATTCGCCAGCCTGTTCTCCCGCGCCTCGCGGCCAATCTGTTCCTGCAGGGCCTTCGTCAGCAGCCACGACTGGCGGGCGGCGTTCACCGGGAAGGAGTTGTATTTATACGGGTTATATTCCGGAGAGATATTCAGCCACGCCGCTTTGGCAAACGCCGGCAGCAGCGCCGGTAGCCCTGCAAAACCGGCAAAGCGCGCAAAGGACGTCACGCCGATCATCGGTGAGAGCAGGATTACCTGCTGCGGCCGACGAAGCGAAGAGGAATCCAGCGCATCGAGAGCATATTTCATCGCCAGCGCCCCGCCGTTGGAGTACCCCACCAGATGCAGAGGCACGTTCTCTCCCGCCAGGCGCGTGGCTTCCCGCACGGCAAGACGCGCTGCGGCGAGCCACATCTCCCAGTCAACGTCCGTCAGCGCGCCGGGCGCGGTGCCGTGTCCGGGCAGGCGCGGTGCCACGGCCACAAAGCCGTGCTGCTGATAATTTTCGGCAAGGTGCCTGACGCTGTAAGGCGAGTCCGTCAGCCCGTGCAGCAATACCACCGCGCCGCGCGGCTTCCCGTTCGGCATCAGCACGAAGGAGCGGTTGGCATCGGGCGTAAACTGCCCCGGCCACACCAGGCTTTGGCGATAATAGCGGTTTAGCGGCGTTTGTTCCTCGCCCTCTGTTTTCGCCGTCACCGCTCTATCCAGCTCGGCGAAAATGGCGTTTTCCCGGGCAACATACCCGGCAAAGTTGGCGTTATCGAGTTCACGCACGGACATCTCGTCCGCCCGCCAGGTGTGCCAGGGGTGCAGCTCCGGCCCCTGCTGCGAGAGATAGACCCGCACCGCCAGCAGGACGACCAGGACGATCCCCACGACCATCCCTGTTTTCTTTGCCAGCGCCACCAGGCGCACGCTGATTCGCCAGGGCAAATTCGCCATGCCGGGATCCCTTTCATGTTCACAATGCTTCTATCTTATCAAAAATGTGAACGCGCTGACGTATTCACCAAATTCATACCTGCCGCGTCAGCCGCTGCACCAAAAGTGAACTACGCTGCACAAATGTTGATCATCGGTTAACCAAATATTGCGTGAAATTTACAGCACGGCGGGTTTTAACCGCCCTGTGAACATGGCACACGTCATGCATTGTTAACCCGGTAACACAAACCCAGCTTTTGACAGCCAATTAACAGCGAGGCGGTATGACGACGAAACCCGAGATGTTGAGCCGTATCGAAGCGACGTTCAGCCAGCTCACCCCCAGCGAAAAGCGGGTCGGAAGCTGGCTGCTGGCGCACGCCGCGCAAATCCCTTTTGAAACGGCGGAGAGCGTCGGTCTGGCAAGCGGGACCAGCGGGATCACCGTCGGACGCTTCCTGCGCAAGCTGGGGTACCGCAACCTGGAAGATGCCAAAAAGAGCCTGCGCGAACCGTACCAGCCCTGGGGCATGAACGAGCGGCTGGACTCCTGGCAGCAGCAGCGCCCCCTGCCCAACCGCCTTCAGCACGCCCTGTCGCTGGAGGTGGACGCCATCACGCAGGTGTATCAGCTGGCGCAAACGGACGCCTTCCGTCAGGTGGTGCACAACCTCGCCCATGCCGACGCGGTTTTTGTGCTGGGGATCCAGTCCACGCGCGGGATCGCCAACGCTTTCTTCAGCCACCTTGAGTACCTTCGCCCGCGCGTGAGCTATTCCGAGGGCGCTTCCGGCAGCTGGGTGGAGTCCCTGAACTCGGGCTTTTCGCACCCTTACGTTGTGCTGACCGATACGCGCGCCTACTCCGCCATGGCCCGCCAGTACTGCCGCGTGGCCAGCGAGAAAGGCATTCCGCTGGCCTTAATCACCGACATCTGGTGCCCGTGGGCGCGGGATTACCCGATGGATTTACTGCAGGTGAAAACCGACACCGGTCATTTCTGGGATTCACTTGCCCCCGTGAGCTGTCTGTTCAACCTGCTGCTGTCGGGCGTGGTGGAAGCGCTGGGTGAAGCGCTTCCGGCGCGTCTGGCGGTCAACCGACAATTACAACAAGAGTTTGGTCAATTCGAACGCTAAAGGAGCGGAGCTATGCCCGATGAGAGTGAACTGATTGATGTGGCGAAGACGTTTCCCACGCTGCATATCGATCTGAAGTATGCCACCGCCGACAACATCACCGGCAGGCCGATCTATCAGGAGGCGCTGTGCCTGCTGCATACCGACGCCGCCACCGCGCTGGCAAAAGCCATCAGCATTGCCGCGCTGGCCGGGCTGAAGCTGGTTGTGTACGACGCCTACCGGCCGCAGCAGGCGCAGGCCCAGCTGTGGGACGCCTGCCCGAACCCGGAATACGTGGTCGACGTGGCAATTGGCTCCAATCACAGCCGCGGGACGGCCATCGACGTCACCCTGATGGACGAGCATAACAGCGTGCTGGATATGGGCGCCGGCTTTGACGAAATGCATGACCGCTCGCATCCGTATCACCCCTCCGTACCGCCGCACGCCCAGCGCAACCGTCTGCTGCTGAACGCCATCATGTTCGGCGGCGGCTTTGTGGGGATTAGCAGCGAATGGTGGCACTTCGAACTGCCGAACGCCGCCAGCTATCCGCTGCTGGAAGACCGTTTTGCCTGTTTTCCCCTGACGCACACCTCTCTTTAACCTGGAGCACTGCCATGAAAACATCGCTTCTCACGACCGTAATCGGCGCCACGCTGGCGTTGAGCGCCCCGCTGGCGCTGGCCGCCGTCCCAAAAGACATGCTCGCAATCGGTAAAGCCGCCGATCCGCAAACGCTTGACCCGGCCATCACCATTGATAACAACGACTGGACCGTCACCTATCCGTCCTACCAGCGTCTGGTTAAGTACAAGCCCGGCTCTACCGAGGTGGAGGGCGATTTGTCGACGGGCTGGAAAGCGTCCGACGACCAGAAAGAGTGGACATTTACCCTGGCGGATAACGCCAAATTCTCCGACGGCACGCCGGTCACCGCCGAAGCGGTCAAACTCTCCTTTGAGCGCCTGCTGAAGCTCGGCCAGGGGCCGTCTGAAGCCTTCCCGAAAGATCTGAAAATTGATGCCGTGGATGACCACACGGTGAAATTCACCCTCAGCCAGCCGTTCGCGCCTTTCCTTTACACGCTGGCAAACGACGGGGCGTCCATCATTAACCCGGCGGTGCTGAAGGCCAATGCCGCGGACGACGCGCGCGGTTTTCTGGCGCAAAACACCGCCGGTTCCGGGCCGTTTATGCTGAAAAGCTGGCAGAAAGGCCAGCAGCTGATCCTGGTGCCGAACCCCCACTGGCCGGGCGAGAAGCCGCACTTTAAGCGCGTCTCGGTGAAGATTATCGGCGAGAGCGCCTCGCGCCGACTGCAGCTTTCTCGCGGCGATCTGGACATCGCCGACTCCCTGCCGGTCGATCAGCTTTCGGCCCTGAAGCAGGAAGGCAAAGTCGCCGTCGCGGAATACCCGTCCCTGCGCGTGACCTATCTCTACCTCAACAACAGCAAAGCGCCGCTCAATCAGGTGGATTTACGCCGGGCCATCTCATGGGCGACGGACTACCAGGGGATTGTGAAAGGCATTCTGAGCGGCAACGGCAAGCAGATGCGCGGCCCGATCCCGGAAGGCATGTGGGGCTTTGACGCCGCGGCCATGCAGTACAGCTTCGACGAGGCCAAAGCCAAAGCGGCGCTGGAGAAGGTCAAAGACAAGCCCGCCAGCCTGACCTTCCTCTATTCGGACAACGACCCGAACTGGGAGCCGATCGCCCTCTCCACTCAGGCGAGCCTCGGCAAGATCGGCATTAACGTCAAGCTGGAAAAACTGGCCAATGCCACCATGCGCGACCGCGTCGGAAAAGGCGATTACGACATTGCCATCGGCAACTGGAGCCCGGATTTTGCCGACCCGTACATGTTCATGAACTATTGGTTCGAATCGGACAAAAAGGGGCTGCCGGGCAACCGCTCGTTCTATGAGAACAAAGAGGTGGATTCGCTGCTGCAGGCCGCGCTGAAAACCACCGACCAGGCGGAACGCACCAAAGATTACCAGCAGGCGCAAAAGGTGGTGATTGACGAAGCGGCCTACGTCTATCTGTTCCAGAAGAACTACCAGCTGGCGATGAACAAAGAGGTCAAAGGCTTCACCTTTAATCCGATGCTGGAGCAGGTGTTCAACATCGCCACCATGAGTAAATAACGGTTCTCGCCGGGGGAAAGCGTATGACGTTCTGGAGCATAGTGCGCCAGCGCTGCTGGGGGTTACTCCTGGTGGTGGCCGGTGTCTGTATCATTACCTTTATTATTTCACACATGATCCCCGGCGACCCGGCGCGTCTGCTGGCGGGCGACCGCGCCAGCGACGAAATCGTGCAGAACATCCGCCAGCAGTTAGGGCTGGATCGGCCGCTGTATGTGCAGTTTGGCCGCTACGTGGACGCCCTGGCCCACGGTGATTTAGGCACGTCCATCCGTACCGGACGCCCGGTTGCGGAAGACCTGAAGGCCTTTTTCCCCGCCACGCTGGAGCTGGCCTTTTGTTCCCTGCTGCTGGCGCTGGTCATTGGCGTGCCGCTGGGGATTTTGTCGGCGGTGTACCGCAACCGCTGGCTGGATCACCTGGTGCGTTTAATGGCGATGACCGGGATCTCCACGCCGGCCTTCTGGCTCGGGCTGGGCGTGATTGTCCTGTTCTACGGGCACCTGCAGATCCTGCCGGGCGGCGGCAGGCTGGACGACTGGCTCGATCCGCCGACCCACGTCACCGGGTTTTATCTGCTGGACGCGCTGCTGGAGGGCAACGGTGAAGTCTTTTTCAACGCGCTGCAGCATCTGATTTTACCCTCGCTGACGCTGGCGTTTGTTCATCTGGGCATCGTGGCGCGCCAGGTGCGCTCGGCAATGCTGGAGCAGCTCAGCGAGGACTACATCCGCACCGCCCGCGCCAGCGGCCTGCCCGGCTGGTACATCGTCCTGCGCTACGCCCTGCCGAATGCCATGATCCCGTCCATCACCGTGCTCGGGCTGGCGCTGGGCGATCTGCTTTACGGCGCTGTACTGACCGAGACCGTTTTTGCCTGGCCGGGAATGGGCGCCTGGGTGGTGACGTCCATTCAGGCGCTGGACTTCCCGGCGGTGATGGGCTTTGCGGTCGTCGTCTCGCTGGCCTACGTGCTGGTTAATCTGGTGGTCGATCTGCTTTACCTGTGGATTGACCCGCGAATCGGGCGCGGAGGTGCCGAATGATGTTAACGCAGGAAACGCCCGTCCCGGTGAAAACCGCCAGACAACGCGTCAACTGGGCAAAGCTGTTCTGGATGCTGCGCCAAAGCCCGCTTACGATCGTTGGCGGCGTCATTATGATCGCGATGCTCTTCCTGATGGTGGCCTCGCCGTGGATAGTGCCGCATGACCCGAACGCGCTGGACCTTACCGCCCGCCTGCAGGCGCCGTCTGCGCAGCACTGGTTTGGCACCGATGAGGTGGGACGCGACCTGTTCAGCCGCGTGCTGGCGGGCAGCCAGCAGTCGATTACCGCCGGGCTGGCGGTGGTGGTGATTGCGGGCGGCATTGGCTCGCTGCTGGGCTGTTTGTCCGGCGTACTGGGCGGGCGCGGCGACGCCGTCATCATGCGGGTGATGGACATTATGCTCTCCATTCCCTCTCTGGTGCTGACCATGGCGCTGGCCGCCGCGCTCGGCCCGAGCCTGTTTAACGCCATGCTGGCGATTGCGATCGTCCGCATACCGTTCTACGTGCGGCTGGCGCGCGGGCAAACTCTGGTGGTGCGTCAGTTCACCTACGTTCAGGCCGCCCGCACGTTTGGCGCGTCCCGCTGGCATTTGATCCGCTGGCATATCCTGCGCAACGCCCTGCCGCCGCTGATCGTGCAGGCGTCGCTGGATATCGGCAGCGCCATTCTGATGGCCGCCACGCTGGGGTTTATTGGCCTGGGTGCGCAGCAGCCCACCGCCGAATGGGGCGCGATGGTGGCCGTGGGCCGTAACTACGTTCTGGACCAGTGGTGGTACTGCGCCTTTCCCGGTGCGGCGATTTTTATTACCGCCGTGGGCTTTAACCTGTTTGGCGACGGTATCCGCGATCTGCTGGATCCCAAATCAGGAGGCAAACAGTGATGACCGAATCGGTACTAAGCATTGAAGACCTGCATCTGAGCTTCCCGATTTTTCGCGGTGAGGTCCACGCGCTGAACCACGTTTCGCTTGAGATCGGCAGGGGCGAAATTGTCGGCGTGGTGGGCGAATCAGGGTCGGGCAAATCCGTTACCGCCATGCTCGCCATGCGCCTGCTGCCGGAGGGCAGCTACCGTATTCATCACGGTCAGGTGAAATTACTCGGTGAAAACGTCCTGACGGCGTCCGAGAAACAGCTTCGCCAGTGGCGCGGCGCTAAAGTGGCGATGATTTTTCAGGAGCCCATGACCGCCCTCAACCCGACGCGGCGAATTGGTAAACAGATGGTGGAGGTAATCCGCCAGCATCAGCCGCTTTCCCGGCGCGAGGCGCAGCAGAAAGCGATCGCCCTACTGGAAGAGATGCAAATCCCGGACGCGAAGCAGGTCATGGCGCGTTACCCGTTTGAACTCTCCGGCGGCATGCGCCAGCGGGTGATGATCGCCCTTGCCTTCTCCTGCGAGCCGGAGCTGATCATCGCCGACGAGCCTACCACCGCGCTGGACGTGACCGTCCAGCTCCAGGTGCTGCGCTTGCTGAAGCATAAGGCGCGGGCCAGCGGGACCTCGGTGCTGTTTATCAGCCATGATATGGCCGTGGTGTCGCAGCTCTGCGACAGAATGTACGTGATGTATGCGGGCAGCGTGATCGAGAGCGGTGCCACGCAAACGCTGATCCACCGACCTGTGCATCCCTATTCCATCGGCCTGCTGCGGTGCGCGCCGGAAAACGGCCAGCCGCGCGATCTGCTTCCCGCCATCCCCGGCACGGTGCCCAACCTCAGCCAGCTTCCGCAGGGGTGCGCTTTTCGCGATCGCTGCTTTGCCGCCGGGGCGAAATGCAGCGAAACGCCGCGCCTGGCGCCCGCTGGCGCTGAAGGACAACGGGCTGCCTGCTGGTATCCACAACGGGAGAAACACCATGTCTGACGTACTGCTGGAACTGGACAGCGTGCACGTGAACTTTGCGGCGCGCAAAAACTGGCTGGGCCGCGTGACGGAACAGGTCCATGCCCTCAACGGGCTGGATCTCCAGATCCGTCGGGGGGAAACGCTGGGCATTGTCGGGGAATCCGGCTGCGGGAAAAGCACGCTGGCCCAGCTGCTGATGGGCATGCTTAAGCCGAGCTTCGGCGCATGCCAGCGTGCGCACCACGCGGGCGGCATGCAGATGGTATTTCAGGATCCGCTCTCCTCGCTCGACCCGCGGCTGCCGGTCTGGCGCATCATCACCGAGCCGGTGTGGGTGCAAAAACGCAGCAGCGAGCGCGAGCGCCGCCGGCTGGCGGAGGAGCTGGCGCTGCAGGTAGGCATTCGACCGGAATATCTCGACCGCCTTCCGCACGCCTTCTCCGGCGGGCAGCGCCAGCGCATCGCCATCGCCCGGGCGCTCTCGTCCGACCCAGATATCATCGTGCTTGATGAGCCCACCAGCGCGCTGGATATCTCCGTGCAGGCGCAAATCCTCAACCTGCTGGTGACGCTACAGCAGCAGCGTAATCTGACATTCGTACTGATCTCGCATAACGTCTCGGTGGTCAGGCACATGAGCGACCGGGTGGCGGTGATGTATCTCGGGCAGATTGTGGAGCTGGGCAGCGCCGCGCAGGTGCTGAGTGAGCCGCGACATCCCTATACCCGCCTGCTGCTCGATTCGGTTCCCCGCACCGGAGAGCCGCTGGATGAAACGCTGGCGCTACGCAAAACGGAGCTTCCCGGCAACCGACATCTGCCCGCAGGCTGTTTTTTCCGCGACCGCTGCCCGATGGCAACGCAGGGGTGTGAACGTCCCCAGCCGCTACAGCCCTCTCGCGAGGGCCGTCACGTTCGCTGCTGGCGCAGCCTGGATTAAATTTGCGCCATCCCGCCGTCCACAAACAGTTCGGTGGCGTTAATAAAGCTGGCCGCGTCGGAGGCCAGAAACGCCACCGCTTTACCCACCTCAACGGGCGCGCCTAAACGCCCCAGCGGTACCTGCGCGGCCAGCGCGTCGTACAGCCCCTGACGGTGTTCTTCCGGCACCAGATCGCCGAGACCTGGCGTTTTGATTGGACCCGGGCTCACCACGTTGACGCGGATCCCGCGGCCCTGCAAATCCAGCGCCCAAGAGCGGGCAAAGTTACGCACCGCGGCCTTACTGGCGCTGTAGACGCTGAAGTTGGCCGTCCCCTTAATCGACACCGTCGAGCCGGTCAGAATAATCGACGAACCGGCGGATAACAGCGGCAGCGCCTTCTGCACCGTGAACAGCACTCCGCGAACATTGGTGCCAAAAATCCGATCAAACTGCTCTTCGGTGATCGCGCCCAGCGGCAGCATATCGCCGCCACCCGCATTGGCGAACAGGATATCAAGACGGCCTTCTTCTTTTGCTATCCGGGCATAGACCGCATCCAGATCCGCAAGCTTAGAAACGTCCGCGCGAATGCCCACGGCCGTTGAAGCTATTTCTGCCACCGCCGCGTCCAGCTCGGCCTGGCGACGCCCGGTGATGTACACCTTCGCGCCCTGAGCCGCCAGCTCCTGCGCCGTGGCAAGACCAATACCAGTGCTGCCGCCGGTGACCAGTGCGATTTTTCCTGAGAGAGTCGTGTTCATGTCATTTACCTTTTTGTGTTTGCGTTGGACAGACTTTAGCCCTTGCGGCATTAGTGAAAAACGGGCAAAAATGAAAATGACTATTCACCTACAGAAACAATAAGAGGCCATCATGGATCAGCTCATGGCGATGCGCGCTTTCACGCGGGTGGTGGAATCCGGCAGCTTTACCCGCGCGGCGGACTCGCTGAATATGCCGATCGCCACCCTGAGCAAGCTGGTTAAATCACTTGAGGCGCATCTGGAGATACGCCTCCTGCACCGGACGACTCGCCGGGTGGTCGCGACGCCTGAAGGGATGGAATACTATGAAAAAGCGCTCCGGGTGCTGATTGATATCGAAGATATCGACACCTCGTTTCGCGTTTCCCGCGCGACGCCCAAGGGGCATTTGCGGGTTGACGTGGGCGGGTCCACCGCCAGGGACGTACTCATCCCTCTGCTGCCGGAATTTGTGCGGCGCTACCCGGATATCCGCATCGATCTTGGCGTGGCCGATCGTCCGGTCGATCTCATCAGCGGTAACGTAGACTGCGTGATCCGCGGCGGCCCGCTGAACGATTCAACCCTTATCGCCCGCCATCTCGGTGATGCCCAAATGGTCACCTGCGCGACGCCGGGTTACCTGAAAAACCACGGTGTACCGGCCTATCCGCAGGAGCTGCGCAACGGCCATAAGCTTATTAGCTATCTCTCTCCCGTCACCGGACGACCGTTTCCGTTTCGCTTCAGGGAGAACGGCGAAGCGCTGGAAATCAGCATTCCGCACTATCTCGGCGTCAATGAAAGCAACGCTCATCTGGCGGCTGCCGCGGCGGGGCTGGGGATCGTTCAAACCTTTGAGTATTCGGCTAAGTCATATTTACAGGCGGGAGGGCTGACGGCGATCCTGGGCGACTGGCGCCCTGCCGCCTATCCGTTTCATGTGGTTTACCCGCAGAACCGGCATTTGACGCACAGACTGAAGGTATTTATCGCCTGGCTGGCGGAGGTGTTTCCCGCCGCGCTGAAGGGATAGCCGGGCGCGAACCCGGCTGGGGCTTAGTTAAGCTTATAGTCCAGCGTAATCTCAGCTTTCAGGAGCTGCGAGACCGGACAGCCCGCTTTGGCTTTCTGAATAATGCCGTCAAACTGCTGTGGCGCAATGCCCGGAACGGTTACCTTGCTCTGCAGCGCAACCTTAGTAATGGCAAAGCCGCCGTCGGTTTTATCCAGAGAGACGTCCGCGGTCGTATCAATCGAATCAGCGGTATAGCCCGCTTCACCCAGCATCAGCGACAGCGCCATGGAAAAACAGGCCGCATGTGCCGCGCCAATCAGCTCTTCCGGGTTGGTCCCTTTTTCACCCTCAAAGCGGGTGTTAAAGCCGTAAGGCTGTTGGTTGAGAACGCCGCTCTCGGTGGAAACCGTTCCTTTCCCGCGCTTAATGTCGCCAGACCAGTGTGCCGAACCGTGCTTATGAATCGTCATTCTTGCTCTCCTTTTGGCTTACAAAGGGTTAAGTATAGACTACGCATCTGACACGCCCTGGAACACAGACGATTCCGGCTCTTTCACCTGCTGTACCGACAACAAGGATAAAAATATGACGCTAAAAATCAGGATGGCCGTCGCGGTAACCACGCTGGCTCTCTCTCTTTCTTCACTGGCCAAAACGCCGGAAAACTTTATCTATACCAGCTCAGGCGACCTCGATGCGGCGCTCCCGCTTGTTGCGCGTGGCGACATCGGCGGCGTGCAGATCGTATACAACTGGCGCCTGCTTGAACCCGAGAAGGACAGCTATGACTTCTCGCGAATTGAGCAGGATCTGGCGCGCGTTAAGGCCGCCCGGAAAAAACTCTTTATTCAGATCCAGGATCGTTTTTTTGAGCCGGACGCCCGCTACGTTCCGGACTATCTGATGCACGATAAGCAATACAGCGGCGGGATTGCGCCGCAGTTTGATAACCCCGGCGAGGGCAAGCCTGTCGGCGCGGGATGGGTAGCGCGTCAGTGGGACCCCGCGGTGCGCCAGCGCTACCAGGCGCTGCTGGCTGCGCTCGCAAAACGCTTTGATGGCGAGGTGTATGGCGTAAACCTGCCCGAAACGGCGATTGATATTGACGAGAAAAATCCGCCAGCGGGCTTTACCTGCGACAGCTATTTCGCGGGTGAAATGGAAAACCTGGCCTTTGCGCGCAAGGTCTTTCAGAAATCACACGTGGTGCAGTACGTGAACTTCTGGCCGTGCGAGTGGGATAACGACCACAACTACATGGGGCGTCTGTTTGCGTATGCCAGCGCCAACAATATCGGCCTCGGTGGGCCGGACATTGTTCCCAACCGCAAGGCGCACATGAAGAATGCCTATCCCTTCTTCCATAAAAATAAACAGACGCTGCCGCTTATCGCCATGGCGGTTCAGGAACCGACCCTGACCTATAAGGATCCTCAGACCGGTAAGCCCTTCACCAAAGCGGAATTTGTCCGCTTCGGCGAAAGCTATCTCGGGGCAGATATTATTTTCTGGAGCACGGCCTCTCCCTGGCTAAAGGCAAAGTAATTGCCCCTCAGGCAAGGCTGCGGGACAGTTCGTCGAGGAACGCGCGCAGCGCGGCAGGCTGGTATTCCCGTGACTGATAAATGCCGTGGATGGCAAGCGGTTTTGGCTCGAGCGCCTCCAGCACCGGCACCAGCAATCCCTGCTCCAGCGCGGCGCGCGCTTCGCGCTCCGGCAGCATGGCGATGCCGCAGTGCTCGATCGCCGCGTGCATCAGCAGTGAAGAGATGCTGGCGCTCAGGTTGCCGCTGACGGCCACGCTCAGGCTTTCACCTTCCGGCGTCAGGAAACGCCAGGACTGGCCGGCGAAAAAGCTGTAGTGCAGGCAGTTGTGCTGCGTTAATTCTTCCGGGCTGGCGGGGGTTCCGTGCTGTGCCAGATACGCCGGCGAGGCGCAGAGCACCGAACGACACTCCCCCAGCCGGCGGGCGATCATGCCGGGCTCGGGGTTATCGGTAATGCGCACCGCGACGTCAATGCGCTCTCCCACCAGGCTGACCGGGTGGTTGTTCACGTCCAGTTCGATGCGCAGCTGCGGGTAGCGCGAGAGCAGGCCGGGCAGGACCGGCGCAATCAGGTGCATCGCGGTAAAGTGCGCGCAGGCTACCCGCAGCGTGCCGGACGGGAGATCTTTTTCCGACTGGCCTTCGATTTCCTGCGAGATCTGCGAGAGCGTCCGCGTTTTTTGCAGCACCTTTTCCCCTGCCGCGGTTAGCGTCAGCTTGCGCGTGGAGCGATTTACCAGCCGCGTCCCCGCCCACTTCTCCATTTGTTCAAGGTAGCGGCTCACCATCGGGCGGGAAATGCCCAGCGCGCGGGCCGCCGCGCTCAGGCTTCCCAGCTCGCATATCCGGTTATAGACCTGAGCGGCAATAACGCGATCCATATAAGCTCCATCTGCTCGATTTATGAAACTAAGCATGTCTTGTTTCAGGAATTCTGGCAAATGAGAATATCCGTACAATAACGATATTCCTGAACAACAGAGACAACAGCATGAAACTCACTCATATTGCCCTGCTTTCCGCCCTTTTCGCTCCGGCCGTTTTTGCCGCACCGTTGACGATTGATACCTATAATCCGCAGGAAAAAGGCATTTTCGCGGTCTCCTCCACGCTCGTTTCCGGACCGAAAGAGGCGGTGCTGTTTGACGCGCAGTTCAGCGTGAAGGATGGCGAAGCGCTGGTAGAGAAAATCCGCCGCAGCGGTAAAACGCTGAATAAGATTGTGATCACCTCCGGCGATCCGGACTTCTATTTTGGCCTGCAGCCGCTGGTGAAAGCCTTCCCGAATGCCAAAGTGGTGGCCACGCAGCAGGTGGTTGACCATATTAAGGCCACCAAAGACGCCAAGCTCGCCTTCTGGGGCCCGCAGATGAAAGACGGCGCGCCGACTGAACTGGTGGTGCCGCAGGTGCTCGCCTCCACCACCTTTATGATTGACGGGGAAAAGGTCGATATCGAGCAGCCGGACAGCTACGCGGCCTATGTGTGGATCCCGTCAGCAAAAACGATTCTTGGCGGCACCGGCGTCTCCTGGGACATTCACGTCTGGACGGCAGATACCCAGACGCCGGCTCGCCGTCAGCAGTGGCAACAGATCCTGGACAACATGGCCGCGCACAAACCGGAACGCGTGATCCCGGGTCACTATCTGGGCACGCCGCCGGCCGGGACCGGGGCTATTGATTTTACCCGTGGCTATCTGCAGCATTTTGAACAGGCATTGTCGGCACATAAAGACTCTGCTGGCGTCATCGGTGCACTGAAAAAACAGTATCCGGGCCTGGCCGAAGAGAGCTCTCTGGAATTAAGCGCCAAAGTGAATACCGGCGAAATGAAGTGGTAATTTAAAAACGGCTCCTGCTATATTTTCGCGATGGCAGGAGCCCCCAAAAATATCTTCACCGCTACACATCAATATATCCCCACATTCTAAAAGCGCATAAAAGCATGCACTTATGTCATTTTTATTTCTAAGATGAATCTGAGCCACAACCGGGAAAATATTTGCCATTCTGTTTATGAATTAAATTTTTTGCGAGCCGTACCATTAAACAGACAACGACACGGAGGCAGCATGTTTACTTATTACCCGGCTAATACCGCAGCAGCACAACCTGAACTCGTTAACGCGATCGCGCAGGGTCTTCACGCCGAGCACGGTGCTGTGACTGAAGATGACATTTTAATGGAACTGACCAAGTGGGTGGAATCCACGGATAATGACATCCTCAGTGACATCTACCAGCAGACCATTAACTACGTCGTCAGCGGGCAAAACGCACCTTTGTAAAAACCTGCTAAGCTGGATCTGCAACCTAAGGGGTTACATTTCGTTTGCGAACGCAAACTGGTCCTTAAAACTATCAACAGGATTGAGGAGTTAACATGAAATCGAACCGTCAGGCACGCCACATTCTGGGACTGAACTACAAGCTTTCTAATCAGCGTAAAGTGGTGATTGAAGGCGACCACGAAACGCAAGTCACTCACGCCACCGGCAGAAAACGCCACGCGGGCAAGTAAGTTCCCGACTGAGATCCAGAACACCATCGGCAAAACCGATGGTGTTTTTGTTTATGTGTTGCGGTAATTAATATTTAGCTCCTTTATAATACCGCCCGACCGCACCCCGTAGCACAGGCCAGAAAGATGACAAACAGCAGTGTCAGGGACGGATCTTCAAAAAAAGAGTGAGTGACATGGACAACAAACTGAAAAAACATCGTTCCTTATATATCCCTTATGCCGGCCCGGTTTTACTCGAATTCCCCCTGCTCAACAAAGGTAGCGCCTTCAGCATGGAAGAGCGCAGCAGCTTTAACCTGCTGGGCTTACTGCCCGAAGTGGTTGAGACCATTGAAGAGCAGGCAGAGCGCGCGTGGATCCAGTATCAGGGCTTCAAAACCGAGATCGACAAACACATCTACCTGCGCAACATTCAGGACACCAACGAAACCCTCTTCTATCGCCTGGTGCAAAACCATCTCGAAGAGATGATGCCAGTGATCTACACCCCGACGGTGGGTGCGGCGTGCGAACGCTTCTCTGAGATCTACCGTCGCTCACGCGGCGTTTTTATCTCTTATCAGAACCGTCACAACATGGACGACATTCTGCAGAACGTGCCGAACCACAATATCAAAGTGATCGTGGTGACCGACGGGGAACGTATTCTCGGCCTCGGCGATCAGGGTATTGGCGGGATGGGGATCCCAATCGGTAAACTCTCTCTCTACACCGCCTGTGGCGGCATCAGCCCGGCCTACACCCTGCCGGTGGTGCTGGATGTCGGCACCAACAACCAGCAGCTGTTGAACGATCCGCTTTACATGGGCTGGCGTCATCCGCGCATTACCGACGACGAGTACTATCAGTTTGTCGACGACTTTATCCAGGCCGTGAAGCACCGCTGGCCGGACGTTCTGCTGCAGTTCGAAGACTTTGCGCAGAAAAACGCGATGCCGCTGCTGAACCGCTATCGCGATGAGATCTGCTCCTTTAACGACGACATCCAGGGCACCGCAGCGGTGACCGTGGGCACGCTTATCGCCGCCAGCCGCGCGGCCGGCAGCCAGCTGAGCTACCAGAAAATCGTCTTCCTGGGCGCAGGCTCTGCGGGCTGCGGTATCGCCGAGCAGATTATTGCCCAGACGCAGCGCGAAGGCTTAAGCGAAGAACTGGCCCGCTCCCGCGTCTTTATGGTTGACCGTTTCGGCCTGCTGACCGACGGTATGCCGAACCTGCTCCCGTTCCAGACCAAGCTGGTCCAGAAACGTGAGAACCTGAAAAACTGGGATACCGACAACGAAGTGCTCTCCCTGCTGGACGTGGTGCGCAACGTGAAGCCGGATATTCTGATCGGCGTTTCCGGGCAAACCGGTCTCTTCACCGAAGAGATCATCCGCGAGATGCACAAGCACTGCGAGCGCCCTATCGTGATGCCGCTCTCTAACCCGACCTCCCGCGTGGAAGCGACGCCGCAGGACATCATCGCCTGGACCGAAGGTAACGCGCTGGTTGCCACCGGCAGCCCGTTCGATCCGGTGGTGTGGAAGGATAAAATCTATCCGATCGCCCAGTGCAACAACTCCTATATCTTCCCGGGCATTGGTCTGGGCGTGATCGCCTCCGGCGCGTCCCGCATTACCGACGAAATGCTGATGTCAGCGAGCGAAACCCTTGCGGGCTATTCGCCGCTGGTCAACAACGGCGAAGGGCTGGTGCTGCCGGAGCTGAAGGACATTCACAAGGTGTCGCGCGCAATCGCGTTTGCGGTGGGTAAAATGGCGCAGCAGCAGGGCGTGGCGGTGAAAACCTCTGCCGACGCGCTGCAGCAGGCTATTGACGATAACTTCTGGATGCCTGAATACCGCAGCTATCGCCGTACCTCGATTTAATTCTGCGCTCGAACCGTTCCCTCTCCCCTGCGGGGAGAGGGTTAAGGTGAGGGGCACAGACCGCACGATCGAATATCCCCTGGCCAAACCCCCTTTCCCCCGCTACACTCCTTTCATCCATTAACCCACTGAATATATAAGGAGGCCAATTATGCTGTACTGTGAAATTTTCAATGTTTCACATACATTTGGTGATCGCACCAGCTCAAGCGTTATCGGTATCGTGCTGCGATAACTTCTGCTTGAGCGAAGACACCAACCCCTGAAATCCCTTCTCTCGGGCTTACTGAGTTATCGTCAGCGATGTTTGACGAGGCATAAACATGCCTGTAACTCTTGGGTAAGCAACAATGAGCACTTTACTTACTGCACAATCTTTACGCGTTGATACGGCGTTTGGCACGCTCTTCGACTCCCTCTCCTTTACGCTGAAAAAAGGCGACCGCATTGGCCTGCTGGGCGACAACGGCTGCGGCAAAAGTACGCTTTTAAAGGTGCTGGACGGAACAGATATCCCTGCCGCCGGAACGGTCGCGCTTGCCGGGCACTGCCTGATGGCGCGCGTGGAGCAACATCTCCCGGACGCCATTTTCCCGCTGACCATGCTGGATGCCGTACTCGCGCAGCTGCCTTTAGCTGAGCACGACAGCCTGCGCTGGAAAGCCGAAACGCTGCTGGCCAGTATGGGTTTTACGCCGCAGGATATGACGCTGCAATCCGCCACCCTGAGCGGCGGACAGCACACCCGCCTGCTGCTGGCGCGGGCGTTGATTCACGAGCCGGATCTGCTCCTGCTGGATGAACCCAGCAACCACCTCGATTTGCCGACCATGCTCTGGCTGGAACACTTTTTACAGAACTGGTCAGGCAGCTTCGTGCTGGTTTCGCACGACAGACAGCTGCTGGATGCCGTCACAAACGGCAGCTGGATCCTGCGCGATAAAACGCTGCACTACTTTGCCCTTTCCTGCACGGCCGCCCGCAGGGCGCTTGCCGCAAAAGATGAAAGCGATGCGCAGCGCAATAAGGCGGAGCAAAAGGAGATCGACCGCGTAACCGCCAGCGCGAAGCGGCTGGCGACCTGGGGCAAGGTTTATGACAACGAAGATCTGGCCCGCAAAGCAAAACAGATGGAAAAACAGGTCGAACGGCTGAAGGAGAGCCAGACGGAAGTAACGGCAGGCAGCCAGTGGACGTTAACCCTGCGCGGTGACGCGCTGCGGGCAGACCGTCTGCTGGAAATGGAAAACCTCGGCGTACCGCCTGCACCGGGGCTGCCGGACCTGTTTGGCATCGACGTTGCGCGGCTCAAAAGCGGCGATCGCGTGGCGATTGTCGGGCGTAACGGCTGCGGTAAATCGTCGCTGATGAAGCTTATCTGGCGCGGCTTTACCGGGGAACTGGCAAACGCGGGTCTGAAGCTGCACCCGCGCGTGTCGGCAGGCTATTACGACCAGACGCTTCATCAGCTTGCGGACAACGCCACGCTGCTCGACGCGCTGGAGCCGTTTGCACCCGATCCACAGCACAGGAAGATGGCACTCATCAGCGCCGGCTTCCCGTGGGCGCGCCACGGGCAAAAAGTCAGTACGCTCAGCGGCGGCGAGCGCTCTCGCCTGCTGTTCGTCGGGCTGACGCTTGCCCGTTATAGCCTGCTGATGCTGGATGAACCCACCAACCACCTCGACATGGAGGGCAAAGAGGCGCTGGCGGAAACGCTGCAGCAGTTCGAAGGCGGCGTGCTGCTGGTCAGCCACGATCGCCAGTTAATCAGCCAAAGCTGTAACCGCTTCTGGCTGATTGAGGACGGCAGGCTGAGCGAGTGGCACGATGCTGAAGCGGTGTTTGAGCGGCTGCGTGAAAGCGCGGGGCTCGGAACATCCCCCGCACCGGTGATTTCCTCTGCGACGGTTCAACCCTCGCCGTACGACGATCTGCTGGAGCGGCTGATCGCGCTGGAAACGCTGCTGGAAGAAGACCTGGCGCGTAAGCCGAAGCATCAAAAGCCGCAGCTGCAGGCGCAATGGCGTAAAGAGATTGAGGAGATAGAAGCACAGCTGTAACGCTGCGCCCGGCGAGCCTCTCGCCGGGCCAGTATTTTCCCCCTAAATTATTAGAGTAACGCCCTGTTCTTAATCTGAAATCGGATTAAATGATGACATTATGTTGCTGCAGCCTTGCATTACCAGGCTAATGTATTAATCCTTAAGAGGTATTACCCTGCTATGCAGATTCTTATCATGAACAAGGAGATACACATGAAGGCTGCTGTTGTTACTCAGGATCATCAGGTTAACGTCACCGAAAAAACCTTACGCTCCCTTAAGCATGGGGAAGCCCTGCTGAAGATGGAGTGCTGTGGCGTTTGCCATACCGACCTTCACGTGAAGAACGGGGATTTTGGCGATAAAACGGGGGTGATCCTCGGCCATGAAGGGATTGGCATCGTAAAAGAGGTCGGCCCTGGCGTGACGTCGCTGAAGGTGGGCGACCGCGCGAGCGTGGCGTGGTTTTTTGAAGGCTGCGGCCACTGCGAATACTGTAACACCGGCAATGAAACCCTGTGCCGCGATGTGAAAAATGCCGGTTACTCCGTTGATGGCGGTATGGCCGAAGAGTGCATCGTCACCGCGGATTACGCGGTAAAAGTGCCGGACGGTCTGGATTCAGCTGCGGCCAGCAGCATCACCTGCGCCGGCGTCACCACCTACAAAGCGGTGAAAGTTTCCGGAATTAAGCCGGGCCAGTGGATCGCGATTTATGGCCTGGGCGGGCTGGGCAACCTCGCGCTGCAGTATGCTAAAAACGTCTTTAACGCCAAAGTCATCGCCCTTGACGTTAATGACGAACAGCTGAAGCTGGCGGCCAGCATGGGCGCGGATTTAACCATCAACTCCCGCAGCGAAGACGCCGCTAAAATTGTGCAGGAAAAAACCGGCGGCGCGCATGCTGCGGTGGTCACTGCCGTCGCGAAAGCGGCCTTCAACTCGGCGGTGGATGCGGTTCGTGCCGGTGGCCGCGTGGTTGCGGTTGGGCTGCCGCCGGAAGCGATGAGCCTCGACATTCCGCGTCTGGTGCTGGACGGCATTCAGGTGGTGGGTTCGCTGGTCGGCACCCGTCAGGATCTGCAGGAAGCGTTCCAGTTTGCCGCTGAAGGCAAGGTGGTGCCGAAAGTTACGATGCGTCCGCTTGAGGATATCAACGCCATCTTCAAAGAGATGGAACAGGGCCAGATCCGCGGCCGTATGGTGATCGACCTACGTTCATAATCTCTTGCCCTTTATCACCGCTCCCTCCCGGGAGCGGTTTTCATACTGGCGCACGGGCCTTAAGCTGCGTCTGTCTCGCCCGCAGATACCCGTAAATAAGCAGCGCGCTCATGGCCGAGAAGGAAAGTATTGCCGCTGGCAGCGTGACGTAACGCCAGCTAAAGCCCAGGGTAATCATCATCCCGCCGAAGTACGCGCCAATCGCGCTGCCGAGATTAAACGCCATCTGCCCTCCTGCCGCCCCCAGCATCTCACCGCCCTTCGCATTTTGCAGAAGCAGGATTTGCAGCGGCGCAGAGAGCGCAAACAGCCCGGCACAGCAGATAAAGCCCATGACCAGCGAGGCCGTTTTCAGTTCACCAAAGGCAAAAAGCAGCAGCAGCGAGGCGACAATCACCATGTCGGTAGCCGCCGCAATGCGCAGCGGGCTAAACCGGCCAGAAAGCTTACCGCTCAGCAGATTGCCCAACACCATGCCCAGCCCCATCAGCATCATGATGACCGTCATCACACCTTCCGAAAAACCGGAGACGTTGACCATAAAGGGCTTAACGAAGCTAAACCACGCGAACACGCCGGCGTTGCCAAACATGGTGGCGGCAAAAATCAGCCAGGGTTCCGGTTTCTTCAGGAAGTGGAACTGCTCGGTCAATTTAATTTCTGATTTGTCGTGGATGTCCGGCACCCAAAGCAGAACCGAGAGGATCACCAGCGCGTCGAACACGGCAATCAGGAAAAAGGTATAGCGCCAGCTAAACTCGTGCCCCAGCCAGGTCCCCAGCGGCACGCCCACCAGGTTGGCTACGGTCATACCGGCGATCATCCCGGCCACCGCGACCGTCACCTTCCCCGGTGGCGCAATCTTGGAGAGGATTATCGCCCCGACGCCAAAAATGGCCCCGTGCGGAAAACCGGAAATCAGCCGCCCCAGCGCCAGCCAGAAATACGACGTAGAAAACGTAAACAGGGCATTTCCAACTGCGCACATCGCCACCAGAAACAGCAGCGTGGTTTTTAAGGAGAACTTGCCTGAAAACAGCGCCACAATCGGGGCGCCTATCACTACGCCGAACGCATAAAAGGAGATCATATTCCCGGCGGAGGGAATCGAAATGCCGGTGTCATGCGCCAGCTCGGTTAGCACGCCCATAATGCCAAATTCAGCCATGCCCAGGCCAAACGTGCCAAGCGCCAGCGAAAAAATTGTTTTTTTCATACCGCAACCACAGGTTAAAACTCGCGACGGGCATTATTGAACAATCTTGTATGGTGAGCCAGTTCAAATCAGCCGGCTGACACATTAATCCATTAATTCAGGTGGATTACACTTCATAGTGCGGTCTCGCTTTTTCCCGCGCCGGACAACCTGAGGATGACAATTATGGGAAGCAAAAAGAAAACCCGTGTCGCTGTTGATGTCGAAAAAAATGCGCCGTTGAAGACCAAAGAGTACGAACAAGAGCTGCGCCGCCTGCACGTTGAACTGGTTAAGCTCCAGCAGTGGGTCGTCGCCAAGGGATTAAAGGTGTGTATCGTATTTGAAGGACGCGACGGCGCCGGTAAAGGCGGCACCATCAAAGCGATTACCGAGCGCGTCAGCCCGCGCGTCTTTCGCGTCGTTGCGCTTCCCGCGCCTACCGATAAAGAGAAAAGCCAGCTCTACTTCCAGCGTTACGTGCCGCATCTGCCCTCAGCGGGCGAAATCGTCATCTTCGACCGCAGCTGGTATAACCGCGCGGGCGTCGAGCGCGTGATGGGATTCTGTACCGAAGAACAGGTGGATAAATTTTTGGACGGCACGCCGGTCATGGAAAAAGCGATGGTCGATGCCGGCATTATCCTGCTGAAATACTGGCTGGAGGTGACGCCGAAAGAGCAGGAGCGCCGCCTGCGCGACCGCATCAACGACGGGCGCAAAATCTGGAAGCTGTCGCCCATGGACATTAAATCCTTTAACCTGTGGGACGAGTATACCCTCGCCCGCGACGCCATGTTTGAAGCGACAGATACCGCCTGGGCACCGTGGTTTGTGGCCCGTTCAGAAGATAAAAAGCGCGTGCGCCTGAATATTATTTCGCACCTGCTGACGCAAATCCCCTATAAAGAAATTCATGTTGATAAGGTAGATTTACCGAAACGTAAAATCGGCAAAGTGAAGCCCACCAAATACCCGTTCCGGTATGTGGAAGAGCGGTTCTGATATTACTGGAAGGCGGCTCGCAGAACGTAGATTACCAGGGGAAACGGTATTGTTTTTTGTTGGCTGCGGTTGATAATGGCCGCACCAACAAAGGATAAAATAATGAAACATACCGCAAGAATAAAACAAGGCCAGGACATCGCGTCGCGTAAACCCTTGTATCATGTAGAGCAACACTCGGTTAACCGCCGTCAGCCATCAGAAGCGGATCGTTCATTCATTCAGTCAATGAATGAACTTGTCGAAAAGCATGGAACCATTACTGATGATGAGTTTTTCAGGGTGCTTTAATGCTGAGACAATTTAATGTTTACCGTAATACATCTGCAGCTACCCGGGACAAGCTTCCCTACTATATGCTCATTCAGGATGATTGTTATGACGATCTTGCCACGCGCGTAATTGTGCCGCTCGCAAGAAATAATAAGTTACCGTTATGGCAGATCCATCTGGCTCCGGGGGTAAATATCGACTTTGAAACATTTCTGATTTATTCACCCATGATAACCCACCTTAACAACAACAAAATTAACCCTAAAGACTTTGTTTGTAATTTACGCAATACACGCCATGATGTTATTGCAGCAATCGATCGCTTATTGACTAACACATGACGCCGGCTGGTCAGGCATTTGTCCTGCCTGAGCAAGCGCAGCGCCGCCGGACAAAGCCGACGGCGCAGGCCTTACTTGATCCCTTCCGTACTTTCCTGTTTCGCTTCCAGCCGTTCCACGTCACGATACCAGCGCGGGTGGTGTTTCTGCGCCCAGCGGCGGCTCACCTTCCCTTCAATCATGCCTTTAATCGACCCTTTTACCCAGAACGCCATATACATATGGATCAGGATAGCGTGGATCAGAATAATGGCCGACGTCGCGTGAATAAGCAGCGCGTAGCGAATCACCTGGATCGGGAAATAGTGCGCGAAATACGGACGCCAGATAATCACGCCGGTCACCAGCAGCACAAAAATCATGCTCATGATGGTCCAGAACATCATCTTCTGCCCGGCGTTATATTTTCCCACCTTCGCGACTTTATGCTCGTTACCTTTGAGGACTTCGACTATCCCTTTCACCCACGGAATGTCCTGCTTGTCAGGGATGTTGTGGTGCACGAAGCGCACGAACATAAACATCAGCACCACGAAAATCAGCACCCCGAAGAACGGGTGCAGAATGCGCCCCATCTGCGGCGTGCCGAAGGTTTCGGTCAGCCACTGCAGCGTCGGGAAGAAGAACGAGATGCCGGATACCGCCACCAGGAAGAAGCAGATCACCACAGTCCAGTGACAGGCGCGGTCGACAAACTTCGTGCGCACGATCGTTTTCGATTTACTCATGATGCTCCTCCTCGTCCTCATCCACCTCTTTGTTAGGGCCGATACCGATGTAGTGATAAATCAGCCCCGCAAAGGTGGCGATAAAGCCCGCCGCAGAAAGCGGTTTAAGCGCCCCTTTCCACAGGTTGATGGAGGTATCGATCGCCGGATCCTTCGGCAGGTTGTGATACAGCTCCGGCTGGTCGTTATGGTGCAGCACGTACATCACGTGCGTCCCGCCCACGCCCTGCGGGTTGTAAATGCCCGCCCTGTCGTAGCCGCGCGCTTTCAGCTTGTTCACGCGTTCTTGCGCCACGTCGAGCATCTCTTTTTTGGTGCCGAAGTGGATAGCGCCGGTCGGACAGGTCTTGACGCAGGCAGGCTCCTGCCCGACGCTGACGCGGTCCACGCACAGGGTGCATTTATATACCCGGTTGTCCTCTTTACTGAGGCGCGGGACATTAAACGGACAGCCCGCGATGCAGTAGCCGCAGCCGATGCAGTTGTCCTGCTGGAAGTCGACGATCCCGTTGGCGTACTGAATAATCGCGCCGGCTGACGGGCACGCCTTCAGGCAGCCCGGATCTTCACAGTGCATGCAGCCATCCTTGCGGATCAGCCACTCCAGCCTGCCGTTCTGGTCGGTTTCGCTAAAGCGCATCACCGTCCAGGATTTGGCGCTCAGATCCGCCGGATTGTCGTAGACCCCAACGCAGTGCCCCACCTCGTCGCGGATATCGTTCCACTCCGAGCAGGCCACCTGGCAGGCCTTACAGCCCACGCAGGAGGAGACGTCGATAAGCTTGGCGACCTCTGCCTTATAGTCCCGCGCGCGAGGCGCGGGCGTGATCGGGTTGGTCGCGGAGCGTTTAATAATGTCTTGTGTTTCCATCGCCATTTAATCGCTCCTTACGCTTTCTCGATGTTGACCAGAAACGCTTTGTACTCCGGCGTTTGCGAGTTGGAATCGCCGACGTTTGGCGTCAGGGTGTTGGCGATGTAGCCCTTCTGCGCCACGCCCTCAAAGCCCCAGTGCAGCGGGATGCCGACGGTTTCCACCTGCTGGCCGTGCACGTTCAGACTTTGCAAGCGGCGGGTCACCACCGCCACCGCGCGAATAAAGCCGCGCTTGCTGCTCACCTTCACGCGGTCGCCGTTGGCAATGCCCTTCGTTTTCGCCAGCGTTTCGCTTATCTCCACAAACTGTTCCGGCTGCGCGATGGCGTTAAGCCGCGCGTGCTTGGTCCAGGTGTGGAAATGCTCGGTCAGGCGGTAGGTCGTCCCCACGTACGGGAATTTGTCCTTTTTGCCTAAGCGCAGCACGTCGTCTTCGTAAACCCGCACCACAGGGCTTGAGACCACGTTCGGGTGCAGCGGGTTGGTGCCGAGCGGCGTTTCCATCGGCTCGTAGTGTTCCGGGAACGGCCCTTCCGCCAGCTTGTTGAGGGCAAACAGGCGCCCCAGCCCTTCCGGCTGCATGATGAATGGCCCGGTGCTGCTGCCCGGCGCGGCGGTGTTGTAATCCGGGATGTCGTTCCCCGTCCACTTCGCCCCGTTCCACTGGATCAGCATCCGTTTCGGATCCCACGGCTTGCCGTTCACGTCGGCGGACGCGCGGTTGTACAGCACGCGACGGTTCAGCGGCCACGCCCATGCCCAGCCAAGCGTGTTGCCCAGGCCTGACGGGTCAGCGTTATCGCGGTTCGCCATCTGGTTACCCTGCTCCGTCCAGCTGCCGGTGTAGATCCAGCAGGACGATGCCGTGGTACCGTCGTCACGCAGCAGCGCGAAGCTGTTCAGCAGCTGGCCTTTCTTCGCCACCAGGTTGCCGTTGGCGTCGTAGAGATCCGCCAGCGCCAAGCCGTTGTTCTCTTTCGCGACTTCCTCAGACTCAGGACGATCCGGCTGCTTGTAGTGCCAGCTCATCTTCAGCAGCGGCTCGGCGCCCTTGCCGCCTTCGGTGCGGTACATTTCGCGCAGGCGATGGTAAATGCCGGCCAGGATTTCGCCGTCGTTACGCGCTTCGCCCGGCGCGTCCTGCCCTTTCCAGTGCCACTGCAGCCAGCGGCCGGAGTTGGCAATAGAGCCGTCCTCTTCCGCAAAGCAGGTGGAAGGCAGGCGGAACACTTCGGTCTGAATCGACGCCGGATCGACATCGTTGGATTCCCCGTGGTTCTGCCAGAAGGTGGACGTTTCGGTAACCAGCGGATCGATAACCACCATGTACTTCAGCTTGCTCAGGCTGCGAACGACTTTGTTCTTGTCCGGGAAGGAGGCCACAGGGTTGAAGCCCTGGCAGATATACCCCGTGACGTTGCCCTTATCCATCATGTTGAAATACTTGATGACGTCGTAAGCCTGGTCCCACTTCGGCAGCCACTCAAAGCCCCAGTCGTTCTCCTTCTGCGCCGCGTCGCCGTAGAAGGATTTCATCAGGCTGACGTAGAATTTCGGATAGTTGCTCCAGTAGTTCACCTGGTCCGGCAGCGTCGCTTTTGGCGTATTGGCCTCAAGATACGCTTGCAGACTGGCCTGCTTTTCCGACGGCAGCGTCAGGTAGCCCGGCAGGCTGGTGGAGAGCAGACCGAGATCGGTTAAGCCCTGAATGTTAGAGTGGCCGCGCAGGGCGTTCACGCCGCCACCGGCCATACCCATGTTGCCGAGCAGCAGCTGGATCATCGCCATGGTGCGGATGTTCTGCGCGCCCACGGTGTGCTGCGTCCAGCCCAGCGCATACAGGAACGTCGTGGTTCTGTCTGCGGCGCTGGTGGAGGCCAGCACCTCGCACACCTTCAGGAAGTCCGCTTTCGGCGTGCCGCAGATGTTCTCCACCACGTCCGGCGTGTAGCGGGAAACGTGCTGCTTCAGCAGGTTCCACACGCAGCGCGGATGCGTCAGGGTTTCATCCCGCATCGCATAGCCGTTTTCGTCGAACTGATAGTTCCAGGACGATTTATCGTACTGGCGTTTTTCGGAGTCATAGCCGCTAAACAGCCCGTCATCGAAGGCAAAATCATCCCGCACCAGCAGGTTCGCGTTGGTGTAATGCTTAACGTAGTCCGCGTTAATTTTATTGTTTTCGATCAGGTACAGCAGGACGCCGGAGAGGAACGTAATGTCCGTACCGGAGCGGATCGGCGCATAGATATCGGCCACCGATGCCGTACGCGTAAAGCGCGGATCGACGACGATAAGCGTCGCATCGTTGTTGTTTTTCGCTTCCATCGCCCAGCGGAACCCCACCGGATGGGCTTCAGCGGCATTACCGCCCATCACCACCACGACGTTAGCGTTTTTGATATCAACCCAATGGTTGGTCATCGCACCGCGACCAAATGTTGGAGCAAGACTTGCTACCGTTGGTCCGTGTCAGACGCGCGCCTGGTTGTCTACCGCCAGCATGCCGAGAGAGCGCACAAATTTTTGCGTCAGCATGCCGGTTTCATTGCTTGCCGCAGATGCGCACAGCATCCCGGTAGAAAGCCAGCGGTTGACCGTTACGCCCTGCTCGTTCTTTTCAATAAAGTTGGCGTCACGGTCGGCTTTCATCAGTTTTGCAATGCGGGAGAACGCCTCATCCCAGGAGATACGCTGCCATTTGTCGGAGCCCGGCGCGCGGTATTCCGGGTAGCGGAGGCGGTTTTCGCTGTGGACATAGTCCAGTAGCCCCGCCCCTTTCGGGCACAGTGCCCCACGGCTCACCGGATGATCCGGATCCCCTTCAATATGGTAAATTGCTTCTCTGGCGTTTTTTGCGCCATCGCCCAGGCTATACATCAATAGCCCACAACCCACGGAGCAGTATGTGCAGGTGTTACGGATCTCTTTCGCACGCAGCAGCTTATAGTTGCGTGCCTGAGCCAGCGCCATTTTGGGAGCAAATCCCAGCATTGCGGCTGTGGTTCCGGCCATACCGCCCGCACAGATTTTGAAAAATTGTCTGCGGCTGACGTCCATTGTTGTCCTCGTTATCTGATAAGACTTCGCGCCGCAAACTAACATTAAAACCCCTGTTTTTTTTGCGTCAAATCAAGGACGCCTGACGTCGCCCCCTTAATAGTCACCGCTGCCGCGTTTGAATAATCCTTTAGGGTTAAACACTTGAGAGAATAATTCGCGGCAGGGCCAGAATTAATGCTATACATTTTCCCTTTGATTTTATTAGCGATGAAAACGTAATGGACAGAAAGAGAGCAACGCTCACGGGGCTGGCGGCGATACTGCTATGGAGCACAATGGTGGGCCTGATTCGCAGCGTAAGCGAGGGGCTGGGGCCCGTCGGCGGCGCGGCGATGATTTACACCCTCAGCGGGTTATTGTGCCTGGTGACGGTAGGATTTCCTGATATTAAACGTTTTTCACCCGGGTATCTTATTGCAGGCAGCGTACTGTTTGTCAGTTACGAAATTTGCCTGGCGCTGTCGTTAGGCTATGCCGCCACGCGAGCGCAGGCGATTGAAGTCGGCATGGTAAATTATCTCTGGCCGAGCCTGACTATCGTCTTTGCTATTTTATTCAACGGGCAGAAATCCACGCTGTGGGTCATTCCCGGTTTAGCTATCGCTCTGCTCGGCGTGTGTTGGGTATTAGGCGGTGAGCAAGGGTTACATATTGATGAAATAACCCGCAATATTGTCTCGAACCCGCTCAGCTATGCGCTGGCCTTTGCCGGGGCATTTATCTGGGCCGCCTACTGCACCGTAACCGCTAAATTTGCCAAAGGGCAAAACGGTATTACCCTCTTTGTTTTGCTCACTGCGCTGAGCCTGTGGGTGAAATATGTCGTTAGCGATCAGCCAGAAATGGTGTTCAGCTTTCCGGTTATCGTGAAGCTCGTTATGTGCGGCATTGCGCTTGGGTTTGGCTATGCGGCATGGAATATTGGCATTCTGCACGGTAACGTCACGGTGCTGGCTGCCGTGTCCTATTTTACTCCCGTACTCTCTGCCGCGCTTGCAGCCGTGCTGCTAAGCTCACCCCTCTCTTTTTCGTTCTGGCAAGGCGCGCTGATGGTCTGCGCCGGGTCATTGCTCTGCTGGTACGCTACACGAAAATAGGGTTCAGATTTATGCCGGGTTCGATTAAACCCGGCATAAAAATTAACATAAATTTAATATGTGATCACACCGTAATATATTTATCAGAACATTAGTGCGCTTGTTGATGTTCTGTTTATATTAGATTCCTTCGTCAATTCCCACGACGTCAAATTGACATAACCTGACACCGTAGGGTAACTATTTATCTGCGAATATTACCGCCATTAATAACCCGTAATGCAATAATACCCGCCATCAGACCTGCCAGAAATTAAACGCATTCTGATTAAATAATCGCCACCTCATTTTATTCAGCCGTCATTAACCCGATCTCGATCACACTAAATGAAATTATTACTCATATTTTGAAACTTATTATTGAAAGGCAGCGACAAGATTTTTAAAAATAGCACGCCGTTGACGAACAGCCTCGTTTAGAAATCGTTCGCGATGGTTCAGGAAATACTGAAAAAAATTATAAGGAATATTTAAGATGAAACTTAAATTAGTTGCAGTGGCAGTCACTTCCATGTTGGCAGCAGGCGTTGTAAACGCAGCTGAGATTTATAACAAAGACGGTAACAAGCTGGATCTGTACGGTAAAGTGACAGGTCTGCACTATTTCTCTGACGACGCTGGCGCGGACGGTGATAAAACCTACATGCGTATCGGCTTCAAGGGTGAAACCCAGGTTAACGACCAGCTGTCCGGCTACGGCCAGTGGGAATACCAGATTCAGGGTAACAAAGACGAAGGCGACAACCAGTCCTGGACCCGTGTGGCCTTCGCAGGTTTGAAGTTCGCTGAAGCCGGTTCATTCGATTACGGTCGTAACTACGGCGTGATCTACGACGTGACCTCCTGGACCGACGTTCTGCCAGAATTCGGCGGCGACACCTACGGTGCCGACAACTTCCTGCAGTCTCGTGCAAACGGCGTGGCAACCTACCGTAACCAGGACTTCTTTGGTCTGGTTGACGGCCTGAACTTTGCCCTGCAGTACCAGGGTAAAAACGGCAGCGTAAGCGGTGAAAACACCAACGGCCGCAGCCTGCTGAACCAGAACGGCGACGGCTACGGTGCGTCCCTGACTTACGATCTGGGTGAAGGCTTCAGCGTCGGGGGTGCAATGTCCTCCTCCAAACGTACCGCTGACCAGAATGCGGCTGGCGTATACGGTGAAGGCGACCGCGCAGAAGTATACAGCGGCGGCGTGAAGTACGACGCGAACAATATCTACCTTGCCGCGCAGTACTCTCAGACCTACAACGCGACCCGCTTCGGTACCTCTAACGGCAACCGCAGCGACATTTACGGTTTCGCAAACAAGGCGCAAAACTTCGAAGTTGTGGCTCAGTACCAGTTTGACTTTGGCCTGCGTCCATCCATCGCTTACCTGCAGTCTAAAGGTAAAGACATCGAGAACTTCGGCGACCAGGATCTGGTTAAATACATCGATGTTGGCACGACCTACTATTTTAACAAAAACATGTCCACCTACGTGGATTACAAAATCAACCTGCTGGACGACAACCAGTTCACTCGCCAGGCAGGTATCGGTACCGACAACATCGTTGCGCTGGGTCTGACCTACCAGTTCTAAGATTTGTCAGTAAAAAAGCCAGCTGAATAAGCTGGCTTTTTTTTGGCTTCTGCACATGTTTACCGCGAATTGACCTTCGCCAGGCTAAACCAAATCCCGACGGCCAACAGCAGCAACATCCCTCCTGCGCTCCCCAGCGCCACGCTGTGTGAGGTAATGAACGCCGCTTTCGCCGCTTCAATTACCGAGTCTCCCAATGCTGGCGTCAGCTCCTGCGCCACCTTCATCGCCTCACCAATGGATGACGACGCGCTATCGACGAGCGTTTCGTTCAGCCCCTGCGGCAGCTCAATCGACGCCGAGAAGCTGCGGGTGAGCAGCAGGCCGAAAATAGCAATCCCTAGCCCCGCGCCCAGCTCGTAGGACATGGTTTCAATGGCCCCTGCGGCTGACGCTTTCTCTTTTGGCGCCGCGGCCATAATGGCTGAAGTCGAGGCCAGCAGCGCGCTTGCGGCGCTAAAGCCCAGCAGAACCATCAGGCTCCACGCCTGCCACTGCTGCGTGCTGAAATCAAGCATCGACAGGCCGATGAAGCTGACCGCGCTGAGCCCCATCCCCCCGGCAGCGACAATGCGCAGCCCCAGACGGCCCACCAGCACACCGGCAATCGGCCCGCTGAATCCACTTGCCACCATCACCGGAAGCATAAACATGCCCGCCTCAAACGGCGTAAAGCCGTGGACAAACTGCAGCTCCTGCGCCATCAGCAGCTCAAAGCCCACCAGGGCGATCATCGCCGTCATCGCCATGACCACGCCGCTTAAAATAATGCGGTGACAGAACAGGCGCATGTCGATCATCGGCACGCGGGCGCGCAGCTGGATGCGCACAAAAATAAACAGCATCACGGCCCCCGTGAACAAGGTACACGCTACCAGCCACGGCGACAGAACGCCTTTTAACGCGGTTTTGGCGCTGTAGACCAGCAGCAAAATCGCCACAATCAGCATGACCGCATGGCTGATATTTAACGGCTGCTCAGGACGCCCTTCCTGCTGCGGAACAAAGCGCGCGGCAAGGGTAACGACGATAAGCACGATCGGCACGTTGATCAAAAATACCGAGCCCCAGTAGAAGTGCTCCAGCAGCATACCGCCAATCAGCGGACCAAACGCCGCCCCGCCGGAACCCACTGCCGCCCAGACGCCGAGCGCGATGTTGCGATCTTTCGCGTCGGTAAACAGCGTACGGATCCCCGCAAGCGTAGCCGGAATGATCATTGCTGCACCGATCGCCAGCGAGGCGCGCGCCGCTATCAGCCACCCTGCCGACGGGGCAAACGCGGCCGCCAGGGACGACAGGCCAAACAGCGTGCTGCCGATCATCAGCAAGCGTTTAAAGCCAATGCGGTCACCCAGCGCGCCCATCGGCAGCACCATCCCCGCCATCACCAGCGAGTAAATATCGATGATCCACAGCAATTCATTGCCGCTGGCGCCCAGCGTCATGCTCAATGTCGGCGCCGCCACGTGCAGCACCGTCGCGTCAATCGCCACCGGGATGTACACCAGCACGATAATCACTAACGCTAACCACTGACGAAACATAAATTTCCTTTTCATTTTAAACATGGACACATGTCCAGAATCCGATCCTACGTAAAGTTGAACGTCTGTCCAGCTTTTTGTTACACTCGTTTCGGTCTTATTGAGAGTAGAGAAAAAATGCGCTATTTGAGCAAGGAAGAGAGACGGGAAGCGATCTTACAGGCCGCGATGCGCGTGGCGCTGGCCGAGGGGCTGGCAGCCATGACGGTACGGCGCATTGCCGCAGAAGCGGGCGTCGCGACCGGACAGGTTCACCACCACTTTGCCTCCGGCGGCGAGTTAAAATCGCTGGCGTTTGTGCGCGTGATCCGCGAGCTGCTGGATGCCGACGTGGTGGGGGAAAACGCCAGCTGGCGGGAACGGCTGCACAGCATGCTCGGCAGCGACGACGGTGGGTTTGAACCTTACATTCGCCTGTGGCGGGAAGCCCAAATTCTCGCCAGTCGGGATCCCGAGATCAAAGCGGCTTATGTCCTGACCATGGAGATGTGGCATCAGGAAACCGTGGCGATTATCCGTGACGGGGCTGATGCCAGCGCGTTCACGCTTACCGATCGGGCGGAAAATATCGCCTGGCGTTTAATAGGTCTGGTTTGCGGCCTGGATGGGATCGCCGTATTAAATATGCCTGAAATGGACGATGCGGCGTTTAATAAGCATCTCGATAAACTTATCACCCTGGAATTGTTTTAATACTCCTTCTGGAGTATTAATTTTCAAGAGAGTTACAATTAGTAACACATTAAGCGAACCCTTATTTTCATTCTAATCTCGGGGGTTCGCTTTTTTATCTATCCTTTCAGATGTATCCCAAAGCATCCAAAAAAACCAATAACGCTTCCACAATCATCTTTTTGTTTTTACTTCATTTTTCTCTCCATCATGGTAAGCAAGAGGGCGATATGTCGCAACAAAGTGAAAAGAATAATCCCCATCTGTTGAGTAACTGGAAACCTGAAAACGTGCAATTTTGGGAGAACAAAGGAAAACATATCGCACGAAGAAACCTATGGATTTCGGTAGCTTGCCTGCTATTAGCGTTTTGCGTGTGGATGTTATTTAGCGCCGTTGCGGTCAACCTGAATAAAGTCGGATTTAATTTCACCACCGATCGGCTTTTTATGCTAACGGCATTACCTTCTCTCTCCGGCGCGATATTGCGCGTCCCCTACTCGTTTATGGTGCCAATATTTGGCGGACGTTACTGGACGGTATTGAGCACCGTTATCCTGATTATTCCCTGCGTCTGGCTGGGGATAGCCGTTCAGGACACCGCGACACCTTACTGGGTCTTTATCGTGATTGCCCTGCTCTGCGGTTTTGCCGGGGCCAACTTTGCCTCCAGCATGGGTAACATCAGCTTCTTCTTTCCGAAAGCCAGACAGGGCAGCGCGCTGGGCATCAACGGCGGGCTGGGAAACCTGGGCGTCAGCGTGATGCAGCTGGTTGCGCCGCTGGTGATTTTCCTGCCGATGTTCACCTTCCTCGGCGTGCACGGCGTACCGCAGGAGGACGGCTCGACGATGTGGCTGGCCAATGCGGCCTGGATCTGGGCGCCGCTGCTGCTGCTGGCAACGCTTGCGGCGTTTTTTGGCATGAACGATATCGCCAGTTCAAAGGCCTCCATCGCCAGCCAGCTGCCGGTGCTGAAGCGCTTACACCTCTGGCTGCTGAGCCTGCTTTATCTCGCTACTTTCGGCTCGTTTATCGGCTTCTCGGCGGGCTTTGCCATGCTGTCGAAAACCCAGTTCCCGGACGTGAACATCCTGCACCTCGCCTTCTTTGGCCCCCTGATCGGCGCGCTGGCGCGTTCGGCGGGCGGGATGATCTCTGACAGGCTTGGCGGCGTGCGCGTCACGCTGATTAACTTCGTCTTTATGGCCGTATTCAGCGCCCTGATCTTCCTGACCCTGCCCGGCTCTGGCTCCGGCAGCTTTGTCGCCTTCTACCTGGTCTTTATGGGCCTGTTCCTTACCGCCGGGCTGGGCAGCGGTTCGACCTTCCAGATGATCGCGATTATCTTCCGCCAGATCACCCTCGACCGCGTCAAAAAGCAGGGCGGCACGGACGAGCAGGCGCAGCATGAAGCGGTGACGGAAACCGCCGCGGCGCTGGGCTTTATCTCCGCCATCGGTGCCGTTGGCGGGTTCTTCATCCCTAAAGCCTTTGGCACCTCGCTGGCGATGACCGGGTCGCCGGTCGGGGCCATGAAGGTCTTCCTCGTGTTTTACATCGTCTGCGTGCTCGTCACCTGGCTGGTGTATGGCCGCAAATCCGCACAAAAATAAAAATTATATCTTCGCCGGAGCGTGATGCACCACCCTCCGGCCATGCTATCGAAGCAGGAGAAATGTCATGAGCAAACTGCTGGACCGCTTCCGTTACTTCAAAACAAAAGGCGACAGTTTCGCCGATGGGCACGGGCAGGTGTACCACACCAACCGCGACTGGGAGGACAGCTACCGCCAGCGCTGGCAGTTCGACAAGATTGTGCGATCCACCCACGGGGTAAACTGTACCGGCTCCTGTAGCTGGAAAATTTACGTTAAGAACGGCCTGGTGACCTGGGAAACCCAGCAGACCGACTACCCCCGCACCCGCCCTGACCTGCCTAACCACGAACCGCGCGGCTGCCCGCGCGGCGCAAGCTACTCCTGGTATCTCTACAGCGCCAACCGACTTAAATATCCGCTGGTGCGCCGCAGGCTGATTGAGCTCTGGCGCGAGGCGCTGGCGCAGCATGCCGATCCGGTGCTGGCCTGGGATGCCATCCAACACGATCCGCAAAAGGCCCAGAGCTACAGAAAGGTGCGGGGTAAAGGCGGATTTATCCGCTCGAACTGGAAAGAGCTAAACCAGCTGATTGCCGCCGCTAACGTCTGGACCATCAAAAACTACGGCCCGGACCGCGTGGCCGGTTTTTCGCCTATTCCGGCGATGTCGATGGTCTCCTACGCCGCCGGTACGCGCTATCTCTCCCTGCTGGGCGGCACCTGCCTGAGCTTCTACGACTGGTACTGCGACCTGCCGCCGGCGTCGCCGATGACCTGGGGCGAGCAGACCGACGTGCCGGAATCCGCCGACTGGTACAACTCCAGCTACATCATCGCCTGGGGCTCGAACGTGCCGCAGACCCGCACCCCGGACGCCCACTTCTTCACCGAGGTGCGCTACAAGGGGACCAAAACCGTCGCCATCACGCCGGACTTCTCGGAGGTGGCGAAGCTCAGCGACCAGTGGCTGGCCCCCAAACAGGGCACCGACAGCGCCCTCGCCATGGCGATGGGCCACGTGATCCTCAAAGAGTTCCACCTCGATAACCCGAGCGATTACTTCCTTAACTACTGCCGCCGCTACACCGACATGCCGATGCTGGTCCTGCTCGACGAGCAGGCAGACGGTCGCGTGGTGCCGGGGCGGATGCTGCGCGCCTCGGACCTCGTCGACGGTCTGGGAGAAGCCAATAACCCAGAGTGGAAAACCGTCGCTTTTGATATTGCCGGGGATCTGGTGGTGCCGAACGGCTCCATCGGCTTCCGCTGGGGAGAAAAAGGCAAATGGAACCTGGAGCCTCAGGCCGCGGGCCATGAAACAGAACTCACCCTCTCCCTGTTGATTACGCACGATAGCGTGGCGGACGTCGCCTTCCCCTACTTTGGCGGCAACGAAAACCCGCACTTCCGCAGCGTGAAGCAGGAGCCGGTGCTGACGCGCCGCGTGCCGAGCAAAACCCTGACGCTCGCCGACGGCAGCCAGAAACGCGTGGTCAGCGTTTACGATCTGGTGCTGGCTAACTACGGTCTCGATCGCGGTCTGGAGGACAGTAACGCCGCAGACAGCTATGACCAGATCAAAGCCTACACGCCCGCCTGGGGCGAGCAGATTACCGGCGTGCCCGCGTACCTGATTGAAAAAATTGCCCGCGAGTTCGCCGACACGGCGCACAAAACGCACGGTCGCTCGATGATCATCCTCGGTGCCGGGGTGAACCACTGGTACCACATGGACATGAACTACCGCGGAATGATCAACATGCTGGTCTTCTGCGGCTGCGTCGGGCAGAGCGGCGGCGGGTGGTCCCACTATGTCGGCCAGGAGAAGCTGCGCCCGCAAACCGGCTGGCTGCCGCTGGCCTTCGCGCTGGACTGGAACCGCCCGCCGCGCCAGATGAACAGCACCTCCTTCTTCTACAACCACGCCAGCCAGTGGCGCTACGAGAAGCTGACCGCGCAGGAGCTGCTCTCCCCGCTGGCGGATGCGTCGAAATTCACCGGACACCTGATCGACTTTAACGTCCGCGCCGAGCGCATGGGCTGGCTGCCGTCGGCCCCGCAGCTCAACCTTAACCCGCTGCACGTGAAGGCGCGCGCGGACGCGGCGGGCATGACGCCGCAGGAGTACACCGTTCAGGCGTTAAAATCCGGCGATATCCGCTTCGCCTGCGAGCAGCCGGACAACGGTAAAAACCACCCGCGCAACCTGTTCGTCTGGCGCTCAAACCTGCTCGGCTCGTCCGGGAAAGGCCACGAGTACATGCTGAAATACCTGCTCGGCACCGAGAGCGGCATTCAGGGTGAAGACTTAGGCTCAACCGACGACGTGAAGCCTGAGGAGGTGGAATGGCAAACCGCCGCCATCGAGGGCAAGCTGGACCTGCTGGTGACGCTCGATTTCCGCATGTCCAGCACCTGCCTGTTCTCCGATATCGTCCTGCCGACCGCCACCTGGTACGAAAAAGACGACATGAATACCTCGGACATGCACCCGTTTATTCATCCGCTTTCCGCCGCCGTCGATCCGGCGTGGGAATCGCGCAGCGACTGGGAGATCTACAAAGGCATCGCCAAAGTCTTCTCCGAGGTGTGCGTTGGCCATCTGGGTACCGAAACCGACGTGGTGCTACAGCCGCTGCAGCACGACTCCCCGGCGGAGCTGTCGCAGCCGTTTGATATTCAGGACTGGCGCAAGGGCGAATGCGATCTGATCCCCGGTAAAACCGCGCCAAACATTGCGGTCGTCGAGCGTAACTACCCGGAAACCTACGAGCGCTTTACGGCTCTCGGCCCGCTGATGGATAAGCTCGGCAACGGCGGCAAAGGCATTTCATGGAACACGCAGAACGAGGTCGATTTCCTCGGCAAGCTGAACTACGTCAAGCTCGACGGCCCGGCGAAAGGCCGCCCGCGCATTGAAACCGCTATTGACGCCTCTGAAGTGATCCTTGCCCTCGCCCCGGAAACCAACGGTCAGGTGGCGGTGAAGGCCTGGGAAGCGCTCGGCGAACTGACCGGGCGCGACCACACCCATCTGGCGCTGAACAAGGAAGACGAAAAGATCCGCTTCCGCGATATCCAGGCGCAGCCGCGCAAAATCATCTCCAGCCCGACCTGGTCCGGCCTTGAGAGCGAGCACGTCTCCTATAACGCGGGCTATACCAACGTCCACGAGCTGATCCCGTGGCGCACCCTTTCGGGCCGCCAGCAGCTGTATCAGGATCATCCGTGGATGCGCGCCTTTGGGGAGAGCCTGGTGGCCTATCGTCCACCGATTGACACCCGCAGCGTCACCCATATGCGCGAGATCCCGCCCAACGGCTTCCCGGAAAAAGCGCTCAACTTCCTGACGCCGCACCAGAAATGGGGCATCCACTCTACCTACAGCGAAAACCTGCTGATGCAGACCCTGTCGCGCGGCGGACCCATCGTCTGGATCAGCGAAACCGACGCGCGCGAGCTGGGCATTGAGGACAACGACTGGATCGAAGCCTTCAACGCCAACGGCGCCCTCACCGCCCGCGCGGTGGTCAGCCAGCGCGTGCCGCCGGGAATGACCATGATGTACCACGCCCAGGAGCGCATTCTGAACATTCCGGGCTCAGAAGTGACCGGGCGGCGCGGCGGGATCCACAACTCGGTCACCCGCGTCTGCCCGAAACCGACGCACATGATCGGCGGCTATGCCCAGCTGGCGTACAGCTTTAACTATTACGGCACCGTTGGCTCCAACCGCGACGAATTCATCATGATCCGCAAAATGAAAAACATTAACTGGCTGGACGGCGAAGGTCGGGATCAGGTACAGGAGGCGAAAAAATGAAAATACGCTCACAGGTTGGCATGGTTCTGAATCTCGATAAATGCATCGGCTGCCACACCTGCTCGGTCACCTGCAAGAACGTCTGGACCGGGCGCGAAGGGATGGAATATGCGTGGTTTAACAACGTCGAGACCAAACCGGGGATTGGCTACCCGAAAAACTGGGAAGATCAGGAGGAGTGGCAAGGGGGCTGGATCCGAGGCATACACGGCAAGCTGACGCCTCGCCTCGGCGGCAAAATGGGCGTGCTGTCGAAAATTTTCGCCAACCCCGTCCTGCCGCAGATTGACGATTATTACGAGCCCTTCACCTTTGACTATCAGGATCTGCACCGCGCGCCGGAGGGGGATCACCTCCCTACCGCCCGCCCGCGCTCGCTGATTGACGGCAAGCGGATGGACAAAATCGTCTGGGGACCGAACTGGGAGGAGCTGCTGGGCGGCGAGTTTGAAAAACGCGCCCGCGACCGCAACTTCCAGAAGATCCAGAAGGAGATGTACGGCCAGTTCGAAAACACCTTCATGATGTACCTGCCGCGCCTGTGCGAGCACTGTCTGAACCCGAGCTGCGTCGCTACCTGCCCGAGCGGCGCGATTTACAAGCGCGAAGAGGACGGCATTGTGCTGATTGACCAGGACAAATGCCGCGGCTGGCGCCTGTGCATCAGCGGCTGCCCGTACAAGAAAATCTACTTCAACTGGAAGAGCGGCAAGTCAGAAAAATGCATCTTCTGCTACCCGCGCATTGAGTCCGGCCAGCCGACCGTCTGCTCTGAAACCTGCGTCGGGCGCATCCGCTATCTCGGCGTGCTGCTGTATGACGCGGACCGCATCGAGGAGGCCGCCAGCACCGAGCATGAAACCGATCTGTACGAGCGCCAGTGCGACGTGTTCCTCAACCCGAACGATCCGGCGGTAATTGAGGAAGCCCTGAAACAGGGTATTCCGCAGAACGTGATTGACGCCGCCCAGCGTTCGCCGGTCTACAAAATGGCGATGGACTGGAAGCTCGCCCTGCCGCTGCACCCGGAATACCGCACCCTGCCGATGGTCTGGTACGTGCCGCCGCTGTCGCCGATTCAGTCCTACGCGGACGCCGGCGGCCTGCCGCAGAGCGACGGCGTTCTGCCGGCGGTTGAAAGCCTGCGCATTCCGGTGCAGTACCTGGCAAACATGCTCAGCGCCGGCGACACCGGCCCGGTGCTGCGCGCCCTGAAGCGCATGATGGCGATGCGTCACTATAAACGCTCCCAGACCGTGGAAGGCGTGACCGACACCCGCGCCATTGAGGAAGTCGGCCTGAGCGAAGCGCAGGTTGAGGAGATGTACCGCTATCTCGCCATCGCGAACTACGAAGACCGCTTCGTGATCCCCACCAGCCACCGTGAAATGGCGCGCGACGCCTTCCCGGAGAAAAACGGCTGCGGCTTCACCTTTGGCGACGGCTGCCACGGCTCCGACACCAAGTTCAACCTCTTCAACAGCAGCCGCATCGACGCGATCAACATTACCGAGGTGCGCGAACACGGGGAGGGAGAGTAATGCAGATCCTTAAAATCATCGCGCTGCTGATTGAGTACCCCGATGAGCTGCTGTGGGAAAACCGCGATGAGGCGCTTTCCCTGGTTGAGCAGGACGCGCCCATGCTGCTGCCGTTTGCGCAGCAGCACCTGAGCGCCCCGCTGCTGGATAAACAGGCCGAATGGTGCGAAGTGTTTGAGCGCGGGCGCGCGACCTCGCTGCTGCTGTTCGAGCACGTTCACGCCGAGTCCCGCGATCGCGGCCAGGCGATGGTTGACCTGATGGGCCAGTATGAGAAAGCCGGTCTGGCGCTGGACTGCCGCGAGCTGCCGGACTATCTGCCGCTCTATCTGGAATACCTGAGCATTGTTTCCGACGACGAGGCGCGCGAAGGGTTACAAAACGTCGCGCCGATCCTGGCCCTGATTGGCGGCCGCCTGAAGCAGCGCGGCGTGGCGCACTATCAGCTGTTTGATGCCCTGCTGACGCTGGCCGGTACGCGGCTTTCCAGCGACAGCGTGGCGAAGCAGGTGTCCGGTGAAAAACGGGATGACACCCGTCAGGCGCTGGACGCCGTGTGGGAAGAGGAACAGGTGAAGTTTATTGAAGACAACGCCACATCGTGCGACAGCTCGCCGATGCAGCAATATCAACGACGCTTTAGCCAGGACGTCGCGCCGCAGTACGTGGACGTCAGCGCCGGAGGCCCAAAATGATCCATTACCTGAACGTGTTTTTCTATGATATTTACCCCTATATCTGCGCCACCGTGTTTTTCCTCGGCAGCTGGCTGCGCTACGACTACGGGCAGTACACCTGGCGCGCCTCGTCGAGCCAGATGCTCAGCAAGCGCGGTATGAACTGGGCCTCTAACCTGTTTCATATCGGGATTCTGGGCATCTTCTTCGGGCACCTGTTCGGCATGTTAACCCCGCACTGGATGTACGCCTGGTTTTTACCCGTCGCGGTTAAGCAGCAGCTGGCCATGATTGCGGGCGGGATTTGCGGCGTGCTGACGCTGATTGGCGGGTCGATGCTGCTTTACCGCCGCCTGTTCAACCAGCGGGTGCGCGCTACCTCCACCACGCCGGATATCATCATCATGAGTATCCTGCTTATCCAGTGCATTCTGGGGCTGTCGACCATTCCTTTCTCCGCTCAGTACCCTGACGGAAGCGAGATGATGAAGCTGGTCGGCTGGGCGCAGGGGATCGTGACGTTCAAGGGCGGCTCGTCGGAGATGCTGAGCGGCGTTGCGCCGATCTTCCGCGTTCATCTGGTGCTGGGGATGACGATCTTCCTCATCTTCCCGTTCACCCGTCTGGTACACGTGTGGAGCGCGCCGTTTGAGTATTTCACGCGTCGGTATCAGGTGGTGAGATCGCGCCGTTGATTGAAGCCGTCAGATGTGTCGTCTCATAATGGCCCAAAAGTATCGTTATTGGTTCTCCAGGTGACTCATACCGTTAGCGACCGTGCGGAATAATGGCTCCCGAACACAACACAGAGGGAGTTCGCGTGATGAAACCATTTTTTCGTACGGCTTTGCTGATCGGCATGATGAGCACTTTTTCAACCTATGCTAACGCTCAGGAAACGACCGACAGGAATAGCAAGACCATCCGTGCAATGACGGGCGCAACGGCGACTTCGTCTTTATCCGCCTCACAAACTGCGTTAATCGTGGTGGATATCCAAAACGAATATTACGCAGGTAAAGATTTTCGTGGTCAGATGGTGATCCCTGATGGCGATAAGGTACTGAAGAACAGTCAAAAGCTGGTTAGCTATGCCCATCAAAAGGGGATGCCGGTCTACTTCGTTCGTCATATGGGGCCGAAAGACAGTCCACTGTTTGCCGAGGGATCTATCTATGCGCAGTTCCATAAAGATCTGCAGCCTTCTGCGCAAGACGCCATTATCACCAAAGCGACCCCGAGCTCTTTTGTTGGCACCGATCTGGATGCGCAATTAAAGAAAAAAGGCATCAAAAAGGTGATAGTCATTGGCCTGATGACGCACATGTGCATTTCCTCTACCGCGCGTGACGCTGTACCGCTGGGCTATAACGTGATTATCCCTGAAGATGCGACAGCAACACGCGATCTGGATGATGGTAAGGGTGGCGTGGTGGACCACAAAACGCTGCAGCGTGCGGCATTAGCCGGTGTTGCCGATGTGTTTGCCGAGATTATGACGACCAGAGATGTTATGGCGCTGCCAGTCACAGAATAAGACCGGGCTTGATCCCTGCCGCCAGCCAGGACTTTATACTGGCTGGCACAAGGAGGCTTACATGACGCTTAAAATTGGTATTGTTGTATTTGACGGTATTATTCCTTTTCACCTTTCGGTGCCCTATGCCGTATTTGAGAAAGCGCTAACGCCAATGGGCGCCCCCCTTTGCCAGCTTGTCGTATGCGCCACCACGCCCGGCGCGCTTAAAACCAATGCCGGATTTTCTATCCTTGTCGAGCGTGGGCTTGATGAGCTGGCCGGAATGGATATGGTGATCGTCCCAAGCTGGGACAGTCCCGAGCATGCCCCGTCCCCCGATCTCCTGCAGGCCCTGCAAAAAGCCCATGCCGCGGGTTCACGTATTGTGGGTTTGTGTATGGGCGCGTTTGTGGTCGCCGCTGCCGGGCTACTTGAAAACCGCCCTGCAACGACGCACTGGCGCTGGGCGTCTGACTTTCAGCGTCTCTATCCCTCCGTGCAGATGGATAAAGACGTTCTTTATATCGATAATGGTGACGTTGTCACTTCTGCGGGCACGGCGGCCAGTATCGACTGCTGCCTGCATCTGGTGCGTCAGGCCTGGGGCGCGGAAGTGGCGAATAGCGTAGCCCGGTTGCTGGTTGTACCGCCCCATCGTCAGGGTGGACAACGTCAATACGTAGAACTGCCGGTTCAGAACACGCGTCGTGGAGATAACTTCACCGACGCGCTAGCCTGGGCGACGGAAAACCTCCAGCTTGCGCTCACGCTGGACTGCGTGGCGGGAAAAGCCTGCATGAGCCGTCGCAGCTTTACCCGGCGTTTTCAGCAAACCACCGGTGAGAGCTTTTCGCGCTGGCTGCTAAACCAGCGCATTATCGTCGCCCAACGCTATCTCGAAAAAACCGACCAGCCTGTGGATGACATTGCCGAGCGCGTCGGGTTTCCCTCGACAACGTCCTTGCGCCGCCACTTTCACAAGCTGCTTAACACCTCGCCATCTCGCTATCGGCGCGAGTTTCGTGGCCGATAGCGAGGGGGCTATTTCCCGTGCGTTTCAAACCCTGCCATCACCGCCGTGAGTTCTGCCAGCGTAAAGCCGTGCTTCGGATCGTCAACGCCCAGCCCAAAGCGTTCCTGCATCAGCTGATACAGCGCCCCGGCATCCGGCAAATGGATCTGCTCCTCCACGTGCCCGTTCTGCCAGTGGGTGAAGTTGAAGTTGGTCAGCGTCAGCTTGCCGCCGTCCGGCAGGTGGCGGCACATTAGCAGATGATGACGAAAATGCGACTGCGGCCAGTGCGCCGACCAGAAGTTCCCCATCACGTAATCGCTGAAATACTGCGTCGTCAGGTCAAAATGGTACATCGACTGCCAGTGCTCGTGGTGGCGGAACTGCAGCACCCAGTCGTTGCCCTCGCTCAGCAGACGGTAGATGCCGTGCGGGGTCTCCTGCTCCTCGTTGGCGAGCAGGCGAATCGGCGCCGTCAGCGTCTGTCCGCCGAACCCCACGTCGGCAATCCAGCGCTCGCCGTTCAGCTCGACCAGCAGCAGGCGGTGCGTGCGCGGCGGCATCTGCGCCGGATTTGCCAGTACGACCCGCCCCAGCACGCTGCGCACGGTAAATCCGACTTCACGCAACGCGCGCTCGAAAAGGCCGTTTTGCTCAAAGCAATATCCCCCGCGTCGCGCCGTCACCAGCTTGTCGACCAGACATTGATCTTCAAGATGGATTTCGCGCGGCAGGACGACATCAATATTTTCGAACGGGATCGCACAGTTGTGGTGTAAATGCAGCGCGCGCAGGGTATCGATATCCACCCGTGGCGGTTGCGCCCAGCCGATGCGAGCGAAATAGGCGGTCAGAAATGGGGACATGCATCATTTTCCTTTGATTGTGATGTTCTGTTTATAAACTAATTTTACGCACTCACTTTGATTTACGTGCTTTTTCGCCATACTCATCGGTGTAGATGAGGAGATCCTATGAGCCACTTTCGCCCTGTTGAATTACGTCATGCCAGCCGTCTGCTCAACCACGGCCCCACCGTGCTTATCACCAGTCGTGATGAATCCCTCGACAGACGCAACGTGATGGCCGCCGCGTGGTCAATGCCCGTTGAGTTTGAACCGCCGCGCATCGCAATAGTCGTGGATAAAAGTACCTGGTCACGCGAGCTGATCGAGCGCAGCGGAAAGTTTGGCATCGTCATCCCCGGCGTGGCGGCGGCCAACTGGACGTTCGCGGTGGGCAGCGTCAGCGGACGCGACGAGGACAAATTCAACTGCTACGGGATCCCGGTCGTAAACGGCCCTGAGCTTGGCCTGCCGGTGATTGAAGAAAAATGCCTGGCGTGGATGGAGTGCCGGTTACTACCCGTCACTTCCGCGGCAGAAAAATACGATACGCTGTTTGGCGAAGTGGTTTCCGCAGCAGCGGATGAACGCGCGTTTGTCGCCGGACGCTGGCAGTTTGACGGGGATAAGCTAAATACACTGCATCATTTGGGCGCGGGGACATTTGTGGCGAGCGGGAAGATGGTGAAGGCGCTGGATTGATTTACTTAATCTTATCCCGCTGAATTATAAAAATTTCTATGGCATTTTATGTTTATCATGGCGATGTAAAACGGAGGATATTTCAGAAGTTGTTGCATAAACAATCTTTCATTAAGGAAATATCAATGTCATGGAATAAAGATGGTGCAATATCATATGCGAAATCCCACGCGCAACCCAAGAGCACGGGTTATTGTGCTCGCTACGTAACCGAAGCGATCAGAACGGGTGGCAGATTGAAAATCCCCAACACGCATCTGGCAAAAGATATGGGTCGCACATTAGTCAACGCAGGCTTCCGCCTGGTATACGATCAACCCCATGCAGGCGACGTCGCAGTTATTCAAAATATTGTTGGTCATGATAGCGGTCACGTTTGCATATACGATGGTCAGCAGTGGATCAGCGATTTTGTTCAACGCACCCTGTACCCAGGGCAGGCTTACCGCAACATACAACCACATTACGAACTGTTCAGGCATGATTAATGAAAACACTCTGCTTTTTACTTTTAGCCCTTTCTCCGCTCGCGGCCGCAGAAAACGTTTATGCACCCGGACAGGCGGCGCTTAAATTCAATCAATGGTATATCGCGCAGTTAGATCAGAACAAACCGCCCGTACTTGACCCAGATATTATGGATGATTACGTTGCCTCGGGGACAATTGCAGCAATAAAAGAATTGTATTCAGGTGACAGTAACGAAAAAGATATGCCTGATGCGGATATGTTCATCAAATCACAGGATTGGGATGAGGACTGGAATCAAATAACCGTCCTGCACTCTGATTTTGACGCCGTTTGCACAAACGTCTATATCGCGTTTGGTAAGAAGCAAGATCACGTTGTTGCAGATTGTCTTGTTGAAGAACAAGGGAAATGGAAAGTCCGCTCGGCAACGCTAATTAAGTAACATGCATAATCTCCGTGCCGTATAAAAAGCACATGGTAGCCAAACGACTACCATGCGCAATTAATTAACTTTTCGCACGCTTCGCAATAATCTCATCCGCAACATTCCGCGGTGCTTCCGCAAAATGATGGAACTCCATCGTATACGTCGCGCGTCCCTGGGACATCGAGCGCAGCGTGGTGGCGTAACCAAACATCTCCGCCAGCGGTACGTCAGCGCGAATAATCTGGCTGCCGTACTGCTCCGCCATCCCCTGCACCATTCCACGGCGGGAAGAGAGATCGCCCATGATGTTCCCGGCGTACTCTTCCGGCGTTTCCACCTCCACGTGCATGACTGGCTCAAGGATAACCGGATCCGCCCTGCGAGCGCCCTCCTTGAAGCCGAGGATCGCCGCCATGCGGAACGCCATCTCCGAGGAGTCGACGTCGTGGTACGAGCCAAACGTCAGCGTCGCTTTGACGTCGACCACCGGATAGCCCGCCAGCACGCCGCTGTTCATGGCCTCACGCAGCCCTTTCTCAACGGACGGGATATACTCGCGCGGCACCACGCCGCCCTTGGTGGCATCTTCAAATTTAAAGCCACTTCCGGGCTCCAGCGGCTCCAGGCTCAGGACCACATGGCCGTACTGCCCTTTACCGCCGGACTGCCGGACAAATTTACCTTCGATATCCTTCACCGCCTTGCGCAGGGTTTCGCGGTACGTCACCTGCGGGCGACCGATATTCGCCTCGACGCCAAACTCACGCTTCATGCGGTCGACGATGATCTCCAGGTGTAGCTCACCCATCCCGGAGATAATGGTCTGGCCGGACTCTTCGTCAGTATGCAGGCGGAACGACGGATCTTCCGCCGCCAGACGCTGCAGCGCGATCCCCATTTTCTCCTGATCGCCTTTGGTTTTCGGCTCAATTGCCAGCGAGATAACCGGGTCCGGGAACTCCATGCGCTCAAGCGTGATCACCGCATTAGGGTCGGTCAGCGTGTCGCCGGTCGTGACATCTTTCAGACCCACACAAGCCGCGATATCGCCCGCGCGCAGTTCGTCCACCTCGTGGCGATCGTTGGCGTGCATCAGCACGATACGCCCGATGCGCTCTTTCTTCTCTTTCACCGGGTTGTACACCGCGTCGCCTTTGCGCAGAACGCCAGAGTAGACCCGGATAAAGGTCAGTTGCCCGACGTACGGGTCGCTCATCAGCTTGAACGCCAGCGCCGAGAACGGTTCGTCATCGCTTGGATGACGCTCCGCGTGCTGCCCTTTTTCATCCACGCCGTCAATGGCCGGCACGTCCAGCGGGGACGGCATCAGTTCAATCACCGCATCCAGCATGCGCTGCACGCCTTTGTTTTTAAAGGCGCTGCCGCACAGCATCGGCTGGATTTCGCCCGAGATGGTGCGAATGCGCAGCCCCTTGATGATTTCCGACTCCGTCAGGTCGCCCGTCTCCAGGTACTTGTCCATCAGCTCATCGCTGGCTTCCGCCGCCGCGGAGACCATTTTTTCCCGCCACTCCCGGGCGGTACCGACTAAATCGTCCGGCACGGGAGCATAGCTGAACGCCATGCCCTGCGTGGCGTCGTCCCACAAAATGGTGCGCATCTTGATGAGATCGACCACGCCGGTGAAACGATCTTCGGCACCCACCGGGATGACAATCGGCACCGGATTGGCCTTCAGGCGCTCCTGCATCATCCGCACGACGCGGAAGAAGTCGGCGCCCGGACGGTCCATTTTATTGACGAAGGCCAGCCGCGGAACGTGATATTTATTGGCCTGACGCCAGACGGTTTCCGACTGCGGCTGCACGCCGCCCACGGAGTCATACACCATCACGGCGCCGTCGAGCACGCGCATAGAACGCTCCACCTCAATGGTGAAGTCCACGTGCCCCGGGGTGTCGATGATGTTGATCCGGTGCGGCTCAAAGCCTCTGTCCATGCCCGGCCAGAAGCAGCTGACCGCCGCGGAGGTAATCGTGATCCCGCGCTCCTGCTCCTGCGCCATCCAGTCAGTGGTTGCCGCGCCATCGTGTACTTCACCCAGCTTGTGGCTCATCCCGGTATAGAACAGGATGCGCTCAGTGGTGGTTGTTTTACCGGCATCGATATGCGCGGAGATACCGATGTTGCGATAACGTTCGAGAGGGATGGGTCGGGGCATGATATTTCCTTAAGTCTCATGACTTGTCTGTGACGACCGGGATGGTCGTGCATTCGTTCGTTTGCTATAATAGTCCTATTGTACGAGTATTATCGAACTATTTTTTAACGGTTGACCTATTGTTGATATAGCTCAATCTGACGCCAAACGCAGGAAAACGATGATCCCAAACCACCCTGAAACTGAACAAATACTGCTGGAAAATGTGCTGTTTGCCCTCGGCAACCCACTCCGGCTATCGATTATCCGCCGGCTGGCCGATGGCAGTGAACTCAGCTGTAACGCGCTGCGCCCGGACGACGTGGTGAAGTCCACGATGACCCATCACTGGCGCGTTCTACGCGACAGCGGGGTCATCTGGCAGCGTCCGCAGGGGCGGGAGAACATGATTTCATTGCGCAGAGACGATCTGGATGCCCGCTTTCCGGGGCTGATGGAGATACTGCTGACAGCAGGAAAATGAAAAATACAGCTTATTGATATTTAGCTCATTGTTGGCCGGGCAAGCGCAACGCCACCCGGCACGAGATGAGACCCGTTTTTTAGTGCTGAACCCCCGAGCGGTCAGAAAGGTCGTCGGCGGAGAGGATATCCACCCGCGATGCCGCGCGCTTGCGTCGGGCATACCTGTCCGGCTGGCCTTCAGGGCGCGTTTTGAAGCGACGGTGCAGCCACATATACTGCTCCGGCGCCATCAGCACCGCGCGCTCGATCGCCTGGTTCATCTGGGTTGCGACAGACTCTTTATCCGCGCCCTGCAATGAAGCGCTGATATCTTCAAGGATAATCAGCTCGTATCCGGTACCGTCCGCCCTGCGGCGCGGTACGAACGGGATCACGGCAGGTTTGGCGCTTTTTACCAGCATATAGCTGCCCGCCGTCGTGGCGGCATCCGGGACCGCGAAGAATGGCGCAAACACGCTGTTGGCTTTGCCATAGTCATGATCCGGGGCATACCACAGAATTTCATTCTGCTTAAGGGCGCGGATCATGCCCTTTAAATCATGGCGATCCAGCATGGTCTTATTAGAACGCAGACGCCCGCGCGTTTGTAGCCAGTCCAGGAGCGCATTATTGTTAGGGCGATACACCCCAATACCGGGGTTGAGCATGCCAAATATCCGCGCGCCCAGTTCAAGCGTCAAAAAATGCATCCCCACCAGCACCACACCCTTTCCCTGCTCCCTGGCTTTTTCCATGTGCTCATAACCCGTCACGGTAAAGCATTTCCGCACCCGCCGCTCGGGCCAGAACCACGCCATACCGGTTTCGATTACCCCCATCCCCACGGACTCAAAATTACGCTGCAGCAAAGATTCACGCTCCTCTGCTTTCATCTGCGGAAAGCAAAGTTCCAGGTTGCGGCGGGCAATCTCGACGCGGCGAGGCAGCAGACGCATGGCTAACCGCCCCAGGCTGTGTCCCAGTCTGAACAACAGCGGGTAAGGCAGCAGCATGATGAGCCACAGCGCGGCGATGCCTGTCCAGCTTAGCCAGTATCGAGGGTGGAAAAAGGCGGGTGAAAACCGGGGTAATTTTGTCATGAGAAAATTATCCTTTAACGTTGCTGTCCTTAATTGATTCTGATGGAGATCTTTCCTAAGGATTTATTAAATGTCAGTCAGAAACCTTAAGTGTAACGGATAAGATAAAACTCACTTTTATCGTTTTTTGCGAAATGAGGGTGTGAGAGTCAGGAGAAGCCGGGTAAGACGACGCTACCCGGCCCCAAAAATTACATTGAATACCCGGGCTTCTTAATTAACTCGTCCAGCTTCGGTCCTATTTCGGTATCCCATACCTGGGCTTTCCAGTCTTCCGGGTTCACCTGGTTCAACGCAACCGATACTGAACCGTCTTTGCTGTTGAAATGGCGAATAATCACCTCGGCGATATCTGCCGCCAGCGCGGTTTTTTGCTCGTCGTTAAGATCGCGGGGAAAACATTTGATATCTACGTGTGGCATATGCAGGCTTCCTGTTATGTATGAGCATTCCACGTTATCAGATAATGTTGTTTGCCTTTAACACCTTGTGCAGTTCCGGCAGCTGACACACGGTATCCGCAATCGCCGTAAGCTTCGGCGTATTCGTCGCAAACCACTCATGGCGAGGCCCCCATGTGCGCGCCACCGCTATATATACATCCAGCAGCGTCAGCCGTTCACCCAGCGCAAAAGGGTCGGCCTTGAGCTGATTTTCAAACCACAGATAGAGGGATTTCCGGTATTCAATGCAGTTTTTCTGCAGCTGTTCCGGCGCATCGGGCACCCAGCGTTCGGGATAATCGGCATAGGTAAAGGTGGGATAGACGTTCGCCACGAACCAGATAAGCAGACGCTGAAACTGCTGGCGCTCAGCCTGCCCCACGGGCGGGGCGAGATCGGGACAGCGGTCGAGCACCATCAGGGCAATCGCCGCCGTTTCGGTCACGATCGCGCCATTTTCCAGCTCCAGGGTTGGCACCTGACACAGCGGATTGAGCTTTTGCAGCAGCTCGCGCTGCGGGCCGGGCTGGTCAAACCCGTCCACGTTCACATACTGATAAGGGATATCAGCCAGGGTGAGCATCACTTCACCGATCGCCGAGCCCCAGCCGGGTACGCCATAGAGTTTCATCATGTTGCCCCCTCAGGGATAAAAACCCTAAGTGTAGAGCACCATGAGCAGGTTATCCCAGGCGGGTAGACCGCCTGTTTCATCAGCGTTCCTTACAGCACTTTGGAGAGGAACTGCCGCGTTCGCGGGTGCGACGGGCGGTTCAATACCTCGTCGCTGCTGCCCTGCTCTACAATTTTTCCGTCGACCATAAACACCACCTGATCCGCCACTTCACGGGCAAAGCCGATCTCATGGGTGACCACCACCAGCGTGGTGCCGGACCGGGCGAGCTTTTTGATCACGTCCAGCACTTCGCCCACCAGCTCGGGGTCGAGGGCAGAGGTCGGCTCGTCAAACAGCATCACGCGGGGGCGCAGCGCCAGCGCGCGGGCAATCGCGATACGCTGCTGCTGGCCGCCGGAAAGGTGGCGGGACCAGGCGTCCGCTTTATCCCGCAGCCCAACCACGTCCAGCAGGCTGTAGGCCCTTTCCACCGCCTCTTTTTTGCTGAGCTTCTTATGCGCAATGGGCGCCTCAATCAGGTTTTCCAGCACCGTCAGATGCGGAAAGAGATTAAAGTTCTGGAACACGTAGCCCACGTTGACGCGCTGCCTGAGGATCTCTTTCTCCTTCAGCTCGTAGAGTTTATCGCCCTGACGGCGATAGCCGATGTAATCCCCGTCTATCTGGATAAAGCCCTCGTCGACGCGCTCCAGATGATTAATGGTGCGCAACAGCGTCGATTTGCCCGAGCCTGAGGGCCCGAGAATGACCGTCACGGACCCCGGCGGGATCTCCAGCGAAACGTTGTCGAGCGCCTTATGGCGACCAAAATACTTGCTGACGCCGGTGATCGAGATACGTCCTTCAGGAGAGGCTTGCATGGATAGGCTCCTGTGCTGGCGTGGTGGTAACGGAACGGGCACGGCGGGCGACACGGTTCTGATTAACCGCAGAGCGGCGTTCGCTGCGGGCGAGTGCGCGTTCAACACCGTACTGAATAGCGGACAAGACGGTGGTAATCACCAGATACCATGCGGCACCGACCATCAGCAGCGGGATCACCTCCTGCGTGCGGTTGTAGATCATCTGAATGGTGTAGAACAGCTCCGGCATCGCCAGGACGTAGACCATCGCCGTGCCCTTGGCGAGGCTGATGATTTCATTGAACCCGGACGGCAGAATGGTGCGCAGCGCCTGAGGCAGGATTATCCGCACCGTACGTCGCCAGGCCGGCAGGCCGAGCGCGGCAGCCGCTTCATACTGCCCGTGATCGACCCCGAGGAATCCGCCGCGAATGATCTCGGCGGTATAGGCGCTCTGCACCAGAGTTAACCCCACCACGGCGGTGGAGAACTGCCCCAGCACGTTGATGGTTTCAAAGCTGCCCCAGGTGATGCCGGTGAACGGCACGCCGAAAGAGAGCCTGTCGTAGAGATAGGAAAAGTTGTAGAGAACGATCAGCACCACGATCAGCGGCAGCGAGCGGAACAGCCAGATGTAGCCCCACGCCAGGCTGCTCAGCAACCATGACGAGGACAGTCTCGCCAGCGCCAGCACGCCGCCCAACACCACGCTCAGCGCGGTGCCGATCAGGGTAAGCAGCAGCGTCTGTCCTACGCCTTCGAGGATCGCCGGGTCAAAGAACCAGCGGGCGAACACCGCCCACTCCCAGCGCGGGTTAAAGGCCACGGACTGAACCACGACCGCCAGTATAAACAGCGCCACCGCGGCGCCGACGGCCCGCAGCGGGTAACGCGCCGGGACCACCTTAATGGTTTCAACGTTGCTCATCGTCGTTCCTCATGCGGTTTTACTGAACGCTTCGCGCACCAGCGTTTTAGTGAAGCGCAGCCGACCGTCAAACGGCGGCTGGCTGTACTCTTCCGGGTCGCGATTAAGATCGAACTGCGGCTGGTAGCCCTGGCTGAGGTACAGCCGCACCGCTTCGGGCTGGCGAAAACCGGTTGTCAGGTAGATCTTGCTGTAGCCTGCCAGCACCGCCCTGCGCTCCAGCTCCTGCACCACGCGCCCGGCAAGCCCCTGCTGACGCAGGGTTTTGTCCGTCCAGATGCGTTTGATTTCCGCGGTGCGTTCGTCGAAGGGCTTGTAGGCGCCGGTGGCGATAATCTTCCCGTCGCGCTCCAGGACGATAAACAGCCCCTGCGGCGCTAAATACCACTCGGTGAGCTCCACCTCGGCATCTTTGGAAAAGTAGTCCCCGTAGCGCGCGGCGTACTCACCGAACAGCCCCTCGATAACGGGCTGGAGTTCGGCATCTTCCGGCGAGACGTCACGAAATTGTTCACGCATAGCGCCTCCTCAGTCGCCCAGCCCCGCCGGGTTCACTTCTGACTGCGGAATGCGCTCAACGCCCTCCCCCCAGCGGTTGAGCACTTTGTCGTAATCGCCGTTTTTGATTACGCCGTTCAGTGCGGTTTGCACCGGCTCAACCAGGCCGCTGCCTTTTTTCAGCGTCACCGCAATGTGCGCCGCCTTCGGCCAGCCGCCGTCGACGCTGCCGACCAGCTTTGTTTTCCCGGTCAGCGCCGCCTTCCATGCGCCAATCACGTTCGGGCCAAAGTAGGCATCCGCGCGCCCGGACTGGAGCGCCAGCATTTGCGCCGCATCGTCTTTGGTGTAGATCGGCGTAAACGGCTTCAGCCCCTTCTTCAGGTTTTCAGCATTCCATGCCAGCAGGATGGCCTCCTGATTGGTCCCGGAACCAACGATAATCCGCAGCCCGGCGATATCCTCCGCCTTCTGAAGCGATTCGATCGGGCTGGTCGATTTCACGTAAAAACCGAGGGAGTCCTTACGGTAGGTGGCAAAATCAAACTTCTCTTTGCGCGCTTTGGTAACGGTAATGTTGCTGATGGCCGCATCGTATTTTCCGGACGCCACGCCCAGCGGCCAGTCTTCCCAGGAGGTTGGCACCACGTTCAGCTCCAGCCCGAGGCTGTCGGCCACCAGACGGGCGACGTCAACCTCGCTGCCGAGCAGCGTTTTGTTGTCGTCGGAAAACACCGTCAGCGGAGGTTGATTGAGGCCCGCCACCGCTACGGTAAATTTCCCCGGCACGGCAAAGCGATAATCTTTCGGCAGCTGCGCCACGGCATCGCTGTTTTTGGCGGTGTTGATCGGCGTTTTATTGGCTTCGATACTCACGCCGGTGCCGTTGATGTTCACATTCTCTGCCCAGACGGCAGGGGTAAAGGCCAGCGCGAGCGCCAGAATAAGCGTTGTTTTCTGCATAGCGAAGTTCTCTTTTATTGTTGTGTGAACTGGTTTTTCGGTTGGTCTAAGCCCAGACTCTCGCGCAGCGTGGTGCCCGGGTAGTCGGTGCGGAACAGGCCGCGCGCCTGTAAAACAGGCACCACCTGGTCAACAAAGCGCGGGAAGGTATCCGGCGTTCCGCCCTGAATAATGAAGCCGTCTGCGGCATAGCCTTCAAACCACGCCTGCAAACCGTCGGCGACCTCCTCCGGCGTGCCGGAAAAGCGCGGGCGCGGCGATGCGGCCTCAAGCGCCACCTGGCGAAGGGTTAAGTTGCGCTCGCGGGCGTTACGCTTAATTTCATCGGTGGTGCTGCGGAAGCTGTTTTTGCCTAAGTCGCCGATATCCGGGAACGGCTCGTCGAGCGGATACTGGCTGAAATCGTGATGCTCAAAATAGCGCCCGAGGTAATTGAGGGCATCGGTAACCGACACCAGCGCCGCCGTGGTCTGGTACTGGTTTTCCACGTCATCGGCATCTTTACCCACGATCACGCTAACGCCCTGGCAGATATGCAAATCTGAATCGCGGCGGCCGTTTCTTTCCAGCTGCTGCTTCACGTCGCGGTAAAACGCTTTCGCTTCTTCGAAGGTTTCGTGATGGGTAAAAATGGCGTCGGCATGTTTTGCCGCGAGCCTTTTCCCGTCGTCCGACGCGCCCGCCTGAAAAACAATCGGACGCCCCTGCGGGGTGCGGCCAATATTCAGCGGTCCGGCGACCTTGAAGAAGTCACCGTGGTGATTCAGGGCGTGAAGTTTAGCCGGGTCAAAAAACTGCCCGCTCTCTTTGTTGCGGATGAACGCGTCGCCTTCCCAGGAGTTCCACAGCCCTTTCACCACGTCGAGGTACTCATCGGCAATGCGGTAGCGCAGGGCATGCTCCGGGTGTTTTTCGCGGGAAAAGTTCTTCGCCGAGCCTTCCAGCGGCGAGGTCACCACGTTCCAGCCCGCGCGCCCGTTGCTCAGGTGATCGAGGCTGGCGAACTGGCGTGCCGTGGTAAAGGGCTCGCTGTAGGAGGTGGATAAGGTTCCCACCAGCCCCAGACGCGAGGTGATGCTTGCCAGCGCGGATAATACCGTTAACGGCTCAAAGCGGTTTAAAAAATGCGGAATGGATTTCTCATTGATATAAAGACCGTCGGCAACGAATAAAAAATCGAGTTTGCCCTCCTCCGCTTTTAACGCCGTCTCTTTTACAAATTCAAAATTAATGCTGGCATCCGCGACCGCCGCTGGATGACGCCAGGCGGACATATTTCCGGACGCACCGTGCAAAATGGTCCCGAGCCGCAGTTGACGATGTGCAGACATATTTACCTCTCCAGAATTAAACGTGTTGCAGCGCTTTTTCCGCAAGCTGGGCGAAATAGCGGGCAGCGGGCTCAATTAATGCTTCGTCCGGATTAAATGCCGGGTGGTGTAAACCAAACGGGCTATTGCTGCCGATGCTGACAAACGCGCCGGGAACAGACTGCAAATAAACCGCGAAATCTTCCCCACCCATATGCAGCTCCGCGTGTCGGGTTTCATACCCCGCCTCACGGGCAACCGAGGTGGCAAAATCGGCCCAGCGCTCGTCGTTCACCAGCGCGGTGGGCCCGGCATACCAGGTAATATCAATCTGCGCGCTGAAGGCGCTGGCAAACCCGGCGGCGATTTCACCCACGCGGGTCTTCACGTTCTGCTGCACCTCCGTGCGATGGGTGCGCAGCGTGCCTTCCAGCTCGACGCTTTCCGGCAGCACGTTCCAGGTATTCCCCCCGGCAATGCGCGTTACGCTCAGCACCACCGAATCCAGCGTGTTGACGTTGCGGCTGGCAACGCTCTGCAGCGCCGTCACCAGCTGGCTCGCCAGCACAATGGCGTCGTTGCCTTCGTGAGGACGCGCGGCGTGCGCGCCTTTGCCGGTAATGCGGATTACGAAGCGGTCGACGTTGGCATAGAACGGCCCGCCGCGGGTGGCGAACTCACCGACCGGCAGGCCGGGCTCGTTGTGCATACCGAAGATGGCGCGGACGTCACGGAGGGCCCCCGCGCGCACCATGCTCTTCGCACCGCCAAAATTCTCTTCGGCAGGCTGGAACAGGATCCGCACCCGGCCGTTGAGCGAGGCTTCGCGCTCTTTGAGCTTTAACGCGGCGCCGAGGATCACGCTGGTGTGGATATCGTGTCCGCAGGCGTGCATCACGCCCGCCCTCTGCGAGCTAAACGGCACGCCGCTGCGCTCCTCAATGGGCAGGGCATCAATGTCTGCCCGCAGCGCAATCAGCTTGTCACCGGTCCCGATTTCCGCCACCAGCCCGGTCGGCAGGTCGTAGGGCTGCGGGGGAATTCCGGCATTCGTCAGCCACTGGCGCAGGCGCGCAGTGGTCTCCACTTCCTGGCCGGACAGCTCCGGGTTCCGGTGCAGCTCGCGGCGCCAGGCAATCAGCTGTTCGCCGAAGCTCATGCGGTGACCTCCCTGTTAAGACGCGCCTCGGCCAGCAAACGCAGGGACTGCACGCGCGCTGCCCCCTCCGCGACCGGCGTATCGATGATGAATTCGTCAATGCCCCACTGCTCATGCAGCGCGTTGAGCTGTTCCAGCACCGACTCAGCCGTGCCCGCCAGCAGCGACTGGGCCCGACGGGCAATGCGCACCGGCTCGCTCCCCGCCTGGCGTGCAAAGGCGTAGGCCTGTTCCTCGCTGGCGACGGTCACGCGCTGGCCGTTTGCCAGCTCGACGCCCCACACTTCGACCTTCTGCGCCAGCGCGTCCGCCTCGGCATGGGTCGGCGCGACAATCGCCTGCACCGCCACAATCACCTCTCGCGCGCTGTTCTTACGCCAGGTTGATACCACCTCGCGCAGCAGTTCCGGGTCGCCGTTCAGGTGCGCGGCAAAGACGAAATGCCAGTCGAGCGATGCGGCGAGCAGCGCGCTTTCGGTGCTGGCGCCCAGCAGAAAGCCCTGGGCAGGTACCGGCGGCAGCGGCGTGGCGCGCACGGTTTCCTCCGAAGACTGACCTTCAGGACGGATCCAGCGATCGAGCTGGGCCAGCTGTTCGGCAAAACTGCCTTTTTCATGTAGATGCAGCCCCTGTTGCAGCGCGCGGGTCGAGAGCGGCAGCCCGCCGGGGGCTTTCCCGACGCCCAGATCCACGCGACCGGGCGCCAGCGCGGCCAGCACGTTGAAGTTCTCAGCGACTTTATAGGGGCTGTAGTGCTGGAGCATGACGCCGCCAGAGCCGACGCGGATGCGCGTGGTTTGCCCGAGGATCCAGGCAATCAGCAGCTCCGGCGAGGGGCTGGCGAGCTGTGGCGTGTTGTGGTGTTCGGCAATCCAGAAGCGGTGATAGCCCAGATTTTCTGCCTGTTGCGCCAGCGCCAGCGTACGCGCCAGCGCATCGGCAGCCGTTTCATTTTCAGCGATGGGGCTTTTATCCAGAATGCTGATTCGCCATGACATGTTGCGTTCTCGTTTGACTTAACATGTCGATATTATTAAAGGCGCATTTCACCACTGAGAAACAATTAATTTACATTTGGTTTCCCGGAAAACAGAAAAGCATAACCCTGCTAACGGTGTGATTTTAGCGATGAAATCAGCGCATCCGCCTCCTGACGACGGGTGATGCGGACAAACTGGATATGGCGGTATTGCGGGTTTTGCATGTCAGCTTCGTAACGCTTGCGGTTGCTGCGCCACGTTTTAATTGTCCAGATGATGATGGACTCCCGGCTGAAAAATGAGCGGCGGAAGCTTTCGCGGTTTCCGGTGCCGGGCCACAGTTCCTGCCGGTGCCATGCGCGTTTGAATGCGCGCGTGACCGCCTGCCGGAGCGTGCGGGTGAATCCGCAGTCGACCCACACGACCATATCCACATCACGCCACTTCACCGGGCGCGTGCGGTTGTAGTTGCCGTCAAGCACCCAGCCGGGCGTGGCAGCGAGCGTATCCTCCAGCGTGTCTAGCAGCACTTCGTCCGGTGTCCCCTGCCAGTCAGGGCGCCAGTACAGCCTGTCCATCTCAATATACGGGAGCGACAGCTCCGTCGCGATGCGTCTGGCAAGCGTACTTTTTCCACTTCCGCTGGTACCGATAATATTAATTTTCACCGTTCCGCCTGACCCTGCTGAAAAAAACGGATCGCATCATATCGTTTTAGTTTTGTTAATGAAACGCGAGTGAAGCGCAGCAGGCTGGCGCTCTACCCCTATGTAATTATTAAGGGATTCTGATGATTAAAGCAGCACTTCAATAATTGTTTTGACTAAAAAATCGCCACGATTCAGCGCGTTGTAATCCTTGTCTGCTCTGACCACACGATTTCCTTCGACCTGCATCACTTTCGGCACGGTTATATTTTGCGTCGCTTATGAATTGCAGGTAGGATGCCTCGCCATGTTTCGCCTTATCCATACGCAGAATGACTGGGAAGGCGGCATGTGTTTGCGCAGAAGCAATCGTTTGTATTGCGCTCTGCCAGGCAGGACTATCACGATAATGGTTCAGACAGGCAAACAGGTAACTCAATGAAAACAAGCAATAAAAGCGCAGCCGATCATCATGCTGCGAAACGTCGCTGGTTGAACTCCCACGAAGAGGGCTACCACAAAGCGATGGGCAACCGTCAGGTTCAAATGATCGCCATCGGCGGCGCTATTGGAACGGGTCTGTTTTTAGGTGCTGGCGCGCGTCTGCAGATGGCGGGCCCGGCTCTCGCCCTGGTTTATTTGGTGTGCGGGATTTTCTCCTTCTTTATTCTTCGCGCGCTGGGTGAACTGGTACTGCATCGCCCTTCCAGCGGAAGCTTCGTCTCTTACGCCCGAGAATTCCTCGGTGAAAAAGCCGCCTACGTGGCAGGCTGGATGTACTTCGTCAACTGGGCAATGACCGGTATCGTCGATATCACCGCCGTTGCGCTCTATATGCACTACTGGGGCGCGTTCGGTGATGTGCCGCAGTGGGTGTTTGCCCTTGGCGCGCTGGCGATCGTCGGCACCATGAACATGATCGGCGTGAAGTGGTTCGCCGAGATGGAGTTCTGGTTTGCGCTGGTCAAAGTGCTCGCCATTGTGATTTTCCTGGTGGTCGGTACCGTCTTCCTCGGCAGCGGCAAGCCGCTGGATGGCAATGCTACCGGCTTCCACCTGATAACCGATAACGGCGGCTTCTTCCCGCACGGCCTGCTGCCTGCGCTGGTGCTGGTTCAGGGCGTGGTGTTTGCCTTTGCCTCTATCGAGCTGGTCGGTACCGCTGCGGGCGAATGTAAAGACCCGCAGACCATGGTGCCAAAAGCCATTAACAGCGTGATCTGGCGTATTGGTCTGTTCTACGTCGGCTCCGTGGTGCTGCTGGTTCTGCTGCTGCCGTGGAACGCCTATCAGGCCGGCCAGAGCCCGTTCGTCACCTTCTTCTCGAAGCTCGGCGTGCCTTACGTGGGCAGCATCATGAACATCGTGGTGCTGACGGCGGCGCTCTCCAGCCTGAACTCCGGTCTTTACTCTACCGGCCGTATCCTGCGCTCCATGTCGATGGGCGGTTCCGCGCCGAAGTTCATGTCGAAGATGAGCAAGCAGCACGTACCTTACGCGGGCATTCTGGCCACGCTGGTGGTGTACGTCTTCGGCGTATTCCTGAACTATCTGGTGCCGTCACAGGTCTTCGAGATCGTTCTGAACGTGGCCGCGCTGGGGATTATCGCCTCCTGGGCCTTTATCGTGGTCTGCCAGATGCGTCTGCGTAAAGCCATTAAAGAAGGTAAAGCCGCAGATATCAGCTTTAAGCTGCCGGGCGCGCCGGTGACCTCCTGGCTCACCCTGATCTTCCTGTTCAGCGTGCTGGTGCTGATGGCGTTCGACTACCCGAACGGCACCTATACCATTGCCACCATCCCGCTGCTGGCCGTGCTGCTGATCGCTGGCTGGTTCGGCGTGCGTAAGCGCGTTCACGAAATTCACAGCACCGCGCCGGTTCATCCGGATGATGAAAAACACGACGCGCCGCTGGTGGAAGAGACCTCGCGTTAAGCATCAAGAAAGCATTAAAAAGGGAAGGCCTATGCCTTCCTTTTTTTTATATTACAGCGCGATACGAATCACGTCGTCAGGCTGGGTCGCTTCCTGCTGGCGGGTAGATTTCTGCTTCACCGTCACGTAGAGCGTTTTGCCATCCGACGAGAGCGCCAGGCTGTTCGGATAGACCGGCGTATCGAACGTTTTGGTCACTTTGTAGGTTTTCGCGTCAATCACGCTCACCTTGCCGGCCTCGCGGTGCGTCACGTAGGCTTCATTGCGCGCCGGGTTAAACAGAACGGCCAGCGATTCAGGCGCGGCGATCTTCTCGATCACGCTCCCGTCTTTCAGGCTCACCGCCAGCACTTCCGGCTGTTTTGAATCGGTCAGGAACGCGCGCTGACCGGCAGTGTCCAGGCTCAGGTTCAGGTAGAAGTGCTCTTTTCCATCGTCCTGCACTTTTTTACGGCTCAGGATTTTGTTGGTGGCGGTATCAATGGTGACCAGCTCACCGTCTGCATTGGTGGTGTAGAGGCGTTTCGCCTTTGCATCCAGCGCCAGACCGGTGCTGTACGTGCCGGTATTGGCAATGGTCTCTTTCAGCTTCAGCGTTGCGCCATCCACGACCCAAATCACGCTCTCTTTGCCGACACCTGTGATGTAAATCGTGTTGCTCGCGTCATCCGCCACCAGCTGGCGCGGCTGCAGCGGCTTGACGGTTTCACTGCGCTGGCGGCTATCAAGTACCAGACGCCCTTTCACGTCGCCCGTTTTCGCATCAATGGCCGTCACCGCGCCGTTGATTGTATTACCCAGCCACAGGGTTTGCGTCGCGCCGTCGAGGGTGGCGCCAAACGGTTTGAGATCGCTATGAATAGCCTGGGTCACCTCCAGCGTGGCAGGATCGAGGCGATAGATAACGCCACCCTTGTCGAGTTTACGGCTTTGCGACGTCGCAACCCACAGCGCGTTCTCCTGCTGGCTGACCGCCATTTCATAGGCACCCTTACCCACCGCTTTACGCAGCATCTCTTCGGCGGCATGCGCCTGGAAGGTTCCGGCAAACAGTAAAGCGGCAGACAGCAGAGACGTACTCAGGCGTGGCGAGCACAGATGGCGTAAAGACATAACAATTCCTTTTTTGAAAATTGGGGGTACTGCTGACATCGCTTCCGGCTGGCAACGTCATGGCATTGCCGTTTTGATAATGAGAATAGTAATCATTAATAAGTTAAAAGTGGAGTTTTTCTTTTCCCTATTGCCTTTCATTAACGCAATGTGCGGTTATAGTTTTCAAAACATTTACAAAACCTTTAACATGTATGGACATGTTCCATTTGGTTCGTTTATACATCACAACCGGTTTTACTCATGAAAATCATATCTGCCCGTAAGGCATCTCTCCCGCTGCTGCTGGTTCCCGTTGTTTTTGCGCCTCTAAGCGCGATAAGCGCAGAGGAACAGACCATGATCGTCAGCGCCACGCCGCAAACCGTATCAGAGCTTGATACTCCGGCGGCGGTCAGCGTCGTGAATGGCGACGATATGCGCCACGCCGCGCCGCGCATTAATCTCTCCGAATCGCTTGGCAGCGTTCCGGGACTACAGATTCAGAACCGTCAGAACTATGCTCAGGATCTCCAGCTTTCGATGCGCGGATTTGGTGCCCGGTCAACGTTTGGCGTGCGCGGCATTCGCATGTATGTCGACGGTATTCCAGCCACCATGCCGGACGGACAGGGCCAGACCTCCAACATCGATCTCTCCAGCATTGACAGCGTTGAGGTGCTGCGCGGTCCCTTCTCCGCCCTGTACGGCAACGCCTCTGGCGGCGTGATTAACATCAATACGCAAACCGGACAGCAGCCGCCGACCATCGAGGCGAGCAGCTATTACGGCAGTTACGGAACATGGCGCTACGGCATGAAAGCCACCGGCGCAATGGGTGACGGGACGCACGCGGGGGACGTGGATTACACCGTATCCACCACCCGCTTCACCACTAAAGGCTACCGCGACCACAGCGGCGCGCGGAAGAATCTCGCGAACGCCAAACTGGGCGTACGCATTGACGACGCCAGCAAGCTGACGCTGATTTTTAACAGCGTGGACATGAAGGCCAACGATCCGGGCGGGCTGAGCTATCAGGAGTGGCAGGACAACCCGCGTCAGTCCCCGCGTGGCGATCAGTACAACACGCGCAAGACCATCAAGCAGACTCAGGCGGGGCTGCGTTACGACCGCCAGCTTAGCGCTCAGGACGATCTCAGCGTGATGATGTACGCCGGCGAGCGTGAAATGACTCAGTACCAGTCGATTCCCTATCAGCCGCAGCTGAGGCCTTCTCACTCCGGCGGCGTGATCGATATGCAGCGTCATTATCAGGGGGTTGATACCCGCTGGACGCACCGCGGCGAGCTGCTGGTGCCGGTCACCTTCACCACCGGTCTGAACTATGAAAACATGAGCGAAGACCGCCGCGGGTACGAGAATTTCGTGATGAACAACGGCGTGCCGGAGTACGGCGTGAAGGGTGATAAACGCCGGAACGAACGTAACCTGATGTGGAACGTTGACCCTTACCTGCAGACCAGCTGGCAGCTGACGGAGAAACTGTCCGTCGATGCGGGCGTGCGTTACAGCTCGGTCTGGTTTGATTCCAACGACCATTACGTTACGCCGGGCAACGGCGACGACAGCGGTGACGCGAGCTATCACAAGTGGCTCCCGGCGGGCTCCGTGAAGTATGCGGTGACGGACGCGTGGAACCTCTACGCTGCCGCAGGACGTGGCTTCGAAACGCCAACCATCAACGAGCTCTCGTATCGCGCCGATAACCAGGGCGGCCTGAACATTGGCCTGCAGCCCTCCACGAACAACACGTATGAGGTGGGCAGCAAAACCCGCATTGGCAATGGCCTGCTGACGGCAGCGCTGTTCCGCACCGATACGGATGACGAGATCGTGGTGGATGCCAGCTCTGGCGGCCGCACAAGCTATAAAAATGCCGGGAAAACCCGTCGTCAGGGAGTCGAAGTGTCTCTCGATCAGCAGTTCGCTGAGAGCTGGAAGCTGAAAATGGCGTGGACCTATCTTGATGCCACCTACCGGACCAATGTTTGCGGCGACGCGGACTGTAACGGCAACCGTATGCCGGGCATTGCCCGCAATATGGGCTATGCGTCGTTTGGCTGGCAGCCTGAAGAAGGCTGGTACGCGGGCTCGGACGTGCGCTATATGAGCGATATCATGGCAGACGACGAGAACACGGCGAAGGCACCGTCGTACACGGTGGTCGGGCTGAATACCGGGTATAAATTCAACTACGGCAGCTGGGGGATGGACGTCTTTGGCCGCGTAGATAACCTGTTCGACAAAGAGTACGCTGGCTCGGTTATTGTCAACGAATCCAACGGGCGTTATTACGAGCCAGCGCCTGGCCGTAACTACGGTGTGGGCCTGTCGGTTTCTTATCGATTCGAGTAAGAAAAAAGTAAAGTTTATTTTATATAGAAAATAACGCTCCTGATGGCAATATGCCATCAGGAGTTATTCACCAGATAAATAATTAAACGCGGTATATAGTCGCTCTGTTAAATAATCTCTCAGTTAAAATATTGTCGCTGTAAAAGCGTATTCGCTTCATCAATCAACTTTTCTATCGCCTTCTGGCTGGCGTCAACATCCCGGCGTTCCAGGGCTGAAAGCAGTTCGTCATAGTGATACGTCGCTTCTTTAATGTCATTAAGCTCCTGGTGCAGATAGTTAATGCACGGCCCGATGCGCACCCAAAGCTGTTCAATTAACGCATTCAGCGTGGGCATTTCCGCGTACTGATAAAGCGTAAAGCGGAAGATGCGATTCGCCTGCAATGCCTGCTGAACGTTCCCGTTGCGCATGGCCTCATGAAACGCTTCCGACAATTTGCGCAAGGTCTCCATCTTTTGGTCAGACATATTCTGACAGGCTGCGGCGACCGCCATGGGCTCAAGCTGCTTGCGAATAGCGTTGATTTCGTTGTAACGGTCCAGCGTCACTTCCGGCACCAGAAATGCCTGTGCTGGCGTGGCATGCAATGCCCCTGCTGATACCAGACGCAGCAGCGCCTCGCGTACTGGGGTAATGCTGGTTCCTAATTTATCGGCGATCTCTTTCGTAATCAGTCGTGCACCAGGTTTAAGGGAGCCTGTAATTAACGCTCCTTTTAAACTGAGTTCAACTTGCATGGTAAGACTGATCCTTTGGGCTTTTTCTAAGTGATCCAAATCAAGCATGTTCAATTCCTGTAGCTAAAACTTAATGCTATTTTTAAACGCCAGTTTTAATAAAACGACGCTGGTCCGATATATCCTGTATCGTCATGCCTGGTGGTGGGAAGTACCTAAAACAGCAAAAAATGCAAAATGTGTTTTTTTTATCGGTTTCGGGCTCATCCGGGATGATGGCGCGAAAAGCCATGTCCGTTAATTAAAGACAATATATCGTATCTTCACAAATAAATATGGCGGGAAACCCCGCCATAGTGCCTTTTATTTATTGTCCCCCGCGACGCGAATCACGACTTTACCGAAGTTTTTTCCTTCCAGCAGGCCAATCAGCGCTTCAGGCGCGTTCTCCAGCCCGTCCGTCACCTGTTCACGATAGTGAATTTTGCCCTCCTGCACCCAGCGCCCCATCTCTTCCTGAAACTCGTGAATGCGGTGACCGTAGTCCTGGGCGATGATAAAGCCCTGCATCCGAATGCGTTTCTTCAGAATGGTGCCCATCAAAAGCGGCAAACGGTCCGGCCCCTCAGGCAGGCCCGTTGCATTGTAGCCGCTCACCAGGCCACACACCGGCACGCGCGCGGAGGTATTCAGCAGCGGCAGCACGGCGTCAAACACCTTCCCGCCGACGTTTTCAAAATAGACATCAATGCCATTCGGGCAGGCGCGTTTCAGCTGCTCAGCGAAATCCGCCGCGTGGTGATCCAGACACGCGTCAAACCCGAGCCCCTCTACGGCGTGGCGGCACTTTTCTGCGCCACCGGCGACGCCAACCACCCGGCAGCCTTTAATTTTGCCGATCTGCCCAACGGTTGCGCCAACCGGGCCCGTCGCCGCGGCCACCACCAGCGTTTCGCCCGCTTTAGGTTGTCCGATATCCAGTAATCCCATATAGGCGGTAAAGCCCGGCATCCCAAGAATGCCCAGCGCCCAGGAGGGATGGGAGGGATTCTCGCCCAGCTTGACCAGGCCGCTGCCGTCCGAAAGCGCGTACTCCTGCCAGCCGCTGTAGCTCAGCACCCATTCACCCGCTTTAAAGTCGGGATGGTTTGACTGCTCAACGCGGCTCACCGTTCCCCCTACCATCACCGCACCAATCTCAACCGGCGGAGAATAGGATGGCGCATCGCTCATGCGGCCCCGCATGTAAGGGTCCAGCGACAGCCACACGGTGCGAAGCAACAGCTGCCCCGTCTGAGGCGCAGGAACAGGCTGCTCTTCCAGACGAAAATTCTCCGCCACCGGCGCGCCCTGTGGACGAGAGGCCAGCACCCAGCGGCGGTTTTGCGAAACAGAGTGATTCATCGGGTTCTCCTTCTGGTACAAATGTCATTACAGCCTGGCTCACGATCGGCATTATCGCCTTAACATTACGAGGCAGACTGGTTAAGCCGGACCACAAGATAGATACAGGTTTCGTTCGTTTCGTTGATGAAACGGCAGTCGTTTGGCGGCCCCAGTTCCAGACAGTCTCCGGCCTTCATCTCGTGGCGGGTATCGCCCTCCTGAAAAACCAGCTCGCCGGACTGCAGCCAGATCAGCTGACGCGCCAGCGCGTAGGACGATGCCGGCATCGGGACGTCGCTCCCCGCGGGAAGCTCAATCTGAACGAGGTCGATAGGCAGATCGGTACGTGGGGAAACGTGGCGACGAAGGTAGTGTGTTTGCGGATCGCGCCAGACGGGCTGGTTCGCCAGGCGCAGGAGTTTCCCCTCCTGCATCTCGGCTCTGGCAATCAGGGTCGACATGCTGATCCCAAACGCGCCTGACAGGCGGGCAAGCAGGGTTGCCGTCGGGCTGCTGTCACCGCGTTCTATTTTATGGATCATGGCGCGAGATACGCCTGCCCGCTCGGCCAGCTCGCTCAGAGACCAGCCGCGTGATTCACGTTCGAGGCGAATTCTGGCGCTAATACGCTGATTCATTGTGTCTGATAGTGTGTTCATAACGTCATACTAAAGGGTATAAAGGCCGTTTCAATGTGTCTCATCATAATTCTCACGTAGCGTTCTGACGATACAGTTGTGTAATATCATATCTATAGCGTAATACTATAGTAAACAACACACAGAGGTTTAATCATGATCGTTCGTCACGCCTGTAAAGAAGACTGCGCTGCGATAGGAGAGATCTATAACCATGCGGTGCTGCATACTGCCGCGATCTGGAACGATAAAACCGTCGACACCGATAACCGAATCGCCTGGTTCGAGGCCCGCACGCTCGCGGGTTACCCGGTTCTGGTGAGTGAGGAAGACGGTGTTATCACCGGGTACGCCTCTTTCGGCGACTGGCGCGCCTTCGACGGCTTTCGTCACACGGTCGAGCATTCGGTGTACGTCCATCCGGAGCATCAGGGTAAAGGCATTGGCCGCACGTTAATGAAAGCGCTGATCAACGAGGCCCGCGCCATCGGCAAGCACGTGATGGTGGCCGGCATTGAAGCGCAAAATACGGCCTCGATTCACCTCCACGAAACGCTCGGTTTTGTGACAACGGGGCAGATGCCGCAGGTGGGAACCAAGTTTGGCCGCTGGCTGGACTTAACCTTTATGCAGCTGCAGCTGGACGAGCGCAGCGACCCGGACGCGATCCCATGAATCAGTCGCTGACGCTGGCGTTCCTGGTGGCGGCGGGGATCGGTCTGGTGGTGCAAAACACCTTAATGGTGCGAATCACCCAGTCCTCCTCCACCATTCTTATCGCAATGCTGCTGAACTCCCTGGTTGGTATTGTGCTGTTTGTCAGCATTCTGCTGCTGAAGCAGGGCTTCGCCGGGTTCAGCGAGCTGGCATCAACGGTGCGCTGGTGGACGCTGATCCCGGGGCTGCTGGGGTCGTTTTTTGTGTTTGCCAGCATCAGCGGGTATCAGAACGTTGGCGCGGCAACGACCATCGCCGTGCTGGTCGCAAGCCAGCTGATTGGCGGGCTGGTCCTTGACGTGCTGAGAAGCCACGGCATTCCCCTGCGCGCCCTGATCGGCCCGGTGTGCGGCGCGGTGATGCTGGTCGTGGGAGCCTGGCTGGTGGCGCGACGCCAGTTTTGACTACAGTATGGTGCCGCCTTTGGTCAGCTGTTCCAGACGCGCGTCCATCTCCTCTTTATGCTGCTTGCCGTGGTGCGAAATCGCGGTACGCAGACGCTGCTGCTGGGCGTAACGGTCTTCACGGCTGAGATCGGCATCATCGCTCAGTTCAATCAGCAGTTCGTTCATGTGGGCGATGACGCTCTCTTCGATGGCGGCATCGACGCGGGCGGTAACTTCGTTTAAATGTGACATTGTCACTCCTTGTTTTTGCCGGGTGGCGGCTTACGCCTTACCCGGCAATAAATGCTTAGTTCAGCTTCGCTTTAGAGAAATCGCTGCCCATCAGGCTCACGCTGTACCCGGTCACGTTGCTGCGGGTCGCAAAGAACGTTTTGCCGTTTGCCAGCGCGATCCACGGAGCCTGCTGGTAGAAAATCTCCTGCGCCTGGCCGTACAGTTTCGCACGCTCGGCCGGATCGCTGGTCAGCTTCGCTTTTTGCACCAGAGCATCATAACCCTTATCGCACCAGCGCGCGGCGTTTGACCCGGTTTTAATGCTGTTGCAGCCCAGCAGCACATCGGCGAAGTTATCCGGGTCGCCGTTATCGGACATCCAGCCGAACAGCGCGGAGTCGTGCTCGCCTTTGCGCATCCCGGAGAGGTATTCGCCCCACTCGTAAGAGACGATTTTGGCCTTCACGCCGACCTTCGCCCAGTCGCTCTGGATCATCTCCGCGATACGACGCGAGTTAGGGTTATACGGACGCTGAACCGGCATTGACCACAGCGTGACCTCTGCGCCCTTCTCCAGCCCGGCCTGCTTCAGCAGCGCTTTCGCTTTTTCAGGATCGTAGCTGTAGTCCTGCAGATCTTTATTAAAGCCCAGCATATTTGGCGGGATCGGCGATTTTGCCACCGTACCGGACCCCATAAAGACCGCATTGACGATAGCCTTCTTGTCGGTCGCGTAGTTCAGCGCCTGACGCACCAGCACGTTATCGAACGGCTTTTTCTCGGTGTTAAACGCCAGATAGCCGACGTTCAGCGCATCGACCGAGTGCAGCGTCAGGTCTTTGTTGTTTTTAATCACGTCAAACTGGACCGGAGACGGCGCAGGAATAATCTGGCATTCATTGGTCTGCAATTTCGCCAGGCGGGTTTCCACGTTTGGCGTGATGGAGAAGATAAGATGTTTGGTCGGCACCTCGCCATCCCAGTAGTTCGGATTGGCGACGTAGCGGATCAGCGAATCCACCTTGTACTGCTGGAGCACGTAGGGCCCGGTACCAATCGGCCAAGTGTCCACGTTCTCCGGCGTACCTTTTTTCAGCATTGCATCGGCGTATTCGGCGGAGAGAATGGAAGCGAAATCCATTCCCCAGTCGGCCAGGAACGCGGCGTTTGGTTCACTGAGGGTGAACTGGACGTGGTAATCATCAACCTTTTTAACGTCCTGAATCAGCTTGTCGAGCCCGACGTCATTAAAGTATTCGTAGTTGCCCTGCGAGACATTGTGGTACGGATGCTTAGGGTCTTTCTGACGCATCACCGAGAAAATAACGTCATCGGCGTTAAAGTCGCGGGTCGGCTTGAAGTATTTATTGCTGTTGAACTTCACCCCTTTACGCAGGGTAAACGTATAGGTCTTGCCGTCCGGCGAAATCGTCCAGGACTCCGCCAGGGAAGGAACCGGGGTATTTTTTACCGGGTCGAAGTTGATCAGGCGGTTGTACAGAACCTGAGAGCTGGCCACGAACGACGGGCCGGAGCTGGCGATTTGCGGGTTGAACGACTCGGGCGACGCTTCCGAGCAGTAGATAAGAGTGTCGTTGTTTGCCGCCCATGCGGCACCGGCTGGTAAAAGTGCGCTCAGCGCAAGGGCGAGCAGCGTTTTCCCTGTAGACATAGTTATAACCCTGACAGTTTTATTATATAGGTCAGTAATAACAGCACAGCCGTTATGACCTGGCAAATAACGAAACACTATCAGGTTATTCTAAAGCCGCGTTTTTTGCCGGTTTTGCCGCCAGTGCAGAAAATGGTGATTTGTCTTAAGTGACGTTATTCGTCAAGCACAACCGTCACTTTCTATGCCGCAAGAAATCGGCGCTTTTAGCGTCTCTTCCTCCGTTTGTTTGCTTCCTCGTTTCGTTAAAGTAACGGTGTGAAGAAGTATATGGGATCAAATCGTGGCAAAAACTCTTTTACGCAGCGGTAATCTGGATGATTTTCAGGCCGTTGGCGGCGGCGGACAGGCCGTTTTTGAATCAGCGTTACAAATCCGGGAAGCGCTCCGGTTGCGCAAACAGCAGGCCATTGTCGACTGTCTGGCTATTCCTCAGGTCAACGACAGCGGCGACCGCGTGGACTGGTATTCCCCCGTTGAGGGAAGCGTCACCAGCTGGAAGGCGGCCAGTGAAGACGACCGCTATCGCGCCCTGCGCTATCTGGAAAACACGCTAGCCAGCGTTGAGTCGTTAAGCAAGAAGTGCCTCCAGTCGCCCAAAACCGCGCAGCAGCTTTTCGGCTCGCTGCTGTCGAAAGCGTTTCAGTTTCCCGGCGAGAATTTTGTTTTCCTGGTCGAAGGAAAGCCGATCGTTTGCTTCTGGGGTTTTGTAAACCTGAACGAAAATGCGCGCGACGATGTCCTCGACTGCCTGCGTGAGGCACTGATCCCCGAGCCTGCCCCCGTTGTGATTGAAGAGCCCGAGCCAGAACCAGAGCCCGCGCCCGAACCGACCATCACCTTTGAAAAAGCAGACGAGCCGCTGATTGCGCCCGTCGCAGCCGTGCGTATTACGCCGGAAGAACTGTATGAGCCGGCTCCCGCGCCGGTTGTTGCGCAACCCGCACAGGAACCTGCGCCTGTTGCCGTCACGAAAAAACGTCGCGTTCCCCTGTGGACCCTGCCGGTTGCCGCCGTGATTGTGGCCGCCGTTGCCGCGCCGCTGATGTGGCCAAAACAGACCCCTTCGGCAGAGCCCGCTCCGGCACCGACTCCTGAGCCCGTAGCTATTGCACCACAGCCGATTAAAGCGGTGGAGCCGCTGGCTATGAATCTCCCCCTGCATCAGGCTGAGGTCGTCGCAGATAAAGAAAAAGAACCCGTGCCTGAAGCCGCACCGGTGGTCATTGTTCCGATCCCGAAAGATGCCATGGTGATGGAAGCCGGTCAGGTGAAAGCCGGCTCGACGCGCTTCCTGAACGGTACCTGGCGCGCGGTTCTCGACGTGAAAGATCCGGTTACCGGCAAGCCGCCGTCAGTGCGCTATCAAATCCAGAACAATAAAGGTTTCGCCCGCGTCGTGCACGGCGACAACATTGTCTGCCGCGCGGAGATCTTCTCCGGGCTGCACAGCAACGGCGAGCTGATGATTAAGAGCCGCGGCAATGCCCGCTGCACCGACGGTTCCCGCTACCCAATGCCGGAAGTCGCCTGTAAAGCCGGGGCCAGCGATATCGCAGAATGTCGCGCTCGCTATGATGCTAACACCGTCGTCCCACTGACGTTCAAGAAAGCAGGTGCCTGATCCTATGCTGGTAAATCTTTGCGACTATAAACAAAGCGTCACGCTTATTGCCAACAGCGGCGTGCAGTTCCTGGATTTCGGCCTGACGCCGCAGGACACCGCCAGCAACGGGCGCTTCGTACGTAAAACCGCGAACGGCCCCCTTTTGCGACTCGATTTCGACCTGGTGAACGGGCGCTATACCCTGCCGGGGACAAACGGCGGTCAGCCTGAAGTGGTTAAACCGGAAACCACCATTCCGCTGCATCAGTCCCTTGCCGTCCTTGACGGCGTCTGGCTTCCCTTGCCCTTCCTGCGCTTCAACCCGCCGCGGACCTTTGTGGAAGGACCGGATAACTGGGCGCGCGTTCAGGTGCGCAAGCTCGATAAGCCCGACACGGCAGGCAACACGCACCGCGTCACCCTCGCGCTCGACAGCCAGATCGCGGAGCATGCCACCTCCGCCCTGTCGCCGGTTGAAAACGATATCCTGAACGGAACCCGCTTTGCGCTGGCCTGGCGCGATAGTGAGGTAGAAAGCTTCCTCGACCAGACCTGGATTGACGGCTGGCTGCGCGAGGCGTTTACCCAGTATGCCGACGGCGTTGAAAACCGCTCTGAACGCGACCTGCATCAGGCGATGCGCAGTTTTGAATATCAGGCCCACTGGCTCAATGTACTGACCATGCTCGGTGAACAGCTCACCGTGCCGGAAGTGAAATTTGTCACCCATACGCTCAGCACGCCTGCCATTCCGGTCGACCTGATCCTCGACGTGGGCAACACCCACACCTGCGGCGTCATTATTGAAGACCACGGTGATGCAAATGACGGGCTTCGGCAGACCGCCGAGCTGCAGGTTCGTTCGTTAAGCGAGCCGCAGTTCCTCAACGAGCCGCTGTTTACCAGCCGTCTTGAATTCTCCGAAGCGCGTTTTGGCAAACAGCACTTCTCGGTGGAAAGCGGTCGTGAAGATGCGTTTGTCTGGCCGTCGATCGTTCGCGTGGGCGATGAAGCCCGCAAGCTGGCGATGCAGCGGCTGGGAACCGAAGGTAACAGCGGCATCTCCAGCCCGCGCCGCTACCTGTGGGATGAAACGCCCGTCGTGCAGGACTGGCGCTTTAGCCAGATGAACGGCAAAACCCAGCGTGAACCGCTCGCCACGGCGTTTCCACTGATGAACCTGATGAACGATGACGGTGAGCCGCTGTTTACGCTGCCGCAGGACGAGCGGCTGCCGGTCTTCTCGCCGCAGTACAGCCGCAGCACGCTGATGACGCACATGCTGTGCGAGCTGCTGGCGCAGGCGCTGGGGCAGATCAACAGCGTCGCCACCCGCCTGCGTCTGGGCTTCCCGGCCTCGCCGCGCCAGCTGCGCACCCTGATCCTGACCCTGCCCTCGGCCATGCCGAAGCAGGAGCGCGAGATTTTCCGTCGCCGCATGTTTGAAGCCATTGCCATCGTCTGGAAAGCGATGGGCTGGCACCCGCAGGATGAAGATTTTGCCACCCGCAAGCAGCAGGAAAAAAGCGTGGTGCCGGTCCCTGAGATCCAGATGGAGTGGGATGAAGCCAGCTGCGGTCAGCTGGTCTGGCTGTATAACGAAGCGATTTCCCGTTTTGGCGGCCAGACGGAGGCCTTTTTCGCCTCCCTCGCCCGCACGGATCGTGAACCCGAGCCGGGCGTGCAGCCGGGCCGTGCATTACGCGTCGCGTCTATCGACATCGGCGGCGGCACCACGGATATGGCGATAACCCATTACCAGCTTGATGACGGCTCCGGTAATAACGTCAAAATCACCCCGCAACTGCTGTTCCGCGAAGGGTTTAAAGTGGCGGGCGACGATACCCTGCTGGACGTGATTCAGCGCTATGTCCTGCCCGCCCTGCAAACGCAGCTGCAGAAATCCGGCATTGCGGACGCCTCTCTGCTGATGGCGTCGCTGTTCGGCGACTCCGGGCGTATTGATACCCAGGCGGTGCTGCGCCAGCAAACGGCGCTTCAGCTCTTTATGCCGATTGGCCACGCCATTCTTTCCGCGTGGGAAGCCAGCGATATAGACGATCCGCTGGCGGGCCTGCATGCCACCTTCGGCGAGCTCCTGCCGCAGAAACCAACCCGCAACGTGATGAATTATCTCCAGCAGGCAGTCGATCATGCCGTGCCGGCGGGCTCAGAGGCGTTCGACCTGTTCGCCGTGCCGCTGCACGTGAACTTCCGCGAAATGCAGGATGCGATGCTGGCCGGTCAATTTACGCTGACCTCGCCGCTTCACGCGGTGTGTGAAGCGATTTCCCATTACGGCTGCGATATTCTGCTGATCACCGGGCGCCCTGGCTGCCTGCCGGGCGTTCAGGCGCTGATTCGACACCTGCAGCCGGTGCCGGTCAACCGCATCGTCTGGCTGGACAAATACCAGGTGCACGAGTGGTACCCGTTCAGCCAGCAGGGGCGCATAGGCAACCCGAAATCGACCGCCGCGGTCGGGGCCATGCTCTGCAGCCTGGCGCTCGATCTGCGCCTGCCGCGCTTCAACTTTAAGGCCGCGGACATTGGCGCGTATTCAACCGTGCGGTATCTCGGCGTGCTGGATAACACCGTCAATACCCTGCGCGAGGAGAACGTCTGGTATCAGGATATAGACCTGGATAAGCCGGGCGCGAAGCTCGACGCGCGGCTGCACTTCCCGCTGCGCGGCAACGTCACCCTCGGCTTCCGCCAGCTGGCGAACGCGCGCTGGCCCGCCACGCCGCTTTATACGCTCAGCATCAACTCGGCTGAACTGGCAAAAGCGATTGCTGGCGACGGCGTGCTGAACGTGCGGCTTAAGCTCTGCGGCGGCAGCAAATTAGAGGGCCCAGAGGCCTTCGAGCTGAGCGATGCCTGGCTGCAGGACGGTACGCCGGTTGCGCCTGACGCGTTAACCTTCAAACTGAATACTTTGGCCGACCGCCGACACAGCGGCAGCCACTACTGGATCGACAGCGGGAGCGTATACCTGAAATGACAGCGACGACGACCACCACTCAGGCCTTAATCGGGTGGATTAATGAGACGCGCCTGAACGCCCCTGTGCTGGATAACGATGCTGACGCCCTGCTTGCTCGCATCAACGCGGCGCAGGCGCGGGAGCTGGCCATTGAACGCGCCCTGACCCGCCGGAGCAGCATTGGGCTTTATGGCCATTCGCAAAGTGCCAAAGCGCACCTGCTGCTGTCGCTGTGCGGCAGCGGCAACGGTCGCCTGAACGTGACGCCGGGCCAGCGCACCTTTGACTATTTCTCGCATATCAACCCAGGACATGCCCTGACCAACATGGCCGTGCGCTTCACCCGCGACACCCCGGAAGTAGCGGATGAGGCGTTTCCGCTGCGTCTGAGCCTGGTCACCGAGGCCGAGCTGGTACAGCTGTTTATTGCCCGCACGACGCTGCATCCGAAGATGCGCGCGGTGGATAAGGCGGTCATTGAGACGCGTCTGGAGAAATGGCGCGGCCTTCGCCAGCCGCAGGGCGTGCCCGGCATCACGGCGCAGGAGGTGGGTGCGATTTCGCGTTTCTGGCAAAGCACGGTACCCGCCGCGAAACAGCAAATTGATGACGCCCTGTGGCACGAGTTTGCCCAGCTGGTGCCCTCGCTCGATCTCAGCACCCGCGCCAGCGTCTGGTCGCTGCTGTGGGGCGAGCAGCAGGAGTTAACCCAGCAGTGGCTGAAGCTTGCCCACGTGCTGCATCAGACCAGCCATGCGAGCGAGCTGGCTGCGCCGCTGAGCCTGCTGGTGGACAGCTTTGGTCTCCCTGGCGAAGGCTTCCTGACGCACGGCACCTTAACCCAGCAGGAGGCTCAGGAGACGCTGCTGCATCCGCTGAACAACTGTGAAATGCTCAACGCCATCAGCATCCCGGTCGACGTGCTTGCCTTCCTTACCCGCGAGCTGGTCTTGCCGGTTGAGAACGGCGCGCTGGATAACGTTGATATCATTGATATTCCGGTCTTTGAAGACGGCAGTGCCGATCCTTTGGTCCAGGCCAAATGCCAGTGGCTGCTTGAACATTACCGCCAGCAGCTCCAGCCGGATGTGCTGGTTATCTGCAATGCGACGGCGCAGCACGAGCAGACGGCCCAAAAAGCAAAAGCGTTAATTAACTGGATAAAAGAGACCCAGCCTGCCGAGGAGTCCGCCCTGCCGGGTCTGGTGTGGGCGATCACCCCGCATGACGCTCGTTTCACCACCCGACAGAATCTCGATGAAGCCGTGCAGCATCTGCTGGGCAAGCCTGGCCTGCGCTGGGGAACTCTGCAGGCGCTGGACAGCCACAGCATGCAGCGCGTCATTGAGTGGTTGTCTCAGGCTACGCTCCCCGCACAGCGGCAGAAGCGTCTCGGCACGCTGAAAAACCTGCTTCGGCAGGAGATCGCGTCGCTGATGCAAAGCTATCTGGCGCCGCTGGTTGAGGAACCGGGTACGCGACGTGCTCAGGCCGAAAACATGGTGCGCACGCTGCAAAGCAGCGCCGCCCGTCACGGCGAGCTGCTTGAGGGCCTGCTGCCGCCGCTCAAAGCCTTTGAAACACTGCTCGCCGTTCAGCAGCCGCGCGAGGAGCAGGTGAACGGGCTGTTTACGGACACCATCGATCTGTTCGCCGATAACGCCCAGGAAAGCGCAGGACGATTCCAGACAAAAGACAAAGCGCGCCTGGCGCACAGAGTATGGATAAATCATCTGCGCCAGTGGAGCCGCAATGAAGCTACCGCCGCCCGTCTTGGCCTGGAGCCCGCGGTGCTGCAGCAAATCGCGGATGTGCTGGTGGTAACCAGCTACAGGCTTAATCTGCCGCAACAGCTTCAGCGAATTGTCGACGCGGATAAAAGCAGCGCGGCGCAGCTGCATGCGGTGATGGGCAATTTCGTTGGCTGGCTGGGCTACGACCAGACGCCGTCAGCAGAACGCCCCGCAAGCCGCATTCGCAAAGGCCAGGCAATTTTTGTTACGCCCGTCGTCAGCAGTGCCGCACCGCGCCTGACGCGCCTGGGGGAACAGCCTGTCCATGCGGCCACCGCGTACGTTTACGACTGGCTGGTTGCCCTCTATAGCCGGGCAATAGAGAACATTGATTACCAGCACCCGCATGACGTTCAGCCTGACGCACGTCGGGCACTGCGGGCTTTAATCCTGTAGCGGCCTTTCTTGCCGGGTGGCGCTGCGCTTACCCGGCTATATTCCGCAACGATAATCACGCCGCCATGCACTCCGCTAACGCCTGCGCCAGTGCCGACGGGTTTTCCCACGACATGGAGTGCCCCGCCGCAGGGATGATTTTGACCTCAGCCCCCTTCTGCTTCAGATTATCCACATCGTCATCCGGCAGTGAGAGCTCGCCGAAAATCAACGTCACCGGGCAAGGCAGCGACAGAAATTGCGCTTCCCAGGCCGGCTTAACGCCCGCTACCAGACTTGATGCGCCGCGCCAGACGGCATAAGGGGCATTGCTTTGCAGGCACCCGGCCCAGGCGGTGGTTTCTTCGCGGAGCATGTCATGATAGCCCTGCGCCACAAACTGGTGTTCGGTTTGCGCCGCAATAGAGCGGCTAAACATCCCCCCACCGGCGTGAAAATTGGGCTCTGAAACCATCAGCCCCTTCACGCGCGGTGCCAGCAGCCCCGCCGTTTCAATCGCGATGCTGCCGCCCATGCTGTGGCCGTATAACCAGAAGGCATCCAGCTGAAGATGGTCAATCAGCTCCGCCACGACGCGCGCCTGATCGGTGGTTTTGTAGCTGTAGTGCTCAGGTTTATCGCTGTAACCGCTGCCGGGTAAATCGATGAGAATGGCTCTGCGCCCGCCAAACTGAGGGTCTCGAACAACGCGGGGATATTCATAGGAAGAGGCGCAGCCCAATCCGTGGATAAAGACGACGGGATCGCCAGAGCCTGGCAAATCATGCCAGCGGACGGTGCAACCCGCATGCTGCGAGTAAAAACTGTTCATAAGCACTCCTTTTACGATGCACTGTGTATTTATACAGTTACCGTATCCGGAATGCCATAATCATTTTTTAAAAATGGAAGCGTGCTTCAGAAAAGCGAGATCAAGAGCGCTACGGGGAAGCTCATCGGCCAGGTCGACCCTACCAGAAACGCGCTGAGCAGGCGGATACGCTTGCGATCTTTAGAAAGGAACCACGTAATTAACGCGCAGATGGAAGCCATGATTGCGTAAAAAACCAACATCTTTTGATACAACGTCATTCTGAATACCAGAGCCGAAAAAATAACCGCACGCAATATGCGTCATATGTTGATACAGATCAAGTTTTTTCGTTACACAATAACCACTTAAATATTAAGCCTAATAACAACTGAGTATTTTGCATAACAAACAGGGGGAGCGGACAACGACTTTTATTGATAACGTGCATTTTAAATGCACTTTTTGATAAATTCCCTCTCCTGAACAAGTGTCTAATAAAGGCAGACATTCATGGGAGGCAATATGCTACGCATTCCGCAGAGTTGTATTCATACCCGCTCTACCCCTTTCTGGAATAAAGAAACCGCCCCCGCCGGGATCTTTCAGCGTCATCTCGACACGGGTACCCGTCCGGGCGTTTATCCCCGCCTGTCCGTTATGCAGGGCGCCGTCCGCTACCTGGGTTATGCTGATGAACATGCCCCAGAGCCCGACAGCACACTGATTATCAGGGCCGGCCACTTCGGTGTTTTTCCCCCTGAGAAATGGCATCACATCGAGGTGATGAGCGACGACACGCTGTTCAATATTGAATTTTTCGTCGAACCAGAGGTGTTGAAGTCGCTTTGAGCGGCTTTTATTTACGAGGTAACCCTTATGCTACGTATTCCTGAGAATTTTGTTCATACCCGCTCCACGCCATTCTGGAACAAAGAGACAGCCCCAAAAGCCCTCTTCACCCACCATAATACGAAAGCCAGCGTCTATGGCCGTTTGTCCGTGATGCAGGGAGCAGTGCGCTATTTTGGTTTCCCAAACGCTGACGCGACCGAACCGGATCTTGAGCTGGTGATCGAAGCCGGATCGTTTGGCATCTCGCCGCCGGAAAAATGGCACCGCATCGAGCTATTGACCGACGATACCTGGTTCAATATCGACTTTTTTGCCGATCCTGACGTTACGCTTCAGGGCGCAGGCATCGGCAAAGTGGTTAATACATATAAGGAGTAACGGCGTGGGCAAAGCAACCTACACAGTGACCGTGACTAACAATAGCAACGGCGTCTCGGTGGATTATGAAACCGACGCCCCCATGGAGTTGCTCATCCCGGACGTTGCCGCAGACGTGGTGAAAGATCTGGTGAATACCGTTCGCGCTTACGATACGGAAAATGAGCACGAGGTGTGCGGCTGGTAAAGCAAACGCCCGGCGATGCAGGCCGCCGGGCGTGAGCTCTTAGTGTTTTATCATCACATGTCGGACAACCGTGTAATCCTCAAGCCCGTACACCGACATATCTTTACCGTAACCGGATAACTTCATGCCGCCGTGCGGCATTTCGCTCACCAGCATAAAGTGGGTATTGACCCAGGTGCAGCCGTACTGCAGGCAAGCGCTCAGGCGATGGGCGCGGCCGACATCCTGAGTCCAGACCGACGAGGCCAGGCCGTACTGTGATTCGTTCGCCCAGGCCAGGACCTGCGCTTCGTCGTCGAATTCGGTGACGCTCACAACCGGTCCAAACACTTCGCGCTGAACGATGGCATCCTCCTGTTTCGCCCCGGCCAGCAACGTTGGCTGGAAGTAGTAGCCCGCCCCCTCTTGTTTGCTCCCGCCGGTCACCACGCGGATGTGGCCGAGGGCTTTCGCCTCGTCAACCGCCTGGCAGACGCGTGAAAGATGGGCAGCCGAGCTGAGCGGACCGAGTTCAGTAGATTCATCCTCCGGAGCACCCATTTTGAGGCTGGCGACCGCGGCGCCGAGCTTTTCCACCAGCGCAGCATAAATGCCTTTCTGGGCATAGATACGGCAGGCCGCCGTACAGTCCTGCCCGGCATTGTAGAAACCAAACGTCCGCACGCCTTCTACAACCGCGTCCAGGTCCGCGTCATCAAACACGATAACCGGCGCTTTACCGCCCAGCTCCATGTGGGTGCGCTTAATGGAGGACGCCGTGTGGCCGATGATATGCTCCCCGGTGGCAATCGAACCGGTCAGCGAAACCATGCGCACTTTTTCATGCCCGGTGAGCGGATCGCCCACCGTTTTTCCGCGGCCAAACAGCACGTTGAGCACGCCAGCCGGGAAGATATCTTTTGCCAGCTCCGCCAGCTTTAAGGCCGTCAGCGGCGTGATTTCAGACGGCTTGATGACCACACAGTTACCGGCCGCCAGCGCAGGCGCCAGCTTCCATGCCGCCATCATCAGCGGGTAGTTCCACGGCGCGATAGAGGCAACCACGCCCACCGGGTCGCGGCGGATCATCGACGTGTGGCCGTCAAGGTACTCGCCCGCGGCCAGCCCGTTCAGGCAGCGGGCCGCCCCGGCGAAGAAACGGAAAACGTCGACCACCGCCGGAATTTCATCGCCCAGCGCACAGTGCAGCGGCTTGCCGCAGTTGAGGGACTCGAGCCGGGCAAACTCTTCGCCATGCGCTTCAATCGTATCCGCCAGCTTCAGCAGGCATTCGGCCCGCGTTTTCGGTGTCGTTTGTCCCCACTCCACAAAAGCACGGTCGGCGGCCTGAACCGCCGCGTCGACCTGCGCCGCTGACGCTTCAGCAATCTCCAGCAGCACCTCTCCGGTGGCCGGGTTATAGACCGGCTGTTTCTCTCCCTCTCCGGCAACCAGTTCACCATTAATCAGCAGATGTGTTTGCATAGCTTTGTCCTGTTCAAATCACTGTTATTTCCCGCTGCCGGCAATGTTCTCGCCGTCGCGGGTTAGCCACCAGGCTCCCAGAATGGGGATGGTTGTTACCAGCATCACCAGCAGTGCAACGACGTTGGTGACCGGCACGTCGCGCGGACGTCCAAGCTGATTGAGCAACCACAGCGGTAACGTGCGTTCGTGTCCCGCCGTAAAGGTTGTGACGATAATTTCGTCAAACGACAGGGCAAACGCCAGCATTCCCCCGGCCAGCAGCGCGGAGCCCAGGTTGGGCAGCACCACGTAGCGGAAGGTTTGCCATCCGTCGGCCCCGAGATCCATCGACGCTTCCACCAGACTCCAGGAGGTGCGTCTGAACCGGGCAATAACGTTGTTAAATACCACCACCACGCAGAACGTGGCGTGCCCTACCACGATGGTGAAAAACCCCGGCTCAAGGTTGATTGTTTTGAACGCCGTCAGCAGCGCCAGGCCGGTGATGATCCCCGGTAACGCAATCGGCAGCAGCAGCAATAGCGAGATCGCGTTCTTGCCAAAAAACTCGCTTCGCCACAGCGCCGCTGCAGCAAGCGTGCCAAGCACAAGGGCAATCGCGGTGGAGAGCGCGGCAATCTGAAGTGACAACGTCACCGATTCAATGATATCTCCGCGCCCCGCCGCCGCGGTAAACCACTTCAGCGTCAGGCCCTGAGGCGGAAAGCTGAAGGCCGCGTCTTCGGTATTAAAGGCATAGGCTGCGATAATCAGCAGCGGAAAATGCAGGAAGATGACGCCTCCCCAGGCTGCCACTTTCAGGAACAGCGGTGCGCGTTCAGAGTGCATCGAATGCTCCCAGACGCTTCACGAACGCCAGATAGAGTGAAATCAGCACGATGGGAACCAGCGTGAACGCGGCGGCCATAGGCATATTGCCGATCGCCCCCTGCTGGGAGTAGACCATGTTACCGATGAAATACCCCGGCGGCCCGACCAACTGCGGTACGATGAAATCCCCCAGCGTCAGGGAAAAGGTAAAGATTGAACCCGCGGCAATACCCGGGACAGCCAGCGGCAGAACGACATAGCGGAAGGTCTGGCGCGGAAGCGCGCCGAGATCGGCTGAGGCCTGAAGCAGCGAGGCAGGCAGACGTTCCAGCGCCGCCTGGACCGGCAGGATCATAAACGGCAGCCAGATGTAGACGAAGACCAGAAACCGTCCCAGCCCGGAGGTGGACAAGGTGTTGCCGCCAATCGCGGGTAGCGTAAGGATCGAGGTCAGGATCGGCTCCAGCCCCAGATGGTTGAGAAACCACTGCGCTACCCCGTCCTTCGCCAGCAGCAGCGTCCAGGCGTAGGCTTTGACGATGTAGCTTGCCCACATCGGCAGCATCACGGCGATATAGAAGAATGCTTTCCACTTCCCGCGGGTGTATCGCGCCATGTACCAGGCCATCGGGAATGCCAGAATTGCGCTGGCAATCGTCACCGCAATCGCCATTGTTAACGTGCGCAGGATGATGTCATAGTTTGCCGGGTTGAAAAGCGCCCGAATGTTCGCCAGGGTCAGATCCGGCGTCACCGCCATGGTGAAATCGTCAAAGGTGTAAAATCCTTGCCACAGCAGGGTCAGAAGCGATCCCAGATAGACGATGCCAAACCACATTAGCGGCGCGAGCAGGAGCAGGAACAGGCCGAGCGACGGTTTACGCCAGAACAGTGCCGTCACGCGGCTCATGCGGCCGCGCGAGGCGGGAGGGTGCGCGACACTCATAGCCATTTCATCTCTCCTCGTACAGGCGAATCATCGCCTCGCGCGACCACGACGCCGTGACGGCCTGCCCCGGCGCAATGCCGTGCAGCGGCGAGAGATCGCTGAAGTTGGCCTGGCTCACCAGCAGTTTGGCACCGTTGGCGAGCCTGAGCTCCAGGCGCGTGGATGCCCCCTGATACTGAACGGCCTGCACGACGCCCTGCACCTGAACCTCACCGACCTCATTCAGGCGGATATGCTCCGGGCGCAGGGAATAGCTGCCTTCCATGCCGCAGATTTTATGTGACAGACCTGCGTCAAAGACGTTAGAGGTGCCGACAAAACCGGCGACAAACGGCGTGTGCGGGCGCATGTAGAGATCGCGCGGCGTATCTACCTGCTCGATACGCCCGTTATTGAATACCGCCACCCGGTCCGACATGGAGAGGGCTTCGCCCTGATCGTGGGTGACGAAAATAAAGGTGATACCGAGTTCCTGCTGAAGCTTCTTCAGCTCGAGCTGCATCTGTTCCCGCAGCTTGAGATCGAGCGCACCTAGCGGCTCGTCGAGCAGCAGGACGCGCGGTTCATTCACCAGCGCCCGGGCGATGGCAACGCGCTGGCGCTGGCCGCCGGAAAGCTGCGAAGGCTTGCGGGCGACGGCAAAGCTAAGGCCCACTTTTTCCAGCGCATCACCGGCCTGCGCGTGGCGTTTTTTCTTGTCGACGCCTTTGACCATCAGCCCGTAGGCGACGTTATCGAGGATCGACATATGCGGGAACAGCGCGTAGTCCTGAAAGACGGTATTCACGTCCCGCTCCCACGGCGGCAGCGCGCTCGCCTCTTTGCCGAAGATGGCGATAGTGCCGCCGGACAGCTGCTCAAAGCCGGCAATCAGACGCAGGCAGGTGGTTTTGCCGGAGCCCGAAGGCCCCAGCATGGAGAAAAACTCCCCGTCACGAATCGCAATGGTGACCCCATCCACCGCCCGCACGTCGCCGTACAGTCGGGAAACATTGTTAAACTCTACTGCGTACGTCATGTTCTGCTCCCGGACGATTAGCGGCCGCCCATAATGGCGATGTAATCCTGCGTCCAGCGGCTGTAAGGCACATATTTCCCGCCTTCCGCGATGGGTGTTTTCCAGAACATGATTTTGTCAAAATAGTTATAGCCGTTGGTTTCGCAGCCCTTGTCGCCCAGCAGCGTGCTGGCCTTACAACCTTCAGCAACGACGGGCAGCGAGCCAAACCATGCCGCCAGATCGCCCTGCACTTTCGGCGTGAGCGACCAGTTCATCCACTTGTAGGCGCACATCGGGTGTTTTGCCTGCGCGTGCAGCATGGTGGTGTCCGCCCAGCCGGTTACCCCCTCCTTCGGGAAGACGGTGGCAACGGGCTGGTTCTCGGCCTTCAGGGCATTCGCCTGATACGGCCAGGCGCTGGAGGCCACGACGCCTTCATTTTTGAAGTCGCTCATCTGGACGGTGGTGTCATGCCAGTAGCGGTGGATCAGGGCATGCTGGTCGCGAAGCACCTTGAGCACGGCGGCATATTGTTCTTCGGTGAGCTGGTACGGGTCTTTGATCCCCAGCTGCGGCTGGGTGGCTTTGACGAACAGCGCCGCATCGGCGATGTAAATCGGGCCATCATACGCCTGCACGCGCCCCTGATTAGTTTTACCGTCCGGCAGATCCTGCTTTGTAAAGACCACGCTCCAGCTGTCCGGCGGCGTCGGGAAGGTTTTGGTGTTGTACATCAGCAGGTTGGGGCCCCACTGATACGGCGTGCCGTAGACTTTGCCGCCCACGTTAAACCACTCGCCCTTCACGATGCGCGGGTCGAGGGTTTTCCAGTTAGGGATAAGATCGGGGTTAATCGGCTGAACGCGTTTGCCCATGATCAGGCGCAGGGAGGCGTCACCTGAGGCGGTGACCAGGTCATATCCGCCTTTCGCCATCAGGCTGACCATTTCATCGGACGTGGCCGCCGTTTTGACGTTGACAGCGCAGCCGGTCTCTTTTTCAAACTGGGTGACCCAGTCATAATTTTTATCCGTCTGTCCGCGTTCGATGTACCCCGGCCAGGCGATAATATCCAGTCGACCTTCCCCGTCGCCGATGGCTTTTGGCGGTTCTGCGGCTTGCGCGGTCATGATAGTCATGCCGAGCGCGCACAGGCTGCTGCGGGCAAATCTTTTGCTCATAAGAGTTACTCCTGTCGCAATGAAATTAGCGGCAGCCGTGCCGTAAAAATATCTCCCTCATTAAACGTAGACCGCGCAAATGCGCCGCACCGTTCGGCTTAAGGAAATTTCATCAAGGTGTGACAGAGGACGCATTCCCCGTTAACTGGATTATAGACAAGGAGTTAGCCGCGAAAGCCGGTATGCAGATTTCATATGATACGGCACCGCAAAATATTCGCCGTGCCGTCGTCAGGATAAGAAATGATTATTTAAATAAAGGGAAAAAGTTATTCCATCATTGTGCTAATTAATTTACCCAGCTGAATGACCGCCTGCTCTTCCCGCTCGCCCCACGCCCAGGACGTATTAAACCGGAAGAACGGCGTCCACGCGTCTGAGGTGGAAAACATCTTTCCAGGCGCAATGCTTATGTGGTGCGTTAAGGCCTTTTCGCTGAGCTGGCCCGCGTCCAGCCGCGCCGGCAGCTCCAGCCATAAAAAGTAGCCGCTGTCGTTATGGTGGATTTTAACGCCGGCAGGCATATGGCGCAGAAGCGACTGCCACGCCTGCTGTTTTCGCTCGGCGAGCGTTCGTCGCAGGCGCCGCAGATGGGCGTCGTAGCGCTTGGTCGCCAGGTAGTCCACCAGCGCCAGCTGCATGGGAGAACTGGTTGAGAGCGTGCTCATCAGCTGCAGCTGCTGAATGCGCCGCGCGTGTTTTCCCGCCGCCACCCATCCGATGCGAAACCCCGCCACCAGGCATTTTGAGAAGGAGGAGCAGTGGAGCGTCATGTCACTCCGATCCCAGGCTTTCGCCGGAAGGGGCTTTTCCCGACCAAAATAGAGCTCGCTGTAGACATCGTCCTCGATCAGGGTGACGTTGTGCTCCGTCAGGAGCGCGACCAGACGCGCTTTTTTCTCCGCGCTCAGCGTAAAGCCAAGCGGGTTTTGACCGTTGGTCATGAGCCAGCAGGCTTTTACCGGGTAGTCGTTCAGCGCCTGTTCCAGCGCATTCAGGTCGATCCCCTCCCGGACGTCTGTGGCGACCGACAGCGCTTTTAGCTTCAGACGCTCCAGCGCCTGCAGCGCGCCGTAGAAACAGGGGTTTTCAACAATCACCCAGTCTCCTGGCTCCGTCACCGCCTGCAAACTCAGGTTGAGGGCTTCAAGGGCGCCTGCGGTAATGACGATTTCGTCCGGCGAGATGTTCATCCCCTGCTGCGCATAGCGGCGCGCAATGGCGTGTCGGAGTTCAGCGTTACCGGGCGGTAGGTTCTCAATCACGCTCATTGCTGTAGCGGTTTTACTGACGTTTGCCAGCGAGCGGTTGAGCTGCTGAAGCGGGAAAAGCCGGGGGTCGGGAAAGGCGGAAGCGAAAGGAACAACGGACGGATCGCGGCTGGCCTGTAAGACCTCGAAGATGTAGGTATTGATATCTACCGCTTCATCACGCATCACCTGGGCAGGCGGCGCAGGCTGTTGTGCGGTCGGGCGCGAGGCAACGTAATAGCCCGACTGCGGCCTGGCGACAATGCGCCCCTGACTTTCCAGCATCTGATACGCGTGGCCAACGGTCATAAAACTCATGCCGCTGCTTGCCACCTGCTCACGCAGGGAAGGCAGCTTATCGCCCGGCAGCCAAACGCCAAGCTCAATCTGCGAGATAATTTGTTGCGCCAGACGCTGGTATTTTTTCATCAGATTCTCCTTATTGCCGACAGTGTATATCAGCAGGAGAAAAAGAGAAGATTTTGCTAACTGTTATGAAAAAACGGGTTAATTACTTGCGGTACTCGGTGATGTGGCTTTGAGCGGAACGCGCAGCGGCCAGGTGATCGAGCGTAATCATCGGCGATTTGCAAAAAATGCATTTTGCACCGAACGGGTTTTTCTCAGACACATCGAAGGCTGAGGTACGGTACTGCGAACCATGACAGCATGGGCAGCGGAAATGAATGTAAGAAGTCATAAGATTCTCCTGTAAACGTAAAAACGTAAATTGCTAATGGGCCTTTCAGGCGATAGTGGTTTGAAACAAAAACTAATCGGAGTGTAGAAAGAGAACCAGGAGCGGCTGCGGAGAGGCACAACGTGATGAGAACTGCTTTATAAAACTACGTCAGATATTTTTTTGGACTCAAAACCAGAAGACCATTAACGCACGGCGATGACGGCAAAGCAAGCGGTTTAATGTGGAAAATTCATAAAAATACACTTTAGAACAGTGATGAACGCATTACTGTAGTGTATTAATCAAATCGACAACTGCATTTCGACACATAACTCAATGAAATATAAATATTTTGCATGGCATTTTTGGCCTAATCGGCTTGCCCGCTCTGGAGTATTAAATTACTCAAAAATATCATCGACTAAATCAAAAAGGAGTTTTACATGGCCATTCCAGCATATTTATGGATAAAAGATGACGGCGGAGCAGATATTAAGGGCGCTGTTGATGTTCAGGATCGCGAAGGCAGCATAGAAGTTAATGGCTTTTCCCACAACCTCAGCCTGCCTACCGATGGTTTTACGGGAAAAATTACCGGAACTCGCAAGCATTCATCCGTAATCATACAAAAAGACTTTGATTCTTCGTCACCCTATCTCTATAAAGCTGTCGCAACCGGTCAAACTCTTAAATCTGCAGAGTTTAGGTGGTACAAGATTAATGATGCAGGGCAAGAGGTAGAATACTTCAACATGTTTTTGGAAGGAGTAAAAATCGTCGGCGTCTCGCCAATGATGCATGACACAAAAGATCCAACGAAGGAAAAACACAATCATCTCGAATGTGTAGAATTTCGATATGAAAAAATCACCTGGAAACACTGTGACGGTAACATCATGTTTACCGACGACTGGAATGAGAGACCTCAAGCATGAGATACCCAACTTTAGCGGTGTCTCCTCACCCACCTTATGATATTTCATCTTTCTCACCGCCAGGTGTTAATATTATAAATAATATGATGTTAGCACGTTTTCATCGGGGCCCATCAGCACTAACATATGAGTGGTTTTATCAACAGGTCAGGTTACATGGCCCATGGGATTATAAAACAAGAATTGGCCGACAATACGAGAATTTTGGCAATTTTCATTATGGTGCAGTTGGCACTGCGGCTGGAATTTCTGCCCCCGTTCTTTTACGTGCTGCCGGATGGGCGCAGTCAAAATCAGGGAATGGGAAATCAACAGATAGACACTGGTATGGTCCCCCCCTTTTGGGGATGATCCTAATGATCAACTCTGGATTAAATGCGGAATAGACTATGCAACCAGAACGGGTTTTTAAAAAACGCTATATTCTAGTACCTTTATTATTTTCACTGGCCTACTCCGGATGGTTTTTATATTTTATGAACTTCCCTGTCGAACAAGATTTACGTTCAAAAGTAAAAGTCAATAGCTGGGCTGTTTTGTATGTTACTCAAGCTAATGCCGGGGCAATGACATCCTTTACCTATCATTACTATTTATCGGATGCAAAAAGAAGCGAAGCAGATTTTTTATCTCATATTGACCAGGCCACGCCATTTATGGTGACTAACGATCCTGACGTGATAATCAGTGTTAAGGACGATGGCGTATATCTACGTGTTCGTGGGGACATATATTCTTTCCATAATACGTCTAAACTCGCCAATATTCTTCTTGATGCATCACCATACTAAAGGTGCTCGCTGAATGCTCATTAGTCTGGAAACTGTTATAGATAAATAACACAGGTCTGTCTCTGCAACCCATAGCTGGCGCGGCTTAGAATGGCATCGACATAATTACATCGCGGAGTTTTGCATGTTTGGTTTGGATGCTTTTCACCTTGCGCGGATACAGTTTGCCTTTACCGTATCCTTTCACATTATTTTCCCGGCCATCACCATTGGCCTGGCCAGCTATCTTGCCGTGCTCGAAGGGCTGTGGCTGAAAACAAAAAATCCGGTCTGGCGCTCGCTGTACCATTTCTGGTCGAAGATTTTCGCCGTCAACTTTGGCATGGGCGTGGTCTCCGGGCTGGTGATGGCCTACCAGTTTGGCACCAACTGGAGCGGCTTTTCGCAGTTTGCGGGCAGCATTACCGGCCCGCTGCTGACCTATGAAGTGCTTACCGCCTTCTTCCTTGAAGCCGGGTTCCTCGGCGTGATGCTGTTCGGCTGGAATAAAGTGGGGCCAGGCCTGCACTTCTTCTCCACCTGCATGGTGGCGCTGGGCACCATTATCTCCACCTTCTGGATCCTCTCATCGAACAGTTGGATGCAGACCCCGCAGGGCTACGAGATCGTCAACGGTCAGGTGGTGCCGGTGGACTGGTTCGCCGTGGTATTTAACCCCTCCTTCCCCTATCGCCTGATGCATATGTCGATTGCGGCATTCCTGAGCAGCGCCCTGTTTGTCGGTGCATCCGCGGCATGGCATCTGCTGCGCGGGAATAATACCCCCGCCATCCGGGCGATGTTTTCGATGGCGCTATGGATGACGCTGATTGTCGCCCCCATCCAGGCGCTGGTTGGCGATATGCACGGGTTGAACACTTTAAAGCACCAGCCCGCGAAGATTGCCGCCATTGAAGGCCATTGGGAAAACCCGCCGGGTGAGCCTACCCCGCTGCTGCTGTTTGGCTGGCCGGACATGGAACAAGAGCGCACCCGCTTTGGAATGGCGATCCCGGCGCTGGGGAGCCTCATCCTGACGCATAGCCTGGATAAACAGGTCCCTGCGCTAAAAGAGTTTCCAAAAGAAGACCGTCCTAATTCCACCATCGTCTTCTGGTCGTTCCGCATTATGGCGGGCTTAGGAATGCTGATGCTGCTGCTTGGGGTTGTGGCGCTCTGGCTGCGTTATAAAAAGCGGGTTTATTCTTCACGTCCGTTCCTGTGGTTTGCGCTGCTGATGGGGCCATCCGGGCTGATTGCCATTCTGGCAGGATGGGTCACCACCGAAGTCGGTCGCCAGCCGTGGGTGGTCTACGGGCTTCAGCGAACGAAGGATGCGGTTTCTGCCCATGGCGATCTGCATATGAGCGTGAGTCTGCTGGCCTTCTTCGTCGTCTATACCTCGGTATTCGGCGTGGGCTACAGCTATATGGTGCGCCTCATCCGAAAAGGCCCGCAGCCGCATGAATCGTTCGCCACCGAGTCCGACGGACGCCCGGCGCGCCCGCTTTCTGCCGTCACAGCTGAACATAAGGAGCAGCCATAATGGGTATCGATCTTTCCATTATCTGGTTTGTTATCATCGTCTTTGCCACGCTGATGTATATCGTCATGGACGGGTTTGATCTGGGGATCGGTATTCTGTTCCCGGCAACGAAAAACGCCGACGATCGCGACGTGATGGTCAACAGCGTCGCGCCAGTCTGGGACGGCAATGAGACCTGGCTGGTGCTCGGCGGTGCCGCCCTGTTTGGTGCATTCCCACTGGCCTATGCGGTGATTATTGATGCTCTGACCATCCCGCTGACGTTAATGCTGATCGGACTTATTTTTCGTGGCGTAGCGTTTGAGTTTCGCTTTAAAGCCACGCCGGCCCACCGTCCTTTTTGGGATAAGGCGTTTATTGGCGGTTCCGTTCTGGCGACGTTTACCCAGGGCGTGACGGTGGGTGCCGTCATTAACGGCTTTAGCGTCACTGGCAGAACGTACACCGGCGGACCGTTTGACTGGTTTACCGCGTTTAATCTGTTCTGCGGCGCGGGTCTGGTGGTGGCCTACGCGCTGTTAGGTTCTACGTGGCTGGTGATGAAAAGCGAAAATGCGCTGCAGCAAAGGATGCGTGAGGTTTCGAAGACGCTGTTGATCGTGCTGCTGGCGTTTATCGCGGCGATCAGCCTCTGGACGCCGCTGGCGCACCCGGACATCGCTGCGCGCTGGTTTACGCTGCCGAATCTGTTTTATCTGCTGCCGGTCCCTGCCCTGGTCGTCATGTTTAGCCTCTACCAGTGGCGCTGCCTGAATAATCCTGACAGCCATGCTCGGCCGTTTATTCTGACGCTGGGGCTGATCTTCCTCGGCTTTAGCGGGCTTGGGATCAGCATCTGGCCGCATATCATACCGCCGTCGATCACCCTGTGGCAGGCCGCCGCGCCGACGCAAAGCCAGGGCTTTATGCTGGTGGGCGCGCTGTTGATCATTCCCGTCATTCTGGTCTACACCTTCTGGAGCTACTACGTATTTCGCGGCAAAGTTCAGCCTGGGGAGGGTTATCACTGATGCAACAACCTGTCTGGAAAAGATTGCTGTGGCTGGCCATTATCTGGGGCGGCAGCGTACTGGCGCTGGCAGCAGTCAGCATGCTCTTTCGCATGCTGATGACGGCTGCCGGGTTTAAATCGCATTAAACTTCATTCCGGGCAGCCCTGCGCTGCCCGACACCACCCCGCACTTTCAGATAAACCCCATTAACGCACCGCAGAGTATCGTTACACTGGTAAAAGATTCACAGAATTTATTATTTGAGAAGAAAAATGAAAAAGCTCATCGCGTTAAGTGTTATCAGCCTTGTCCTCAGCGGCTGCGTTAATCCGGGCAAAGCATCCGTTCAGCCGGATCGGCTGAAGAGCCACCGTTTTGTTCTGGAAAACGTGGACGGCAAGGCCGTGAAGGGCATGACAACGCAGCCTGAGATCGCTTTTAACGCGCTTCCCGACATTAGCCTCATTGATAACATTAGCGTTTCGGGCCAGATGTGTAACCGCTTCACCGGGCAGGGAAAGCTGTCCGAAGGTGAGCTAAAGGTGAAAACGCTGGCGATGACCCGCAAACTCTGTACCGAACTACAGCTTAACGAGCTGGATCAGGCCATCAGCGACATGCTGCGCAAAGGGGCGCAGGTCGACCTGACTGAAGACCAGCTGACGCTGGCGACGGCCGATAAGACGCTGATGTTTAAGCGCGCAGAATAATCAGTAGCTACCGCAGCTTCCAACGGCAAGCGACTGTTCACTGCAGCGTTTGCCGTTTGGCAAGGCGCACATTCCAATAGACGAACCATCAAGCTGGCGGGCAACGGACAGCGAGCCGCCAATCATGGCGCAGTTGGCCTGGCCTGAACTGGACATTGCCGCTTTCATTCCCGGCGCCACGTGGGCCGCCGTGGCCTGCTGAACAGGTTCACTGCTACATGCCGATAATAATAGCGCGGCACACCCTACCCAAAATGCTGAACGCATGCTCTCTTCCCCGTAATTAGTGCGAAACCTAAGCATAATAGGCATCACATCCCGTGTCGTCGAGAGCGGAAGTGCGTATTTATGCGCTGCTGAAACAATTTCTCGCAATTTTTTTCGCCCTAAGTTTGATCTAACCATTGATGGTGGAAATACCGAGGACACAAAAGCGAAAATCGCAAAACCCCCTGTTTGCTAGACTTAAGAGATAATATTCAGGGCTGGTCGCCTTATGACAGCCTCTCTATTTTTGCGCAATGTAAGGGTGTCGTCCTATGCAAACTATTGACGGTAATGGTGCAGTTGCCTCAGTCGCGTTTCGCACCAGTGAAGTTATCGCCATCTATCCGATCACGCCTAGTTCAACCATGGCCGAGCAGGCGGATGCCTGGGCGGGAAACGGGTTAAAAAACGTCTGGGGCGATGTCCCGAGAGTGGTTGAAATGCAGTCTGAAGCGGGGGCGATTGCTACGGTCCACGGTGCGCTGCAGACAGGCGCGCTTTCCACGTCGTTTACCTCCTCTCAGGGATTGTTGTTGATGATCCCAACGCTGTATAAACTCGCGGGTCAACTGACCCCCTTCGTCCTGCACGTCGCGGCGCGTACCGTGGCCACCCACGCACTCTCTATTTTTGGCGATCACTCGGACGTGATGGCCGTGCGCCAGACCGGGTGCGCGATGCTGTGCGCCAGCAGCGTTCAGGAAGCCCAGGACTTTGCCTTAATTTCGCATATCGCCACGCTTAAAAGCCGCGTTCCGTTTATCCACTTCTTTGATGGTTTCCGTACGTCTCACGAAATCAACAAAATCGTCCCGCTGGCGGACGAGACTATCCTTGATCTGCTGCCGCAGGCGGAAATCGACGCGCATCGAGCCCGCGCCCTGAACCCGGAACATCCGGTTATCCGAGGGACATCGGCAAACCCGGATACTTATTTTCAGTCACGCGAGGCCACAAACCCCTGGTACAACGCGGTTTATGACCACGTCGAGCAGGCAATGAATGACTTTGCCGCCGCAACCGGACGCGAGTACAAACCGTTCGAATACTACGGCCACCCGCAGGCCGAGCGCGTGATTGTGCTGATGGGTTCCGCTATCGGCACCTGTGAAGAGGTGGTCGACGAGCTGCTGACCCGTGGAGAAAAGGTCGGCGTGCTTAAAGTGCGTCTTTACCGCCCGTTCTCGGCTAAACATCTGCTCTCTGCCCTGCCGGAAAGCGCGCGTACCGTGGCGGTGCTCGATCGAACCAAAGAGCCTGGCGCGCACGCGGAACCGCTGTATCTTGACGTGATGACAGCCCTCGCTGAAGCCTTTAATAACGGCGAGCGTGAAACGCTGCCGCGCGTTATCGGCGGACGCTATGGCCTGTCTTCCAAAGAGTTTGGGCCGGACTGCGTGCTGGCCGTGTTTAACGAGCTAAGCGAAGCAAAACCCAAGCCGCGCTTTACGGTGGGCATTTATGATGACGTGACGAATCTTTCCCTGCCCTTGCCGGAAAACACCCTGCCCTCGACCGCCAAACTTGAGGCGCTGTTTTACGGCCTGGGCAGCGACGGCAGCGTCTCGGCGACCAAAAACAATATCAAGATCATCGGCAACTCAACGCCGTGGTACGCGCAGGGTTACTTCGTCTACGACTCCAAGAAAGCCGGCGGTCTGACCGTTTCTCACCTGCGCGTCAGCGAGCAGCCTATCCGCTCGGCCTATCTTATTTCTCAGGCCGACTTTGTTGGCTGCCATCAGCTGCAGTTTATTGACAAGTACCAGATGGCCGAGCGCCTGAAGCCCGGCGGCATCTTCCTCCTCAATACGCCATACAATGCGGATGAGGTCTGGGCGCGCCTGCCGCAGGAAGTACAGACGGTGCTGAATCAGAAAAAAGCCCGCTTCTACGTGGTTAACGCGGCGAAAATTGCCCGCGAATGTGGCCTGGCCGCGCGAATCAATACCGTCATGCAAATGGCCTTCTTCCATCTGACCAATATCCTGCCTGGCGACAGCGCGCTGGTGGAGCTGCAGGGGGCCATTGCCAAAAGCTACAGCAGCAAGGGGCAGGAGCTGGTAGAGCGAAACTGGCAGGCGCTGGCGCTGGCGCGCGAGTCGCTGTTTGAGGTGCCGCTGCAGCCGGTCAATGACGCCAGCCCGAATCGCCCTCCGGTGGTCTCGGATGCGGCGCCTGATTTCGTGAAGACCGTGACGGCCGCCATGCTGGCCGGGCTGGGTGACGCCCTGCCCGTCTCTGCGCTGCCGCCGGACGGAACCTGGCCGATGGGCACCACGCGCTGGGAAAAACGCAACATCGCCGAAGCGATCCCCATCTGGAAAGAAGAGCTCTGTACCCAGTGTAACCACTGCGTCGCGGCCTGCCCGCACTCGGCCATTCGCGCCAAAGTGGTGTCACCGGAAGCAATGGAAGATGCCCCGGCCAGCCTGCACTCTCTGGATGTAAAATCCCGCGACATGCGCGGCCAGAAATACGTTCTGCAGGTCGCACCGGAAGACTGCACCGGGTGTAACCTGTGCGTTGAGGTCTGCCCTGCTAAGGACAGGCAGAACCCGGACATCAAAGCCATCAATATGATGTCGCGCCTTGAGCACGTTGAAGAAGAAAAAGTGAACTATGACTTCTTCCTGAACCTGCCGGAAATCGATCGCAGCAAGCTGGAACGCATTGATATTCGTACCTCGCAGCTGATCACGCCGCTGTTCGAGTACTCCGGCGCCTGCTCCGGCTGCGGTGAAACGCCGTATATTAAGCTGCTTACCCAGCTGTACGGTGACCGGATGCTCATTGCCAACGCCACCGGCTGCTCTTCGATCTACGGCGGTAATTTACCGTCCACGCCGTACACCACCGATGCGAATGGGCGCGGTCCGGCATGGGCAAACTCCCTGTTCGAGGATAACGCCGAGTTTGGCCTGGGCTTCCGCCTCACCGTTGACCAGCACCGCGCGCGCGTGATGCGCCTGCTGGAACAGTTTGCCGGGCAGATCCCTGCCGATCTCAATGCCGCACTTCACGCCGACGCCACGCCCGAGGTGCGTCGCGAGCAGGTAGCGGAGCTGCGTAACGCCCTTCAGGGGGTGGCCGGTGCTGAACAGCTTCTTACCGACGCTGACGCTCTGGTCGAAAAATCGATCTGGCTGATTGGCGGCGACGGCTGGGCTTACGACATCGGCTTTGGCGGGCTGGATCACGTGTTAAGCCTGACCGAAAACGTCAACATTCTGGTTCTGGATACGCAGTGTTATTCCAATACCGGTGGGCAGGCATCGAAAGCCACGCCGCTGGGCGCCGTCACGAAATTTGGTGAACACGGTAAACGCAAGGCGCGTAAGGATCTCGGCGTGAGCATGATGATGTACGGCCACGTTTACGTCGCGCAAATCTCGCTGGGCGCGCAGCTTAACCAGACGGTGAAAGCCATTCAGGAGGCTGAAGCGTATCCGGGGCCGTCGCTGATTATTGCCTACAGCCCTTGCGAAGAGCATGGCTACGACCTGGCCCTCAGCCACGATCAGATGCGTCAGCTGACGGCCACCGGCTTCTGGCCGCTTTACCGGTTCGATCCGCGCCGTGCGGACGAGGGCAAATTACCGCTGGCGCTGGATTCGCGTCCACCGTCAGACGCCCTGGCAGAAACGCTAATGCAGGAGCAGCGCTTCCGCCGCCTGAATGCGCAACAGCCTGAGGTGGCAGAGCAGCTCTGGCAAGACGCGGCAGCGGATCTGCAAAAACGGTATGACTTCCTGGCGCAGCTGGCAGGAAAAGCCGAAAAATCCACCAGCGACTAAACCCACTGCCCGGCTCGTCCGGGCATTTTTTTGCCATAAAAAAAGCCCGATGTCTTCACATCGGGCTAATCCAGATAATTAATGAATCTCTCTTTAGTTTCCCAAATGACATTCACGATAATTATGGATAAATAATCTTAAAGGCATATAACGGGGCAGAGATTACCTGATTTAACCGCTAATTAATAATTTTTATTTAATATGGTTTATTTAAACTCATTCATAAAACAAATGACTATTACCGTAGATTTATCCGGTTTAGATTTTACTTAATTCGTAACAATTCTATTTTATTAATATTCCGCACGAGTGATTTAGCATGAGACAGCTTTCTTATTCGGAAAGTTCAACAGGTAATCAAATAAAAACAACTGCAAAGGAAAATCACTATGCAAAGAAAAGTACTGGCTCTTATGATTCCGGCTCTGTTAATGGCTGGCGCCGCGCATGCGGCAGAAATTTATAATAAAGACGGCAACAAACTGGATCTGTACGGAAAAGTAGATGGTCTGCACTATTTCTCCGATGATGCTTCTAAAGACGGGGATCAAACCTACATGCGTCTGGGTTTCAAAGGTGAAACGCAGATTAACGACATGATGACAGGCTACGCGCAGTGGGAATATAACATTCAGGCAAATAACACCGAAGGGTCTGATAATCAGTCCTGGACGCGTCTGGCCTTTGCGGGTGTCAAAGTGGGTGACTACGGTTCCTTCGATTACGGCCGTAACTATGGCGTGCTGTACGACGTGGAAGGCTGGACCGATATGCTGCCTGAGTTCGGCGGCGACTCTTACACCTATGCCGATAACTTTATGACCGGCCGCGCCAACGGCGTAGCAACCTACCGTAACACCGATTTCTATGGTCTGGTGCAGGGTCTGAACTTCGCGCTGCAGTATCAGGGCAACAATGAAGGCAGTAATTGCGATGAGACGGGTTGCTCTCAGGAAGGGACTAACAACCGGACAGATAACAACATCCGCAATCAAAATGGCGACGGCTTCGGTATTTCTACCACCTATGATTTCGGCATGGGGATCAGTGCCGGTGCCGCCTACGCCTCATCTGACCGTACAAATGACCAGGTAAGCGCAGGTACTGGCGCTGCGTCTCAATATGCGGGAGGTGATAAAGCGGATGCCTGGACTGCTGGCCTCAAATATGACGCAAATAATATCTACCTGGCGGCGATGTATTCTGAAACCCGTAATATGACGCCGTACGGTTCAGGTGATAGTGAGTTAGGCGGCGGTATTGCCAACAAAACTCAGAACTTCGAAGTAACCGCCCAGTACCAGTTCGATTTCGGTCTGCGTCCGGCTATTTCTTACCTGCAGTCTAAAGGGAAAGACCTGGGCAACGGTCAGGGCGATCAGGACCTGGTTAAATATGCGGACGTAGGCGCGACTTACTATTTCAACAAGAACATGTCCACCTACGTTGATTATAAAATCAACTTGCTGGATGAAGACGACAGCTTCTACAAAAACAACGGCATCAGCACCGACGATGTCGTTGCATTAGGCCTGGTTTACCAGTTCTGATAAGTAGAGCCCGCAGCATAATGCGGGCTCCTCTTTTTGATGTTTGTCTCACAACAGCACTTTATTGCCGTATTGTTGAGGATAAGTTGAAAGAAAACGGGTTAGACTGCGCCGATATCCCCCTCTTCACTAAGGATGACAGCGTTGTTTGGCCGAATATCCGTTACCATACTGACTCTTCTGGCGTGTTTATGGATGGCGTTAATCTTTGATTTTCGCGATATTGTCGGGCATCTCGGCACGCTGTTAAACCATCTGGATCGCCATTAACGGTCATTCCCAGAAAAAAAGCCACCAGCAGTGCCGGTGGCGTTCATACGCGTTTCGAGCGTTACTTTTTCACGGGTTGAGGCTTTTTATCCCCTGATTCCGGGGCCTCACGCGGATCGTCTTTTTCTACACAGAGCATAATTTCTCCTGTTTTAGAAACCCACTTCCCACTATAGCCAGGCTGATAAAAAAAAGGCCAGGCGGTAATTAACCTTTACTGGTCTCTTTTTTGCGAAACGAGAGATAGCCAAAAACGCCGCTTTCACCATCGCTCGGATGGTTTACGCCATCCATCACCGTCACTTCGGGGAAATCAAACGGCGACACGTTTTCAAAACAGGCGACATTCACTCCGTATTCATTTGGGTTTGAACGACGCTGATGGAACGTGTAAATCCCGCAGACCGAGCAGAAGAAATGCCGCGCCGTCCCCGTGTTGAACCGGTACTCCGTCAGCTTATCCTCACCTCTGGTCATGGTAATGCCCGACAGCGGTGCAGAGACCACAACCGCGCCCCGCATACGGCAGAAAGAGCAGCTGCAGCGCCGCGCGGTATTAAAGCCGTCAGTAAGTTCGACGGTAAATGCCACCGCACCGCAATGGCACTGTGCATGACGAATGTCAGCCATCGGCTATACCCCTTTTCTCACCAGCTCGGCAGCTTTAAGGAAAACCTCATCTTCCACACCATCGCCTTTTTGCCTGCCGAGCCTGACCAGTTCGTTAACAATGCTGTCACGATCGATCGTTTTTTGCGATGAAACCAGCCCTATAACGGCGGCCCCAATCGCCAGCCCCACTAATCCTGTTTGTTCGTCTTTGTTCTTCATACTCATGCTCCTGATACAACAAACAAGCGTAGCAGGATTTTCAAAAACGCAGCGTCAGACCGTGTTCGGGCGTTTTAGTATTTCTGCGCCTGAATTGCTGTGAGCCCGACGCGCTGGCCGTACGAGAGCTCTAAGGTATTTCCATCGGGATCGGCAAAGAATACATAGTACCCAACGGGATCGCCCAGATCTTCCGGCGCTTTCCGTAACACCCCTTCTTCGATAGCCATCGCGGTTTTTCTGTCAATTTCTTCGCGCGTGGCGCAGGCAATCCCAAGGTGGCCAAAATGCCCCAGCGGCGTATCGGTCACGGTGTCCGCCTGCACCAGAACCAGCGCAAAAGGACGCGTATGGTCAGTTAGCCACGCCACTTTACGGGCATCGGGTAGGTCGGGCTCACGCGAATGAATGACCTCCATCCCGGCATATCGGCGGTAGAAAGCAACGCTCTTCTCCAGATCCCTGACCATAAAAGCAACATGAGTGAATCCTACGTCAATGTCTTTCATTTTAAGATGTTACTCCTGTATCAACATGTCGCAGACATCTTAAAAGCTCAAGTTAACTTTAGGTCAACGGTGAATTTGTGCGGTCCTGATGATGTTCAAAAAAGAATAATGGGACAGAAATGATAAAGCGCCGCCGTGGCTGAAATACTCACGACGATGCTCAGCAAAAACCAGGTTTTGAAGGGCTGCTTCTGCGTTTTATGGCGAAAGATCTGTTGGCCTAATATGGCGCCTGGCCACCCTCCCACAGTGCCAAACGCCAGTAACGTGATCTCCGGTACCCTGCGCATCCCTTTTCGCGCGGCGGTTTTATCGACACCGTAAACGATCATCGTCAGGACATTGATTAACAGCAACCACATGGCAAAGGGATACGTGGCCAAAAAGCTGCTGATTGCAGCGATGAGCAGGAATAAAAAGCAAAGGCGATTCAGAGTCATAAGGACAGCCACTGGATATTTATGCGAATTCGAAAGGCATTATACGCAGGGAGCGGCCACTATTCTGTTCAGATCTGCCTGTGTTTGAGGAATTATCAGTTTTCATCGGCCTGATGTTAACAACATGCTGACCGACAAGCGTGGAAAACGTCCCTGCGGGAAATATTTCCCGCAGGGAACGCGCTTAAGGTGTGACGATATTGAACCAGAAATCAAATTTATCCATATACCCGAGCATCGCGTCGAGTTTCGCTCCATCACCTGAAATTTTTACATCGCCGCTGTCTTCGGCCTGCTTGAGCGTAACCTCTTTCAGGATGATTTTATTCAGCGTGTCCCGATTCAGGGTCACCGTCGCATCTGCGTCCTTCGCCTCGGCGTTAGCCGTGTGGTTCAGCACGCCATTTTCCAGCTCCAGCTTATATTTGCCGCCATCGCTGCCCAGATCGATGTTAAATACCGATTTAGCGTCTCCGGCTTTCTGGCCGTTAATATGTACCGCCAGATAATCGAAGAACATCTCTGGCGTCATGGCGCGCACGGTATCCGGGCTGGCGGTGTTTGGCGTCGGGCCTTTCACTACGCCGTTACGGAGCTCCTGGGCTCCGGTCAGGTAGAAGTTACGCCATGGCCCCGATTCAGCCTGGTAGCCGAGCTGCTCCAGCGCATCCGCTTCCAGGTTACGCGCGGCCTGGTTATTTGGGTCGGCAAACACAACTTTGCTCACGACCTGTGCAACCCAGCGGTAGTTCCCCTGGTCAAAGTCGGTTTTCGCCTTGCTCAAAATGGCATCCGCACCGCCCATATACTCCACGAATTTTTTCGCGCCTTCTTCTGGTGGCAGTTCATCCAGCGTGGCCGGATTGCCATCAAACCAGCCAAGGTAAAGAACATAGGTCGCTTTCACATCATGGCTCACCGAGCCGTAGTAACCGCGGTTAGCCCAGGTATGCGCCAGTGAATCTGGCAGCTTAAAGTTTGCGGCTATTTCATCCCGCGTCAGCCCTTCGTTTGCCATGCGAAGCGTCTGGTCGTTGATGTAACGATAGAGGTCACGTTGACTTTTCAGCAGCTTGACTACGTTTTCGTTACCCCAGGTCGGCCAGTGGTGTTGTGCCATGATGATTTCCGCTTTATCACCCCAGCGCACAATCGCCTGATTGATGTATTTCGACCACGGCAGCGGTTCACGAATTTTCGCGCCACGCAGTGAATAGGTGTTGTGCAGGGTGTGAGTGACATCCTCGGCAGATTCGATGAGTTTTTTCTCTTCGATATACCAGAGCATTTCCGAGGGTGCTTCGGAACCCGGCGCGAGCATAAAGTCGTAGGTAAGTCCGTCGATGACCTCTTTCTGACCATCTTTCTCAATGATGTTCGTAGGAGCAATCAGCGTTACCGTTCCTGCTGATGTTGTGGTCCCCAGACCAGCCCCCACCTGTCCTTTGGCATCTGGCTTCAGCAAGTTGCCGTACATGTAGCTGGCGCGGCGGCTCATAACATTACCTGCCATGATATTTTCCGCAACGGCGGCTTCCATAAACCCTGCCGGGGCATAGACTTTGACCTTGCCGGACTTCACGTCCGCTTCATCAACCACCCCCCGCACGCCGCCGTAGTGGTCAACATGGCTGTGGGTATAAATAACGGCAACAACGGGTTTATTCCCGCGATTTTTGAAGTAGAGCTCCATACCCACTTTCGCTGTTTCTGCCGAAACCAGCGGGTCCACCACGGTAATACCCTCTTTACCTTCGATAATGGTCATATTCGACAGGTCAAGATTTCGAATCTGATAAACGCCGTCGGTAACCTCAAACAGACCGCTAATATTGATCAGCTGAGATTGACGCCATAAGCTGGGATTAACCGTATCGGGAGCTTTATCGCCTTCTTTAATAAAAGAATATTGTTGCGGATTCCAGATTATATTTCCTTGCTCGCCCTTGATAACCTCCTGAGGAAGTGGCGCGATGAAACCTTTATGAGCATTGGTAAAATCAGCGTTATCGGAGAAAGGAAGTTGATTATACAAGGCATTGTTGGCTTGCTGCGTTGCTGCTGCGGCCTCTTTAGAGGCCTCTGCGGCCCAAAGGGACGGGCTCATTGAGCCCAGAATGCCAGCTAAAGCAAGGCTCCTTACTATCATGTTGAATTTCATCAAAACCTCTCGATGTTCTGCCACAGCATATGTGGGATTTTTTAAAAAGAACTTAATGAAAGGAAGCATGAATAAATATAAGTGGTGTTGCGCAATCAGCAAGTTAACTGGCGAAAATTAACGCGTTGAATTTGTGCAGAAATGGTCTAAGCAGGGCTGTTAATTCTGTACATTCTTGACCGAATAAAAACCGATAATAGCAATACACTTATCATACCGTTGTTGATTGTCAGTTCTTTCCGTTCATCAACTATTACTGAATCTGTACTGATATCATCTCGCCGCTCTCCATCAATAGTGCTTACGCCTGTTCTTGTCAGGCTAAATCTCTTGATGCAATCCCTAAGCGTATTGAATTCGTCGCAGTAATCCGTACCATACGCGGCATGCCTACGCCTGCTGGCGTTTATCTGCCAGCGCTACCCCGTCTTTCATTCCCGGTCAGACGGGCTTGAAAACGCGAAAAGGGTTTACGAAATTTACGGGGCAGGATAGCGGAAATGAGCCAGGATCAGATCGTCATGCCGGATGTTCGGTCGTCGATTTAGAAAGAGGCCTACCCCTATGGTGCCCTGACGCCTCCCGAGACAAATAAAAATGCCAGAGAATCAATCGAGTACAAAGAAAGAGCAATACAACCTGAACAAACTGCAAAAGCGCCTGCGCCGTAACGTTGGCGAAGCCATTGCAGACTTCAACATGATTGAAGAAGGCGACCGCATCATGGTTTGCCTGTCAGGGGGTAAAGACAGCTATACCATGCTGGAGATCCTGCGAAATCTTCAGCAAAGCGCGCCGGTGAATTTTTCTCTGGTGGCGGTCAACCTTGACCAGAAACAGCCGGGCTTCCCGGAGCACATTCTGCCGGAATACCTGGAACAGCTGGGCGTTGAGTACAAAATCGTCGAAGAAAACACCTACGGCATCGTGAAAGAGAAGATTCCGGAAGGGAAAACCACCTGCTCGCTTTGCTCCCGTCTTCGCCGCGGCATTCTCTATCGTACCGCAACGGAGCTGGGCGCGACCAAAATCGCGCTGGGCCATCACCGCGACGATATCCTGCAAACGCTGTTCCTGAACATGTTCTACGGCGGCAAGATGAAAGGCATGCCGCCTAAGCTGATGAGCGATGACGGCAAGCACATTGTGATCCGCCCTCTTGCCTACTGCCGTGAAAAAGACATTGAGCGTTTTTCTCAGGCGAAAGGGTTCCCGATCATTCCATGCAACCTGTGCGGCTCTCAGCCGAACCTGCAGCGTCAGGTGATTGGCGACATGCTGCGCGACTGGGACAAACGTTATCCGGGCCGCATTGAGACCATGTTCAGCGCGATGCAGAACGTGGTCCCTTCCCACCTCGCAGACGTTGAGCTGTTCGACTTCAAAGGTATCAACCACGGTTCGGAGGTGGTGAATGGTGGCGATCTGGCGTTTGACCGGGAAGAGATCCCTGTGCAGCCTGCGGGCTGGCAGCCGGAAGACGATGACAATCAGTTCGAAGAGTTACGTCTGAACGTGCTTGAAGTGAAATAAGCGATGGGCGTCTCAGAAAGACCTTCTGAGACGCTTTATGCCTTATTTCAGCAGACGTACGCGGCAGGTTTTGCCTTTAATTTTGCCGTTTTGCAGCTGCTTCCACGCCTTATGGGCAACCGCCTGGCGAACCGCCACGTACACATGCGCCGGATGAACCGCAATCTTCCCGATATCCGCCCCTTCCAGACCCACATCTCCGGTCAGTGCGCCCAGCACATCCCCCGGTCGCATCTTGGCCTTTTTGCCGCCATCAATGCACAGCGTCGCCATTTCGGCCTCCAGCGGCACGACCCTGACGCTGCCCGGCGCGTTTACCCAGTTCAGCTTGATCTGCAACATTTCTGAGAGAATATTAGCGCGCTGCGCCTCTTCCGGGGCGCAGAAGCTGATGGCCAGGCCGCTGTTTCCGGCGCGGGCAGTACGACCAATACGGTGAACGTGCACTTCGGGATCCCACGCCAGCTCATAGTTCACCACCAGTTCAAGGGATTTAATGTCCAGACCGCGCGCGGCCACGTCGGTCGCCACCAGCACGCGCGCGCTGCCGTTAGCAAAGCGCACCAGCGTCCGATCGCGATCGCGCTGTTCTAAGTCGCCGTGCAGCGACAGCGCACTCTGCCCCGCCGCATTCAGGGCATCACAAACCGCCTGGCAGTCTTTTTTGGTATTACAGAACACCACGCATGACGCAGGCTGGTGCTGGCTCAGCAGTTTCTGCAGGAGCGGGATTTTTCCCTGCTGAGAGGTTTCGAAAAACTGCTGTTCGATGGCAGGCAGAGCATCGACGCTGTCGATCTCAATGGTGAGCGGATTTTTCTGCACGCGACCGCTGATCGCGGCGATGGCTTCAGGCCAGGTCGCAGAGAAAAGCAGCGTCTGACGATCGGCCGGCGCAAAGCGGATCACTTCATCAATGGCATCGCTGAAGCCCATATCCAGCATCCTATCCGCCTCGTCCATCACCAGCGTGCTTAAGGCATCGAGCGAAACGGTGCCTTTTTGCAGGTGATCCAGCAGGCGGCCGGGCGTCGCGACAATAATGTGCGGCGCGTGCTGGAGCGAATCACGCTGTGCGCCAAACGGCTGCCCACCGCAGAGGGTTAAGATCTTGGTATTCGGCAGGAAGCGCGCCAGGCGGCGCAGCTCACCCGCGACCTGGTCTGCCAGCTCGCGGGTCGGGCACAGCACCAGTGACTGGGTCTGAAACAGCGACGCGTCAATATGCTGCAGCAGACCAAGACCGAAAGCGGCCGTTTTCCCACTGCCCGTTTTCGCCTGCACGCGCACGTCCCGGCCCTCAAGAATGGCGGGCAGCGCGGCCGCCTGAACAGGCGTCATCGTGAGGTATCCCAACTCGTTAAGGTTGTCGAGCTGGGCGGCAGGCAGAACATTCAGGGTAGAAAAAGCGGTCACAATAGTCTCTCGTGGTCATCTTTACGGTCAGATGGCGCGTATCCTCGCAGATCTCGGGGTTCGATGCGACAATTTAATCGGTTCTTCGTCCGGCGGCGGGTCTGGCATCGGCTGCGGACGCGGAATGGGATCGGGCATCGGTACGGGATCGGTGGGGACAGGATCGGACTGACGCGAGTGTTGCAGTAGCAGAGCGAGTAAAATGCTCATCTTTCCCTCCAGGATTTGCTGTCGTCCCTTTTAGGGTAGACGCTGAGAAACAGGAGGCAAAAAAAAGCCGACTATAAAGTCGGCGTCGTACGAATCAATTGTGCTATGCAGTAATTCAAAAAAGGAAGTAAGACAATATGGAGCGCAACGCCCATCGCTTGACGTTGCATTCACCTGCGGGAGTAATATTGCACCTTACGGGGGTGATGTTTATTGACTTCGCTCAATTAAAAGAGCGTTTTAATCCCCGTAAAAGGTGAAAAAAAACCTAAATTTACAGCCATTTACTACGATGCAACCACCATGCAACACCACCAATCAAAACAACTAACATGACGCAAAACGCGGTGAAGCCGTACCGATATTCGCCGCCGGGTATACCGCCCAGATTGACGCCAAAAAGCCCTGTCAGAAATGTGCTGGGTAAAAAGACCATCGCCATCAGGGACATCGTATAGGTTCTTCTCGCCAGCGACTCCTGCATCACCTGTGCGATTTCATCCGCCATCACCGCCGTTCGGGCGATGCAGGAATCAATCTCATCCAGCCCGCGCCCCAGCCTGTCAGCAATGTCCTGCATCCGGCGGCGCTGATCGTCATTCATCCAGCTGAGTCTTTCGCTGGCCAGACGGGCATACACATCCCGTTGTGGCGTCATATACCGACGCATCACGATCAGCTGCTTGCGCAATAGCGCCAAAAAGCCGCGCGGCGGGATCTGCTGATCGAGCAGATTATCTTCCAGGTCGATAATTTTATCGTGCAGCTCTTCAATAAATTCGCTCGCGTGATCGGTCAGGGCATCACAGACGTCCACCAGCCAGCTGCCGCAGTCGACCGGTCCGGTCCCCTCTTTGAGGTCGTTCACAATATCGTCCAGCGCCAGAACCTTACGCTGACGTGTAGAAACAATCAGCCCATCGTCCATATAGACGCGCATCGCCACCAGCTGATCGGGACGTTCATCCGTGCTGCCGTTTATACAGCGCAGGGTGATAAGCGTCCCGTCACCCATCCTGCTTACGCGAGGCCGCAGGCTTTCCCCCGCCAGCGCATCACGTACGTTGTTAGGCAGTAGCGGAGTCGAGGCCAGCCAGTCAGCGCTGTCCGGGTGGGTATAGTTCAGATGTAGCCAGCAGGGATGCTCTTTATCAATGACATCATTATCTTCCAGCGGTCGGGCACCGCCGCGACCGTCCAGCACCCACGCAAAAACTGCGTCAGGAACGTTAAGTTCAGATCCTTTAATGCTCTCCACAGCGCCTCCCCTGTTTGGCTCTTACGATGTCAGTCTAGCTTCCATCAGGGGTTAAGCAACAACTATGTCTCGCATCGCGCTGAAATCGCTCAGGAATTGTACACGCTGTGTTTCGAGAATAATAAATATCCTCCGGCATAGCCGGAGGTTTTTCTGATGCGCCTATAAGGCTCTCTTACATGCCGCGCCCTAACAGGCGCATGCGATCTGACATTTGCATCAGACTTCGCTACTTACGGCCCGTAAACGGGCTGCCCGGATAAGGGATCGATAACTGCTCTCCCATTTTATCCTCTTCAAGCTGGTGCTTTATGTATTCCTGTATCTTCGCCGTGTTCTTACCCACCGTATCGACGTAGTACCCTCTGCACCAGAATTCACTGTTCCTGTATTTGAATTTCAAATCGCCAAACTGCTCATAAAGCATCAGGCTGCTTTTCCCCTTCAGGTAACCCATAAACCCCGAGACACTCATCTTCGGAGGGATCTCAAGAAGCATATGGATATGATCTGCACAGCATTCTGCTTCCAGAATGTTCACATTTTTCCACTCACACAGTTTCCTTAAAATGCTGCCTACCGGAACACTTGCCTTCGGTATTTCGGCGCAAAAACTATGTGATATTTACAGTTCCATCGGGTGTGCGCTAAGCTCTTTTCGTCCCCCATTGGGACCCCCTTTTGATTTCTTGTTGAACTTTTGCAGTTGCCAGACCGCAAGGTGTTTTAACAAATCAAAAGGGGTTTTGATAACTGGCTCAAAGCTGAAAGCTTGACGGAACCCCCAGCCTAGCTGGGGGTTTTCTGTGCACAAAAAAAGCCTGGCATGCCAGGCTTCGGGAAGCGGTCAGAGAGAGTGCTCGGGGCGCTGATGGAACGAGACGGGGCTGGCTACTGGTGACGGAGGATGCCCTTGGTCCAGCCTGAAATTTCGGGTCCGCGTCTGCAGTTCGATCACCTGATTGCGCAGCACATCAGAGGAGCCGTTGAGTTCCTCCGCCATCGCCACGTTGCTTTGCGTGACCCGCTCCAGTTCGGACAGCGCCAGCGTGATCTGGGAAATGCCCTTCTCCTGCTCTGCGGTCGAGGTAGAAATCTCATCCATTAACCGGCTGACGTTGCCGGAGCCGGTCACGATGTCACGCATATTCTTCTCCGCTTCCGACACAACGCTGGCCCCCTGGGTGACATTACTGCTGGTAACGTCAATCAGCGTTTTGATGTTTTTCGCCGCCTCCGCGCTGCGGTGCGCCAGATTTCGGACTTCCTCTGCGACCACGGAGAACCCTTTACCGTGATCGCCCGCTCGCGCAGCCTCGACGGCCGCGTTAAGCGCCAGAATATTCGTCTGGAATGCAATGCCGTCGATCAGCGAGATAATTTCCGTCATCTGCTGCGCGCACTCGGTAATGGATTGCATATTGCTGGCAACCTGTTCCATCAGATCGCCTCCCTTGCGCGCCTGCACCGTCGCGGCATTCGCCTGCTCGCTCGCCAGCCGGGTGTTATCGGCATTGTTTCGGGTACTTGCCGCCATCTGCTCCATACTTGCCGCAGTTTGCACCAGAGAGGCAGACTGCTGCTCTGTTTTCACCGAGAGTTGAGCACTGCGGGAAGAGAGCTGATCCGACAAGGCCATGGCGTTTTGTGATGATGCCCTGATCTCGCGCACCAGCGTAGCGATGTTGCTGGAAAGGCTATTAATCCCGGGAATTAATCGCCCCGCGCAGTTATTGCCAAACTCGGGTATAGCGACGCCTAAGTTGCCTGCGGTCACTTCTTCAATACTTTTTTTCACAGTATTGATCGGCGTCACAAGAAACTTCGTCATATAACTCCAGAGCAAAAATAACGCAACAAAATTGACCAGATTAATCGAAACGAAAAGAGAGAGATTGCTGGAAAATAGAACAACGATACCTGCATTCACTAAAAAAAGGCACAGCAGGAACCAGGCAATGAAGGTCCTGACACTAATATTTCTTAGCATGATTTTACCCACAACATATATTTTGGTCGGCATTAAGATTTATAGCATTCACTTTTGCGTTTGTCCTCACATAATGCGCTGGTTTCTCGTTTCGCCGTTACACACCCTGTATTTAGCTTAAGTCAGACAAAAAAGGTGTTTTAGTGGAAATGCCACGCCCCACATGCTGTATTGCTGGTCCAAACTTCCCTGAAGCGATACCATTATCTGCGGTAAAACGATTCATTTGCACACATATTTAAGACGCTTTGCTACAATCTATCGGCTATGTTTAGCCGTGCTTAATGCGTTAACAAAAAGAATATATTTTATATTTCGGGCAAGTTTGGCATTTTATATAAATGGTCATTTTTCACGATAAATAATTAATATGGTTTGAATGCGCATGTTCGTTGCCGGAAAAGACGTGCCGGCAGGCGAAATCGGTAACCCTCTCAGGCGTGGGATTGCATAATGCTCAATATATCGTGGGACCCTGTGTTGATCGCTGTCTCTTATCTGGTGGCGTTTATCGCCTCCTTTGTGGCCCTGGACAGCGCCGGGAAAATTCCCCTTTCCAGCCGTAAAGCGGCTTTGTTCTGGCGCATCGCCGGCGGGGTTACGCTGGGCATCGGGATCTGGTCAATGCACTTCATCGGCATGCTGTCGATGCAAATGCCGATGATGATGAGCTATGACCTCTGGCTAACCCTTGCGTCTCTCGGCGTGGCGGTTGTTGCTTCCACAATAGCAATTAACATTGCCGTTACGGGCAAACACCTCTCGCTCTTTCGGCTGTTCTTCGCCACGGTCATCCTCAGCGCTGGCGTGGTCTCCATGCACTATATCGGCATGGCCGCGTTGATGCTGAAAGAGAGCATTCTCTGGGATCGGCGCACTGTGGGTTTGTCCGTGGTGATTGCCGTGGTTGCCTCCGGCGTGGCGTTGTGGCTGGCTTTCCGACTGCGGGACAGGCACAAAGGGGTCTTTGTTACGCGCATTCTCGCCGCGTTAGTCATGGGCGCCGCCATTTGCGCGATGCACTATACGGGCATGAGCGCCGCGCATTTCCATGAGATGGCGCATACGCTCCCCGGCGGGGTCAGCGAGCTGGGTTTATCCATCTGGGTTTCCGTCACCACGCTCTCCCTGCTCGGCATGATGTTAATTATTTCGCTTATCGACTCGCACTGGCGGACCAGCCGGCTGACGGACAATTTGCGCCAGCTCAACCGTCAGCTTGAGCTCCAGGTTCGCTTTGACGCTCTCACCGGCCTCGCAAACCGCCAGCAGATGGATATCCGAATGCAGGATTGTCTGCACAGCGCCTTGTTGAGTAACAAACAATTTGCCGTGATTTTTCTGAATGTCGATCGCTTCAAACGCGTGAATGATACCTGGGGTCACAGCGTCGGCGATGAGTTATTAATCACCATCGCCCAGCGCATTACCTCCCGGCTTACCCGTGAGATGACGCTGGCCAGGCTGGGTGGGGATGCCTTTATCCTGCTGGTTCCCGTATGCGACGAAGAAAAGCTCACTACCCTGCTCACGACGCTGCTCGCGGATATACGCCGTCCGCTTTCGCTTTGCGGACATCCGCTGAGTACCACCCTCAGCGCGGGCGTCAGCCTCTATCCTCAGGATGGCGAAACGCTGCAGGAACTGAAGTTAAAGGCGGATGCAGCCTTACAGCACGTTAAGCAAGACGGTCGTAACGGATGGGCGGTTTACCGCCCTGAGATGTCAACGGCGGTTCCGGCGCAGCCGGGTTTTCTGCAGGAGCTTTCTCAGGCGCTGGAACGCGATCGGTTTGAACTGTGGTATCAGCCAACCTGGCATGCAGAAGATAAAACTATCCGCGGTTTTGAGGCTCTTCTGCGCTGGCGGCATCCGGAGCAAGGCATTTTGCTACCAGGCCTGTTTTTACCCACCCTGGAACAAACGGGTTTGATTATCCCGGTTGGCAACTGGGCTATTGAAGCCGCGTGTCGGCAGCTTCATTTCTGGACTGAACAAGGCTTCAGCCAGTGGACGTTGTCGCTCAATTTATCTCCCGTGCAGTTCGAACAGCCGGATATCTTTCACATCGTTTCGTCCATGCTGGAAAAATATAATCTGTCGCCCTCAAGGCTGATCCTGGAGGTAACGGAGAGTACCGCACTAAAAAATCTCGACCGCAGCATCGAGTTGCTTAATGCCTTTAACCGTACGGGGATCACCGTCTCTATTGATGATTTTGGCACGGGCTATTCCAACCTGCTGATGCTGAGCGTTCTTCCGGCAAAAGAGCTTAAAATCGACAAGAGCTTTGTGGCCTCTATGCTGGAAAATGAAAAAAGCCGCAGGCTGGTGGAAACCATTATTAATATTGCCCGCACCATGGAGATGACCGTCGTTGCCGAGGGAATTGAAACGGACGAGCAGCAGGCAATACTGACCAGCCTCGGCTGTGACTATCTCCAGGGATACCTCTTCTCCCTCCCATTGCCCGCTGAACAGGTTCCGTGGCTGCTGCTACAGAAAAACTCAGACAAACAAATTATACCCATGAGTAAAATTCAAACGGACCCCGCATTTATTTCACAAAAAAATCATGCCTGACGGGATTGAGTAGAGTATGTTTCAAGGAAGTACATGCGGGTCAGTTCTGCCATGATTGTCAGGCATATCGTGCCGATGAACAGGAACATACTATGTCGCAAAATAGTTTTGATGCGCTCAATGCAATTAAAACGCCCGTGTGGCTCATTTCTCCTGTCTCGGAACAGATTATTTTTGCCAATGTGGCCGCAGTACAGCTGACGGGTAATAAAACGCTGAATGACCTGCGCAAAGGTTCATTCTCTGCAAGTGCGCAAACCGTACTGTCGATGTATGTTCCCGAACTGAAAAACGATCACGATATTGTCGAGATCTGGACAATTAGCCGGGGCGGGCAGGACGTGCCGTTAAGCTGTCGTCTCTCACTCAGCCACGGCACGCCGCACGGCGATATTATCGTTTTCGAAGGAATCTCTTCGCACGCCCGCTCAGGCCTGAAAGCCAGCCGTTCCGCAACCTATCAACGCAAAAAACAGGGGTTTTACGCACGCTTTTTCCTCACCAACAGCGCGCCGATGCTGCTCATCGATCCTGCCCGTGACGGGCAAATTGTCGATGCAAACATGGCCGCGCTCGGCTTTTACGGTTATTCACATGATGAGATGTGCCGGAAGCATACCTGGGAAATTAACACGCTTGGCAGAGGCGTCATGCCTATCATGACGGAGATCGCCGCGCTGCCCGGCGGACATAAGCCGCTCAATTTTATTCACCGCCTTGCCGATGGCTCCACCCGCCACGTCCAGACCTACGCGGGGCCCATTGAGATTTACGGTGACAAACTGATGCTGTGCATAATCCATGATATTACTGAGCAAAAGAGGCTTGAGCAGGAGCTGGAAAATGCTGCATTACGTGACTCGATGACGGGGTTACTCAACCGACGCCAGTTTTATAACGTTATCGACCAAACCAGCCTGAGCCACCTTTCCGCACAGCAGCAATTTAGCCTGCTGCTGGTGGATACGGATCATTTTAAAAACATCAATGACCTCTTCGGTCATCTGAAAGGTGATGAGGTGCTTATCGCCCTCTCCCGAACGCTGGAAGCCTGCTGCAGACAAGATGATCTGGTGTTCCGCTGGGGCGGTGAAGAGTTTGTCATCCTGTTGCCGCGCACGTCTCTCGAAACGGCTCTGAAGATTGCCGAATCCGTCCGTGCGGCGGTCGCCCATATTACTCTCCCAGGCTTGCCGCGCTTTACCGTCAGTATTGGCGTGGCGCGCCATGACCCGGAAGAGAGTATTGACGCGCTGTTTAAACGTGTCGACGATGCGCTCTATCGCGCCAAAAATGATGGACGTAATAAAGTCCTTGCGGCATGAAACTGGAGTATCGTGAAAAGCCCCGCTACAATGCCCAGCTTAAGTAAATAACGACGGGTGGGTTGTGGCAACAATGGGAAAGACAGAAATAATACTCACCTTAATTATTTTATTGCTTATAATATTTGGCTTATGGTTTATTTTCAGCGGTGAGATTTGGTATTTCGTTGAATATCTGGAAAACAGTCTCTACCCCACTTTTGACGCCCTGTAGCGCACGTTTAACTTATTGTTTCACCTACCGAATTTGTCAGGTATCTGCATTGCCCTCAGCCACGTAAGATACGCGGCGTTATCCTCCAACAATGTTGATAACGAATCACTAAATCATTTGCTTATTTCGCCCGTTCTCTGACGGGCTTTTTTTATTTCCGGCTATTAAGCAAAGAGCGTCAGTCGCCATGTTGGTGCAGCACCGCTCTGTTCCAGTCATAAAAGGCGCGTACCGAAGGCGGGAGATAGCGGTTTTGTGGATAGACAAGCGAAAGCGGTAAATCGAAAGAGAGGTTCTCCAAACAGCGAACCAACGCCCCGCTCTTCACATACGGCTCAGCCAGATAGCTGGCCACGCGAATTAATCCGAGCCCTTGAATGCCGGCCTGGATATAGGCGTCGGTATCATCGACGATCAGCGTCTCTTTCATGCGAATTGCACAATCGCCGTCATCACGCGTAAAAAACCAGTCGATAGTGCGCCCGGTACGGTGGTTCAGGTAACCGACTGCGTAATGCTTTTCCAGTTGGTCGAGATTTTCCGGCTTACTACAGGCGGCTATATAGCCCGGAGAAGCCAGAACAACCCATCTGAAGTTCGCCAGAGGGCGCGCGACCAGCGTCGTTGAATCTTCGATCCTCCCGGTGCGGATCGCGCAGTCATACCCTTCCTGAATGATGTCCTCCACGCTATCGCTGGAACAGAGCATCAGTTCCAGCTCGGGAAACTGGCGGAGAAATTCCGGGAGGCTGGGAAGAATGCAATGTCGGGCGAGAGACTGCGGCATCCCCACTTTAAAACGGCCTCTGGGCTGTGCCGATCTGCCGGGAAAGGAAGATTCCATTGTCGCAATATCCGCCAGCAGCCGTTTGCTCTCGTCATAGTAACACCGGCCTTCTGCGGTCACGCTGAGTTTTCGGGTGGTGCGTTGTAAAAGCTGAATACCCAGGTATGTCTCCAGCTCCTTAACAACCCGCGATACGGTTGAGCGCGGTAGCCCCAGCATTTCTGCCGCCCTGGCGAAGCTATGGGTATCGACCACGCAAACGTATACCCGCATTGATTCCAGTTTATCCATATTCCCACCGCGCCTGAAAGGTCAATTATCCCATTTTTACGAACAGTCTAACCTATGCCTGTCGTCTTATCGAATGCAGCCATCTGACATAACCTTGCTCAAGTTGCAGTAGACAGGTGATTTAACAAAGAGAGGCTCAGCATGAAAGAACGTGATATCAAGACAGGCGAAAATGTATTAGTGCTTGGTGCAGGACAATTGGGCGCTGCCGTGCTGGAGTATCTGGTTCCGGCAGTCACGCAGCGCGACGGCGCTGTCTCCGTTATCGTTTCGCCCCGCTCCTGGGACAGCCGGGGCAAGCTTCAGTCCGAAACGCATCAAAAACTGGCTGATGCAGGGGCAGAATTTATCGCGGTCGATGTCGCCGACAGTTCCACTGAAACGTTAAAAACCCACTTTCTGGATTTTGATACCGTCATCAACTGCATGGGGTTTGTCGCCGGAGCAGGTACACAGCTCAAAATTACCCGCGCGGTACTGGAAGCAGGCGTAAGCCGCTATTTCCCCTGGCAGTTCGGCGTGAATTACGATGTGGTCGGCAAAGGGAGCGGCCAGCCCGTCTGGGACGAGCAGTATGATGTCAGGACGCTGTTGCGGGAACAGAACGCGACGGAATGGGTGATTGTTTCAACCGGTATGTTTACCAGCTTTCTCTTCGAGCCGGCGTTTAATGTGGTGAATTTATCCGAAAAAACCATTAATGCGCTTGGAGGATGGGACACGCAGGTCACCGTGACATCACCTGCAGATATTGGCCGACTCACCACCGAAATTTATTTGCATCAGCCGCGGATCGTAAATGAAGTGATATTTGTCGCGGGTGAAACAACCTCCTACGGAAAACTGGCCGAAAAGGTTGAACGCACGACAAAACAAACCTTTGCCAAAAACGTATTGACGCTCCCGGATCTGCTGAATGCACTGCAGTTAAATCCGGATGACCAGATGCTTCGCTATCGCGCGGCCTTCGCCCGAGGAAACGGCATGTGGTGGCCGATGAGTAACACCTGGAATGTTCAGAATAATATACCAACTCAAGATATTGAATCATGGCTTAAAACCGTTATGTCGCCATGCGTTTATCCCGCCCCGGCGGCGCGCCAAACATACGGGCATATTCGCGGGTAAATTGCGAAACACTGGCATAACCGACCGTATACGCCGCCTGCGCGATCCCTGCGCCATCGACAAGCATCAGGCGGCGGGCATGGATAAGGCGTAGCTGTTTCTGGAATTGCAGGGGCGAAATCGTGGTTATCGCGCGAAAATGCTGATGGAATACGGACACGCTCATGCCCGCCACCTCAGCAAGCTCGTCAACGCTTATCGTACGTGTAAATTCCTTACGCAACATTGCGACCACACGGCTAATTCGTCCAGAGTGGCTATCCGCCGCGCCCAGGGCGCGAATAGCAGGACCATGGACACTGCGAAGCAACCAGTAATGCAGCTCTCGCCGTAGCCCATCTCCAAGAACCGCCATCGCCTCCGGTTGTTCAAACAACCTTGCCAGCCGGTAAGCAGCGTCCGTCACGTCGGCATTCATTGGCTCAACCCCAACGCAAGGCGCTCCCCCCTGCTTCGCTGGCACAGCATCCTGCAACTCACGCAGGATGGCGATATCCAGTTCCAGCACCAGTGAATAGTAGGGATGGCGAAGGCTGGCCTGGGTAATCTGACTGAGGGTCGGCACATCGGCGGCTATCACCATCGCCTCGCCGGGGCCATATTCAAAACTTTCCGTCCCCGTAGCGACGCGTTTTCGCCCCTGCAACAGCATCGCCATCAGCGGTCTGTTGATCGCCGCCTGCAGGTCGCCCGGATGCAAAGCCCGGATAATCGTCAACCCTGGAACCGGCGTTACGGCAACCCCGCTACGGTCGACGTGAGCATCGGCATACCGGCGGCAAAGATCGAACAGGAGATCGCGCATAGACACTCTTTCAGGCAAGTTTTTAAGCCATAGTATGCGGTCATTCTCAACAGAACGAACAATGAAAAGAGAAACAGGCAAAAGATAACCAGAATCAGGCAAAGTGAATTAGTGGCCTTCTCCTACTGTAAAAGCTCCACCAAACAGAGGATACACAATGAGTAAAATTGCACTTATCACCGGCGCCAATCGTGGTCTTGGCCGTAACACCGCCCTCTCTATCGCGCGTCAGGGTGGCGATGTTATCGTCGCTTACAGAGGAAACACCCCTCAGGCTGAAGCGGTTGTCGCGGAAATCCGCACCCTTGGTCGTAAGGCGATCGCACTTCAACTGGATGTGGCGCAGACGACGAGTTTCCCGGCATTTGCCGAAACCCTGCGTCAACAACTCGCCGAAGTCTGGCAGCGCGACACCTTCGACCACCTGATAAATAACGCAGGTCATGGCGAGTTTGCCGGGGTGGCCGAGACCACCGAAGCGCAGTTCGACGGGCTATTCAATGTCCATGTTAAAGGGGTATTTTTCCTGGTTCAGACCCTTTTACCCCTGCTGGCGGACAGCGGGCGCATCATCAACTTCTCGTCCGGCCTGACCCGGGTATCGTACCCTGGGTTCTCCACTTACGCGGCGGCAAAAGCGGCTGTGGAAATGCTCAGCGTCTATCTGGCACGCGAGTTGGGCCCGCGCGGCATCACCGTCAATACCATCGCGCCAGGCGCCATTGAAACCGATTTTGGCGGCGGCCTGGTTCGCGACAGCGCAGATGTCAACGCGCAGTTTGCCGCGATGACCGCGCTCGGGCGGTTCGGCGTTCCCGACGATATCGGGCCGATGGTCGCCAGCCTGCTGCGTGATGACAACCGCTGGGTAACCGCACAGCGCATTGAAGTGTCGGGCGGGCAAACCATCTGAATACGCCAAAAATACCGTCAGAAAAGTGATGCTTTCTGCTGTGGCGGGTGATGGTCAGAAAAGAGGAACTGGCGCCGCAAGCCGCGCCAGTACTTGATTAGTGCTTCTCAATATACATCGTCCGGCTATACGCCACGTCTTCCGGGTTATTGATCGGGTAGCCCTTCACCCAGGGCTTAATCAGGCGACCGTTGGTGTACTGATAGATTGGCGCGATGGGCGCCTTCTCCATGAGGATTTTCTCCGCCATGTTGTAGTCCGCATTGCGCGCCTTCGCCGTGGTTTCCAGCGTCGCCTGCTGGACAATCTTATCGTAGGCAGGGTCATTAAAGCGGGAGATATTGCCGCTGTGGGTGGAGGTCAGCAATGACAGGAACGTTGATGGCTCGTTGTAATCGCCCACCCATGAGGCGCGGATCACGTCAAAGTTGCCGGTGTTACGGCTATCAATGTAGGTTTTCCACTCCTGGTTTTGCAGTTTGACATCCACACCAAGATTTTTCTTCCACATGGAGGCCACCGCAATCGCGATTTTCTGGTGATTTTCCGAGGTGTTGTACAGCAGGTTAAGCTTCAGCGGACGCTGAGGGCCATAGCCTGCGGCCTGCAGCAAGGTTTTGGCCTGGGCGTTCAGCTCCTGCTGCGACATCTGCTCAAACGGCGAGGCGTCCGGGGTGAAGGCTGCCGTCACGTCAGGGGTGAAGTGCCAGGCGGGCTTCTCACCCGCCCCTAACACCTTTTCCGCCATGATACGACGGTCGATGCTCATACTCAGCGCCAGACGAACCCGTGCATCCGCCGTCGGGCCTTTTTGGGTGTTAAAGGCATAATAATACGTGCCCAGCTGAGGCGGCGTATAAACCTGTCCCGGAATGTCCTTCAGGAGCTTCTGATACATGTTTTTTGGGAACGACTCGGTAATATCGATATCCCCTGCCAGATAGCGTTTGGTGGCCGACGATTCCTGATTAATCGGCACGAAGGTCACCTTCTGCAGGACCGTTTTGGCATTGTCCCAGTAGTGCGTATTGGGCACCACAACCAGTTTTTCATTCACCACGCGGTCCTTCAGAACGTAAGCGCCGTTCCCCACCAGCGCGCCAGGCCGCGTCCACTCTTTACCGCTTTCTACATTAGCTTTTTGTACTGGATAGAAGGCAAAGTTCGCCGTCAGGTTGCTGAACCACGGCAGCGGTTTGTCCAGCTGGACGCGTAACGTCCTGGCATCCACCGCCGTCACTCCCAGCGTATCGGGCGCGGCTTTGCCGTCAATAATGGCCTGCGCGTTATTGATTCCCGCCAGCGCGGCAAACCAGGCAAACGGAGAGGTTGTTTTCGGGTCAACCAGACGCTGCCAGCTGTAGACAAAATCCTGGGCGGTGACGGGGGAACCGTCGGACCATTTCGCGTCATCGCGTAAGGTAAACGTCCAGACGCGGTTATCATTGCTCTGCCAGCGTGTCGCCACGCCCGGCGTCAGCTCCCCTTTCTCATTCTGATTAACCAGACCTTCGAAGAGATCGCGAATGACCTGAATCTCGGGCAACCCCACGGCTTTCGCCGGGTCCAGCGAAGCCGGCTCGTCTTTAATATGCCTGACCAGCTCCTGTTTTTGCGCCAGCGCAGTGCCCTGCGGCACGTCAGCTGCGAAAGAAAGTGAAGAGAGCCCGCACAGGCACAGTGCGGCAAAAAGACGCGAAACAGGATGCTTCATAAGATCCCCTTTAATGAATTCAGGTATTAAGCAGATGCGTAATTATTTGTTTCGACAAAGAGAAATGCAAATAACTTACGCCTGAATAGTGATTTAAGGCAATTCTTAGCCATTACGGAAACTATTTGATTAACAGCGTGTTTTGCACAACACTGCCAGTAGTGACTTCTTTATCAGGATTTCGTATGGCAACCACCCGACCGAGAGCGGAACGCGGCGCCTTTCCGCCGGGCGCTGAGCAATATGGCCGTTCATTTTTAGGCGCATCGCTGATCTGGTTTCCCGCCCCCGAGGCAGACCGCGAAAGCGGCTTGATTCTTGCCGGCACGCACGGGGATGAGAACTCCTCCATCGTGACGCTTTCCTGCGCGCTGCGGACGCTGACGCCTTCATTGCGACGTCATCACGTGATTCTGGCGGTTAACCCGGACGGCTGTCAGCTGGGGCTTCGCGCCAACGCGCGAGGCGTTGACTTAAACCGTAATTTTCCGGCAGCAAACTGGCGCGCCGGGGAAACGGTGTATCGCTGGAACAGCTCCGCCGAGGAGCGAGATGTGGTTCTGCTGACGGGAGATAAGCCGGGCTCAGAGCCGGAAACCCAGGCGCTGTGCCAGCTTATCCATAAGATCCACCCCGCGTGGGTGGTTTCCTTCCACGATCCGCTGGCCTGCATTGAAGATCCGCGCCACTCCGAGCTCGGCGCGTGGCTGGCAGACGCGTTCGCCCTGCCGCTCGTGACCAGCGTGGGCTATGAAACGCCAGGCTCGTTCGGTAGCTGGTGCGCCGATTTGAGCCTGCCCTGTATTACCGCTGAATTCCCGGCGATCTCGTCCGATGAAGCCAGCGAAAAATACTTAAAAGCCATGGTGGAGCTTTTGCGCTGGCAGCCTCAGAGATGAAGCACGCCGCTGGTAAAATGGAGCGCGGGTGAGACGTCAACCGCCAGCCACGTCGGGCCGTCCAGATCGGCGAAACGGACCTGATTGACCAGCGGTAGCGCCGCGCCGATTGCCCGGGACGTACAGAGCATACAGCCCAGCATCAGTGAAAAACCCTGCGCCCGGGCTTCTTCCGCCAGGGCCAGCGCCTCTGTCAGCCCGCCGGTCTTGTCGAGCTTAATATTAATCATCTCGTAGCGGCCCTGCAGCTCGCTTAAGCTCGCGCGGGTGTGGCAGCTTTCATCGGCACAAACGGGCAACGGATGGATAAAGTTCTTCAGCGCCGCATCATCTTTTGCGGGCAGAGGCTGCTCCAGCATGGCCACTCCAAGGTCGGCCAGCAGCTGACAGCGGGCGGCCAGCCCTTCTGGATGCCATGATTCATTGGCATCAACTATCAGCGTGGCTGCGGGCACCGCCGCGCGAATGGCGACCATCCGCTCGCTAATCAGACGATCGTCGAGCTTCACCTTCAGCAGCCGGGCCCCGGCGTCATAAAGCGCTTTGGCGCTGGCGGCCATCTGTTCCGGCTCGCCAATCACTACCGTTTGCGCGGTAGCCACCGATTCCGGCAGCGCCACGTCCAGCAATGCTGTCAGGGGTTGTTGCCGCTTCGCCGCCTCCAGGCTCCAGAGCGCGCTATCAATGGCGTTGCGTGCGGCCCCGGCGGGCAAACGCTGCTGTAATGCCTCACGCGTGAGACCGGTTTGCAGGTCTGGCACCAGCGTCATGATATGCGCCATCACCGACGCGAGGCTTTCACCATAGCGCGGGTAAGGCGTGCACTCCCCTACGCCTTTAAAACCGTCCTCTTCGATTTCAACGACCACCACGCTGGCTTCACTTCGGCTGCCGCGAGAGATCACAAACGGGGTATGCAATGGCCAGGCTTCTTCATAGACCTTAACGCTTCTCATCACTGACTCCTTGCGGCCCGAAAAGGCGAAAAAATTTGGTTTGCCGTGTTATCCGCGGATGGCATACACTAGCCCCGACGTTAACTATATGTAAACAGGAAGATATCTATGTCACAACTCGTTCATTTCCAGGGCAACCCGGTTGCTGTTGCAGGTTCCATTCCGCAGGCTGGCAGCAAAGCGCAGGCTTTTACTCTGGTGGCTAAAGATCTGTCTGACGTCACACTGGCTCAGTTTGCGGGTAAACGCAAAGTGCTGAACATTTTCCCGAGCATTGATACCGGCGTTTGCGCCGCATCCGTGCGTAAGTTCAACCAGCTGGCAACTGAAATGGACAACACCGTTGTGCTGTGCATTTCTGCTGACCTGCCGTTTGCCCAGTCTCGCTTCTGCGGCGCTGAAGGCCTGAGCAACGTTATCACCCTCTCCACCCTGCGCAGCCCGGATTTCCTCGAAAACTACGGCGTCAGCATCGCCGAAGGCCCTCTGAAAGGCCTGGCAGCACGCGCGGTACTGGTTCTGGATGAAAACGACACTGTCGTGTTCAGCGAACTGGTTAATGAAATCACTACCGAGCCGGATTACACCGCCGCGCTGGAAAAGCTGAAAGCATAATCATTACTTAGCATTCTATACCGCTTTTTCAAAACCTCGCTATGGCGGGGTTTTTTATTAATTACAAGCTGAATCGTTAAAGCAACAATACTCTTGAGTCACAATATTTATGCAATTTAATTTCGACAATTCAGCTAAATGGCGATCAAACCCGCATATTGATCGTTAAATAGCCGCGTATTTACCCTCAGTGAGGCACATCACATTTCCCTTATCGCCAAAACATTAGATTTGCTTACGAAGTTAAATAATCGTTTCAGCAAAAAGGGATAAATATGAAAATAAAACTGGCTTTAACGCTCCTTTCGGTACTGGTTTCGGGCCATGCCGCAGCAAAAACCTGGGTGCTGACAAGCGCTGAAAGCAGCGTGGAAAAAGGAAACTGGAAGATGTCCAGCGATGAGCTGAAAATTAACGATCGAACGTTCAGCATTGAGCAAAAAGTGTTGCACGGCGGCAGGCAGGAAGGCAGTAAAGTCATCGTCATTAGCAGTACAAACGGCCTGACCATTACCTTAAGCCCGACGCGCGGGATGAACCTTCTGCATGTAGAAGGCTTTGGCACCAGGCTGGGCTGGAACTCGCCCGTTAAAGAGGTCGTTAACCCGGCGTATATTAATCTGGAAAGCCGAAACGGACTTGGCTGGCTGGAAGGTTTCAACGAAATGATGGTCCGCTGTGGCTACGAATGGACGGGGCACCCGGTCACCGCTGACGGCCAGATTTATACCCTGCACGGCAAGGCGGGGAATACGCCCGCATCCCAGGTGGAAGTGGAAGTTGCGGATGCCGCACCGCATGAAATTCGTATTCGCGGTTTAATCAAAGAGAGCACGTTTAAAAAAGCAGATCTGCAAACCATGACCGAACTGCGTTACGTTCCGGGAACCAACCGGTTCAGCCTGCATGACGTTCTGACGAACCATGCCGATTACCCTCATGATTACCAAATCATCTATCACAGCAACTTCGGCGCACCTGTCCTCGAAGAAGGCGCGCGCTTCCTTGCCCCGGCGGCAAGAGTGAGCCCGTTCAATGATTACGCCAAAGCGGGCGTTAACGACTGGCAAACCTACGCCGGGCCGACAAAAGGCTTTGATGAGATGGTCTTTAACATCAAACCGCTCGCGGACAGCAACCACGAAACCCTCGCGGCGGTGGTGAATAAAGCCGGTGACAAAGGCGCGTCGATTCAGTTTGATACCCGCCAGCTGCCCGTGCTGACCCTGTGGAAAAATACCGATACGCCAAAACAGGGCTATGTCACGGGTATTGAGCCGGGCACCAGCTACGCCTACCCCGTTACCATTGAACGCGAGCAGAAGCGGGTTAAGCAGCTGCAGCCAGGCGCCAGCGCGCAGTTTGATCTGACCTATACCCTGCTACACAGCGCGCAGCAGGTGAAGGATGTTGAAAGCAGGATTGCGTCGATACAGGGAGAGACAAAAACAGAGATCGTGACCACGCCCCTGGCAAAGGAATAAGCATCAAAAAAGCCTCTTTACAGAGGCTTTTTGTTATTCTTCGCCTTTCTTATGATTCAACCCATACTCACGTAGCTTATTTGCAATCGCGGTATGCGAGACGCCAAGGCGTTTTGCCAGTTTTCGGGTGCTGGGATAGCTGCGGTACAGCTGCGTCAGCACGGAGCGCTCGAAGCGGCTGGTGATATCATCCAGCGAGCCTTCCATCGCCTCTTCGCCTACCGATACCGTCCCGGCGTCGTAATCCGGCAACAGAATGTCCTGAGGGCGCAGTTCATAGCCTTCCAGCTGGGTCAGCGCGCGATAAACGGCGTTTTTAAGCTGACGAATGTTGCCCGGCCAGCCGTAACGCATTAACACCGTGCCGAGATCGGCAGACAGCTTCGGACGCGGAACGCCCTGCTCGTCGGCAAAGCGGGCCACAAACAGCTCCGTTAGCGGCATGATGTCCTGCGGACAGTCGCGCAGCGGTGGAATGTTCAGCGTCAGGACGTTGAGGCGGTAGTAGAGGTCCTCGCGGAAAATCCCCTTTTGCACCAGCTCCACCAGGTTTTTCTGGGTGGCGCAAATGACGCGCACGTCCACATGCACCTCATGATCCTCGCCGACGCGGCGGAAGGTGCCGTCGTTCAGGAAACGCAGCAGCTTAGCCTGCATACGCGGCGACATTTCGCCGATCTCGTCCAGCAGCACGGAGCCGCCGTTGGCCTGCTCGAAGAACCCTTTCTTGCCTTCCGGCGCGTGTCCAAACAGCTCGCTTTCGACGGCATCTTCCGGAATAGAGGCGCAGTTAAGCGCCAGATACGGTTTTGCTGCACGCGGGCTTGCCAGATGCACGGCGTGCGCCAGCAGATCCTTCCCGGTGCCGGTATCGCCGGTAATCAACAGCGGCGCGGTCAGGCTGGCAAGCTTGCGCGCCTGGTCAACCACGTGGCGCATTTTCGGGCTGACGGCAATAATCTGGCTGAATGCGCCTACGTCCTGGCTGGAGAGGTTTTGCAGCTGGCGCCCCATGCGTAGCGTCGAGCGCAGCATGATCACCGCCCCGGTCAATACGCGAGCATTTCCCTCTCCTTTCAGATAGACCGGCGTAATCTCCATCAGGAAATTCTGCCCGTTAATCACCACGTGCTCGCTGTGCGTATTCTGCGGGTTACTGTCCAGCCAGCGCTGAAAGTTAAAACCGGGGATCAGCTGCGCGGCGTGGTGGTTGCTGAGCTTCTCCTGGCTCTGCGCGAAAAGCTGGCAGCTCGCGTGGTTAACGCGCTCGACTTTACTTTTCAGATCCAGAGAGAGGAACGGCTCGGGCATCGCTTCAAGCAGTGCGCTCAGGGCGAGGTGCTCGCGCTCGGAGGGCATCCAGGGGATGGTGCGTACATCCGTAACGCCAGCGATACGGCGGATTTCCGCCATCAGGCTGCTGAAGGTATTAAATTCAATTTCGGCAAAATTGAGGTAAATTCGCCCGACAGGATCGATTTCAATGCCACGTAAATCAATGCTACGTAAAACAAGAAGATCGAGTAATTCGCGGGTCAGACCGAGACGGTCTTCACAGAAGACTTCAAGACGCATGGGAAATTCACCGTTTTAAGCCAATAACGTTAAAATGATATGTCAGAACACGGTGAACCGGAAGATGGCTGTCAACAAATATTGACAGCCAGCACGATTAGTGAACAAAGCCTTAAGGAGACGGTTTTTTATTGAGCGTCTCTTTCAGCTGACCGATCAGTTCACGCCTGAAATCCCCCAGCCGCGGCTTATCGCCATCAATCCACGGCAGCGGGCGGCACACTTCCATAGCTTTGATACCCAAACGCGCCGTCAGTAAGCCTGCACCGATGCCCTGGGCTGCACGGGCTGAAAGACGCGCAGCCAGATCCTGCGACATCCAGTCCATTCCCACTTCGCGCACCAGCTCGCTCGCGCCCGCAAACGCGATATTGAGCAGGACCAGTTTGAACAGCCTGAGCCGGCTGTAGTAGCCCAGCTCTATGCCGTAAAGGTTCGCGATACGGTTGATGAGGCGCAGGTTACGCCAGGCGATAAAGGCCATATCCACCAGCGCCAGCGGGCTGACGGCAATCATCAGCGTGGATTCCGCCGCCGAGCGGCTAATCTCGCGTCGCGCCTGCGCGTCCAGCACCGGCTGAACCATATGGGAATAGAGCGTGACCACCTCCCGGTCGTTCTGGGTTTCATGGATGGCGGCATACCAGCGCTGAAGCGCCGGATGCGACTGATCGATACCGGCCTGGCTGGCCAGTTTTTCACAGAAGGCGCGGCCTTTGCCGGTGCCGTGGCTGTGGAGAAGATCCCGCGCTTCATCACGCTCGTGCGCGCGCTGTCGCAAACGCCAGAGGCGGCGCCACTCGGTGGCAACCGATCCGACGCCCGCCCCCACGATGAGCGCGCCCGCGGCACAACCGCCCAGCGCGACCCAGTCCTGGGTTTGCCAGGCGTTCATCGCCCACTGTACGCCCTGCCCGACCACGCTGACGCCAAACAGCGCCAGACCGGCGGTGACCATCTTGCGCCACAGGCTGCGTTTAGGACGCAGAGCGGCTTCCACGACCGCCTCCGCCGGACCGTCCTCGACGGCGGGATCGTCCGGCAGCGCCGGGGCAAAGTTCTCCGCCTGCGCGCCGCTGAACGTCTGCGCCGTTTTAAAGGCGTCCTGACGCTCGGGCTCAAGGGTTCCGGTAAAGTCTATGCGCGGTTTTAACGGTTCCGTCATCGCAATTTATCTCCAATCAAAAACTCCAGCGCCGCATCCAGACGGATGTGCGGTAACGGCCGATCGACGCTCATGGTCTGAGGACGGAAGGCTTCAAACTGGAAGCCCTGGCTCTGCCAGAAGGCCTGACCCGGCAGCCGCGCGGGGACTTCGCCGGGATAGACGGTAAGCGGCTCGCCGTCACTGAGTCGATTCCCGCGTAATGCCGGTATTTTCTCGCCGTTAAGGTCAATCAGGCCGCTTTGGGTCGCCTGCACCGATGCGAGCCCAAGACAATCCATGCTGATGCCTTCAAACGCGGCGTTTTGCCAGGCGTCCTGCACCAGCTGCTGCAGCAGAGAAACCATGTTGGCGTGCTGATCGACCGTGACGTGATCGGCTTTTGTGGCCGCAAAGAGCAGCTTGTCGATCACCGGCGAAAACAGGCGGCGGAACAGCGTCCGCTGCCCGTAGTGGAAACTCTGCATCAGCTGCGTCAGCGCGAGGCGCATATCGTTAAATGCCTGCGGCCCGCTGTTGAGCGGCTGCAGGCAATCCACCAGCACAATCTGGCGGTCGAAACGTAAAAAGTGGTTTTTATAAAAACCTTTGACCACCTTTTCACAGTAGTAATTGTAACGCTCGCGCAGCATGCCGGCGTTAGTGTGTTTGTCGGCCTGCGCCAGCTTCGACTCGCCTGCGCCGTCCACGTCCGGCCACGGGAAGAACTGCAGCGCGGGCGCGCCTGCTAAGTCACCCGGCAAGACAAAACGGCCCGGCTGGATGAAGTGCAGCCCTTCCTGTTTGCACTGATGAAGATAGGCTGTCCAGGCTTCAGCAATGGTCGCCAGACGGTTTTCATCCGCAGGCGCCAGCGGATCCAGACCTTCGCACAGCTGTCGCCATTTCATCGACCACTCTGCGCGTTGCCCCTGCAACAAGCCCGTCATCTGACGGGACCAGCTGAGGTAGTCCTGCGCCAGCATCGGCAGGTCGAGCAGCCATTCTCCGGGATAATCGACGATTTCCAGATACAGGGTGGAGGTATCCTTAAAGTGACGTATCAGCGATTCATTAGAGCGAAAGCGCAGCGCAAGGCGAATTTCGCTGACGCCTCGCGTTGGCGTCGGCCACGCGGGCGGGTCGCCGTAAAGCTGCGCCAGCCCTTCGTCGTAGGTAAAACGCGGTATGCCAAAATCACGCTGAGGAACGCGCTTAACGCCCAGCAGACGCTCTTCGCGCACGGCGCTGAGCAACGGCAGGCGCGCGCCGGCGTGCAGGTTCAGCAACTGGTTTACCATCGCGGTGATGAACGCCGTCTTACCGCTGCGGCTCAGGCCGGTGACGGCCAGACGCAAATGTCGATCAACGCCGCGGTTCACCAGTGAATTGAGTTCGTTCTTAAATCGCTTCATCGCCATCCTTCATTGCCCGGAAGCCTGGAATGTATGGCTTCAGAATACAATAAATGGGGGCAGATCGTTGATTATCAATTCTTATTTATTGCTATTGCCGTTTTCTCTCCAGTAAGATGAACGACATTGCTGTCAGTCCGGAGTGAGTAAGGTGTATGTCACCCACCATCTATGATATCGCACGGGTTGCGGGCGTATCGAAATCAACCGTTTCCCGCGTTCTGAATAAACAAACAAATATTTCTCCTGAAGCGCGAGACAAAGTGCTTAAGGCGATAGACGAATTAAATTATCAGCCCAACAAACTGGCCCGCGCCCTGACCTCTTCTGGCTTTGATGCCATTATGGTTATTTCGACCCGCTCGACCAAAACCACTGCCGGTAACCCTTTTTTCTCCGATGTTCTTCACGCCATTACGGCAAAAGCGGAAGAGGAAGGGTTTGACGTTATTTTACAAACCTCGAAAAGCAGTGAGGACGATCTGCAGAAGTGCGTAGGAAAAATAAAGCAGAAGATGATCAAAGGGATCATCATGCTGAGTTCACCGGCAAACGAATCTTTTTTCACCACGCTGGACGAATACGGTGTGCCCGTGGTGGTTATTGGAAAAGTAGAAGGTAAGTTCCAGAATATTTATTCTGTTGATACGGACAATTTTCACGACAGCGCTATTCTGGTCGATTCGTTTATTAAACATGGACGAACAAAAATTGCCTGTCTGCATGCCCCGCTCGATTATCACGTTTCTATCGATCGCCTTGCGGGCTATAAATCCAGCCTTGAGAAGCAGGGTATCGCCATTAACCCGGAGTGGGTCATTGATGGCGGATATACCCATGAAAGCGCGCTTGAGGCAGCCTGCAAATTACTCTCATCTGACAACCCGCCCAATGCCGTTTTTGCTACTGACAGTATGAAATTGTTGGGTCTTTATCGTGCAGCGGATGAGTTAAATCTGATGGTTCCCGAGCAGGTTGCCATGGCAGGATACAGCGATCCGATGCTGTCTCTCGTTTTAACCCCTGCGCCAGGCGGGTTTGATATCCCGACGAGAAAGCTCGGCGAAGAGAGCTGCAACGTGTTGTTTAAGCGTATTGCGGGTAAACCTGCGCCGCACAAGATTTTGGTTGATACGCATTTTTCGGATGCGGCTGCATTACGCTAAAAAACCAGGGGCAAACGCCCCTGGTAAATCATTATCAGAACGCGTAGTTCACGCCGACACCCGCGTAGTGGAAGCGATCGCTCTCACCTTCATCGTGGTTTTCCCATTCGTAGGCATATTCCAGCGTCATGGATAAACCGTTGTTAAAATCATAGGCGTACAGCATACCCAGACGGTTGAAATCATGCCCTTCACGCGTTGGATCGTCCTGCCAGTCCCAGTTTGACCAGCGATCGAGACCCAGTCGGGTATAAGGGGTTAACGTAGTCTGACCCAACGAAATTGGCAGATAGGCGCGAATTTCCTGGGAAGAAAACTCGCCGTTATTACGTGAGCTGTCCATATTGAAGCCGCGCTCTAAATAGTAATTCACTTTGGCGGAGACGGTTTCATTGATAGTCCAGGTAAAGCCCGTTTCGGTCTCGACGCGGCTGTCAGAATAGCCGGTTTTTTCCAGATCGTTGGCAAACTGATACATGGCAAACCAGCCGCCAAAGCGCCAGTCGTCGGTTAATTTAATATCCCAGTCAGGCTGAACTTTGTAGCGCTGCATATTAGCGCTGCCGTCTTTGGCACCGTGTTCATCTTTAAAGTGATAACCATAATTGCGGAAGCCACCCGTTAGACCGAAAGTAAAATCATCGGTGCCGATAAAGCGATAGCGTAATTCAAATTCCGGACGATCGAAATAGGTGCCACGCGTCATGCTGCTATAATCAACCGGGCCTTCCTGATACATTGCCAGAGAGATTGTCCAGGCATCCCATGTTGCATTAAACCACACGGAGGGTTCATATAATCCATCTTTATCGTCGCCCTGACCTTCGACGTTTTCAATTTCATACATGGCACCGATATTAAACTCCCACTGCTTTGCGGATTCTGTTGCTTGCGCGCAGCTAACCCCTGCGCACAGAACGAGCGCAGCACTTCTTAGTAGAGTACTCATTAAATATTCCCTTTATAATTAACAAACAAAAAAACCGGAAATTTGCATTTCCGGCAAACACCTTTCTTATCTAATAGCCGCTTCGGTATCGGCGTCGAAGAAATGGCACTTATTCATATCGAACTGAATGCCGATAGTATCTCCGGCTACGTAGTCATTGGCCGCGCCCGCACGGACAACCAGTTCATGACCGCCCACGGTGGCATAAAGCATAAATTCGGCACCGGTCAGCTCAGCGACGCTGACTTTCGCCGTGATATCTTCTCCGCTGCTTTGCAGGGTAAGAATATCTTCCGGACGGATCCCGAAGACCACCGCTTTACGCTGGTAACCCTGCGCATTCAGTTCGGCCAGCTTGTCCTCGGGGATTTCCAGACGCAGCGTTTCCGTCACGAAATAGCGATCGTCGATAGCGCCACGAATGAAGTTCATCGCCGGAGAGCCAATGAACCCTGCGACAAACATATTGGCAGGCTCGTTGTACACCTGCTTCGGCGCACCCACCTGCTGAATGATGCCGTCTTTCAGGATCACGATGCGGGTTGCCATCGTCATGGCTTCCGTCTGGTCGTGCGTCACATAGATCATGGTGGTGTTAAGCTTCTGGTGCAGCTTGCTGATTTCGGCACGCATCTGCACGCGAAGCTTGGCATCGAGGTTGGATAACGGCTCATCCATCAGGAAGACGCCCGCTTCGCGCACGATCGCCCTGCCCAGCGCCACGCGCTGGCGCTGACCACCCGATAAAGCGCCAGGCTTACGCTTCAGGTATTCACGTAACCCCAAAATCTGCGCCGCCCAGTTAACGCGTTCTTCAATCACCGCGGGCGCTATTTTTTGCATTTTCAGGCCAAACGCCATGTTGTCGTAGACCGTCATGTGCGGATAAAGCGCGTAGTTCTGGAATACCATCGCGATATCGCGCGACTTGGCGGGCACGTCATTCATGCAAACGCCGTCAATAATCAGTTCACCCGCGCTGATCTCCTCAAGGCCGGCAATCATTCGCAGGGTCGTGGATTTACCGCAGCCCGACGGACCGACGAAAACAATAAACTCTTTGTCTTCAATTTCGAGGTTGAAATCCTTAACCACGTGGACCTGGTTATCATAGATTTTCTGAATATGTTTCAGAGACAGTTGAGCCATAATTTATTCCTTATCAATACGCCCGGGACGCCCAGAATTCTGTGAGGCATTTCCAGGTCAGTTCCCGCGTTGAATGAAGTTGTAATCCCGCATGGTTAAGGCCAGGCCCAATCCCGACCGACAGCATTCCTGCGGCGTTGATTGCTTCAACACCCGCAGCGGCATCTTCAATGCCAATGGCCTCTTCAGGGCGCACATTCAGCCCCGCACAGGCCGCAAGGAAGATCTCAGGGTCCGGCTTTGAGCGGCAAATGCGGGAAGCATCAGCGCAAAAATCAAATGCCTGGTGAATCCCCAGCGCGTGCAAAATCCCTGGGGCATTGAGCGATACGGATGCCAGCCCAATTTTGACCTTCGCGGAACGGATCTCCCCCAGCACGTCGCGGATCCCCGGCAGCAGAGAATCCTGCGTCAGTGATGCCAGCGACTGGACGTAAAGCGCGTTTTTTTTCGTTGCAAGCGCCAGGCACTGCTCCTCGCTAAACATCCCCACTTTACCTCCATGCTTCAGAATGCGCTGGAGGGAATCCATGCGGCTTATCCCCTTCAGCTGTTCGTTAAAGACTTCATCAAAGGTGATGCCAATCTCTTCCGCCACGGCGCGCCACGCCAGAAAGTGCAGATGTGCGGTATCGGTGATCACACCGTCCAGATCGAATACGACAGCCTTAAGCGTCATGGTGCCCCTCCGTGGTAGCGGTCCCAGTTGCGGGTGCAGAAAAGTCCTTATAAGCGCAAACTTTTCGCTCCGATACGTGCAGCGTTTTGCCCCACAGCGTCAGCGTGGCAGGCGCGGTGGTTTCAATGGTTAACACCTCGTTTTCATACGTGAAGTGCATTGTTGCGTTTCGCCACCGCAGCGGGAAAGCGAGTTTCTGCCAGTGAGCAGGCAGTTTCGGCGCAAGATGCAGCTCCCCTTCAATGATTTGCAGGCCAGCAAACCCCTGAATGGCACCAGACCAGATCGCACCGGTGGCCGCGGCATGAATGCCCTCATCGCTGCTGTGCGGATCGTCGCCCAAATCAATGGCGATACCGTCGCGCCAGAAGGCATAGGCCCCCTGCGTATCACCGCAGCGCGCGAGCACAATCCCGTGAATGGCCTTGCTCAGGGATGAGTCATGGATCGTGCGTGGTTCATAGAACGCCAGATTGGCGGCGCATTGCTGCGGCGTAAACCGTTCCGGCAGCAGGTAGTTAAGCATCACCACATCGGCCTGCTTAAGGATCTGCATCTCATTCACTTCCGCACGGGAATAATCGAGCAGAATCGTCTGCTTACCCGCTTTGGCTTTGTAGCGGTTCAGATCGATAGCAGGTTTTGACATGAAGGTATCATCCTGCGGGATCACACCGTCGGCATCGGCCTCTGGCAGCCATAAGCGCGCCAGGAACAGCGTGGCATTCTCCGTGAAACGCACATCCTCACGCTCAAACATCGCCATAAACTGGCGCGCGCAGGCAACGTTGTGCCAGGCCAGATAGTTGGTATAGGCGTTGTTGTTCACGTGCTCGGTGTATTCGTCCGGTCCGATCACGTCATGGATTTCCAGACGACCATTGATTTCCGTGGCGCGTCCCATCCAGAACAAGGCCGTTTCCATCAGCAGCGTCAGGCCTTCGTTACGCATAAAGGCATCATCGTGCGTCGCCTGCCAGTAAGCGACGACCGCCCAGGCGATATCTGCCACGATGTGATGTTCAGCGAGTGCAGAAGCCACCTTCTGGCGTACCCCGGTGCGGATGTTGATCGCCGCGAACTCCGGCGTCTCTTCCTCTCCGCTTGCGGCGCTTTCCCACGGGAACAGCGCGCCAGGCCAGCCGTTACGACGGGCTTTTTCCCGGGCGCCTGAGAGATTAAGCCAGCGATAGCGCAGAAGGTTTCGGGCAATCTGCGGGCGGGTAAACAGATGGAAAGGCAGCAGGAAAATTTCGGTATCCCAGAAAACGTGGCCCTTATACCCCTCTCCCGTCAGCCCTTTTGCAGCAATACTGCTTCGCTCATCATGGGCAGGCGTCATTGTGGTCAGATGCCAGACAGCATAATCCAGCGCCATCTGATCCTGATGTTCAGCGGAAGTCACTTCCACCCGCGCGTCACGCCAGACGTCTTTCCACGCATACGCTGAGCTTTCAAGCAACGCGTCGTAGCCTCTTGCGGCAGAGACTTTGAGATCGGCCAGCGCGTTGCGCGCGAAAGACTCCTGTGACAGCGCTTTATCACTGCGATGCGTCAGCCAGACGATTTTCTCAAGCGTGACAGTGTCACCCTGATCAAGTATCAGCGAATGGTGAACGCTGAGACGACGGTTTTTGGCGGTGAAGCAGCTGTCGCTCTTCGCTGAGAGCTGACAAAACGCCGAAACAACAACCTCAGACGCCCGATCCTGCGTTTCATACACGCCCTGCATGTAGTGCTGGTCAAAGACCCTGACCGAGATTTCATCCAGATGCTGTCTGCCGCTGTTCGTTTGGGTTGCGTCAATGCCGGTTTTCAGCACCGCCTGCGTGGCGCCATCAAGGGGCGTGATCGAGAGCTGCATAGCCACTAATGGCAGCTGGTCCAGTGACGCAAAACGACGACTCTCCAGCCTATAGCGCTTCCCATTGGTTGAACGCCAGACAACGTTACGATGCAGTTCGCCGTTCGCAAAGGCCAGCTCGCGCTGCCACTCAAGGATTTCCCCTGAAAGGAGGGTGAAATTGATGCCATCCAGCTCAACATCAATCCCGGTGATATCCGGCAGATTGACCAGTTCAGTGGTCTCGTTGCGCCCCGCGCGATGATACAGCCCCGCGAGGTACATGCCTCTGGTCTGCTGGGTGTAATCTTCTTCGTGCGCAGCGCGAATGCCCATGTAGCCGTTACCGCAGGCCATGACAGAGGCGTATTTATTCAGGCTGTGAGGACAAAAGCCCGGATCGGTTAATACAGACACGTTCAGCATAATGTCACGCTTTCCCCTGTTTCTGCTGATTCATACAGCGCGGCGACAAGCTGCTGAATAACCAGTCCCTGTTCTGCATCGGCAATCATGACGGGCTCTCCCTGCACATGGCGCACAAAGGCATCCATGCTGCGCAGATGGCGCTGATCGTCCGCCTCTTCGCGCTGGGTAAGGGTTTCTAAAACACCGGCTTCGTCGTTGTAGATGTGCGCCGGGAACAGCGTTGCCCCCGCCTTTTCACCGCAGAAAGAGACGTTCATGATCGACTGCTCGCGAATGTTAAGCGCAAACGAGGTATCCAGACGCAGAATGCCGCCGTTGCAGAATTCAATCGTGCCAAACAGGGCATCTTCAACGGTAAATTGCGTTGGGTCCCACTCGCCAAACTGACCGGTGCTTTTACGGTTTCCCAGCCTCTGGAAGCTGTGCGCGGTCACCCGTTTTACTGCAGGGAAACCCAGGACATACATTGCGGCGTCAAGCATATGAATGCCGATATCAATCAGCGGTCCGCCACCCTGTAACGATTTGTTGGTAAAAACGCCCCACCCCGGTACACCGCAGCGGCGCAGCGCCTGCGCCGAGGTAAAGTAAACTTCACCGAGCGTCCCGTTCATTACCGCATCACGCAGCAGTTGGGTATCCAGGGCAAAGCGATGGTGAAAATCATACGCCAGGACTTTTCCTGCCTTGCGCGCCGCAATGCGCATCTGGTCGGCCTGTTCCGGCGTCATCGCCGGGGGCTTTTCACACATAACGTGACAACCTGCTGCAAGGGCTGCCATTACGTGTTCAAAATGGAACCGGTTGGGCGAACAGACGCTCACCACATCCGGTTTTACTGCCTGCAACATCTCGTGAGCGTCCTGCCATGCCGATGGAATAGCATAACGTTCCGCGAACGCCTGTGCCTGCTCAAGGCGGCTGTCCATGACAGCCACCATTTGAACATCACTGCGCGTGGCGTAATACGAGGCATGCACTTTGTCCGCGACCTGCCCGGCGCCAATAATGGCGACGCGCAGAGGCGAAGGTGTAGAAGCACTCATCACGCTCGTCATCCTTAGCATTCACGCAAATAAGTGAGAGAGTCCTGATAAGCCTTAGCCGGATCCTCGGCGCGAACGCGGCATTCATACACCACGTATCCCTGATAGTTATCGGCACGCAGCTGGTCGAACAGGCTGGCAAAATCGAGGCTGCCGCTGCCCGGCTGATAGCGATGATTATCTGCAATGTGCACATGACCAAGCAGATCGCGGTTCTGATGCAGCGCGTCCGTCAGCGAGTCTTCTTCAATGTTCATGTGGTAGAAGTCGCCGATGATCTGCACGTGCTTCAGGCCGTTCTCTTCAATATAACGACGCGCGTCTGCCAGGGTGTTGATCATATGATCCTGGTAGCGGTTCAGCGGCTCCAGGTAGACGGTAGTGCCGGTGCGCGCCGCCACTTCATCCAGCCAGCGCAGCGAGGCGCTAACCGCTTTGCGGTCACCGTCCAAGCTGCGTGGGGAGGTCATTGGCGGCAAACGGAAGGTAAACATGCCCCAGGCAGCAGGCACGATAATGCCCTTTCCGCCGACTTCCGCCAGCGCTTCCAGAATGCGTTCGATCTGCTGTAACCCGTTCAGACGGCGTTCTTCGATGAAATCACCGATCCAGCCATCATATCCGCCACATGCTGTCGTCACCGGCAGGCCAGTAGCTTTGATAGCGGCTTTCACTTCGTCGAGATTTTCCACCAGCAGGCGGCCGTCAATTTCATAGCCATCAAAACCCATCGCTTTGATGTACTCGAATTTTTCCATGATGTTGGTCGGGAAAAAGGCCTGGTTTTGTGTTGCGATCTTCATGATTTGCTGTCCTTAGCTTAAAAAGTGACGCCCATTTTGATACTGAGTTCAGGATGCTGATCGACATACTTCATATAGCTTTCCGGGCTGGTGGCGAAGGTCACGACCGGGTCGATCAGATCGTCACAGTTCAGATAACCGTTCATCAGCAATTCCCAGCAGGTCTCTTCGATACGCTTGCGGCTCCAGCGCGGATAGTCCGGGTTGGGTTCACTGCAGGCGCGGGAGAAGACAATCTTCGCGTTGTTGAAATGTGCTTCGCGGCCGAGGTTGAAACCCGCGGCAAACGGCTTGGCGAACGCCACGTAGGAGATGGTGCCGCCGTAGGCAAGTCCGCGCAGCGCGGACTGCAGCGCATCGGCAAAGCCGCTGGTTTCGATGATCACGTCCGCGCCCTGCTTGCCGGTCAGCTTTTTGATTTCCAGACCGACATCGGTACCGATTGGATTCAGGCAGTGGTCCGCGCCGTGACGGCGGGCGATTTCACAGCGGTGTTCGATCGGATCAACGCCGATAACCACAGACGCACCGGCCTTTTTCGCCAGCTGAATCGCAATCTGTCCGATGGCTCCCAGACCGACCACGACAACAAAGTCGCCCACGCGAACGTTGGCATCACGCACGCCGCTCATGGCGAACTGCGCCGGATCGTAGCAAACGGCATTCTTCCAGGACGCGCCCTGCGGCATTTTACGCAGCTTATAGTTGTTCACTGCGTTAACGATGACCGTCTCCTGCAGCGGGCCGTAGCAGCAGACGCTGTCGCCGATCTGGTATTCCGTCACGTCTGCACCGCATTCAATAATGTCGCCAACGATCATGTTGCCCAGCTGGAACTTACCGAACTCGATACCGCGCGCAGCGCCCTCCTCACGCGGCGTGAACATCTGCCACTCTGCGTTGAACTCTTCATCAATAAACGGGCTTGCCGCGCGGAAATCCACGACTTCCGTTCCGTGCTTCGGCGCGCCAAAGCGGGCGCGAATTTTCACTTCATGTGCTTCCACAGCACGGTCTTCATATTCCACCAGCGCCGCCACGCGTGGCGCTGTCGCAACTAACTTCTTCATAACTTGCTCCTGATAAAAAATTGGCCGCCTTAGCCCTTGACGCCACCGGCGGTCAAACCACTTTTAATAAAACGTTCAGAGAGTGCGTACATGATGACCACCGGAAGCGCCGTCACCAGCGATGCCGCCATCATGCGACCCCAGATATAATCTGGCGTACTAAAGAGCGTGTTCAGCCCGACCGGCAGGGTAAAGTTGCTGGCACTGGACAGGAAAATGGAGGCAAACAGGTAGTCGTTCCATGCCACCATGAAGCAGTAAACAAACACCGACACGAGACCGGAAATGGCCAGCGGCACGGTAATGCGGAAGATGATTTGCAGTCGGTTCAGACCATCCATCATCGCGGCCTCTTCTATTTCGTCCGGAATGGTGTCGAAATAGCTGCGCAGCATGAATACCGCCGTAGGTAATGTCTGGGTCACCATGGTGATGATCAGCGCCAGTTCAGTGTCGTAAATGCCGAGCGCGGTAATGATTTTGAACAGCGGCACCACCAGCAATATCCCGGAGAACATATAGACGGTGTAGAAGCTCGCGTTGATCGTCGTGCGTCCTTTAAAACGCAGCTTGGACAAAGCGTAAGCGCCAAGCGTGCCGAGAAACACCGCAATTACCGATGACGTCAGCGACACCACCATGCTGTTGCGGAAGTAATCCACAAACGGGAAGATCAGCGGGTTAAAGATGTCGACGTAATGCTGAAGCGTCCACGCCTGCGGTAGAATAGTCGGATTCAGCGATATGGCCTCTTTCGCGCTCTTGAATGACGTCATCAGCATCACGAAGAACGGGAACAGCGTGATAATCAGAAATACCGCCAGCCCCAGATAGAAACCAATACGGCCCAGTATGCGTTTATTTGTTGCCATTGAGGTTTACCCTTTTTCTGGTCAGCAGAATGACGGCGAAGATGATCACAAACAGCACAACGGAAATGGCGGCTGCTTTACCCAGATCGTTGAATGCAAAGGCGGTTTTATAGAGATACACGCCCAGAATATCGACCTTCGTGGTCAGCAGATAAACATCCGCAAACATGTAGAACATCCAGATAGTTCGCAGCGTGACCACCGTTGCCAGTACGGGCATGATGGCGGGCAACGTGACGATACGGAAACGCTGCCAGGCGTTGGCTCCGTCCATCTCTGCCGCTTCATACAGCGATTTATCAATGGTCTGCAAAATCGCCAGGAATGAGATAAAGGCATACGGGAAGTAGCGCCAGATGGCGAACAGCACCACCAGCACGAAGCTGCTGCCAGGGTTGTCGAACCAGAGCGGTGCCTGGCCATACAGATGCAGCAGATCGACGCCCAGATAGTTCACAATGCCGTAGCCGTTGTTGAACATGTATTTCTAGGCAAACACCAGGGAAATAGAGGGCGTCACGTAGGATAAAATCACCAGCGAACGCGCCGTCTTCCGCAGACGAAACTCACGGTTAAAGAAGATGGCGACGGCAAGCCCCAGCCCGGTACTGCCGAGCACGACCAGCGCCGTATACCAGAACGTCATCCACAGCGAGTGCCAGAACGCAGCATCCCCAAGAATGCGGATGTAGTTATCCAGGCCGACGAACACCGCATCAATACGCGGGTTAAGCGGCAGACGTAAGAAACTGATTTCAATATTGGAAATCATTGGCCAGGCCACCAGGCCCCCCAGCAAAATCAGGCTGGGGGCCAACAGCAGCATGGCGAAAGGCATATCTGAACGACCAGAAAACAACGTCTTCATAATTTCCTTCCGCAGAGCGCTCCTATCGTTGTGAAATCAGGTCAGTCAGTCGCGTCTGGCTCTTGCTGAGCGTTGCGCTGAGATCTTGTTTACCCACAGTGACGTTATGCACCATGGAGCTGATAATGCCGGAACCTGTCACATCGCCCATGCGCGTGAAGTTTTTGTCGCCGACAGCGCCAAACACCTGCACGTTCGGGAACTGGGCGATCAGTTCATAAGGCAGTTGCCCAAACGCTTTAATCACCTCGTTGTTTTTCCAGGTATCGGTGCCTACCACCAGCGTGTTCACCGGCAGCGCCGCGCCCGGCGACATCATGACCCAGTCGGTTGCGTTTTGAGCCTGCTCCATCCACGTCACAAACTTTTCAGCCGCTTGCGTTTCTTCTTCGGTTTGGCCGGTGGTGATCGTCAGCGACGTGACCATGCCGTAGACGGCAGAGGACTTTTCTGTCGGGACGACGAAGCCAAGGTTGGCAGGGTTACCATCCAGGAATACCGCTGGCAGGATGTAGGTGGAATAGACGGCCATCGGCGCAGAACCGTTCATGAAGGCATCTTTGATCTCCATGACGTCGTTCGAGCCCGGCATGGTGGTCGCGGCCAGCGATTTATAGAACGCCAGCGCCTTCGCCATTTCAGGGGTATCAATTTCAACGTTTCCGTTGGCATCAAAAACGTTCGCGCCGCCGGACAGCGCAAACTGGGAGAACGCCTGCTCGGTCATGACGCTTTCCGCGGTAGGAAGTGCAATGCCGTAATGTTTGTTGGCCGGATCGTTAAGTTTCTGGCTGGCTTTCAGCAGTTGTTCCCAGTTATGCGGTTCCTGAATACCTGCAGCGGCAAGCACATCTTTGTGATACCAGACGCCGGACAGCCAGGCACTCATCGGCACGCCCGTCCAGGCGGTGCCGTCTTCGGTACGCACAACGCGCAGGATCCCGTCATAGAAGGTCTTTTCGCCTACCGCTTTAATGGCTTCGCCGATAGCCTTGCGATCCAGCAGTTGTTCCTTATCCATGACTTTCGCGTAATCATGGCTGACTTCAATCACCTCAGGCAGCGCGCCCGTTCTGGCGAGCGTAATCACCTTGGTGTTGTAGGCATCTTCTTCCACCGGCACCTGCTTCACCGTAATGCCAGGGTTTTCTTTTTCGAATTTTTCGATCAGCTTCGTAATAACCGCCTGACGCTCCTGCTCTACTGACGAGTGCATGAACTCAATGGTCACAGCAGACGCTTTATCATCCTTACAGCCTGATAACAGGGCGCACGAAACCAGTGCTGATAACAGCACAATTTTGGGCATTTTCATTTTAGGGTCCTTTTTAGTTTTCTTTAATCCACATAACCTGCCATGGATTGAGGGTCAGTTCTTTACCGCTAACAGCTTGTCCTGATAGTAATTCCATACCAGTAAGCTTGTCCCCATAAACGGTATGAACGTTATTACTAAAATTAAACAGGGCTGTAATTTTCTCACCGTTTTCAGCCACGCGAACAATTTTAAGAATTTGTTCATCCAGTGATTCAAAAAATGCCTGCGCATCAGGGTGAAACGCACTTTCCCCACGACGAATCGCAATAAACTCGCTTAAGCGGGAATAAATTTTATGACGAATGCTATTTTTATTATTAAGTTCGAGATCAACCTGGCCTGCGGTATATTTCTTGCGGTTTATTGCGCGGTTATAGCCGAGGCGCTCGACCCCTTCATAATCGTTACGGGAGCCAAGAATGCTTTGAATATACACGGCAGGTACACCAGGGAAACTTAACAGCACCGCATGCGCCAGAATAAAGCGCGCGATGCGTTCATCATCTGAACTGTTTTGCGCGCTTAACGCGTCAAGATAGGTCACATTGATTTCGTAAGGGCTACGCGTTCCGTCAGGATTATTTTTCCAGTTTACCAGCGCCCCTTCCTGCTGAAGTTTCTCAACCAGTGCGAGGATTTCTGATTCCGGCAGAATGCCGCGCAGCGGGTTCAGACCGATACCGTCATGAGACGCCAGGAAGTTGAACCAGGTCGTTTTTGTTGAAGGCAGCGCCAGCGACCCCGCCCATTGACAGAGAGCTTTAACATCCTGACGGTGCACAGCATGCAGCACCAACGGCGGCAAGGAGAACTGGTAGACCATCTGGGCTTCATTTTCACCGTCACCAAAATAAGAGATATTGTCCTTATGCGGAACGTTCGTCTCAGTAATGATCACGGTACCTGGCGCCACGGCCTCGGTAATAGCACGGAAAAGCTGGATGAGACAGTGGGTCTGTTCCAGATGGATGCAGCTTGTTCCAGGGATCTTCCACATAAACCCGACGGCGTCCAGACGGATATAACGCGCCCCTTCCGCCAGGTAATGGAGCAGCACGTCAACCATCGCAATCAGCACCTGTGGCGAGGCGAAGTTGAGATCGATCTGGTCATCGCTGAAGGTGGTCCAAAGATGGCGCACGCTGCCATCATGCAGCGTGAATGGCGTCAGCAACGGTAATGCGCGAGGACGCGTCACAGCAGATAAATCGGTTTCAGGATCGACAGCAATAAAGAAATCTTCGTAGCCAGGTTTCTGCGCAAGATAATTAGCAAACCATTCACTTTTTGCTGACATGTGGTTGCACACGAAATCAAACATTAAGCTGACAGACTGTTTTAAATCGGCAACGTCTTGCCAGGTCCCGGTTTCAGGCGCAACGTTGTGGTAATCAATAACGGAAAATCCGTCATCAGAGGACCAAGGATAAAAAGGTAAAAGGTGGACATGGGAAAACGTGCGCGCGAGCCACTCATTATAAAAGCGGGTAAATACCGGCAACGCTTTCTCCCCTTTCGCGGAGAACTGATCGGCGTAGGTGATCAGAACAACGTCTTTTTCATCCCAGCCTGATTTACGCTTTTCTGTAATATCAACAGCAGCTTGTTCAAGCTTTGTTAATAACACTTTAAAATGTGCTTCAGAAAATGATTCACCGTAAATATGATTGATAAGATTTTTAATTTTTGCGTTCACATTATTTTCCATGGTAGCGGTCCCACGAAGGGCAATCTACTCCCCTGAAAAATATCTGTCAACGAACCGGGAGGCTGAAAAACGCAATTACAAAGCAGCTCTGTGCAGTAATGTGAGCTGCCGCAAAGAAAGTGAGGGAAAGGGATGAAATGTCGTTAGCCCTTCCGGGGAGAGAAAGGGCTAACGCGAGCGTGAATTATCGGGATAAGTAGCGGCGTGACAGCCGCTTCGCCGCTTTTTGCAACAGGGGTTCAAGCGCCACGGCCAGCAACATTCTGACCGGCTTGCGGGCAACAGATTTGATCGCCCAGCCCGCCACACCTGCCGGGCCGTAACGTAACGCCGTCATCAGAACCAGTTTACCTGCGATTTTCAGGCCGGGTTTTACCTTCTGACCGGCCTGTTGCCAGTTTTTCTTCATGTATGTTCTCTCTTAAAGCTGACGAAAACGGCTTCTCAGCGTAAAGGTATCGGATGTGACATAACGTTCCATCTCACGCAACCGCTTCTCACCGGCTGCCAATTGATCGTCAACCGCATTGAGAAGATCGTTACTGGTAGGCGCGCTTTCCGCAGCAAGTTCGCCTTCCGGCATCGGATCAAGAACGAACGACAGAACGATGTAGGCCACGAAGGTGATAAACGCCAGGCCGAAAAATATCGACAGTACCGTGACCACACGCACCAGCTTTACCGGAACGTCAAGATAATGGGCCAGCCCGGCGCAAACGCCGCGCACCATGCCCTGCTGTGGAATTCGCCACAATTTTTTGTTCAGATTCAGTCCTGACATTAACGGTCCCTCCAGTTAGGATGTTCTGCATCCAGGATAGCTTCCAGCGCCTGAATGCGATCGCGCATCTTATTCGCCTGGTCGGTAAGCTGCGCCAGACGTTGTTGTTCACTCTGGGATAAATCGTCCCGCGATGAACGGTTGCTGTAGTGCAGCCATAGCCAAATCGGCAAAACAAACAGCACGAAAATCGTCAGGGGAATGGCCAGGAAAAGCGCGCTCATGTGTACTCCTTGTCGTCGGATGCTTAGCGGCACGCTCAGGTGCCGCAACATTATTATTGGTTATCTTGCTTCATTTTGGCTTTCAATGCCGCCAGCTGTTCGCTGATTTCATCGTCCGCTTTCAGGTCAGCAAACTGTTGATCCAGCGACTTTTGCTTACCCATGCTGTGGCTCTCTGCTTCCGCTTCCATCTGGTCGATACGACGCTCAAATGACTCAAATCGCGCCATGGCCTCATCCAGCTTGCCGCTGTCCAGCTGACGACGCACGTCGCGGGAAGAGCTTGCCGCCTGGTGACGCAGGGTAAGCGCCTGCTGACGCGCGCGGGTTTCGCTCAGTTTATTTTCGAGCTCACCAATCTCTTTCTTCATGCGGGTGAGCGTGTCGTCCACCAGCGTGACTTCATGCTCAAGCGTAGCGATCATGTCCGCCAGCTTCTGCTTTTCAATTAACGCCGCGCGAGCCAGATCTTCTTTATCTTTGCGCAGGGCGAGCTCCGCTTTTTCCTGCCATTCATTGAGCTGAGCGGTGGCCTGCTCAATACGGCGCGTTAACTGTTTTTTCTCAGCCAGCGCACGGGCGGAGGTAGAACGTACTTCAACCAGCGTGTCTTCCATCTCCTGAATCATCAGGCGCACCAGCTTCTGCGGATCTTCCGCTTTCTCCAGCAGCGAGTTGATGTTGGCGTTCACGATGTCGGCAAAACGAGAAAAAATACCCATAATCAAATCCTCATAGTTCTGTTATCGGGCTATGCCCTGCTGTACTGGTAATACAATTCCCGTGCCAATTTTTTATCTTATTGATTTTACACGGTGTGATTGATTTTTACTCACTACAGCACTATGCTGACCTGGTGAATATCGCTAAGGAGTGGTTAATTTCATCATGGCTCAATACAAAGATAACTTACTCGGCGAAGCCAACAGCTTTCTTGAGGTGCTGGAACAGGTTTCTCGCCTTGCGCCGCTCAACAAACCTGTGCTGATTATCGGCGAGCGCGGCACGGGTAAGGAACTGATTGCCAACCGACTGCACTATTTATCCGGACGCTGGGACGGCCCCTTCATTTCTCTAAACTGTGCGGCGCTGAATGAAAACCTGCTCGACACCGAGCTGTTCGGGCACGAGGCGGGCGCGTTTACCGGCGCTCAGAAGCGCCATCCAGGGCGTTTTGAGCGCGCCGACGGCGGCACGCTGTTTCTTGATGAACTCGCCACCGCGCCGATGCTGGTGCAGGAAAAGCTGCTGCGCGTGATTGAGTATGGCGAACTGGAACGCGTCGGCGGCAGCCAGCCGCTGCAGGTTAACGTGCGCCTGGTCTGCGCCACCAACGCCAATTTGCCGGAGATGGTCGCGGAGGAGAAATTCCGTGCCGATCTCCTTGACCGCCTGGCCTTTGACGTCGTTCAGCTTCCGCCCCTGCGCGAACGCAAAAGCGACATCATGCTGCTGGCAGACCAGTTTGCGATTCAGATGTGCCGCGAACTGGGTCTCCCCCTTTTCCCCGGCTTCAGCGATCGTGCGCGGGAGACGCTTCTGGCCTACCGCTGGCCGGGAAATATCCGCGAGCTGAAGAACGTCGTGGAGCGTTCAGTTTACCGCCACGGCAGCAGCGAGACGGAGCTGGACAATATCATTATCGATCCTTTTCAGCGCAATGCGACGTCGGTATCCGCGCCATCCTCTTCAGGCGACGCCCCCGCGCTCCCGCTGGATTTACGCCAGTTCCAGCACGAGCAGGAACAGCAGTTGCTGGAGCAAAGCCTGAAGGCGGCGAAATATAACCAGAAACGGGCGGCCGAACTCCTGGGCCTGACCTACCATCAGTTACGGGCATTGCTCAAAAAGCATCAAATGCGCTGACAATATCGGCACTTGCCCGCAGACATTTTTACGAAGCAGGCTTAAGTGCGATACACTTTGCAGATCGAACCTAAAAACCTTAAAAATTATGCGTCTGGTTTTATCGTCCTTTTTAGCACTCGGTCTGTTCAGCGGCCTGGCGTTTGCTGCGCCCGGGCAGCAAACGCAGCCTGACATTCGTGACAGCGGCTTCGTCTATTGCGTAAGCGGCCAGGTGGATACCTTCAACCCGCAAAAAGCGGGCAGCGGCCTGATCGTGGATACGCTCGCCGCGCAGCTGTACGACCGTCTGCTTGATGTCGACCCGTACACCTACCGCCTGGTGCCTGAACTTGCGGAAAGCTGGGAAGTCCTGGACAACGGTGCAACCTACCGTTTTCGCCTGCGCGATGATGTCGCGTTTCAGCGTACGGCGTGGTTTACCCCCACGCGCAAGCTGAACGCGGATGACGTGGTCTTCACCTTCCAGCGTATCTTTAACCGTAACCACCCATGGCATAACGTTAACGGGGATAATTTCCCCTATTTCGACAGCCTGCAGTTTGCCGACACCGTTAAAAGCGTGCGCAAGCTGGACAGCCGGACGGTTGAATTTACGCTGACGCGCCCGGATGCCTCCTTCCTCTGGCACCTGGCGACCCACTATGCGTCCGTTATGTCCGCCGAATACGCGGCGAAGCTGACGAAAAAAGATCGCCAGGAGCTGCTCGACCGCCAGCCGGTCGGTACCGGGCCGTTCCAGCTGGCCGAATACCGCGCGGGGCAATATATTCGCCTGCAGCGCCATGAGCATTTCTGGCGCGGCACGCCGCTGATGCCGCAGGTGGTTGTCGATCTCGGTTCTGGCGGAACGGGACGGCTCTCGAAGCTGCTCACCGGGGAATGCGACGTGCTCGCCTGGCCCGCGGCCAGCCAGCTCACGATTTTGCGCGACGATCCGCGTCTGCGCCTGACGTTACGCCCGGGGATGAACATCGCCTATCTGGCCTTTAACACCGATAAGCCGCCGTTAAACAACCCTGCCGTTCGCCACGCGCTGGCGCTGGCGATTAACAACCAGCGTCTGATGCAGTCGATCTACTACGGCACGGCGGAAACCGCCGCCTCAATTTTACCGCGCGCCTCGTGGGCCTACGACGGTGAGGCTAAGATTACGGAATACAATCCGGCAAAAGCGCGTGAACAATTGAAGGCGCTGGGCGCGGAAAACCTGACGCTCCAGCTCTGGGTGCCCACCAGCTCCCAGGCGTGGAACCCGAGCCCGCTGAAAACCGCGGAACTGCTGCAGGCCGATATGGCGCAGGTGGGCGTCAAGGTGATCATCGTACCGGTGGAGGGCCGTTTCCAGGAGGCGCGCCTGATGGACATGAATCACGACCTTACGCTGACCGGCTGGGCTACCGACAGTAACGATCCGGACAGCTTCTTCCGGCCGCTGCTGAGCTGTGCGGCGATCAATTCGCAGACCAACTACGCCCACTGGTGTAACCGGGAGTTCGACGCAGTGCTGCAAAAAGCGCTCTCTTCCCAACAGCTGGCCTCGCGCATTGACGCTTACGATGAAGCGCAGAAGATCCTCGCTCAGGAACTGCCCGTGCTGCCGCTGGCCTCTTCCCTGCGCCTTCAGGCCTATCGTTACGATATTAAAGGCCTTGTGCTGAGTCCGTTCGGCAACGCCTCGTTCGCCGGCGTGTCGCGCGAAAAAGAACAAGAGGTGAAAAAACCATGATTATTTTTACCTTACGTCGACTCCTGCTGCTGCTGGTGACGCTCTTTCTGCTGACTTTTGTCGGCTTCAGCCTGAGCTATTTTACGCCGCACGCCCCGCTTCAGGGCTCATCGCTTTGGGATGCCTGGCTGTTCTGGTTTAACGGTCTGCTGCACTGGGATTTCGGCGTGTCGAGCATCAACGGGCAGCTTATCTCCGAGCAGCTGAAAGAGGTTTTCCCGGCCACGATGGAGCTGTGCATTCTGGCCTTCGGCTTTGCCCTGATGGTGGGTATTCCCGTGGGCATGCTGGCCGGGATCTACCGCAACAAATGGCAGGATAAGTTTATCAGCGCCCTCGCCCTGCTCGGCTTCTCTATCCCGGTATTCTGGCTGGCGCTGCTGCTGACGCTGTTCTTCTCGCTGACGATGGGCTGGCTGCCGGTTTCGGGTCGTTTTGACCTGCTCTATACCGTTAAAACGGTGACGGGTTTTGCCATCATTGACGCCTGGCTGTCCGATTCGGTGTGGCGCCATGAGATGATCGTCAGCGCCCTGCGCCATATGGTACTGCCGGTGCTGACGCTGGCGGTTGCGCCGACGACCGAGGTGATCCGCCTGATGCGCCTGAGCACCATCGAGGTGTTTGAGCAGAACTACGTCAAAGCCGCCGCCACGCGCGGATTGTCGCGCCTGACCATACTGCGCCGCAACGTCCTGCATAACGCGCTGCCGCCGGTGATCCCGCGTCTGGGGCTGCAGTTCTCCACCATGCTTACACTGGCCATGATCACCGAAATGGTCTTTAGCTGGCCCGGGCTGGGGCGCTGGCTGATTAACGCCATCCGCCAGCAGGACTACGCCGCGATTTCTGCGGGTGTGATGGTGATTGGTTCGCTGGTCATTATTGTTAACGTGTTGTCCGATATTCTGGGTGCGATGGCTAACCCATTGAAGCATAAGGAATGGTATGCCTTACGATAACGTATACAGTGAAAAGCGCACGCCCGGTGCGCTGCGTACCGTGTGGCGTAAGTTCTATGGTGACACCACGGCAATGATCGGCCTTTATGGCTGTGCCGGTCTGGTATTGCTTTGCCTCTTTGGCTCGTGGTTTGCGCCATATGGCATCGATCAGCAGTTCCTTGGCTATCAGCTGCTGCCGCCTTCCTGGTCACGCTACGGCGAAGTCTCTTTCTTCCTCGGCACTGACGACCTCGGACGCGACGTGTTAAGCCGTCTGTTAAGCGGGGCTGCTCCGACGGTGGGCGGCGCGTTTGTCGTGACGCTCGCAGCGACGATCTGTGGACTGGCGCTCGGTATTTTCGCGGGCTCCACGCATGGCCTGCGCTCGGCGGTGCTGAACCACATTCTGGACACGCTGCTGTCGATTCCGTCTCTGCTGCTGGCAATCATCGTTGTTGCCTTTGCCGGTCCGCATCTGTCGCATGCCATGTTCGCCGTCTGGCTGGCTATCCTGCCCCGCATCGTGCGCTCGGTTTACAGCATGGTGCATGACGAGCTGGAAAAAGAGTATGTCGTTGCGGCCCGTCTGGACGGCGCGACGACCTTCAACATTTTGTGGTTTGCCGTTCTGCCAAACATCGCCGCCGGGCTGGTCACCGAGATTACCCGGGCGCTGTCGATGGCGATCCTGGACATCGCTGCGCTCGGCTTCCTCGACCTCGGCGCGCAGCTGCCGTCCCCTGAATGGGGTGCGATGCTCGGTGACGCGCTGGAGTTGATCTACGTGGCGCCGTGGACGGTCATGCTGCCGGGTGCGGCCATTATGGTAAGCGTATTGCTGATCAACCTGCTGGGCGACGGTATTCGCCGTGCAATCAACGCGGGGGTGCAATAATGCCGCTTCTTGATATTCGCAACCTCACCATTGAATTCAAAACCGGTGAAGGCTGGGTGAAAGCCGTCGATCGCATCAGCATTACCCTCGCCGAGGGCGAGATTCGCGGGCTGGTGGGTGAATCCGGTTCGGGGAAAAGCCTGATCGCCAAAGCGATCTGCGGCGTGGCGAAAGACAACTGGCGCGTGACCGCCGACCGTATGCGGTTCGACGATATCGACCTGCTGCGCCTCTCCCCGCGGGAGCGGCGTAAGCTGGTCGGCCATAACGTCTCGATGATTTTCCAGGAGCCACAGTCCTGTCTCGATCCGTCCGAGCGCGTGGGCAAACAGCTGATGCAGAACATTCCCGGCTGGACCTATAAAGGCCGCTGGTGGCAGCGTTTCGGCTGGCGCAAACGCCGCGCCATTGAGCTGCTGCACCGCGTCGGGATCAAAGATCATAAAGACGCGATGCGCAGCTTCCCGTATGAGCTGACCGACGGCGAGTGTCAGAAAGTGATGATTGCCATCGCGCTGGCTAATCAGCCGCGCTTGCTGATTGCGGATGAGCCTACCAACGCGATGGAGCCGACCACCCAGGCGCAAATTTTCCGCCTGCTGTCGCGCCTGAACCAGAACAACAACACCACCATTTTGCTGATCAGCCATGACCTGCAAATGCTCAGCAAATGGGCGGATAAAATTGACGTGATGTACTGCGGGCAAACGGTCGAAACCGCTCCAAGTGAAGAGCTGATCGCCGCGCCGCACCATCCGTATACGCAGGCGCTTATCCGTGCCATTCCTGATTTTGGCAGCGCCATGCCGCACAAGAGCCGTCTGAATACCCTTCCCGGAGCGATTCCGCTGCTGGAATCGTTGCCGATAGGCTGTCGTCTGGGGCCGCGTTGTCCGTATGCTCAGCGTAAATGTATCGAGACGCCGCGCCTGACCGGCGCCAAAAATCATCTTTACGCCTGTCATTTCCCGCTGAACATGGAGAGAGAGTGAAATGGTCGAAACCTTGCTGGAAGTCCGCAATCTGAGTAAGACCTTTCGCTATCGTACGGGGCTGTTTCATCGTCAGACTGTCGAAGCGGTTAAGCCGCTGAGTTTTACCCTGCGTGAAAAACAGACGCTGGCGATCATCGGCGAAAACGGCTCGGGCAAATCCACGCTGGCGAAAATGCTTGCCGGCATGGTCGAGCCCACCGCCGGAGAAGTGTTGATTGACGATCATCCTCTGCAGTTTGGCGATTATTCTTTCCGCAGCCAGCGCATCCGCATGATCTTCCAGGATCCGTCTACCTCGCTTAATCCACGCCAGCGCATTTCGCAGATCCTTGATTTCCCTCTGCGCCTGAATACCGAACTGGAGCCAGAGGCGCGACGCAAGCGTATCTTCGAAACGCTGCGTATGGTTGGGCTGTTACCGGATCACGAAAGCTACTACCCGCATATGCTGGCCCCCGGACAGAAACAGCGTCTGGGTCTGGCCCGTGCGTTGATTCTGCGCCCGAAAGTGATCGTTGCAGACGAAGCGCTTGCCTCGCTGGATATGTCGATGCGTTCGCAGCTTATTAACCTGATGCTCGAATTACAGGAAAAGCAGGGTATCTCCTATATCTACGTCACTCAGCATCTGGGGATGATGAAGCACATCAGCGACCAGGTGATGGTCATGCACCAGGGGGAAGTCGTCGAGCGCGGCAGCACGGCGGATGTGATGGCCTCCCCGCTTCATGAGCTGACGAAAAGGCTGATTGCCGGGCATTTCGGTGAAGCATTGACCGCCGATGCGTGGAGAAAAGACCGTTAAGTACGGCGGTAAACACGTATTGCTCCGCTCAAATAAGGATTAAATAGCCTGCGTGCGCTATTTAATCCTTTTTATTTTTGTCTCCATCCCTGCTCCATATTTTAAGCAATATCAATCAATAGTTCTTCTCCAGAATACCGGGACATTACGGAGGAGAAGAAATGAACACCACAACTTATGTTCTAAAATACACAGAGTATCTCATCAGAAAATGCCGCTCATATTTCATGACGGACCTGAGTTTTCATACTGCAAGACTCAAAAAGACATCAGGCAGAACCCCTGACATTAAATCACCCACTACGTTGAGTGAAAAAATATGTCATCGTCTGGTCTATGACCATAATAATCTCTACACAATGCTTGCCGATAAACTCGCCGTCCGCGAATACGTTGCGTCCAGAACAACGCGAGTAAAAGCGGTGCCTTTGATTGGGGTATATCGCAGGTTTTCGCATATTGATTTTTCAACACTGCCCGATCAATTCGTCCTTAAGTGCAATCATGACAGTGGAAGTACAATAATCTGTACAAACAAAGACCAGTTCAATTACCGGCAGGCCCGAAAAAAGCTCACTCTCGCATTAAAGAAGAATTTGTATTACACCACGCGCGAGTGGCAGTACAAAAATATTACACCCGTTATACTGTGTGAGCCTTATGTCGATCTTTTCAATAATGCGGACAGGAACAGCACGCCGGAAATGCTGCGAATTCACTGTTTTCACGGCGTCGCACACTATGTTGAGGCCGATTTTACGGATGACCGCGGCAGAGAGTTTATCAACGTCTACGACCGATACTGGAATTTACAGCCCTTCCAGATGGAATATCCTAATACGCCGGTAGCGCCCGGCGAGCCAAAATTGTTCCGTGAGGCTTTGCTGGCCGCTCAGGAGCTGGCGAATGGTCTTGACTACTGCCGCATTGACCTCATGTTGAAAAGCGATGAAATTTACTTCAGTGAAATAACCTTAAGCCCAAAACGGGGCAAACTGCGTATTACCCCGCTGGAGTGGGATACAAAATTAGGCGATATATGGCAGTTGCCGCTATCGGCGGGCAGGCCAGGCTGACCTGCCGCCAGGTCTCAGGCGTCGGGCCAGGTCAGTTTGAATATGGAGTGGTTTTGCTTCGATAAGGTATATGTTACATCGCCACCATGAGCCAGCATGATGGCTTTTACCACCGATAAGCCTAAACCACATCCTTCAGGATTCACATCTCTGGCACCATTATCCCGCTGGAAGGGTTGAAATAAGAAATCATGGAATTCCCTGGGGATGCCAGGCCCGCCATCCTGAATAAGAATATAATTGCCTTTATCAGAGACGCCATTTTTTACGATGAGTTTCCGTGAAGTTGAATAATGTAATGCGTTATCAAACAGAACGGCCAGACACTGATTGATGCGTAAGGGGTCGAACACGCATGGCTGTTCCCTCAACTCTGTCTTAAGCGTAAACTGGTTGCGTTTGAACTCGGGCATGAAAGTATCAAGCGCATCCTGGATTGTGCCTTTGAGGTCCGCTCTGGATTTATACAACGTGTAACCCGCCCCGCCGTCAGAGCTGATGACCCGAAGATCTTCAATCAAACGGGTTAACCCTTCAGTCTGCTTGAGAAGATTATTAAAAAGCAGCGGATCCGGCTCAAAAACGCCGTCAACCAGCCCCTGAAGCCGCCCGCGTAAAATCGTGACCGGGGTTCTGAGCTCGTGGGCAATGGCGGCGTTCCAGGATTTCCTCTGAATATCCAGCGTCTGGAGTTTTTCCGCCATTTCATTGAAATCCGTGACCAGATGATTGACCTCCCCAAGCCGGGAGCTGGCGCAATAAGCCCGCGCGTCCAGCTGGCCCTGAGAAATTTTTCTCAGGCTGGAGGCCACCGCGTTTAACGGGGTGAGTATTCGCGAAGAGAGTTTTATCGTTAAAAATATCGCAATTATCAGACTGATTGTTGTCGCGGTACCAATCCACACCCAGTCCCACATCGTCATTTGCTCGTCATCTCCCGCAACGGCACCACCGGGTAGGTGATCGAGAATAAAAGAGTAAAAAAACCAGGAGCCCAGTACCGCAATGGCAATGATCGTAAACGTCAGCAGCAGCATATACGTTAAGATCTGCCGACTCAGGACAGAATCTCTGTTCATTTTTTCTCCCCAAGCCGATAGCCCATCCCCCTGATGCTCTCAGGAACGCCATAAAGGCCTGCAAGCTCCAGCTTTTTACGCAGCTTACTCATATGGCTGTCTACGGTTCTGTCGAGCGTATCGCCTTCCGGCAGACACGCGTTGAGTAACTCTTCGCGGGAACATACCTTTCGCGGGAATCTCACCAGGTAAGTCAGAAGTTTAAATTCCGTCGTCGTTAATACTGGCGAAACCACTTCTGCGCCCACGGTGACCTCAACGTAAAAATCGTCCGGATAGACCGTAATAAAAGCCGTCCTGAGAGGCGCGGCCTCCGCCTGCTGGAGAGCGAGTTTGGTTCTGCGCAGCACGGCTTCAACCCGCGCGACCACTTCGGAAGGGTTAAAAGGTTTGATGACATAATCATCCGCGCCAAGCCTCAGCCCCATCAGCTTATCCACGTCCTGATCGAGTGCGGACACCATAATGACGGGCACAGAACTTTCCTGACGAAGCGTCGTGAGTACGCTCCAGCCATCGCATACGGGCAGATGGATGTCCAGCAGGATAAGATCCGGTTTATGGAGTCGATTGAGCGCTATCGCCTGCTCGCCCTGCCGGGCTCTCAGCGTTTTCATCCCAGAACGCTCTAAGTAACTCATCAGTATATCGGCAATTTCGTTTTCATCTTCAACAACAAGGATTAGAGTATTTTTGTTCATTTTATCTCCGCGGGTAAAATCCCTTTGAGCACGCTATCAGATATCTTTAGCACAATAAGACACAGGCTCCGGGAAAAAGTGCCGTGGCCGCGAAAATTTCCTGAATTAATTTAAGCGCCCGGCAATTTCTCCATACAGTCTACACATTCAGTCAATAAAGACTCGACAATGTCAGTCCACAATAGTTATTCGGAGTTAAACCGTCTTCCGTTTAACGTGGTAAATACCCTCGACGCGTAAAGGCTTTCTGAATTTGGTTGAGATAATGAACATGGAACTTTCGAAATACTTCTCTCCTAAAAAAATCGGCATATTTTCTCTCTTCCTGCTGCTATCGTGGGGATTACTTTATACCTGGCTGGTACTGATGCATAAAATGGATGAAAAAGTCGCCGCAACGCTACCCTCTTCCCCCATTATCTATGGCTGCATTGCCCTGTCGGTTGTCTCTCTGATAATACAAAACAAAGCAGGCGCGTTCACAGAATTACTTCTCATCGCCTTCTGGCTAATGGTGATTTTTGTTTATCTCATTATTACGTTCACTGTGCTGCTGAACGCTACGCCAGATTTTAACGATCTGGTGTTTTACTATGAGTGTTATTTAATTCTCTTTTTTGGCGGTTCACCGCTGTACCTCATCATGAGAATGATTTAAACAACCGCGCTGTTTAGCTCCACACTCTCTCCACAAACCGCCCATGTCCGCTAAACAGGCGGGTTGTAGACTCTCCATTACACCATTTTGAACAAAAATAACTCACTGAAATAGCCACATACCCGTTACCCATAATGATGAACCTTACTAATAACCGTCGTTCTCCTCAGGGGTATCGGCAAGTGCGTATCAACCGACGACGAAATTCACGTATCTGGAAGTTAAATTAATGCCTCATTTTTTTATTGAACGCCCCGTTTTCGCCTGGGTAGTGGCGCTTTTTATCGTCCTGGCGGGGGTATTGTCTATCCCCCGGCTGCCGGTTGCGCAGTATCCGGCGGTGGCACCGCCTGGGATCATTATTTCTGTCACCTACCCGGGCGCCAGCCCCGATATTATGAATACGTCGGTGGTGTCGTTAATTGAGCGCGAAATATCTGGCGTCGATAATTTGCTCTACTTCGAATCGTCCAGTGACACAACCGGTTCTGCGTCTATTACCGTGACGTTTAAGCCCGGCACGGACATCAAGCTGGCGCAGATGGACCTTCAGAACCAGATCAAAATTGTGGAACCGCGTTTGCCACAGGCGGTCAGGCAAAATGGTATCAACGTCGAGGCGGCCAATTCCGGATTTTTAATGATGGTGGGGCTGAAGTCCGCAACCGGTAAATTTGAGGAAGCCGATTTAAGCGATTATTTTGCCCGGCACGTCAGTGACGAGCTTCGCCGCGTACCTGGGGTGGGGAAAATTCAGCTGTTTGGTGGCGAAAAAGCGCTGCGCATCTGGCTGGACCCGATGAAGCTTCATAGCTACGGACTTTCGGTGAGCGATGTTCTTACCGCTGTTGGCCAGCAAAATGCCCTGGTTTCGCCCGGCAAAACGGGAGATGAACCGGCATCTGAAGGGCAAGGCGTAACGTATCCGATCACCGTGAAGGGGCAGCTCACTTCCGTAGAGGCTTTCAGGAATATTACCCTGAAATCAGAGGCGTCCGGCGCAAGGCTGAAGCTGTCCGACGTCGCGCGCATTGAGTCCGGCCTGCAAAGCTACGCTTTCGGTATCCGCGAAAATGGGCTGCCCGCAACGGCTGCGGCAGTCCAGCTATCGCCTGGCGCCAATGCGATGAGCACGGCTGCAGGCGTACGCGCGCGCATCGACGAGCTTTCTCAGGTGTTGCCGGAAGGTATGACGTTTACGGTCCCCTTCGATACCGCGCCTTTTGTGAAGCTCTCCATCATGAAGGTGGTACAGACGTTTGTGGAAGCAATGGTCCTGGTCTTCCTCGTGATGCTGCTGTTTCTGCATAAGATCCGCTGTACGCTTATCCCGGCGGTTGTTGCCCCCGTCGCACTGCTTGGCACCTTCACGGTGATGCTATTGAGTGGGTACTCCATCAATATTCTGACCATGTTCGGCATGGTTCTGGCGATAGGGATTATCGTAGATGACGCCATTGTGGTTGTGGAGAACGTCGAGCGCCTGATGGAAGAAAAAAAACTCTCTCCGCGCGACGCGACCCGGGAGGCGATGAATGAAATCACGCCGGCAATTATCGGGATCACGCTGGTGCTTACCGCCGTCTTTATTCCCATGGGTTTCGCCGAAGGATCCGTCGGGATTATTTATCGACAATTTTGTATTTCCATGGCGGTATCCATACTGTTGTCGGCATTTCTTGCCCTCACGCTTACCCCCGCGCTTTGCGCGACGCTACTTAAGCCTCACAGCGCAGCAAAGCACGGCGGTGGCAGGTTCGCGGCAGGGTTTAACGCCCGCTTTCGTACCCTCACGACGTGGTACGAATCCGGGCTGGGCGCGGTACTCAGACGAACCGGGCGTATGCTGCTGCTGTACGTTGCGCTTTGTGCCGCGCTGTTTTTGGGGCTTTCTTCGCTGCCCTCGTCCTTTCTTCCGGATGAAGATCAGGGCTATTTTATGTCCTCAATTCAGCTGCCTTCCGACGCCACCATGCAGCGCACCCTGAAAGTGGTTAAAAAATTTGAAGAGGAAATTGCGGCCCGGCCGGATATTGAAAGCAACATTATGATCCTGGGATTTGGTTTTTCAGGATCGGGCCCGAACTCGGCCATGGCCTTCACCACGCTGAAGGACTGGAAGGATCGGCAGGGTTCGACCGCGCAGAATGAAGCCGACCATATACAGGCCAGCATGGCTAACGTCTCAGATGGCGTCACGATGAGCCTTCTCCCGCCGGCCATTTCGGATATGGGCACCTCCTCAGGCTTCACCTGGTACGTACAGGACAGGGCGGGACTGGGCTATGAGGCGTTAAAGAGAGCGGCCGATGCGCTGGTTTTGAAGGCTAATCAACGTCCTGAACTGAGTGACGTGTATATAGACGGTCTGCCGGAAGGAACGAGCCTGGCCCTTCACGTTGACCGGGAAAAAGCGGAAGCACTGGGCGTTTCATTTGATGAAATCAACCAGACGCTCTCGGTCACCATGGGGTCGAACTACGTTAATGACTACACGAACAACGGCCGCGTTCAGCAGGTCATCATTCAGGCCGATGCCCCTTACCGCATGCAGCCTGAGCAGATCCTGAAATTATCGGTAAAAAACCGTATGGGGCAGATGGTGCCAGTATCTACGTTTGCGACGCTTTCCTGGAACGTTGCGCCGCAGCAGTTGACGCGTTATCAGGGATATTCTGCTATCCGCATTACCGGCAGTGCGGCCCCGGGCACATCCAGCGGTACCGCAATGAAGGTTATGGAGACGTTGTCACGAGATTTACCGCAGGGGATGGCCGGCGAGTGGGCCGGGAGTTCATTGCAGGAGAGAAAATCTGAATCTCAGCTCCCGGGTCTGATCGTTCTGTCGATACTGGTCGTGTTCATGGTGCTCGCCGCCCTGTATGAGAGCTGGTCAATCCCCTTTGCGGTAATGCTGGTCGTTCCCCTGGGGCTGATCGGTGCGGTGGCTGCCGTGTTCGTTGCGGGCATGACGAATGATGTCTTCTTTAAGGTCGGTCTTATCACCCTGATAGGCCTGTCTGCCAAGAACGCCATTCTGATTGTCGAGTTTGCAAGGCAGCTCCGCCGGGAAGGACACCCCCTGCTGGCTGCAACGATAAAGGCCGCAAGCCAGCGTCTGCGCCCTATTCTGATGACTTCGTTAGCCTTTACGTTAGGGGTGGTGCCACTGATGCTGGCGCGTGGCGCGAGTGACAGCACGCAGCACGCTATCGGCACCGGAGTGTTTGGCGGCATGATTAGCGGCACGCTTCTCGCGATCTTCTTCGTCCCGGTATTCTTTATTGTCGTTGCGCGTTTCGTTGAAAACGACAGGAAAGCGTGAATACCGCTGACGGATCGCGGATCCTTGCTGGTTGGATGAGGCGAAGCTGCTGCCGGGTGATATACTGGACGAATGCTGAAATTTTGAGCCCTCGCCAGCCCGCGCCTCACCTTTTGGGGCATTCGTCTTCGGAGATCGGCGAGAAATATCGTGACACAGGGGGCCGTGAGTGGGCTATAATTTCGAGCTAATTTCGAATGATTTTGAAATACTGCCTGTAACGCTATGAATTACAAGGCAAAATAAGCAATGAATATAAGGATTAAAGCTATGGGTTTTCTTTCCGGTAAGCGCATTCTGGTGACTGGCGTTGCCAGCAAACTGTCCATCGCATACGGCATCGCACAGGCAATGCATCGCGAAGGCGCTGAGCTGGCGTTCACCTACCAGAACGACAAGCTGAAAGGCCGTGTTGAAGAGTTTGCCGCGCAGCTGGGTTCCAGCATCGTTCTGGAATGTGACGTTGCACAAGACGAAAGCATCGACGGCATGTTTGCTGAACTGGCAAAAGCATGGCCGAAATTCGACGGTTTCGTTCACTCCATCGGCTTCGCTCCTGGCGACCAGCTGGACGGCGACTACGTGAACGCGGTTACCCGTGATGGCTTTAAAATCGCGCACGACATCAGCTCCTACAGCTTCGTTGCAATGGCGAAATCTTGCCGCGCAATGCTGAACCCTGGCGCAGCGCTGCTGACCCTGTCCTACCTGGGCGCAGAGCGTGCTATCCCTAACTACAACGTTATGGGCCTGGCGAAAGCATCTCTGGAAGCCAACGTCCGCTACATGGCGAATGCAATGGGTCCAGAAGGCGTGCGCGTTAACGCCATCTCTGCTGGCCCTATCCGCACCCTGGCGGCGTCCGGCATCAAAGATTTCCGTAAAATGCTGGCACACTGCGAAGCGGTTACTCCGATTCGTCGTACCGTTACCATTGAAGATGTGGGTAACTCTGCTGCATTCCTGTGCTCTGACCTTTCCGCAGGTATCTCCGGCGAAGTGGTTCACGTTGACGGCGGCTTCAACATCGCTGCAATGAACGAGCTGGAAATTAAATAAGCTGTGGCTCTCTTCCCGCACGGGAAGAGAGCTTTCCCCCTCCGCACTCCCCCCTTCGTTATTCCGTTCTGCTATTTGTTATCACCTAACAATATTTTTCCCTTTATCTGCCTTACGCCAGGATATTGATCGCCATTTTGAGATCAAGGAACGCCCATGGAACAACGCCGTTTTTCCGGCAAAGGCCACTGGTATCACGAAACCCAGTCAAACCACGCGCAGCCGGAAGTGCTGCCCCTGGTGCCCGAAGCCGCTAACGTCGACGATCGTTTTTTGCTCGATTTAGCCCTGCCAGATGAGATTGTTGCCGCCTGTACCGGCTGGCTTGCTCCTGCCAGATCCTTATGCCACCAGCTGTTCCCGCTCTCACTTCCCGTAAACCGCCTTCGAACGCTCAGCGCCTACGATCGGTTAAGCACCGCGTTGACGGTGGCGCAGGCCTGCGGCGTTCAGCGGCTGTGCAACCACTACGCCGCCCTCCTCGCCCCGCTGCCGGGTCCTGACTCCTCTCGCGAAAGTAACCGACGGCTGGCGGAAATCACGCAGTACGCCCGCCAGCTCGCCAGCTCGCCTGACGTCATTGATGATAAGGCGCGAAACCAGCTTGATGAGGTAGGTCTGTCTGTCTATGACATAGTGGTGATTAACCAGATAATCGGCTTTATCGGTTTTCAGGCGCGCGTGGTCGCCGTCTTTCAGGCGCTGCTTGGCCATCCCGTCCGCTGGCTGCCGGGCCATCATATTCAGCCGCACACCCTGCCGGCGTCCTCCGACGCGTGGAGGGCGCTTCTGCCCGTGGTCGAGCTTCGCTATGCCAGTACGCATCAGCTTGAGTCCCTCTCCCGCTGGCAGGCAGAGCCCGCGCTTGAGGCGCTGACGCCGGTCCTGTGTCATGAACCGACCTTGCTCGACCTGACGGGTGAGATCCTGATAAACAGCCGGGATACGATTTCGCTTCCTTCGCCGGCGCTTGCGGCAGCAGCTGAATTGCTGACACGCTCGCCGGACCGCTTCAGCGCCGCACAATTTACCCCGCTCACGGAAGAAGGACTTACTGCCGTTCAGGCGATCAACCTGCTGAGCCAATGCGCGCTGGAGGGCTGGCTCAATCGATTAAAAGTCGCGTCCGGCAAAGCGGAATAACCACACGCTTTCCCCAAAGAGCGCTTGCTGTAGCAGTGAGAATCGCGTAAAACTGTCAGCCGCTCAATGGCTACGAAAATAGAACATTATGTTTCAGGACAACCCGCTGCTAGCGCAGCTTAAACAGCAACTGCATTCCCAAACGCCGCGTGCAGAAGGGGTCGTGAAAGCCACGGAAAAGGGCTTTGGCTTCCTTGAAGTTGACGCGCAGAAAAGCTACTTCATTCCGCCACCGCAGATGAAGAAAGTGATGCATGGCGATCGCGTCATGGCCGTCATCCATACCGAGAAGGAACGTGAATCTGCCGAGCCGGAAGAACTGATCGAACCGTTCCTGACCCGCTTTGTGGGCAAAGTGCAGAGAAAGGACGATCGTTTATCTGTCGTGCCGGATCACCCCCTGCTGAAAGATGCCATTCCCTGCCGCGCCGCCCGCGGCGTTGAGCATGATTTTAAAGAAGGTGACTGGGCCGTGGCAGAAATGCGCCGTCATCCTCTGAAAGGCGACCGCGGTTTCTATGCTGAACTGACCCAGTTCATCACCTTTGGCGACGACCATTTCGTCCCGTGGTGGGTCACGCTGGCGCGCCATAATCTTGAAAAAGAAGCGCCGAATGGCGTTGCAACTGAGATGCAGGACGAAGGCCTGGCGCGTCGCGATCTCACCGCGCTGGAGTTTGTCACCATCGACAGCGCCAGCACAGAAGATATGGACGATGCGCTCTACGCTGAAGAGAGCGCCGATGGCAAACTGCATTTGACCGTCGCGATTGCCGATCCAACCGCCTGGATTGTAGAAGGCAGCAAGCTGGACGAAACGGCGAAAATCCGCGCGTTCACCAACTACCTGCCGGGCTTTAATATTCCGATGCTGCCGCGCGAACTGTCTGACGACCTCTGCTCGCTGCGCCCAAATGAGGTGCGCCCGGTTCTCGCCTGCCGCATGACCATTGCCGCAGATGGCACGATTGAAGACGATATCGAGTTCTTTGCCGCCACCATCGAATCCAAAGCCAAGCTGGCCTATGACAATGTCTCCGACTGGCTGGAAAACACCGGCAGCTGGAAACCTGAATCCGAGGCTATTGCGGCGCAGATTCGTCTGCTGCACCGCATCTGCCTGAACCGCGGCGAGTGGCGTAAGACTCACGCCCTGGTCTTCAAGGATCGTCCGGATTATCGTTTTGTTCTCGGTGAGAAAGGTGAAGTGCTGGATATCGTGGCCGAACCGCGACGCATTGCTAACCGCATCGTCGAAGAAGCGATGATTTCCGCTAACATCTGTGCCGCGCGCGTGCTGCGCGACAGGCTGGGCTTCGGTATTTACAACGTTCACACCGGCTTCGATCCGGCCAATACCGAAGCGCTGGCGGCCCTGCTGAAGAATCACGATGTGCATGTTGATCCGGAAGAAGTGCTGACGCTGCCGGGCTTCTGCAAGCTTCGCCGCGAGCTGGACGCTCAGCCATCCGGTTTCCTGGATAGCCGTATTCGCCGCTTCCAGTCCTTCGCGGAAATCAGCACCGAGCCAGGCCCGCACTTCGGCCTCGGTCTGGAGGCCTACGCCACCTGGACCTCCCCGATCCGTAAGTATGGCGATATGGTTAACCACCGCCTGCTGAAAGCGATTATCAAGGGCGAAACCATTGCCCGTCCACAGGACGACACGACCCTACAGATGGCCGAGCGTCGCCGTCTGAACCGCATGGCGGAACGTGACGTTGGAGACTGGCTGTACGCGCGCTTCCTGCAGAATAAAGCCGGTACCGATACCCGCTTCGCGGCGGAGATTATTGATATCAGCCGCGGGGGAATGCGCATACGTCTGGTGGATAACGGTGCGGTCGCCTTTATCCCTGCCCCGTTCCTGCACGCCGTTCGTGACGAACTGGTCTGCAGTCAGGAAAGCGGCACCGTGCAAATTAAAGGCGAGACGGTTTACAAAGTCACTGACGTGATTGACGTGACTATCGCTGAAGTTCGTATGGAAACCCGCAGTATTATTGCGCGCCCTGTCGCCTGATAACCTGCTCAATTGTCGGTCATTTCCCTTCGGAAAGGCCGACAATTTTTTCTCCTGCCTTTCCCGCCGCAAAAGCATCATTTTTCTTACTTTTTTCAGCCCCCGCCCGCCCAAAACAGCCATAATTATCTACAGTAAAAGAGTGCTGTCCTAATCGGTCACGTGAATTTTATCCGCTCAGCATTTTATCTGCCTGATGCGTTTCATTATAAAAAAGCAGGGAAAAACAAGACGTTCACTGCGGCTTTGCCGCTATTTTCAACGGAAAAGTCGACGACAAATGAATAATTTGTTCGCTAATGCGTCGCGGCGGGAGAAATCATGATCGACGAACTTGAGCAGAATTTGCTGTTTCGTTACATGGGTACTCACAGCCCGTGGTGGCGATTGTCGGCTGACAGCAACGCTCTGCACCTTGCCGCCAGCGAAAATGCAGACGAGACTCAGGAGATCGTACTGGACGATGAACAGGCCGCACAGATCCGTCAGCTAACGGTGATGACCTCCAGCATTTCCCTAAACCTCTCTCTTTACGGCGAACAGGTTCCCATTCATCTTGTCGGACGCAAAATCACACGAAACGAGTGGGCAGGAACGGCTTCCGCCTGGAACGATACGCCCTCCGTGGCGCGCGATCTGGCTCAGGGACTCTCCTTCGCAGAACAGGTTGTTTCTGAAGCGAATTCCGTCATTGTTATTCTCGATCAAAACGGCAATATCCAGCGTTTTAACCGCCTGAGCGAAGAGTATACCGGTCTGAAAGAACACGAAGTCATTGGTCAGAACGTGTTTGAACTGTTCATGAGCCGCAGCGAAGCGGCAGCCTCGAAGCGCAACATTGCAGGTTTCTTTCGCAACGGCAGCTCCTACGAAGTCGAACGCTGGATCAAAACGCGGAAAGGGCAACGCTTATTTCTGTTCAGAAATAAATTCGTTCACAGCGGCAGCGGCAAAAATGAAATTTTCCTTATCTGTTCCGGGACCGACATTACCGAAGAGCGGCGGGCGCAGGAGCGCCTGCGCGTGCTGGCCAATACCGATACCATCACCGGCCTGCCCAACCGCAATGCGATCCATGAGTTGATTTCAGACGCCATCAGTAGCCGTGGCGATACGCAGGTTGGCGTGGTGTACCTCGACCTGGATAACTTCAAAAAGGTTAACGATGCCTACGGGCATATGTTCGGCGATCAGCTGCTGCAGGCGGTTGCACTTGCCCTTCTGAGTTGTCTGGATGAGGGGCAGGTTTTAGCGCGGCTCGGCGGCGATGAGTTTATCGTTATGGCCACCAATACCTCCCAGGGCTCGCTGGAAGCGATGGCGTCGCGTATTCTGACCCGCCTGCGCCAGCCGTTCAGAATCGGTCTGATTGAGGTTTACACCGGTTGCTCCCTGGGGATCGCCCTCGCGCCGCAGCACGGAAACGATCGGGAAAGCGTGATTCGCAATGCCGACATCGCCATGTATACCGCCAAGGAGAACGGCCGTGGCAAATTCTGCGTCTTCTCCCCCGAGATGAACCAGCGCGTGTTTGAGTATCTGTGGCTGGACACCAACCTGCGTAAAGCCCTGGATAACGATCAGCTCCTGATCCACTACCAGCCGAAAATGACCTGGCGCGGCGAAGTCAGAAGCCTTGAAGCGCTGGTCCGCTGGCAGTCGCCCGAGCGCGGTCTGATCCCCCCTCTGGAATTTATCTCTTACGCCGAGGAGTCCGGTTTGATTGTGCCGCTGGGCCGCTGGGTGATGCTTGATGTGGTTCGCCAGGTGGCAAAATGGCGTGACAAGGGAATTAACCTGCGCGTGGCCGTGAACGTCTCTGCACGTCAGCTGGCCGACCAGACGATTTTCAGCGAGTTAAAGCAGGCGCTGAAGGATCTGCATTTTGAGTACTGCCCTATCGACGTTGAGTTAACCGAAAGCTGTCTTATCGAAAACGAAGAGCTGGCGCTCTCGGTGATCCAGCAATTCAGCCAGCTCGGGGCACAAATTCATCTGGACGATTTCGGTACCGGCTACTCCTCTCTCTCCCAGCTGGCGCGTTTTCCTATCGATGCCATTAAGCTCGATCAGGCTTTTGTCAGGGATATTCACAAGCACTCTGTCTCCCAGTCTCTGGTACGCGCCATTGTCGCAGTGGCGCAGGCGTTAAACCTGCAGGTGATTGCCGAAGGGGTGGAGAGCGCAAAAGAAGACGCCTTTCTGACCAAGAACGGCGTCAACGAACGGCAGGGTTTTCTTTTTGCTAAGCCGATGCCCGCTGCCGCATTCGAGCGCTGGCTAAAACGATATCAAGCGCGACAGCAGCGTTAGAGCCATACAGCGGTTCACTTTCGTTTATGTAATTTCGTTATGGCGTTTTTTCCCTTCTCTTTTGAACCTATTTTCTGCATCATTGAAATTATTAACTTTTCGCTCCTGGGGAGAGATGATGTCTACTATTGATCCACAAGCTGTAGCACAACGTATTGATACCGTGCTGGATATCCTGGTGGCGGGTGATTATCACTCTGCGATCCGTAATCTCGAGATCCTGAAGTCTGAACTTCTCGCTCAGGATGGCGCTGACAACGCTCCCGAAAACCGACAGCCTAAAGCGCCGTGGGAAGTCTAATCCCACTGACTCAGACCTCGTTTCGCTTTATTAATTGGATGCTATGAATTCCCGACAACAACTCATTTTGCAGATGGTCATCGATCAGGGGCGCGTAAGCGTCGTTGAGCTGGCTAAAACCACCGGCGTTTCCGAAGTCACCATCCGTCAGGATCTTAATCTGCTGGAAAAACAGAGCTACCTGCGCCGTGCGCATGGCTATGCCGTGCCGCTGGACAGCGATGACGTTGAGACGCGCATGATGAATAACTACGCGCTTAAACGAGAGCTGGCAGAATTTGCCGCATCGCTGGTAAACCCTGGTGAGACGGTCTTTATTGAAAACGGCAGCAGCAACGCCCTTCTGGCACGTACGCTCGCCGAACAAAAAGACGTTACCATCATCACCGTCAGCAGCTATATCGCCCATTTACTCAAGGAGACGCGCTGTGAGGTGATTTTGCTGGGCGGCATTTACCAGAAAAAAAGTGAGAGCATGGTAGGCCCGTTAACCAGGCAGTATGTCCAGCAGGTTCATTTCAGTAAGGCGTTTATCGGTATTGACGGCTGGCAGCCTGAGACAGGCTTCACCGGCCGGGATATGATGCGAACTGACGTTGTGAATGCCGTTCTGGAAAAAGAGTGTGAAGCCATTGTGCTGACCGACAGCTCCAAATTTGGTGCCGTCCATCCTTACACCATGGGTCCAGCCTCACGCTTTAGCCGCGTAATTACCGACGAAAGGTTAAGCGACGAACATCGTAATAAACTGGAAGAAGACGGTCTCATTGTCGATATTATTAAAACGTCCGCCTGAGTCCATTTTGCGCCCGTATTCCGGGCGCATATGCCCCCTTCGTCTGAGAGGATTCCTATCCTTCCTTTAAGAGTTTTTACCTGTTTAACCTGCCGTAAAGTCGTAAAATTAATGTTAGCGATATAACAGGAAGTGACTATCACTTGCGTGATTACGTAACGCCTGCGCGACCAGCTTTCACGGAAAAAAGAATTGAGTATTCATTTTGGCTATACTTAATGTGTACATCTTTCCGTGAATCGATAATTCAGGAGAAAGTATTATGACCTTAACCAGCAAAAAATTAGCCGCCGCTGTTCTGGCAATCACTGTAGCAATGTCCCTGAGCGCGTGCTCTAACTGGTCTAAACGTGACCGTAACACCGCAATTGGCGCCGGTGCTGGTGCGCTCGGTGGTGCTGTATTAACGGATGGTAGTACGCTGGGTACATTAGGCGGCGCTGCTGTCGGTGGTATTATCGGTCACCAGGTTGGCAAATAATTATTCTATCAGCCTTCCCGTTAAGGCGATTTAGCATCGCATTTCAGGTCTGACTAACGCACGTATATAACACGAGCCACGGCAATTGCCGTGGCTTAATTATTTTAGCCGCCTGCCAGTTTAACTTTCATGCCTTTGGCTTCAAGGAGCGATTTAATTAAATCACGTTTATCACCCTGAATTTCGATAATGCCGTCCTTCACGGCGCCGCCGCAGCCACATTTCTTCTTCAACTCGGCTGCCAGCTTGTTCAGCTCCGCATCATCAAGATCAATCCCGGAGATCAGGCAGACCCCCTTTCCTTTTCGCCCGCTGGTCTGACGCTGGATACGAACAATACCGTCGCCTTTCGGACGTTCCGCTTTCGTTTTCGGTTCGTCTATACGCCCGCTCTCCGTCGAGTAGACCAGCCGGCTGTTGGAATCGGTCATTGCGCCCCCTTTTTCAGTGATGCGTTGATAGCCTTAAGCGTCTCTGCCGGGTTCGCAGACTGCGTCACCGGGCGCCCGATAACCATGTAATCCACGCCTGCAGCCAACGCCTGCTCAGGCGTCATAATGCGTCGCTGATCGCCCACGTCGCTGCCAGCAGGACGAATGCCTGGCGTGACCAGCTTAAACGCATTGCCCAGTTCTGACTTGAAACGCACGGCTTCCTGAGCGGAGCAAACGACGCCATCAAGGCCGCAATTTTGCGTCAGACGGGCCAGACGCTCGGCGTGCCCGGCAGGTGACAACGTCACGCCAAGGTCGCGCAGGTCGCTTTCGTCCATGCTTGTCAGCACGGTAACCGCAATCAGTAATGGCGCATCTTTGCCGAACGGCAGGAGCGCTTCGCGAGCGGCCGTCATCATTCTCGCCCCGCCCGAAGCGTGGACGTTGACCATCCACACGCCCAGCTCCGCAGCGGCGGCAACCGCGTGCGCCGTGGTGTTCGGGATATCATGGAATTTGAGATCGAGGAAGACATCGAAGCCGCGCTGCTGCAGATCGCGGACGATTTGCGGTCCAAACAGCGTGAACATCTCTTTACCAACTTTCAGACGACAATCGCGAGGATCGATACCGTCGACAAAGGCCAGCGCTGCGTCACGCTTATTGTAATCAAGCGCGACAACAACAGGAGAATCCGTAATAACGCGGGAAGTGGAGGAAGTAACAGACGTCATGACCAGCCCTTTTCGTCTATGGGCGCGCAGCGGCGCGGAACAGATAAACGGCCAGCATTCTACCTGCCGCCGCCCTAAATTGACAGAATCCATTTACGCGCCTGCCAGACCGGCAGGCCGCACGGTGTTGAGAAAGGGGTAAATTGATTAGTATGTTGTAACTAAAACAGAGTGTTTTAAAAAATTACTGACCGTCAAGGCCACGAATTGGCTTGATTGTGGACCAGGCCCGGCAGGATGGACAGTGCCAGTAGAGCGTATACGCGGTAAAACCACATTTCTGACAACGGTAGCGCGGTTTGCTGCGCACCTGCTCGCCAACCATGTCGCGCAGCACCATCAGGCTCTCTTTCGCGCGCCCTTCTTCCGCGTCGTTCAGGTGGTAGTCCATCAGCTTGTGGAATACGCGCATCGTGGGGTGACGCTGCAGCTGACGGGTAATATAAACCTGTGCGGTGTCGCTCCCCTCATACTGCTCAACCACGTCAGAAAGCATCAGCTCAGCGGTCGCGCCGGTATTCTCTTCCACGCAACGGCGCAGAAATGCCACCCACTCTTCCTGCTTGTCCAGCTGTTGATAGCAGGTTTGCAGCATTTCCAACGTTTCGCTGACCAGCTCTTTGTCCTGGTCAATAACCCGCAGCAGGCTTTCAACGGCTTTAGCGTAGTCGCCGCTGGCCATAAAAACGCGCCCCATCATGATAGAGATACGCGCGCTATTGCGGTCTGCGGCGGCGCCTTTCTTCAGCAGCGCCATGGCTTTATCCATGTCGTCGTTACCCATCTGCTGAAGGGCAAGCTCGCAGTAGAAATGCGCAATTTCAACGCGCTGCTTGTCTTTGCCCAGCTTCACCAGACGTTCGGCCGTATCAATGGCTTTCTGCCAGTCGCTGGTGGCCTGGTAAATCTGCAGTAACTGCTGCAACGCACCGATGCGGAAATCCGTTTCATCCACCAGCTGCGTGAACATATCTTCAGCACGATCGTACAGCCCCGCGGCCATATAGTCTCGGCCCAGCTGTTGTACCGCCAGGAGACGTTGTTCGTAGGTCAGGGAAGCGCTTTCCATCAGGGTCTGGTGGATACGGATAGCGCGGTCAACCTCGCCGCGCGAGCGGAACAGGTTGCCGAGAGTGAGGTGGGCTTCAACGGTCCCCGTATCCTCTTTCAGCATATCGAGGAACAGGTCTACCGCTTTGTCCTGCTGATTGCTCAGGAGGAAGTTCACCCCCGCAACGTAGTCGCGGGAGAGTCGGTTAGCCTCATCCTGTTTCGTTTGTTGCGCACTTCTGCGGCCCATATACCAGCCATAGGCTGCGGCTACAGGCAAAAGCAGAAACAACAACTCCAGCATAGTCGATTATTCCTTCACGACCGGCACACCTGAGCTTTCCGGAATGTCGGACGCAGGCGCAATGTTCTGTTCGAGTCGTTTAATTTTACGTTCAGCGCGCGCAAGAGAAACACGAACTTTCAACCAGAAAAGACCGCAAACCAGCCAGCCGATGGCAAAGCCTGCAGCAAATAGGACCGCCAGCAGGCTAGAGACCCGATACTCACCCTGCGCCAGCAGATAGTTAAACGTCACCTGTTGATCGTTTTGTGCACCCAATGTGACTGAAATGACAAAAATCGCCAATACCAGTAAGAAAATGAGTAAATATTTCACATTACTTCCCGTTATGTGGTTCAAGCGAATAAAGTGTGTTCAACTTACCGCAATCAGCCTTATAAACTACCATTTTAGCGACGGGCGCGAAACGGAAAAAGTAACGCGCACGTCATGGATTTATGGGCAAAATGCACAATATCAACCGTCAGGCGTCGCTTTGCTCCCTTTCGGCGATCTCTTCTTTCTCTTCAGGCGGTGGCGTGAGCGGGCCGCAGAATCGTTCCGCAAGCCAGGTTGCCAGCGTCACCAGCATCCAGGAGATCAGCGTAGCGACCACCAGATCCCGCGGCCAGTGCATCCCCAGCAGCAAGCGGCTGCCCATCACCCCAGTTGCCCAAACCAGTAAAATCACGATGGTCACCGTGCGGCGTCGAGGCCAAAGCAGCCCGACCCCCAGCAGCGCCCAGCTGGCTGCAAACATCGTATGGCCGGAAGGAAACGCAAACCCCGTCTCTTTTTGCCAGTGCTTACGCAGGAATTTTGGAATATCTTCCTGTTCCGCAAGCTGCTCTTTCACCAGCGCGCCGCGATCTTTACGCTTTAAATTGTAGAACTCATCCACCGGAACATGGTGCGCTTTTTCCAGCCAGACGACAAAAGGTCTTGGCTCCTGAACGTGATCCTTAACCCAGGACTTCACGCCCTGTCCAATAACGATCGCGCCCCCGAGGATAGCAAAGAGCATCAGCGCCGCGCGCAGTCGAAAGCGCAGGCACCACAAGAACCAGCCGCAGAGGATGACGTGGGTAATAATTCCCCACGGCTGCGTGACCGTTTCCGTTACCCAGTATAACGTTTTCAGCCACGTGGCATTCTGCCCCGGCTGCCACATCCAGCCGGAGACCCACACGGCCAAAGGCATAATCAGTAAAATGGCCGCGCCTGCTGCCGTACGTCTGGCGATTGAAAGCATGTCTTCTCCTTTTTCGCTAAGCCTCACAATCATAACTGAAATTCATTAGATGGGTGGATATGTCGGATCGTGCGTTTAACGTTCATATAGCATGGCGCCCATTAGGCGAACGTGCTGAGCTTGTGGCAAAATGGACAAATACAGAAAGCAAAACAGGCGCAAGGCACGAAACGTGTCAGCCTACTCTGGAGAATCACATGCAGCTTAAACGTGTGGCAGAAGCCAAACTGCCAACCCCATGGGGCGATTTCCTGATGGTGGGGTTTGAAGAACTGGCAACTGGACAGGATCATGTCGCGCTGGTCTACGGCGACATTTCAGGGCAGACGCCGGTGCTGTCCCGCGTCCATTCAGAGTGTCTGACCGGCGACGCGTTGTTCAGCCTGCGCTGTGATTGCGGTTTCCAGCTCGAAGCTGCCCTTACCCATATTGCCGAAGAAGGCCGCGGCGTGCTGCTCTATCACCGTCAGGAAGGTCGTAACATTGGTCTGCTGAATAAAATCCGCGCTTACGCGCTGCAGGACCAGGGCTACGATACGGTGGAAGCCAACCACCAGCTCGGTTTTGCCGCCGATGAGCGTGACTTCACCCTCTGCGCCGATATGTTCAAGCTGCTGGGCGTGGACGAGGTTCGCCTGCTGACCAATAACCCCAAAAAGGTGGAAATCCTCACCGAAGCCGGGATCAACATCGTCGAGCGCGTACCGCTGATTGTCGGCCGCAACCCGAAAAACGCCCACTATCTTGATACCAAAGCGGCCAAGATGGGCCATCTTCTGAAAGAGTAAAAGTACAAAGCCCGGCACAGATGCCGGGCTTTTTTATCAATCCAGCATTTTACGAATCACATAATGTAAAATGCCGTCGTTCTGGTAGTAGGTCAGTTCGGTTGCGGTATCAATACGACACCGGCATTCCAGTACCTCGCTTTTCCCGTCCGCTCGCGTAAGCTTCACCGGCACCGTTTTACCCGGCTGCAGGTTTTGCAGGCCGCTAATATCAATCTGCTCTTCCCCGGTCAGGCCCAGCGTTTTACGCGTGACGCCCTGCGGGAACTCAAGCGGCAGGATCCCCATGCCGATCAGGTTCGAGCGGTGAATACGTTCGAACGACTCGGCAATGACCACGCGGACGCCCAGCAGTCGCGGCCCTTTTGCCGCCCAGTCTCGGCTGGAGCCGGAACCGTACTCTTTCCCGGCGATGACCGCCAGCGGCGTACCTTCCTGCTGATATTTGACGGCTGCGTCATAAATCGACACGACTTCCGTCCCCGGAAGATGGCGCGTCATCCCCCCTTCCACGCCCGGAACCATTTCGTTACGAATGCGGATGTTGGCAAACGTCCCGCGCATCATCACTTCATGGTTACCGCGGCGCGATCCGTAGGAGTTAAAATCGCGGCGCTCCACGCCCCGGCTTTGCAGATAACGGCCTGCAGGGCTGTCGGCTTTGATGCTCCCCGCCGGGGAGATATGGTCCGTGGTGACGGAATCCCCCAGCATCGCCAGTATGCGCGCCCCATGAATATCCTGAAGCGGTGCAGGCTCGGCCAGCATCTCATCAAAGAACGGCGACAGGCGGATATAGGTGGAGTCGTCCTGCCAGTCATAGGTGTCCGAGCCCACAACGTTGATGGCTTTCCATTCCGGTGTGCCTTCAAATACTTCCGCATACTCTTTGCGGAACATCTCGGTGGAGACCTTTTCAACGGCCATCGCAATTTCACGCGAGGACGGCCAGATATCCTTCAGATAGACCGGCTCATTCCTGCGGTCGTGACCAATGGGATCGGTCGCCAGGTTAATATTCATGTTCCCGGCCAGCGCGTAGGCCACCACCAGCGGCGGCGAAGCGAGCCAGTTGGTTTTCACCAGAGGATGAATACGACCTTCAAAGTTACGGTTACCGGAAAGCACTGCGCCAACCGTCAGATCGCCCTGCCTGATCGCCGTTTCAATAGGCTCAGGCAGCGGGCCGGAGTTACCGATGCAGGTGGTACAGCCGTAGCCCACGAGGTTAAAGCCCAGCTCGTCAAGATACGGCGTTAGCCTGGCCTGCGCCAGGTAATCCGATACCACTTTGGAGCCCGGCGCCAGCGAGGCCTTGACCCACGGCTGGGGTTTCAGCCCCAGCTCAACCGCTTTTTTAGCCAGCAGGCCAGCCGCCATCAGTACGCTGGGATTCGAGGTGTTGGTGCAGGAGGTAATGGCGGCAATGACAACCGCGCCGTCCGGGAGCTGATACTGATGTCCGTTCAGAACATAGTCGATTGGGCGATGGTCCTTCTTCGCCACGTTGACTTCCAGCTCATTGCTGGCGGCAAACGCTTTTGGCACGTCGCTTAACGCCACGCGATCCTGCGGGCGTTTCGGACCGGCGAGACTCGCCTCAACGCTTCCCATGTCGAGCGCAAGCGTGCTGGTAAATACCGGCTCATCGCCCGGATTGCGCCACATGCCCTGCGCTTTGGTGTACGCCTCCACCAGCGCCACCTGCTCTTCGCTGCGTCCGCTCAGGCGCATGTACTCCAGCGTGACGTCATCAATGGGGAAAAATCCGCAGGTTGCGCCATATTCTGGCGCCATGTTGGCGATGGTCGCGCGGTCAGCCAGCGGCAGCGAATCCAGCCCGTCACCGTAAAATTCTACGAATTTGCCCACCACGCCATGCTTACGCAGCATCTGGGTAACGGTGAGCACCAGATCGGTGGCGGTAATGCCTTCAGACAGCTTCCCGGTGAGCTTAAAGCCGACGACATCAGGGATAAGCATGGAGACCGGCTGACCGAGCATGGCGGCTTCCGCTTCGATACCGCCGACACCCCACCCCAGCACGCCGAGGCCGTTAATCATGGTGGTATGGGAATCGGTGCCCACCAGCGTGTCCGGATAAGCCACCCACTCTTTGTCCTGCAATTCACTCCAGACGGCTTTACCAAGATATTCAAGGTTAACCTGGTGACAAATACCGGTGCCGGGTGGAACCACGCTAAAGCGGCTGAACGCCCGCTGGCCCCACTTCAGGAAGACGTAACGCTCGTGGTTTCGCTCCATCTCGAGACGCACGTTCTCGCCAAAGGCATCGTCATCACCGAAGTGGTCAACGGTTACCGAGTGGTCAATCACGAGGTCGACGGGAGAAAGCGGGTTCACTTTAGCCGTATCGCCGCCGAGACGTTTGACCGCCTCACGCATGGCGGCGAGATCCACCACGGCAGGAACGCCGGTGAAGTCCTGCATCAGGACCCTTGCCGGGCGGTAGGCAATTTCTCTGTCGGCATGGGCATTCTTAAGCCATCCCGCCAGCGCCTGAATATCGTCGAGGGTAACGGAGTCTCCGTCCTGCCAGCGCAGGAGGTTTTCCAGCAAAACTTTCAAGGACTTGGGTAAACGCGAAATGTCCCCAAGCGTTCTGGCAGCCAGCGGCAGGCTATAGTAGTGCCAGGTTTTATTTTCTGCCTGTAATGTGTCCTTACTGGCTTCGCGTAGGGTTAACGACATAAGCTCCTCCTTAATTACAGAGATGTCCTGACAATCATCAGGGCCGTAATTAAAGATAACACAAAGATGTCGTAACGTTTTGATAACAACCCGAATTGATAAATTTAGGAATGGTCCAGAAGAGAGTAAAACAAAAAACCCCGCCGCAGCGAGGTTTTATCATTTAGTGGACGGCCAGCCAGATGAGCTGACTCCAGAACAGAATCGACAGGGTAAAAACGCCGATCCATGACCAGTATTTTTGAGACATCATGTTATTCATCATAGGGACACCAGGCATTATTTATTAAACATTCCGAGGCAGGTCCTCGTGCTATATTGCTGATGTGTATTTATTAAAGAGTACAAAGGTGCATAGTCTTTATTCAGACTAACTGCATCATTACGCAATAAACTAAATTATTGTTTTTTGGGTTCGTCTTCCGCGAACACATCAATAAAAGCTTGCTGCTGCGGCGTCAGTTTCCAGGATGCCGGCACTGCTGTCGCAGGCGCTTTGCGTCCTTTGTGAACAGTGTCATGATGCTGACACATCCGTTTTGCCGTTTCTGTACGTACCGTCACTGCCATATTCAACCCCAATATTTCCAGGCCAGGAGAGCAACCATCACCCAGAACAGGGCGGAAACGAGAAAGACCGCCAGCCAGGCTTTACGCTTGAGCGCAGGATCCCTTTGCGGTTCTTCACTTCCTGAAGGCATTGCTAACCTCATACAATCGATATCGCTTATCATTTAGGACCAAACAATTGGTACAATTAATCATCTGTTGAGATAAATCCTAAAGAAACTTTAGCCGAAAAGCCAGTGAATTTACGCATCAAGAGGCATGAAATATTCAATCTTTTGACCAGAAATAAATATTTGAAAAGAAAAATTTGCGTAGCCGTTAATTAGTTTCTATTTTTGTCGCCAATTCACGACAATAAAACCACACAAATTAAAAGGATAATGACAATATATGGCAGGGGAAGTGCAGATGATGATAATTCTAATTTAGCTTTAAGCGGATATTTCGGTATCTTTCCAACAGGGAAAGATACCGGGTGTGATTATTTTTCGGGGAGTTTGATATCTTTAAACATCTCTTCAATATCTTCATTTGAGCGTAATGCCACGGCGGTATCCACCACGTCACGCGTTAAATGCGGGGCAAAGCGCTGAATAAAATCATACATATAGCTTCGCAGGAAGGTACTGCGACGGAAGCCTATTTTGGTCGTGCTATGGCTGAAAATATCATGTGCATCAAGACGCACCAGGTCAGGGTCTGACACCGGGTCCACCGCCATGCTGGCGATCACCCCTACCCCCAGACCAAGCCGTACATAGGTCTTTATGACGTCGGCATCGGTGGCGGTAAAGACAATCCGCGGCGTTAGCCCGGCCCGGTTGAAGGCGGTATCAAGCTCAGAACGTCCGGTGAAGCCAAACGTGTAGGTGACCAGAGGATATTGCGCCAGCTCTTCGATCGTCACCGACCCTTTTCCCGCCAGCGGATGATCCGGGGTCACCACAATGGAGCGGTTCCAGTGATAGCACGGCAGCATGACCAGATCGTCATACAGATGAAGCGCTTCCGTCGCGATGGCAAAATCTGCATTGCCCTTCGACACCGCCTCAGCAATTTGCGTTGGCGACCCCTGGTGCATATGCAGGGAGACGCGCGGATAACGCTCGATAAAGCCCTTGATAACGCCCGGGAGGGCGTAGCGCGCCTGGGTGTGCGTCGTGGCAATATACAGCGAGCCTTTATCCGGCCAGGTATGTTCCCCCGCCACAGACTTGATCGCATCGACTTTGGAGAGGACTTCCCGCGCAATACGGATAATTTCCTGTCCCGCTGGCGTCACCTGGGTAAGGTGTTTACCGCTGCGGGCGAAAATCTGAATACCTAATTCATCCTCCAGCATGCGAACCTGCTTGCTGATGCCCGGTTGCGAGGTATATAGCCCCTCGGCGGTGGAAGAGACATTAAGGTTGTGATTCACCACCTCAACGATATAACGAAGCTGCTGTAATTTCATGCCAGACCATCCGATTTAGCGCACGCGGTCAATCGCTTAAGACGATTTGATAATAAGAAAAGGGTTAACTATAACCACTATATCATTTATAGCCTGACTGTATAGTACGGAACAAAAAATAATAATAAGGTAATAAAAAAGGGCCGGAAGTCCGGCCCTTTTACAGGTAAGTAACGGTCAGGAAAGATTATTTCTTGCCTTCAACCCATTTGCCATCGACAAAGAAGGCTGACCATCCGGTCGCTTTACCCTCTTTCTCTGCCGCAACGTACTGCTGCTTCGTTTTACGGCTAAAACGGACCACCGTCTTATTGCCTTCAGGATCCTGCTGTGGCGCATCGGCCAGATAACGCAGTTTCTCAGGCAGACGATCGCGGAAGCGATGCAGCTCTTCCACCAGCGGCGCGCGCGTTTCACGCGATTTCGGGAAGGTGTTGGCAGCCAGGAAGACACCTGCGGCGCCATCACGCAGTACGAAGTACGCGTCGGATTTTTCACACGGCAGTTCAGGCAGCGGAACCGGATCTTCCTTCGGCGGAGCAACCTCACCGTTACGCAGAATTTTGCGCGTGTTCTTACACTCGTCGTTGGTGCAGGCCATGTACTTACCAAAACGCCCCATTTTCAGGTGCATTTCAGAACCACACTTCTCGCACTCCACAATCGGGCCGTCATAGCCTTTAATGCGGAATTCACCCTCTTCGATCTCATACCCGTCACACGTTGGGTTGTTACCACAGACGTGCAGCTTACGTTTAGGATCGATCAGATAGCTGTCCATCGCCGTGCCGCATTTTTTGCAGCGGCGTTTCGCGCGCAGAGCGTTAGTTTCCGCATCATCACCTTCCAGCACGTTAAGAACTTCGTTCTCCGGCACCAGGTTGATGGTTGTTTTGCAGCGCTCTTTTGGTGGCAGCGCGTAGCCTGAACAGCCAAGGAACACGCCCGTTGTCGCAGTACGGATCCCCATCTTACGGCCACAGGTCGGGCAGTCGATGCTGGTCAGTACCATCTGGTTAGGCAGCATGCCGCCCTCTTCAGGATCTTTCTCCGCTTTCTCAAGCTGGTTGGTAAAGTCGCTGAAGAAGCTGTCGAGAACCTTCTTCCACTCCGCCTTGTGGCTGGCCACCTCGTCGAGGCTGTCTTCCATCTGCGCGGTGAAGTCATAGTTCATCAACTCGCGGAAGTTAGCTTCCAGACGGTCGGTGACAATCTCACCCATTTTTTCGGCATAAAAACGGCGGTTCTCTACGCGAACGTAACCGCGGTCCTGAATGGTCGAGATGATTGACGCGTAGGTTGACGGACGGCCAATCCCGCGTTTTTCCAGCTCTTTAACCAGCGACGCTTCACTAAAGCGCGCAGGCGGCTTGGTGAAGTGCTGGGCCGGAACCAGATCGACAAGCGACAGCTCGTCGCCTTTGTTTACCGCAGGCAGCGTACGGTCTTCATCACCTTTACGCAGCGCTGGCATCACTTTCGTCCAGCCGTCGAAGCGCAGGATACGACCGCGCGCTTTCAGACGGAAATCGCCCGCGCCAACGGTCAGCGTGGTGGAGTCGTACTTCGCCGGGGTCATCTGACACGCGACGAACTGACGCCAGATCAGCTGATACAGCTTCTGAGCGTCGGCTTCCATGTCTTTCAGCGACTCGGCCAGCACAGAGACATCAGAAGGACGAATCGCTTCGTGCGCTTCCTGAGAATTCTCTTTGCTGGCGAACTGGTTGGCGCTTTCCGGCAGGTATTTCTTACCGAAGTTGTCGCTGATGTAGCCGCGCACCATGTTCACCGCGTCCTGGCTCAGGTTCGTTGAGTCAGTACGCATGTAGGTGATGTAACCCGCTTCATACAAGCGCTGGGCCATCATCATGGTTTTCTTCACGCCGTAACCCAGACGGGTGCTCGCCGCCTGTTGCAGTGTGGACGTGATAAACGGCGCGCCAGGCTTGCTGCTGGTCGGTTTATCTTCGCGCTCCAGCACCTGATAGCGCGCTTTTTCCAGCAGCGCCACGGCGGCCATGGTCTGATCGCGGTTTTCAGGACGGAAAGGCTTATCGTTATGATGGCTTACCTGCAGCGGCAGCGAATCACCGCCCGGGGTGGTGACGTTGGCGTCAACTTCCCAGAACTCTTCCGGTACGAAGGCTTTAATTTCGCGTTCACGCTCAACGACGAGACGCACGGCTACAGACTGTACGCGCCCTGCAGACAGGCCGCGTGCAATCTTTTTCCACAGCAGTGGAGAAACCATGTAGCCCACAACGCGGTCCATAAAGCGACGCGCCTGCTGGGCGTTTACACGATCGATATTCAGCTCGCCCGGCTTCTCAAACGCCTGACGAATCGCATTCTTTGTAATTTCGTTAAACACTACGCGGCTGTAGCGTTTGTCATCCCCCCCGATCACTTCCCGCAGGTGCCACGCAATGGCTTCCCCTTCGCGGTCAAGGTCGGTTGCGAGATAGATGTGGTCTGCTTTTTCAGCAAGCTGCTTCAGCTCGTTAACGACTTTTTCTTTCCCGGGCAGCACTTCATATTGTGCATCCCAGTTGTGCCATGGGTTAACACCCATGCGGTTGACAAGCGCGCTACGTTCATCCTTTTTAGGCTTTTTAGCCCCTTTGGTGGAGGTAGAGTCTGCGCTCTTTTTGCTGGCTGAGCCACTGGTCGGCAAATCGCGGATGTGACCAACGCTGGACTTAACCACGTAGTCATTACCCAGATACTTATTGATCGTTTTGGCTTTTGCCGGGGACTCAACGATGACGAGAGCTTTACCCATATTCACCTTTACCTAATTTAATTCTTCCAGGAATACGCCGCACGTTGATTTCCCTTCCGCTGACGACGAGCCAATGATATTGCGACTGCGTCAGGGGATATCAACCCCTATGTCTTACCGAACGTCAGAATGGCGACATCCAGGTCATTGAGTTTTCGGGTATTTTTCTCACATCTCGTATAATTCGTGACGAATTCCCGGGCGAATGTCAAGCAATTCTGTTGCCAGAATGACGAAAGCGCACACTCTACCTGATAAAATTCGTTACGCAACTTTATTAGCATGCAAAAGCAAATCCCGCCAACCTGCCCTCTGCATCTTATCCCCTCACATTACAGGGAAAATTTGCCCCCAAAGCGCCCCCGGCGTAGACTATTGTCACTGTTTAAGGAGTGGATTATGCAGAATACGACCCAACCCATTGACCGAGCCTCTCTGCTTATCGAAGCAAACAAGCTTATTCGTGACCATGAAGATACGCTGGCAGGCATTGAAGCCACCGGCGTTGAGCAGCGTAATGGCGTGCTGGTTTTCAGCGGCGAATACTTCCTTGACGAGCAGGGGTTACCGACCCCGAAAAGCACCGCCGTGTTTAATATGTTTAAATACCTGGCGCATACGCTTTCAGAGAAATATCACCTGGTCGATTAATGCAAAACGCGAGGCATATGCCTCGCGTTTTTGTTTACAGCAGCGGTTTTTGTCCACGCTGTAGCCAGCGAAGCAGCAGGCGGTCCGCGCTTTCCGCCGCGCTGTTGGTAAAGCGGTCCATCAGTCGTTTGCGCTGGGTAAAGCGCACGCCTACCAGTTCCCGGCCTTCCATCAGGTTGAGCAGCAGGTCATCACTGGTACCCACTTCATCCACCAGCCCTTTTTCCTGCGCCTGGATGCCGTACCAGTGCTCACCGGTCGCCACCTGTTCAATATCCAGCGTTGGGCGCATGCGGTGTACGAAGTCTTTAAAGAGATGGTGAGTTTCATTCAGATCTTCACGGAATTTCTGGCGCCCCTCTTCCGTGTTTTCCCCCAGCAGCGTCAGGGTGCGTTTGTACTGACCCGCCGTGTGAAGTTCGATATCGATCTCTTTATTTTTCAGGAAGCGGTTGAAGTTAGGGATCTGTGCGACCACGCCAATGGAACCAATGATGGAAAACGGCGCCGCAACGATTTTGTCCGCCACGCAGGCCATCATATAGCCGCCGCTCGCCGCGACTTTATCTACCGCCACGGTAAGCGGGATCTGCTTCTCGCGCAGGCGCTGCAGCTGTGAGGCGGCCAGCCCGTAACCGTGCACCACCCCGCCCGGACTCTCAAGACGCACCACGACCTGATCCTGCGGCGTTGCCACGGCTAGAACCGCAGTCACCTCTTCGCGCAGCGAGGCGACTTCATGCGCATCCATGCTGCCTTTGAAATCGAGCACATAGACGCGGGGTTTTGCGTCCCCCTGCGGCGTCGCGAGCTTTGCCTTCGCCTTCGCGGCTTTGGCTTCCTGCTTGTGTTTTTTCTTCTGGGCTTTCAGCCACAGCTTCTGCTGATGGCTATCGAGCAGCGAGAGGGACATCTCTTCCTGCATCTCTTTATATTGCTCGCTCAGGCGGGTGATGCGTAATTCCCCACGCTGACGCTTGCGCTGCGTCAGGTTGACAATCAGAACGGCAACCACGGCAATGGCAATCACCACCGTCGCGATTTTGGCCAAAAACAACCCATATTGAGAAAGTAATTCCACGCGTTCCACCTTGATTTAACCACGAATCTTTCACGGCAGTGTACAACAGCCCTGCCCCTGCGTCTCGCCCGTGACATTACCTCTGCGAGCCGTCTTCAGGAATCCCCGCGCTGCGGTTTAAATATTTGCAAATTGTTAATTTTGCAGCAATGCGTCCTGTAGACTGATTGAATTCTCACGCTAATTCGGGCATAAAGCCGAAAAGTCATTATAAAGGCGTGATTGAGACACCGTGCGCCTGAGGAGTCACCGTGCATTATCAACCGCAAAAAAACCTGCTGCAGAACCGAATCATTCTTGTCACCGGCGCCAGCGATGGTATTGGTCGCGAAGCGGCCCTGACGTACGCTGAGTATGGCGCAAGCGTGATTCTTATTGGGCGCAACGAAGAAAAGCTCAAGAGGGTTGCTCATGAAATTGAAGCCGCAGGCGGGACACCTGCCCCCTGGTACACGCTCGATTTGCTGACATACACACCAGCGCTGTGCCAGGAACTTGCTCGCCGTATCAGTACCCACTACTCACGTCTGGACGGCGTGCTGCACAACGCCGGTTTGTTAGGTGAAGTGCGTCCAATGGATGAACAGGATCCTGATATCTGGCAGCAGGTGATGCAGGTTAACGTTAACGGTACTTTTTTCCTCACGCAGGCCTTGCTTCCTTTATTACTCAAATCCGAGTCAGGGTCTCTGGTCTTCACCTCTTCCAGCGTAGGCCGTGAGGGACGCGCAAACTGGGGAGCGTATGCTGTCTCAAAATTCGCGACCGAGGGCATGATGCAGGTGCTGGCGGAGGAGTATCAGAGCCGCCATCTGCGCGTAAACTGTATTAACCCGGGCGGTACGCGCACCAGCATGCGCGCCAGCGCCTTCCCGACGGAAGATCCGCTGAAGCTGAAAACCCCGGCAGACATTATGCCGCTCTATCTCTGGCTGATGGGCGACGACAGCCGCCGCAAAACCGGAATGACCTTTGACGCCCAGCCGGGCCGCAAACCGGGGATTTCGCAATGAGTGAAGAGCGTCATCAGCAGCGCCAGCAGCGTCTGAAGGAACAGGTTGACGCGCGCGTCGCGGCAGCCCAGGACGAACGTGGGATCGTCATCGTCTTTACCGGCAATGGTAAAGGCAAAACCACTGCTGCGTTTGGCACCGCTACGCGCGCCGTCGGCCACGGACAAAAAGTGGGGGTCATCCAGTTTATCAAAGGGGAATGGCCCAACGGTGAGCGTAATTTGCTTGAACCGCACGGCGTTGAGTTTCAGGTGATGGCGACCGGGTTTACGTGGGATACGCAGAACCGGGAAACCGATACCGCAGCCTGCCTTGCCGTCTGGGAGCACGCCAAAAGAATGCTGGCTGACCCGGCGTTAAATATGGTGCTACTGGATGAGATCACCTATATGGTCGCCTACGACTACCTGCCGCTGGAGGAGGTGCTGAATGCACTGCAGAACCGCCCTGCGCACCAGACGGTTATCATTACAGGTCGCGGGTGTCATCGGGAGATTCTGGAGCTGGCAGATACCGTCAGCGAGCTGCGTCCGGTCAAGCATGCGTTTGATGCTGGCATCAAAGCACAAATTGGCATTGATTACTAAAGAAAAAAGCCCGGTGCGTTCACCGGGCTTTTTAAATTAACCGTTGTTATTCCGGCTGCCAGAGCGACGATTGCTGTTCACCTGGCTGTGGCGTTTCACCGCACGACGGATCTGATTCGCCTTCATACGACGACGATCTTTTTCCACCGCCACTTTAGAGGTGGTTTCCGGCGTCAGGCCAACCAGCTCGCGCAGGTAGTTAGTCTGGGTAAGATCCAGCTCGGTATAACCACCGCGCGGCAGACCTTTCGGCAGCAGAATGTCGCCGTAGCGAACGCGAATCAGGCGGCTAACCTGCACGCCTACTGCTTCCCACAGACGGCGCACCTCGCGGTTACGTCCTTCGGTCAGGGTCACGTTGTACCACTGGTTAATCCCTTCACCACCGGTAAATTTGATGGTTTTGAACGCCGCAGGGCCGTCTTCCAGCTGCACGCCACGCGACAGATCGCGCAATTTGTTTTCATCAACCTGGCCGAAGACGCGAACGGCGTACTCACGCTCAACTTCACGGCTTGGGTGCATCAAACGGTTTGCCAGTTCACCATCGGTGGTGAACAGCAGCAGACCGCAGGTGTTCACGTCCAGACGGCCCACGGCAATCCAGCGGGCGCCGCGCAGTTTTGGCAGACGATCAAACACCGTTGGACGACCTTCCGGGTCGTTGCGGGTACACAGCTCGCCTTCCGGCTTGTAGTAGGCCAGCACGCGGCAGATCTGTTCCGCAGACTCTTTCACGGAGATAAGATGACCGTCAATGCGGATCTTAAGCCCCGGTACGATTTCAACGCGGTCACCCAGCGTGGCGATTTTACCGTCCACACTCACGCGACCCGCTTCAATAATGGCTTCGATTTCACGGCGTGAACCGTGGCCGGCGCGCGCCAGCACTTTCTGTAACTTCTCGCTCATTGAGCTTCCTCAGGTGTCGCCTTCACAGGCGTCTGGTATACTTTCAAAAACAACGAGTTAGCATCAATAATAATTTAACTCACTGATCTGTAACTATTTCATGGTACACAGCATGGCAAACAACGTTTCACACAAGCTGTCACACACAATGATTCGTGGGCGCACATACTACACTAACTTTAGACTAAATGATTCAACAAGTTTTGTGCGTCTGAGTCTCGGTACTGATAGCCGAAAGCAAGCAGAAGTGATCATGAATCAGATCCGCCCTTTCATTCCCCTTGTGCAGAATGGAACGATTAGCCTCGAAGAGTTCAAACGCAAAATGCAAGGCTACCGAGTCGCCACTAAGCAGGACTTTGACAACTATCTTCTACAAGCACTCGAAAGAGATATTGCAGAGGTGGAGCGTCTGCCGGAGTTAGGACAGTTGCACAGAAACATAAATCCTGATTCTCCATTATCTGCTTCTGATACGGTTGGAGCCGCACAAGGCTATTCGGAAGCTCAATTCCAACGCATGGTGAATGGTAGCACTCAGACAGCAAACGAAGTGCTTGCAAGTCTTCACATGAAGAAACTTGAACTTTCCAAGGATGATTTACCCCTTGCGAATCAAGTAGGTGCTGCACTTGATATGAGCTGAATCGCCAAATGCAAGTGTCTGTTTTACCTGCTAGATTGCAGAAGCCGCTAAAGCTATCGGCATTCATGGCACTGTATCGGCGCACAGCTTCCGCAAAGCTGGCGGAAATGCCATCTACAAGCGTTCTGCATACAACATCGCTTTAGCTAAGACCGTGCTCAATTAGTGCCAGTCCTTACCCACGCTGGGCGCATAACCTTAATTCTTAGTGACGAGTAGGAGACAGACAACGCAAAGGTCTGCATTTATAGCAACGAAAATTATACAGAAACAGTGACGATCAGACCATCCGAACAGTGCAAATACACCAGGACATTCGTGGAGCACTAACCTCCTTTACTGGTTGTTACGAAACGAAGTTTCACTTAGGTCAAATTCTTGTTGTTCATGTGGTTATTGCTTGTAATATGACCTCCGTGATTATTTCCATAACAGATAGAGGGAGCTATGGCGACAGGTATTGTTTTATGTCAAGGGGACAGAACTTCATGCGGAGGAAGGATAGTTGTAGGTTCCGCACTGGGTATTGCCTTCGGTAAACCGATAGCGAAAGAAGGTGATCCTGTAACCTGTGGCAAAGATGGCAACACATACAAGATTATCGGCGGGATCTCAATTTTTACGGATGGTGCAGATGACAAACGTGTAGCAGGGTCGCTCGATAGCTATAGTTCATGCCCTTGTAAGGCAAAAATACGTCCTTCCAATGCTTACCCCATGTATGAAAAAGAAGAACCAAAGGCATTCAGAAATGTAGGCTTAGCGGCAGTGCTTCCACTATCCGCCTCACTCACTTCAAACGCATACTCAGAACCAGAGCCAGAGCAACACGCCCAGACGGCGAAAAAGAAAACAGGCATTGACGCAGGTTTTGCCGTTCTCCCCTACGGCGGTACTACAGAAGCCTGGCAACGTCTGTTATTCACAGGCACCCCGCCAGCAGGAACAAAAGAGCTATTCTCTACGCTGAACGGCCCGGATGAAAGATACAAAGCTGGTTCGATTATGCTTCTGGTTGATCCAGAAAAACAGGACGACGAGCAGATCGCTCACATGAAAGCCGCGAAAGCCCGAGTTGATGCGGCGTTAGAACCGCTGACAATCCAGGAAGCTAATTTCCTGCATAAACACTACGCTACCATAGCTAATTTCACCAGCTACGCTGATACTGGAATTGGCCTCGCGGCTGATCCTGTTGGAAAATACTTTGAGAGTATCGAAAAAATACTCAACGAGATTCAAGAAACGTATAAGAATACCTACATAACAAGAGGCTCATTGATTGGAGAACAATTTTATGTCAGACGTAGCCAGTTGTTTAAAGAGCTTGAATCCATACTCAAAGTCAACTTCCTGAATAAGGCTATGAAATTCGGAGAGTATACCAAAATAAAAAATGCACTCGGCCTGTCCAGTAGCTCTATTACCCACAAATGGAATGAAACGGGGATCAGTGACATTGAAGGTTATGCTACCCACATAGAACGGGCAGCTAAATACGTAAAAGCAATGCGTTATACTGGTTATTTAGGCATTGGTTTTAGCGGACTCCATTCTCTTAACGAAATTCATGAGGCGTGTTCTGTTGGCCGCGAAGCTGAATGTACTAAGAAAAAGTATACTGAGATTGGTAGCTTTGCTGTAGGTACGGGGGTTGGTGTTGCTGGTGGCTATTTAGCAATACCTCTTTGTATCGCTATCGGTGTTGGTACTGCTGGTGTCGGAGGGCTTGCTTGCTCTGTGATCGCTGGGGCTGGTTTAGGTTATGTCGGTAGTAGTGCAGGTGGCACATTCGGTGAATGGGGTGGAGAACAGCTATATGAAATTTTCGGTAATTAATTTAATAATTATGCATCGAAATTCGATTGGATTGGTATTGTGTCTATGCCTAATACTTACGGGGATTATTTCCATTATTTACGATCGCATTTCGAAAAATAAATTCATTACTCTCTGCTCGCTATTTATTAAAAAGTTTGGAGCAAGACCAGCAGAGGTTTTAATTTATCAGGATGGGGGGTTCCTTTTCTCGTTTATGCGTGACGCATTCTTTATTAAAGCATTATACTTTAAAGAAAACTCATTCCATACACGAGGAATGGATAATGAACAAATACGATTCATTAAAGAACTTCCTAATCAGTATACCGATTGGTTACGTGTAAAAGTGCGACTTTCTATCGTTGGCATTGTTTTTCTATTCATGATGTTGGTAATTTTCTATTTACCATCATTCATTTAACGGCAAGTATAGTAAAAGACCACCTTCTTAGAAGGTGGTCTTTTACTATACTTGCGCGCCTTCACAGGCGTCGAATCAGGTCAAAAACAGGGCCAAGCCCTGCTTTGATGGCCGCGTAGTATATCTGCTTACACCTCTACAAGAAAGGCTTTACATCACCCACGCCTTCGCGAATCACTTCCGGCGCATCTTCAGTCAGATCCACCACGGTGGTCGGCTGCTGGCCGAGATAGCCGCCGTGAATAATCAGCTCCACCACCTTCTCCAGACGATCTTTAATCTCCTCCGGATCGGACTCGGTAAATTCGCTTCCCGGCAGCATCAGTGAGGTCGAGAGCATCGGTTCGCCGAGAGTTTCCAGCAGCGCCTGGGCAATCGGGTTCGACGGCACGCGCATCCCGATGGTTTTACGCTTTTCCTGCAACAGACGGCGCGGCACCTCTTTCGTCCCTTTCAGGATGAAGGTGTAGTTGCCCGGCGTGTTGTTCTTGATCAGGCGAAACGCCACGTTATCCACATAAGCATAGGTCGACAGCTCAGAGAGATCGCGGCACATCAGGGTGAAGTTATGGCCGTCCGGCAGCTGGCGAATGCGACAGATTCGCTCCATCGCCCCTTTATCTTCAATTTTACAGCCCAGCGCGTAGCCGGAATCGGTCGGGTAGACTATCACGCCGCCTTTGCGGACGATCTCCACGGCCTGGTTAATCAGACGTGGCTGCGGGTTATCCGGATGGATATAGAAAAACTGACTCATACTTCCCTCTCTTCAATTTGCTGCGGCTGCTCCCAGAGCTGCCAGACCGGCTCAACGCCAGCGGGTAGCCAGAGCTTGCGCCCGAGTTCGATCCACGCGCAGGGCTGATGGAAATCAGAACCCTGTGACCCAAGCAGGCCAAACTGGCGGGCGTAAGTCGCGAGCTGCGCGCGCTCGTTGGGCGCCTGCTGACACTGGGCGACTTCCATCGCCTCGCCACCGCATTCGGCAAAGTGCGCCAGCAGTCTTTTCAGCCATTTAGCAGAAAGATTATACCGTCCCGGATGGGCCAGCACGGCCTTACCGCCAGAATGATGAATCACATCAATAGCTTGTTTTATTGTACACCACTGTGGCGGAACGTATCCGGTTTTCCCGCGCGCCAGATATTTTTTAAAGACATCCGCCATGGTCGTCGCTTTGCCCGCGTCGACCAGAAAACGGGCGAAATGACCGCGGGTGACCGCCCCGCCGTTCGCCAGCTTTTGCGCCCCTTCCAGCGCGCCCGGAATATGCGCCTTCTCCAGACGCTCGCCGATCATCTCCGCGCGCTGGTTGCGGCGCGTTTTTTGTTCTTGCAAAAAGGCAAGAAGTGCCGGATGTTCTATATCAATGTTCAGGCCAACGATATGAATCTCATGGTTTTCCCAGACGGTCGATATCTCGACGCCGGGCACCAGATGCAGCGCCAGTCCGCTGCGGGCAATCTCGGCGCGCGCTGCCGGAATGGCGTCGATGGTATCGTGATCGGTTATCGCCAGCGTGCCGACACGCATTTCAACCGCGCGATGAACCAGGGCTTCGGGCGTCAGCAGGCCATCAGAGGCCTGAGTATGGCTGTGTAAATCATAAATAATCGCGTAGGTGGTATCGCTCAAAGCACTTCCCATAACAGGTTGAAGACATCCGAAACCGTCATGATACCGACTTAACGTGAAATTCTGAAATCAAGGGTTGACAATACGCCATCGAACTAGTTAACTAGTACGCAAGTTCACACGAGAAAGGTATCTGAAAATGACGGCACATTTCACTCTGCACGGCTGGTGGCGCACTTCCTGATCTTCGGGCAGTGTCACGCGTCTGCGAAATGCAAACAGATACCCGCCCGCTACCCAGCGGGCTTTTTTTTGAACAGAATAAATGAGAACAACAACATGCAAACAGCCAAACCCCATCTCGAACTGCTGACCTGCGAGGCGGCCTATCGCCACAACCCGACCGCGCTGTTTCATCAGGTGTGCGGCGCGCGTCCGGCGACGCTGCTGCTGGAGTCTGCGGATATCGACAGCAAGGACGATCTGAAAAGCCTGCTGCTGGTCGACAGCGCGCTGCGCATTATCGCGTTAGGTGACACTGTCACTATTAAGGCACTTTCTGACAATGGCGCATCGCTCCTACCGCTGCTGGATGCGGCTCTGCCCGCGGGCATCGACAATGAGCGTCACCCTGACCTGCGAATTCTGCATTTCCCGCCGGTAAGCCAGCTGCTGGACGAAGACGCGCGCCTCTGCTCGCTGTCCGTGTTCGATGCCTTCCGCCTGCTGCAAAATCTTGTCACCGTGCCGGAAGATGAGCGCGAAGCAATGTTCTTCGGCGGGCTGTTTGCTTACGACCTGGTCGCCGGTTTTGAAGATTTGCCGGAAACCGAGCAGGGCAACCGCTGCCCGGACTACTGTTTCTACCTGGCCGAAACCCTGCTGGTGATCGACCATCAGAAAAAATATACCCGCATTCAGACAAGCCTGTTCACCCCGTCTGCGTCCGAGAAAAACCGTCTGGAGCATCGCATCGCTCAGCTCCAGCAGCAGATGACGGAAGCGCCGCCTGCGCTGCCGGTACAGCTCGTCGAGAAGATGACCTGTGAGGTAAATCAGACCGACGATCAATACGGCGCCGTGGTTCGCCAGATGCAAAAAGCCATTCGCGCCGGGGAGATTTTCCAGGTTGTGCCTTCCCGCCGCTTCTCTCTGCCCTGCCCGTCGCCGCTGGCGGCTTACGACGTGCTGAAGAAGAGCAACCCAAGCCCGTATATGTTCTTTATGCAGGACAATGATTTCACGCTGTTCGGCGCCTCGCCGGAAAGCTCGCTGAAGTACGACGCCACCAGCCGCCAGATTGAGATCTACCCGATTGCAGGCACCCGTCCACGCGGCCGTCGCGCCGATGGCTCGCTGGACCGCGATCTGGACAGCCGCATCGAGCTGGAAATGCGGACCGACCACAAGGAGCTCTCCGAGCACCTGATGCTGGTTGACCTGGCGCGTAACGACCTGGCGCGCATTTGCACTCCGGGCAGCCGCTACGTAGCGGATCTGACCAAAGTTGACCGCTACTCCTTCGTGATGCACCTGGTCTCCCGCGTGGTGGGTGAACTGCGCAGCGACCTCGACGTGCTGCACGCCTACCGCGCCTGTATGAACATGGGCACCCTGAGCGGCGCGCCGAAGGTGCGTGCCATGCAGCTTATCGCCGAAGCGGAAGGACGTCGTCGCGGCAGCTACGGCGGCGCGGTGGGTTACTTCACCGCCCACGGCGACCTCGATACCTGCATCGTGATCCGCTCCGCCTACGTCGAAGACGGTATTGCCACCGTTCAGGCCGGCGCCGGGATTGTTCTCGACTCTGTTCCGCAGTCTGAAGCTGACGAAACCCGCAGTAAAGCACGCGCGGTATTGCGCGCCATCGCTACCGCACACCACGCACAGGAGATTTTCTGATGGCTGACATTCTGCTGCTCGATAATATCGACTCCTTTACCTATAACCTGGCAGACCAGCTGCGTGCGAATGGCCATAACGTCGTTATCTACCGCAACCACGTTCCGGCTCAGACCCTGATTGACCGTCTGGCGACCATGCAAAACCCGGTGCTGATGCTCTCCCCGGGGCCGGGCGCGCCGAGCGAAGCGGGCTGTATGCCCGAGCTGCTGACCCGCATGCGCGGCAAGCTGCCGATTATCGGTATCTGCCTTGGTCACCAGGCGATCGTGGAAGCCTACGGCGGTTACGTCGGCCAGGCGGGCGAGATCCTGCACGGTAAAGCCTCCAGCATTGAACATGACGGCCAGGCAATGTTTGCCGGGCTGCCGAATCCGCTCCCGGTCGCGCGCTATCATTCGCTCGTCGGCAGCAACATTCCGGCCGGGCTGACCATCAACGCCTCGTTTGAAGGGATGGTGATGGCGGTACGCCACGATGCGGATCGCGTCTGCGGGATGCAGTTCCACCCGGAATCTATTTTGACCTCCAACGGCGCCCGCCTGCTGGAGCAGACCCTTGACTGGGCGTTACAGAAGCTGGAGCAGACCAATACCCTGCAGCCAATTCTGGAAAAACTGTATCAGGCGCAGACCCTGAGCCAGCAGGAGAGCCACCAGCTCTTCTCCGCCGTGGTGCGCGGCGAGCTGAAGCCTGAACAGCTGGCGGCTGCGCTGGTCAGCATGAAGGTGCGCGGTGAAAGCCCGCAGGAGATCGCCGGTGCCGCCACCGCCCTGCTGGAGAATGCCGCCCCGTTCCCGCGCCCTGACTATCAGTTTGCCGATATCGTGGGTACCGGCGGTGACGGCAGCAACAGTATCAATATTTCTACCGCCAGCGCGTTTGTGGCGGCGGCGTGTGGTTTAAAGGTAGCGAAACACGGTAACCGCAGCGTCTCCAGCCGTTCCGGATCGTCCGATCTGCTGGCCGCGTTTGGCATCAACCTGGAGATGAATGCCGAGCGTTCACGCGAAGCGCTGGACGATCTGGGCGTTTGCTTCCTGTTTGCGCCGAAATATCACACCGGTTTCCGCCACGCGATGCCGGTTCGCCAGCAGCTTAAAACCCGCACGCTGTTTAACGTGCTCGGCCCGCTGATCAACCCGGCCCATCCGCCGCTGGCATTAATTGGCGTTTACAGCCCTGAGCTGGTGCTGCCGATTGCCGAGACGCTGCGCGTGCTGGGTTACAAACGCGCCGCCGTGGTGCACAGCGGCGGAATGGATGAAGTTTCGCTGCATGCGCCAACGCTGGTGGCCGAGCTTAACGATGGTGAAGTGCTCAGCTATCAGCTTGAGGCGTCTGATTTCGGCTTAACGCCGTACCGTCAGGAAGCGCTGGCAGGCGGTACGCCGGAAGAAAACCGTGACATTCTGACGCGCTTACTACAAGGTAAAGGTGAGGCCGCTCATGAGGCCGCCGTGGCTGCCAACGTCGCCATGCTGATGCGTTTGCACGGTGAGGAAGACCTGAAGGCCAATGCTCAAAAAGTTCTGGATGTACTGCGCTCCGGTGCAGCTTACGATCGCGTTACCGCACTTGCGGCAAGAGGGTAAAGAATGCAGACCGTTTTAGCGAAAATCGTCGCCGATAAGGCCATCTGGGTGGAAGCACGCAAAGCAGAGCAGCCGCTTGCCAGTTTCCAGAATGACGTCGTCCCAAGCAGCCGTCGTTTCTATGATGCTCTGCAGGGTGCCCGCACCGCCTTTATTCTGGAGTGCAAAAAGGCGTCTCCCTCAAAAGGCGTTATTCGTGACGATTTCGACCCGGCGCGCATCGCCGGTATTTATAAGCATCATGCGTCGGCCATCTCAGTGCTGACGGATGAGAAATATTTCCAGGGCAGCTTCGATTTTCTGCCGATCGTCAGCGGCATCGCGCCGCAGCCGATCCTGTGCAAAGACTTTATTATCGACCCGTATCAGATCTGGCTGGCGCGTTTCTACAAGGCTGACGCCTGCCTGCTGATGCTCTCGGTGCTGAACGACGAGCAGTATCGCCAGCTGTCTGCCGTGGCGCACAGCCTGAAAATGGGCGTGCTGACCGAAGTGAGTAACGAAGAAGAGCTCGAGCGCGCTATTGCGCTGGAAGCCAAAGTGGTCGGCATCAATAACCGCGATCTTCGCGACCTGTCGATTGACCTGAACCGCACGCGTCAGCTTGCGCCGCGTCTGGGTTCTGGCGTCACGGTGATCAGCGAATCCGGCATTAACAGCTACGCCCAGGTGCGCGAGCTGAGCCACTTTGCCAACGGTTTCCTGATTGGCTCCGCCATGATGGAGCATGACGACCTCAATGCAGCGGTGCGTCGCGTGCTGCTGGGCGAAAACAAAGTCTGCGGCTTAACCCGCGAACAGGACGCGCTGGCCGCATATGAGGCTGGCGCAATCTATGGCGGTTTGATCTTCGTTGACTCCTCTCCTCGCGCAGTCAATGAGGAACAGGCCCGCAGGGTAATCGCGGCGGCCCCGCTGAGCTACGTTGGCGTGTTCCGCAATGCGGATATCGCGGACGTTGTGGCAAAAGCCGACGCGTTATCCCTGAGTGCCGTTCAGCTCCATGGCGAAGAAGATCAGGCGTATATCAATGCCCTGCGCGACGCGCTGGCACCGCAGGTTCAGATCTGGAAAGCACAAAGCGTGGGCAGCACCCTGCCTGCACGTAACCTTAACCACGTCGACAAATACGTGCTCGACAACGGTCAGGGCGGCACCGGACAACGTTTTGACTGGTCGCTGCTGAACGGCGAAAAGCTGGACAACGTCCTGCTGGCGGGCGGACTAAGCCCGGATAACTGTGTGGAAGCCGCGAAAACCGGCTGCGCAGGCCTCGATTTCAATTCAGGCGTAGAGTCGCAACCGGGTATCAAAGATGCCAGCAAGCTGGCCTCGGTGTTTAAAACTCTGCGTGCATATTAAGGAAGAGAAGATGACGACATTACTTAACCCGTATTTTGGTGAGTTCGGCGGGATGTACGTTCCGCAAATCCTTATGCCCGCGCTGCGCCAGCTGGAAGAAGCGTTCGTGAGCGCGCAGAAAGACCCGGCGTTTCAGGCGGAGTTTACCGACCTGCTGAAGAACTACGCCGGGCGTCCAACCGCGCTGACCAAATGCCGCAACCTGACCGAAGGCACCAAAACCACGCTGTATCTGAAGCGTGAAGACCTGCTGCACGGCGGCGCGCATAAAACTAACCAGGTGCTGGGCCAGGCGCTGCTCGCTAAGCGTATGGGTAAAACCGAAATCATCGCCGAAACCGGCGCGGGACAGCACGGCGTGGCTTCTGCGCTCGCCAGCGCCCTGCTCGGCCTGAAGTGCCGCATCTACATGGGCGCGAAAGACGTTGAGCGTCAGTCGCCTAACGTCTTCCGTATGCGCCTGATGGGTGCGGAAGTGATCCCGGTGCACAGCGGCTCCGCGACGCTGAAGGATGCCTGTAACGAAGCGCTGCGCGACTGGTCCGGCAGCTACGAAACCGCGCACTATATGCTCGGCACCGCGGCGGGCCCTCACCCGTTCCCGACCATCGTGCGCGAATTCCAGCGCATGATCGGTGAAGAGACCAAAGCGCAAATCCTTGAAAAAGAGGGTCGTCTGCCGGATGCGGTGATTGCCTGCGTCGGCGGCGGGTCTAACGCCATCGGCATGTTTGCCGATTTTATCGACGAAACCCGCGTAGGGTTGATTGGCGTCGAGCCTGCCGGCCATGGGATTGAAACCGGCGAGCACGGCGCGCCGCTGAAGCATGGCCGCGTGGGGATCTACTTCGGCATGAAAGCCCCGATGATGCAGACCGATGAAGGGCAGATTGAAGAGTCTTACTCAATTTCTGCCGGACTGGACTTCCCGTCCGTTGGGCCACAGCACGCGTTCCTGAACAGCACCGGGCGCGCGGACTATGTCTCTATTACTGATGATGAAGCGCTGGAAGCCTTCAAAACGCTGTGCCGCAGCGAAGGGATCATCCCGGCGCTGGAGTCTTCACACGCGCTGGCGCACGCGCTGAAAATGATGAAAGAGAACCCGGAAAAAGAGCAGTTGCTGGTGGTTAACCTTTCCGGTCGCGGTGACAAAGATATCTTCACCGTTCACGATATTCTGAAAGCACGAGGGGAAATCTGATGGAACGCTACGATAATGCATTTGCTGAACTGAAATCCCGCCAGGAAGGCGCGTTCGTTCCCTTCGTTACGCTGGGCGACCCTGGCCCGGAGCAGTCTCTGAAGATTATCGACGCCTTGATTGAAGCCGGCGCCGACGCGCTGGAGCTGGGCATTCCGTTCTCCGATCCGCTGGCGGATGGCCCGACCATCCAGAACGCCACCCTGCGCGCGTTTGCCGCAGGGGTGACCCCAACCCAGTGCTTTGAGATGCTGGCGGCGATCCGCCAGAAGCACCCGACCATTCCGATTGGCCTGCTAATGTACGCCAACCTGGTGTTTAACCGCGGTGTTGACGAGTTCTACGCCGAGTGCGCGCGCGTGGGCGTCGACTCGGTGCTGGTAGCAGACGTGCCCGTTGAAGAGTCTGCGCCGTTCCGCCAGGCGGCGATGCGCCACAACGTCGCGCCGATCTTCATCTGCCCACCGAACGCCGATGACGAACTGCTGCGCCAGATAGCCTCTTACGGACGCGGGTATACCTATCTGCTTTCCCGCGCGGGCGTGACCGGCGCCGAGAATAAAGCCGCACTGCCGCTGCATCATCTGGTGGAAAAGCTGGCCGAATACCATGCCGCGCCTCCGCTGCAGGGCTTCGGGATCTCCTCTCCGGATCAGGTCACCGCAGCGATTGACGCGAAGGCGGCAGGAGCCATCTCCGGCTCCGCGATTGTGAAGATCATCGAAAAGAACCTGGACAAGCCCGAGCAGATGCTGGCCGAGCTGAAAGCGTTTGTGACCGCAATGAAAGCGGCGACGCGGAAAGCATAATCTTTCCACCGTCTGGCACCCCTGCCAGACGGTTACTCCTCCTTCTCCATCCTCTACAAAGGATTACGTCAAAATTGATCCCGTCGATATTTTCGGTGTGAATAGCTTTTCAAACTTTCGCGTAAGCGTATGATCTGGACTCTTTTTAGCACTAATCCTTCTGAGTTCAGAGGTTTATTCATGTCATGGCAATACTTCAAACAGACTTACCTGGTTAAGTTCTGGTCACCTGTTCCGGCCGTCATCGCGGCAGGCATTCTCTCTACTTATTATTTTGGCATCACCGGCACCTTCTGGGCCGTCACCGGCGAGTTTACCCGCTGGGGTGGTCAGCTGCTGCAGCTTGCAGGCGTGCATACCGAAGAGTGGGGCTACTTCAAACTCATTCACCTGGACGGTACTCCGCTTACCCGCATCGACGGGATGATGATCGTCGGCATGTTCGGCGGCTGCTTCGCCGCGGCGCTGTGGGCAAACAACGTTAAGCTGCGCATGCCCAAAAGCCGTATTCGCATCATGCAGGCGGTAGCAGGTGGTATGATTGCCGGGTTTGGTGCCCGCCTGGCGATGGGCTGTAATCTGGCCGCGTTCTTTACGGGGATCCCTCAGTTCTCCCTTCATGCCTGGTTTTTTGCCGTGGCCACCGCGATTGGCTCTTACTTCGGAGCAAAATTCACCCTGCTGCCGCTGTTCCGCATCCCGGTGAAAATGACGAAAGTCAGCGCGGCGTCCCCGCTAACCCAGAAGCCGGACCAGGCAAAGCGTCGTTTCCGCCTGGGTATGCTGGTCTTTTTTGCCATGGTCGCGTGGGCCATTTGCACGGCGATGAATCAGCCGAAGCTTGGCCTGGCGATGTTATTTGGCGTCGGCTTTGGCCTGCTGATCGAACGCGCGCAGATCTGCTTTACCTCCGCGTTTCGCGATATGTGGATCACCGGACGGACGATGATGGCGAAGGCAATCATTGCCGGTATGGCGGTGAGCGCTATCGGCATCTTCAGCTACGTTCAGCTCGGTGTTGAACCAAAGATCATGTGGGCTGGCCCAAACGCGGTGATTGGCGGCCTGCTGTTTGGCTTCGGGATTGTGCTGGCGGGCGGGTGTGAAACCGGCTGGATGTACCGCGCGGTTGAGGGACAGGTGCACTACTGGTGGGTCGGGCTGGGTAACGTCATCGGCTCAACCATTCTGGCGTACTACTGGGACGACGTCTCTCCGGTACTTGCCACAAACTGGGATAAGGTCAACCTGCTAAACACTTTCGGCCCTCTCGGCGGCCTGCTGGTGACTTATGCCCTGCTGCTGATCGCTTTTTTACTGGTTGTCGCGCAGGAAAAACGCTTCTTCCGCCGTGCCGCCGTCAACACTGAAACGCAGGAGAACGCTGCATGAAAGAGATCGTCCCAGATTATCGTCTGGATATGGTCGGTGAGCCCTGCCCGTATCCTGCGGTTGCCACGCTTGAGGCGCTGCCGCAGCTGAAAAAAGGTGAAATACTGGAGGTGGTGAGCGATTGTCCGCAATCCATCAACAACATTCCGCTGGATGCGAAAAACCACGGTTATACGGTGCTGGATACCCAGCAGGACGGGCCAACCATTCGCTATTTGATTCAGAAGTAATATGAAATGCGCCCCTCGGGGGCGCATTGAACACACAGAATCAGAAACGATAACCCGCAGAGAACATGAACACCCACGGATCCAGGCGAGTATTGATGCTTTGCTGCTCACCGCCCGCCTTGAAGCGTACGTCCGTATCAATGTCCATATACCAGACCGAGGCGTTGATCAGCCAGTCACGGTTAATCAGATAGTCCAGACCAACCTGCCCAGCCATACCCCACGAGTCTTTCAGGCTGAGATCGGAGAGACCAGCCTCTTTACCGGTATCGTTGAATTTCTCATCGAAGAAGGTGGTGTAGTTCACACCCGCGCCAATATAGGGACGCACCTTGCTGCTTGAGTCGCCGAAGTACCATTGCGCCATCAGCGTGGGGGGTAAATGGTGAACCGTGGCGATGTCACCGGTTGCCCCAAGACCGACCCGGTGACGGAACGGTGTTGCCGCCAGAAGCTCAACACCAACGTTGTCCGTCGCCATCCAGGTGAATGTTAAACCTAACTGGGTGTTGTTACTGACGTTAAAACCGCCCATTCCCAGCACGTTATCAGAACCTTCAGTTGGACGAACCGTTGCCGAACCGGCACGAATAAAGAATTCGCCTGCTTCATGCGCGTACGCGCCGCCAGAGAGACTGCTTAATACAAGGGCTGCCACCGCTAATTTTTTCATATCCGCTCCATCGTTGTGGTTTTAATCGCGGATGAGAATATACTCACAAAAGAGTAATTAGTGATCTGCCACAGATCACATTAAAACCAGTAATTTAACATTCATTGATCTGGGTTAATTTTTTGTGGTGCCTTGAAAAGCAATAAGTTGTTTCTATGTCAATTTTTGCCATTTCACAGTTACAAAATTTTCCCTTTTCCCCCTCTTGCTCTTCCTCCGGCGGCTGGATAATTTATCGCTCTCACAAGTTGATTTGATGCGTTCTTTTTTGCAGGTGTGCCATGAGTGAAGTTAACCCGTGCATGACGTGCGGAGCCTGTTGTGCGTATTTTCGAGTCTCTTTCTACTGGGCCGAAGCCAGCGATGGCGGCGGTACCGTTCCGGTTCATCTCACTGAGCCAGTCACCCCTTTTTTGCGCTGTATGCGCGGCACCAACCAAAAGCAGAGCCGTTGCGCGGCATTACAGGGGGAGCCCGGGATATCTACCCGGTGTTCTATCTACGAGGATCGCCCCAGCCCGTGCCGGGAATTTGCCATGTCGGGCGAAGATGGGCAGGTCAATGAAGCCTGTAATCGCGCCCGGGCACGCTTTGGATTACCGCCGCTTTACAAAGATATGCTTTTCCATACAAGCCTTGATGCTGCCACAGCAGGTGCATCCGGTGTACAATTGCCGGCTAATTAACACCTGCAATACTCAAGGAGAGTGCATGTCTATCACGGCGAAGTCTGTCTACCGTGACACGGGAAATTTTTTCCGCAATCAGTTCATTACCTTTTTACTGATCGCGTTGCTTTGCGCCTTCATCACTGTGGTGCTGGGCCATGCGTTCTCACCGAGTGAAGAACAGATTGCCAGCCTGAGCCAGGGCGACCATCTGGCAGGAAGCGTGGGGCTGTTTGAACTGGTGCAAAACATGACGCCGGAGCAGCAACAGATTCTGCTGCGGGCTTCTGCCGCATCCACTTTCTCTGGGCTCATTGGTAATGCGGTGCTGGCGGGTGGCGTTCTGCTGATGATTCAGCTGGTGTCGGCGGGCCACCGCGTCAGCGCCTTACGGGCGATTGGAGCCAGCGCGCCGGTCTTACCTAAGCTGTTTATCCTTATCTTTTTAACCACCATGCTGGTGCAGATGGGGATTATGCTGGTGGTGGTGCCGGGCGTGTTACTGTCTATCGTGCTCGCCTTTGCTCCGGTGATGGTTGTGCAGGATAAAATGGGGATTTTTACCGCGATGCGCAGCAGCATCAGGCTGGCATGGGCGAACATGCGTCTGGTAGCGCCCGCCGTGATCGGCTGGCTGCTGGCAAAAACGCTTCTGCTCCTGTTCGCACCGAATTTTGCGGTATTAACCCCGAACGTTGGCGCTGTGGTCGCGAATACGCTGAGCAACCTGATTTCAGCGGTGCTGCTGGTCTATCTGTTCCGCCTGTATATGTTAATTCGTCAGTAATCCTGATGCCGGGAGGATGCCCCTTCCCGGCTCAACAGAGAAGATGGAATCACAGAATGAAGCAGTTTCTTGATTTTTTACCGCTGGTTGTCTTTTTCGCGTTTTATAAGCTGTATGACATTTATGCTGCGACCACAGCGCTGATTATTGCGACAGCGGTTGTGCTGATCTACAGCTGGGTGCGCTACCGTAAAGTTGAAAAAATGGCGCTGGTGACGTTCGTCCTGGTCGCCGTATTCGGTGGGCTAACCCTCTTCTTCCACAATGATGAATTTATCAAGTGGAAAGTGACGGTGATCTACGCGCTGTTTGCGGGTGCGCTGCTCATCAGCCAGTGGGTGATGAAAAAGCCGCTGATCCAGCGCATGCTCGGCAAAGAGCTGACGCTGCCTCAGGAAGTCTGGTCGCGCCTGAATATCGCGTGGGCGGTGTTCTTTATTCTTTGCGGTCTTGCCAATATCTATATTGCCTTCTGGCTGCCGCAAAACATTTGGGTCAACTTTAAGGTCTTCGGCCTGACGGCCCTGACGCTGATTTTCACCCTGCTAAGCGGCGTTTATATTTATCGCCACATGCCGCAGGACGATAAGCACTGATTGCTGACTGACCAGAACGTGTTCGACAGGCGTTCTGGTCTATTCTCTCCGCTGTGAAATCATAGTAGCATCCCGCCTGAAGTCTTCCGTTACGAGTTAAAACAATGACAACAAATAACGCCCCTCAGGGCGAACTGGTTTTACGCACACTGGCAATGCCCGCTGACACCAATGCCAATGGCGATATTTTTGGCGGCTGGCTGATGTCGCAGATGGATATGGGCGGCGCAATTCTGGCAAAAGAGATTGCTCACGGACGCGTGGTGACCGTGCGGGTGGATGGCATGACCTTCCTGCGCCCGGTTGCGGTAGGTGATGTGGTTTGCTGTTACGCCCGCTGCGTAAAGCGCGGCAATACCTCCATCTCCATCAACATTGAAGTCTGGGTGAAAAAAGTCTCTTCTGAACCGATTGGGCAGCGCTATAAAGCAACTGAAGCGCTGTTTATTTATGTGGCGGTCGATAGCGAGGGTAAACCTCGTCAGCTTCCGCCAGCCTGACTGACGGGCAAAAAAAAGCCTCCTTTCGGAGGCTTTTCTTATTCCATCTGCGCCCCGCCATTCAGGCGGAAAACAATGTTCACGATCAGTCCGCTCCCCGGTTTACCGGGTTCGTAGCGCCATCTGCGCATCGCCGACTTCACTTCGCGCTCAAACATATTAGAAGGTTGAGCAGACAGGATTTCCACGTTATCAACGCGGCCATCCGCAGTGACGTCAAATTTCACCCGCACGCGGCCTTCAATGCGTAAGGCCTGAGCTCGCGCCGGATACTGAGGCTGATTACGGCTCAACGCACGCGGGCCCGCTGGTGCGGCAACCGTCGGTTTAGCGGCCGGCGCGCTGTTATTCATAACCGGACGCGAAGGCGCTGCATTCTCGACCGGCTGGGTCGCACGCGGTTCAACCGGACGTTCTTCACGTTTAGGACGCTCCTCGACCTTCTTCACCGGCTTTGGCTTCGGCTTAGGTTTTGGCTTCGGTTCAGGTTTATGGATTACCACCGGTGCTTCCTTCGGCGGTTCCGGAACAGGCTCGGGTTCCGGTTCAGGCTCAGCAACAGGCTGTGGCGGTGGCGGCGCAACCTGTGGTGGTTCGAGATCCGCTGGCGAGACCATGGTTACCGAGATCGGCTGGGCGGGTGCGGGCATTTCAATAACCTGATGAACCGAGGTGTAGAGCAAACCCGCCACGACGGCACCGTGAATCACGACGGAAAGCAGCGTCGGCCAGGGAAAGCGGCGAGGTAAATCAAGGGTCATCGAAGTCATAATCATCAACGTTAAAAAACCGAACCCTGATTTTAAATGCAAATAGCAATCATATTCAATAAGACACTTTGTTCTGGCGCAATTTAAGCGCTGGAGTGGTCAAAAAAGGGGCATCCAGATCGGGGGATTAACGTTGTTTTTATCTTTACATTGCAGTCAATTGCCCTTTCACATAACGTAACTGACACTTTATAACGCTTAAGGAGCTTCACCGTGCTTTACGTGATTTACTCTGAAGATGTCGCTGATTCCCTCGAAAAACGTCTCTCCGTTCGCCCTGCCCATCTGGCTCGCCTGCAGCTGCTCCAGGACGAAGGCCGCTTGCTGACCGCGGGTCCAATGCCTGCTGTTGACAGCAATGACCCTGGAGCCGCCGGTTTTTCTGGCTCCACGGTCATTGCGGAGTTTGAATCTCAGGAAGCGGCGCAGGCCTGGGCTGACGCAGACCCATACGTTGCGGCGGGTGTGTATGCGAAAGTGACGGTGCGGCCGTATAAGAAAGTGTTCTGATCAAAAAAGGCTCCAGCAGG